>NZ_BBXE01000040.1 GCF_001570565.1 Herbidospora yilanensis | reverse complement strand
CCCTCAGCCGGACCGCTCAACCGACCACACGGAGATCACGAAAGATCGAGGCTGGGCCACGTAGTTCAGCGTTGAACGCGACAAATCGACCGCGGCGCGATAGAACAGCATCCGAAGCTCCTGGTGGTGCGGATGGATTGTGGTGATCAACCCGTCTACCAGGGGCTTCGCTACGTCATGGGGCAAACTTCGGCATCGCGATCATGCTGTGACCAGCCCACCCGCCACAGAGGACGAAAAAGGCTCACTGCAGAGTCATTTATTGGTCTCGTTTTTACGAAGTTTTTTGAGGTGAATAGAAGTCCCCATCCACACAACACTCCCCCATTCGGCCGCAACTCATGCGGATCAACAGCATTCAACACACCACAAACGTAGCCCAGATCGCCTTCCATACAAATCTCTCGGCATCGACCACGAGCAGAGCACCAGCCCGAGGCCACCCGAAGCACCTCCACTTCCGATCGCCAGCACACGGCAGAGGGTCAGTCCAACGGAATATATCCCACACGACAAAACATTCTCATATTCAAACCGCCAGAAATTTGGAAGCAGGGCCAGCCCAATTCAAATCACGAAATAATCGTCGACCGAAGGCGGCAAGGAAACATCGAGCCGCTGATTCAGAAATATCTACCCCCACCGAGATCGACGATCGAGGAGACCAAGTCAGTGAGCGACAGGGCGTACGACCTCACCAACCCTCATGAGGACAGGCCCGCCTTTCCCTACACAGAGAGGCACCACGGCTTCGCAAACACACTCACACGGGTCGCAGTCGCTATGCGATCACCCCTCACAACCTGCAGGTTTGACACTTGTAAGCGTTGTCAAATCAGAGTGAACAGCATGACTCCCGATGAGTCCGTATGTCTCCATACTCTGAGCCACACGAGACAGTCAGATCGCGGGGTGAGCCGCGACGACTGTCAAGAGGTGGCCGCCGAGGCCTCGGTCGACGACCGCCGCTCAGCCCACTTGAGTCGGAGTATCTTTTCGCACACATATTGACTCGGCAAGCATTCACTCCGTCCAGCCAAGCCCTGTACCCCTCCCGCCCGCCCGAACTTACAAATAGCCGAGAAGGCTTGCTAATCGCGCATACGTGTGGCTATCGTCTTATCTGCTACACGAGCCGGAGCCCGACCTGCGGGTTCGCCCCGGTCTCGCTCTCCCATCACGCAGAGGCAACACGCCTCTTTGTCATGCACATTTTCGGCTCAACGCATCGGAAAGGCAAACCTCACAACAGGCAATCGGACTAGAATAGGATTTACCCTTATGCACTGCAGACATTCCAGAGGCCTCGCCAAGCGTCGTACCCGTCATTCCCTCAGGAGGTTTCGCAATGGAAAGAAATATCGTTCACGAAATGACCGCGTACCTTGACCACGCGGGAAGGCACATCACCGGCGAGTTCAAATACGACACCCTTAGCCCGCTCTTCGTGACGGTCCGGTTCGGGTACAACGAGTTCGCGGTCCCCCGGGATTATCTCGCCGACGCCCTCATGGAGGGGGCGTGCCCGCTCGACGACTGCCGGTGCGACCGCATCCTCTGCCTGGGAGCCACGGGCGGGATCTGGCTCGACGGCAACCTGAAGCTGTACACCGACGGCCCGCTGCCGATCTCGATGGAGCGTCTGGCGATGTGGAAGTTTCTCAAGGAGACCTTCGCCCGCATTCCTCGCGGCCGGGAGTTCGAAGACTACGACTGGGACTCCGCGCACCAGAGGATGCTGCGGGACGGGGGCGAGCCCGAGGGCGTCTAAAAACCCAACCCCACGAAGACGAGGCAGTTGCTCGAACCTCAGACGACCCTGCAGGCCAGCAGGTACTTGTATGTCTCCGCAGCGATCGCCTTCGCCATTCCCACAGGTACGGCGTTTCCGATCTGTCGCGCGATGTCCACCTTGGAGCCACACCAGAGGAAGTCCTCAGGAAACCCCTGAAGCAGAGCCGCCTCCAGGTGGGTGATGGGGCGATCCTCCACAGGGTGGAGGTATCTTCCCTTCTCCGGTTTGAAAAACTCCGTGCGTATCGTCACGGACGGCTGGTTCCAGCGAAGTCGTCCCATAACGTCCCCCGACCCCGTGTTGTGGGTCATCCAACTCTCCGTCGAGAGATCAGGGGGAAGGTCATGTCGGTTGCCACCGGGAGGAATGGCCGCGTAACGAGCCAATGAGAGCTCGGTCGGGGCGCGGCCAACGTGCAGTTCGGTGGTGCGGAACGTGCCGGACACCGTCGTACCCAGAAGATCGATTTTGCGTCCTTCGGGTAGCTGCGTGCTCTCCGTCTTCGCCGGTGTGCGGGTGAAGACGGAGCCGGCGGGCACCCATTCGTCCATCACCTCGAAGAGTCTGAGATCGGCGGTGCCGTCGCCGGCGGCCTCGTAGCGATGAGTGGGAGCAGGGTGGCCCAGTCGGCGCCCCTCGGGGTGGGCGACGACAAGGTCTCGGTGAGTGGCGATCACGATCACCCGACGCCGCGTCTGTGGAACGCCGTAGTCGGCCGCGTTGAGGATCGTCGTCTCGATGACGTATTCGCTCAGGTCGCCACCGGGGGCAGTGGATTCGAGCAGTAGCTCGTACTCTACGGATCGAAGAAAGCGATCCACGTTCTCCACGATGAACAGGCCCGGTCGAAGGGCCCTGACCACTCGAACGTATTCGCGCCACAATCTGTTGCGAGGGTCGTTCGGATCACCTTTGCCCAGACCGGAGAATCCCTGGCAGGGAGGTCCACCGAGAATCACGTCGACGTCGACCGACACCATGTCGGGAGTCCAGCCCACGATGTCGCCGGGATAGACGATCCCCGCATCGCCCATTGACGCGGCGAAGTTGGCCGCGAAGGTGGAGGCTGCGGCGAGGTTGAACTCGACCGCGCCGACTGTTCGATAGGGGGACGTAACGCAGCCGTCGGGGACGAACTCGTGGAAGCCCTGGGTGAAACCGCCACAGCCGGCGAACAGGTCCACCACGTTGATCCGTCGCGACGGGCCGCGCGTCATCCGCCACCATCCACATGCTGACGCCGGACGGCAGGAGATAGGCGATATGCCATCATGTGCACCCTCCCCGTCCATCGAAACCACCACAATAGATGATCTATTGACTACGGGTTCGGCTTCTCAGACATCCGCTTGCACCGCCAGGGCCATAGCCAGTTGTTCTCCCACGGCTGTCGCCACCGGCGGAGGCACGGCCTGCGCGACCTGGCGATATGAGGCCGTCTTTCCTCCACTCACAGCCCATTCCTCGGGAAGGCCCTGCAGCAGCTTGACCTGGCCGACGGTCAACTTGGGCATCTCCTGTCGCGAGTCTCCCAATGTGTCGTCGGGCCCGGGCACCTCATTGCCCAGACTGCTCGCGTTCACCCCGAGCTCCAGCCAGGCCTTCTTGGTGCGGGTCGGCCCGAGGTCGGGTCCCCCGTGCTTACGCGAGCCTCCGACGATCGTGGGAGCGGGTCGGTCGGCCTTGACCGCCCACTCGTCGACCCAGGCCCACCCCCGACCGCCCATGGACTCGCGCAACACCTGCCCCACGGTGAGGGCCTCGCCCTCTCCCACCGGCCAGGCAAAGACCGCCGACACATCCTGCCTGAACGCCACGACAAACGCGCTGCGTCGATTCTGGGGAACGCCGAAGTCACGCGCGTCCAGAATAGCGTGATCCCACCTGTAGCCCATACGTTCGAATTCCACTGCCAGCCACTTTTGGGTTTCAGCGAATTTGACGCTGGTGAACAGATTCGGCGTGGTCTCGATGAGGATCGCGCGGGGGGTCATTCGTTCAGTCAGCGCCACCACCGTGCCGAGGAGGTCTCGGTCGTCGGCCGTGCCGTACTGCCTGCCGGCGGCGGCGAACGGCGCGGCCGGAATCCCAGACGCCATGAGGTCAACGCCGACGACCTCCGGGTGTTCGGTCACGTCGAAGGCCCTAAGGTCGGCCTGCACCACCCGCCATGCCGGTCGGTTGGTCCGCAACGTCGCGCACGAGTGGGGATCGTTGTCCACCAGGAGCAGCGGGTCGAAACCCGCTCGTTCCAACCCCAAGGCCAGGCCGCCCACGCCGGCACACAGTTCCACACTCGCCAACCGCCGCACGATGAAGTCCTCTCCACAACCGGAATTCCCGACCCCATAAAAGTGGAAGGTCGCGAACAGCGCCATTCAAACGAGATTTCGAATACCAGCTCATATTCCGACGAGCAGGTACGGGACGCCCAACTCGATATGATCGGGACGCGAAACGATCGCGCAATAAAGGGTTCCGCGAGACGGAGGCCGGCGTGCAAAGTGGCACGGTACTTGCCGACAGATATCGGCTGGAGGAGAAGCTCGGCATCGGGGGCATGGGAGAGGTATGGCGGGCTGTCGACGGCAAGCTGGATCGTCAGGTCGCCATCAAAATCCTCTTTGGAGGCGGTTCGGACGACCCGGCGATGATGACGAGATTCAACGCCGAGGTTCGCATCGCCGCCCGAGTGCGGCACGACCGCATTGTCGTTCTGTTCGACGCCGGCGAGCACGAGGGCAGGATGTTCCTCGTCATGGAGTATCTCGACGGCGATGACCTGGCCCGGGTGCTGTTGAACCGGCGCGGCGGTCTGCCCATCGAAGAGGCCGTTCTGATCACCGAACGGGTGGCCGACGCCCTGGACGCGGCGCACCGGCACAACGTCGTGCATCGTGACGTCAAGCCCGGCAACATCGTTCTCCTCCGGGACGGCTTCGGCGTTCCTAAGCTGTGTGACTTCGGAATCGCGCGAATCATCGAAAGATCGGGCCTCGTGGTGACCCGTGGGGTCGGGACCGCCTACTACATGGCGCCCGAACAGTTTTCGGGTCGCGTCGACGCACGCTCGGATCTCTACTCCCTCGGCTGCGTGCTCTACGAGATGGTCACCGGCCAGCGTCCGTTCCTCGGCGACGCGGCTTTCCTGATGGCCCAGCACCTGAACGCGACCCCCGAGCGTCCGAGTGAGATCCGGCCCGACATACCTCTCGCCGTCGAGGAATTGATCCTGCACCTGATGGCCAAGGATCCTGGGGATCGCCCACAGACCGCCGAGCAGGTCGCCGAGCGGCTCAGGAACTTCCGCCGCGGCGTCCGCGCCGAGGAAAGACGGCCGACCACGACCGATTCCAATACTTGGCAACAGGAAACCGAGCCGCCGCCGGCCTCCCCCGTCGAGTCCAAGTTCATCGACATCCTGGGCCTTCACGACGCCCTGGACGAGTCGGGCGACCGACGGCTTCCGCTAGGGGTCGACGACGGCGGAGTGCCGGTCTTCCTCGACCTGACCCGCTCGACCCACTTGCTCATTGGGGGATCCCATGGGGATCCAAGGACCGACCCCGTTCGAGGCATCGTGACCGGCGCCCTTCTGTACACCAGACCGTCGCGGCTGCGACTCGCCTTCGTCGATTCTCGAGCCGGTCGGCTGGCGGATTTCGCCGAGGCGCCCCACGTCCTGCCGATGCGCGACAACGATGTACTGCCATGGGTCGTCGAAGAGGTGGGGCGGCGTTTCGCCGAGCTGAGGGCGACCAAGTGCCGTACCATCGACGACTTCAATGAACGGGCTGTGACCGGGCAGATTTCGTGGTCAGGGAAGAATTCCCTGAGCGACGAACTCCCATATCCTGACGTGCTGACAGTGATCGACGAGTTCGCCGAGCCCATGAGCGCATCCGGTGGTGAGATCGGATCTCGGATCGCGAAGATCGCGCAAGTTAGCCGGGCAGTAGGGGTTCATCTGGTGGTCAGAACCACCCGTCCGTCCGCGAAGGTCCTCACGTCGTCGGTCTCCGCCTACTTTCCCGGACGCCTCTGCCTCCCCGTCTCGTCGGTTGAACGCAGTCGCTGTGTCTTGGACGAGGACGGCGCCGAGACGCTCATGGCGGGTCGGGCTCTGTTCCGCCCCACGGGTGGGGCGGCGATGATTCCGCTCCGGCCGATGTCCGTCTCCGACGACCTCGTCCAGGACTTGGTGCACGACTGGCCTCGGTAGCGCCGGTCACTTCAGGAACACACTGGGGCCACCGTGCCAGGAAACCGCCAATCGTTCACGCGCCCGCGTGGTGGCGACGAAAAGCAGGCAGCGCTCTCGCCGCAGATCGTTCCGGTGCGTCGCTGCGTCGTCCTCCAGTGGCGTAACGGCGCTGGAGAGCGGCAGGGAATCCGCACCCACCCCGACCACGGCGACGCAGCGAAACTCCAAGCCCTTCATCCGGTGCATGGTCATCGTCTGCACACACTCCCCGTCAGCCGGTTGATCTCTGGTGACCTGCTCCGCGGCCACGCCAGCGGCGGTCAACGCCTCGGCGGCCTGCCTCGCGTACGTACCGGAACGTGCCGCGACGCCGATCGCTCCTGGGGACACCCCGAGGTCGAGCCATTCCTCGACCTTGTTCACCAGCTCCGCCAGTTCGGATTCCCGGGTCGGTGCGCCGAACACGTCCGGCTCCTGACCGTGCATCTCGGAGCGGCAGCCGGTCAGCGTCGCCTCCTCGCCGGACAGGCCGTCGACGGACTCGCCCGAGAGCATCGCGCAGCTCCACTTAAGGATCTCCGCCGTTGTCCGGTAGTTGACCGTCAACCGGCTGGACCGACCCGCCACCCGTATCCCGAGAGAGGACAGGGAGACCGAGCCCTCGTAAATGCGCTGATGAGTGTCTCCCGCGATGAACAGATCGTCCGGGCCCTCTGCCACAGCGCCTCGGAGAACCCGCCACCGTACAGGATGCAGATCCTGCGCCTCGTCAACGACGACGTGGTCATAGGGCTTGTCGGTCTCGGCGCAGAGCAGTTCCGCCGCCTTGACGCACACCGTCTCGTGTGTGTGCCGTCCCCTGCGCACCATCTCGTCCTGGAACTCGCTGATCGCCCGCCAGATCTGGGCCCGCTGGACGGAGCCCAGGCTGCGCCCGCGGCCGGAGCGGCGGGCCGCGAGATACTCATCGGCTGAGGTCAGGTTCTGCGCCAGCACGACTTGGCGCCATTCCTCGGCCAGAAACCTGTCGGGCCACGCCGAGTTCCGGCGTCGGGCAATGCGTTGCCAGAGGTCGGTCTCCTCGTCTCTGGGCAGGAGGACGATCCGGCCGACCCGCCCCTCGACGACCCTTCGGGCCACCTGGTCGACAGTGCGGACGTGGATTCGGGCCCGCACGTCGTCGTCAGGTTCCAGAAGACGTAACGAATCCTCCAGAGATCGGGCGAGCGTGGAGGTGAAGGTCGTCAGCAGCACACGGCCGCCACGCGCGGCCAGATATCGGGCGCGGTGCAGCGCGACCACGGTCTTTCCCGTTCCGGGCCCCCCGACGACCTGTGCCGATCCACTGTACGAACGAAATGCGATCTCGCGCTGCAAGGGATGCAGGTAGACGCGCCAGCGCGCGAAGGGGCGGTCGAGGAGGTCCATGAGTTCGTCTGGACCGTCGACGAGGGCGATCCGATCGGTGGACCGACGCACCGCCGCCGACAGATCGTCGGGATCGAACGAATCAACGCCGGTTACCTGTCCGACGACCTCGTCCCATACCTCCTCCACGGACAGCCCGGAGGCAAGTCCGATCAACACGTCGTACTGCACCCGGGGCAGGGTCTCCGACAACGACTCGAGGACGGCGACGTCCATCACGATCCGGGCGAATCCCAATATCTGGTCGTCGATCCCGAGCCGTTTGAGGTCGGCGTCCGAGACGTGGCCGAAGAGCGACGAGCGCGGACCGGCGCCGCTGAGAGTGGCAACGGTCGCCTCAATGATCTTGTCGTCACGAATCTCGATGTGGCCTGTCGCCACGTTCACCGAGAGCCGCCGGTTCCTCGCCCACTCGTAGGCCTCGTCGTGGGTGTCCACCCGCAGCAGCGTGTACTCCTCGCCGGTTTCAGGCGCGAGGACAATGCCGCGGTACTTCAGGTCGATCCGGATGCTCTTCAGCCGGGGGTCACGGGCGTTGATTTTCTCCAGATGAGCCCCGGCGACGGCGGTGTGTCCGAATCTCGTGATCGTGTCGACCACCTTCGACTGCACCGAGCGTTCCAAACGGGTGAAGTCCCTGAGGAAGTCCTGGTGGATGCCGAGTTTCGGCACGGGCGCCACCTCCTGGTCGGGTGTCAGCGATCGAATCGGAAGAAGGCCGTGTCGGGATCGTCGGGATGGCCGACGAGCATCGCGCGGTCAAGGAAGACGTTGTTCGTCTCACAGCTGGTTTCCGGGAGCAGGACGCATGCGTAGCAGGCCGCCAGGTTCAGACTGTCGACGCCGCTCGCCTCCGATTCCATGCACGGCGGATCCTGCGAGCACCACGATGCGCGTTCGACCGCCGAGACGAGGGAGTCACGCAACGGCGCGTATTCGCCCTTGGCGACCACTCCGCCGAGGCTGCCGGCCGAATCGCTGGTGGCCGTGTAGATCAAGATTCCCGCCATGTCGTCGGCCGCGTACAGACGCTCTCGCAGGGCCGAGGCGGGGTAGCCGCAGTCCAGGCTCCATTCGTTGATCAGCACGTGCGCCAATGTGTGGAGCAACACGTAACGGGGGGTCACCGGCGAGCGCAGTTCCTCCGTCGGCCGCTTTGGAAACCGGTTGGCGAGAACACTCTCGTGGTGCTCCCTGATGAGAGCGGCTCGGCGGACGGGGCCGGGCCGCCGCTCCCAATTCTGGAGCAGCTTTTCGTTGAGGGTGATGAACACTCCCTCCCCGCTGACCTCGATGGCGGGCAGCCAGTCGACCTCGCCGGTGGACAGGGCCGCCATGCGATCGCTCAGGCCACTGGCCGGATCGGGCATCTCCACGCGGGTGAACGACTGAAGCGCGCGCACCTCACGTAGCCGCTTCACCAGCATGACCTGCTGAAATTCGGCGGGCATGAGGGACTCCGCGCTCCGCCGGGGTGGCACGCACTCGAAGTTGTCGCCTCGGTCGGCGGTGGCCGTGCCCTCGAAAAGCTTCTCGTATTCTTCCCGTCGTAGTCTGTTGGCCGGCTCGAATCCCGCGTCGGCGTCCGAGTCGGGGCGGGCGCTGGCCTCCAGCGCCCGCCGCTCGTTGACCGCGTCAAGGACGTCCTCGGCGGTGTAGCGGCTCTCTCTGAGGATGCCGCTCTTCTTGATCATTTCCAGCAGGACGGCCTCAGGGGTTCCGAGATCCAGAGCCGTCTTCCACTGGGCGTAGTACCCGTTCTCGTTCAGCCGTACGTGGAGCGAGTCCGACCACGGAGGGATGGAGAGCGCGGAGCGGCTGATCGGGAACCATGCGGCCGACGAACCTCGCTGGAGTGTGCGCGGCGTCGCCGGACACCCGCCTTGTTCGGTGCCGAAGCCCAGCCACGGACGCCCCCCGTTACAGGCGATCCCCAGATCCGACAGGGCGTTGCGGCCAAACGACCCCTGGAGCGAGGCCTCCTTGCCGCACGAGCACGAGATCACCACCGAACGGAGCGACGCCGTCCGGCCGGTGCTCTTGAGACGCAGGACGTGCTCGGTCCCGAAGGCCTCCGGAGCGGTCTTCTTGTGCACCCAGGCGAAGTACGGAAAGTCTGCCAAATGTCCCATTTCGCAGGCTATGACGAACCTCGAGGGCGCGATGGGCTTGTCACATGCCGCACAGACGCTTTTGCCGGTGGGCGAACCGAACCTCCGAAACGGCTGGAGGCGTTCGCACTTGGCGCACGAGTACATGTCCGGGAACATCCGGGCTCGGACTCCGTCCCCGGACGACGGCTCGTCGGCGGGTGGCAGCTGAAAGTGGGTGACCCCTAGCCAGTGCTGCAGTCGGGGCTCGTTCACCGAACCCCACTTCGAGTTGTCCTTCCACGTGTCCAGACCGCTGACGACGTAGGACCGGTCGTCAATGGCGATCATCGCGCCAACACCGTAGGTCGTGATCATCTGAGCTCGACGGACCGCCCCGATCGGGCTCCTCTTCGCCTCACGAGGCTCTCGACCGGCGGTTCCCGTGCGCCTGTTCCGTAGGACCATCTCAGCGCTCCTGGTAGAGATCGGATTCGACGTCGACGTCGCGCATACTCCACAAAGTGGGTATCGCATCGCGGAGGTCCTCATCGGCATAAGTGCAGAGCAGGGCCGTGTCGTCGGCCCTCGGTTCGCTCCGCTTGAAGTTCGCCTTCGCCTCGTAGACCAGGTCGGGGTTGTTGTCCGCCATCTTTCGCCATTTGGCGATGATGTCGTCGAGATCGGCCTCCGTACCGGCCGCCTCCTCCGGATCCACGGCACGGACCCGGGCAAGGATGATGTCCTTCAACTCCTCGAACCGTTCGCCGAAGCGGCGAGCGTTTCCCGCAGCGCTGTTCGGCCGCATCTCCGGGAACACAAGCCGGCCGAGACCGACGAACACGGCGTGCAGGGCCCGGTCACGTGCCCGTGAGGAGAACGGGGTGACGCTCGTTGACTCGACCTGCCGGTAGAGCGCGGAGTGATAGGACACGAACCTCTCGTAATGAGACCGGTCGCGGGAGCGGCTCGCGTTGTAGAGCATGACGACAAGGCCCGGATCCCGTCGACCCACTCGGCTGCTGGCCTGAATGTACTCAGCCGTCGTCTGAGGCTGGCCCATGATCGCCATGAGCCCGAGGCGGTCGACGTCCACACCCACCGAGATCATGTTCGTGGCAAGCACAGTGTCGAAAACGTCGTCGCTGGGCCTACCGATCTCCAGATCCTTGAGCCGCTTCGGGATGTCGCTGGACTTCACCCGGCTCGTCAGCTCTGCGAGCCCCTCGACCTCACGCGCGGGCTGCCCCTCACCGGCGAGCAGTTTGAGACGGTCCTGAACGTCGTCGAGAACCTGCAGCTCGGCGGCCGCGAGCAAACGAAGGCTGTTGAAGTACCCGATCAGCGTCCAGTAGGCGTCACGGACCGACTCGTCCGCCTCGATCCTCGACGCGTGGTGGAGCAGCGCCGCGTACGCGCGCACCAACAGACTCGCCTGACTGGTTCCCGGGCTGAGCAGACCGACATAGAGACGAGATGACTTCGACTCCGCAGGTGTCTCCACCGCGAACCAGGAATCCCGGGCGTCCAACCCGGCGGGGGGAAACTGCCGGACCTCCCGATCGAACAGCCGGCGCCCCTGGTCGCGGGCACGACGGATGGTCGCGGTGGACGCGATCACCTTGGGCTCGTCGGCGGCGGCGTCGATGGCCGTTTCGTAGAGACCGGTCAGGGTTCCGAGAGCGCCCGAGATCAGATGCAGCTCGTCTTGCACGATCAATTCCGGAGGCGGTGTCTTAGGGAGGTCGCGGTTGAACAGGGACGCGACCTCGGCGCGCCAGGCGATCTGGGCGAACTTGTCGACGGTCGCGATGAGGAGGGTCGGTCGGACCCGGTAGATCACCTCGTCGACGACGTGTACGGGAAGTCCGTGGTGGAAGTCGCACTGCTCGTTGGGACAGTGAATGTGCATGTGCCCCGTCGAGGCGTCGGCTTCGTAGTGCCAGGCGTCCATGGGTGTGCCGCACCAGGGGCAACCCCGTAGCTGGACCGCGTTCTCGGTCTGAAGCTCCCCGCCGTCCCGCAGCTTCTTGATGCCGATCTGGGCGTCGTGGACCTTGTTCGGCGTCGCCGCCCTACCCACCCACATGCCGATCGAGATCGTCTCGTGCCCGAATGAGTCCGGACGTTCCCGGCGCATCGTCTCCATGGCGCAGATGAGCGTCGCCGCCCGTTCGAACTGCTGGAGAGTGAGTAGGCGAAGCGTGTATCGCATCAGGGCGGTTACCCCGTAGCCGTCGTCGCCGCGCCGCATCCGTCGGCGGAAGACGGTGAAGGCGATGAGCCCGAGGTATGCCTCGGTCTTGCCACCACCGGTCGGGAACCACAGGAGGTCGGCTGTCCGGCGATCCGGATGCTGTTCGTCGACGATGCCGTTGAGGCAGAGAAGCATGAATGCGATCTGGAACGGACGCCACACACCCCCGGCCTTCACCTCCCCGGCTCGACTGGACTTGATCCAGACGGTGTGTCCTCGTTGTAGGGCCATCGCGCGGTTGGCGCTGCGGAAGGCCGCCATCGACAGGGGGTCGTCGCGTAAGGTCTCGATGCCCGCGACGATCCGGTTGCAGGCCTCCTCGCACTGATCCACCTGGAGTTTCGCCGCCTCGGCGTGCGGGGTGTCGGCGAGGAGTAGCGCCTCCTCTGCGCGTTCGGAGATCCACGCCCGGTAACCGGCCGCGAGGCGGCGCAGGGCGGCGAGCACGTCCTGGTCGGTGGCCTCGGCGAGGTAGAGCATGCCCAGATCGGAGTCGTCGATGTCTGGATTGGAGTCGGTGAGCAGCATCTCCCTCTCGGGCACGAAGGTCGTCCAGGCGGTGCGCACCCTCGCGGGCTCCCCCTTGAGCAGCTCCTCCGCACGTGGCGGCGGGGGCACCCAGTCCCAGTCGACGGCGCATCCGTGACCGACCGCGAAGGTCGGTGCATGCCGGTAGAGCAGGCCGTTGGTGCGGACCTCCCCGTCGTCGGCGCCGACGGGCACCGGACGTTCCACGAGAATTCGTCCGTCGTCGACTCCCGAAACCAGGATCTCCGGCTGGAAGAAGCTGACCGGGTCCCTGAGATCGAAGGCCTCCACGCTGTGTGTGTTGACCAGGGTGATCGTCACCGCCGCAGCACCGGTCTCGGGGTGAGGACGCCGCACGGTGACGCGAAGCTGGAGTCCGTCGGCCAAATACTCCCGACGCTCCCCAGGATCCGTCACCGAGACGTCCACAGGATCGGCACCCACCACTCGTCGGCGCCACTGGAGTTTGACGTCGTCGGTGGTCCGCCGAGCGGCCCGTTTGGCGGGCGTCGGGTTTCCGTACTCGTCGATCGGGTCGTAAACGGCCGCCGAGGCGTGGATCCTGAGCGTGTTCGCCGTCCGGGTGTCGACGGCCACGGTCAGGCCCATCGACGAGGGGGTCTGGGTGTTCGCGAGCGACACCCCGGTGTCCGGCAGCTCGTCAACCGTAAGGATCGCCGGCGCCTGGCCCTCGTCGACCTGGGCGTCCCGTTCCTCGTCGACCTCGGTGTCCGTCAGTCTCGGGAACAGAATGCCGGTGGTGTACGCGTCGAGGGGGGCGTCCTTGAGAATCTCCTCGTCTCCGCCGACCGGCCCGAGCAGATCACCGCGGAGCCGGTCGACCAACTCGCTCCGGAACCGATAGTGGTCAGTTCGCTGTGTCATCCGACTCCTCCTTCTCCCAGGTGAACCGTCCCAGGCCCACCAGGCGGGGCGCCAACCACACTCCGTGCGGACCCAGCCCGGCCGCGCTCCCGGCGGCCTCACTTCCAGCGACCGTCTCCAACGTCTCCACCCGGAGGCTGGAGATCGTCTTCGGCCACGCACGCGGGACCCAGTTCTTGGCGGTCTTCAGATGTAGATGGAGACTGCGGCCGAATGCCTCGGATGTCGTTCCGATGGGACGATCTTCGTGAACAACCAGATAAGGGGGGCTTTCCTCCAGCCCGACAGGATCCGTGCCGATCCGCTCCAGGGTCACCTCGGCCCCCGGAGGCACTCCGCCGACCAGATGGCGCTGCAGTTCCACCGGATCGGCCTGAAAGTGCCGCGTCCCCGCCGGCTGGTCGGTCAGGACGTCACCACCGAGCACCTCCAGCCCTCCGCGATACCAGTACTGGAAGTGGGTCCGTCCCCACCGTCCACTGTTCCGATCGACCCGAATGAAACGGGTGTCCACCGCGTTCAGCCAGTAGAGGTCGTCTCTCGCGCGCGTCATCGCCACATAGAGAAGGCGGGCCTCCTCCTCGGGATCGACGGGCTGGCGCGTCGTCTCAAGAGGTCCGGGATCGACCACGACCACACGGTCGAACTCAAGTCCTTTGGCCCGATGGAACGAGGAGACCACAAGGCGTGCGGGCGCCTGCCCGACGAGCTCGTCCGGCAGCCGTTCGGACGCGATGGCCGCGCGGACCCTGGTCAGATCAAGACGCCGATCCGAGCCTTGAGGGGAGCCGGTGCGCCGCAGCAACATCCACCGCTCGTCGGCGTCGGGCAATTCCAGTGCGTCAAAGGCGTCGCGGGTGAGCGTCCACCCGTCTCCGGAGAACAGTCTCGTCAGCCAGGCGGGGACCACACGGTCGCGGGCGGACCGTCGAAGCTGGTGGAAGACCCCGAACTCGTGCAGCGACTCCGAGACGACGAGGGCCTGTCCGTTCGTGCGGCACAACACCGCGGTCGTGCCCTCGTGACCCGTAAGCGCCTCGGCGGCGAACGGGTCGAGATCGCCCAGATTCAGGCTTGACTTCAGCGCGGCCCGAAGATCGCCGTACATCGGTCGGCCGGTGCCGTGCTCGGCCGCGTCCCGCAGTGTCGCGCCGAACCCAAGGGCGGTACGGGCCTCGTCGCTTCGGGCCCGGAAGTTCTGCGTCAGGGACAGCTCGACCAGGTCCTCTCCGAAAGTCACCCGCAGCCACACGAAGAAGCGGTTGGTCTCACCGAGACGCTCGCGAGGATCGCTCACGGTGAAGCCGTAGATCGACTGCGCCGGATCCCCCACGACGGTGAAGCCGCAGTCGAAACGCTCCAACAGGGTCTCGACCAGATCCCTACGTGCCCCCACGAGGTCCTGTACCTCGTCGACGATCACGTGCCTCAGATCCTCAAAAAGCTCGTCGGCCAGTCCGTCCTCGACGGCCTGACGGGCACCCTCGATCCGGGCGTCGAAGGACCGGGTCAACCAGTCTCCGGTCGCGTCGACACGCATGAGAACGTCTAGAGCCCACGAGTCAAACGTCTTGACACGCAGGTAGCGGGCTTCGTCGCCGTGTCGCGCGAGTCGATCACGCAGCTCTCGGGCCGCGGCCCGAGAGAAGGTGAGCACCAGGATCTCTCCAGCGGTCAGTTCCTCTTTGGACACCAGATGATCGAGCCGGCGGACAAGGGTGTGCGTCTTGCCCGCCCCCGCGCCGGCCGTCACGAGGGTGAGGGCGTCGGCCGGCTGGGTGACGACGGCGAGCTGTTCGTCGGTGAGTGGAGGTGGTGCGAGGGTCATTCCCGGTTCCACAGGTAGTCGAATTCGGTGAAGGCGAGCTTCTTGTCGAAGTTGACGATGTTGTCGGCCACGTCGAGGATCAAACAGGTCTCCTTACCGCCGTTCAACGGACCGCGCAGGCCTCGACCGATCATCTGCTGATAGACGTTGGGGCTGTAGGTCGGTCGCGCCACGATCACGACCTCCGTCGCGGGCGCGTCGAAGCCCTGAGCCAACACCCCGTAGTTGGTCAGGACTCGGAGCCGGCGCGTACGGAACTCCTCGATGCGCGCGCGACGCTCCGCGTCAGGGGTGGCGGAGTCGATCGCGGCCGCCCGGATCCCCCTGCCTCGGAGCAGTCCGGCCATCAACTTCGCGTGGTTGACCGACGCCGCGAACAGCAGGACCGGACTGTTCTCGGGCAGCGCCTGGATCTCACGAAGCAGCATGCCGTTGCGGTCGGCGTCCTGGCCGAGTGACGCCTCCACCGAGGAGGGAAGCCAGCGGGGCCCGCCACCGCCCACGCTCTTCAGCTGCTCGTCGCTGAGCTCGATCGTCGCACCCTGCAGTTCGCGGTGCTCCACCTTGGCAAGCACACCGAGTTCCTGCAACTCGGCGTACGGGTCGGACGTGAAGATGCCCTCGTCGAGCCGGGTCCTGCCGTACCGCTGGGCTAGACGAGCGGACTCCTCCTCATTGAAGCCCCGGTAAGGCGTGGCGGTGAGCCCCAGCAGCGGCCGGGCGGCCTCGCGGTGCGTGATGCCCAGCAGTTTGAGGAGCTCGGTGTATCGAGGGGTGATCGAGAAGTGGGCCTCATCGATGATCACAAGCGCGGGATCGCGGAGCCAGGCGTACTCGGGCTTGCTCAGGCACACCTCGAGTTTTGCGTCGGTCGCAACGACCAGGTGCGCGGTCTCCCGGTTGGGGGCCGCCTCCCGGTTGTTCCACAGTCGGTTGACGACGAGCCGGCTCTCCGGTCCCACCTTCGACCAGACGAAGGACCAACTCTGGACCGCCTGCTCACACAGTTCCTCACTCTGCGCGATCCACAGGATGGGACGGCCGCCGAGACCGCGCTCCTTGACCACCCGGATGACGGCCTCCGCGGCAACGCGCGTCTTACCGGCACCGGTCGGAAGGCACAACATCGCGCGAGGGGCATCCCATCGGGTCAGGAGGTCGAACGTCTTCTGAGCCAGGCGCTCCTGGTAGTCGTGGAGTCGCGGGAAGGCCGTCGGACCGTCGACCCGCACAACAGGAGGAAGCGTTTCGCTGCGGGCGCCGGCGTAGTCGTCGGGAAGACCAAGGTCGTTCACCACCCGAACGGAGGCGTTGTCACCTCGGAAACTGGCGGCGGCCTCCGGTAGGACGGCCTCGATGTCCTTGCGAAGCACGCGTAGAACGTCGGATCCGTGGGCGTCGCTGAAGAGCTGGGCGACACGCTTGTCGTCCGCCGGCTTCCCCTTCTCGGCCTCGTCGTATTCGAGAAGGCCCTGAGGCAGTCCCTTCTTCAGCGCCTCGACCTCGACCAGGTGCAACAGTTTGTCGGACACCTCCTTCGCCTCGCGGGCCTTCTTTATCCGCTCGTTGTTGCGCTGCTGCTCACGGCGGTCCAGGATCGCCCTGCAACCGGAGGGGCCCAGTCCAAGGCGCATGGCCTTGTCGACCTCCACGAGCAGCGACAGGTCGTCCTTCGGACGTACGACGAGCACCTTGCGCTCCTCGTTGTGGACGGCGACGGAGATCGGTTGAGTCCTCATGCCCTTGGGGGTACGGATGACCTCCTCGAGTTCATCGCAGCGCACGACCGTCCATCCCTCAACCCGGGTCCTGTGGCCCACCTTGAGATGGGGGAACTCTTCCGTCAGGATCACCGGCTCCGCCTGCTCCACCCAGCGGAGTTCCTTCTGAATCGCAGTCGAGGCCTCAAGCATGTGCCAGTGTTCTCGGAAGAGATCCGTGGCCTCCTGCGAGGGCGCCAGCAGCGCCGGGACCTGCTCGCGCACCAGGGCCTGGTAGGTCGTTACGTCGGCGGTCACCACGATCTCGTCGTCCGGGATGTCGGTATGCCACTCAGAGCCGACGCGGCAACGGGTCAGGCCGTCTTTGGGCCAGGGAACGTTCGCCTCGAAGACCAGGGCGTAAACCCGACCCGGAAAGGCGTCGTCGGTCGACTCCGCCGCCTCCGCGACCAGTTCGCTCCAGATGGCGGACGGCACCTTGCCGAGCTGGTGCGGAAGACCCAGTGCGGTCCCCGTCGCCAGTGGCACCTTCGCCACCGGAAGCAGCGATGAGTAGGACATCAATTCCGGCCCCACGCATCGCGCCACAATGCGAAGACCACGTGAGGTCTCCAGATAGCCGTGTTTGCGCGCCATCCAACGAAGTGGCGAGACCACCGACCTCCGAGTCGCGACACTCTTCCCCACCTGCATCGTCCACGAGGTCACGAGCCCACTGGACGGCATCTCCGCTAGGAATGCCGCGCGCCCCTCCCTCGACAGCACGGTCAGAAAGCCCAGGGGGCCCGCGGGCTTGCTGCCGTCGAAGGCCATCGTGCTGTGCATCGGGCGGTGATCCGACGGGGAGAGCTTGGCGCAGTACTGCTCCCAAAGCGCTCGGGTGTAGTCCTCGAACCACGGCTCTTGGCGGGGATCCACCGTGGGCTGTGGACCGTCGATGGCGCCCAGGTCTCGGAAGATGGCTCGGTCTTCCGCGTGAAAGGCGATGTCGATGGCCACCCGGTTGTCTCTGGAGCCGTCGGCCGGCACGATCCTGCCGGGGAGCAGACATTCGCGGATGGCCTTGAAGGGCCCGGCGATCGTCTTGACCTTCAGTTCCCGCGCGGTCTCCACCTGGTGGTTGCGCAGTGCGGCCAGCGTGCCGGCGGGGCCCGCCAGGCGGGAAAGACGCCAGAAGGCCGCCCAGTCGGAATCCCCGTAGCTGAGGAATCCCTGCTCGACGACGGAGGCGAACCTACCCTCGTAGTCGGCCTCGTAGACGCCTAGGTCCTCAAGGTCCTGTACAAGAGTGGCATCGCCCGCGTAGACCCGTTCGTCAACGTAGACCGTGTTGTCGGCCAGACCGTCACTCGATGAACGGCGGAACACCCGGTTGGACGGGACAACGAACCCCATGGACTCGGTCAGGACGATGCGGGCCCTCATCGCCTCCTCGGTGCGAGGGTGCTTCTCCCGTCGCATCGCGGCGGCGATCTTGACGGCTCGGGCCGACGCTTCCGGACTCCCATCGGAGACCAGCGCCTCCAGCCACTCCTTCGCGTCCGCCGGGCTCACGCCCGCGACGTCCTGGATGTAGCCGACCTTGTCTCGGCGGTATTGGCCGGCGTCAACAGAGTGATGGCACCAGCCTTGAGGCCGGCCCTCGTATCCGGCCCAGAGGGCAAGCCACTCCGGCCTCATCTTGTCGGGGTGCAGCCGGACCGCCGATACAGGTCCGAATTCTCCCGCCTGGTCTGGGAGGATGGGCCGTTTCGCCGCAGCGGCCCAAATGTGGTGGACCAACTCCGTCGCGGCCCACTGCGGCTCCTCGCGACCTCGGGCAGGTAAGGCGTCCAGGTGGACACACGGGTCGGAGTCGAGCGAGAGCGAGGGAGCAGACTCCACTATCAGCTCGGCCATCACTCGGATCAGTTCGTGGTTGAACTTATTGTTGTTGTAGAGGTTCTGCCGGTCTTCACTTGTCTTCCAGGGCGCGTTGACGATGCCGCGAATCGTCGACTCGTAGTTGGTGGGGAAGAACGCCCAGAACCTGCCTCGAACGCGCCCTTTCCCGCCCGGAACCGCCCAGGCGATGTCGACCTCCGGACGGTCGTGAAGCTCTCCCGCCTCCTCCAACGCTTCGGCCGAGGGGGCGTGCCGGCGGCTGAAGACCCGCCATTGCTGGTGTATCGAATCGCCCTTGGGGCCGTCGATCTGCAGCAACCGTTGATCGTCTGCCACGCTGTGGAAGATCTGCCGCACGACCGGCCTGGAGGTCCGACGGTCCTCCAGAGTGATGGTCCCGACGTGCGGGGAGAACAGCGCAAACTCGGCGGGGAACTCTGCGATGTCCCTCGCCATGCGGTTCACCGCCGACGGCTTCAGCGGAAGCCGGACCACGGTCGTCGCCCACTTGAGCAGTTCGGCGAGAACCGGGTCGGCGGCAACGGCGCGGTCGCGGTCGAGCGGCCGGGCCATCCGCAGCACCGGGGTCTCGGCCACGGCCGGCTGCACCCCTCTGATCATCTCGGCGGCCCAGTCGCGGTCGAAGCCGAAGCTCCGGTCGTCGTCCCGACTGAAGAACTCCGGCATATCGGTAACACTCAAAACCGATTTAACGCCGACCCCGAATCTCCCGATCTGCCCTCCACGTTTACGGGACACTCCCATGCGAAGAATGGTGTCGGCGCCTTCGGGCGTCAGCGGCGCACCCTGGTTCGCGCAGTAAAGGTGCGAGGTCGTCAAAACAACCGCGATCTCGCCGCCTGGATCGTTCCGCAGTTCGTCGGCGCCGTTCTGGACCAGCTCGTAGATCTGGCGGTCGCCGTAGCCCCCCTCCTTGATGCGACGCTCACCGTTCGCATGCTCCTGGATGAGGCCGGGATCGATCCGGTAGGTCTCCAGGACACGTTTCGACTGGCCAAGGACGACTTCCAGGACTGTTGGCTCAACGCTGCTCATGGGGGGTGTCATCTCCTCGCGGCGGCACGGTGTCTATGAGTCGAGGCGGACTCGGGGCACACTCCGGCCCGCGCCTCGATCTCATGGAGGCCGAACCTGCGCATGCTTCGCACGGCCCCAAAAAGGCCATCAGGTCATACGAGGACGAAAGTTGACTTTCATCCAAATACCAATCCATAGAGCAGAGGATTCGACTTCTGCCCGTTGCGCCAATCGAGGGAAGCACAGTTCATTTCAGTTCGCAAGGGCCCCAGAAGGGGCCCGCCATTCGCGACCTATCATCACAACCCTCACACGCCATAGTAGGGCATGCCCGAAGCGGATGTTAAGCGCTCTTTGACAGGCTAGGCTGGTCGTCAAATGAGCGGCACTGAGGGGAGCGACTCGATGACGCAGGACCCACACCCGCAGATGGAGGACTTCGGTCCGTGGCTGGGCCGGCAGCTTCGCCGCAAGGGGATGAGCCAGTCCGAGCTCGCGGCCGCACTTGACGTCACCCGGGCGGCGGTGTCGGCGTGGATCACCGGTCGGGCAACCCCCCGCATTGACAAGATCCAGGCGATCGACGAGCTCCTGGGGCTGGCGTCGGGCTCGTCCATGACACGTGAGGAGACCCCCGACTCGGCGGGTTCGATCGACTGGCACCTCCGTCCGGCTCACGAGGACGGCGGTCGAGAGCTCGGAAACGCCGCCGCCTTCGCATTCGACTCCAACCTCGCCGTGCTGGCCAGGGAGGCCACCCAGAACTCCCTCGACGAACGTTTCGACGAAACCCGGGCTGTACGCGTCCGCTTCATCCTGAATGAGTTGACCGGTGAACGGCTACGCGGCTTTCAGGAGGCGATCCGGTGGGACACCATCGCCCCCCACATCAAGGCCGCCGCCGACCCGGCGCAGAAGGTCGGCCGGGTGCTCGCCGACGGTCTGCGGGAACTGCATGAGGGCGGCAGCCTGTTGTTGCTTCGAGTCGACGACTACAACGCGAACGGCCTCACCGACTCCGAATACGACGACGGGCGGTTCGCCGCGGTCATCCGCAGGCAGATGGACAGCCATAAGGGCGACCAGGCGGGTGGATCCTACGGACTGGGCAAGGCCACGCTCTGGGCCACCAGCAGATTCGGCCTGGTCATCGTGAACAGCACACTTTCCGCCCCCTATGAGGGCCGTCGAGACCGACGCGTCATCGGCCGCATCGATCTTCCCTGGCACAAGAGGGACGACAAGGGCTACGCCGGCCCGGCCTGGTTGGGCGAGCGCGATCCGCGACGCAACGGCGCGGCCCGCTCATGGTGGGCCGGGGAACGGACGGTCGAGGAGCTGCGCCTGAGCAGGTCCAACGCCGATCCCGGCACCAGCTTCCTCATCGTCGGGGCATACGACCCCTCAGGCGAGGCGACCACGTTGCAGGAGATGCACGCGGCATTGGTCAAGTCCCTCGCCGATGGTTTCTGGGCCTCCATGGTCAGCGGTCGTGGCAAGGAGCCCGTTCTCGAGGCGTCCGTCGAGGCGCGGCGCAACGACAAGGAGATCGTGGTCCCGGAGGAGCGCGTCGATCCTCATCGTTATCAGCGGGCGCGGTCCCGCGCCGTGCGGGCCTACAAGAACGGGGAAACCGTCGATTCCCTCACCTCTGCCGACGACGTCGTTGCCGCCCGAGTGCCCCTGCTGGTGCCGCCGCGGAAGACCACAGGACAGACTCAACCGGTCGAGCACTCGGCCGTGCTTCTCGTCACCCCGGCCGGAGACGACGAGGAGCGACCCAATCGGGTCGCGGGCATGCGCGGCACCTTGATGACCGTCTCCGACCGGGCGGTGGGCGACCTACCGCTGGGTGCCCCTCGGTTCCAGGCGGTTCTGTTGGCCGGCCACGCCACCGGCATCAACGATCCCGACGGGGAGCCCAAGCTCGACGCGACACTCGCAGAGGAGTTCCTGCGGGCCGCGGAACCTCCGGAACACAATGACTGGAAGCCGACCGAAGACCTGACCGCCACGTTCGCGCGAGGGGCGGTAAGCCGCCTCAAGGAGTTCCGCAGCGCGGTTCTCGCCGCCGTCAGAGACACCGTTCGGCCGGCCGACGGCGGCCCGGCCGACCGAGAGGTCCCGGAGGCGTTGCAGGGTCTGGTCAAGCTCGATCCACCCAAGCCGGTGAAGAGCCCTGGATATCCCACCGTGCGGAGCGCCTCGGGAGAGGTCGACGACGAGGGCGCCTGGCGGATTCGGGTCGAGGTCAGGCTTCCGCAGCGGGAGGACCCCTGGGTGATTCGACCACTGCTCCGTTTCTCCACCAGGTCGGGCCCTCGACCCGAGGTCCCGTGGGCCCGTTTGGAGCCCTTGGAGGAGTGCGAGGTCGTGGACGGGAGCGATCTGCGGTGCCGATCCGGCGCCCGCAGAGTGGTCTTCATCGGGGTGAGCGACATAACCGGCCATCCGGTGAACGCGAGGATGAGCACGGTCGAGGTCGACCTGATGCGGGTTCGGGGTGGCGCGTGAGAAGGATCCTGCCCTATCCGGTGGTCGTCGGTGCCCTGGCGCTGGAAGTCGAGGCCGTTCGGCTGGACGACGTGTCGCTGCCCTACGAGATGATCTCCTCGTCGAACCGAACGGTGGCGCTGCACCATCTTCGGCACGCCGACTGGTGTACGGCACGAATGAACGTGACCGTGCGCGGTCCGGCGGCGGAACTCAACGCCGGGCCGTGGCGGAGCATGTCGTGCGTGGTGTCGCTGACCGAACGGCGCACCAACACCCACACAACCACCCGGTTGCCCATGACCTCCGAGCTCGGCGCGTGGAGCGGACAGATCGAGTTGCACCGCGACGACCACGTTGGTAAGGCGGAACTGACCGCGACCCTGGTGGCGACCGTCGACGGGGTCGCCGGACGGGAGATCGCGGGTACGGACGACCACTGGACGATCGACCTCCATGCACACATTCCGGTCAAGCGGGACGACCTGGTGACCCGCTGGGTTGACTTCAACGACGAGGCCCATCCCTGGCTACGGGTCTATCGAACCGACCCTTGGGTCGTGGACACCTCTGGCGACACACCGACGCTCTACCTGAACAGCGGCTTCGAGGGTCTTCGTCTGCTTCTGGAAAGCCGTGCCCCGGCCGACCGCCCCGCGAAGGAGGCGCTTGCCGGCAGAATCGCCATGGACACCTGGAACGTCCTGTTCGACGCCGCCGCCCAAGGCGTACGCGACTGGCCGGGCGGATGGAGGGAGACCGTGCTCCGGCGCATGCTTCCCGACATGTACACCGACCGGTCCCCCGACGACGCCCTTCGCGAACTCTCCACCACCGACGCCGGTGAACTGCGCAGCCGTGTACTGCACGCGGCGGCCAAGCAGGCCAGGATGTCGGCCGCCCTCGGTGCCTACATCCGCGCGATCCGCGGCAGGCCGCAGGAGGAGAAGTGATCGACGTCCCGGACCGGCTGGCACTGTTGCCCGTCGAGGTCGCGGCCAAGATGCTCACGCCCGCCGTGTTGGAGGGCAGGGAAGGCATGCCGTTCGCGGCGATCGACAAGGTGTCGACTCCAACCGGTCGGAGATCTGCCCCCATCCGGTCGCTGATCGACGAGACGATTCGCCGTTTCGCCGAGAACCGAACCGACTCGGACGCGTGGCTCGCTCCACGTCTTCACGCGACACTGCGACTCACCAGGGCGGAGGCCTCCGACCCGGCCCTGTGGAACCACCTGGCCATGCGGATCGCCCCCGACTACGTCGCCTGGCGCTTCCCAGGCCGCGGACACGGCGAGGGGCGTCTCCAAAAGATCAATCGCAATCGGTTCGTAGGCCCCTTCGACGCGCAGGGCTTCACTCGTCTCTGGTGGGCGGCCGAGTTGTTTCGGGACGGGTGCGACTACACGCCCGTCCTCACCGCATGCGGCCACCAGGACGTGCTGAACACCATTCTCGGCCTGCGGATCACGCTCCACCGCCCGACGGCCCAGGCGCTGCTGCGGATGGTGGCGGGCGGGGTCGCCGTGACGAGCAAGGAGGTCAACGTGCTCGCCCAAGCGGTCAACGCCGCCGCGACGACCCTGGTCTACGAGGCGCTCGCGCCCGACTCACCTCGAGACCACGACGCGAGTCGAGACTGGATGGACGACTCCAACGGCGTGTTCGTGCCATTCGACTCCCTACCCGAGGGACCGGACGACGGCGAAGCGCCCGCGACTTCGGTGCGGGACCTGGTCGAGCTCTTCATGGACATCTACAGGGACGCCCCCACCCGCGTCAGCGCCTCCCGCTGAACGCGACTCGGTGTACGAACCGGGCCAGCGCGGTACCGAGCATTGGCGGCACGGCGTTGCCGATCTGTCGAGCGATCGAGAGTTTGTTTCCCTCGAAGAAGAACGAATCCGGGAAGCTCTGCAACCGTGCCGCCTCCCGGTGGGTGATCGGGCGATGTTCCTCGGGGTGCAGGTAACGCCCCTTCTCCGGCTTGAAGAACTCGGTGCGGATCGTCACGCTCGGCTGGTCCCAGTGGAGTCGACCCATGACGTCGCTGGTTCCCGTGGGCTTTTTGGCCCAACAAGGGGGTTCCAGGTCCGGTCGATTGCGTCGCAGGTCGAACCGGTTGCCACCCGGCGGAATGGCCTCGTACCGATCGAGGGACATCTGCGTGACGTTGCGCCGGAAGTGCAGGTCCTGGCGGTCACCCAGGTAGTCGGGTTCCAGATGTAACGGATTGCGGGGCAGATCACCGATGGCGTCTCTGACCGTCCGGTGGCGTCTGCGACTTTCGGACAGCGGTCCGTGCGTCGGAGGTGGCGGCCAAGGGATTTCTTCGGCCCCCTCGACAGCGATGAAGATGCCCCGTCTGCGGGCCTGGGGTACGCCATAGTCGGCGGCGTTCAACACCCCGTAACGAGATCGGTAGCCGCGAAGAACCGGGTCCTCCTCCATTCGCCGGAGCAGCTCGGCGAACTGGGGGGATCGGTGGAACTGCGGCACGTTCTCGATCACGAACGCCTTCGGGCGGACTGCGATGACAGCGTCGACGTAGTCGCGCCACAGTTCGTTGATCAGCGCCCGGCTCTCATCACTGCGATCACGCCCGAGGGCGCTGAACCCCTGGCAGGGTGGACCACCAATGATCACATCAGCGTCTGGATAGTTGGATACCGTCGAAATGGGCCCCATGTGCACATCGCACTGGAAATGATTCTTGAAGGTCACCGCCGCGTCGCGATCGATTTCGACCGCGAAGACGGTTTCGAACCCCAACCCGGCCGCCTCAAAGCCGAGTGCCAGCCCTCCCGCACCCGCGAACAGGTCGAGTGTGCGGATTGGCCTAACCATGGGGTCCTCCTTGCGATACTTCGACCAGAATGATCAGGTCGATACTGAACACCAACTCCGCAATGAAACTCAAGGCGTGAAGTGAGCGAGAAGAAGGTGGCCGCAACGGCCTCTTGGGCGTCGAGCCCGGGAGTGCGGGCCAGCATGCGCAGCAACAAGGGCCGGGACACCAAGCCCGAGCTGGCCCTCCGGCGCGCGGTCTTCGCCCAGGGCCTGCGATATCGCGTGTCATACCGACCCCTGAAGGCCGTTCGCCGAACCGCGGACATCGTGTTCACCAGAGCCAAGGTAGCGGTCTTCATGGACGGCTGCTTCTGGCACGGCTGCCCCGATCACCACACTGTCGCGGTAACGAACGGGGGGTTCTGGGCCGCCAAGGTCGACGGAACCCGCCGACGGGACAGGGAAACCGACCAACTGCTGAACGAGGCGGGATGGACGGTCATTCGGGTCTGGGAGCACGAGGACCCGTTGGAGGCAGCCAACCGCATCGCCGCGGTCGTGAAACGAGGTTCTCCGCCGACGACCTGACTCAGTGCCGCTAAATAATTGCACGTTCGTATGAAACCCGCCGCCACACGAAGGCGGCGGGCGTTCAATCTACGACTAGCGCGGCATCATTCCGAGCAGCGCCGCGTGCGTCTCCCGGTCCGCCGCCACCAGCAGCCCCTCCCCCGTCTCGAACGGCCCCCCGTTGAGATCGGTCACCACGCACCCGGCCGCCCGGCACACCGCCAGCGCCGCCGCGAAGTGCACGCTGTCCCGCTTGTCGCCGTCGCTCAGATAGGCCGCCCGCCGGCCCGCCGCCACCCAGAAACAGGCCAACGACGTCGACAACACCCGAGGGCTGAACCTCTCGGCGAATCCAGGGGCCTTGATCACCGACAGCAGGTCCCCGTAGGGCGGGTCGAGGTTGAAGTCGACCAGCTTCGAAGCGGGCGACGGGGTCAAAAGCTCGTCGCCCACCTGGGCGCGGACGCCGTCGGTCCAGAAGACCTCCCCGCTGATCGGGTCGGCCGCCGCGGCGGCCACGTCCCGGCCCCCGGCCCGCAGGGCCACGTTGACGGCGATCAAGGGGGTCTGGGCGGCGAAGTTCAGGGTGCCGCACAGAGGGTCGACCATCCACGTCCGGTCGGACGAGCCGGTCAGGCCGGTCTCCTCGCCGAGGAAGGCGTCGCCGGGGCGGTGTTCCCTGATCACGTCCAGGATGGCCTGTTCGGCCTCCAGGTCGGCGGCGGTGGCGAAGTCGACGGACGTCTTGTCGTATCGGGGCACCGGCTTGCCGTAAAGGGAGCGGACCACGGCGGCGCCCGCTTCGGCAGCAGCGATCGCGAGTTCTGTATCAGAAAGACTCATATGTCCATCCTGACCCTGGAATCCGGCAGGCGTACTGTGAAGTTCATGGCCGACTATCGAGACGTGTACCGGCGCAGCCTGGCCGATCCGGAGACGTTCTGACTGGAGGCCGCCCGTGCGGTCGACTGGGTCGTGCCGCCTACCCGGGCGCTCGACGACTCGGCCGCGCCGCTCTACCGCTGGTTTCCGGACGGGGAGCTGAACACCGCGTACAACTGCCTCGACCGGCACGTCGCCGGCGGCCGGGGTGAGCAGACCGCGCTCATCTGGGACAGCGCGATGACCGGGCAGGTCAAACGTCTCACCTACGAGCAGCTCACAGACCAGGTCGCCCGGTTCGCCGGTGGGCTCAGGTCGCTCGGGGTCGGCGTGGGCGACCGGGTCGTGATCTACATGCCGATGGTGCCCGAGGCCGTGATCGCGATGCTGGCCTGCGCGCGGATCGGGGCGATCCACTCGGTCGTGTTCGGCGGGTTCGCGCCGCGTGAGCTGGCCGCCCGCATCGACGACGCCGCCCCCAAGGCCATCGTGGCGGCCTCGTGCGGGCTTGAGCCGAACCGTACCGTCGAATATCGGCCGATCATCGACCAGGCCCTCCAACTGTCCCGGCACCGGCCCGACGTCATCGTCATGCTCCAGCGCGACCAGGGGGTCGCCCGCATGGACGAGCGCGACGTCGACTGGTTCGAGCTGATCTCGACCGCGTCACCGGCCGATCCGGTGCCGATGAAGGCGACCGACCCGCTCTACGTCCTCTACACGTCGGGCACGACCGGCCGCCCGAAGGGCATCGTCCGCGACACCGGCGGCCACGCGGTCGCGCTGGCCTGGTCGATGCTGAACGTCTACGACATCGCGCCGGGCGAGGTCTGGTGGACGGCCTCCGATGTGGGGTGGGTGGTCGGGCACAGCTACATCGTGTACGCCCCTCTCCTGATCGGCGCCACGACCGTCCTGTACGAGGGCAAGCCCGTCGGCACCCCCGACGCCGGGGCGTTCTGGCGGGTCGTCGCCGAACACGGCGTGGTCACCCTGTTCACCGCGCCCACCGCCCTGCGGGCGATCAAACGCGTCGACCCCGACGGCGCCATGATCGGCGACCTGAAGACCTTCCGCGCCCTCTACCTGGCCGGGGAACGCCTCGACCCCGACACCTACCACTGGGCCGGCGAGCGCCTGGGCGTGCCGGTCGTCGACCACTGGTGGCAGACCGAGACGGGCTGGCCCATCGCCGCCAACCCCCGCGGCCTGGAGTCCCTGCCGACCAAGCCGGGTTCGGCGACGGTCCCGCTGCCCGGTTGGGACGTCCGCGTCCAGGACGACGGCGCGATCACCCTCAAACTCCCCCTGCCGCCGGGGTCGCTGCCGACGTTGTGGCACGACGACGAGCGCTACATCCGCGAATACCTGACCCGCTACCCGGGCCACTACCTGACGGGCGACGGCGGTTTCCTCGACGACGACGGCTACCTGTACGTCATGGGCCGCACCGACGACGTGATCAACGTCGCCGGCCACCGGTTGTCGACCGGGACGATGGAGACGGTCCTCGCCGCCCACCCGGCCGTGGCCGAATGCGCGGTCATCGGCGTGGCCGACCGGGTCAAGGGGCAGGTCCCGCTCGGGCTGGTGGTGCTCAAGGCGGGCGCCGACATCTCGCCTGCCCGGCTCGTCGACGACCTCGTTCACGCGGTCCGGCGCGAGATCGGCCCGGTGGCGGCCTTCCGCGACGTGGCGATCGTCCCGGCCCTGCCGAAGACCCGCTCGGGTAAGATCCTGCGCCGCTCCATGCGCGCCATCGCCGACGGCCGCCAGGAACCGGTGCCCTCGACGATCGAGGACCCGTCGGTTCTGGAGAACCTGCGGGCGGTGCTGCGCCCGGACGCCTCCTGAGCTCAGCCGCGCAGCCGCAGCAGGCCGTAGGCCGCCACAGATGACGCGTCGGTAACGTCGCCGCGCAGGATCATCTGCTCGAATTGCGCGCGTGACACCCACTTCTGGCGCATGTCCTGTTCCGTCGCCTCACGCGCGGTCTCGCCAGGGGTGAGACCCGTTGCCACGAAGACATGCATCGACTGGTCGCTCAAGCCGTGGGAGTTGTCGAGTCGCCCGAGGAACCGCATGTCGTCGGCCCGGAGCCCCGTTTCCTCCGCCAACTCGGTCCGCGCCTCGTCCTGGCGGGTCGGTGCCTCCGCCGAGCCCTGCGGGAAGCTCCAAGAGCGTCGCCGGATGGGGTAGCGATATTCCTCGACGAGATGGAAACCGTCGTTCTCTTCAGGGATGACCAGCACGAAGTCGGCCCGCTGGATGTAGCCGTAGACGCCCGGCGTGCCGTCAGGGTGCTCGATCTCGTCTTCACGGACGCTCATCCAGGGGTTCCGGTAGACCTCTCGGGTCGAGATCGTGGTGATCACCGGCCCGGAGAAGCGCTCCGCGAGGACCTCCTCGACCCGCTCAGAGAGGGAGTCATCGCCCGACTCGCCGACGCCGATCATCGACAGACGACGTTGCTGCTGGTCATCCATGGTCGCCCACCCTAATCGTGATGGAAGGTTCCAGGGTCTCGGACGTCCTTTAAACCCATCAGTACGGGCAGTTTCGCCCAGGGAACATATATGACATATCACCGTAACGGGTGATCTATAGCGTCCCCCGCATTACCGGGTTCCTCAAGGAGCACGTGGTGCGCAAAGTCCTGATCTCCCTCACTACTCTCTCCCTCACCCTCGTCACACTCCACGCACAACCGGCAGCCGCCAAGGTCGAGCTCGACCTCGAAACGCTGACCGGCGCCGAGGCCATCTCCCTCATGGCCGCCGGCAAGCTCACCTCGGTCGAGCTGACCAAGGCGTACATCGACCGGATCACCGCGCTCAACAAGCGCGGCCCCGGGCTCAACGCGGTCACCGACCTCAACCCCAACGCCTTGAAGGAAGCGGAGGCGTACGACCGCCTGCGCAAGAAGGGCAAGTCGCTCGGCCCGGCCATGGGGCTGCCGATCCTGCTGAAGGACCTCATCGACGTCGAGGGCATGGCCACGACGGCGAACAACTGGTCGCTCCGGCAGTCGTTCCCGGCCACCGACGCCGGCATCACCAAGAAGCTGAAGGAACACGGTGTCGTGATCCTCGGCAAGGTGGGGCTGTCGGAGTACGCCAACAGCTTCGGCAACCAGCCCTCCGGCTTCGGCAACTACGGCGGCCAGGTCATCAACGGCATCGACGCCGACCAGAACCCCTCCGGGTCGTCGTCGGGCACCGGCGCGGCGATGGCCGCGGCCCTGTCGACGCTGGGCATCGGGACCGAGACCTCCGGCTCGATCATCTCGCCGTCGAACGCGCAGTCGCTCGTGGGCCTGCGGCCGACCGTGGGTCTCGTGCCCGGGTACGGCATCGCGCCCATCTCGGCCTCGCAGGACATCGCCGGGCCGATGGTGCGGACCGTCTCCGACGCCGCGCTCACGCTGGCCTCGATCGCCGGGCCCGACCCGGTGGCCGACGCCGGCTACAAGGCCATGTTCGGCGACGACTACATCGAGAAGGGCATCATCCCGGCGCTGCCCGCCACGCTGCCCGACTACATGAAGGCCCTCGACCTGAACTTCGTGGCCGGCAAGAAGATCGGTTACAACGGCAACCTCACCGAGGGCAGCCCGCTCAAGATCGCGTACGACGCCCTCGTGGCCGCCGGCGCCGTCATGGTGCCCCGCCCGACGGCGACCATCCCATCGCTGCCCGCGCTGCCCACCGGGTACGAGCAGCACAAGAGCATCGACTCCTACTACGAGCGGCTGGGCCCGCAGGCGCCGATCAAGTCGCTCCTCCAGGAGATCCAGGTCAACCAGGCCGAGGCGCACCAGGCGCTGAAGTTCGGCAACAACTCCCACCTGAACGCGTCGCAGTCGGACGTGACCCCGGGCGGGGCCAACGAGCAGCTCTACCGGACGAATCTGGCGATCCGTAAGGCCGCCTGGCACAAGGCCATCGACGACATGATGACCTACACCAACTCGGACCCGGCGCAGCCCGCCGACCCGGTGATCGCCATCCTGGGCAGCACGCCGAGCGCCCCGCAGGCCGGCTACCCGACGATCACGATCCCGATGGGCTACACCGCGACCCAGCGGCGCGCCCAGAACGTGCAGGTCCACGGCGCCGCCTACGACGAGTTCGACCTCCTCGGCGTCGCCTACGTCATCGAGCAGGCCACCAAGTTGCGCCAGCCGGCCAGCCTCGTGAACCCGAGCATGTACCGCTGCGCGAAGACGACCCCGGCCCCGCCGTTCGCCGAGCGCGGTGGCTGCAACCCCGACTACGACGCGGTTCTCAAGGTCACCGGCTACGACTCCCGCCCGCTCGGCTTCTCGCTGGAGACCGAGACGGCCACCAGCCTGCTGGCCAGGCTGAACGCCGACGAGGTGTCGGCCGAGGAGCTCACCCGCGCCTACCTAGACCGGATCGCGCTGACCAACGCCGAGGGCCCGGCGATCCAGGCCGTGCGCGAGATCAACGCCGACGCGATCAAGCAGGCCCGCAAGCTCGACCAGGAGCGGCACAAGTACCGCACCGGCGCGCCCACCAGCGCCTATGACAAGCGCCCGCCGCGGCCCGCCCTCTGGGGCCTGCCGGTGCTGGTCAACGACACGATCGACGCCGCGTCGCTGGCGACCACGGGCGGCTCGATCGCCCTCCAGGGCACCAAGCCGGCCGACGACTCCGCCATCGTGGCGAAGCTGAAGGCCGCGGGCGCGATCGTGCTCGGCAAGACCAACGTCACCGAGCTGAACGGCGTCTTCGACGCCAACCTGCCCAAGGGCTACTCCTCGCTCGGCGGCCAGGTCCTGCTCCCGAACGACACCGACAAGACCCCGGCGGGTTCGTCGGCCGGCGCCGCGGCGGCCACCGCCTCGGGTCTGGCCGCGATCACGATCGGCATGGAGACCTCGCCCGACTCGGCGCAGCTCCTCGCCCCGGCCGACGCGGCCGGCGTGGTGGGCCTCAAGCCGACCGTCGGCCTGGTCAGCACCGACGGCGTGCTGCCGGTGGCCAAGTCGCAGGACGCCCCCGGCCCGATCGCCCGCAGCGTCGGCGACGCCGCGACGATCCTGAACGTGATCGCCGACCCGGCCGCCCCGGTCGACTACACGAAGGACCTGAAGGCAGACGCCCTCGCGGGCAAGAAGATCGCCGTGGTGTCGAGCACGAGCGCCCCCTACCAGGAGGCGATCGCCAAGCTCCAGGGCCTCGGCGCGACCGTCACCCAGGTCTCGATCGCCACCCCGGCCGCGACCGACTCGGTCGTCGCGACGGAGTTCAAGCGGGACCTCAACGCCTACCTGGCCGAGACCAGGCCCGGCACAACGCTGCAGAGCATCATCGACTACAACGTCGCCAACCCGGTCGAGGGCCTGAAGTACCAGCAGGGTCAGCTCCTTGCCGCCCAGGCGGTCGACCTGTCCGACCCCGCGACCAACACCAAGTACACGGCCGACCTGGCGAACGGCAAGGCCGCCAACCAGGCGGTCCTGGACTCGGTCCTGAGCTCGTACGACCTGATTCTGGTCCCGAGCGGCAGCAACGTGATCGGCTACGCCGACCGCGCCGGCTACCCCGCGCTCACCATCCCGGCCGGGTATGGCGTGCAGGCCAGCTCGGCGGGCCGCAACCCCATCGGGGTGACCCTCATCGGCGGCGCCTTCTCCGAGGCGAAGCTGCTGGCGGGCGGCTACGCGCTGGAGCAGGCGATCGACGACCGCCTCGCGCCCAGCTACACCAACCCCAGCATGTGGCGCTGCGTGCCGGAGAGCACCTTCTTCACCGGGGAGTTCTGCTTGCCGGGTGACCGCCAGGCACCCCGCTACAAGGGCTAGCCACAGATAGCCGAAAAGGGCCCGCGTTCCCCGCGCGGGCCCTTTTCCATTGCGGGTGTACGACCTGAGCGGCCCGTCTACTGCCCGGCTCGGCCCGGGGGCGGCCTGGTCTCAGGGTCGGCGGAGCCGTTAAGAACCGGTGTTGACTTATATAAGGAACGCCTGACATAGTCGCCACGTGAACGCCTTCGACGTGTTGGGCGATCCCGTCCGCCGCCGCATCATCGAGTTGCTCAGCGAAGGCGAGCAGACCTCGGGTGCGATCACCGCGACCGTGCGGGCGGAGTTCGGGATCTCGCATTCGGCCGTGGCGCAGCACCTGCGGGTGCTGCGCGAGAGCGGCTTCGCGACCGTGCGCGCCGAGGGCACCCGACGCCTCTACGTCGTCGACTCCACCCCGCTCGGGGAGGTCGACGTGTGGCTCGAACCATTCCGCCGCTTCTGGTCCCAGCGCCTCGACGCCCTGGAGACCGAGCTGGCCCGCACGAGGAGGAAGAAATGATCGACATCGGCTGGACCTCCCGCGAGGTCACCCGCGACGACGAGACCGTGGCCGTCGTGCTGCGCCGCGACTTCCCCTCCCCCGTCGACGACGTGTGGGACGCCCTGACCGACCCCGAACGCCTCAAGCGCTGGTTCTTCCCGGTCAGCGGCGACCTGCGGCCCGGCGGCACGTTCGCCACCGAGGGCGGGGCCGGGGGCACGATCCTGACCTGCGAGAAGCCGTCGCTGAAAGTGACCTACGGCGACGAGACCAGCATCGTGACGGTCACCCTGACCGCGAAGGACGACGCGACCACCCTCGAACTGACCCATTCGGTGCCGGTCGCGATGGCCCAGAGCGGCGCGGGCGCGCTCTGGGTGGGCCCCGGCTGGGACGAGGCGTTCCTGGCGCTGGAGCTCTTCCTCACCGGCAAGGAGGTGCGGGGCCCGGCCACCCCCGAATACGGGCAGGCCACGGTGGCGGCGTGGGTCGCCGCGATCGAGGCGTCGGGAACGGCGACGGCCGAGGAGATCGAGGCGGGCCGTCAGGTGGCGGTGCGGCAGTACGCCTCCTGAACGTCCCGCCGCCTAGAGCTCCTCGGGATCACGCCCGAGCACCGATCGCCCGCCGTCGACCGGGACGACGGCCCCGCTGACGAACGAGGCGGCGTCGGAGAGCAGGTAGGCGACGGCGCCGGCCACCTCCTCCGGACGGCCGACCCGCCCGAGTGGGTGGAGACGGCGCATCTCCTCCTCCGCCCGAGCGTTCTCCCGCGTGTACGCGGCATATCGCTCGGTCCAGATCGATCCCAGCGCGACCGCGTTGACCCTGACGCCGTGCGGCCCGTAGTCGACGGCCAGCGCCTTCGTCAGGCCCTCGACGGCGGCTTTCGCCGTCGAATAGGCCGTGGCCCCCCTGACCGGCCGCTGCGCCTGGTGGGAGGAGACGTTGACGATCGCCCCCCGGTTCCTCGGCAGGAACCTCCTGATCGCCGCCGCGCACCCGACGACGACGGGATTCAGGTTGAGCCCGATGACGTCGAGGACCTCGCGGGGCGGATCGGCGTGGAGCGACACGTCACGGAAGATCGCCGCGTTGTTGACCCAGCCGACGAGATCGCCGTGCTCCTCGGCGAGGTCGGCGGCCCTCTCGGCGACGGCCGGATCGGCCACGTCGCCCCGCACGGGGATGCCGACCGGCCCCGGATCGAGACCGACCACCACCACCCGGCCGTCGCGGGACAGCCGCTCGGCGACGGCCCGGCCGATTCCCCGGCCTCCTCCGGTGACCACATAAGTACGTCGCATGTCTAGCATGATGCGCGTGACGAGGCTGGACGAGCGAGAGTGGCGGGCCCGCCAGGAGGCCCACCACGCACGGGTGGACGCGTGGATCGAGCCCCACCTCGAACGCCGCAGGCGATCCCAGACCCACCCGGTCGAGGACTTCCTGTTCAGCTACTACGGCTACCGCCCCAGCCGGTTGCGGCGCTGGCACCCCGGCGCGTTCACCGTGCTGGCAGGCGCGGCCGACTTCGGCACCGGATACGTCGCCGTCCCCGGCGGCCAGACCCTCGACGTCGCCGACCTGGTCGCCCGCCGCCTCGACTCGATCACCTGGATCGCCGACCTAATGCGGCGCACCGCCTCCCGGGCCGGCCAGTTCGGCTGCTTCGGCATGCACGAATGGGCCATGGTCTACCGGACCGACGAGATCCGGCACTCCTCCCAGCCCCTCCGCCTGTCTCCGCAGCGGGTCGCCGCGGCCGTCGAGGAACGGCCGCTGAAGTGCACCCACTTCGACGCCTACCGCTTCTTCACCGAACCCGCCCGGCCCCTGAACACCCTGCCGCTCTCCCGCGAACTCCAGCCCGCGACGGAACAGCCCGGCTGCCTGCACGCCAACATGGACCTCTACAAGTGGGCGGTCAAACTCTCCCCCCTGGTCCCCGGCGAACTGGTGGCCGACTGCTTCGAGCTGGCGTGGGACATCCGGGCGGTCGACATGCGCGCCAGCCCCTACGACCTGCGGCACCTCGGCTACGAGCCGATCCCGATCGAGACGGCCGAAGGCCGCACGACATACGCGGCGACGCAGCGGGAGTTCGCGGGCCGGGCGGCCCCGCTGCGCGCCGAACTGATCGCCTGGTGCGACCGGCTCAGCTCTGGACGATGACGACGGCGTGCCCCGCCTCGGCGGCCTGGGCGAAGAACACCCGAAGCCGCTCGTAATGATCCCTGACGTAGTCGGCCTCGTGGTCGGGCAGGCCGTGGTCGAGCGACTCCCAGGGAGTGGCGGCCAGGTAGCCGGCCGAGGCCCTGACCTGCTCGGCCGTGAGCCACTCACCGTCGATGACGTCGTGGGGCGCGCCGGCCAGCAGGCGGCGAGGTCGTCACCGGCCTTGTCGATGTCGAACTCCGGCTCCGGAGGTTCGGCGCCGAACCGATCGGCCGGAACGCTGGCATACGCGGTGACGACTCTCACGCCACCGCACCCTAGAAGCTCCCCGGCCCGTACGCCGAGTGGTCCAGAACCACGTCGATCAGGCGGTCAGCCGTTCGACCACCGTCTCCGCCGGGCGGCCCAGCAGCGACTCCAGGTCGCCGGTCTGGCGTTCGAGCGCGCCCGCTCTGACCAGCCCGTTCAGCCAGGCCATCGGTCCTGGCCCCGCGTCGGGCACCTCCTCGTAGGCGACGCCGAGGGCTTCGGCGACCTCCGGGTAGGTCCACAGCGGCCCCGTCAGGTCGTAGGCGCGGCCCAGGTGGCCCTCGCCGGTCAGGGCGTTCGCCGCCGCCTGGGCGAGGTCGTCGCGGAAGGCGGTGTTCAGGCCACGGCCGCCGGTGCTGCTCCGGACGACACCGTCGCTGACCTGCGGCAGGAAGGCCTCGCCGTAGAAGGGGTTGCGCAGGATCGTGTACGCCAGCCCGCTCGCGACGATCGCCTGCTCGGTGGCGTGGTGGGCCTCGGTCATCCCGGTCGCGACGGTGTCGGCGCCGAGGAAACTCGTGTAGACGACGGCGGTCACGCCCGCCGCCACGGCGGCGTCGAGCACGTTGCGGTGCTGGGCGGTCCGGCGGGCGGCGTCGAGTTCCGGGGAGGAGATCAGCAACAGCCGGTCGACCCCGGCGAACGCCGCCCGGAGGCTGTGGGGGTCGTCGTAGTCGCCGTGCCGCGCCTCGACACCCGCTGGGAGACGGGACGCATCCCGCACGACGGCGACCACGTCACCCTTGAGCCGGTCGAGAACCAGGCGGCCGAGCTGGCCGGTGGCGGCGGTGACTGCGTACATGAAACTCCTCGGTGTGCGGAAACCCGCCGCACAGTGAATCGACCGGCCGCGGCGGGGCGCCACTGGTTTTCAACGGGTGGGACTCAGGCGAATCCACAGGTCGCGTCGGGGAGATCGACCCCCGCCGACAGACCTGTTGGGGCAGATGACAATTCACGAGTCATCGTCAACCACAGAACGAGGCGGGCCGTCTCCCTATACGCCTTTGCGGAAACGAGGAGTAGCGGTGCGCATTCGACGGGCCTTATTCGCGTCAGTCGGCTTGATGGGCCTTGTGGCGCTCTGTCCACCCGCCTACGCCGCGACCGACATCGTCGAATACGAGTGCGCCGCCGATGGCGAAACCGCTCAGATCGTGAGAATCCGCGTCGAGCTCACCATGCCCACCGGCGCTCAGCCGGGCGTTTCCTTGGCCTTCCAGCACCGCGCGACCTATGCCGACTCCAGCAGGATCCGTCCCACCACCGCGCTTCCTGCCGGAACGAAGATGTACGCCTATGTCGGCATCAGCCAGTTCCCCCGATTCACCTCGGGCACCGGAGAGGGTGTGGTCGTCGGCCCGGTGACGGCCGGTGGAGAGATCACGCTCCCTGCGGGCACCACCCGCGTGAACTCGACACCGCCGGGCGAGGGAACGGGTGTCGTCCGTCCGGCCGCGATCAACTTCGGCCTCACGGCGTCAGACCCGCTGATCGAGTGCGACGTCCACAACAAGGACGACCTCACCACCTACCGCATCGTCGTCGGCGATGGCGGGTCGACCACCACCCCGAGTCCGACACAGACGCCGACACCCACTCCAACACCGACACCGACACCGACACCGAGTGGCACTCGCACCCCGATTCCGACCATGACCGTCACCCGAACGGTCGACCCTGATCCGGTCGACGTCACCCAGACCGTGACGACCGTGCCGACGATCTATGAGACCTTCGTCGAGGAGATCGAAACCCCCCTGGGCGGTGTCGCGACCGGTGGCGGGGGTTCGGCCGGGCCCGACGGCCGAGTGATCACGCTCATCGGCGTGACGGTGCTCGCCGCCGCTCTGACCGGTTTGGCCCTTCGCCGGAGCCGCCGTTCGATGTAGTGGTGACGCAGGCCGGTCGTGGCGTTGCCGGGTGGGCGGGAGCCGTAAAGAAGACGGCCATGAGCGGGACCCGGGGGCTCCGAACGAGCGGCGGCCATGAGCGGGACCTCGGCGCGCGGAAAGAAGCCGGGCCGGTCGTCAGGACCGGCCCGGCTCTTCGTTCGGCTAGGACAGGTCGGAGCACGCCAGCGCGTCGGGGTCGTCGGCCGCCTGCGGTACCCAGCGCACGTTGGCGAACGACGCCGAGAACGCCCCTTCCGTGTAGACCAGGAAGGGCGTGTTCACGTTCTCGAAGTCGAGGCCGTTCGCGAAGCAGGACACCGGGATCTTCACCGTCGACTTGCCGTCGCCGGCCAGTTCGGTGAACAGGTTCGTCGCGACGACCTCGGCGAAGCACGGGTAGACGCAGTGGGCGCTGATCACCGTCCGGGCCGCGGGCGCCGAGTGGACGATGGTGTCGAACACCAGGGCGGCGTCGGCGTTGAGGTATCCCCGCAGGTCAGAGCCTCCGGCGGGGTTCTGGTAGTAGACCTGCCCGGGGCCGCCGCCGGTCCAGGTCACCTTGAGCGCGTCGCCCTGGACGTTCACGTCGGCGGGCGTCGTGTTGATGTTGGCGTGGGCGGCGGCGCCGTCGGGGCCGATCTCGGTGCCGCCCCAGTTCTCGGGGGAGCCGATGAAGCTCTTGTACGGCGCCACGTCGGTCCGGACGAAGACCTCCAGGTCTTCGGTGGCCGTGCCGCCGCCGCCCGTCGAGGTGCACGAGGGGAACTCGTGGGAGGTCTCGTCGAGTGTGCCGACGTCGCCGGTCTGGCCGTTCGTGAGTCCGTAGCCGGCCGGGAACAGCGGGTCGTAGCCGGGGTCGCCCGGGTTCAGCGGCGACTGGCAGGCGCTCTTGGGCCAGGAGTAGGAGAGTTTGCCGGTGAAGTCGTGCCGCCCGACCAGCACGTCGGCGACGCCGCCGCCCTCGGTGCCGGGGAGCCAGGCGGCCACGAAGGCGTCGGAGCGGTTGAGCTCCTTGTTGACGTAGAGGGGACGGCCGGTGACGTAGACGGTCACGACGGGAGCGCCCTTGCCGGCCACCTTGTCGAGGACGGCCAGGTCGCCGGGGTAGAGCTTGGCCGCTTCGAGGGTCCGCCTGGCCAGGTCGCCGACGCCCTCGGCGTAGGGGGTCTCGCCGAGGACGGCGATCACGGCGTCGAACTGCGACGGGTCGACCCCGTCGGCGCTCTCGCTGAAGGTCACGTTGGACGTGCCGAGGGCCTGGCGGAGGCCCGCGAGGATGGTCGTCCCGTTGGGGAAGTCGGCGTTGGTGTTGCCGGTGCCCTGCCAGGTCAGCGACCAGCCGCCGGTCTGGTTCTGCAGGTTGTCGGCGCTCTTGCCGACGACCAGGACCTTCGTGTCCTTGGCGAGCGGCAGCACGTTGCCGTTGTTCTTCAGCAGCACCTGCGACTTGCGCACGGCCTCGCGGGCCAGCTTCGTGGCCTGGAGGCGCGACTCGTCGCCGGCGAGCACCCGGTCGGAGGGCCTGCGGCCGTCGAAGATGCCGGCGCGGTACTTCACGCGCAGGATGCGGGTGACGGCGTCGTCGATGCGGGACATGGCGATCTCGCCCGACTCGACCTGGGCGATCGTGTTGGCGATGAACGCCTTCCAGTCGTTGGGGACCATCACGATGTCCATGCCGGCGTTGATCGCCTGGGCGCAGCTCGCGTTGGTGCAGCCGGCCACCTGGCCGATGCCGTTCCAGTCGGACACGACCAGGCCGTCGAAGCCCATCTTGCCCTTGAGGATGTCGGTGATGGCCTTCTTGCTGCCGTGCAGTTTGCCCTCGTCGATGCCGAGGTCCTGGTTGGTCCAGCTGTTGAACGACACCATGACCGACTGGGCGCCGGCCGCGAGCGCGCCGTAGTAGCCCTGGCCGTGGACGTTGATCATCTCGGCCTCGGACGCCGGGTTGACGCCCTGGTCGACGCCGTTGCGGGTGCCGCCGTCGCCGATGAAGTGCTTGGCGGTGGCGATGACGCCGCGGTTGCCCATGCGGCGCCAGTTGGAGTCTTGGAGTCCCTGGACGGCCTCGTATCCGTAGGCGCGGGCGAGGTTGGGGTCTTCGGCGTAGCCCTCGTAGGTGCGGCCCCAGCGGTCGTCGCGGACGACGGCGAGGGTGGGCGCGAAGGCCCAGTCCTGGCCGGTCACGCGGAGCTGTTCGGCCGTGGCCTCGCTGATCTTGCGGATCAGGCACGGGTCGGCGGCGGCCCCCAGGCCGATGTTGTGCGGGAAGATCGTCGCGCCGTAGACGTTGTTGTTGCCGTGGACGGCGTCGATGCCCCAGATCACGGGGATCTTCGTCCGGGTCGTCACGGAGGCGTCGTAGTAGGCGTCGGCGAGGCCGAGCCAGCTCCCGACCGCGGCGTGCTTGTTCCCGCCGGGCCACGACCCGCCGCCGTTGAGGACCGACCCGATGAAGTACTGCTTCACCTCGGCCGGGGTGATCGCGCTGATCTCGGGCTGGGTCATCTGGCCGACCTTCTCGGCCAGGGTCATGTCGGCGACGAGGCGGGCGACCTTGCGCTCGATGGCCGGGTCTTTCTCGATCTTGCTCTCGACCTTCGGCCAGTCGCTGTAGGTCGGGAGGGTCTCCTCGATCTTCGCGCACCCGTTCTCCAGGGCGGGCGGACCGGCGACCGGGGGTTCGGCGGCCGTCGCGGGCCCCGGTGAGGCGACGACGGCGCTTAACAGCAGGGACAAACCACTGAGGACGGCGAAGCGTCTCTTTCGCATGGAGGGCTGCACACGCCGAATCCTTACCGTGTTACTGGATCGAGTCAATACGTTCACAAGAGCGCTCTCTCGAAGAGAAGTCGCAGCACATCACCGTGATCGCGGAAATCCCACGGCATGAATTAAGTCATTGGGAGAGCGTTCTCCAGCAGGTCGGGCTGACGGCGGCATAAGCTTCCGCCCGGCGCGGGCGGCGCCGGGCCCTCCTCGCGGTCCCGGATGAGAGACCGCTCATCAGTGGCTCATGGACGGTTCACCGCCGGCCTCGAAGCTCTTTCCCAGGCGGGTGGATCGCCCGCTTCCGATGGGAGGGGTTCCGATGGACAAGAGGGTTCTGCTGGGCGGGGTCGTGCTGGGCGCGGTGCTCGGCGGTGTCGGGCTCGTGGCGCCGGCGGCCGCCGAGGAGCGGTCGTGCCGGAAGACGATGCGAGCCGTCACGGTCGACGACCTGCGGGTGCCCTCGGGGGCCACGTGCACGCTGGTCGGCACCCGGATCAAGGGCACGCTCAAGGTCGAGCGGGGGGCCACGCTGGTCGCCCGGGGCATCAGGGTGGAGGGCGACGTCCAGGGTGAGAACGCCAGGGCCGTCAGTGTGCTCGCGGGGTCTCACGTCAGGGGCAGCGTCCAGGTCAAGCAGGGCGGGGCGGCCACCGTCACCTCGTCGCGGATCGACTCCGACATCCAGCTCGACGCCAACCGGCGCCACCTCAAGGTGAACTCCAACCGGGTGGGCGGGTCGATCCAGGTCGTCGGGAACAGGGGCGGCGCGCAGATCACGGACAACAGGATGAAGGGCAACCTTCAGTGCAAGGAGAACTCGCCCCGGCCGACCGGGGGCGGCAACAAGGTCGGCGGCGACAGGGAAGACCAGTGCCGCCGGTTCTAGCCGGCTTCACAACAGCGTGACCACGACGGCGTCGCCGTTCTTGGCGCAGGTGGAGAAGAACTCCCAGAGCCCGGCGTAGTGGCGGCGGTAGTAGTCCTCGTCGTCGTCGCCCGGGTAGACGCCGGTCATCGCCGTCCCGTCGTAGCGCAACACGCCGGGGAGCGACTCGGCCGCGATCACGACCTGCTCCGGCGACAGGTAGCGCGGCGGGCCGTAGGGGAACTCGTGGCCCGTCTCCAGCGGCGTGCCGCCGAAGACCACGTCGACGGGCATGTCCGTGAGGAGGGCGGCCAGCCCGTCCCAGGCCTTGTCGATGTTCAGGCCGCGCTCGACGTCCTCCATGATCTCGTCGATCCGCTGGGGATGGCGCAGGAGGGGTTCGATCTCCTCCGGACGCACGTTGAGGTACTGGCACGTGATTCCCATGCGGTTCGTGCTCCCGGGCGTAGGGTCGGCGGATGGGACGTATCGAGAACGCCAAGACACTGTACGAGCAGGCCGTCTTCATCGGGACCGAGGGCGCGCTCGACATGGCCGACCTGGCCCTCGACAGTGTGGAGGCCGACCTCATGCTCGCCCGCGGCCGCGTCGCCCACGCCCGCTACCTCTCCGGTGAGGGCGACGGCGACGTCACCGCGTTCGAGCGCGCCGTGGACCTCTACGACTCCCTGGGCGACATCCGGGGCGAGGCCGAGGCGCTGTTCTGGGTCGGCATCTACCACCAGGTCGTCGCCGGAGAGGACGACGTGGCCCGGCCCTTCTTCGAGCGCGCCCGCGACCTGGCGACCGACGCCGGCGACCGGGAGACGCTGGCGTACACGCTGAGGCACCTGGCCTTCGCCTCGAAGGGCACGCCCGAGGCGCGGGAGCTGCTGGAGGAGTCGACCCGGCTGCGGCGCGAGCTGGGTTTCCTCCCCGGGGTGGCGGCGAACCTGGTCGGGCTGGCCTACCTGGCACGGGACGAAGGCCGCCCCGGCGACGCGGCCGACCTGATCGCGGAGGCCCGGGAGACGGCCGAACGGGCGGGCGCCCACCGCGTGCTCCAGTGGGCCGACGAGTTCACCACGCCGTCGGAGCCGTGACCGGCCGCTGTCCTGCCGGAAACGGGCGAGACCGTAACCGTCCCGAAAATGTAGCGCCAGGTGTGCGTCTTTTTTCATGGAACGCCACGCCCGAAAAGGCCGATCATCGGGTGTGCTCCTCAGCAATCGTGCCGTCTTCGCCAGCTCCGACCTCGACGAGGTCCGCGGCGAGGTCGCCAAGGTGTTCTGCCCCCACCGGCTGGACCTTTCCGGGCATGCGAACCTGCTGTCGGCCCGGTTCAACTCCGTCCAGCTCGGCTCGGTCCGCGTCAGCTACCTCGACTACGGGGGCGACGTGCACATCGAACCGGGTGACCTCGACACCTTCTTCCTCGTCATGATCCCGCTCGCCGGGCGGAGCCTCATCCGCGCCGGCGACCGGGAGATCGTCTCCACCCCGGCGCTGGCCGCGCTGCCGTCGCCGACCCGCCACCTCGACATGCGCTGGGCGGCCGGCTGCCCCCAGCTCGTCATCAAGTTCGAGCGCGCCTCCATCGAGCGGTCGCTGGAGCAGATGCTCGGCGAACCCATCGGCGATCCGATCGTCTTCGACCTCGGCGTGGACCTGACGACCGGCTGGAGCCGGTCGTGGCGGGACATGGCCGACCTGCTCGTCCGGGAGGGCGAACGCGACGACGGGCTGACCGGCCATCCGCTGGCCATCGCGCATCTGGAGAACGCCCTGATCAGCCTGCTGCTGACCATGCAGCCGTCCAACTACCGTGAGCGGCTGACGGCGCCCAGGCAGCCCGCGCTGCCGAAGGTGGTGCGCCGGGCGATGGAGTTCGTCGAGGGGCACGCGCACCTCCCGCTGACCACCTCCGACATCGCCGGCGCGGTCGCGGTCAGCGGCCGGTCCCTCCAGGAGGGCTTCCGCGCGCATCTCGGGCTGACCCCGATGGCCTACCTCCGGCGGGTGCGGCTGACGCGGGTGCACGACGAGCTCAAGGCTGCCGACCCCGCCCGGGTCACGGTGACCACGGTGGCGGCCCGGTGGGGGTTCCTGCACCAGGGGCGGTTCGCCGCGCAGTACCGCGAGCAGTACGGGCTGCCGCCGTCGGAGACGCTGCGGAGAGGGCCCGCGTCAGGTGGATGAGATCCGCGCTCAGTGGATGGCCGGGGTGGCGGCGCCGAACGTACCGTTCTTGTCAGGCGCCGGCAACACCTCCACTACTGACACCGAAAGGACACACCACCATGCGAGACATCCTCATCGTCGGCGCCGGGCAGGCCGGCCTCCACCTGGCCATCGGCCTGCTCCAGCAGGGCTACGACGTCACCGTGATCTCCAACCGCACCCCCGAGGACATCCGCGACGGCCGGGTCATGTCCGGCCAGTGCATGTTCGGCACCGCGCTCGCCCATGAGCGCGAACTCGGCCTCGACTGGTGGGCCGACCTCTGCCCGCCCATCGAGGGCATCGCGCTCACCGTGCCGAGCCCGGAGGGCGGCAAGTTACTCGACTGGGCCGGACGCCTCGACACCCCGGCCCGCTCGGTCGACCAGCGGCTGAAGATGCCCGCCTGGCTGGGCGAGTTCGAGCGGCTCGGCGGCAAGCTCGTCCTGCACGACGCCACCCCCGAAGACCTGGAGACCTACGCCGCCCGCTACGACCTGGTCCTCGTCGCGGCGGGCAAGGGGCAGATCGCGTCGCTGTTCGAGCGCGACCCCGGGCGCTCCCCCTACGCCGCTCCGCAGCGCGCCCTCGCGGTCACCTACGTCAACGGCCTGACCCCGCGCCCCGACCACTCGGCGGTCTGCTTCAACCTGCTCCCGGGTGTGGGCGAGTACTTCGTCTTCCCCGCCCTCACGAACACCGGCCCCTGCGAGATCATGGTGTTCGAGGGCGTGCCGGGCGGCCCCATGGACTGCTGGGGCGACGTGCGGAGCCCCGCCGAGCACCTGGCGCGCAGCCGGCAGATCCTGGAGACGTTCTTCCCGTGGGAGGCCGAGCGCTGCGACGGCATCGAGCTCACCGACGACAACGCCGTGCTGACCGGCCGCTTCGCCCCCACGGTGCGCCACCCCGTCGCCGTGTTGCCCTCCGGCGCGCCGATCTTCGGGGTCGCCGACGTCGTGGTGCTCAACGACCCGATCACCGGGCAGGGCAGCAACAACGCCGCCAAGTGCGCCGCCACCTATCTGCAGGCCATCATGGAGCGCGGCTCGCAGCCGTTCGACGCCGACTGGATGCGGGCCACCTTCGACCGCTTCTGGGCCCAGGCCCAGCACGTCACCGCCTGGACCAACGCCCTGCTGGCGCCGGCCGAACCCCACCACCTGGCGCTCCTGGGCGCGGCCGGGCAGCACCCCGAGGTCGCCCACCGGTTCGTCAACGGGTTCGACGACCCCTCCGACTACGCCGAGTGGTTCATGGACGCCGAGCGGGCCGAGGCCTACCTGAGGAGGGTCGCGGCATGAGAGCGCTCCGTGAGGCCCTGGGGCAGTTCGCGACCGGGGTGGCGGTGATCACGACCTCCACCGAGGAGGGTGACCGGGCCGGGGTGACCGTCAACTCCTTCACCTCCGTCTCGCTCGATCCGCCGCTGGTGTTGTGGTGCCTGTCGAACCGGGCGCCCAGCGCGCCGGTCTTCCTGCGGGCCGGACGGTTCGTCGTCAACGTCCTGGCCGCCGGCCAGGACCACCTGTCGAGGCGGTTCGCGACGCCCTCCCCCGACAAGTTCGCCGGGGTGGACCTGCTCGCCGCTCCCCTGCCGATCCTCGCCGGGACGCTGGCCACCTTCGTCTGCCGGACGGAGCGCGTCCACGACGGCGGCGACCACCACATCTTCGTCGGGGCGGTGGAGAGCTACCAGCGGGCCGAGGGGGAGCCGCTCGTCTTCCACTCCGGCCGCTACCGGGAGTTCTGGCCCGAGATGGCCATGGACGGCGCCGCCTAGGTCGCCGCGATGGCGGCCACCAGGCCGCCGTCGACGATCAGGTCCTGCCCGTTGACGTACGACGCGGCGTCGGAGGCGAGGAAGGCGACCGCGTCGGCGACGTCCCCCGGGGTGCCGAGACGGCCTGAGGCCACCGAGGCCAGGGCGACGGCCGCGGCTTCGGCCGAAATGTGTTCGTGGAACATCGGGGTCTCGATGTAGCCGGGGCTCACGGAGTTGACGCGGACGCCCCTCGGGCCCAGTTCGGCCGCGAGAGTGTGGGTCAGGTTGTGGACGGCGGCCTTCGACGCGGCGTACAGGGCGGCGCCGGACAGGCCGCGGTGCAGCGCCCAGGAGGCGTTGATCACGATCGACGCCCGGTCGGCGAGCAGGGGGAGGGTCTTCTGGACGGTGAAGAAGACGCCTTTGACGTTGGTCGCCATGACGTGGTCGAAGCCGGTCTCGGTGACCTCGCCGAGCGGCTGGAAGACGGCGGTGCCCGCGTTGGCGAAGACGACGTCCAGCCGCCCGTACCGGCGTTCGATCGTGGTCGTCAGCCGGTCGAGGTCGGGCAGGTGCGCGGCGTCACCCTGAACGGCCAGCACGCGGTCGCCGCCGTCCAGGTGGCCGACGGCGGCGTCGAGCCTGGTCTGGTCACGGCCGGTGACGATCACGTGGGCGCCGCCGGCCACCAGCCTCTCGGCCGTCGCCAGGCCGATGCCGCTGGTGCCGCCGGTGATGAGGGCGATCTTGCCGTGGAACGTGTGGGTCATGGATCCAGCGTGCCGACGGGCGGCGGAGGCGAACAGTGCGCAGTGATCCGGGGTCTGGCACCACCACCCTCACCGGGGGTTGTAGAGCTCCAGGTACCACGACGGGTGGTCGACCACCACCAGAGTCGTCATGTCGAAGAACAGGTCTCCGGCCTCGGGATGCCGGATCGCCTTGATCGCCTGGACCGGCGGGCCCACGTCGTGGCGGATCCAGAGTTCGGCGAACTCCGGGCTCACCGCGCTCAGGTCGGCGACCACGCGGGCGAACTCGGGGTCGTCGGGGGCGTGCGCGGCGTCGGCGCGGTAGGCGGCCACGACGGCCGGCGCGACCGACTCCCACTCCACGTGCATGGCCCGGTAGCGGGCGTTGGTGAAGAACGCGATCAGGCAGTTGTGGTCGGTGTCGCCGTAGCGGAACAGGCGCTGCGCCGCGTCGTTGGTCGCGACCAGGTTCCAGTAGCGGTCGCGCAGCATCGCGGGCGGCGTCCAGGTGTCGAGCAGGCGGCGCAGTTCCGGGGTGATCTCCGCGTCGCGGGTGGCCCCCGCCCGGGGCGGGTTGAGACCGGCCAGCAGGTAGACGTGCGCGCGTTCGGGCTCGGTCAGGCGCAGCGCGCAGCCGATCGCGTCGAGCACCTCGGCCGAGACGTTGATGTCACGGCCCTGCTCCAGCCAGGTGTACCAGGACACCCCGACCCCGGCCAGCACGGCGACCTCCTCGCGCCGCAGGCCCGGGGTGCGGCGTCGGCCCGCCACCGCCATGCCGACGTCGCCGGGGGTGAGCCGGGCCCGGCGGGTGCGCAGGAAGTCGCTGAGCTGCTCGCGGCGACGCCGCGTCACCGCGGCGGATTCGCTGGCCATACGTCATGGTAGGCACGCGCAGACGCCACGACCCACTGCGAATGAGGGGTCAGGCGAGCTGGACGGCACTCCGCTCACCGTCGGAGAGGAACGACGCGAGCCTCTCCCCCTCCTCGGCCACCGCGTCGCGGTCGGCCCGGGAGAGGTCGCGCAGCGGGGCGACGGTCACGGTGCCGTCCTTGACCGTCCAGGTGGCGGCGACCCGGCCGTCGACCAGGACGACCCGGACACCGGCGATCGACACGCCGCGATGGGCGTCGTCGACGATCCGGGTGCGGTCGTCGTAGCCGAGGAGCGCGTTGTCGAAGGCGGGCAGGAACCGCACCGGCGCGGGCGTGCCGGGGTCGGGGCGGGGCGCGTCGGGCAGGTCCAGCAGTTCGCGGCCCCGCTCGTCGCGGAAGGAGACCAGTTCCCCGCGCACGGCGGCGACCGCGGCCGGCAGGCCGGCCAGCCCGCACCAGGCGCGCAGGTCGGCCGTGGCGGCGGGGCCGTAGGCGGCCAGGTAGCGCCGCACGAGCGTCTCGCCGACCGGATCCGACCCGGTCCGCGCGGGCGGGTCGAGCTCCCGCCCGAGCCAGAGGGGGATGGGGACGTTGCGCACGCCCGCCTTGGCGCGCCACATCCCGCGCGGCGGTAGCTGCACCACCGGGACGAGGGCGGAGACCAGCATCTCGCCCAGCGGCCGGGGTTCGGGCATCGGCCACCGCTCGGCCATCGTCCGGGCCAGGTCGCCCATCGTCCGGGGTTCGCCGTCGGCCATCAGGGCCCGGCCGGCCGCCGCGAGCTCGTCGAGGTCGACTCCGGCCAGCTCGCGCCGGTAGACCCCGAGCACCCTCTGGCGCAACATGGCGTCGTGCCGGGCCCGCCAGGCCACGACGTCGTCGGCCGTGACCAGGTGGACGGTGCGGCGCATGAGGTGGGTGCGCACGACGCCGCGCCGTACCAGCAGATCGGACAGCGACGCCGGGTCGAACCCGCGCAGCCGCGACCAGAGCCCGACGAACGGCTCCTGCGGCTCCTGTGCCTGCATCCCGCACAGATGGGCGACGGCGTCGAGGACCGGCAGGTCGGCGCGGTCGAGCAGCAACTGCCGGGCGAGCGTGGCGCGGTTGAGCGCGCGGGTGTCGAGAACGGTCATCGCCATATGACCACGATCCCCGCCATAGCGGCCAGAAACTGTCCTCTTCTCCATGGCGGTGCCGCGCCCGCCGGAAGGCGGGCGCGGCACCGGTGATCAGAGGGACTCGTTGCGGGTGAAGCGGAACAACGCGGTGTGCGAGGCCGCCGCGCCCTCCCCGGTGTCGACGTGGAGCGTCAGGCACTTGTCGAGGTAGGACGGCGGGGTGCGCCAGACCACCTGGTAGCTGCCGTACCCGAGGACCTGGAGCACCGAGGCGCCCTCGGCGGGCACCCGCTCCTGGCCGGTGGGCAGGCCCGTCCGGCAGTCGAAGGGGCTGACCGTCAGGGCCGCCGTGGTGAGGCCGTTGACCGGGGCGCCGGTCGCGTCGGTCAGCCGCCACTTGACCTGGATGCCCTGGCCGGCCTTGGCCACGTTGACGACGCCGTCGTTGCGCACCGGCGCGGCGAAGCCCGTGAAGACGTACACCACCGAGTAGGTCGCCGACACCGGCGGGGTGACGTTGCCCTCCTTGTCCTTGGCCCCGGCGCACGTGGCGGTGTAGACGCCGACCCCGGCGGCTGTTCCGCCGGTGAGCGTCAGCGTGGCCTCGACGGCCACGCCGGAGCCCCGGTCGACGGTGACGCAGCCGGCGGTGGGCGCGCCGCGCAGCCGGTAGATCGCGCCGTCGGTCACGCCGGTCACGCCGACCTGCGGTCCGGCCGAGTCGGGGCCGGTCCACCGGACCGTGAGCGTCTTCTCCACGCCGTCGGCAACGGCCCGGCCGCCGTGGTCCTGGAGCAGCGGGTCGACCACGACCTGCACCTCGCCGGAGCGCTTCTCGCCGGTGAACCGGAACGCCATGGCCAGCTTCTCGGCCGGGTGGGGGTGACCGGCCGGCGGGAGCTGCGGGGACACGGCCGTCCACTGGCCGCCGACGGCCGCGCCGTCGGGAGTGGTGACCGTGAGCGCGCCGGAGAGCGCCTGGGCCACCCTGGTCGGCTGGCTCATGGTGACCGTGAGACCGGTGTCGTCGGCCTCGATCCTCTCGACCTCGGCCGGTTCCGCGCGGAACAGGTTGACGTCGACGTCGGTGTGCGGGGGCAGCACCTTCAGCACCCGCGACTCGGCCGGCAGGTAGCCGTCCTTGGTGTAGACGACCTTCCACCAGCCTTCGGGCACGTCCCAGCCGTAGCGGCCGTCGGCGTCGGTGACCTGCGGGTTCTGATCGCCGTAGACCGCCGCGTCCCACGGCCGCCACGGCCCTTCCGGGGCGGGGGCGCGCAGCAGCGTCGCGGTGACCCCTTCGACGCGGCGGGCGTCCAGACCCTCGTAGAGGTGACCGGACGGGTCGAAGCGGTAGTCGATGTCGGCGTCCGGCTGGGGGGCGTGCGGGTCACGGTAGGAGGCGTCCCGCTCGGACCACCGGCATTCCTCGTCGCTGTTCATCTCGCGGCGGAGCGCCTCGATGTCGTTGTTGAGCGGGATCTCCAGTCCCTTGCCGATGCCCCAGCTCACCGCCCAGATCGCGACGGTGCCCAGGCCGAAGGTCGCCGGGGCGAGCGCCAGGCCGACCACGGCCGACACCCCGGTGTAGACGTCGAGCATGACGGCCCGCCGCATCAACTGCTGCAGGTGGTGGCGGTAGACGGCGCCCTGCGACCCGTCCCTGCACCGGTTGGCCATGTCCATCATCTTGTTGAGCTCGGTGTACTTCTCGTCGCTGCTCTCCGCCGAGTTGACGGCGTCGATGTTGGTGATGTTCCAGAAGGCCGTCTGGAAGACGACGCGTGCCGGTCCGCTGACGAACCCGGCGGCGTTCAGCGACCTGACCAGCGGCGAACCCGGCGACTGGCTCGCCAGCACGCCGATGTCGACGATCGCCGCCGCCTCGCTGGTGTAACGGCCGGTCGTGGCGATCGTCAGGGGGTCGCTCCCCGACAGGACGGGCTCGTAGACGGGCACGCCGGAGGCGCGGGCCGCGGTGACGGCGGCCGGGCCGGGCTCGTAGTCGGGCAGCGGCTCGACGATCAGCTTGACGCGCCCCTGCGCGGCCGGGCCCATTTTCGGCACGGGCACGGTGAACTCCTGGCTGACGGCGTCGCCGTCGGTCACCGGGTCGCCGAGCACCGCCGCCCGCGGATCGAAGAGGCCGTCGTCCGGGCCGGGCGCCGGGGGGATCGGCAACAGGGGCCGGTCCTGCTCCGCCGCGTAGCTGATCGTCAGGTCGCCGACCTCGTGCGCCTTGGTCTTGGTGGTCAGGGTGTAGACGTTCTCCCGGCCCTCCACGGGCGTCAGGGGGAGGTCGAGTGTGCCGAGCCGGGCCCGGGGGTGGGCGACCGGGCCGCTGAACTCCGCCCGGACGGTGACGGCCAGGGACGGGTTCCACACCCAGGGGAACCGCGCGACGCCGTCGGCCGGGCGGAAGGTCTTGGTCATGCCCGTCTGGGACATGGTCACCTTCTCCAGCACGCCGGCGTACGGGTCGACGACCACGGTCACCGGGTCGGCGGTCAGCACCGCCGAGCCGACGGCGGCGGAGGCGCGCAGGACGTGCCGGACGGCCTCGTCACCCGCGCCGAGGTCCACGATGGCGTGCCACCGGCCGCCGTCGCCGGCGTCGGCCTCCGCGACCACCGTGTCGCCGTCGCGCACGACGACGCGCGCACCGGCGGGCGCCAGCCCAGAAGCGGTCAACCGCCCGGTCTGGCTCGCCGACGGCGCCCGCAGCGTGACCGTGCCCACCCGGACCCCGGCCGATCCCACGACCTCGGTGAGCTCGCCGGAGGACACCGACAGGGAGAACGGCGACTCTCCCCCGGCGGTCGCCGGAGTGCGGACGTACACGTCGATCGTGCGGGCCGGCGCGGCCGGGAACGGGATCACCACGGCGTTCTCCTCGCGGGTGAACGCCACCGGCTTCCCGTCCCGCAGCACCGCGTCGTCGGGCACCGTGACACCCGGCGGAAGCGTCAGCCGGGCGTCGCCGCTCCGCGTGGTGTTCTGGAACTCGACGTCGGCGCGCAGGTGGGCCAGCTCGCCGGGCAGCACGGCGTCGGTGACGGCGTCGAAACCGCTGCGCTCACCCCGGACGAGGGTCGACATCGGGGCGAGCCGAAGGTCGCCCAGGTCGAGCTGCTCGCCCGCCTTGACCGTCACGAGCCGCTGGACCGAACCGCTGAGCTTGTCCCGGCACGCGACCACGGTGAGCACGTAGGTGCCCGCGGCGGGCGCGGAGACCCCCAGGCCCGGACCGGCGAAGTCGGCGACCGCCGAGGCGTGCTCGCCCTCGATCCGCGAGCAGGTCCGGCCGGTACGCGGGGTGCCGTCCGGTTCGAGGACACGCGCGGTGATCCTGGATGTCTCGTGGATCTCCACGGTCAGCGGGATGTCGGGCGACTCCCCCGCGACGGCCTCGGCGCACGCTTTGCTCAGGCCCCGGTAGGAGCCGTCGGCGCAGAAGGTCACCGCCGAGCCCGGGGGCACGTCGACCGGGACCTCGCCGTCCCAGGCGATGAACCGGCGGCCACCGGCCAGGACCTCGGGCCTGAGGGGACCGGCGGTCTCGGTGTTGAGCTCCTGCTCGGTCCGGTCGCCGTCCATCGAGACGATGAAGACCTTCGGCCGCACGACGTAGCCGGACACGTCGGGGAAGACCAGGTCCACGGGGGCGTCCGGCCCGGCCGCGACCTCGGCGGTCGTCCGCCCCGCACGGGTGGCCGTGGCGACGGTGCGCGTCGCGAACACCTGGGCCGACCAGGTGCCGTCGGCGGCCGACTCGACACGCGTGGGCACGCCGACCCCGGCGACCGTCTGCCGCAACGTCACCGCCGCCCGGAGCGGGCGGCCGTCGTCGTCCTCGACCGTGCCGCGCACGGTCACCTTGGGCAGCGCGGCGGCGGTCACCGCGACCGCGTTGGCGCCGGGCACCAGGGTCACCGTCCGGTCCGGCACGGCGGCCAGGCCGTGGGTCGCGAGCGTCTGGGCGGGCACGCCGACCTCGGCGGTCACGTCGGTGGCCGCGTCGAGGGCGCCGAACGTCACCCGCCCGTTCCCGTCGGTACGGCCCGACCGGGCCCCCGTCCTGGTGGTGAGCACCACCGGGACGTCGGCCAGCGCCACGTCGCCGGCCCGGCGCAGCGTCAGGGTCAGCGACGCCGGCGCGTGCGGCGCGGCGGTCACGTCCACCGCCTGCCCGGAGGCGACCGCGACCGTCTTCGGCGGGGTGCCGTCGAGGCCGTCGGAGCGGCGCGTGGTGATCTGGTGATCGGCGGCCGGCGCGACCGGCACGGCGAGGGTGCCGTTCGCCTTCAACTGGGTCACGTACCCGGTCCGGGTGGTGTCGCTCCACACCTGGAGGCGGACGCCGTCGGCCTCCCCGCCGGGGACGGTGACGCCGATCCGGACCAGCCCGCCGACCGTGGCGGGCAGGCCGGCGACCGGCTGGGAGAGCGAGTGCCCGGCGCCGTCGGCGAGCCGCGTGACACCGGAGACGATCTCGGTCACGCCTTCGGGCAGCGGCCACGAGCCCCGGTACCGCCCGGCCCGCTCCTCCGCGAGCGGCACCGTCACCGGCTTGGCGGGGTCGTCGGCGGTGCGCACGACGAGCTCGGCGGTGGCGGTGAAGCCCGCCGCGCCGACCACCGCGAAGGTGGCCTCGCGGCCGAGGGCCAGCACCGCCGACCCGGCCACCTTGGGCAGGTTGGCGGCCGTCTCGTCGACGGTCAGCCTGTCGACGCGCACCCGCGCGTCCTTGGTCAGCCGGAGCTGCTCGGTGCCGCGCAGCACCGCGACGGCGTAGGTGTACTCCGTGTCGGCGGCGACCGTCGTGTCGTGGTGGGTGGTCGCGCCGGGGGCCAGGTCGACCAGCTTCACGCCGTCGCGGAGCACCCGGTAGCCGGTCAGGCCGGCCGTGTCCGACGCCTCCCACTGGAGGCGCACCATCGCGCCGGGCCCGGCCACCGCGGAGAGCGGGGCCTCGCCGGGCGGCACGTCGCCCAGCAGGGTGACGCTCCTGGTCAGCGGGGCCGAGGCCCGGCCGGCCGTGTCCCTGGCGACGACCGCGACCTCGACGGTCGAGCCGGGGGTGAGTCCCGACGGCGTCGCCCGCGTCGTGGGCGCGGTCACGGTGGCGACCTTCGTGCCGTCCACGCTGACGTCGTAGGTCGCGACCGTGGCGCCGGCGGGCGGCCACGAGAGCGCGACGCTGGTGGTGCCGGGTTCGGCGGCCAGCTCGGCGTTCTGCGGCCAGACCGGCGCGGGGGCGTCGGCCGGGACGGCGCGGTAGAGGCGCGAGGGCTGCGGCGTGTCCGTCCGGGGCGCCACGAACGCGGAGCTCGCGGACAGGAAGACCAGGGTGGCGGCGTCGCCGCTCATCGTGTACGCGTTCACGTAGTCGGGGTAGGTCACCATCTCGCCGGGGAGGGGGTCGGCGATCCGGCCGTCCAGACCGGCGCTGACCAGCACGGGAGCCTGGCCGGCCTGGGCCTGTTGGGTCCACATCGCGCCCGCGCGCCGGAACGCGACGGTGCCGCCGTCGGCGCTCAGCAGCGCGGCCGTGGGCGGGTCGTCGGAGGAGAAGGCCGCGTCGCCGGAGACGTACGGGGCCTTCTCCGAGGCCGCCAGCGTCACGTCGGCCGACGGGCCGGTGACGAGGTCGGCCACCACGACCCCCGCGCCGACGCCGCCGAAGGCGGTCCGGCGTCCGGCCTGGTCGAGGTTGGGGACCCAGGCCGTGTGCTGGGCCTGGCTCAGTTCCCGGCCGCCGGGCAGCCGGTCGCCGGAGGCGGCGTCGAAGCGCAGCAGCGCCCGTTCGTCGCCACCCACGTTGACCGCGAGCACCTTCCCGTCACCGGACAGGGCGAAGCCCTTCAGGTCGGCTTCGCCGTCCGAGAGGTCCTCCGGGCGGACGACGTGCGGCACCGGCGCGGCGTCGGCCGGCAGGGTGACCAGGAGCACGCCCTCGGGCGAGGTGCGGTCGTCGTACTCCGGCAGCGGCAGCGAGAGGCCGGCGGCCAGCCGCCTGCCGTCGGCGCTCAGGGCGAGGTCGCGGAGCCTGTGGTGCGAGACCGGCACGCCGAGGTCGGGGAGCTGGACCCATACGGTGGCGTCGGTGAGCCGGTCCCTGACGAAGATCGCCTCCCCGATGAAGGGGTCGGCCGAGGGCGGCAGCCGCAGGTCGGCGGCGTTGGACCCACTGGCCACGAAGGCGACCGTCCGGCCGTCGCCGCTGATCGCGGCGTCGATCACCTGGGGCACGGGCAGCCCTTCGAGGTCGAGGCCGACGACCTCCTCTCCGCCGTCGCGCAGGTCGGTGGCCACCAGGACCGGTGGATCGTCTCCTCGTGGAGACAGGTGTAAGGCGGTGGCGCCGTCGGCCGACAACGCGAGCCGTCCGGGATGGATCTCCAGGTCGGGCACCTCGGCCCGGTTGTCGATCTGGTAGGCCCTGGCCGACGGCTCGGCGGGCGCGGCCGCCAGGGCCGCCTGCGGCACCGTTCCGAGCTGGACGACGGTGCTGAGCACCAGCGTCCCGACGAGAAGCGGCAGGGCACGAAAGGACTTTCGCACGGGAATCTCCTTGTGATCGGCGATCACCGCGACGATGTCAAGCAACCCTTGGGACCTGATTGGACGAGACTTGGGACCGTTCCCAGACGCTCCAAGCGTCAACAAGGGGTTGACGATTCTCGTAGCGTCAACCTACTGTTGACGCATGAGCGATTACCCCATCGTACGGCTGGACGATCTCATCACCGGGATCAAGGCGGCCAACCCCAACGTCCTCGAACAGCTCTCCGGCGCCGTGCTCATGGCCGAGCACATGAGCGACGTCGCCGACCATCTCATCGGCCACTTCGTCGACCAGGCCCGCAAGTCGGGGGCCTCCTGGACGGAGATCGGCCGCAGCATGGGCGTCACCAAGCAGGCCGCGCAGAAGCGGTTCGTGCCCAAGCTGGAGGAAAACCAGCAGCAGTTCTCGCGGTTCACCCCCCGCGCGAAGACGGCCATCGGCGAGGCCCAGCGGCTCGCCAAGGACGTCGGCCACTTCACCGCCGGACAGGAACACCTGCTGGTCGCGATGCTCGCCGACGCCGACGGCCTCGCCGTGAAGGCCCTGGTCTCGATCGGGGTCGACCTCGACGCGGCCCGGGAGGCGGCGCGGAACGCGCTGCCCGAGACCGGCGAGGCGCTGCCCGTCAACGCCGAGCTCGGCGAAGACAACAAGCGCCTCCTTGAGCTCACGTTCCAGGAGGCCCTGCGGCTCGGGCACAACTACATCGGCACCGAGCACATGGTGCTCGCCCTGCTGGGGGGCGGGAATCCGGTGCTCACCGGACTCGGCGTGACCAAGGAGCGGTTCGAGGAGGCGGTGGTCGGCCTCCTCAAGGGCTTCACGCCGAAGTAGTCCCCGGATGACCGAACCCCGGCAGGGGGTGATGGCGTCCAATGGGATTGTGGACATGGCGTTGCGGGCCGGGGATCCCCGGTCGATCGGGCCCTACATGGTGGTCTCCCGGCTCGGCGAGGGGGGTCAGGGCGTCGTCTACCTGGGCGAATGGAACGGGGAGCCGGTCGCGGTCAAGGTGCTGCGGCACGGCGCCGACGACGCGGCGGTCCGGGAGGTGAACTCCACCCGGCAGGTCGCGGGGTTCTGCACCGCGCGCATCATCGACGTGGCGCTCGACCACGATCCCCCCTACATCGTCAGCGAGTACGTCGCCGGGACCCCCCTCGACCGGGTGCCGCCCCGCAGGGGGGCCGAGTTGCAGCGGATCGCCATCGGGACCGCCACGGCGCTGGTGGCGATCCACCGGGCGGGGGTGGTCCACCGCGACTTCAAGCCGGGCAACGTGCTGCTGGCCCCCGACGGGCCGAGGGTCATCGACTTCGGCATCTCGCGGCTGAGCCACAGCGAGACCACCGGGCGGGCCATCGGCAGCCCGCCCTACATGGCGCCGGAGCAGTATTCCGGGGAGCGGGTCACGGCCGCGGCCGACGTCTTCGCGTGGGGCGCGACCATGGTGTTCGCGGCGACCGGGCGGGTGCCGTTCGAGGGCGACAACATCGCGGCCGTCGCCTACCGGGTGCTGCACGCCGAGCCCGACCTGACCGGGGTGCCGCGCGCGTTGCTGCCGCTGGTGCGGCGCTGCCTCGCCAAGTCGCCCACCGAGCGTCCCACCTCGAAGGAGGTGCTGCTCAGCCTGCTCGGGCACGACGAGGAGGACGACCTCGACGCGCTGGAGTCGGGCCGGTTGGAGGCGACCCGGCCGGTCGCGGGCCGGGCGGTCCCGTGGCGGGCCGGGGCGGCGGTGCTGGCCGGCCTCGCGGTGATCGCGGCGGCGGTCGTGTTCTGGCCGCACGGCGACCGGCCGCCGGAGACCCAGGCCGAGCTCGCGGCGGCCCTGTCGGAGGTGTACCGCAGGACGCCGACGGCCTCGTTCACGAGCGAGGGCGGCATGGGACAGGGCGACAACCTCGCCCGGTCGCGAGGCGCCGTCACCGTCGCGGGCGATCCCGGGTTGCCACACGACGACTTCGTCGCCGACATCACGTACGGGAGCGAGGAGACCCGGCGCTACACCATCACGGACCGGCGGGTGGTGGAGACCGGGGAATCGCTCGGGGAGTTCGGCGACGGGAGCAACGAGCCGCCGATCCTGCTGATGGCCTCGGCGGGGCTCACCATGATCCGGTCGCTCGTCGTGCAGGGCAACGTGACGTTCGAGCGCGAGGGCCGGGTCTACCGGGGGATCGTCCCGGGCAACCTGACGGGCGACGCGCTGAAGCTGCTGCTCGTCGAGTACGCCGGCGACGCCGTCGACCGGTCGCTGGTCACCTACACGCTGACGATCGACGAGCACGACCGGCCGGTCTCGTTCGTGCTCGACGTGGGCCGGCCGCTCGGGGACGCGGGGCTGTTCACGACGACCTTCCGGTCGACGTACACCGACTTCAGGAGTCGGTGAGCGCGGCCGAGGTCGCGACGACCGCCTGGAGGTGGCGGCGCATCGCCAGGGCGGCCATCTCGGCGTCGCCCTCCTTGATCGCCTCGTAGATGGCCCGGTGCTCGGCGCGGGCCTGCGCGGCCCGGCCGGGCGAGGCCGACACGGCGAGCGCCTGGTCCTGGAGGACCGCGCGCAGGTCTTCGACCAGGCGGGAGAAGAGCGGGTTGCCGGTGGCCTGGGCGATGGCGATGTGGAACCGGGCGTCGATCTTGTTGCGCTCGGCCGGGTCGTCGTTGTCCTCGAACGCGGCGACCAGCTCGGCCAGGCCGTCGAGGTCCTCCTGAGTACGTCGTTCGGCCGCCAGCCGGGCCGCCGGGACCTCCAGGTAACGGCGCACCTCGTTGAGCTGCGACGGCAGGTACTGCCCGCTGAGCAGGTGGGACTGCACGCGGGTGGCGGCGACGAAGGTGCCCTTCCCGGCGTAGGACTTCGTCAGGCCCAGGGCGTTCAGGCTGTGCAGGGCCTCCCTGATGACCGAGCGGCTGACCCCGAACGACGCCGCGAGCTCGGCCTCGGAGGGCAGGCGGTCGTCGACCGCGAAGTGACGCGACTCGATCAGTTCGATGAGCTGCGTGCGCACGTGCTCCGCCGCGCTCTTCTGCTCGACAGGGACGACCTTCATTCCGGGTAGGTCCTTCTTCATCTCGGGGCCAGGGTTCTCGTCTCCCACCGTGCCACGCAGGGCCGCCCCGCGGCGATATGCATCGTACGGCCGGACACGTCCATGATCACACCGGCGATCGTCGCGGTGCGCTCACGTTCGTGCACATTCTCGTCGGGATGCTGGCAGACGCTCGACGGTCTGTCCTGGTGGTCGGCGAGCACCTTCTTGAGGTCGTCGACCGACAGGCTGGGCCGTTCGCCCAGGCTCTCGGTGACGTTGCGCAGCCGCGTGAACGTGTGGGGCTTGCGGCGCGCGTACAGATCCTCGCCTGTCAGGTCGGCGGATCGGAAGTGGTTGGCGTGCGTGATCTGGCCGTCTTCGGGGGTGAGAATCCGCACACCGTCGGGGCGGGGGACCGTTTCGAGGTCGGCGGCGAAGCCGGTGTCGTCGGCGAGCAGGTAGTTGGCCGACAGGGCGCGCTCGGCGGCGGCGATCGTGGCGGCGGCCTCCCGGCCCGACCCGCTGTCGAGGGCCGCGCGCAGCAGCACGTGGTAGGGCACCCCGATCCGGCCTTCGTCGCCGTCGCTGACCAGGGTGTTGGTGCACAACCCGACGCCCGCCTCGTTCATGCCGACCTTGGCGAGCAATCCGGCCTCGACCAGCGTGACGAACGAGGGGCCGTCGTCGCGGGTGACCTCCAGGAGCATGGCGGTGTCCATCGAGTGGAGCAGCCAGTCCCAGTTCTGCGCGATGAGCGTGGTGCCGGTGGCCGAGCGGTCGGGGAGCAGCGTCAGCGACGTGCACTCGTGGGGCATGTCCCGGTCGCCGGCGTGGAACATGATCTCGCTGCGGGTGTTGAGCGCGAGGATCTCCTCCACGTCGACGCCGGCGCCTTCGGCGATGCCCCGCATCTCGGTCAGGGACGCCGGCGAGAAGTCCCCGACGACGTCGCGATATCGGGCGGCGTGGGCGCACACGGTGGCCCAGTCCCATCCGGCGTAGTGCTCGAAGACCCGCTGGTAGGCGGAGATCGAACGGTGGATCCGGGTGCGGGCCAGCGCGCCGTACCGCCTGCCGCGCTCGGCGGGCGGTCCGGCCACGCGGACCACTGGGAACTCCCCAGGAAAGTGCATGGAACGGGCCGCTCCCTCACGTGAGGCTGGACAACCGTCCAGGGTGCCTGGCTGTCAGACATGTTGATTGTGGGAGCGCGGGTCCAAAAGTGTCAACTCGCCGGTTTTTCGGGCATAACGCCTTGCCAGAACTCAAAACACAGGTTCATGATGTCAGGCAGCCCTACAGGTTGGAGTTGTGGTGACATCTGTGCTGATAGCCGGTGGCGCGAGCGGCATCGGGGCCGCCACGGCGGCCCGGCTGCGCGCGGCGGGCGCCGACGTGCACGTGGCCGACATCGACGCGGCCGGTGCCGCCGAGGTCGTCAAGGCCCTCGACGCCCACCCCGGTTCGGGGACGGCGAGCCACGTCGACCTGGCCACGGCCGACGGACCCGCCCAGGCGGTCGCCGACGCGGTCGGGGCGCACGGCCGCCTGGATGCCATCGTCTTCTGCGCGGGGCTTCTCGTCGAGACCGAATTGGCAAATTTCTCCGCGTCCGAATGGGACCGGACGATGGCCCTCAACCTCCGGGCGCCCTTCTTCATGACCCAGGCCGCGGCCCCCCACCTGGCGGCGTCCGCTCATGGCCGGGTGGTGCTCACCGGCTCGACCGCCGCCTTCCGCGGCGGCGGCGGAAGTTTCGCGTACGCCGCCTCCAAGGGTGGTCTCGTCGCGCTGACCAGGTCACTCGCGGTCGCGATGGGCCCCGATGGCGTCTGCGTCACCTGCGTCTGCCCCGGCTGGATCGACACCCCGTTCAACGACCCCTACTGGAAGCGCGTGGGCGGCAAGGACGGCGGGAACGTCGCGGCGCTGGAATCGCGCATCCCCCTGGGCGGCCAGGGGGTTCCGGACGACGTCGCCGCCGTCATCGAGTTCCTCCTCTCCCCCGGCTCCCGCTACCTGACCGGCCAGGCCGTCGTCGTCGACGGCGGCCTCCTCGCCTCGTGAGGCCCCCGGAAATGACCCGCACCCGACTCGCCGTCCCCGAACGCCCGCTCACCTCCTGAGGCCGCACAGATGATCCGCACCGAATCCGTCGTGACCCTCGAACTCGCCGAACGCCTGATCAAGGCCGCCCGCGACGACGCCGGGAAGCCGATGGCCATCGCCGTCACCGACCGCCACGGCAACCTCGTCGCCGCCGCCCGGATGGACGGCGCCTCGCACGTCGCGCTCACCCTCGCGATCGACAAGGCGTTCACCGCCGCCGCGTTCAACGCGCCCACCGACGCGTGGGGCGAGGTCACCCAGCCCGGGGCGGCCGACTGGGGCCTGACCTCGGCGCTCGCCGGCCGGATCGTCATCCTGGCCGGCGGGTTCCCGCTGCGGTCGGACGGCGAGCTCATCGGCGCCATCGGGGTGAGCGGCGCCGCTCCCCAGGTCGACAACGAAACAGCGCTGACGGCCCTGCGGGCCTGCGCCGAGGTCGTCGACTCCTTCGCCTCATCCCATCCCGCCGATTAAGGAGTCCGAAGAATGTCGCTGGCCCAGCAGAAGGTCGTGGTCCTCGCCTACCCCGGCTACCAGGAGCTCGACTTCTGGTATCCGGTGCTGCGCGGCCGCGAGGAGGGCGCGACCGTCCACATCGTGGCCGCCGCCGCCGCGGGGGCGGAGAGCATCCTCGGCTACCCCGTCATCCCGGACGCCGACGCCGCCGACCTCGATCCCGCCTCGGTCGATGTGGTCATCGCCCCCGGCGTGGCGCCGTGGGACCTCCCCCAGCCGAGCGGCGCGCAGGTCGCCCTGGTCACGGCCGTGCACGCGGCCGGCGGGCGGGTCGCCTCCGTCGGCAACGGCGCGTCGGTGCTCGCTCAGGCCATCGGCGACCAGACCGAACGGGTCCTCTCCGCCGACGGCACCAACGACCTCGCCGAGTTCTTCGCCACCATTCGCAGAGGAGTCTGAATCCGATGGAAGTCTTCAGGACCGTTCTGGGCGACGTCTCACCCGAGACGTCGGGCCGGTTCCTCACCCACGAGCACCTCCTCTACGGCTACCCGGGCGCGGAGCTCGACCACCGGACCGTGCTCGACTACGAGAACAACGTCGCCTTCATCGCCAAGCAGGTGGCCGACGGCATGAGGGACTGGGGTTTCGGCACGCTCGTCGACATGACCCCGCCGGAGGTCGGCCGCCACCCCGAGCTGATGGCCGAGGTCGCCCGCCGGACCGGCATGAACGTCATCGCCATCACCGGCTTCTTCCCCGAGCGGATGGGCGTCCCCTACTACTGGCGGCGGCAGACGGTCGAGGAGCTGACCGACTTCTTCGTGAAGGACCTGACCGAGGGCATGGTCTTCGCGTGGCGGCAGACGCCCTACAAGGCGGGCGCCATCAAGATCGCGACCGGGCAGGAGAGCGTCACGCCGCAGCCGAGCCCGATCGGGCCCAACGGCCGCCGCATCCACGACGTCGAAGACCGGGTGATCCGGGCCGCCGGGCGGGCCTCCCGCATCGTCGGCTGCGCGATCAACACCCACACCGACCCGATGGACTACCGCGTCACCAACCCCGGCATCGAGCAGCTCGACATCCTCGAAGAGGAAGGCGCCGACCCGGCGAAGGTGATCATCGGGCACGCCTTCGTCGAGCCGGACGAGGGCCAGCTCCACGAGATCCTCAACCGGGGCGCCAACCTCCAGCTCGACCACATCGGCATCCCGTGGCGGGTCGACACCGTCGAGGAACTCGACGAGCGCATGGCGAACGCGTTCGTGGGCCTGATCAACGAGGGCTTCACCAGCCAGCTCGTGCTCTCCTACGACCGCTGGTTCTACAACCCGCGCTCCGACGTCACGGAGTCGGACCCGCAGCTCGCCAACGAGCGCGTCGACCTCGGTTACATGTGGACCTCGTTCATCCCGCGCCTGAAGAGCAAGGGCGTGACCGACGAGCAGATCGACGCGATCACCCGCGACAACGCCGCCCGCATCTTCTCCATCAAGGTCTGAGGGACAACGTGGAACTGTCACAGGCACGGATCGTCGTGCTGGTCGAGAACCTCTACCAGGAGCTGGAGCTCTGGTACCCGGTCCTGCGTTTCCGCGAGGACGGCGCGCAGGTGCGGGTGGTGGGCCCGTCGACGGACGAGGTGTACGCCAGCAAGATCGGCTACCCCGCCCGCGCCGACCTCACCGTGCAGGACATCGACCTCGACTCGGTCGACGCCGTGATCATCCCGGGCGGCTTCTCGCCCGAGTACCTGCGGCGCAACCCCGACATGGTGAAGCTGGTCAGGGACGCCGACGCCCGCAACCTCGTCGTGGCGGCCATCTGCCACGCGGGCTGGATGCTGGCCACCGCCGGGATCGTGTCGGGACGGCAGGCGACCTGCGTGGCGACCATCAAGGACGACGTCGTCAACGCCGGCGCCCTGTTCAGGGACGAACCGGTCGTGGTCGACGGCAACCTGATCACCTCCCGGCTGCCCAACGACCTGCCGGAGTTCTGCGCGGCCATCAAGGACGCGCTCGAAGCGCGGGAGCCGGCCAAGGGCGGCCCGCTCCCGGCCCTCAACGAGCCGCCGAACTCCTCGCCCGCCTACACGGCGACCGCGATCATGAAGAACCGCGCGGCGGGCCCCGGCTCGTCCAACTACCGGGCCTACGCGGTCCTGGACTCCTAGTCATGCGCGTCGACGTCCACCACCACGCGATCTTCCCGGCCTACGCCGAGGTGCTGCGGGGTCTCGGGATCGGGGCCCAGCCGGGCATCGGCCTGCCCGAATGGTCGGTCGGCGCCTCGCTCTCGATGATGGACGACCTGGAGATCGACCTGGCGGTGTTGTCCGCCGGGTCGCCCGGGTTCTTCTTCGACGGCGACCAGGCGCTCGCCCGGGAGTTGTGCGAACGCACCAACGCCGACCTGGCCGCGACGGTCGCCGAGCACCCGGGGAGGTTCCGGGCGTTCGTGGCGGTGCCGCTGCCGTCGGTGGGCGACGCGCTGCACACGATCGAGCGGTGGGCCGGTCACGACGCGTTCGTCGGCGTCGGCCTGCTGACCAACTACGCGGGACGGTATCTGGGCGATCCCGCCTTCGAGCCGGTGCTGGCCGAGCTCGACCGGCGGGGGGCGGTGGTGCACGTCCACCCCCAGCTACCGGTCCACTACCCGGCCGCCGAGATCGGCCTGCGCCCCTCGCTCATCGAGTACGTCTTCGACACCACCCGGGCCATCGTCAACCTGACCCTGAACGGCGCCCACGACCGCTATCCCGGCATCACCTGGATCTTCTCCCACTGCGGCGGAACCGCCCCCTACCTGGCCGGACGCCTCGCCATCGCCGAACCGCTGCCGGAACTGGAGCAGGTCGGCGAGGGTGGCACCTACCGGGCGCTGCGGGCCTTCCACTACGACTTCGCCCTCGCCACCACCCCGTACGCGCTCGGTTCCGCGCTCAAGCTGGCCGGGCCCGACCGGTTCCTCATCGGCTCGGACTTCCCGTTCGTCGACGCCAAGACGGTCGCGGCCTGCCTCGGCGAAGCGGCGGAGGTCCTGGGCCCCGACCTGACCACCGTCGCCGAGAGCAACCCCGCCCGGCTGTTCCCGAACCTGAAGGGGTGAGACAGTGCCGCAGTTCGACCTCCCGCTCCCCCAACTCCGCGAATACCGCTACCCGGAACCGGAGCCGGCCGACTTCGACGACTTCTGGGAACGCACGCTCAAGGGACAACCGCCGCTCGACGTCGCCTTCGACCCCTTTGACGCCGGTCTGACCACGGTCGACACCTGGGACGTCACGTTCACCGGCTACGGCGGCGACCCCATCAAGGGGTGGCTGCTGCTGCCCGGCAACAGGTCGGGTCCCGTTCCGACGGCGGTCGAATACCTCGGGTACGGCTCGGGCCGCGGCATCCCGATCGAGTCCCTGGCCTACGTGTCGTCGGGTTTCGGCCACTTCATCATGGACACCCGGGGTCAGGGCAGCTCGTGGCGGGCCGGCGACACGGGAGACCCGTCGGCGACCGGCCCGGCCGTGCCGGGATACCTGACGCGGGGCATCCTCGATCCGGACGACTACTACTACCGCCGCCTCTACACCGACGCCGTGAGAGCGGTCGACGCGGTCAGGCGGCATCCCGACGTGGCCGAGGTGGCCGTCACCGGCAGGTCCCAGGGCGGCGCGTTGTCGCTGGTCGTGGCCGGTCTCCGTGACGACGTGCGGGGCGCGGTCCCGCACGTCCCGTTCCTGTCGGCCTTCCGCAGGGGCACCGCCGTCACCGAACGGGAGCCCTACGCCGAGATCGTGCGCTGGTGCTCGATCCACCGCACGAAGTGGGAGCGGGCGTTCGCCACGCTCGCCTACTTCGACGCCACCGCCTTCGCGGCGCGGGCGACCTGCCGGGGGTCGTTCTCGGTCGCGCTGATGGACGGCGTCTGCCCGCCGTCGACCGTCTACGCCGCCTTCAACGCCTACCAGGGCCCGAAGGACATCACGGTGTGGCCGTACAACAACCACGAGGGCGGCGGTCCCGAGGACCAGCTCAGGACCATCCGCGTGCTCCGCGAACTCTTTCGATAACACCAAATCGTGACAAACGGAGCCTTGTTCGGCTCTGTAACACGAGGCAACATTTCAAACCTGCCAGACAAGCAGGCAGCCTGACCGGCTGCTGGGAAAGGGGTCGGCGTGAAATCAGCTCTGCTGTACGGCCACAACGACCTGCGGGTAGAAGAAAGGCCCGACCCGAAGGCGGGCGAGGGCCAGGCCGTCATCAGGATTCACGCCTCGGGCGTCTGCCCCAGCGACATCCGCAGCTACACCGCCGCGACGGCCGCCAAGCGCGACCCGTGGACGCCCGGCCACGAGATCGCCGGTGTCGTCACCGAACTCGGGAGCGGCGACACCGGCGACCTCAAGGTCGGCGACCGGGTCGCGGTCGACTGGCGCGGTGTCTGCGGCCGGTGCCACCCGTGCCGGAAGGGCGCGGCGAACTTCTGCGAGAACCTGATCAAATATCCGATCGCCGGGTTCGCCGAGGCGACGGTCATGCCGGTCGAGCAGCTCAGCAAGCTCCCCGGCGGCGTCAGCTTCGAGTCGGCGTCGTTCGCCGAGCCGCTGGCCTGCGTCGTCAACGCCCACCGCGCGCTGCCGCTGCCTCTCACGGAGAACGTGCTGGTCGTCGGGGCCGGCCCGATCGGCCTGCTGCACACCCAGGTGGCGCGGGCCAGGGGCGGCCGGGTCATCGTCACCGACATGAAGGCCGACCGGCTGAAGGTCGCCCAGCAGCTCGGCGCCCACGACGTCGTCGACGCCGCCGGCCAGCGCGAGGCGGTCCTCGACCTCACCGACGGACGCGGCGCCGACGTCGTGATCGTCACGGTCGGCATCCCGGCGGTCATCGAGGCCGCGTTCGGCCTGGTGGCGAAGAACGGCGCGGTCAACCTGTTCGCCGGCACCCACCCGAAGGGCGCCATCGCCCTCAACCCGGACGTGCCCCACTACGACCAGGTCGCCATCAGCGGCAGCCACGACTTCATCCCCGACGACTTCGCGACGGCGCTGCGCCTGCTCCGGTTCGGCCAGGTCGACGTCGCCCCGCTGATCAGCCACCGGTTCCCGCTCGACGCGGTCGCCGAGGCGTTCGAAACCACCAAGCAGCAACTCGGCCTGAAGTCGCTGGTCGTGTCCGAAGGAGAGAAATGAGCACCCACTGGCCCCGTCGTCGCATGCACCACGTGTTCGCCCCCGACGGGCGGGCCGTGATCGCCGCCATGGACGCCGGGATCACCAAGGGCGTCGCCCCCGGCCTGGAGCGGGGCCGCGCGGCGGTCAAGCGGATCGTCGACGGCGGCGTCGACGCCATCCTGGCCACCATCGGCCTGGCCCGCGCGGCGGCCGACGAGCTCGGCGGCACCGGCCTCATCCTGGCCCTCGACAGCGAGATCCCCTCGGCCGGCTACGGCGTCGAGCAGGCCGTGCGCTGGGGCGCCGACGCGCTGGAGCTCAAGGTGTTCCCGGGCAACCCCGAGGTCACCAAGATGGGCGAGCTGCGCGAGCTCTGCGCCGAGGCCGACCGGTGGGGCATGCCGGTGATGGCCGAGCCGATCCCGGTCGGGTTCAAGGCGCTGGAGGCCCACACGCTGGCCAACATCGCCCACGGCGCGCGGGTGTCGGCCGAGGCGGGCGCCGACTTCGTGAAGGCCCAGTACACCGGCACGCCCGAGGAGTACCGCGAGGTCGTCGAGGGCTGCCTGGTCCCGGTGCTCGCGCTCGGCGGGCCGATGAAGCCGACCCAGCTGCACGCGCTGCAGATGGCCCACGACGCCATCCAGGCCGGGGCGAGCGGCGTCGTCTACGGCCGCAACATCGTCGAAGCCGAACGGCCCGACCGCATGGTCGCCGCCCTGGTCGAGATCGTGCACGGCGGCGCGAGCGTCGACGTGGCCGCCAAGCACCTCAACATCCCCCTGTAAGGAGCTCGAAAGATGATGCGTGCCGCCGTCTTCCACGGCGGCCGGGACATCCGGATCGAGGAGATGGCGATCCCGCTGCCCGGCCCCGGCGAGGTGCTCGTGCGGGTCGGCGCGGCCGGTGTCTGCGGCAGCGACGTGCTGGCCTTCCGGGGTCAGGGCCCATGGCAGCACAGCCCCGACAAGCCCGGCCGGGACGGCCACGAGCTGGCCGGCGAGATCGCCGCGCTCGGCGCGGAGGTCACCGGCCTGCGGGTTGGCCAGCGGGTCGCCGTCGAGCCGAAGCACCTCATCGCCTGCGGCCAGTGCCCGCCCTGCCGCAACGGCCGGTCGCACCTGTGCCGCAGGCGCGGCTACGTCGGCGACGTCCACGTGACCAGCGAGGGCTTCGCCGAATACGACCTGGCCCCCGCCGAGCGCGTCCACGTGTTGCCGGACTCGGTCTCCCTCGCGGCGGGGGCCATCCTCGACTGCTACGCGTGCGGCGTGCACACCTACGACCTGGTGAAGACGCCCGCCGGGAGCAGGGCGGTCGTGCTGGGCAGCGGCACGATGGGCCTGACCATGGGCCAGGTGCTGCGGGCCCACGGAGTGGAGGTCCTGCTCACCGGCACGGCGAAGGAGTTCCTCGACCTGGCGCTCGCGGCGGGCGCGGCCGACGAGGTGGCCTTCGCCGCCGAGGCCAAGCGGGCCGTCGAGGACTTCACCCATCACAAGGGCGCCGACCTCGTCGTCGACGCCGTCGCCGTCCCGGACGTGACGCTCCAGCAGGCGGTCGAGTCGGTCGCCGAAGGCTCCCCGGTGTGCGTGCTGGGCGTCTACCCGACCCCGCCGCGCCTGGAACCGCACGTCGCGTACGTGCGGGAGGTCTCCATCCACTGGTCCAACAGCTACGGCCCCGGCGCCTACGCCGAGGCGCTGCGGCTGGTGGCCGGAGAGCAGGTCACGGCCGATGCGCTGATCACCCACCGGTTCCCGCTCGACCGGATCGTCGAGGCGTTCACCGCCGCCGACGAGAAGGAGCGGTCTCTCGCGATGAAGGTCCTGATCGAGCCCTAGAAGGGGGGTGACCGGCATGCACGTCCTGGCGATCGACCAGGGGTCGAGTGGCGCGAAGGCCGCCGTCGTCGACGGCGAGGGCCGCATCGTCGCCATGACCTCGCGGCGCACGCCGGTCGACCACCCCGGCCCGACCGCCGTGCAGGCCGACCCGGAGACGTGGTGGCGGGCATTGGTCTCGTGCGTCTCCCGGCTGCCGCTGGACGGCGTGCGGGCGGTGGCGATCTCGGGCTTCATGCACACGGTCGTGCCGGTCACCGACGAGGGCAAGGTCCTCGGGCCCGCGTTGTTGTGGCCCGACCAGCGTCCGGGCGGGCCGAGCGCGGCCGACCGGGTGGCGTGGTGGGCCGGGCGCGACCCGCTGGCCGTGCTGGCCCGGTGGTATCTGCCGGTCAAGGACTTCCTGCGGATGCGGCTGACCGGCGAGGTCGCCACCGACCGCTACGAGGCGAGCGGCACCGGCTTCCTGCGCGACGGCGCCTGGTCACCGGCGGTCGCCACCGAGGCGGGCATCTCGGCCGACCGGCTGCCCCCGATCGGCGAACCGCTCGACATCGCCGGAGCGGTCACGAAACAGGCCGCCGCCGTGACCGGGCTCCGCGAGGGCACCCCGGTCGTCATGGGCACCGGCGACTGGATGGCCACCCTGCTCGGCTCGGCGGCGGTGCTCCCGCGGCGGGCCTGCGTCTATCTCGGCACGGCCGGCGCCGTGGGCGGCTTCGCGTCCGCGCAGTCCGCCGCCGCGCTGACCGACCCCCTGTGTTTCGCCGCCGCGACCTCGACGGGGTCGGCGCTCGACTGGACGGCCGAGCTGACCGGCACCGGAGCCCCCGAAGCGGTCGCCGCCGCGGAGTCGATCCCGCCCGGCTCCCGCGGGGTGGTCTTCCTGCCCCACCTGATGGGTGAGCGCGGCCTGGGGCACGACCCTTCCGCGCGGGGGTCCGTGCACGGTCTGACCCTCGCCCACGGCGCTCCGGATCTGGCGAGAGCCGTACTGGAGGGAACCGCCTTCTGGCTCCGGGTCATCGCCGGGGCCGCGCTCGACCAGCGGGACCCGGCGGAGCTGGTCGCGGTCGGCGGCGGCGCCCGCGGTGACCTCTGGCTGCGCATCCTCGCGGCCGTGCTGAAGCGGGACCTGACGGTCCCCGAGACGACCGAGGCCGGGCTCCTGGGCACGGCCATGATCGCCGACCGGGCGTTGTCCGGACAGGCGTCCCACGAGCGGTGGACACGGGTCGCCAGGACCGTGCCCGCCGATCCGAACCTGGCGAACGTGTACGAACCGCTCTTCGAGGAGTTCCTCCACCTGGAGGAACGCCACCGGTAGCCCACGGGCTGCCCGACCCAGGACCAATGCGCACGGGGGGCGCTCATACACCGCTTTCGCGACCGCCATTGCCAGGAGAAGAAATGCAACGACCGTGGAAAAGCGCACTGAAGGTCATCACCGCCACGTCGGCGGCGGCCGCACTCATGCTCGCCTCGGCCTGCGGCGGGGACGACGCCGCGGAGGGCAACGCGACCGGTGAGGTCGCCGGCCCCATCGACGTGTGGATGGGCGACCCGATCGGCGCCGCCCAGCAGCCGACGATCGTCCAGCTCGCCAAGGACTACGAGACCGCCCACCCCGGCACGAAGGTGAACCTCCGGTTCCTCGGCGCCGACGCGCACAAGACCTACCTGACCAGCATCGCCGGCGGCACGGTGCCGTGTGTGGCGCTCATCGGCAACACGTGGAGCCCGGAGTTCGCCGGCCTCCAGGCCCTTGAGCCGATCGCGCAGGACCCGGCGTCGATGAAGGGCGTCTACACCCAGAGCATGATCGACTCGACCGTGCTCGACGGCGTCTCCTACGCGGTGCCCTACGACACCGGCGTGCGGGCGCTCATCTACCGCAAGGACCTCTTCGACAAGGCCGGCCTGGCGGCCCCCAAGACGTGGGACGAGGTGCTGAGCTCGGCGACGAAGGTGCAGCAGGACAACCCCGGCGTCAACGGCTTCGGCATCATCGGCGGCAACCAGTGGTACTGGCTGCCGATGATCTGGAACTGGGGCGGCGAGATCGCCACCCAGGAGGGCGGCGCCTGGAAGGCCAAGGTCGACTCGCCCGAGGCGGTCGCGGCCTTCACCTTCTACGCCGACCTGCTGACCAAGCACAAGCTGGCCCCCGAAGGGGCGGCCACCTGGCAGGGCGCCGACGCGTCCAAGGCGTTCGCGCTCGGGCAGATCGGCATGATGGTCGGCGGTTCGTGGGACCTGAAGACGATCCTCGCGCAGAACCCCGGGATGGAGCAGCAGCTCGCCACCGCGCCGCTGCCCGCCGGCCCCGGCGGCAACAACGACACCTTCGCGGGCGGCAGCAACCTGGCCATCTTCAAGGGGTGTGACAACAAGGCGACCGCCAGGAGCTTCGTGGACTTCCTGATGAAGACCGAGAACCTCGTGCCGGTCACCACCAAGATCGGTCTCCTCCCGGCGACCGTCGACGCCCTGGAGAAGGAGCGCACCAGCGGTTCGTTCTCCACCCCGCTGCTGCGGGCCTACGCCGAGCAGGCGCCGAACACCCGGTCGATCCCGCCGGTGGCCACCTGGGGCAAGGTCGAGGGCACCGGGGCCATCGTCAACGCGATGCAGGCGATCATGAACGGGCAGAAGACGCCCGAAGCGGCCATGCAGGAACTGGCCTCGCAGATTGACGCCGCGATCGGACAACAATGACCTCTACCACCAGCAGGCGGGCACGGCACACGGTCGCGCCCGCCCGCGCGGGAAGCCGGACCCGGTCCCGGTGGGACCGGTTCGGCCTGCCGAGCCTCCTGCTCGCCCCCCTCCTGGCGGTGATCCTGGGAGTGGTCGGCTACCCCATCGTGCGGACCGTCTGGCTCTCGTTCCACGAGGGCGAATACCTCATGACCGGGGCCTTCAACGGCGTCGACAACTACACGGAGATCTTCGGCGACCCCTACTTCCTCGCCGCGCTGCTCCGCACGACGATCTTCGCGGTCGTCTGCGTGGTCACCACCCTGCTGATCAGCCTGGCCATCGCGCTCGTCCTGGACGCCGGGTCGTGGGCGGCCAGGATCGTCACGGTGGTCGTGCTGCTGCCCTGGGCGATGCCCCGGGTGGCCAGCGGCATCATCTGGAAGTGGATGTTCAACGACCAGTACGGCATCGCCAACTGGCTGCTGGTCTCCCTCGGCTTCGACTCGTTCAAGGGCTACGCCTGGTTCAACGACGGGTTCGCCTCGCTGGTCGCCATCACGATCGCCGTGGTCTGGCACTCGGTGCCGTTCATCGCGATCTCGATGCTGGCCGGGCTGCGCGCGACCCGGGGTGAGGTGCTGGAGGCGGCCAGGGTCGACGGCGCGGGCTTCTACCAGCAGCTCGTCAGGGTCCGGCTGCCGATGATGAAGCCGCTGCTGACGATCCTGGGCGTGATGTCGACGATCTTCGCGTACCAGTCGTTCGACCACTTCCTGGTGATGACCACCCCGCCCGGCGGGCCGAGCCACAGCACCGAGGTGTTGTCGCTGCTGACCTGGCTGCAGGCGTTCACCGTGCTCGACCAGGGGGTCGCGGCGGCGATGGCCGTCGTCACGTTCCTGCTGTTGGCCGGGATCACCGCCGTCTACGTGAAGTTGTCGAAGGAGGGCACATGACCCGGAGGCTGATCGTCTACCCGGCGATGGTGCTCATCTGCGCGGCGAGCCTGTTCCCGTTCTTCTGGATGATCGTCACCTCGCTCAAGCCGGACACCGAGATCTTCACGGTGTCCCCGCAGTTCATCCCGCACGAGCCGATCCTGTCGCGCTACACCGAGTTGTTCTCCGGGGCGATCCCGCGCCAGTTCCTCAACTCGCTGCTGGTCGCCGGGGCCACCACGCTCATCACCGGGCTGATCGCGCTGCTGGCGGGCTACGCGCTGGCGCGGTTCAACGTCCCGATGAAGCGCTACCTGCTGATCGTGATCCTGTCGATCCAGATGCTGCCGCAGACGGTGCTGGTCATCCCGCTGTTCGTGGTGCTGCGCAACACCGATCTGCTCGGCACCTACCAGGGGCTCGTGTTGTCGCACCTGGCGCTGACGGTGGGGCTGGCGACGTACATGCTGCGGAGTTTCTTCATGGACATCCCGGTCTCTCTGGAGGAGTCGGCGATGGTCGACGGGGCCTCGCGGATGAAGGCCGTGCGGCTCGTCGTGTTCCCGCTCGTCTGGCCGGGGCTGGCGGCCAGTTCGATCTACGGGTTCATCACGTCGTGGAACGAGCTGATGTTCTCGGCGACGTACATGCAGCAGTCGTCCAGGGAGACGCTCCCGGTCGCGCTGCAGCAGTTCTTCTCCAGCTACTACTCCGACTGGGGCGGCGTCATGGCGGCCAGCGTGATCTTCACGATCCCGGTCGTCGTGTTCTTCCTGCTGGTCCAGAAGCGCCTCATGCAGGGCATGGTCGCGGGCGCGGTCAAGGGTTGAGAAAGGGTTGTGTCTGATGTTGAAGCTCGGGGTCCTCGGGGTCGGGGCGATCGCCACGGTCGACTACGGGGTGCTGCCCAACCTGCACCACATCGCCGACAAGGTGGAACTGGTCGCGCTGTGCGACCCGGTGGAGGAGCGCACCGCCGCCGCCGCCAAGACGTACGGCGCGCGGGAGACCTACGCCACGCTCGACGAGATGCTCGACGCGTCGGACATCGACCTGGTGCTCAACCTGACCCCCATCCCGGCGCACGGCCCGACCTCGCTGAAGATCCTTCAGGCGGGCAAGCACCTGGCGACCGAGAAGCCGCTGGCCACCACGATGGAGGAGGCCGACGCGCTCATCGACCTGGCCGCCGCGAGGGGCCTCAAGATCGTCTGTTCGCCGCCGAACATGCTCTACCCGAGCCGGATCGAGGCGGCCCGGCTGATCCGCGAGGGGGTCATCGGCAAGGTCGCGTTCGCCAAGGTCCGGGCCAGCCACGGCGGCCCGGCCTCGATGATGAACTGGCCGACCGACCCGTCGTGGTTCTACCAGGAGGGCTCGGGCCCGCTGTTCGACGTCGGCGTCTACGGCATCCACGAGATGCTCGGCCTGCTCGGCCCGGCCAAACGGGTGTCGGCGTTCTCGGGCGTCACCGAGCCGACCCGGGTGGTGCGCTCCGGCCCGTACGCCGGCAAGGAGATCACCGTCACCACCGACGACAACACCCTGATCATGCTCGACTTCGGCGGCGGCACGTTCGCCGTCGTCGACGGCACCTTCAACGTGAACGCCGCCAAGGGCCCCCGCCTGGAGGTCTTCGGCCGCAAGGGCACCCTGAACCTGCCGAACAACCTGCCGGTGAACGGCGGCCGGGGCATCGACCTGTTCCTGCTGGAGGCCGCCGCCGGGCTGAGCGGCTGGGTCGACCTCGACCTCGCCCACCTGGAGCCGGCCCAGCGGCGCGTCGACAAGCTGCGCCGCGCCCTGCTCGTCGACCACCTCGCCGACGTCGTGAACGGCACGGCCGAGGAGGTCATGGGCGGCGACGTCGCCCGCCACGCGCTGGAGATCATGCTGAAGGCGCACGAGTCGGCCCGGACCGGTCAGGCACTGGAGCTCACGACCACCTTCAACCGGTCGTGACGACCAGCAGGGCGATGTCGTCTTCGTGGGCGCGGACGTCGACCAGCTCGGCGATGAGCCGGTCGGCGACCGCGTCGAGGTCGGAGAGGTGCCGGGTGCCCTGCCAGAGCGCCTTGAGGGCGCCCATCCCGGCGTCGATCGCCCGGTCGCGCCGCTCGACCAGGCCGTCGGTGTAGAGGAGCAGCCGGGCCCCGGGCGGGAAGTGCACCTTGTGCTCGACGTAGTTGTAGTCGACCACGCCCAGCGGCGGCCCGGCTCCGTCGTCGAGGAACCGGTGGGGCCCGCCCGCCACGTCGAGCAACATCGGGAGCTGACCGGCGTTGGCCCAGGTCAGGGTCTCGGCGTGGGCGTCGTAGACGGCGAGGCAGCAGGTCACCAGGCGGGCCTGGTCGGCGGCCCGTAACACCACGGCCGCCTGGCGCAGGATCTCGCCCGGCGACATGTGGCTGACCGCCAGGGCGCGCACGGCCGTGCGCATCTGCCCCATCACGGCGGCGGCCTGGATGCCCTTGCCCATCACGTCGCCGACCACGAGCGCGACCCGGCCCTCGTCGATCGGGATGAGGTCGACCCAGTCGCCGCCGACGTCGATGCCGCGCGCCGGGTGGTAGCGCCAGGCATGCCGCACGCCGTGGACGTGCGGCAGCGGGGACAGCAGGCTGCGCTGGAGCTCCACGGCGGCGTCGCGATGGCGCTGGTAGAGGCGGGCGTTGTCCATGGCGACGGCGGCCTGCGCGGCCACGCCGGAGGCGAGCTGCTCGTGGCGGGCGGTGAACATGCCCGGCTCGGGGTGGCCGAAGAAGAACCCGCCGAGCACCTCGCCCGACGGGGAGATCACCGGCACGGCGAGATAGCTGCGCACGTCGAGGTGGCCCTCGGGCATGCCGTGGTGGGGCGGGTTCTGGCCGTAGCGGGGGTCGGCGCGCACGTCGTGCATGCGGATGACGCCCTCGCCCCGGAACGTGGGGTCGAACACCTTCGTGTTGCGCGGCATCGGGAAGCCCTCAAAAGCGCTTCGGGGCACGCCGGAGAGCACGTACAGGAAGTAGCTCTGGCCGTTCAGGTCGTAGACGTTGTAGAAGAACGAGCCGAAGGCCGCCCCGGTCAGCGAGGTCGCGGCGTCGCAGGCGGTGCGCACGATCCGGGGGAGGTCGAGGTCGGCGGCGAGCGCGCGGCCCACCTCGTGGAGGGTCTCGACGAGCCGGGTCTCCTCCTGGAGGCGGGCGATCAGGTCGTCGAGCTCGTGGGTCATGAGCCGGCCCGGTGCTCGGAGAGCAGGTTCAACGCCTCCTCAGCGTTGTCGCGGACGGCGAGCACGGTGAGGCTTCCGGTCAGTCTGAACAGCCGGTCGAGCGGCTCGGTCACCCCGGCCAGCACCATCAGCCCGCCCAGTTCCCGGGCCGCGACCGTCGAGACCAGCAGCACCCGAAGGCCGCTGGAGTCGCAGAAGGAGACCTCCGACAGGTCGGCCGCGATGTGGGTGTTTCCTGAGGTCAGCAGGTCGTTGACCACCGCGTGCAGTTGCGGCGAGGTGGTCACGTCGAGGTCGCCGGAGACCGTCACCAGCGGCCCGGCCGCCTGGCGCGTCACGGCCACCCCGAGGCGCTGCCGCGCGCCGTCCCGGGGCTTGATGGAGTCGTCGTCGACGTTCATGCGCATCTCCACCCGGGAGCCGCCGTCGCCCTGCTCGATCGTGAGCTGGTCGCAGACCTCGCTCATGAGCCACAGGCCGAAGCCGCGACGGCCGTCGAGCGAGGGCCGGGCGGGGTTGAGGTGGGCGGGCGTGAGCCGACCCGCCAGGTCGGTCACCTCCACGACGATCTGACCGTCTTCCAGCCAGATCCGGACGGTGCCGAGCCCGTCGCCGTGCTCCAGCACGTTGACCACCGCCTCGTTGACGGCGAACACGAGGTCATGGAGGCGGGCTCCGGTGAGCCCGGCACCCGAGGCGAACGCGTCGATGCGGTCACGCATCGACCCGACGTCGTCGGTGATCGGCCAGGCCCCGGGCAGGTTCACGGGCACCCCAACGAGCTTCGCACCATTACACGACTGTATCGCGGGCTTCGTTACCGCACCTGGATCCCCGTGAGGACGATGGTGACCAGGTCTTCGGCGAACCCCTCGGGCACGACCGCCGGGGCGCGCAGGGTGACCTCGTGGCAGGCCCCGATGATCATCGTCGCGGCGGCGCCGACCGGCGTGTCCGCCGCGATGGCCCCCGCCTCCCGCTGCCGCCGCAGATAGGCGGCGAGCTGGTCGCGCAGCCCCTGCCCGCCGGCGGCCGGGTTGCCGAGCCCGGTGAACCGTTCGAGCACCTCCGGCGCCACGTTCTCGAACGCGGGAACGATGGCCAGGTGCAGGTCAAGAGCCCTTCTCGTGTACGCCAGCAGCGCCCGCCCCACCTCCTCATCGTCGTCGGGCAGCGGCGGCAGACCCCGTTCGGCCGCCCGCACGTGGCCGTGGAGGCCGAGGGCGAGCAGTTCCTCCTTGTCGGCGAAGTGGTTGTAGAGCACCCCGGTGGCCACCTTCGCCTCCCGGGCGATCTCGCGCACGGTCAGCCCCGCGGTGCCGCGCCGGGCGATGAGCCGTGCGGCGGTGCCGATCAGGTGGTCACGCAGGTCCACCCCGGCGTCGACGGCCTGCGCCCGGCGCGGCGCCATCACGGCCGCACCGCGCCGACCAGCAGCGCCTCGCCGTTGAGCAACACGCCGTCGGGGGTCTCGAAGGCGCGCAGCCCCGGGAGCAGCCTCTCGGCGGCGCCGTCTCCGGCCTGATGCCGGATCGGGCCCCAGGCCCCCAGGAACGCGGCCGCGTCGGCGGCGTCGGCGCCCCAGTTCTGCGGCGCGTCGACCGGGCGGGCGACGACGCCGGTGAATCCGGCTTCGGTCAGCACGCGGCCGACCGTCTCGGGGTCGCCCAGCGCGAGCGGACCGGTGCCCGGCTCGGGGTCGGGCAGGCCGAGGGCCGAGACGACCTGGGCCAGGTCGCCGTAGCCGCGCATCGACAGGAACGTGAGCCGCCCGCCCGGCGCGAGGGCCCGGCCGATGTTGGCGAAGGCGGCGACGGGATCGCCGAAGAACATGATCCCGAATCTACTGACGACCAGGTCGAACGACGAATCGGGGAACGGGTGGACCTGCGCGTCGCCCTGGACGAAGTCGACGTTTCCGCCGCTCGCGAGCTCGCGGGCGGTGGCGAGCATCGGGCCGGACAGGTCGATCCCCAGGGCGGAGGCCGCCGTGCGGGCGGCCAGCCGGGTGGTGCGCCCGGTGCCGCACCCGACGTCGAGGACGCGGTCGCCCGGCCTGACGGCGTCGAGGAGGAACGGGTTGAAGGCGTCGTTGACGGCGTTGTAGCGATCGTGGTGGGCGGCCCAGTGGGCACCCTCGTAGCCGTTCCAGGCCTCGGCCTGATGGGTGTTCGCGATGAATGAACGCATGTTCATGAACGTACGTTCATAACGGCGGCCCGGTCAAGTGGTATGAATTGGCGCCATGACGAGGGCCTTGACCGAAATGCCGGTTATGCCGCTGACCAGGCGGCACGCCGAAGTGACGGCCTCCGCCGTCGCGCTTCTCGTCGGGTTGTGGAACGTCTGGGTGCCCTCGTTCTGGCGCGACGAGTCGGTGTCCGCGCTGGCCGCCTCCCGGCCGATCGGCGAGTTGTGGGACCTGCTCGGCCACATGGACCGGGTGCACGCCCTCTACTACCTGCTGCTGCGGCCGGTGGCGTGGATCTCCACGTCGGAGCTCGCGCTCCGGTTGCCCTCCGTGCTGGCCATGGCCGCCGCGGCCTACGGGATCGCCGCGATCGCACGCCACCTGGCCTCCGCCCGCGTGGGCCTGCTGGCCGGGCTGGTCTTCGCGGCGCTGCCGATGGTGACCCGGTACGCCCAGGAGGTCAGGTCGTACGCGATCGTGACCGCGCTGGCGGTGCTGGCGACCTGGTTGCTGGTGACCCGGCGCTCCCACGTGCTCTACGCGGTCGTGATCGTGCTGCTGGGGTGGTCGCACGTCTACGGGCTGCTGCTGGTGGTGGCGCACGTCTTCGTCGCGCCCGACCGCAGGCGCTTCCTGCGGGCGATGGCGATCGCGGCGGCGGGACTGGCACCCCTGGCGGTGCTGGCGGCGGGGCAGCGGGGCGTGCAGCTCGGGTGGCTCCAGCCGCCCACGTGGGCGGCCCTGCCGGAGCTGGCCCAGGAGGTCATGGGCAGCAGGTGGGCGATCATCCCGCTGCTGGGGCTGGCCGCCTTCGGGGCGCGGGGCACGCTGGGCCGGGTGGCCGGGGCGTGGGCGCTGCTGATCCCGCTGTCGATGCTGATCTCGCTGGTCTATCCGATCTACAGCCCCCGCTACGTGTTGTTCGCCCTCCCCGGGCTGGCCCTGCTGGCCGGGGCGGGGCTCGACCGGCTGCGCCCGAGACCGCTGACGTGGATCGCGCTGGCGCTGCTGGTCGCGCTGACGGTGCCCAGGCACCTGTGGCTCCGCGCGCCCGACCACCGGCCCGACGACCTGCGGTCGATGGCCGCCGCGCTGCTCGAACGGGTGCGGCCGGGCGACCGGGTGCTGTACGTCGATCCCACCTATGAGTGGTTCGTCGGGGTGTACGCGGAGCCGTACCGGAAGCTGATCGAGCAGACCGGGCAGCATGAGCGGGTCTGGGTGGTGTCCGGCGGCCGGAAACACCAGAACAGCGCCTTCGTGGAGACCGACCCGGGCTATCTGAGCCTGCAGAGGCACTACCGAGCCCGCTACTACAAGGACTTCGGCTACTCCTGGTTCGCCCTCTACGTGCCCAAATGAGAAGGGCGCCCCACCCGGGGGCGCCCTTCACGAGACGGATCAGCCGAACTGACGGCGGCGGCGCAGCAACATCGCGCCGCCACCGGCGGCGGCCAGGCCGAGCGCCAGGTAGAGGCCGGCGCCGGAGGCCAGCGGCGCCTCGTTCGGCGGGTCGAGCGTGGCCGGGCCGCAGGTCGCCGAGCTCAGGATGACGTCGCCGACGCCCGACAGCGCCCGCACGCGCATGCCGTGGACGGTCAGGCTCCCGTCGGGATTGCTGATCTGCTCGTTGAGGCGGACCTCGATGACCGGCAGCAGCGGCGGGAACAGGAGCGTCGTGTTCGGCGCCGGGTTGTTGTTCAGGGTGGTGCCGAGCACCTCCCCGTCGGCGATGACCGTCGAGCCCGTCGTGGGCACGCCGGTGGCCGCGGTGCACTCCGCCCGAACGGCGCCCGCGCTGAAGCCGACGCCGAGGAGCGTGGCGCTCAGGCCGTCGACCGACGCGCGCGCCGATTCGGTGCCGACGGTGGTGTTCTGTTCGACCTCCACCGCGACGACGCCGGTCGACACGGTGCCGACGTTGACCGACGCGACCGTGGCGGTCGGGTTGCCGAGGTCCGCCACCGGCGCGGGACCGAAGTCGAGCCCCAGCGGCAGGGCGATCGAGGCGCCGTAGGCGTTGACCGTGTCGCTGCGCGCGTGGGCGGTGCTCGTCGTTCCCGCCAGCAGCGTCGTCACCGCCGCCAGAGAAACGGCGAAAGTACGTCCGAGAAACATATACAGGCCCTCCGCGGGCTTCCTAAACAAGTCGGTGGCGCTCCAAGTTATGCGGGCGCCGAGCGGGAAACGGTAAGGGACGTGTCAGTTCACTCCAGAGAGTGAGTGTGGTGTCCCCGGAACGGCTCCATTCGCTCGTTAAATTGAGCGTCGAAGAACAGGAGCCGAAATGGTGACACGCGGAGCCGTCCGCCGGGAAACGTGCCAGATCGTCGTCGTCGACGAAGCCCCGCTCGCGCATCTCGCATTGCGCGCCTTTTTCCGGCAGGCCCCCGCATTCACGGTCGCCGCCTCCGCCACCACCGAGGCGGAAGGCCGCCGAATGATTTCCCGGTTCACGCCGGAAATCGTGATATTCGAGACAAGGATCGGCGACGACTGCGGCCTGGAACTGTGCCGCTGGATCGGCCTGGAGCATCCCGGGGTGATGCCGGTGGTGCTCACGTCGGTCGACGACGTCAACCTGGCGCGCGCGGCGCTCGACGCGGGCGCGCACGCGTACCTGCTGAAGTCCTCGCCACTGGAGGACCTGCTGTTCCACCTGGAGCGGGTGGCCGAGGGCCAGGTCATCGTCGACGACCGGCTCGGCCGCTCGGCCGCCGGGCGCGGGGGCCACCGCACCCGGTTCGACCTCAGCCCGCGCGAGCACGAAGTGCTGGAGGAGATCATCCTGGGCCTCGACAACCGGGCCATCGCCGGGCGGTTGTGCATCGCCCACGAGACCGTGAAGACCCACGTCAAGTCGATCCTGCGCAAGATCGGCGCACGCGACCGGGCACACGCCATCGCGGTCGTGCTCGGCGACGCGCGGACCGGGTGCGGCTGGTGAAGCGGGTCTGCGTGGTCGTGGGCACCCGTCCCGAGGCGATCAAGCTCGGGCCGGTCGTCCCGGAGTTGCGGGCCTTCGCCGAGGTCGACGTCGTCCACACCGGCCAGCACGGCGCGGTGGTGGGCGAGGTGCTCGCGCTGTTCGGGGCCGGGATCTCCCGGGAGCTGCGCCGCGAGGCGGCCACGCTGCCCGTGCTGACCGCCGAGGTCGTGCTCGGGCTCGACGAGGTGTTCGGGCAGCTCAAGCCTGATCTCGTGGTCGTCCAGGGAGACACGACGTCGGCGTTCGGCGGCGCGCTGGCGGCATACCTGCGGCGGATTCCGGTCGCCCACGTGGAGGCGGGGCTGCGCAGCCATCGCGCCACCCCGTTTCCCGAGGAGGCGAACCGGCGGCTGATCGCGCCGCTGGCCGATCTGCACCTCGCGCCGACGGCCTCCGCCCGCGCGAACCTGCTCGCCGAGCGGATCCCGGCCCACCGGGTGGTGGTCACGGGGAACACGGTGGTCGACGCGCTGGCCGCCGTGCTGGCCGACCGGCCCGCGCCCCGGGACCGGCCGCTGGTGGTGATCACCGCGCACCGCCGCGAGTCGTGGGGGGAGCCGATGCGGCGCGTCGCCCGCGTCGCCGACCGGCTCGCCGCCGACCATCCGGGCGTCGACTTCGTCGTCGCCACCCATCTCAACCCGGCGGTACGCCAGGTGTTCGACCAGGTGGTGCGCCCCCGGGCCAACATCCGGTGCGTGCCGCCGATGCCCTACCGGGAGTTCGCCCGGCTGCTGGCCGTCAGCGCGCTGGCGATCACCGACTCGGGCGGCGTCCAGGAGGAGGCCGCCGCGCTCGGCCTGCCGGTGCTGGTCATGCGCGACTCCACCGAACGCGTCGAGGCCCTCGACGACGGCGGTGCCCACCTGGTCGGCACCGACGAAGAACTGGTCACCAAGACCGCCGGCCTGTTCCTCCAGTCGGCCGTGGCCGGCCGGGTCAGGCACGTCGCCCCCTGCCACTACGGCGACGGCCACGCCGCCGCCCGCGTGGCCAGGGCGTGCGCCGAATTCATCCATTCCGAGAACTGAGGTGTCATTGTGTACGGATCCTGGGGGCACGGTCCCCGCTGGCAGACCGGTGTCCCGTTGGCCGTTCTGCCGTTCACCGGAATTCCCCTGGCGATGATCATCGCGCTGGCGGCCGTGCTCATCGTGGGCGGCGCGCTGCTCTTCAGAATGCACAAGGTGCGATAGTCGCCGAAATGGCCCGGGAATCACATTTCCCGGGCCACCGGCGTGCCCGCGACATGGGTCTCGGCATTTCTCCGGGTTTTCGCCCAGCCGCTCCGGCCGCGAATGATCCGCCAGAAGGCGCGCCATGAAGTGAGGTAGAAGTTGTAAATATAGAAGGCGTAGGCGATCCCGTAGAGCAGGCTTTTGCCGAGCCCGACCCGGGGTTCGCAGCGCCACCAGTAAAGCGGCCCCCAGATGATGAACGGCAGAATGCCGAAGGTGGCGTAGACGGCGAACAGGATCCAGCCGCCCTCGGCCAGCCACCACGTCATCCCGGCCGGGTCGGCGATCACCCGGCCGGCCAGGTAGATCATCGGGATCGGGTAGACGAGTGTGCCGAGGAGCTGCATCCACGGCTGCGACAGGTAGTAGAGCACTTCGAGCGCGCCGAGGCTGCTGAACCGGGCCGACCGCCAGATCTCCGGCAGGTATTTCGCGCACTGCATGGTGCCCTGCCCCCAGCGGGTGCGCTGGGTGATGAGCCGCCGGAACGACCAGAGGCCCTCCTGCTCGACCCACGTGTCGGGGGTGTACTCGTTGCGCTCCCCCGCCAGCAGGAGTTGCACGCCCAGCTCGAAGTCCTCCAGCAGCGAGCCGCCCCACGGCCCCTGCCCGCCGGCCGCGACCTTGTCGAGCGCGCTCAGCCGGGTGAGCTGGCCGTTGCCGCCCATCGCGACCGTGCCGCTGCGCCGCCGGCCGAGCTGGATCGCCGAGATCGGGCCGCGGAACTCCAGGTCCTGCATCCGGACCAGCAGCCGCCCGAAGGCGTTCCGGAACCGGCCGCGCTCCGGGCACGGGGTGCGGTCGTCGCGGTTGATCATCCACACGTCGATCTGGACCGCCCCGATCGCCGGATCGGCGAACAGCTTCTCGCCCGCGCACACGCTCAGCATGTTCGGGGCGGGCCGCCCGTCGGCGTCCAGCACGCAGACCACGTGCCGGGTGCGGTCGGCGTCCGGCGGGAGGAAGTCGTCGAGCGCGCGGTAGGCGGCGTTGAGCGCGTCGCCCTTCCCGGTCCGCGCCTCCGGCCGCTCGCGCGACACCAGGTGGATCCGGGCGTCGCCCCGGGCGATCTCCTCGACGATGCGGGCCGTGTCGTCGTCGGAGGCGTCGTCGACCACCCACACGTTGACGTGGGAGAACCGTTCACGCAGGTAGCGCAGGGTCGGCCCGATCACGGCGGCCTCGTCGCGGCACGGGATGAACAGGTGCCACTCGAACGCGGCCGGGTTCCCCGCCGGGTCGGGCCGCTGCCGCAGATAGGGCCGGACGATCGTCAGGACGTAGGTGAGGAAGGTGACGCTGAGGAACAGCGCGAAGGCCTGGGTCAGCCCGAGCAGATAGCCCATCAGCGCCGCACCCCCCGCATCGTCAGCAGCGTGTACGCCACCAGCGCCGCCCCGATGCCGAACACGCTGATCACCGAGCCGACCATGGTGTGCCCCCAGTAGTAGCCGGGGTCGAAGCCCAGCCCCTTGATCAGCACCACGAGGGCGAGGATGCGCACCTGGTTGGTCGCGAACAGCACCACGACGGCGACGGCCAGCGCGACCAGCGGCCAGCCGCTCGCCCGCCGCGACAACCAGAGGACGAGGATCGTGATCCCGAGCAGCGGCACGATCAGGAACCCCGACGTGCACTCGGGCGAGATCCGCAGCCCGACCGCGTCGCCGGTCTCCTCGTTGAACGACAGGATCGCCATCACCGAGTTGACCGCCGTCTCGGTCCGCGCCACCAGCGCGACCACATGGGAGGCCAATACCGCCTCCCAGCCCCGCATCCGGTCGTCGACCAGCAGCACCGCCAGGAGCAGCGCCCCCAGCACCCCCGAAAGGGCCACCCGAACGGCCATGTTCCCCCCTCTAGAACGACCTGCAACCTAGCCCTCGCTCAGGTCCGGCCACCTCAGCCGCGCGTGGCGGCTCACTCGGCAGGGTCAGTCACCGCGCGTCCTCGCGCCCCCGGACTGGCCGGCTTGTTACGGTGCCGCGAGTTTTCCCTGACGCCCCCGAGGAGGTCCCGTGGGCAAGACCGTGTTTCTCTGGGGCAGATTCACCGTGCTTCTGGTCGCGACGGCGTGCGCCGCCCCGGCCGCCACGCACCCGAGCGCGGCCATGCCCGTCGGAAGTTGTCACGTGATGTCCCAGCCGGAGGAGCTGTACGCCCTGAGCGACGTCCGGCCCCCCGTCCCGTGCACCCAGCCGCACCAGACCGAGACCTACCTGGTCACGCAGTTGACCGGCCCGCTGGCCGACACCCCGATCCGGCCCCCGCACGAACTGCTGGTCCCGATGGTGACGGCCGGCTGCGACTACCGCCCGATCCGCCCCTACCTGGCCGCCGGCCCGCACGACGCCCAGTGGGGCGTCTCGGTCTGGGGCCGGGTCCCGACCCCCGACGAGTGGGCCGCCGGCGACCGCACCCTCCGCTGCGACCTGCTGGTCCCGACCACCCACCCGAACGGCGGCCCGGTCCTGACGGCCCCGTTGCGCGGCATCATGAACCGCCCCGAGTCGGCGGCCATCCGCCGCTGCAACCTGGACGGCCGCGACGTCCAGTGCGCCCTGCCACACGAGTGGGAGTGGGTCGAGCCGCAGGGGCTGACCAGGAACCGCTGCCGCGCCAACGCGGCGATGTTCGCCGGGCGGCTACGGGGGCTGCGCATCCGGCTCGGCCCGGACCGGTCGTGCTGGGTGGGCCGGGAACGCCACCACATCACGGTCGGAACCCTGCGTGAAGGGATGGCGGCATGACCCTCGACCAGCAGGACACCGGCGGCCCGGTGACGTGGGGAGACCGCTACCCCGAGGTCGCCGGGCCACAGAAGCGCGGGTTGGCCCGGCTGCTGTCCCGGGCCCGCCTCGGGAGACGTCCGGGCGACGGCCCGACGACCACCAGACCGCAGAAGCGCCGATTGCCCTGGCTGCCTTCCATGACCCGCCCCGGGACACGTCGGGGCGACGGCCCGACGGTCGCCAGGCCGCAGAAGCGCCGATTGCCCTGGCTGCCTTCCATGGCCCGCCTCGGGAGACATCTGGCTCAGACCGGTCGTGCGGAGACAGAACCCCGCGCCGGCTCGGCGCCGCTTCGGCGGAGTCGGCTGATCCCGGGGTTCCGGCGGGCCGGGGTCCGGCGTCATCCGCTGGTGGCGGTGCTGGTCGGAATCGGGTGGGCGGCGGTCATGCAGGTCCGGCTGTTCCTCGGGGGACACGTCGGGCTCGCCGGGTTCGGCGAGAACCTGCCGTGCCGGCTCGGGCTGGCCAACTTCCGGAACCCCGCGCTGGCCGGGTGGGAGCACGTGCAGCCGACCTGGACCGCGCACGCGTGGACCGGTGAGAACTGCCCGCCCGAATTCTCGACCGCCTTGCTCGCGCAGGCCGCCGGGAAGTGGCTGACGCCGCTGCTGGGCTACCCCGGCGCGTTCGACCTGCGTGCGCTCGGGGTGCTGTTCGCGCTGCTCGTCGGGGTGATCTGCGGGCTGCTCGTGGCCGTCACACCCGGTCGGCCGCTGTTCCGGGCCGGGTTCGCCTCGGCGGTCGGGCTCCTGTACGCCGACGCCGGGTTCGCCGGGTATCTCATCTCCCCGTACGCCGAACCGACCGCGCTCGTGGCGGCCGGGTTCCTCGTCGTCGCGCTGCTGTTCCTGTGGGAGCGGCCCACGGTGCCGAGGGTGCTGGCGACCGTCGTCCCGGCGCTGCTGCTGGTCGGGGCGCGGCCGGAGTACGTGACGTTCGTGCCGGTGATCGCGTTCGCGCTGCTGTGGGTGCGGGGCCGCCGCATCGTGGCGCTCATGGTCGCCACCTGGATCGCCGGTCTCGGCATCTTCCACACCGTCACCGAGGCCAGGTTCGACGACCACAAGGCGGTGTTCCAGACCATCCTGCACGACGACCCCACGGCCGCCGCCGACCTCGCCTCGCTGGGCCTGGACCCGAAACTCGCCCCCGCCGCCGGCCTGTCGCGCGAGGACCCGGCGTGGGCCGGGTTCGCGGACGCGTACCACCGCACCGCCCACCCCTCCCCCCTCCAGGTGGCCGGGTTCTACGCCACGCATCCGTGGCACGCCGTCCGTACCGTCGGATGGGGTTTCCAGGGCGTCGCGGGTCTGCGCCCCAACTACCTGGGCTCCTATCCGGAGGGCACGGGGAGGCCGGAGGGCGAGCAGGAGCACCGGGTCGTCGTCTACTCGACCGTCTGGGAGGTCTTCCGCAAGGGGCCGCTGCTGGTGCTGGTGCTCTGGCTCGCGACGGCCGGCGCCGGGTGCCTGGTGGTGCGCCGCCGCTCCCTGACCCCGTCGGAGAAGACGCTCGGACGCCTGGCGGTGGTCCTGCCGCTCGCGGCGCTGGCCCAGTTCGCCGTGGTCGTGCTCGTCCACGGCCGGGTGGAGACGGTCCGGCACATGGCGATGACGAGCTGGCTCACCGCGATGTGCGTGCCGGTCGCGGCCGTGGCCGTCACGCTGGTGCTGACCCGGCTCCGCCCAGTCCCGCGCTGGCAACACCGTCACTAATCATGCGCATCGATTCTTTCTCAAATGCACGAGATAAAACGTTGATGCTCCGCCTCATCCCGTATGTGAGAAACTAACGGGGCCCGAAGGGCGTCTTCGCGTTTCGCTCTCGGAGGTCATGAGAAATGGCTCAGGTGTCACTGCGTCCGCAGAAGACGGCCATGCTGGTCGCCCAGCGCATCGTCGCGGACATCAACCGCCGGGGCAACACCATCGGCGACCGCCTTCCGCCCGAACGCGCCATGCTCGACACCTATGAAGTGGGCCGCGGCACCCTCCGCGAATCGCTGCGTTTCCTCGAACTCCAGGGTGTGCTTTCGCTCAAGCCCGGCCCCGGCGGCGGCCCGGTCGTCCAGCGGCCCGACGCGACCAGCCTCGTCACCACGCTGACCCTGCTCCTGCAGTTCGAGAACGCCCCCTTCCGCACGGTCGCCGAGGCCCGCGCGGCACTGGAGCCGATGATGGCCCGGCTGGCGGCCGAGAGAATGGCCGACGAACAACTCGCGGCGCTCAAGTCGAGCGTCGACGACATGCGCGCCGGCCTCTCCGACCAGAGCGTGTTCCTGGCCGAGAACAAACGATTCCACGACATCATCGCCCACGGCTCGGGCAACACCATGTTCGGCTACCTGATCGACGCGCTACTGGGAATCCTCGACGGTTCGGCCATCGGAATCGACTATCCGGAAGTGCGCCGTTCGGCCGTCCACCGCGCCCACGTGAAGATTTACGAGGCCATCCGCGACCGTTCCCCGGAGAAGTCCGCGGAGGCCATGGCGGCCCACATCGACGAGTACGTGAAATACGCCGAACGCAAATTCCCCGAGGTGCTGGCCGCCCCGATCGTGTGGGGCACGGTCTAATGCACGCCGATCTCCAGCCGTGAGATCCGCCCGGAACCGTCGAGCTCGAACCGGTGGTCGAGGTCGACCGGGCTCCCCGGGAAGTTCCCCTCGACCCGGCAGGTGACCGTGGTGTCGTCGCCGCCGATCGGGGTGGAGGTGTAGTCGAACTCGGCGGAGGTGCGCCCGAGCCACTCCCTGATCGCCGCCCGGCCGTGGTGGTAGTGCCCGTCGTCGGTCACGTGGGCGTCGTCGGCGAAGGCGACCGCGGCCGCGGTCGGGTCGTCGCTCTGGGAGAGGGCGAGGTAGGCGCGCACGGCGTCGGGACGCATGGGCTGTTCCTTTCAGAAGGTGGGGACGGTGCCGCCGTCGACCAGGTAGTCGGCGCCGACGACGCTCGCGGCGGCGTCGGAGACGAGGAAGCCGACGACCTCGGCCACCTCGCCGGGTTCGGCGAACCTCCCGAGCGGGACACCGCCGAGTGAGTCGTACGGCGACGCCCAGGCCGCCTCGACGTCGCCGCCGAGCCGGGCGGACAGCCGTTCGGCCAGGCGGTCGGCCCCCTTGGCGACCATGCCCGGCACGACCGCCCGGTCGAGCCGGACCGCCGCCAGCAGGTTGAGGTCGAGCTCCCGCCGCCAGGTGTCGTCGTCGAGCGCCGCGAACCCCCCGGCGGGCGCGCTCGACCCCCCGGCGACGTGCACCAGGATGTCGGGCGCCGGCGCCTCGGCCGCGATCGCGGCGCCCGCGCCGGGCGAGGAAAGGTCGGCGACGACGACCCGGTCGGCCGCGCTGTCGGGGGCGGCGGAGCGCGCGACGGCGACCACCTCCGCCCCGGCGGCCTTCAGCCGGTCGACGACGGCGGCGCCGGTGCCCTTGGTGCCCCCGGCGACCAGGGCCAGGCGTCCGTCGAGGGCGAATTCCGGCAGGTGACCGACCTGGGCCGCTCACTGCGGCCGGTCCTGGTCGCGATGGCGGCCTGGCGCAACTCCCGGCTCGCCCCCGGCGACCGTGCGATGATCCTCGTCGACCGCCGGACGGGCCGCGAGGCCGAGCCCGTGGTCGTCGACGCCCTCACCGGCACCCGCGCCGACGGCGACGACCACGTCTTCGCGGCGGGCCCGATCATGCGCCGCCGCTACGAGGGAACGGTCGTTTCGCCGGGGAACGTCGCCGACCTCACGTAGACCACCTTCGCCCCCCGGCGAGGGCTGTCGGGAGCGAAGTCGATCAGACCTTTCCGCCGCAGCCGGGTGAGCCGATTCCGGGCGGTCGCGATGTCGCAGTCGAGGTAGTTGCGGACGTCCTCGTTGGAGATGCGGCCATGCCGTTCCAGATGGCGGATGAGCTTGTTGTCCTCGGCGTCGATCCTGTCGACCCGGTAGCTGATCGCGGCTCGCATCCCGGCGACGGCCGAGGGCGTCAGGGTGTAGCTGGGGAACTGGTTCCGCGCCGTCCCCTTGGTCGGCTGCACCAGATCGACCTCGCCCATTCGGCGCAGTGTGCGATCGACGTCGCTCACATTCCGCTGGAGCCGGCTGGACAGGGCGTTCGCGTTCATGCTCTTGGTATGCCGGAGGGCGGTGAGGACCATCAGGACGTCCAGATCACCGGAGAGATTCGCCGGGAATCCGGGGCCGTTGAGGAAGCGTGCGAACGCCTCGTCGCCCCGACCTCCCGGCAGGGTCACCCGGAACCGGGGACCGTCTTCGAGGATCGGCGGCTCCTTCCCCAGGCGGGCGATCTCGCGGAACGCACGGTCCAGGCCGAGGCCGGCCATCTCCGCCAGCCTGAGGCGGGACATGTTCTCGGCCAGCAGCCGGTTGCGCGGCGCCGAGGCGTCGTGCAGCAGCCGGTCGACCCGGAGCGTCGGCAGGAGCCCTCCGGGGCTGGTGACGACCAGTTCGTCCGGGGTGTGGATCACTTCGACCACGCCCGGCGCCTCCCAGTCGCGGTGGACGAAGGCGTTGGCGATGACCTCGCGCAGCGCGTCGGGCGGATAGTCGACCAGTTCCACCTGCACCGCGCCCACGCGGATGGTGTTCACCTTGGCCAGCACCCGCACCGCCGCGATCAGCGATTCGAGCAGGATGACCAGCGGCTGCTCGGAGTGCTGCTCGGTGTGGCGGATGAGGATCGTCGGCTCGCCGCCGGGGGACTCCCTGGTCTGCAGGGTCACACCCCATCCCGGGCTGACGCGGCGTAGCGCGTCGGGCCTGCCGTAGAGCAGGATCGCCGCCCGGGTGATCTGGCCGTCGCGCAGGAGTCCCGTGGCCTGCAGAAAGGCCTCGGTGTCGGCCTCCGCCCGGTCGGCCAGGTCGTCGTGGCCCCACCGGCGCAGCAGCATGGCGCCCCGCTCCAGCGCCGCCAGAGACAGGGATTCGAGGCCCATTCCCGACGGCTCGGCCGTCCAGTCGTAGTTCTCCCGGAGCGCGCGCAGCCCTTTCAACTGGTCTCCGGCCAACGGCAGACACCGATCGTGGAGCCGGATCTTGTAGACGCCCTTACGGGTGCTGTGCACCCCCACTCCTTTGGGGACGACCAGGATGAAAACGCGTTTACCGGCGATCTCCCGGACCTGGGGGCGTACGGTGATCGCGGGCGCAGTGTTCTCGAAGATCGACCGGACCAGTTCTTCGATCTCGTAGGCCGACGGCACCCCGGCGATCGCCGCCTCGGCGGTGGGGGCCCGGTTCTTCACGCCGACGACGATCGCTCCGCCCTCGCCGTTCGCGAAGCAGACGGCGGTCTCGGCCAGCATCTCCCGGAAGTTCTTTCTCGCCCCCGGGACCCCGCCGTTCGTGGTGTCGGGCGTCTCCTTGAAGTCGACGTCGGCCGATTCGGCCTGGCCGGCATCCCAGTTGTCGCCGATCAGAGAGAGTGCACGATCGGCGGCCTCGAGCAGCGAGTCCATCGGGCAATGATAGCTCGTATGATACGACGCTACCTGTCGAACAGAATCATATGGCGTATCACACGAAAACGAATCGGGCCGGTCCGCGTGATGCGGACCGGCCCGTTCAGATCTCAGGTCAGACCAGGTCGAAGCGGTCGAGGTTCATGACCTTGACCCAGGCCTTCACGAAGTCGGCCACGAACTTCTCGCCGGCGTCGTCGCTCGCGTAGACCTCGGCCAGCGCCCGGAGCTCGGAGTTCGAGCCGAACACCAGGTCGGCGCGGGTGCCCGTCCACTTGACCTCGCCGGTCGCGGCGTCGCGGCCCTCGAAGGCCGTCTGGTCCTCCGACGTCGCCTTCCACGTCGTGCCCAGGTCGAGCAGGTTGACGAAGAAGTCGTTGGTCAGGGTGCCGGGGCGGGTGGTGAGGACGCCCTGGGCCGACTGGCCGGTGTTGGCGCCGAGCACACGCAGGCCGCCGACCAGGACGGTCATCTCCGGCGCGCTCAGGGTCAGCAGGTTGGCGCGGTCGAGCAGCAGGTATTCCGCCGGGTAGCGGTTGCCCTTGCCGTAGTAGTTCCGGAAGCCGTCGGCGGTCGGCTCCAGGGCGGCGAACGACTCGACGTCGGTCTGCTCCTGGGTCGCGTCGACGCGGCCCGGGGTGAACGGCACCTCGACGGTGTAACCGGCGTCGCGGGCGGCCTGCTCGACGGCGGCCGAACCGGCCAGCACGATCAGGTCGGCCAGGGAGACCGGCTTGCCGAACGACGCCTTGATGCCCTCAAGGGTGGAGAGGACGCTGGCGAGCTGGTCGGGGTCGTTGACCTCCCAGCCGATCTGCGGCTGGAGACGGACACGGGCGCCGTTGGCGCCGCCGCGCTTGTCGCTGCCGCGGAACGACGAGGCCGAGGCCCACGCCGCCGAGACGAGCTGCGGGACCGACAGGCCCGAGTCGAGGATCTTCGCCTTCAGGGCCGCCGCGTCGGCGGCGTCGAGGAGCTCGCCCTCACGCGCCGGGAGCGGGTCCTGCCAGAGGAGCACCTCGCTGGGGACCTCCGGGCCGAGGTAGCGCACGACCGGGCCCATGTCGCGGTGGGTCAGCTTGTACCAGGCGCGGGCGAAGGCGTCGGCGAACTCGGCGGGGTTCTCCAGGAAGCGGCGGGAGATCTGCTCGTAGATCGGGTCGACGCGCAGGGCGAGGTCGGTCGTCAGCATCGTCGGGGCGTGCTTCTTGGCCGGGTCGTGGGCGTCGGGGACGGTGCCCTGGCCCGCGCCGTCCTTCGGACGCCACTGGTTGGCCCCGGCGGGGCTCTTGAACAGCTCCCACTCGTAGCCGAAGAGGATCTCGAAGAAGTCGTTGCTCCACTGGGTGGGCTTGGTCGTCCAGATGCCCTCAAGACCGCTGGTGATCGTGTCGGCGCCCTTGCCGGTGCCGAACGTGTTGCGCCAGCCGAGGCCCTGCTCCTCGATCGAGGCGGCCTCGGGGTCGGCGCCGACGTGGTCGGCCGGGCCGGCGCCGTGGGTCTTGCCGAAGGTGTGGCCACCGGCGATGAGGGCGACGGTCTCCTCGTCGTTCATGGCCATGCGGCGGAAGGTCTCGCGGATGTCGCGGGCGGCGGCCAGCGGGTCGGGGTTGCCGTTGGGGCCCTCGGGGTTGACGTAGATGAGGCCCATCTGGACGGCGCCGAGCGGGCTCTCCAGGTTGCGGTCGCCGGTGTAGCGCTTGTCGTCGAGCCAGACCGACTCGGGGCCCCAGTAGACGTCCTCCTCGGGCTCCCACACGTCGGCGCGGCCGCCGGCGAAGCCGAAGGTCTGGAAGCCCATGGTCTCCAGGGCGACGTTGCCGGTCAGGATCAGCAGGTCGGCCCAGGAGATGCTCTGGCCGTACTTCTTCTTGACCGGCCACAGCAGGCGGCGGGCCTTGTCGAGGTTGCCGTTGTCGGGCCAGGAGTTCAGCGGCGCGAAGCGCTGCTGGCCGGCGCCGGCGCCGCCGCGGCCGTCGTGGATGCGGTAGGTGCCCGCGCTGTGCCACGCCATGCGGATCATGAAGGGGCCGTAGTTGCCGAAGTCGGCGGGCCACCAGTCCTGGGAGGTCGTCAGCACCTCGGCGATGTCGCGCTTGACGGCCGCGAGGTCGAGGCCGTTGAAGGCGGCGGCGTAGTCGAAGTCGTCGCCGAGGGGGTTCGCGACGGCCGGGTTCTTCGCGAGGATCTTCAGGTTGAGCCGCTCAGGCCACCACTGGCGGTTGCCGCCGCCCTGGGTCGGGTGGGCCGCGCGCACGTGCGCGACCGGGCAGGCGCCCTCGTCCTTCGCGTCGGTGACGATGGCGTCGTGGTTCTCGGACATCGAAATCCTTTCGGACTATGTCAGCTCGCAGTGGCGGAACAGCTGGGGCAGCGGCCCCAATAGATGACCTCGGCCTCGTCGATCGTGAAGCCGTGGGTCTCGGACGCGGTCAGACAGGGCACCTCACCCACCGCGCAGTCGACGTCGGCGACGACGCCGCACGACCGGCAGACGATGTGATGATGGTTGTCTCCGACGCGTCCCTCGAACCGGGCCGGGCTACCGGCCGGTTCGATCCGGCGGACCAGCCCCGCCGCGGTCAACGCGTGCAGGGCCTCGTATACGGCTTGGAGGGAGACGTGACCGACCCGGTCACGGACGCCCGAGGCGATGTCTTCGACGCCGAGGTGGTTGCCACCCCGCACGGTCTCCAGCAGCGCGACCCGGGCTGCCGTCACCCGCAGTCCCGCCCCGCGCAACTCCTCCGCGATGGTCTGGCTCTTGGGTGCCGTCATGACGTCCAACCTACCGCCCTAAACACGAACGATACAAGTTTATGAATCGTCCAACCAAAGGATCCCGGCTCATGCCCCGACTCGCCGTCCTGATCGTGCTCGCCCTGCTCACCGGGTGTGGCATCGCCCCCGACAGCCCGCTCGCCGACCAGTGCGACACGGTGCCGCCCGGCACCGAACGGGTCGTCCTGCCGGCCGGACACGACGTGCGGCTGGGCGCGGCGGTGGTCGGGCCGCCCGACGCCCAGGTCGGGGTGGCCGTCGCCCACGGGGCGAGTCACACGCTCTGCGACTGGCTGCCCACGGTGTCGGCGCTCGCCGGGAGGCTGAACGTACGGGTGATCGTCCCCGACCGCCGCGGCACCGGCTCCAGCGAGGGCGACGGAGAAGTCGGCGAGCTGGCCGCCGACCTGCAGAGGGCCCTGACCTGGCTGCACGACCAGGGCGCGACGAAGCTGGCCGCCCTCGGCAGCTCCTACGGCGGCCCGATCGCGGTGCTGGCCGCCCAGCGGGCGACCACCCTGCCGATGTGCGTCGCGGTCGCGGTCTCCCCGCTGACCGGCATCGAGGGCGGCGTGGCCCCGCTCGCCGAGAACAAGCCGGTCCCGAGCCTGTGGACGGTCGCCGAGACCGCCTTCGGCGCCAACGCGACGGCCCTGTTCGAGAAGGTCCCCCAGTCGACGAGGGGGCGGCTCAAGATCCTGCCGGTCGAGGACCACAGCCTCGCCCTGCTGCGCGGCCACCCCGAGGCGATGACCTTCGTCGAGGACGCCCTGCGCACCTGCTGACTACAGGTGCGCGCCGAAGAAGGCCGAGACGAGGGCGTCGACCTCCCGGGCCCTGTCGGTCTGGGGAGCGGGGTCGACGCCCGGCTCGTCGGCCAGGGCGTGGCCCATGCCCGCGATCAGAACGAGCTCGGTCGGCGCGGTCCGCATCGCCACCAGCGCCTCGGCCGGGGTCCGGAACGCCCCGGCCACGTCGTCTTCGCCGACCACGATCAACATCGGCGCGGAGCCCAGATCGTCGGCTCTGGCGGGGAAGTCGAGCCGGCTGGCCACCTCGTCCGCGGGCGGGCTCCAGTCGTAGGTCATGCCGTAGTGGACGCTGAGACCGTCGATGACCGCGCGCAGGCGGGTCACCGGGCTGAGCAGGGCGATCGCCGGCACGTCGAAACCGCCCTCGGCCAGGACGAGCTGGGCCACCGCCGCGCCGGCCGAGCCGCCCATCAGGGCGACCCGGTCGTGGCCGATGCCGAAGCGCTCGCGCAGGTCGGCCCAGGCCGCCGGGAACTCGGCGGCCGCCCCGGAGACGATCGGCCAGTGCACGTCGAGCACGACGTCGCCGCCCATCAGCGACTCCAGCCCGCCCTCGGGGGCGCGCGCGCCCGAGAGCGGCAGGCCCAGGTAGAACCGCCAGGCGTGGCCGAGGTCGCGCAGCGGGACGGCCGCCGCGAACGCGGCCTCGGTGCGGGGCGCGTCGAGCAGGTGCCAGGCCACCACGACCGGGCTGTCCGGCCGGGGTTCGGCGGGGCTCAGCGCGGCGAACGGGACTCCGGCGGCGACACCGGTGACGATCACGTCGGTTCCTCTCGGCCGTTGACGGGCGGGCCGTGCGCGGCCCGCCCGCACACGCTTCGCGTCAGGCCACCCGCGAGCGCGTGGCGCTCCAGGTGTTGCACGACCCCGGGCTCGCGGTGCTCCAGCCCCGCTTCAGCCAGTAGGCGTTGTTCGGGCCGCTGCCGTGGTCCGGCGGCGCGCCCGCCTTGTCGCCGCCGTTCTTGCGGTACCAGTCGAACTCGTAGTCCATGTTCTGGGCGATGCCCGGGAGCGAGCCGCTGACGCTGCGCAGGAACGCCCCCGCGAAGCACTGCGCCTGGAGTTCGAGGCGGCGCGAGGTCTCGTTCCCCGGCACCTGCAGCGAGTAGGCCCGGATGCCGGCCAGCCCCTGGATGTGGTGGCCGTATTCGTGCGCGAGCAGTTCCGCGCCCCACAACCCGTAGCCGTTCTTGACCGGCGTGTTCCACAGGTAGATGTAGAGCGTCTCGGAGTTGTAGCAGTAGTAGCCCACGAACCGGGCCGGGAACTTGCCGCACGAGGTGTTGCCGCGGGTGTTGACGACCACCATCTTGGGCGCACGGAACTTCTTGCCCGCCTGGGCGAACGACTTGCGCCAGGCGGTGGCCAGGCAGGTGTTCACCTTGATCAGGTAGGCCCGATATGAAGCACGGCTGCCGGCCCGCGGCGACCCCGCGCCGCAGTTGACCGTGCCGAACTTCGTCTTGTACAGCGGATTCGCCGTCGCCACGGACTTGGGCACGAACGCTTTGGCCTCGGCCTGAGCCGGAGAGGCCAGCACGGCCCCCGCCGTGATCAGCATGGCGGCGACAACGAAGTAGCGGGTAATTCTCGTCACGAGTCCGAAATGGTAGGGCTTATGACATAGATCCAAGCTGCGAACACCTCAACCTGACACATCCAGGACAGCCCCGACGATGGCGTCCGCGTCGATCCCGTGGTACCGGTAAACCGACTCTAGATCGCCGGACTGCCCGAATCGGGTCACTCCGAGATGACGCGCCTTGACGTTGTTGATTCCGCCCAGGAACGCCAGGGTGTGCGGGTGTCCGTCGAGGACGGTGACCATCGGCGCGGCGCGGTGCGCCGGGAAGGCCGCGTCGAGCACCCAGGTCGCGCCGTCCTCCCGCCCCGCCTTGGCCTGCGTGGCGGTGAACAGCAACCCCGGGCTGGTGACGCAGACGACGTCGGCGCGGATCCCGAGCCGCTGCAGCCGCTCGGCGGCCGAGAGCGCCTCGGGGACGGTCGCGCCCATCGCCGCGATGGTGACCGCCGGGTTGTCCGGGGCCTTGCGCAGCAGGTACGCGCCCGCGACCGCCTGCCGCCGCCGCCGCTCCCGGACCGCCGGGTCGGCGGGCACGTCGGCGAGCGACTGGTCGACCGGGCGGGTCGACAGGCGCAGGTAGGCCGACCGGCCGTCGGGGCGGCCCAGCCGGGCGAGCGAGGCCAGCAGGGTCCACTCGACGTCGATGGCGAACGCGGGCTCGTACGTGACGCACCCGGGCTGTTCCAGGCCGAGCGACGGCGTGGTGATCGACTGGTGCGCGCCGCCCTCCGGGGCCAGCGTGACCCCCGAGGGGGTGCCGACCAGGATCGACTGGCCGCCGGCGTAGATGCCGAACGACCACGGCTCGTGGGCGCGCTGGACGAACGGGTCGTAGAGCACCCCGATCGGCAGCAGCGGCTGCCCCCACCGCGACCAGGTCGCGCCGAGTTCGCCCAGCAGCCCGACGAGGTTGGTCTCGGCGATGCCGAGCTCGATGTGCTGGCCGGTGGGCCGCTCGCGCCAGTGCAGGATCGTCTCGGGGTCGTCGGCGAACCAGTCGACCTGCTCGGTCGCCGACCAGACCCCAACCTTGTTGACCCAGCCGCCGAGGTTGGTCGACGAACTGACGTCGGGGCTGAGGGTCACGACCCTGCGGGCCGCCTCGGGGGCCGACCGCGTGAGGTCGAGCAGGGTGCGGCCCAGCGCCGCCTGGGTGGTCGCCGTGCCGGCCGGGATGCGGCCGAAGTCGGTCGGCACCTCGGGCGGGGCCATCGTCGCGACCGGCGGGCGCTTCAGCGCGGCGCCGACCTCGGCGCAGAACCGGCCCTCGGGCGAGTCGGCGGGGAAGGCCGCCCAGGGGTCGCCGGGGTCGGCGCCGACCCGCTCGGCGAGCTCGGCGAGCTGCTCGGCGGTCAGCAGCGAGCTGTGGTTCTGCGGGTGCCCCTCGACCGCGAGGCCGTGACCCTTGATCGTGTACGCGAAGATCACCGTCGGCCGGGTGTCGTCGATCGCCGCGAAGGCCTGGTTCAGCGCCGGGAAGTCGTGCCCGCCGAGGTTCCTGATCGCCCAGGTGAGCGTGTGGTCGTCCAGCGTCTTCAGGAGCGCGTCGATCTCCGGGTCGCCGGCCGGAAGCCGCTCGCGGAGCTGGTCGGGGGTGCAGCGCAGCAGCCGCTGGTATTCGGGGTTGGGCATGGTGTCGACGCGGGCGCGCAGCGCCTCGCCGCCCTCCTCGCGGAACAGCGACTCCAGCAGGTCGCCGTACTTGACGGTGATGACCTGCCAGCCCGCCGCGGCGAACATGCCCTGGAGCCGGGGGGCGCCCAGCGCCGGGACCACCCGGTCGAGCGACTGGCGGTTGAGGTCGACGATCCAGACGATCTCCCCCAGGCCCGCCACCATAGGGTCGCCGATCGCCTCCCAGACCGCGCCCTCGTCGAGTTCGGCGTCGCCGACCAGCGAATACTGGCGGCCGACGCCGCCGCCGCCCGACGTCATCGAGTCGACGTAGCGGCGGGCCAGCGCGCCCCAGATCGGGGCGGTGGCGCCGATGCCGACCGAGCCGGTGGAGTAGTCGACCTGGTCGGGGTCCTTGGCGCGGCTGGGGTAGGACTGGAGGCCGCCGAACTCGCGCAGCGTCGTGAGGTAGCGCTTGTCGAGGTCGCCCAGCAGGTAGTTGACGGCGTGCAGGACCGGCGAGGCGTGCGGCTTGACCGACACGCGGTCTTCGGGCCTCAGGTGGCGGAACCAGAGCTCGGTCATGATCGAGACCATCGACGCCGACGACGCCTGATGCCCGCCCACCTTCAGGCCCGTGCGGTTGGGACGCACCCGGTTGGCGTGGTGGACGATCGCCATGGAGAGCCAGAGAACCCGGCGTTCGACGGCTTTAACGACATCAGTGTCGTTCGACCACAATTCTCGCTTCACGGGCGAAACTATGGCATCAACCAGCACTAACGTCTAACTACGGGCGCTTGGCGCGGCTGCCCTTCGCCCGCGCGGCCGGCACCCGCTCCAGGGCCTCCCGCGACTCCTTCAGCGCGATCGCGCTCTCCACCAGAGAGATGGTCGAGGACACCATCACCTCGAACAACTCTCCGGGCGACACCCCGCGCGCCCCGCGCGCGGCCTCCAGCCGGGAGGTGGCCGGCGCGCCCTCCAGAACCTTGGCGCCGACCTCCTGCAGGGCGCTGGTCACCGCGAGCAGTTCGAGGCTCTCCGTCACCGGCGCGATGATCCCGAGCGGCACGCCCTCGCGCTGCAACCGCGCCACGAGCGCCTCGGCCTCGGGGGTCGCGCCCAGCGAGGCCCGGCGCAACATGACGGGGATCAGCCCCGGATGGGCGACCAGGGCGGCGCGGGTGCGATGGGCCGTCAGCGGTAACCAGACCCGCCAGCTCGGATGGTCGGGAATGGGGAACTCGACGCTTTCCAGCGCGAGCTGGGTGACCCCGTCGAGAATCTCGTCCTTGTTCCGGAAGTGGTGGTAGAGGGATGCCCCGTTGACGTTCAGGGCCTCGCCCAGCCGGCGGATGCTGAGAGCGTCGAGCCCCTCCTCGTCGACGATCGCCAGCGCCGTTTCCAGGACCTTTCTCCGGGAGATCAGCGGGACCTTGGGCCGGGCCATGGCACCTCTTCTACTCTGTGAACTTTTGCTTAGAGGGTAACGCCCAACGCCGTTAGACAATGGCCCATCTGTTTACCGCCGCGTCCATTTGCAGAACACCGGTGAAATCGAATTCTCATCCACTGCGACCTGCGAAAACAAGCCGGATCACCACGTTCGGTAAGCGCCGGGGCCGGATTCACGGATATTCATGACCGGCCTCCCGTCCATCGGCCAAAGAAGAGGGCGCCGAGGCGGGGTTAAGCAGCTGTTGATCACGGTACGTCACCAGGTAACGCCGTTCACCCCGGCGCGAACATACGAAAGAGGCGACATGAAACCCTACGGCGTTTGGGCCCGGGAGTTCCGGACCGACAACCCGGCCGAGGTCGGGCAGGCGGCGGCCGAGCTGGAGAAGCTCGGCTACGGCGCGCTCTGGGTCCCCGGCGGGACCGACAGCGGTCTCGACACCGCCGAGAAGATCCTGGTCGCCACGACCGACGTCACCGTCGCCACCGGCATCACCAACATCTGGTCCACGCCGGCCCGCGAGGCCGCCGAACGCACCCGCGCCCTCGGCGCCGCCCACAGCGGCCGGTTCCTGCTCGGCCTCGGGGTCAGCCACGAGAGCATGGTCGACCGGTTCCGCCCCGGCGCCTATCGCAAGCCGCTCACGGCCATGACCTCCTACCTCGACGAGCTCGACAAGGAGGGGGTGACCCCCGACCGCCGGGTGCTGGCCGCGCTCGGCCCCAAGATGGTGGAGGTGGCCAAGAACCGGGCGGCGGGCGCCCACCCCTACCTCGTGACGCCGGAGCAGACCGCCGCCGTCCGGTCGGCGATCGGCCCCGGCCGCCTGGTCGCGCCCGAGCAGGGCGTCGTCCTGGAGACCGACCCGGCCCGCGCCCGGCAACTCGCCCGCGAGGCCCTGCACCCCTATCTGGCCATGCCCAACTACGTGAACAACTGGCTGCGCGGCGGCTTCACCGACGACGACGTGAGCGGCCGGGGCAGCGACCGGCTGATCGACGCCCTGTTCGTGTGGGGCACGCCCGAGCAGTGCGCCGCCCGGCTCAACCAGCACCGCGACGCGGGCGCCGACCACGTGTGCCTCCAGGTGCTGGGCACCCCGGCGGGCGAACTGCCGATGACGCAGTGGCGCGAACTGGCGACGGTGCTTTTCTAGACGTCCGGCGGCGGGCGGCGCCCTTGATGACTGGGATCCCACCTTAATGGTCAGAGACCCTCGCAAAGGCGACTATGGGCTGAGACGGTGACTACCGAGCGAAGGGGGCGCGCATGCACCTGGCTGTCGACATCACCGACATCGGCCAAGACACCGTGATCATGTCACTGGTGGGCGAACTCGACATGTTCACCCAGCCGGTCGTCGAGGCCACCCTGATCGGGCTGCACGCCCGGAACGTCACCCGCGTCGTCGTCGCCGCGGCCGGCCTGACCTTCAGCGATCTCGGCGGCATGCTCACCCTCTGCCGCGCCGACGAACAGTTACGCGGCCGGGGCGGCGGCCTCACCCTCGCGGCCCCCGCCCGGCAGGTCCTCCGCATCAACGCGCTGCTCGCCACCGAGGGGTTGCGGGTCTTCCGCTCGGTCTCGGAGGCCCTGGGCGTACGCCTCGCGCGCCACTCCCACCGCACCCACCGGGCCTAGGAGAGCTCGACCACCACGTTGGTCGACTTGACCACGGCCACCGCGACCGCCCCGGGCTCCAGCCCGAGCTCGTCGGCGGCCTGACGGCTCATCAGCGACACCACCCTGAACGGCCCGGCGGCGATCTCGACCTGGGCCATCACGGTGTCGCGCACGACCTCGGTGACGATCCCGCGGAACCGGTTGCGGGCCGACGAGGTGGCTCCGCCGGTCTCGCCGGCGACCTGGGTGCGTGCGAAGGCGGCCAGGTCGGGCCCGTCGATCAGCCGCCGGCCGTGTTCGTCGCGGCTGGCGGCGAGCCGCCCGGAGTCGACCCAGCGGCGTACGGTGTCGGCGCTCACGCCGAGGATCGCCGCGGCCTCACTGATCCTGAACGTGGCCACGCGCGACAGCCTATTCCGGGTGGGCGTGCAGCCGTCGCAGCGCGAAGGCCAACTGCAGCCGGAAGCGCCCGTCGGGCCCGCGCACGTCCCAGCCGAGCAGGTGCTCGGCCCGCCCGAGCCGGTCGACCAGGGTGGAGTGGTGCAGGGTGAGGAGCGTGGCGGCGGTCCGCAGGCTGGTCGAGGTGACGACCGCGTGCAGCGTCTCCAGCGCCCACGCGGGCAGCCCGCCGAGCGTGACCACGTCGGGCGAGGGCGCCGTCGCCGGCCCGACGGCGGCGGCCACGACGGCCAGGCCGCCGAGGTCGTCGTAGTGCACCACCCGTGGCCCGAGCACGTCGTCGGCGAACCGGAGCGCGACCTTCGCGTCGGCGTAGGACCTGGGCAGCCGCCCGACCGGCACGACCGGCCCCACCCCGGCCCTGACCCCGCCCAGCGGGTGACGGGTCTCCCCGTGCGGCTCGACCAGCACGACCCCGTCGGGCAGCGCGATGGCGCGGGCGCGTTCTCCGAGGCGCAGCCGCTTGGCCGCGTGTGAGCGGGCGGTCTCCCCGGCGGAGGCGTCCACGACCAGTTCCACCAGCGCGGGATCGGGCGCCCGGCCCCGCGTCCGGTCGAGCACGTCGCGGGCCAGCGCCACCCCGCGCTCCAGCACCATCAGGTCGACGGGTGAAGGCGGACTGGGCTTCTCCAGAATGAGCTCGACCTCCCCGGACCGCACACGCGGCCAATCGAGGTTCTCGTCAGAGGGGTGGTCGTCGCGGTGGCCGTCGGCCAGGAGCCGCAGGAAGACGCCGCGCTCCTCGTCGACCAGCCGGGCGGCGCAGCCCGCCAGCACCGCGACCCCGCGCACCGTCGCCTCCAGCCCCGCCCGCCCTTCGGCGAGCCGGTCGAAGTAGGCGATGACCTGCACGGCGGCGCTGGCGTCAGGGTCGAGCGCGGCCAATCTTCCGACGAGCTCCCGCATCTCCTCAGTTTCCCTCAGCGGCCGACCGGAACACGCGGAGGATCAGTGGCCCAGCAGCCGCCGCAGCCAGTCGAGCCGGGCGTGCTTGGCCCGCTGCGACAGGGCCGCCTGCGGGACCATCCCGTCGAAGCCGTGGAAGCCGCCCGGCCAGACGTGGAGTTCGGCCTGGCCGCCCGACTGCCAGATCGCGGTCGCGTAGGCGACGTCCTCGTCGCGGAAGGTCTCGGCCGAGCCGACGTCGACGAACGCGGGCGGCAGGCCCGACAGGTCGGTGGCCCGCGAGGGCGAGGCGTAGATCGACACGTCCGGGCCGCCGCGGCGGTCGCCGAGGAGGGCCGACCAGCCGGTCTCGTTGGAGGTGTGGTCCCAGACGCCGAGCCCGGACATCTGGTGGCTGGAGACGGTGTCGTTGCGCTCGTCGAGCATCGGGCAGATGAGCATCTGGCCGAGCAGGCCGGGGCCGCCCCGGTCGCGGGCCAGCAAAGTGGTGCCCGCCGCCAGGCCGCCGCCGGCGCTGCCGCCCGCCACGACGATCCTGGCCGGGTCGATCCCCAGGTCGGCGGCGTTCTCGGCGAGCCAGACCAGGCCGCGGTAGCAGTCTTCGACGGGCGCCGGGTCGGGGTGCTCGGGGGCGAGGCGGTAGTCGACGCTGACGACGACCAGGCCGAGTTCGACCGCCCACGCCAGCGGGTCGGCCAGCCCGAACCGGTGGTCGCCCATGATCATGCCGCCGCCGTGGATCCAGTACACGGCGGCTGCGGGCGTCGGCGCGGCGACCGGTCGGCAGACGACCACCGACACCCCGTCGCCGAGGTCGACGTCGGTGAGGTCGACGATCCCGCCGAGAGTGAGGTCTTCGGCGGGGGCGAGGCCGGTCATCCCCTGGCGCAGCAATGGGATCATTTCGGGTGTGAGCGACGACGGCATGTTCTGCGAGATGACCGTGAGCGCGGCGGCGAGCTCGGGGTCGAACGGTACGGCTGTCATGCTCACATCCTGATCAAAGGTGCCGTGAGCCCCAAGCGCCATGCGGTGGGCGATTCCCGACGAGTGGCGGGAACAGCGCATGTTGAGTAGGCGTACTCATTCTCCCGACCTACAAATAACCGGATATTGGCGACATGGGTGTTGAATTGCATAAAACCGCTCGCGAGCGCTCCAGGCCCGTGCAGGTCCTTGTCGCCGGCGTCGTCGGCGCGGCCGTCATGCCGCTCACCGGCGCGATCGGCCGGCTCCTGTCCTCCAGCGGACTCGGAGAGGCCATCTGCTCGGGCGGCCTGGAGTGCATCCTGCCGGTGGTCCTCACCGCCTACGCCGTCGCGACGGTGGCCGCCTGGGCCGCCCTGGCGCTGCTCGGCGTCCGGCCGGCCTGGCGGGTGACCCTGGGAGGGTCGGTGTTGTCGGCGGTGGTCGTCGTGGCGACCCTGCGCCTCGACCCGCCGGGCTACTTCTGGATCATCGCCGCGGCCACCGCCGCCTGTTTCGCCCTCGCGGCGTGGGTCAGCTCCAGGAGTAGCGCAGGATCTGGCCGATATTCCGGAACCCCGGCAGATGCGCCATGATCCACATGGCCACGCGGCCACCCAGCGGATAGTCCTCGACACCCGGCATGTCGACCATACGCTGCGCCTCCCGCAGCGTCAGCCCGGGATGCCACGACTCCAGCGTGCGCGGGTCGTCGATGGCCCAATGGAGGGTCGCGCCCGTCTGCCGGACCGGCCGGTTGAGCTTCTGGAGCCGGATCCCGGTCGAGCTCTGGCAGTCGAAGATGAGCTCACCCGTCGCGAACCTGCTGGTCAGCCGCTCGATCAGCCGTCGGCCGTCGTCCTCGCGCAGGTACATCGACAGGCCCTCGAACACCACCGCCGTCGGGCGGTCGTCGGGCACCGCGCCCAGCCACTTCTCGCTCGTGACCGACGACGCGATGGTGTGGTAGTCGCCGTCCGGCCGGTCGATCACCCGGTCGCGCAGCTCCAGGACCTCCGGATAGTCGAGGTCGAACCAGCGCACCAGGGGGCCGGGGTCGATCCGCTGGGCCCGGGTGTCGAGCCCGCAGGCCAGGTGGAGCACGGTCGCGGTGGGGTGCCGCCGGAGGAAGTCCCTGGTCCACTCGTCGATGCGCAGGGCCCGCAGGGCGACCCCGGCCGCGGTCATGGGCGTGATGCCGGTTTTGGCGAAGTCGTAGTCGATCCGCTCGACGGCCTGCTGCGCGACCTCGTCCTTCAGGATCGAGCGGGGAGAGCGACTGTCGAGAGCTCGGCTCCACAGGGTGGCGAGCATCGTCTCCTGGGCGCCGGCGAGTGAGATTTTCTCGCGGTCCATTACTCCATTGTGTACGTTCGCAACGTGGCAGATCGTCTGGATGTATGGACATATGAAATAGATGGCGAATTAGAGGCCGCCTACGACCATTCCGTCACTGACGATGAGCGCGCCGCCGCAGGCCGTGAGACCGTCGCCCAGCACCTGCGGTCGCTCGTCACCGCCAACAAGATCAGAGCGGCCGAGAACTGGTCGGAGAAGCTGCCGCCCGACGCCGAGATCAGGCGGGTCTGGACCCCGCGCGACCCCGCCGCGCTGCGCGCCCGGCTCGACGACGACGACCTCGCCGTCTGGTCGGAGGACGACGTGCTGCACGTCGTCTGGCGCGGCGCCTGCGAACACCCCCGGATCTCCGGCGGCGTGCAGTTCCTGATGTGGCCGGTCGACGGCGCCGACGACCTGTGGGAGGCATCGCTGCGCATCCGCCGCCTCGACGAGTCGGTGATCAGCGTGTACGTCTGCCCCGACGCCCCCACGATGGTGGCGGAGCGGGAGTGGCGCGGGAAGCTGGCGCCGCCCGCGCTGCCCGAGGTCTCCGAACTCCGGGGCACCCTTGAGGAGCACCGCCTCACCTTCCTCGGCGAGCCCCGCACCGTCGCTCTTTATGTTCCGCCCGGAACCGACGGACTCATCCCCGCGGTCTGCCTGGCCGACGGTCAGATGCTGGCCGCGTTCGCCCCGGTCGTCGAGGCGGCGATCGAGGCCGGCACCTGCCCGCCGGTGGCCGTGGTGGGGATCTTCTGCGCCGAGTCCGGCACCGGCGACCCGAGGTCGCACGAGTACCTCCCGGCCCACGACCCCGAGCGGTACGCCGCCCATCTGGCCTTCGTCACCGACGAGGTGATCCCGTGGGCCGACGAGCGTTTCCCCGCCTCGGGCCTCTGGCTGACCGCCGGGGCGTCGAGCGGCGCGGTCTGGGCCCTCAACGCGGCCCAGCGGCGTCCCGACGTCTTCTCCGGCGCGCTCGGGCTCAGCCCCGGCATCCCGCCGGAGACCGAGCTGCACGCCCTGACCAGGAGCTACGTCGGCGGCGGCACCCTCGAATCGGGTTTCCGGTGGGCGGCCGACGACTGGGCCACGAAGCTGACCGCCGCCGGCGCGAAGGTCCGCCACGTCGAGTGGGCCGGCGGCCACGACATCTACTGGTGGGCGCAGCACTTCCCGCCCGCTCTAACCTGGCTGACCGTACGCCCTGAGTGAAGTTCGCCAATCGCGTATTCGGTACCCATCACTCCAATTACCGCGTTCTATGGAGTAACAGGGCCCCCCGGACTCCATGGAGCGGCGAGATGTTCGAAAGGTTCACCGACCGAGCGCGGCGGGTGGTCGTCCTGGCCCAAGAAGAGGCCCGGATGCTCAACCACAACTACATCGGCACCGAGCACATCCTGCTTGGCCTCATCCACGAAGGCGAAGGCGTCGCCGCCAAGGCCCTCGAAAGCCTGGGCATCAGTCTCGAAGGCGTCCGCCAGCAGGTCGAGGAGATCATCGGCCAGGGGCAGTCGGCCCCCTCCGGCCACATCCCCTTCACCCCGCGTGCCAAGAAGGTCCTTGAGCTGTCACTGCGCGAGGCGCTGCAGCTCGGCCACAACTACATCGGGACCGAGCACATCCTGCTCGGGCTCATCCGCGAGGGCGAGGGCGTGGCCGCCCAGGTCCTCGTGAAGCTGGGCGCCGACCTCAACCGGGTCCGTCAGCAGGTGATCCAGTTGCTGCACGGCTACCAGGGCGGCAAGGAGGCCGCGGCCTCGGGCGGGACTCAGGAGAGCGCCCCCTCGACGTCGCTCGTCCTCGACCAGTTCGGCCGCAACCTGACTCAGGCCGCTCGCGAGGGCAAGCTCGACCCGGTCATCGGGCGCGAGAAGGAGATCGAGCGGGTCATGCAGGTGTTGTCCCGCCGCACCAAGAACAACCCGGTGCTCGTCGGTGAGCCCGGCGTCGGCAAGACCGCCGTCGTCGAGGGCCTGTCCCAGAAGATCGTCAAGGGCGAGGTGCCCGAGACGCTGAAGGACAAGCACCTCTACACCCTCGACCTGGGTGCGCTGGTGGCCGG
>NZ_BBXE01000039.1 GCF_001570565.1 Herbidospora yilanensis | reverse complement strand
GGTGTGGGTTCGGCGGTGGCGGGCGTCGTTATGAGGGAAGCGGACAGCCCCAGCGCGGCTATCAGCGCGGTGCGGCGGTATCTACGGCCTAAGACACCAGTTCTCGGTCGGTATACGTTCACTCCGGCCTTTCTGATCGACTTGATCAAACCGGAGGCGATCCTCACATGAAGTAAATCTGGAAGTAAAGGCATTTTTCGAGGCTCAGGGATTTCTCGGGGTCGCGGTTCCGGCCATATTCCCAGGTTGCGGTCGGCCTAATGTCCGGACCTCGGAGAACCCTCTGAAATGCGCAAATGCCGACGATCCCCGACTCTGAGGTTAATTCCGCGTCATTTATATACGACAATTGCCGTCAGTGGCCCCGCGTGGCGCTGATACGGAATTGTGGGCGCGTGCAGCACTTGTAGCAATCGGCGACAGATGAACGAACCTACCGTTGGACGGCAGCCGCGTGGATTGGCGCACGACGCGGACCGGATGTCGGGGTGACCGTCGATCAGCGTGCTGGGATGGTCACCGCGGACGCGTGTGCTTCGTCCTGGAAGAGTTCGAAGGCCGTCGTGTGTGCTGTCGTCGCGTGCGCGGCGGGTTCAACGCCGCCGAGGTTGCGGGCGAATCGGGGGAAGGCGCCGGCGGAGACCTGGACGCGGAGCCGGTGTCCCTTCTTGAAGCGGTAGGCGGTCGGCGACAGGTGCACGGTGGCGCGGGTGGCGCCGTCGGTGGTCACGTGCACGAGGTCGTCGCACAGCCGCACGAACACGTCGACGCTGGGCCGGTTCGCGCGTACCCAGACGTCCGCGGTGACTTGGCCGATGACCTCCAGGTCGTCGGTGAGCGGTGTTCCGGTGAAGGTGAGCACGTCGGGGCGCTCTTCCAGTTTGCGGTTGTCGACGGGGCCGGCCCCGGTGGGGTTGAGCTTGGCTCCGCCGAGGGAGGGTGTCGGATCGTTCGGGTCGTAGATGAACGTCGACGGCGGTTGTGCGGATCCCGCCGTGCCGGCCAGGGTGCCGTCCGCGCGCAGATGCAGTTGCCGGGGCTCGTACCCGGCAGGTGGCCATGAGGCGAAGTCGCGCCATTCTTCGGCGCCCATCACATACAGCCGCACCGGGGCCTGGTGCGGGGGCTCCTGGCCGGTGGCGACGGCGGAGGCCCACTCGACGACCTGGGTGATAGAGGCACCCATGCCGCGCGGGTCGGCGTGCCACCACGGGCCGACGGTCAGCCGGGGCTGGCGGCCGGCGTCGACGAGGGTGGTGAAGTCCTGGAGCTGGTCGGCGAGGAAGATGTCGTACCAGCCGGTGACGGAGCTGACCGGCACGGTGACGTCCGCGACGGTGCCGCTGCGGTCCAGGCCCTCCAGGTAGGTGCTGCTGGGGTCGTGGCGCACGATTTGCTGGAAGAATTCCGACGTGCGGCCGAGCATCACCTGATCGACGTCCGTGACGGGGAGTGTGTTCATCGCGTTCGCGATGCGGCGGCGGTCCGCGCCGACCATCGACCGGAGCAGGTAGCCGCGCCGCTCCTGCGCGGCGGGCAGGGATGAGCCGTTGCGGCGCTGGGGGGCGGTGTTCCACGAGAAGTTCGTGATCGTCTCGAGGTCGACCCTGCCGGGCCGCATCAGGCCCAGCGCGAGCCGGGAGGAGGTGTTCATCGAGAAGTTCAAGCAGGTGTTCGGGGTCGAGCCGATCTGCCGTGTGCTCAGCCGGCACGGGATGAAGATCGCAACCAGCACCTACTACGCCGCTCTGGGCAGGCGTGCTTCCGCCCGCGCGGTGCGAGACCAGCGGTTGAAAGCCGAGATCAGCCGGGTCCACGCCGACAACTACGGTGTCTACGGTGTCCGGGAGGTCTGGCGGCAGTTGCACCGCGAGGGTGTCGAGGTGGCGCGCTGCACGGTGGCCCGCCTGATGCGTGAACTCGGGGGGTAGCGTGAGATCCGGTACAGGCCCAGGCGGGCGATGCGTTCCATCGAGGGACGCAGGGGGAGCGCGGGGCGGGGGGAGCCATTCCACCCCGGCGTCGTCAACGGGGAGGTCGCCGAGGTTGATTGGGAGATTGGCCCCGCGTTCGACGGCGACCAGGTCCTCCTCCAGGGAGGTCGGCAGTCGGTCCCACACGCCGGAGCCGTTGGGGCGTTGGAGCACGTCGAGTGCTTCGTCCAGCGTCATGGCGACTGTCTGGTGCCGCCGGCTTTGTGGGCGGAGCCGGGCGGCCGGATCAGCCCATGGTGGAGGCCGCTCATCGGCATGGCGTCGTAGGTGAAAAAGCTGCGCTCCAGGGCTCTGTGGACGTCATTCACCCGCAAGTCAGGCACAACCGCGATCTTCTACACCTGACCACATGACGATTTCTCGCCGCACGCTCCTGCTGGGCGGCGCCGGCGTCCTGGCCGGGGCCGGTGTGACGGCCGCGTTCGGGTTGGCCGGCGGCGACTCCTCACCCGTAGTTGAAGTTGTTGGCGAGCACCAGGACGCCGTGCTCGCAGTGGCGTTCAGCCCTGACGGGAAGACGCTGGCCACGGCCGGCGCCGATCGGACCGTTCACATCTGGCCCATGGCCAAGGGAGTGCCAGGCGCGGTCCTGACCGGCCACGCGGGAGCTGCTGCCGCAGTGGCGTGGAGCCCCGACGGGCGCGTCCTCGCCGTCGCCGACACGACGGCCGTGTATTTGTGGGACGTCGCCGGCAGGCGGCGGATCCGCACCTTCGACAACTCTTCGCACAGCCCGTCGGTGGCCTTCACCCCTCGGACGAACACACTGGCGGCCACCGGCAGCAGGGGAGAGAAAGAAGCTGGGGTGTGGCTGTGGAACTGGACTGCGGACAAGGATCCCGACTTTCTGCCGGAACCCGGCCATTCGGCGTGGACGGAGACGCTGGCGATCAGCCCAGACGGGGGCTACCTCGCGATGGCGGCCGCGGAATGGGAGGTGTACGTCTGGGATCTGCGGCGCCGGATCAATTTCCGGCTGGCCGGGGAGCCGCTCACCTCCGTCCTGGCGTTCAGCCCCGACGGGCGCACCCTGGCCAGCGCCGGGATGCAGGGGAGCGTCGTTCTCTGGGACTACACGCGAGAGAAGTACCTCAGCCAGATTGTCGATCGCGGCACCATCGGCGCCGGCGACAACCGCGACGTGCAGATCAAGGCGCTGGCATACCGCCCTGACGGACGGATTCTCGCCGACGGGAACGGGAACGGAACCGTCCAGCTCTGGGACCTCGGCGCCGACAGGCTCGCGCACACCCTGACCCATCCGGGTGACGTCAACGCGGTGGCCTTCAGCCCCGACGGGCGAACCCTCGTCAGCGCCGGGTCCGACCGCGAGATCCGGATGTGGACTGACCTGTAAGCCACAAGTCGGGCACGACCGCGATCTGCCGCCGCCCCTCGTTGCCGGGCGCGGGCGGCGATGGCGTCGTGGGCGACCGACGGTGTCGTCAGGCTTGGGGCTGCCCGCGGCCCGATGCCGGGTCTCGCGATCGGCCGGCTCTCCCGGGACTCCGCGGGAAAGCTCGGCCGGCGCGTCAGCTCCAGGTCGCGCGTTTGAGCACATCCGACAGCGCTCGGGTGTTCCAGACGTCGACTATCAGGATCTTCGACGTGGGCAGGAACCACTCCCGCTGGGTGAAGCTCGCCGTCCGCCTGCCCTCGTCGTTCGTCAAGCACAGGTTGGGCCATGCGGTGTACATGGCCCTGTGGCCGCGTCCCACCTGGCGCAGACCTGTCGAGGTCGCCTTCTCATTGCCGGGGTACCAGCTGGTCTTGGCGTTGAACGGGCAGGGGACCACGCCGCTGAAGGGATGGAACTGCTCCTTGCCCGTGTAGGTGAGGGAACCACCCCCGACCGGAACATTGGTGAACGCCTTTGGGCCGAACACCCAGAATCCCCGGCAGTTTGGGGCGAAAGGCTCTGGATTTTTACATTTTCCGGTCACCACCACGACCCTGTCCCCGTCACGGTGCACCTTCCAGCCGGCGGGGATCTTCAGGTTCATGCCCCGGAAGGAGAAGACCTTGGTCTGCGGAGCCGACAGACTCGGGGAAACCGCCGAAAGTTCCGACGCGGCCGAGGCCGCGGCAGGAGCGACGAGCACGGCGACCGCGGCCGGGACGATGAGGACAGAAAATCTCTTTCGCATGGTGACAACTTATCCGTCCATACTTGTCGATCTCTTGCATTTCAGTTGGAGCCTCCATTTGGAGAAGCCGCGCGCGATCACACTTGTAGCCTTCAAGAACATTGCTGGAGGCCTTTTTCACCAGTAGCTTCCGCCATTGGTGTCAGTCGCCGATTTCTTAATCAGGGAGAAAGTGACATGTCTGAAACCGCGCCAGCCGCCGGCGATTAGAACGAACGGTGGGTGGGCCTCGCGCCGGCCTGTGGGGTGCGAAACCGGCCGATCTGCATACACATACCGACGACACGTGGGGCAAGACGCCCGCCTGGTCATAGGTCACTGGGTCGTCGGCGGAAAGATCGTGGAACGGGTGAGCTCTGCGGGCGGCCCGGTGCGGCCCGAGAGTGTGCTCGGTTTCGATCAGCAGGAGCAGGTTGCCGAAGACATCGGCGGTCAGGAAGCGTTCGGCGATCCAGGTGAGGATCGGGCGGGCCGCGGCCAGAGCGACACGGTCAGCGTGCGGCGGGCGGGTGCGTCCATCGCGACGGCGGCACTTGTGGCCCGCCGGAGCCTGACAAGCGGGGCAGCCGAGGGAAGCGGGCGCATCGCTCACCATCGCCCGCCGGACAGCGCGGGGCAACCCCGCAAACGCGGGTGTGGCGACGGAAGTGCCTTGCCGACCCGGATGGTCTCCAGACATCCATGATCGCCGACCGCATTCGCCGCGTTGATCGTTTATCGCCATGTCGGCGACCTGCGAAATCTAAAGTCTTTTAGAATTCCCAGAATTCTTTCAGATGGCCCAAGTAAAGGTGAAAACTATTCATTCTGCCCACCTCAGCTGCGACGATGCTTCCGACAGTTGACGCTAACACTTGCTGTGCGTAGGCTCGCCCTGTCGACTCGCAATTTCGCGCGAGATTATTGACTCCTTTCGCGCATATCGAAAGTGGTGAATGGTCATGCCCATCGATCACGCCGCCCTGGACGCCGTCGTACAAGACACCATCGCCCCTCAGGCCGCCGAGACGGACCGTTCCGGAACCTTCCCCAGGGCGAGCATCGACGCCCTAACCAAGGCCGGACTGCTCGGCCTGATCAGCGCCGAGGAGGTCGGCGGCCGAGGGCAGGACATGAAGGCCGCCGCCGAGGTGATCGAGCGGGTCGCGGGGGTGTGCGGGTCGACCGCGATGATCCTGCTGATGCACTACTCCGCCACGGCGCTCATCGAGGCGCACGGCGACAAGGCCACCCGCGAGGCGATCGCCGGCAACGGCCACCTCACCACGCTGGCCTTCTCCGAGACCGGTTCCCGAAGCCACTTCTGGGCGCCGCTGGGCACGGCGGCGGCCGACGGCGAGGAGGTGCGGCTCGACTCCGACAAGAGCTGGGTCACCGCCGCCGGAGAAGCCGACAGCTACGTGTGGTCGAGCCGCCCCCTGGCCGCCGACGGGCCGATGACCATCTGGCTGGTGTCCAGTGACGCGGCCGGGCTCGATGTCGGCGGGCCCTTCGACGGGTTCGGGTTACGCGGCAACGCCTCCAACCCCGTCAAGGGCAAGGGCGTGACGGTCTCCCGCTCGGCGATGCTCGGCGCCGACGGCGAAGGGCTCAACCAGGCGCTGGCCTCGGCGCTGCCGTTCTTCCTGGTGCTGAACGCCTCCTTCTCCCTGGGCCTGATGGAGGCGCTGGTCGCCAAGGCCCACGACCACCTCGTCGGAGCCCGCCTCGACCATCTCGGGCAGTCGCTGGCCGAGCAGCCACAGCTGCGTGCCGCGTTCGCGCAGCTGCGCACCCGTACCGACACGGTGCGCACTTTCCGTGACGACACGCTGGCCGCGCTCGGCACCGGACGCGCCGACGCCACGCTGCGAGTTCTCCAGGTCAAGGCCGTCGCCGGCGAAGCGGCGGCGGAGGTAGCCGACGGAGTGATGCGCGTCTGCGGCGGCTCGGCCTTCCGCAAGTCCACGGGCGTGGAGCGGCTGTTCCGCGACTCGCTCGCCGCGCGGGTGATGGCCCCGACCACCGAGGCCCTGCACGACTTCGTCGGACGGGCCACGCTCGGCCTGCCGCTGTTCTAGGAAGGCGCGGGCGATGACTCTTCTCATGGGTGCGGTGGCCTACGACCCCAAGGTCGTCACCATCTGGGGCGGATTCCGGTCGTGGCTGAACGACAACGGGCTGCCCTTCGACTTCGTCCTGTACTCCCAGTACGAGCGCCAGGCCGAAGACCTGGCGCAGGGCCGCATCGACGCGGCGTGGAACTCGCCGCTGTCGTGGATCCGCAGCCGCCGCCTGGCGCAGGCCAGCGGCCGCACACTCACCCCGCTCGTGATGCGGGACACCGATCGTGATCTGAGGTCGCTGATCGTCGTACGGGCCGATTCGCCGTTCAAGGACGTGGCCGACCTCAAGGGCGAGACCGTCGCGGTCGGCGCGGTCGACTCGCCGCAGGCAACCCTGCTGCCGCTGTCCTACCTGGCCTCCCGGAACGTGCAGGTGGACGTGCGGCGCTTCGACGTGGGCGTCGGGTTGCACGGCGACCACATCGGCGGTGAGCGGGACGCCGCCCGCGCGCTGGTGTCGGGCACCGTCGCCGCCGCGTGCATGATCGACTCCAACCACCTGCTGTTCGGCAAGGAGGGCACCCTGCCCGCCGGTTCGACCCGGGTCATCGGGCAGACCGAGCCTTTCGACCACTGCAACATGACCGTGGGCGAGACCGTGTCCGACCAGACGAGGGCCGACTTCGCCGAGCTGCTGCTGTCGATGTCGTACACCGACCCGAAGGTCCGGCCGCTGTTCGACCTGGAGGGGCTGACCCGCTGGGAGCCGGGCCGCGTCAGCGGCTACCCGCCACTGGAGAGGGCCGTCGACGAGACCGGTTTCTACGACGCGGCCGGCGCCGTCACCGCCGCCGACTACCGGCCATGATGCTCGACCTGGGCGACCTGGGTTTCGAACAGGGCGCTCACATCCTGCTGCAGCGGGCGCTCGGCCCGCTGCGGCCGGGGGAGGAGCTCGGTGTCGCGGGGCTCGATCCGGCGCTGGTCATGCACGTCGAGGTGTGGTGCCGGGCGAAGGGGCACCTCACCCGGCGTGCGGACGACAACGACGACGGGATCAGGGTCTGGGTCACCCGAGGTCGCGCCGACCTCGATCGGTGGGTGCACGCCGAACGCGCCGGAGGCCCCTCGCCGCACGGCATCGTCAACGAGCCTCCGGCCCACTGGGGGCTCGCAGCTCGGGGCGCGCTCGTCGAACCGGGTGGGCCGCCGATCGCCGCCGACCTCGCCTCCCGGGAACTCGTCTGGGCAGATCTCGCTCCCAGCCTGTACGCCAACGCGGCAGCCTCTCAGTGGGATCCGGCCACCGCCATCGCGTGGGACGCCCCGGTCGACCTGGTGCCGGAGATCGAGCGCGCGGTCGTGCAGGTCATGACGTTCCTGGTGGAGAACGAGCAGGCCGCGCTGGTGGTCCCGGCCCGGCTGCTGGCCCGCATCCATCCGCACTTCCGCGAGGTGCTGCAACTGCTGGCGGTGCAGGCCGCCGACGAGGCCCGCCACGTCGAGGTCTTCACCCGGCGGGCGCTGCTGACGGGCGGCGAGATGGGCACCTCCTCGGTCAGCGGCCGGGAGTCGCTGGCGACCCTGCTGCGGGAGCCCGACTTCTCGATGGCCTCGTTCCTGCTGTCGGTGCTCGGCGAGGGCAGTTTCCTCAACCTGCTGACCTTCATCGACCGTAACGCCCCCGACCCGGTGACCCGCCAGGTCGCCCGCATGGCCCGTCAGGACGAGGCCCGCCACGTCGCCTTCGGCGTCGCCCACCTCCAGCACCAGGGCACCCTCGACCGCACCCTGCTCGGCCGGTTGCGCGGCGCGATCGAGCAGCGGCACGAGACCCTCATCTCCAGCGCGGGGCTGAACCAGGACGTCTTCGACTCCCTGGTCGTGCTTGCCGCCGGAGAGTGGAGCCCGGCCGGGATCAGACGGGGTTACGCCGCGGTGCAGCAACTCCAGGCGGAGATGGACGAAGGCCGCCAGCACCGGCTGGTGCGCCTCGGTTTCCCGCACGACGAGGCGGCCGAGTTGTCGGCCCTGCACACCAGGAACTTCATGTGATCTCCTCCCGGCACCACCGGGCGGCCGACGCATACGGTTCCAGCCGGGCCGACTCCTCCAGCGACCGCAGGTAGCCGAGGGCCCACGGGCGCACGTGGTCGTCGAGCAACTCCTCGGCGACCGGCCCCGGACTGAGGTGGTGGAGCAGCGCCAGTTCCACGCCGAGGTGGTCGAGGGCGAGCACGGCGAAGCCCGGCGGCACCACCACGTCGAGACCGTGCCGGGCGGCGAACTCCTTCAGCCGCCGCTCGGCACGGCCGCCGATCATCGGCTCGCCCCGCCGCACCGACGCGTACGGCGGGCAGACCGGGCGTGGCCCGACGAACAGGCGGCAGAACTCGGCCGACAGGTCCTCCAGCGGCTCGGGGCAACCGAGCGCCTCCCGCAACGGGGCGTCGATCTCGGTGCTGACCAGCCGTGACATCAGCATGATCACGTCGCCGTTCACGCGCCGCCCTCGATCCTTCGGACCGTGACCATCGTGTCGTGGTAGGCCTGCTGGCCCGACACCGGGTCGGGATAGATGGGCAGGATGTCGTTCTGCGCGACGCTCAGCGAACCCGCCCACCAGACTCGCCCGTGGTCGGGCGGCTCATGGCCGACCAGCACCGCCCGGTCGCGGCCGTTGGAGGCGACCGGCCCGCCGGTGGTCCGGCCGGCGTTGTGGGCGATGGCGATGACCTGCGGGTGGATGCCCTCGGTCAGGTGGACGCGGGTGCGCAGCGAGCCGAGCTGGGAGCCGTCGCCGCGCGGCACCTCCGGATCGATGGGCCGGTAGCTGGTGACCTCGATCCAGTCGCCGTGGGCCAGCCCGAGCCCTGACGCGGTGGCCGGGTTGAGCCAGGCGGGGTTGGTATGCGAGATCTCCTGGAGCCACTTGGACTGCAGGGTGCGGTGGGCGTTGTGCACGTTCCACTTGAAGCTGATCATGATGAGCCGGCCCTGGGCGAGTTGTTCGCGGTGTCCGGGGATGGGTTCGTACACCGGCAGCGGGGAGATCGTGCGGTCGGCCTCGCGGCCCCGGTCGTTGACGAACTGGCTGTGCACCTCGACCTTGCGCGACGGGGTGCCGAAACCGCGCCTGGCCGTCCCGTCGACCATGACCCCGATCGCGCCGTCCGGGCCGTGGATCACCCCGTCTTCGGTCCGGGTGCCCTCCAGCTCCTCGGCGGTGAGCTCCTTCTCGTACGGGAGATAGTTGGGCTTCTTCGCCGGGTCGACGTGGACGCCCGCCTCCCGCATGTGGCCGAAGCCGCCCGGAACGGGAGCGAAGTACTGCTCGAAGTACTCCTCCTGGGTGGCCCACGGGAAGTAGTGCTCCATGCCGCCGCCGATGCGCCGGGCCAGCTCGGGGAAGATCTCTCGCAGGTCTTTGGACTCGCCCAGGGGCGGCACGACCGGCTGCCGCAGTCCGACGTAGTCGACCAGGCCCTGGGGCGGGCGGGAGTCGATGTCCCACCGTTCCAGGTACGTCGTCCACGGGAGGATGATGTCGGCCAGGTTCGAGGTCTCCGACGCCATCACGTCGAGGCAGACGTGGAACGGCACGAGGTCCTCGTCGGCCAGCACCTCGCGCACCAGGTTCGCCTCCGGCCACGCCCAGGCCTGGTCGCAGTTGTAGGTCATCAGCGCCGAGATCCGCTGCCGCCGTTGCTTGATCCACAGGTAGACGATCTCGCCGACCCGCATCTTGTTGCTCTGCCAGGCGTTGGCCAGCGGCCAGTCCTTCGCCTCGGCGATGAGGCTGCGCGCGGTCGGCTTGGGCGCGATCGGGCCGGGCTCGGGCAGCGCCTTCTTGTCCCAGGCGCTCATCGGGTGCCAGCACCAGCCGCCCTCCTCGCCCATGTTGCCGACCAGGGCGTTGAGCACGGTGATGGCGCGGTCGTTGTGGAAACCGTTGCGGTGGGCGGCCGAGCCCCGGTTGCAGATCGTGGTGCAGCGCGGCGTGGCCCCGGCGAACTCGCGGGCGATACGCCGGATCGCCTCGGCGGGCACACCACTCTCGGCCTGCGCCATTTCGGGGGTGTACGCCCGGACGTGCTCGGCGTACTTCTCGGCCGGGTAGTTCGTCCACCGGTCGAACCACTCCCGGTCCCACAGCCCCTCCTGACAGATGACGTTCGAGATGGCCAGGGCGATCAGGCCGTCGGTGCCGGGGCGGACGGCGTACCACTCGTCGGAGAGGGCGGCGGTGTTCGACAGGCGGGCGTCGAAGGTGACGATCTTGGCGCCGCGTTCGCGGGCCCGCATCATCCGGGTGGCGACCGGGATGTGGCCCTGGTGTGCCTCGGCCCAGTTGCTGCCGAAGTTGAGGATGTAGCGGCTGTTCTCGTAGTCGCCGAGGTCCCAGTCGGAGTCGCCGATCGTGGTCAGGATCGCGGCCCGCCGGTTGAGCGAGCACAACGCGCGGTGGTTGAAGGCCGAGGGGGTGCCGAAGGCGTCCAGGAAGCGGGCCACGATGTCGGTCGAGCGGTTACGGCCCTGCTGGAAGGCGAACTCCTCCGGGCGCCCGCTCTCGCGGATCGCCCGCAGCCGGTCGGCGATCTCCGTGTACGCCTCGTCCCAGGTGATGCGCCGCCACCGGCCCTCGCCCCGGCGGCCGACCCGTCTGAGCGGGTAGAGCAGGCGGCTGGGGTCGTACAGGATCGACGGGCCGGCCACCCCTTTGGCGCAGACCGCGCCCCGGCTGTTGGGGTCGGCCGGGTTGCCCTCGATCGTGAGCAGGCGGCCGTCCTTGACGTTGGCGATGATGCCGCAGGCGGTCGTGCACATCTGGCACATCGAGGCGACGCGGCGCACCGCGCCGACGGTCTTCCCCGCGGCGCGGGGCTCGGTGGTCATCCGGTGCACGACCTCGATGCCGCCCAGCCCGGCCGCGCCCACTCCGGCGACGGCGGCGGCGCGCAGCAGGTCACGCCGGGTCAAGGTCCACGTTGACATGCGTGCTCCTCCTACGAGCCGACCGCGAACAGCAGGTATCGGGTGGCCGCCGCGCCGGCGAGCACGGCGACGGCGCACAGGGCCGTCACCACGCGGTTGCGCGGCAGCGTGAGCAACCCGGCGGCGGGCAGCAGCAGCCCGGCGCCCACGGCCACCCCCCAGAACAGCGGCGCGGAACCGCCGGTCGTGAGCTCGGCCAGCAGCAGCCGGTCACCGGGCCGCCCGGCCAGCGCGAGTGCCTCCACGGCCAGCGCCACCGCCGAGGCCGCCAGCAGACCGAGCAGCGCGGTCCGCCCCTCGCCGCCCAACAGCACGACCACCGCCGCGCCCATCAGCAGGGCGGTGAGCACGAACAGCACCCCCGCGCCTCCGGCCAGCGGGGACGCCCACGAGCGGGCGAGCAGCGCGGCCGGATAGAGGGCGAGCGCGAAGCTCACGGCCAGGAGCAGGACGGCGACGACCTTGGTGAGGCGGGGGAGCGGCCGGTCGGGTGGCCGGCGACGCTCGACGGCGTGGACGACGAGGAGGAGCAGCAGGATCTTCAGCGCGATCAGCTTGGCGCCCCACGAGATGGGCGAGGCGAGATTGTCGAAGCGGACCAGCATCAGGTGGAACCGCTCGGGCCGCCCCAGGTCGGCCACCAAAAGGACGCTGATCGCGACCAGCGCCACCAGCGCACCCCAGGCGCCGATCCGCTCCAGCCGGACCGACGCGCCGGACCGGCCGACCCACCAGGTCATCAGGGTGAGCCCGGTCGGCAGGCCCACCAGCACGACATAGGCCGCCAGCAGCGGGCCCCACGCGACCGTCACGCCGGCTCGCCGGACAGGTCGGCCGTGGTGTCGACCTGCACGCCCTGCTCCTCGATCAGCGGGAGCGCGTTCTTGGGGTCGACGTAGAGCACCTTCGGCCGGGTGCCCGCCGACTCCTTCCACACGGTGACGTCGTTGGCGGCGGCCCGGACGGCGATCTCGCTCTCCGGGTCGTCGAGGTCGCCGAAGACGCGGCAGTTCGTCGGGCAGGCGTCCACGCACGCCGGTTGCCGTCCCTCGGCGGTGCGGTGGTCGCAGAACGTGCACTTGGCGGCGGCGCCCCGGTCCTCGTCGACGTAGATCGCGTCATAGGGGCAGGCGGCCATGCACGCCCGGTTGAGGTTGCAGTCGCCGTCCTCGATCGTGACCTGGCCGTCGTCGAGCCGGACGACCGCGCCCGTCGGGCACGCGCTGAGGCAGGGCGCGTCCTCGCAGTGGTTGCACAACACCGGGATGAAATGCCGGGTGACCTTGGGATATGCGCCCTCCTCGACGTATTTCACGGTGTCGCGGAAGTTCCCGAGCGGGACGTCGAACTCCGCCTTGCAGGCGACGGAACAGGCGTGGCAACCGATACACGTACGCAGGTCGATGAGCATGCCGAGACGGGCCATGGAAATCCCTCGCGGTATTCGGACGGCGGCGTTCCGGAGGGTAAATCGGGATTTTTCGCCCAGTCAACCGCGTTCGTCATCGGCCCAGCTCGGGCAATTCACGAATCCTTTTGAATGTTTGACTGCTCCTTTTCTATGGGGAGCCCGGCGACCTGCCACTCGAGCATTCCCTCGTTCAGCCGGGCCGCCGGAATGCCGTGCGCCTTCAGGATGCGCACCGCCTCCGGGGCGAAGACGCAGTAGGCGCCCCGGCAGTAGGCCACCACCTCCGTGTCGGGCGGCAACTCGTTCAGCCGCTCCGGCAGGTCGTCGACGGGGATGCACACCGCCCCGGGGATGTGGCCCGCGTCGTACTCGCCCTGGGGGCGGACGTCGAGGATCGTGACGCGGCCGGTCTCGGCGCGTCGCAGCAGTTCGTCGCGGGTCACCTCCTCGGTCTGCTCTCCCAGGTAGGCGACCACGGCGACCTGGACGTCGGCCAGCCGGGTGGCGGCCACCGCCCGCAGCCGGGCATAGAGCTCGACCACATCGTCGCCCGCCAGGCGGTAGAGCACCCGCTGGCCGTCGCGCCGGGTGGCGACCAGGCCGCCGTGGCGGAGGGTCTGGAGGTGCGCCGAAGTGCTCGTGACCCCCATCCCGGCCGTGTGCGCGAGGGCCTCCACGCTCTGCTCGCGCTGTGCGAGCAGGTCAAGCAGCTCCAGACGCTTGCCATGACCAAGAGCTTTACCGACCCGTGCGATCTGGTCGAAAAGGGAGGCTTTTCTCTCGCTGTCTCCGACCATATAATCCTCCAATGAGCAATGGATTAATGGATGCATGGAGGAGTATAGCTTTCGGCGGGGCGTCTGTCCCGTAATTCGACTGGTCAGAGCCGCACCGAAAAGATCGATTCGATTCGACGGGAGCACACCGTGACCAACACCGTTGTCGTCCTGGGAGCCGGAGCGGGCGGCCTCACCGTCGCCGAAGCCCTTCGCGAACGACTGCCCGACGCCGACCGTGTCCTGCTGGTCGACCGTTCCTTCGACGGAGTCCTGGGCCTGTCCCTGCTCTGGGTCATGCGCGGCTGGCGCACCCCCGAGAAGGTCCGGGTCAGGCCCACCCCCGAATCCCTGCCCGGCGTCGAGATGATCCGCGCCACGGTGGAGCGCGTCGACCTGGACACCCGCCGGGTGCACACCGACTCCGGCGTGCTCGACTGCGACGCGCTGGTCGTCGCCCTGGGCGCCGAACTCGACGCGGGAGCCGTACCGGGACTGACCGAGGCCCTGGACAGCGGCCGGGCCGGCGAGTTCTACACCCTCGGCGGCGCCGCCGCGATGCGCGAGAAGCTGACCGCCTTACGGCGCGGCCGGCTGGCCGTCCTGGTCGCGCGGGTGCCGTTCAAGTGCCCGGCCGCGCCCTTCGAAGGCGCGCTGCTCGCGGCCGACCTGCTGACCGAGACCGGGGTACGCGACCAGGTGACCGTCGACGTGTTCACCCCCGACCCGCTGCCGATGCCGGTCGCCGGTCCGGCCGTCGGCCGGGCGCTGGTCGGCATGCTCACCCAGTCGGGCATCGGCTTCCACGGGCAACACACGATCGAGTCGGTCTCCGACGGCGAACTCGTCTTCGCCGGCGGCGTCCGGGAACGTTACGACCTGCTGGCCGTGGTGCCGCCGCACCGGCCGCCGGCGGCGCTGGGCGGGTGGCTCCCCGTCGCCCCGCGCACCTTCGCGACCGCCACGGCAGGTGTCTGGGCGATCGGCGACGCCAGCGCGCTGATCCTGCCGAACGGCAAGCCGCTGCCCAAGGCCGCGGTCTTCGCCGAAGGGGCCGCCGACGTCGTGGCGAACGGCGTCGCCCGGCATCTGGGACACGAGGCGCCCGACCCGTGGTTCGACGGGCGGGGCGCCTGCTACATCGAACTCGGCGACCGGATCTCGGCGAAGGGCGAGGGGGACTTCCTGCGCGAACCCGCGCCCGAGGTGACCCTCTTCGACCCCTCGCCCCTGTTCCACGAGGAGAAGGCCGATCAGGAAGGCAACTGGCTCAAGCGCTGGAACGCCTAGCACCACACCCCTCCAGCAGAAGACGGGAAAGGCAAGGTAGACATGACCACCGACAACGTGACCACGGTGCTCGCCGAGTTCGCCCGAGTCGCCAAGGCGCTGGCGAATCCCGTCCGGCTCCACCTGCTCGACCTGCTCTCCCAGGCCGAGCGCAACGTCGAGGACCTCGCGACCGCGGCGGGGGTGCCGATCGGCAACACCTCGGCCCAGCTGAAGGTGCTGCGGGACGCGGGACTGGTGTGCAGCCGCCGGGACGGCACCCGCATCTACTACCGGCTCGCCGGAGACGACGTCGCCGCCCTGTACGCCAGCCTGCGCCAGGTGACGCGCAGGCGGGCTCCGGAGGCGGAGGCTCCCCGGGTGGTGCCCCTGAGGGTGGCCGCATCGGATGCCACGATCACCCGTGAGGAACTGCTGCGCCGCCGAGGGGACGGCCGGACCCTGTTGATCGACGTCCGTCCGGCGGTCGAGTATCTCGCCGCCCACATCCCGGGGGCGATCTCCATGCCCGTCGAGGAACTGCGCACCCGGGTGGAGGAGCTGCCGGTCGGCGCCGAGGTCGTCGTCTACTGCCGCAGCTCCCACTGCCTGCTCGCCCGGGAGGCGTTGTGGCTGCTCAAGTCACACGGCCGGTGCGGGCGCAGGCTTGAGGAGGGCATGCTCGAATGGCGCCTGCAACGCTTCCCGCTGGCCTCCGGCCGCCCGAAACCCCGCCGCCAGTTGCCGGTGACCCCGGTACGCGAGCGGGAGCACTCCGCCGTGCGCGGTGCCTGACCCTCGTCCTGACCTCGTTGTGAAAGTTGACGCTAACGAAAGGTGGTGCCTACTCTCGTAGTCATTCAGGGGTCTCGCCCCCTGGCTAGGATCTGACTTCATGAATGGTGACGTGGACGAGGTGCTGCGGGCGATCGCCGAGCCCCGCAGGCGGGCGATCCTGCGTCTGGTCGCCACGGAGGAACTCCCCGCCGGCCGCATCGCCGAGCATTTCGAGGTCACCCGATCGGCCGTCTCCCAGCACCTGCAGATCCTCAAGGACGCGGGCCTGGTCCTGGAGCGGCGCGACGGCACCAAGCGGATCTACCGGGCCAGCGAGGACGCGCTGGCCCAGCTCCGCGAGGTCGTCGAGTCGTTGTGGCGCGAGAGCATGGCGCGGGCCCGCGACTCCGCCGAGGGCCACGACGGCTTGCGCGATGAACAGGTGGCGGGCTGATCCGTCTGGCAGACTTGCCCCTGTCCGTCCGCCGCACGCAGGGGTAGCGCCGATGACCAGCCCGGCCGAGACCAACGTCGAACCCATCCGTCACGCGGTCAACGTCGAGGCCGACCAGTCCCGCACGTTCAGCACCTTCACCCGGAAGCTGGCGACCTGGTGGCCCGTCGAGGCGATCGCCATCGAACCCGGCCGCGTGCGTGACGTCTGCCTCGAAGAACGCGTGGGCGGGCGCATTTACGAAATTCTCGACGACGGCCGGGAACGCGACTGGGGGCACATTCTCCGGTGGGATCCGCCGAATCTGGTGTCGTTCACGTGGGAGGTAATCCAGACGCCCACGCTCACCGAGGTCGAGTTGCTATTCAAGCCGCTCGGGCCGGCGTTGACGCGCGTGGAGATGACCCACAAGGGCTGGGAAAACCTCACCCCGCTGCTCATGGAGTCCTACCTGGCACACCACTCTGGCTGGGCATTCATTCTGAGCCGGTTCGAGGCCCAGGTCAACGGCTGATTCGCCGTCAACCTATTCAATAGATCCTTATACAATTTGTTTGCGCACGTCGCAGACTTTCCGTCGAATCGTCCGTTGACATCGCTTTTCGCGATGTTATTTGTTGCCTTCTGTGGCAACGTCGTATTCCCTTGTGAGATCGGCACTCCGCCGCCCGCTCACCCTCCGACCCGAAGATCTTGATCTCGGCGCGCGCGGGTTCCGGCTCGCCGACCCGGCGGTCGCGCCGGTGCTCGATTCGGTGGTCGCCGCCTTCGCCTCCGGGTACAACGGGATGCTCTCCCGCGATCCGGCCGAACTCGGCATCGAGAGGCTGAGCGCGCGGGTCCGCGGCTTCGCCTACGAAGGCGCCGCGATGAGCGCCGTCATCCTCGACCTGGTCACCCTCGGCGGCGGCCGGCGTCTGCGCGAACTCGACCGGGCGACCGGCGGCCGCTACGTCCACCTGCTGCTGGTCGGCGCCGGATGGGCCTACGCGCGCCTGCGGCTGCGGCCCTGGCGCGGGGTCCGGTTCGGGCCGCCGGTGCTGCGCTGGCTGGCCTGGGACGGCTGGGGCTTCCACCAGGCGTTCTTCCACCCGGTGAAGGTGTTCGGCAACGGCTGGATCGAGGCCCGCGTGCCGGACGACTGCCGTTCGATCCGCGACCAGGGCGCGGGGCGCGCGTTGTGGTTCTACGCGGGCGCCGAACCCGCCCGCGTCGCCGAGGTGATCGGCGGCCTGCCCGCAGGCCGCCGCGCCGACCTGTGGGCGGGCATCGGGCTGGCCGCCGCCTACACGGGGGCCCAGTCGCCGGAGGCGCTGAACCGCCTGGTCACCGCCGGTGAGGGCTACGCCGCCGCGCTGGCGCAAGGAGCGGCGTTCGCGGCCAAGGCGCATCTGCTGTCGGGAATCGTCACCGACGAGACCGCCTCGGCCGTGAAGATCCTCACCGGTGTCGACGTGCCGGCCGCCGCGCGGTGGACCGACGACGCGCTGGCCGCACTCGACGGCCGCCCCGACACCCCCGAAACCTACGAAGCCTGGCGGGCCGGTGTCCGGCACGCCTGGGCCTCCGCCCTGGGAGAGGTGACACGGTGACGTCCCCGATCAGAAGACGCCTGGTGCAGATCGTGGCGGTCGTCCTGGTGCTGGCCGGCTGGCAGGTGGCCCGCCCGCCCGCCGCCGCGCCCGCGACGGCCGACGCGCTGGCCAAGGGTTTCTCCTTCCAGCGGCTCCCGTTGAACGGCGCGGCCACGGAACGCTCCATCCGGGTCGTCGCGCCGGTCTACAAGAAGATCGACCACTGGATCTCCTCGCTCGGCGGCGCGGTCGCGCTGGCCGACGTGGACGCCAACGGCCGGCCCGACGACGTCTGCCTGGTCGATCCCCGCGACGACTCGGTCCGGCTGCTGCCCGCCCCCGGCACCGGCGCCCGGTACGCCGCCCGCCCGCTGACGGCGGGGGCGCTGCCGTACACCACGGCGATGGCGCCGATGGGCTGTGTGCCCGGCGACTACAACGACGACGGCCGCACCGACCTGCTCGTCTACTTCTGGGGCCGCAGCCCGATCCTGCACCTGAACTCGGGCAGCGGCTTCACGCCGACGGAGATGGTCACGCCGTACGAGATCTGGAACACCAACGCGGTCTCGCTGGCCGACTTCGACGGCGACGGCCGGACCGACGTGGCGATCGGCAACTACTTCCCCGACAACGCGCGCATCCTCGACCCGACGGCCGTCCAGTTCCAGATCCAGATGCAGGACTCGATGTCGGGCGCCTACAACGCCGGGCGCAACCGCATCCTGCTCGCCCGGGGCGAGGGCCGCTTCGCCGAAGCGGCCGGGGCCTTCGACGCCGAGATGGGCGACGGCTGGACGCTCGCGATGGGCGCCCAGGACCTCGACTCCGACGGCCGGCCCGACCTGTACGTCGCCAACGACTTCGGCCCCGACCGCCTGCTGCGCAACATCTCCACTCCGGGCGCGCCGCGCTTCGAGCTGATGGAAGGGGTGCGGCACTTCACCACGCCGAAGTCCAAGGCCCTCGGCTGGGACTCCTTCAAGGGCATGGGCGTCGCCTTCGGCGACCTCAACGCCGACGAGGTGCCCGACATGGTGGTCAGCAACATCACCCAGAACTACGGCCTGCACGAGAGCAACTTCGCCTGGCTCAGCGCCGACGGCGTCGCCTTCAAGGCCGAGGGCATCGCCTCCTACGACGACCACAGCGAACAGGTCGGCATCTCCCGTTCCGGCTGGGGCTGGGACGTGAAGATGGGCGACTTCGCCGGCACGGGCGACCTGCAGATCGTCCAGGCCACGGGCTTCATCAAGGGCGAGACCAACCGCTGGCCGGAGCTGCAGGAACTGGCCATGACCAACGACGCCCTGCTGGTGAACCCGGACATGTGGCCGCGCTTCCAGATCACCGACGACCTGTCGGGAAGCGACCCCGACCGCTTCTTCGTCCGCGGCCCGGACGGCCGCTTCCACGACCTGGGCGGCCGGCTCGGCCTCGACGACGGCGGCCCCACCCGGGGCATCGCGCTGGCCGACGTCGACCACGACGGACGCCTCGACTACGCCATCGGCAACCAGTGGCGGCAGTCGCACTTCTACCGCAACACCAGGACCACCGACCTGCCCCACCTCGGGCTGACGCTGACCCGCCCGGCCACCTGCCAGGGAGCCGCCACCCCGACACCGGCCATCGGCGCCGCGGTGCGGCTGCGTTCGGGCGCGGCCGGGGTCACCACCGGCCAGGTGTACCCGGCCGCCGGGCACGCCGGTGTCTCGTCGCCCGAGTTGCTGTTCGCCCTGTCCGGACCGGCCGCCGACGCCACCCTCACCTGGCGGGACGCCTGCGGGGTCCGGCACAGCGCCGACCTGCGGCTCACCTCCGGATGGCACACGGTCCTGCTCGGCGACGACGGAACCGTCAAGGAGACCCGATGAAAGACCCCCGCGTCATCGCGCTGCGCCGGTTCGCGATCTCGATCACGGCGTTCAACATCCTCGGCCACGCCGTGCTCGGTTTCGAGCAGGCGTACGTCACTCCGCTGGCGGCGCTGGCGGCCGCGTACATCCTGGAGATCGGGCTGGAGTGGCTCGACGCCACGGCGACCGGGCGCGCGCCCAAGTTCCGGGGCGGCGGCTTCAAGGGGCTGGTCACGTTCCTGCTGCCGGCCCACATCACCGCGCTGGCCTGCGCGATGCTCCTGTACGCCAACGACCGCCTCGCCCCGGTGATCTTCGCGGTGATCGTGGCCATCGCCTCCAAGTACCTGATCCGGATCCGGCTCCACGGCAAGTTCCGGCACGTGCTCAACCCGTCGAACTTCGGCATCGTCGTGGTGCTGATCGTCTTCCCGTGGGTGAGCATCGCGCCCCCCTACCACTTCACCGAGTGGATCAGCGGGCCGCTCGACTGGGTGCTGCCGGCGTTCATCCTGATCTCCGGCACGGTGATCAACGCCATGCTCACCAAGAAGATCCCGCTCATCCTCGGCTGGGTCATCGGCTTCGCCGCACAGGCGGTGATCAGGACCGGCATCGACGGCACGGCCACGGTGACCGCGCTGACCGTCATGACCGGCACGGCGTTCATCCTGTTCACCAACTACATGATCACCGACCCGGGCACGACGCCCGTGAAGCCCGCCAACCAGGTCGCCTTCGGCGTGGCCACGGCGGCGGTCTACGGCCTGCTGGTGCACGTGCACATCGCGTTCGGCCTGTTCTTCGCACTGGTCATCGTCTGCGCGCTGCGCGGCGCGGCCCTCGGGGTGATCTCGCTGCGCGCCCGTGCCGAGACCCCCGCCGAGGAACCCGTGCCACAGCTCGTCGCCACCGCAAACAGGACGTGATCCCGTGTACGACCGCGCCACCATCGCCATCGTCGGCGCCGCCTGCCGTTACCCGGGCGCCGACGACCCGGACCAGCTCTGGGAGTCGGTCCTGTCCCGGCGTCGATCCTTCCGGCCCATCCCGCCGGCCCGGCTGAACCTGGCCGACTACACCGGCGACCGCGACGGCACCTATGCCAGGTTCGCGGCCGTGCTGGAGGGCTGGACCTTCGACCGGGCCCGATTCCGCATCCCCGGGCCGGTCCACCGGGTCACCGACACCGCCCACTGGCTCGCCCTGGAGGTGGCCGCCGACGCCCTGGCCTCCGCCGGGTACGCCGACGGGGCCGGGCTCGACGGAAACCGGGTCGGCGTGGTCGTGGGGAACACCATGAACGGCGAGTTCAGCCGCGCCAACGGGCTGCGGCTGCGCTGGCCCTATGTCCGCCGGGTGATGCAGCAGGCGTTGACGGAGGAGGGCTGGGAGGCGCCCGAGCTCGCCAGGTTCCTGGCCACCGTCGAGCACCGTTTCAAACAGCCCTTCCCCGAGCCGAACGACGAGAGCCTGGCGGGTGGGCTGGCCAACACCATCGCCGGGCGCATCTGCAACCACTTCGACTTCCACGGCGGCGGCTACACCGTCGACGGCGCGTGCGCGTCGTCCCTGCTGTCGGTCGTCACGGCGGGCAACACGCTGCGCGCCGGGGCGGCCGACGTCGTGATCGCCGGAGGCGTCGACCTCAGTCTCGACCCGTTCGAGCTGGTCGGATTCGCCCGGACCGGCGCGATCGCGACAGACGCCATGCGGATCTACGATGACCACCCGACCGGCTTCTGGCCCGGCGAGGGCTGCGGCATGGTCGTGCTGATGCGGGCCGAAGACGCGCTGGCCGAAGGCCGGGCCCCGCTCGCGCTGATCCGCGACTGGGGCGTGTCGTCCGACGGACGGGGCGGCATCACCCGCCCGGAACAGGCGGGCCAGCTACTCGCGGTGGGCCGGGCCTACGAGCACCTCGACTACGGCCCGGAAGACGTCGCCCTGTTCGAGGGCCACGGCACCGGCACTGCCGTCGGCGACGCCGTGGAGATCGCCACCCTGATCGAGGCGCAGCGGGGCAGACGGACCACGACTCCCGCCGCGCTCGGCTCGATCAAGGCCAACATCGGCCACACCAAGGCCGCCGCCGGGCTGGCCGGGCTGCTCAAGGCCGCGATGGCCCTGCACCGGCAGGTGCTCCCGCCGACGACCGGCTGCGACACGCCCCATCCGGGTCTGCGTGCGGACGACGCTCCCTTGCGGGTGCTGGCGGACGCCGAACCCTGGCCGCAGGACCAACCGCTGCGGGCCGGGGTCAGCGCGATGGGGTTCGGCGGCATCAACACCCATGTGGTGCTGGAATCGGCGGCGACGATCCGCCGGGCCGCGCTGACTCCACGCGAACGTCTGCTCGCGCATCGGCCGCCGAGCCACGAACTGGTCCTCCTTGGGGCCGACAGCCGCGACGAACTGCGGCGGACCCTCGATCGCATCGTCGCGACGGCGTCGACGATGGCGTTCGGCGAGCTGGCCGATCTCGCGGCGAGCCACCTTCCCGGCGAGCGGCCCGCCTTCCGGGCGGCGCTGGTCGCCGCCGATCCCGCGCAGCTCGGCGAACGTGCCCGCAGGGCCGTCGCCGCGCTCGACGACGGTTTCACGGTCTTCCCCGGAGGCGCGGTGGGGGAGGGACCGGCCGGCCGCGCCGGGTACCTGTTCACCGGTCAGGGGGCGGGGGTGCCCGCCGGGCCGGGGGCGCTCGGCGGGTTCGATCCCGAACTTGCGGCGTACTTCGACGGGCTCTCGGACACCGTCGACACCGCGGTGGTCCAGCCGGGGGTGGTGCGGGCCTCGATGGCGGGCCTGCGCTGGCTGAGCTCCCTCGGCGTCACCGCGCACGCCGCCACCGGCCACAGCCTGGGGGAGATCACCGCCCTGCACTGGGCCGGCGCGCTCACCGAAGCACAGGCCGTCGAGCTCGCCGCCGTCCGAGGCAAGATCATGAAGACCCACGGCACTCCCGGCACCGGCATGGTGTCCGTCATGGCCGACCGGAGCCTGGCCGACGCGCTGATCGCGGGCACGCGCCTGGTGGTCGCGGCCGAACACGGCACCTCCCACGTGGTGGCCGGGCCGGACGAGGACCTGGCCGCGCTGATGACCCGGTGCCGGGATCGCGGAGTGACCGCGCGAGAGCTGCGGGTCAGCCACGCCTTCCACTCACCCGCCTTCACCGAGGCACGCCCGGTGCTCGCCGAACACCTGCGCGACCTGGTCTTCGGCGCGGTCAGCCGCCCGGTCTACTCCACCGTGCTCGGTGCCCGGCCGACACCGGAGACCGACCTGCGAGACCTGCTGACCGAGCAGCTCACCGCGCCCGTGAGGTTCGCCGACGCCGTGTCCGCACTGGCCGAGGACTGCGACCTGCTGGTGGAGATCGGCCCGGGGCGGTCCCTCACCTCGCTGGCCACCGCGCTGACCCCGCTGCCGGTCGTGGCGATGGACGTCGGAAGCCCCTCTGCGGCGGCCCCTCTCCAGGCCGTCGCCGCGCTGTTCGCGCTCGGCCTGGTGACCGACCCGCGGCCGATCTTCGCGCATCGTTCGCACCGGCCTTTCGACCTGTGGCGGGAGCCGAGGTTCCTGGAGAACCCCTGCGAGCAGGCGCCGCAGGTAGAAGCCGGCTACGAGCCGCTCGTCACCGAGGCCGTTCCGGAGGTCCGCACGACCTCCGACGACGTTCCCGGGACCGTTCGTGAACTGGTCGCGGGATTGCTGGAACTTCCCGTCGAGGCCGTCGGGCAGGACGACCGGCTGCTCAGTGACCTGCACCTGAACTCGTTGCGGGTGGTGCAGCTCGCCGGGGAGGCGGCCACGGTCCTCGGCCGCGCCGTCCCGGCCGAACCCCTGATGTCCGCCGACGTCTCCGTCGCCGAACTCGCCGCGTTGATCGCGGCGCTCCCGGCGGCCGACGAGACTGAACCGCCGCTGGAGGGGGTGGCGAGCTGGCATCGGCTGCTCGTCGAGGACACCGAGCCCGTCGAACTGGCCTCCGCAGCCCGCCCGCACGCGTGGCGGATCAGTGGCCGGGGGCCGTTACGAGAGGCCCTCTCGCTCCGTGCGGGCTCTGCGGCCGAACTCGTCTTCCTGCCGGAGGACCCCTCCGATGACGACGTCGCCACGCTGGTCTCGGCCGTCCGTACCGGATCGCCGGTGACCGTCGTCGACCACGGCGACAGCGCGTCGGGGTTCCTGGCCTCGGTGCGCGCCGAACATCCCGGCCGGTGGTTGCGGTGGATCCGCGCCCGCGACGCGGAATCGGTCGCGACCGTGCTCGCCGCCCCGTTCGAGGGCCCCGTCGAGGTGCACGCCGAGAACGGGGTGAGTGTCCCGGTCTTCCGCCCCGCACCGGCCGGAACCGGTGAACCGCCGCTGGCCTCGGAGGACGTCGTGCTGGTCACGGGCGGCGGGAAGGGCATCGGCTTCCGCTCGGCCCTGGCCCTCGGTACCGCCTACGGGTGCCGGTTGCTGCTGCTCGGCCGCGCCGGCCCGTCCTCCGACGAGGAACTGCGCGGCAACCTGGCCGTCCTCGCCGAGAACGGCATCCGGTACGCCTACCTCCGGGCCGACCTCGCCGACCCGGCCGCCGTGCGGCGGGCGATCGACGAGCCGGTCACCGCGATCATCCACAGCGGCGGCGTCAACGAGCCCAAACGCTTCGCCGAACTGACCGACGACGACCTCGCCCGGCACGCCGCCGCGAAGTACCACGGGCTGAAGAACGTCCTGGCGGCGATCGACGTCGCGAGGCTGCGCCATCTGGTCACCTTCGGGTCGGTCATCGGCCGCTTCGGCCTCCCCGGCGAGGCCCACTACGCCCTGGCCAACGGCCGCATGCGCGAACTCGCCCGTGTCCTCGCGCTCCAGGCGCCGGGCTGCCGGGTCCGCAACGTCGACTGGACGGCGTGGTCGGGCGCGGGCATGGGGGAGCGTCTCGACGTGCTCGACGGCCTGCGCCGGTCCGGCGTCGACCCTCTCCCTGCCGAGCGCGGCGTGGAACTCCTCCACGAGGTGCTGACCTCCGACGGCCCGACCCTCCTGGCGACCGGCCGGCTGCCCCAGCTCGACCGTCCCGGTGACGTGGCGGGGCCGCTGCTCACCCGGACCCGGCTGCACGTCCCGGGTGTCGAACTGGTCGCCGAGGCCGACCTCGGGCTCGACATCCATCCCCGGCTCCGCGACCACCTCATCGACGGGATCGCCGTGCTGCCCGCCGTGGTCGCGCTGGAGATCATGGCCGAGGCCGCCGCGACGCTCACCGGGCGGCGGGTCACCTCTCTGGGCGAGGCGCGCTTCGACCGGCCGGTCATCGTGCCGGCCGACGGAGTGCGAACGGTCCGCGTCTGCGCGCTGACCGGCCCGGACGGCGTGCGGGTGGTGCTGCGCAGCGACGAGAGCGGCTACGCCGCCGACCACTTCACCGCCGTCGCGGGCGTCCCGCCCGACCCCGTCGAGCCGCTGCGCCGAGTCTCGGCGTTGCCACCGCACGACGGGGCCGACCTGTACGGGCCCACCTTCTTCCACGGCCCCGCCTTCCAGCGGGTCCGCCGCTACGACCACCTGGAGGCGACCGCCTGCGTCGCCGTCGTGGACGCCGCGACCCGCTGGTCACTGGACGGGACACAGCTGGGCGACCCCACGTTCACCGACGCCACCATCCACGCGCTCCAGGCCTGCGTGCCCGGCCGCCGCCTGCTGCCGGTCGGTTGCCAGGCGATCACGGTGCACGAGGCCGGGCCATACCCGGCGGAGCTGCGTTTGTCCGCGGTGGAGCGCCACCAGGATGGGGCCGAGCACGTTTATGACGTGTCCGTGCACCATGCCGACGGCCGGCCGGTGCTCAGCTGGAGCCGGTTGCGGCTGCGCGACATCGGCCCGCTTGAACCGCGCGACGGCTGGCCCGCCGTCCTGCTCGGACCCCTTCTCGAGCGCGGGCTGGAGAGCCTGCTGCCCGACGTCAGCGTCAAGGTCGAGACAGGCCCCGGCCTCGACCTGGAGGTCACCGGCGCGGCCTCGCTGGGCTGCGCGATCGACCACGTGGCCCTCGACGCCGAGGAGCCGCCAGGGGAGCCCCATCCGATCACACGGCTCACCGGCGAGCCCGCCGCCTGCACGCACGCGCGGTTGCGCACGGCACGTTCCTGTCTGGATTCGGCGGGCGACACCGGCGGGGTGCCGCTCACCGTCTCCGGGGTCTACGAGCAGGGATGGGTGCTGTTGCGCGGCGGGCCGCATCGCATCGCCTCGGCGATCGTGCGCATCAGCGGTGAACCCCGGCCGGTGGCCGTGGCCGTCCTTGTGAAGGGAACACCGTGAACCCCCACTTCGCCTACGAACACCTGGTGACCTTCGCCGACACCAACCTCGTCGGCAACGTGTACTTCGCCAACTACGTCGCCTGGCAGGGCGCCTGCCGGGAACGGTTCCTGGCCGACCACGCGCCCGGAGTGCTGCGCGGCCTCTACTCCGACCTCGCCCTGGTCACCGTGTCGTGCTCGTGCGAGTACTTCGCCGAGTTGCAGGCCTTCGACCAGGTGTCGATCCGCATGACGCTGCGCAGCATCGACCTCAACCGCATCGTCATGGCCTTCGACTACTTCCGCGTCGGCAACGGCCCCGGCCAGCTCGTCGCCCGGGGCGCCCAGACGGTGGCCTGCATGCGGCGCGTCGAGGGCGACCTCATCGCCATCGACGTGCCCCAGGAGCTCTACCAGGCGCTGGACGCGTTCGCCGTGCCGGGAAGCCGGCGGTGACCGGCGAACCCGTCGGGGTCGTCGGATGCGGCTCGATGGGCGCCGCCATCGCCGAACTGCTGCACCGCAGTGGCCATCGGCCGATCCTGGCGGGCGGGACCCGCCGGACCGCCGAGATGGTGGCCGCCACCTTGCCCGGGGCGGTCGCCGCCGATCTGTCGGCGGTCGTCGCGCGGGCGCCGATCGTGATCCTGGCCACCCGGCTCCGGGTGACCTGTCACGTCATCGGCCCACTGGCGGCGCGCGGCCTGGCCGGGCGGATCGTCGTCGACGTCTCCAACCCCGACCCCGGAGACCTGCCGCCTGGCGGGCCCCGGACCTCGGCCGAACTCGTCGCCGACGCCTTCCACAAGAGCGCGGTCGTCAAGGCGCTGAACTGCGTCTCGGCCCGGCGGCTGCGCGCCGTCCGGCCAGGCGACGGCCTCACCGTGCCCATCGCGGGCGACGACCCCGGCGCCAAGGACGCGGTGACCCGCCTGCTCGGCGGCAGCGGGCTGAACGTGGTCGACGCCGGGCCCCTCTCGGCCAGCACGTGGATCGAGTCGCTGGCCGCCTTCCTGCGTCACCTCGGCACCGAGCAGGGGTTCGGCGACTCCGTCGGATTCCGGCTCATCACCCCCCACGAGAAAGGACGGCCAACGTGACGGCCACCCAGCCCCAGTCCACCGCGCCCCCGCGCACGGACATCCCCGACCATCGGGGTCGCATCGTGCTGTTCAGCTTCCTCGGCGGCTTCGCCCTGACCGTGTTGTGGTCGGCGCCCTTCGTCGACAAGGTCATCGGCGAGAACGTCACCAGCGCGATCATCGGCCATGAGGCCACCGGCACGCCCATCGCCGGCGTGCTCTCCGGCGTGTTGTTCGCCTTCGCCAGCGGCCTCGGCGGCACGTTCACGGCCTGTAACATCGCCGCTCTCGGCGCGGTCGCGCCCATGCTCGGCGAACGCCGGTCCATCAAGGGCCGCATCACCCAGGCCCTCGTGCCCCTCGGCTGGCTCGTCGCCGGGATGACGGTCGTCTCGGCCCTCTACGGGGTCGTGGTCGCCTTCTTCGGCACGAACATGCCGCAGTACTCCACCGCCACCGTCACCTCCGGGCTGGCCCCACGTCTGATCCAGTCGCTGGTCGTGTTCGGCATCCTCGGGCTGGTCATGATCTATCTCGGGCTGGCGGCGCTGCACCTGGTGCCCGACCCGCTGGCGAAGATCTCGGCCCGGTTCCCGCACGCCCGGTCGCTGGTCATGGGCGTGCTCATCGGCCTGTTCCTCATCGGTCGTCCCTTCGGCCTCTACCGGCAGCTCTTCCGCGACGTCGCCGACAGCGGCAACCCCCTCTATGGCGCGTTGTCGTTCCTCACCCAGTCGCTGGGCAACATCGTCGTGCTCGCGGTGCTGTTCCTGCTGCTGGCGGTCGCCACCGGCGGGCGGGTCCAGCGCTGGCTCACCTCCAAGCCGGGCCGGGTCGCCGTGGTCGCCGGGTCGGCCCTCCTCATCGCCGGGGTCTTCACCTTCCTCTACTGGGACGTCCGGCTGCTCGCCCGGACCGGCGTCATCTGGTTCCCCACCATCACCTGGTACTGACGGAGGTTCGCCATGCGCTCATGGGCCATCAACAACCGCTACCACCACCTCGCCCTCTGGGTCTATCTCGTGATCGTCGTCGCGCACTGGGCCGAGCACATCACCCAGGCGATCCAGATCTACGCGCTGGGCTGGCCGCTGCACGAGGCCCGCGGTGTCCTGGGCGTGCCGTTCCCGTGGCTGGTGCACTCGGAGTGGATGCACTACGGATACGCCCTGCTCATGCTCATCGGGCTGATCCTGCTCCGGCCCGGCTTCACCGGCCGCGCCAGGACCTGGTGGACGATCTCCCTCGGCATCCAGGCCTGGCACCACCTGGAGCATCTGCTGCTCCTCATCCAGGCGCTGACCGGCTCGTACATCGCCGGCAAGGCGGTGCCGACCAGCCTGATCCAGCTCCTCATCCCGAGGGTTGAGCTGCACCTGTTCTACAACAGCATCGTCTTCATCCCGATGGTGGTGGCGATGGTGCTGCACATGCGGCCCCGGCCGGAGGAACGGGCGGCGATGGACTGCGAATGCGCCACCCGTTCGCTCGTCTCGGCCCGCTGAGCGGCTCATGCCTTCCTGGCGTACTGGGTCTGCGCGTTGAACTCCTTGAGCTTCACGTCCTTGGCCGATCGCAGGCCGGGGTCGGTCAGATCCAGTACGTCCAGGCCCTTCTGGGTGTCGGTCACGTAGACGTAGCCGTTGTAGTAGTACGCCGACCAGGCGCCGCCGAGCATGAGCTGCTCGTCCGACAGCGGGGGCCGGTCGAAGTAGCCGATCTCCCTGGGCCGGCGGGGGTCGGTGAACTCCCAGATCGACACGCCGCCCTGGTACCAGGCCTGCACCATGACGTCGCGCCCGGCGACGGGCACCAGGGAGCCGTAGTGGGCCACGCAGTTCTCCGTCGGTCCCTGCTCGCGCGGGATCTTGTAGTAGCTCTGCTTGACCAGCCTGCGCTTCTCGATCGTGTAGACGGCGTTGGCGCCCCTCTCCGCGCCGACCATCGTGTTGCAGGTGGGGGCCATGCCGCCGCCGAGTTCGTCGGTGAAGACGACCTTGTCGCCCTTGTCGTTGAACAGCGCCGAGTGCCAGAAGGCGAAGTTCTCCACGTCGCGTTCGGTGTCGATCACGCGGGGCTTGAGCCGGTCGGAGATGTCGATCAGGATGCCGTCGCCCATGCACGCCCCGGCCATCAGGTCCTTGGCCGGGTAGGCGGCCAGGTCGTGGCAGCCGCTGGTCGGGAACCAGGTGGCGCCCTCGTCGCCCGGGTTGCCGCCGCCGGGGAACAACACCGGCTGGGCGGCGATCTTGGCCTTCTCGGGCGACTTGACCGGGACCTTCACGATCGCGATGCCGTTGTGCGGCGGCTGGCAGGTCGGGTTGGTCGGGGCGGGACCGTAGGAGGAGACGTACAGGAGGACCGAGTCCTTGTCCCGGCCCTCGCCGGGCACCAGCGTGTTGGTGTGCGAGCCGCACGGTGTGCGCACGGCCCCCACGTAGCGCGGGTTCGACTTGTCCCTGATGTTGAAGATCTTGATGCCCTCCCACGCCTCCGGGTCGGCCGGCGAAGCGGGCGTGCTCTTGCAGGTGTCATCGCTGCGCGGGTCGTCGGTGGACAGGAACAGCAGGTCACCGTGGACGGACAGGTCGTTCTGCGCCCCGGGGCACAGGACCTGGCTGACCGGCTTCGGGGCCGTGGGGGTGCGGATGTCGTACACGACGAAACCCTCGAAGTTGCCGGCGATCGCGTGATCGCCGGTGAAGGCCAGATCGGTCATCGGCGCCATCGGCGCGGCGAACGGGCCGGGTTTGGGGACGTTGGCCACCTGCTTGACATTCGGACTGTTGAGCACCGCGTCCGGCGCCGGGGAGGGCGCGGCGGCGCTGGGCGCGCTGCCGAAGGCCAGGGCGAGGACGGCCAGCGCGCCGCCCACGCGTAAGGGGGTTCTCCGGTTCATGACTTCCAGTGGATTACTTTATAAATATATAGTCAATATCGTTCGGTGAGAGATTCCACGGGAGCGACCCCGGCGCCTTCATGGGCATCCGCCCACCACCAAGTGACAGTTGACGCTTTCGGAAGCAGCCACTAACGTTTAAAACCATACAGTGATCTTTCGGCCGGGCCTGGAGCGCGCGAGGCGCTGCCCGACCCTTCCCCCCTGTCTGGTTGGAGTGACCATGACCGACGTCTCCTCGCAGTTCCCCAAGGACCGCCAACGCTGGACGCTCATCCTGGCCTCGTTCGCGTCCTTCATGGTCGGCCTCGACGTCCTCGTCGTGACCACCGCGCTGCCGACCCTGCACGAGGAGCTCGGCGCCGGCGTCGCCGGGCTCGGCTGGACCGTCAACGCCTACGAACTGGGCTTCGCGGCGTTCATCCTGACCGGCGCCGCACTCGGTGACCGCTTCGGGCGGCGGAACCTGTTCGTCGCGGGCATCGCGATATTCACGCTGGCCTCGGCCGTTTGCGCGCTCAGCACCACCATCGAGACCCTGATCGCGGCCCGCGCCGCGCAGGGCATCGGCGGCGGCATCGCCATCGCGCTGGCACTGGCGGTCATCACCGACGCCACCCCGCCACAGGAGCGCGGCGCCGCCTTCGGCATCTGGGGCGCCATCTCCGGTGTCGCCGTGGCCGCCGGGCCGCTGGTCGGCGGCCTGGTCATCCAGGGCTTCGCCTGGCAGTGGATCTTCTGGCTGAACGTCCCGGTCGGCATCGCGCTGATCGTGCTGAGCATGATGCGCATCGCCGACACCCGGGGTGCCGTGCGCGGCATCGACATCGTGGGCCTGATCCTGTCGACGCTCGGCGTGTTCGGCATCGCGCAGTCGCTCATCCGGGGTGGCGACGTCGGCTGGACCGAGCCGACCATCCTCATCGGCTTCATCGGCGGCCTGATCGCGCTGATCCTGTTCGTGTACTGGCAGACCAAGGCCCCCAGCCCGATGATGCCGATCGGCATGTTCGCCAACCTCAGCTTCACCGGCGGATGCATCGCGGGCTTCGTCCTGGCCGCCGCCCTCTACGGCAACGGCTTCGTGTTCGCCCAGTACCTGCAGCTCGCCGAAGGCAACTCGCCGCTCGGCGTTGGCCTGCGCATGCTGCCCTGGGTCGGCCTGGCCATCTTCATCTCCCCGATCGCCGGGAAGCTGGCCGACAAGATGGGCGAGCGCCCGCTGGTCATCATCGGCCTGCTGCTGCACGCCATCGGCTTCGGCGCCATCGCCTTCATGGCCGACGCCGGCACCGGCTACGGCGCGATGATCTTCCCGCTGCTGCTCGCCGGTGTGGGCGTCTCCATCGCCTTCCCGACCGTGGCCTCCGCCGTCATGCGCTCGGTGAACCCGATGGAAGCGGGCATCGCGGCGGGCGTCAGCAACACCGTCCGCCAGGTCGGCGCGGTCTTCGGCGTCGCCGCCGCGGCCGCCACCTTCACCGCGACCGGCGGCTACGGCAGCGCCGAGAGCTTCGTCGACGGGTTCACCCCGGCCACGATCGTGCTCACCGTCATCACCCTGGTCGGCGTGCTGGCGGCCTTCATCATCAAGCGGCCCGAGTTCGACATGGCGCCGTCCCCCGAGCCTTCCCCCATCCGCGAAAACTAACGAGAAGGGACACATCATGGGCAACCCCATCGCCTGGTTCGACCTCACCTCCAAGAACGCGGGCGTCTCCCGCAGCTTCTACTCCGAGGTCTTCGGCTGGAAGATCGACGTCGACCCCCAGATGGGCTACGGCATGGTCGACACCGGCTCCGCCGAGGGCATCCCCGGCGGCATCGGCGAGAACCCCGACGCCGCCCCCGCCCTGGTCGTCTACCTCGTCGTCGACAACGCCGAGGAGACCCTCAAGCAGGTCGAGGCCAACGGCGGCCAGCGCGACGTGCCGCCGTACGAGATCCCGGGCATCGGCACCATGGCCACGTTCAAGGACCCCGACGGCATCACCGTCGGGCTCTGGCAGCGCTGAGCCCCGCATGAGCGCCGATGAGATGGGCGGACAGCCCCCGGACGAGGAGCTCGACGTGGTCCTGCGGGCCATCGCCGACCCGACCCGCCGGGCGATCCTGCATCTCATCGCCTCCACGGAACTTCCGGCCGGGCGGATCGCGGAGCACTTCGCGGTCACCCGGTCGGCGGTTTCCCAGCATCTGAAGGTCCTGCGGGAGGCCGGCCTCGTGGTCGAGCGCCGGCAGGGCACCCGCCGCCTCTACCGGGCCAGCCAGAGCACCCTGGCCAGACTGCGCGCCTTCCTCGAGGACATCTGGTGGGCGGGCTTCGCGCGGGCCCGGGTCGAGGCGGAAGACCGGGATCCAAAAAAAAATGACTCCATGACGGGGTGGCCACGCGAGGAGCGACGATGGTGGACCGGCTCAGCGCACGTGCGCGCAAGGCGGTCGTCCTGGCCCAGGAAGAGGCCAGGATGTTCAATCGCAACACCATCGGCACCGAACATCTGCTGCTCGGCCTGGTCCAGGCCGGAGGGATCGCCGGAGCGGTGTTCCACGAGATGCGGGTCGAACTCGACCTCGTCCACGAGCAGATCGAGATCGTGGTCGGCCCCGGGCCCGTCTTCACGCCGGGACCGATCCCGCTCGGGGAACCCGCGACCCGGCTGATGGCCCGCGCCGCCGAGGAGGCCCGCCGCCTCGGCGAGGACACCGTCGACACCGAGCACATGCTGCTCGGCCTGCTCGCCGACGAGGACGACCCCGCCGTCGCCGTGCTGCACGGCCTGTCCGTCGACCCGGTCCGCGTCCGTGAACGCGTCTACGAACTGCTGGACCAGGTCCCCGAGCCGATCCGCGCCGCCACCGGGCCGGTGCGCTCGGTCGACCTGCTGCTGTCGCGGTTCGGCCGCAGCCTCACCGACGCGGCCCGCTCCGGCGAGCTCGACCCGGTGATCGGACGGGACCACGAACTCGACCGGCTGGTGCAGGTGCTGCTGCGGCGGACCAAGAACAGCCCGTTGCTGATCGGCGAGCCGGGCGTGGGGAAGACCGTCCTGGTCGAGGCGCTCGCGCAACGGGTGGTCGCCGGGGCGGTGCCGGAGGAACTGCGCGGCAAACGCCTGTACGCGCTGGACCTCGGCTCGCTGATCGCAGGGGCCCGGGAACGCGGCGTCTTCGAGGAACGCCTGCGCACCATCCTCAACGAGGCCCGCACCGACGGCGACGTCGTGCTGTTCATCGATGAGATCCACGCCCTGATCGGCGCCGGCGACCGGGCCGGCGCGCTCGATGCCGCTGCGATCGTCAAACCGCTGCTGGCCAGGGGCGAACTGCGCGTGATCGGGGCCACCACCCCGGAGGAGTACCGCCGGTACTTCGCCGGTGACGTCACGATGGACCGCCGCTTCCAGCCGATCACCCTGGAGGCCCCCAGCGTCGCGGCCACCATCGGCATCCTCAAGGGCCTGCGACCCCACTATGAGACGCATCACCAGGTCGTCATCACCGACGAGGCGCTGGTGGCCGCCGCACGCCTGACCGACCGGCACGTCACCGGCCGCGCCCTGCCCGACAAGGCCATCGACGTCATCGACGAGGCCGGGGCGCTGGCCCGGGTCCGCTCCCTGACCGCCGGCCAGACCCGCGACAAGGTCGACGAGGAACTGGTCGCCGAGGTGCTCACCGCGATGACGGGCATCCCGCTCGAACGGCTGACCTCCGAGGACCTGATCCGCCTGCGAGGGCTGGAAGGCGAACTGCGGGCCCGCGTCGTCGGCCAGGACGCCGCCATCGCCTCCCTCGGCGCGGCCATCAGGCGGTCCCGGGCGGGGGTCGCCGATCCCGACCGCCCCGTCGGGTCGTTCCTGTTCGCCGGCCCCTCGGGAGTCGGCAAGACCGAACTGGCCCGCGCTCTGGCCGGGGTGCTGTTCGGCGCCGACGACGCGCTGATCCAGCTCGACATGAGCGAGTACGCCGAACGCCACTCCGTCTCCCGGCTGATCGGCGCCCCGCCCGGCTACGTCGGATTCGAGGACGGCGGGCAGCTCACCGACCGGGTCCGGCGCAAGCCGTTCAGCGTCGTGTTGTTCGACGAGATCGAGAAGGCCCACCCCGACGTGCTGGACGTGCTGCTCCAGCTCATCGAGGAAGGCAGGCTGACCTCAGGCGACGGCCGCACCGTCACCTTCACCAGCGCCGTGGTCATCCTGACCACCAACCTCGGGGCCCGTGAGGCCTCCCACCTCAGCACTGGGTTCGTGGGGGAGCGGGTGGCCGGCAGCCTCGTCCTGACCGAGCTTCGCCGGTACCTGCGGCCCGAGTTCCTGAACCGGCTCGACGACATCGTGGTCTTCGCCCGGCTCGGCCATGCCGAGTTGCTGAGCATCGTCGACATGGCCGTGACCGACCTGGCCCGGCGCCTGTTCGAGAGCGCGGGCATCCGGCTCCAGGTGACCGCGCCCGCCCGGGAGCTCCTCGCCCGGCTGGGGGACGATCCGGTCATGGGCGCCCGCCCGCTGCGCGGCGCGGTCAGGCGCGAGCTCGACGACACGCTGTCGGCCCAGCTGCTCAGCGGCCGGCTGACCGCCGGGCAGACGGTGCTGTTCGGGGTGAGCGACGGGGAGCACCCGTCGCTCACCTTCACCGTGGTGTGAGCGTCTCGACCTCGGCGAGCTGCCCCAGGGAGACCAGCCCGGCCGCGCTCACCATCCGGGTCACCCAGTTGAACTGGCAGGCGGTCCAGAGCGCCTCCAGGATCTGCGCGTCGCTCCAGCCGCACGCGCGCGCCTTGGCGAAGTCGGCCTCGGTGATGCGGTGGGATTCGTTCGTGATGCGCCCGGACAGGCGCAGCAGCTCGCGCACCGGCTCCGGCAGCTCCATCTGCTCGACGTCCTTCACCCCCAGGCTCGCCTTCAACGTGGCGTCGGCGTTCAGCAGATCGAGGAAGAGCACGTGCGCGTCGACGCAGTACTGGCAGGAGACCTCGCGGGCCACGTACGCCGCGATGAGCTCCTTCACGTCGCGCGGCAACTCGCCGTCGTCGAAGACCGAGCGGTAGCCGTCCCAGAACACCTTGAGAAATGACGAGCGAGTGCTGACGAGCTTGAAGACGTCGGGCACCAGACCGAGCCCGAAGTGGTCACGGATTTCGTGGTAGAGGTCAGCGATGTCGCCGGTGGCGGCGCCTTCGGTGACGACCGGGACGTGGACGCCTTGGGTCATGTGCCCTCCTCGGGGTTGCCGAGACAACTTACGTATTCTATGTATAATTAAAGTAACCAGGCGAAGCAAGGAGGCTGCCATGGGTCACGTGCGCCGCAACTACGGCCAGTACTGCGGGCTGGCGGCAGCCCTCGACGTCATCGGAGAGCGCTGGACCCTGCTCATCATCCGCGAACTCCTGCTCGGGCCCCGCCGTTACGGCGAGCTCCTGGAGGCGCTGCCGGGCATCGGCACCAACCTGCTCGCCGAACGCCTCAAAGTGCTCCACGAGCTGGGCGTCATCACCCGCCCGCAGTCCCGCGACCAGGGCTACGCGCTGACCGAGCTCGGCCACGAGCTGCGCGAACCGGTGCTCTCCATGGCCCGCTGGGGGCTGAACTTCCTCGACGCTCCCACGCCCGACGTCGAGACCCGCGCCCACTGGGGCTTCCTGGCGGTCCAGGCGATGATCGACCCCGAGCGCGCCACGGAGATCGACGAGTCCTACGAGTTCCGCGTCGACGACGTGGTCTTCCACATCACCGTCACCCACGGCAAGCCGGTGGCCCTCGAAGGACCGGCCGACGGCGAGCCCGCCGTGGTGGCCAGCACCGACGCGCGCACCTTCGTCGAGATCGGCGCCAAGCGACTGACCCCGTTCGAGGCCCTGGCCTCGGGACGGCTGCAGCTCACCGGCGACACCGACGCCATCGTGCGCTCCAGCGTGCTGCTCGGTCTGATGGCACCGGTCGAGTGAGCTTGACTTAGATGTAGAGACCATCGACGGAATCCGATCTCAAGGATCATGCGGCCCTTATTGACTATATAAACTTAAAGTCCTCTACTGGGAAGAGTCGGGTCGAAACCTGACGCTCGTCCGGCGGCTCCGCGGGCGTACTCGCCATTTCCAGAGGAGAGACCAATGCCGCACATCGCCATGTCCCCCGAGCTTGCTCCCGGCACGCCCGGTCTGTTCCAGTACCGCCCCGAGACCGGGCGCCCTCTCGGCGAACTCGCCGAGACGCTGCTGCGCAGCCCCCACTCGCTCGGGCGGGGTGACCGCGAGCTCATCGCGACCTACGTGTCGGTGCTCAACCACTGCAAGTTCTGCAGCTCCACCCACTCCGAGGTCAGCGCCGCCCAGATCGAGGGCGGGCGGGCCCTGGTCGACAAGGTGCTCGACGACGTCGACAGCGCCCCGATCTCGCCCAAGCTCCGCGCCCTGATCAAGATCGCCGGAGCGACCGTCGAAGGCGGCCACGCCGTGACCGCCGAACTGGTCGACGCGGCCCGGCAGGCCGGCGCCACCGACACCGAGATCCACGACTCGGTGCTCATCTCGGCGGCGTTCTGCATGTTCAACCGCTACTGCGACGGGCTGGCGGCGATCGTGCCCGACGACCCGAGGGCATACGCGGGCATGGCCCAGATGATCATCAACGACGGTTACCGGATGTGCGCCACCGGCCACTGACGGCCTCCCAGGCGGCGGTCCCGGTGGCGCCGAGCCGCCGGGGCAGCCGCCCCGTTCCGCCGACGCACGTCCGGGAAGGGCCCCATGAGGGAAAACACCACCGTCCGACTGACCACGTTGTCGCCCGGCGCGGGATGCGCCTGCAAACTGCCGCAGGCGTCACTCGAAACGCTCATGACCAGCCTCAACGGGTTCGGCGCCGGTGCCGCCGACGACCTGCTGGTGGGCCTGCCCGAGGGCGACGACGCCGCCGTGCTCCGCTTGGGCGACGGCCAGGCGCTCATCCTGACCACCGACTTCTTCACCCCCGTCCTCGACGACCCCTACGACTGGGGCCGCGTGGCCGCGGCCAACGCCATGTCCGACGTGTACGCCATGGGCGGCCGTCCCGTCGCCGCGCTCAACCTGGCGGCCTGGCCGGGCGACGGCCTGCCACTGGAGATGCTCGCCGACGTCATGCGCGGCGCGTCCACCAAGGCCGCCGAAGGCGGCTGCGCCGTGGTCGGCGGCCACACGATCGCCGACCCCGTCCCGAAATACGGCATGGCCGTCATCGGCCTGGCCGACCCCACGCAGTTGATGACCATCGACAAGGTGCGCCCCGGTGACCTGCTCGTGCTGACCAAACCGCTCGGGACCGGCGTCATCGTCACCGCCCTCAAGCAGGACGCCGCCGACCCCGCCACACTTGCCGAGGCCGTCACGTCGATGACCACCCTGAACGCGCACGCCGCCCGCGCCGCGGTAGCAGCCGGAGTACGGGCCGCCACCGACGTGACCGGCTTCGGGCTGCTCGGCCACCTGCGGCGTATGCTCAGCGCCAGCGGCCTGGCCGCCAAGGTCGACGCCGACCGCGTGCCCCTGCTGCCCGACGCTCGCGAACTGGCCGCCAAGGGGTTCGTGCCCGGCGGCACCAAAGCGAACATGAGCTTCCTGACCGACTGGGTCGACGTCGCGGTGTCGGTCGACGAGGAGGTCGCGATCCTGCTGCACGACGCGCAGACCTCGGGCGGCCTGCTGCTGGCGGTGCCGCCGTCGGCGGCGGACCTGGTCGAGAAGCTGCGGGAGCACGACGTGTCCACGGCCGTCATCGGCGAGGCCGTCGCCGGGCGCCCTGGCCACATCTCCGTCCACGCCGGCGCGTGAAGGGAATCCAGATGACCATCGACCCCCGCCGCGCGTTGCCGAAGACCGATGCCGTCCTCGCGTTACCGCTCATGGGAGAGATGGCCGCCACATGGGGCCGCCCGTTGGTGACCGACAAGGTCCGCCGGGTGCTCGACGACGCCCGTTGTGCCATCGGCGAAGGCGGGACCGTGCCGTCCCCCGACGAGGTCGCGGAGACGGTGGCCGCTTCACTGACCACTCTCGACGCGGCCCGGGTCAGGCCGGTGATCAACGCCACCGGGGTCGTGCTCCACACCAACCTCGGCCGCGCGCCCCTGTCGGAGGCGGCGCGAGCCGCGGTGAACGCCGCCGCCGGCTATTCCACGGTCGAGTTCGACCTGGCCACGGGCGGCCGGGGCAAACGCGGCGCCACCGTGAACACCCTGCTCCGCGAGCTGAGCGGCGCCCCCGGCGCCCTCGCGGTCAACAACGCCGCGGCGGCGTTGTTCCTCGCGCTCGGCGCGTTCGCCCGCGACCGCGAGGTGATCGTCTCGCGCGGCGAACTGGTCGAGATCGGCGGCGAGTTCCGTATCCCGGACATCATGGAGGCCGCCGGAGCCCGGCTCGTCGAGGTCGGCTCGACCAACCGCACCCACCTGGCCGACTACGTGAACGCCGTCACCGACCGCACCGCGATGGTCCTCGTGGTGCACCCGTCGAACTACCGCATCGAAGGCTTCACGGCCGCGCCGCCGCTGCCCGCCCTGGTCGCCGCCGCTCACGAGGCGGGCCTTCCGCTCCTGCACGACCTGGGATCGGGACTGCTCACCGGCCACCTGGGCGATGAGCCGACCTTGGCGGAGAGCCTGTCGGCCGGGGCCGACCTGACGGTCTTCTCCGCCGACAAGCTGTTCGGCGGCCCCCAGGCGGGGATCGTCGTCGGCGACGGCACGCTGGTGCAGCGCCTGTCCCGGCATCCGATCGCCCGAGCGGTGCGCATCGACAAGCTGACCTTGGCCGCCCTGGAGGCCACTTTGCTGTCTCATCTGGGCGGACGCCGGAGCGAACTGCCCGTGTGGCGCATGCTGGACGCGCCCCTCCACGAGCTCACCCGCCGGGCCGACCGGCTGGCCGGCTCGATCGGGTGGCGGGCCCGTGTGCGGGAGGGCACGGGCATGGTCGGCGGGGGCAGCCTGCCCGCGGAACGGCTGCCGTCGGTGCTGGTCGAGCTGAGCTGCGGGCCGTCGGGTGAGGCGGCCGTCATGGCGGCGCTGCGGGCGGGGGAGACGCCGGTGATCGTGCGGGCCGAACGCGGGCGGGTGCTGGTCGACCTGCGGACGGTCGCCCCCGAGGAGGACGACGTTCTGGAGAAGGCGCTGCTGGCGGCACTGCCGTAACCGCCCTCGGCCTTCCGTAGACGCAGATCTCGGCGTTACGGAAGAAGGCGAACATGGATTCGCTGCCGCCGCCCAGCGCGGCCGGCGATGGCGGGCGTCATTCCGCGCACACCAGTGCCCGGTCCGCCCGCCGGCGAGCGATGCGACCTGTCGTGCGCGCACGTCTGGGATGCCTCCAGCGTCGCCGCTCTGGATGCCGTCCAGGCCAGATACGCAGCGCGGGGGAAGATCGTGGAGATCATCGGCCTGAACGAATCCACGGCAGGCTGTCGGGCGAACTGTCCAGCCATTGACCGTCACGCCGGGGACATCACCTCGTAGAGGTTGCGGGCGGCGTCGACGAAGAACAGCCCGCGCGGGCACAACGGATGATCGATGCGGCCGTTGTCGGGGTGGGCCGGGTGGTTGCCGTAGGGCACACCCGTCCGCTGCAGGCGGTCCAGAATCTGTTCGAAGGTGGCGGGGTCCACGTCGAAGGCCAGGTGCACGCCGACGGGGCTGTCCACGGTCATGAAGTCCAAGGTCAGCGCGTCGTTGATCCGCACGGGGGCGAAGTGGCCGTTTCGGCCCGCGGGTGGAAGCCGTCGCAGGCCCATGACGGAGGCGAAGAACCGGGCCGCCTCCCGGTTGTCGACGGCGGGGACGATGGCGTGGTTCAGCGTGATGGTCATCGTGTCCTCCCCGGGTCGGCGAGGGCGCCGTTGAGAAGAGTGTCCACCAGCTCTTCGGGAGACGGTTCTCCCTGGTGGGAAGCCATTTGAGAGCGGGTGAAGAGCATTCCCAGAAAGAGCGAGGCGACCTTCTCGGGTTCCAGTCGCAGCAGATCGCGGTCGGGCTCGATCAGTTCGGCGACGGCCTCGCAGGTCGCCTTCATCGAAGCCTCTCTGCCGCCCGGCGCCGGGTTCTCGCCGGAAGGACGTTCGCGGCGGTGACCGGAGGTGTGGAGGGCGCCGATCACCGTGCCCATGCGTTCAAGGTGAGCGCGCAAGGCCTCGGCCGCCTGGGCCAGCCGGTCAGGGAGCGGATCGTCCTGCGGGATGGATGCCAGTTCGCGCAGAACGTGGTCGGGGTTCATCGCCTCGGCGGTACAGGCGTCCATTAGTTCACTCTTGTCGGCGAAGACACGGAAGATCGTGCCTTCGCCGATGCCCGCGGCTCGGGCGATCTGTCCTGTGGTGACGGCTGCGCCGTGTTCGGTGACCAGCGGCAACGCGGCGGCGACGAGATCGGGGTGTCGAGGGTGACGAGCACGCATGCCCTCGGCCATTCGCAGATGGCGGAAAGAGGGCTTCATGGCGCCTCAACGGCTGTCTGCTGGACCTTCCGAGTTCCGCGCGAAGTTCAGACAATCAACCGAGGCCTCATTCGCCGGCTCGTGTTGTCGACGCGGACGGTATGCCCACGTTCGTCGAGAAATTCGAGCAACGGAATGACGACCCGTCGGCTCGTACTCAGCGCGCTGCGGGCCTCACTCGCGGTGAACGGTTGTGGCAGTTCCCCGAGGATCTCCACGGCTCGCGGCTCTGCCGCGATCGGCAGCACGACCCCTTCGGCCAGCCGTAAGACGGCGCCGACCTTGTGCGCGGCGATGGCGGCGCGGGAGTCCAGCCCGAGCTGGGCGAGCCGGCCCGCCTCCGGCGCCTGGAACGGCGTCGTCTCCAGCTCCCGCTCCAGGCGGCGCACGGCGGCGGCGATCGCCTCGGGGAGCTTGGGCCGGTCGGCGGGCCGGTGGATCCGCCCGGCCTCGATTCGCAGCGGAGGCCGCACCAGCGCCTCGACGAGCCGCCGGTCGGGCAGGTCCAGCAGTTGCCGGGCCACCTCGACGGGAAGCGTCGGAGCGAGAGGGTTGCCCAGGGCGTAGTCCTTGGCGAGGGCGCTGAGCCGCTGGCATTGGCTGACCCACCACCCCGGGTCCACCCGCCAGTCGCCGTCGACCGCCCGGCCGACCGCGCGCAGGCCCATCAGGCCGAAGTCGTGCTCCTTGAGGTAGTGGTGACGGGCCAGCAGCTCGTGGGCGGTCGGCGGGTCGGGCCACTCGGCCAGCTCGTCGGCCGCGCGGACCGCCGCGCCCCGGCGCCGGAACGGCGGCGGACGCACGTCGAGCACCGTCAGGCCGGTCACCCGTCGTGAGCCAGGATCGCGGAGGATCACGCGGTCGCCGACGTGCAGCGGCAGGGGGTGTTCGAGCGTCAGCCGCGCCGTGGTCTCGCCCAGCCGCCGGATCCGCACGCTCACCGACGCCGATCCGACGTGCAACAACGACTCCCGAGGCAGCAGGTCGGAGGTGCCCGCGCGCAGCCGCACGTCGACGGTGTCGGCGTCGCTCCACCGGCCGGGGGTGACCAGGGCCATCCCTCGCCGGCACTCGTCGAGGTCGACGCCCTTGAGGTTGAGGGCGACCCGGGCCACGCCCGTCACCGTCTCGACCTTCCGCTTGAGCGACTCCATGCCGCGGATCTTCACGATCCGGCCCGACGGGCTGAGCTGGAGTTCGTCGCCGACGTTCACCGTCCCGGCCGGGAGGGTCCCGGTCACGACGGTGCCCATGCCCTTGATGGTGAACGCGCGGTCGATCCACAACCGGACCGGCGCCGCGTCGTCGGGGGCGGGAAGTGAGGCGACGAGTTCGTCGAGGGCGGTCACCAGGTCGTCGATGCCCGCACCGGTGATGCTGCTGACGGCCACGGCGGGCACGTCGGCCAGCGAGGAATCGGCCAGCTCCAGCCGGGCCTCCTCGATGGCCAGCTCGGCGTCCCCCCGGTCCGACCTGGTGACGACGAGCAGTCCGTGGTGCACGCCCAACGCGTCGATGACGGCGAGGTGCTCGGCCGACTGGGGCATCCATCCCTCGTCGGCCGCGACCACGATCAGCACGGCGGGCACCGGGCCGATCCCGGCCATCATGTTGGTCACGAACCGCTCGTGGCCGGGAACGTCGACGAAGGCCAGCGCGCGTCCCGAGGGCATGGTGCGCCATGCGAACCCCAGGTCGATCGTCAGCCCTCGCCGCCGTTCCTCGGCCCAGCGGTCGGGTTCCATCCCGGTGAGGGCGCGGACGAGGGTCGACTTCCCGTGGTCGACATGACCGGCGGTCGCGACTACGTGCATGCGCGCCACTCCTCACCCTGAAGAATCCCGCGGTGGAGCGAAAGCGGAGGCGAACGGGAATCGAACCCGCCGGCGACGTCGACCGCCGCCCCATCGGTTTTGTAGACCGGGAGGGCCACCAGGCACCCAACGCCTCCACGAAGTAACTAACGATATTGACAGGCGCGTCGTCAACCGGGTTCCGGAAGGTTTCTCCAGGTAGAGGCCCTGATCAGGGTATTCAAAGGCTGGTTTGTTCATTGGAACTCTTCAGCATTCGATCGCCTTGACTATATGAATTTAAAGCACTCAACTGAGGATCGACGTTCAGACCTTCCGAGCCCTGGTTGGGAGACGACATGACCATCGCTGACAGTCCGTTGCCGACGACATCGCCGGACGTCGGTCCTCTGCTGAAGGAGTACCGCGAGGTGTTCGTCCCCGCCGCGGTGGACTACCTCGAACGGCGCATCAGCGCCAACGAGCTCCGCGAACGCTGGAAGCCGCACTACTACGGGACCTTCCACCAGTACGACGTGACGGTGGAGCGGGCCTGGCGGGAGCAGAGCGGATCGACGGGACTGCTGGAGTCGGGCGGCCCGCCCGCCGACCCCCGGCACGAGACGCCGCTGGCCCACTTCCCGGTGAGCGTCGCCTACAACAACCTCGACCGGCTGATCGAGGTGCTCGCGGTGGAGCTCGGCGACCAGACGGTCGACAAGACCCGCCTCCGCGAGCGGACCGTGGACTTCGCGCATGTCATCGATTCGCTCGACGCCCTGATGTCCTCCCTCGACGACTGACGAGGGCGGCGCAGGGCCACCACCATCGCTCTCACTCGAAAGGTTGAACTGTGAGCGAACCACAGGGAATCCTCAGACAACTCCTGGAGAGGGGGGTCGCGGCGGACATCGACCCCGCGTCCCTCTCTCCGGCGGAGGTCGTCCGGGGCCACGACTCAGCGTGGGGAGGGCCGGGGAACCTCTACCCCATCCGCCCTTACACGCTGACGCCGTCGGCTCTGGAGACGTTCATCGTCCGCGAGCGCATCCACGTGCGCATCGACGGTCTCGGTGAGGACATCGTCGACCTCCACGGCATGGCGATCTACCGTCGCCACGACCCGCACGCCGCCGGCGAGCTGAACTGGGCCAGCGCCACGATCACGGCCCAGTTCCTGTCGCTTCAGGTGACGGGGCACAGCGAGCTCTTCGGCCAGGTCAAGGTGTCGAACACGCCTGGCAAGTCGGAAGGGGCGCGGGTCAAGCCGAGTCCGACCCCGGACGATGGGACACCGATGCCCATCAAGGACTGTATCACCATGATCTATCCTCGGTTCGAGGTAGAGCAGCTCGGCACGACCGTCGACACGGGCGACCAGGTGGTCCGTCTGGAGTCGCGGGTCGCGATGGTCCCCCCGATCGGGGACGTGTCGCGAACGAACAAGCACTACGCGCTGTACGACAGCGAAGGTCGTCAGGTCGGTGAGCTCCTGGCCGCCGACATCGAGATCGGGAACCTCCTGCACCACGTCCCGATCGCCAGCGCGGTGATCCCCGCCGAGCTGGCACGACTGCTCGCGTAGGCACCCTTAGCGATGGATGACGTGCGTGTTGCCGGGCCGGCTCGGGCGAATTTCCGCGCGGGCCGGCTCGTGTCCTATGCCTTCGGTGTCGAGGCCGCCATCGGGGCCAACCCGATGCGGTACCTGTTCGCGCGCCGCTTCTCCGCCGCTCCGGAGACGGCGGTGACCGCGATCTTCGTGATCAAACCCGACGTGTTGTTCGGCACCTACGTGTGGATGGAGGAGGACCGCGAGCCCGGCGACTGCCGGATCAGCACCTTCCTGCCGACCATGCGCAAGCCGATCCAGGTCGTCGACCGCCTGGCCTTCGACTGCCTTCCGCTCACCGACATCGGCTACATCGACCTGATGGCCTGGCCCCATCCCGTGCTCCAGCTCTCCCACGACGGCGAGCCGGGCGCGGGCACCCGCGTGTACCGGGGACCGGCTCGCTTGAACGGCCTGGCGGTGCGGGAGTGCTTCGTGCCCGGCACCGGCGTGGTCGTCGACCGCGTGGTCGAGCAGCGAGGGGAGGCGGTCCGCCGCTGGCAGGCGCTGGAACTCGGCGATCGCGCCGAGGACTGGCTGCCCCGCCGTGTCCGGGTGTCCCGGCTCGACAGCGGGCACCGGACCGACTTCACCCGGAGCGGGCCGGCCGTTCCGCTGGCCTGCGACGACTTCGACGGCACCCCCGAGTCGCTGCGCGAGGCGGTCGAGATCGCGCTTGCCGGGGCGGGGGCACGGCGATGACCGTGGCCCTCCGCGTCGTCCAGGTGGCCGTCCACCTGGTGATCGCGCTGGGCCGGATGGCGGTGGTGGCCCTGGTGACCCGGCGGCGGGCGGCGCCGGCCGCGGAGGTGGCCCGCCTGCTCGAACGGCTCGGCGGTGCCTTCCTCAAGGCCGGGCAACTGCTGGCGACCCGGGTCGACGTCGTGGGGGAGACCCTGGCCGCGGAGCTGGGCCGGCTGCACGACCACGTGGCGCCCATGTCCGCGAAGGACGCGCTGCTGACCGCCCGGCGGTCCTTCGCGCGGCCTCCCGACGAGATGCTCGCGGCGCTGGCGCGTCCGCCGATCGCGAGCGGCTCGATCGCGTGCGTCTACCGGATGACCTGGCAGGGCCGCGACCTCGCGGTCAAGGTCAGGCGGCCGGGGGTGGCCCGCGTGTTCGCCGCCGACACCGCCGTCGTCGGCGGACTGGCCCGCTTCGCCGCCCGGATACCCCGTCTGGCCCGGCTGCCGCTGACCGACATCGTCGGCCAGCTGGGCGAGGCGTTGCGCGGCCAGCTCGACTTCGACCGGGAGACCCGGCATCTCCACCGGCTGCGCGCCGATCTCGCGGACGTGGCGGGCGTGATCGTCCCGGAGGCGGTGGACGAGCTGACCGCCGGCGGCGTCATCACGATGACGTTCGTCGAAGGGCTGACGAAGGAGCCGGGCGACCGGGCAGCGGTGGAACGCGGCGTGACAACCCTGGTCCGCGCGGTTTACCACATGCTTTTCGTACGCGGATTCATCCACGTCGACCTGCACCAGGGAAACGCCTACATCCGCGCCGGCGGCGAGGTCGTCGTGCTCGACGCCGGATTCATGTTCCCGCTCAGTGAAATGGCGCGGACCAGCTTCACGCGATTCTTCGGCGGAATGATCAAAGGCGACGGCGAATCTTGCGCGCGCATTCTGCTGGCCAGTGCGCGGGGAGTTGCCGATGGTGCCGATGTGGCCGGATTTCAGCGCGAGGTCGCCGATCTGGTGAACCGCAGCTCAGGTGCGGTCGCGCAGGACTTCGAGCTGGGCCCCTTCGCGGTCAGGCTGTTCGACCTGCAGCGGAGCCACGCCGTTTTCGCGGAGCCGGAATTCGTGTTTCCGCTGCTCTGCCTGCTCGCTTTGGAGGGCACGGTGCGGCGGCTTCATCCGCTGATGGATTTCCAGATGGAGGCGGCTCCGTACGTGATGCAAGGCCTCCTTACGGGGGCCTTGACAGCGTCGGAGGCGCCGGAGAATATGACTATATAATTCTAAAGTAAGTGTGGGAATTCGACCGATCCTGTGCCCCGGGAGTGCGCATGTCCACCCGAGAGGAATCCGTCCAGTCGGCCGGAGTCGCCGGTTCGGTCGCCGTTCTCTGCCTGTCCGCGTTCGTCGTCATGATCGACTCGACCGTCGTCCAGGTGATGGTCCCCGCCTTGACCGTCTCCTTCGGCGCCGGGCTCGACGACGTCCTGTGGGTCTTCAACGGATTCGTCATCGCGTACGCCGCCCTGCTCATCACCGCCGGGCGGCTCGGTGGTGTGCACGGCCCGCGGCGTCTGCTGATCGCGGGCCTTGTCGTGTTCGCCCTGGCGTCGCTGGCCGGGGGGCTGGCCGCCTCGTTGCCGCAGCTGGTCGCCGCGCGGGTGGCGCAGGGGGTCGGCGGGGCGATGATCGTGCCGCAGGCGCTCACCCTGATCGCCACCGTCTTCCCCGCCGAACGGCGCGGCGCCGCGCTCGGCCTGGTGAGCGCGACGATGGCGCTGGCCGCCGTACTCGGTCCCGTCGGCGGCGGTCTGGTCGTCACGACCTGGGGCTGGCGCTGGGTCTTCCTGGTGAACGTGCCGGTGTGCCTGGCCGCGGTGGTGCTGGCCCGGCGCTGGGTGCCGCCGGGCGTCACGGCCTCCCGGGGGCGGCTCGACTGGGGTGGCGTCGTGCTGATCGGCGTGGGGCTGGCCACCACGTCCTACGCGCTGCTCGGACCGGGCCGGCTGCCGTGGCTGGTGCCCGCCGCCGTGCTGATCGCCGTGTTCACCGCGCGGCAACGCCGCCACCCCGATCCTCTGATGCCGCCCCGGGTGTTCCGCGACCGCGCGTTCCTGGTCGCCGGATGGCTCGGCGCCGCCCAGTTCGGCGTCCTGGCGGGCCTGATGCTCCTGGTCTCGGTACGGGTCCAGGGAGAACTCGGCGGCGACGCGATCGACACGGGGCTGGCGCTGCTGCCCATGGCGGTGGCGGCCGGGCTGGTGTCACCGGTCGCCGGATGGCTCAGCGACCGGATCGGCGGCGGGCCGATCATGGCCGCCGGCATGGTCGCCCTCGGCGTCGGCGCGTCGGGCTTCGCCCTTTTCACCTCGGGTCCGGCCGTCGCCGCGCTCGCGGTGGCTGGCCTGGGCGTCGGTCTCGTGATGGCGCCGGCCAGCACCGAGGCCATCAGACGGCTGGCCCCTGATCTGGTGCCCGCCGCCTCGGGCGTGCTCAACACCGCCCGTCAAGCGGCCTCCCTGCTCGGCGTCGCCGTGATCGGCGGCATCGCCCAAGCCGGTCCCGACGCTTTCACGACCGCCGCGGGCGCGCTCACCGCACTCGCCCTGTTCTCCGGCCTCGCCGGTCTGTTCCTCCTGCCGCGGCACGTCAGAGACGACGCGCTCACGAACCGTCCATGACCCGGGCGGCGGCACCCGCCGTCGCGTCCGGCCATCTCATCGAGTCTCGAGGAGATATCAACCATGCGTCAGCTCCTGACGGAACGCGAACAGTCGTTCCTCGCTCTGGCCGACAAGGTCCTGCCGGCCCTGAGCGAGCGCGCGGCCCGGCACGACCGGGACAACACCTTCCCCGCCGACAACTACGACGACCTGCGGGCGGGCGGGCTGCTCCGCCTCACCGTGCCGGAAGAACTGGGCGGGCTCGGCGCCGGCCAGGGCGAGCTGCTGCGGGTGCTGGAACGCCTCGCCACCGCCGACGGCGCCACCGCCCTGTCGTACGCCATGCACGCCGCCCCCCTCGGATCGTGGGCGCACACCTGGCGGCGTACCGGAGCGCCCCCGTTGGAGCAGGTCCTGCGCATCGCCGGTCAGGACGGCCTCGTGCTGGCCGCCATCGCCAGCGAGCCCGGCATCCCCGCCCTGTTCATGGACGCCAAGACCAGGGCCACCAAGGTGCCCGGCGGTTTCCAACTGCACGGCCGCAAGACCTTCGGCACCAACAGCGCCATCGCCACCATGTGGGCCGCGACCGCCCGCTGGGACGAGGCCCCCGACGGGCCGAAGGTGCTGATCGTGATGGTCGACCCGAGCACCCCGGGCGTGACGATCGAGCCGACCTGGGACACCCTCGGCATGCGGGCCACCCGCAGTGACGACATCGTGTTCGACGGACTGTTCGTGCCCGACATGGCCGTGCTGCAGTCGATCCCGGTCGGCCACTTCGACGTCCAGGTGCTCGACATGATCCTTTCGTGGACCACGCCCAGCTTCGGCGCGGTCTACACAGGCCTCGCCGTGGCCGCCCTCGACTGGGCCGTCGACCTGGCCCGCCGCAACGGCCTGGAGCGTGACAGCCGGACCCAGGACGCGATCGCCGACGCCGAGATCGCCATCGAGACCAGCAGGGCCATGCTCCAGCGGCACGCCGCCGACGTCATGAGCGGTGCGCTGGTCGCCCAGTTACCCGTACAGGAAGGACTGGCCCGCTGCGCGCTGGTCAAGAACGTCTGCACCAACAACGCCGCGGCCGTGGTCAACCGGTTGATCGACGTCGTCGGCGGGGCCGCCTACCGGCGCGGCTCGGCTTATGAGCGCATCTGGCGCGACGTGCAGGCGGGCCTGTTCATGCCCATCAACAACCGCACCGGCAAGGAGCTGATCGGCGCCAGCACGCTCGGCGTCGAGCTCGCCCCGGTCGCGCCGTTCGTCCTGCCCGGCGGGGAGGGACGATGACCAGGAGACTGCTCGCCGCCGTCACCGTCCTGCTGCTGGCCGCCGTCGGCTGCGGCACCGGCGGGCACACCGCCCACCTGGCCGCCGGGATCCCGGCAAAGCTGCGGGTGGGCGTGGTGCCCAACATCTCCCCGGAGAAGCAGCGCGCCCAGTACGAACCCTTCCGCGCCTACCTCGCAAGCAAGCTCGGCACCGAGGTGGAGCTGTTCGTGGCCACCAACTACGCCGGCGTGGTAGCCGCCCTGTCCGCCGGGAAGCTCGACGTCGCCTACCTGGGCGGGCTGACCTACGTCCAGGCCGAGGCGCAGACGAAGATCGTGCCTCTGGTCACCGAGGTCGACCAGGAGACCGGGACGCCCGAATACCTCTCGGCCGTGGTGGTGAAGGCCGGGTCGCCGTACAAGACCACCAAGGACGTCGTCGCGGGCGGCGGCACCTTCGCCTTCGGCGACATCAGCTCCACCTCCGGCAGCCTCTACCCCCGGATCATGATCACCCAGGCGGGGGCCCGCTGCGACACCGGCGACATGATGGCCTGCCCGCCGCTCAAGGCGGTCACCTTCACCGGCGGCCACGACGCCACCGCGCAGGCCGTCGCGAAGGGCGACGTCGACGCGGGCGGCATCGAGTTGCGCATCCTGCACCGCCTGGAGAAGCAGGGCAGCGTCGAGAAGGGTGCGCTGCAGGTGATCGAGACGCGCGAGGTCATGGGTTACCCGTGGGTGGCCCATCCCGATCTGCCCGAGGCGGCGCGCACGGCCGTCACCGACGCCTTCCTCGCGATCGACCAGCCGGAACTGCTCGACCTGATGAGGGCCAAGAAGTACGCCCCCGTCACCGCCGCGGACTACGACGAGGTACGCGAACAGGCCGCCGGCCTCGGGCTGCTGACCCCCAAGCAAGGACAGCCATGACCGTACAGGCGATGGAGGTGCACGTCGGCGGGGTCACGGTGGCCTTCGCCGGTCGCACCGTCCTGTCCGGTGTGCATCTCAAGGTCGGGCCGGGGGAGCGGGTCGCGCTGCTCGGTCCATCGGGCGCGGGCAAGACGACCCTGCTCCGCGTCATCATCGGCGCCGTGCGCCCTTCGGAGGGGGAGGTCGCGATCGACGGCGCCGACCCGTTCGGACGCCGCGCCGAGGTCACCCGGCTGCGCCGCCGCATCGGATGTGTACGCCAGCGCGACGACCTGATCGTCGGGCTCACCGCGCGTACCAACATCCTGGCCGGGGTCGCGCACGCCTGGCGGCCGGCCGACTGGGCCGTGGTGCTCGCCGGAGGGGTGCCGGCGCGGTTCGCCGCCCGGCTGGCCGAGCTGGCCGCCATCCACGACATCACCCCGTTACTGCGCACCCGCGTCGAGCGCCTGTCCGGCGGGGAGAGGCAGCGCGTCGCACTGGCCCGCGCCCTGTTCACCGCACCTGGCCTGCTGCTCGCCGACGAGTGCACCTCAGGTCTCGACCCGGTACGCGCGGCGGTCGCCCTCGACCATCTGGACGGCAGCGGCGCCACGCTCATCGCCACCACCCACGACCTCGACGTCGCCCGCCGGTTCGACCGCGTCGTGGCGTTGCGCGACGGTCTGGTCGTCCACGACGGAGACCCGCCCGACGCCCGGCGGCTGGAGCAGATCTACGGCGGACCGGCGGAGCTGAGGTCATGACACTGCAGCAGGAACGCGTGACGACGGCCCTGCCACCCGCGCCGCGGCGTGCTCCCCGCGTCGTGCTCACGCTCGTCGCACTGGTCGTCATCGGCTGGTCCGTCGCGGGCACCGGCATCGGTCTCGGCTCCCTGATCGAGGGCCGGGAGGGCGCCGTCCAGATCGTCGGCGGCCTGTTCCCGCCGGACCTGGACGCCGACCTGCTCGGCCGGGTCGCCACGGCGGCCGTGGAGACCATCCAGATCTCGGTGGCGGCGCTGCTGCTCGGCGTCCTGATCGGCCTTCCGCTCGCGGTGCTGATGGCCGGGAACGTGCAGGCCCCGCGCTGGCTGTCGGCCGGCGCGCGGACCGTCGCGACCACCCTGCGCAGCGTCCACGAACTCCTGTGGGCGTTGTTGTTCGTCGCGACGGTCGGGCTCGGCCCGGCGGCGGGCGTCTACGCGATCGCCCTGCACTCGGCGGGGGTGCTGGCCAAACTCTGCTCCGAGCAGTTGGAGGCCGTCGACCCCGGCCCGGTGGAGGCGATGCGGCTGACGGGCGGCTCCCGGCTCACCACGGCCCTGCTCGGCATCGTGCCGCAGGCGCGTGCGGTGATCGCCTCCCAGATCCTCTACCAGTGGGAGTGCAACATCCGTAGCTCCGTGGTCATCGGCTTCGTCGGGGCGGGCGGCATCGGCCAGGCCCTCGGCATCGCGCTGCACCTGTTCCGCTACCAGGAACTGGCCACGCTCATGGCCTCGGTGGTGATCCTCGTCATCGCCGTGGACCGGATCTCGAAGATTTTCCGGGGGCGCCTCGGGGCGGCCTCCGAGCGTTCGGGCGGCGTGGTGCCGTCCGCGATTCGATCCTTCTGGAGGAGCAAGCGATGAGGATTCTTTTCGTCCTGCACGACGCCCCCTACGGCAGCGAGCGCACCTACAACGGCATCCGGTGGGCCCGGCAGATGCTGGAGGACGACGGTAACGAGGTCAAGGTCTTCATGTTCGGCGACGCCGTCTCCGCGGTGATGGCCGGGCAGAAGACCCCTGACGGCTACTACAACGTGGGCAACATGATCCGCGGCCTGGTCACCAAGAACGCCGAGATCGGCTCCTGCGGCACCTGCCTGGACGCCCGCGGCATCAACGAGGCGAACGTCGCGAACGGCACCCACCGCTCCTCGATGAAGGAACTGGCCACCTGGACGATGTGGGCCGACCGGACCATCAACGTCTGACCCCGGAAAGACGGAACCGGCCGGGCGCCCAGGGGCCCGGCCGGTTCCCTTCGCGTCTCAGGCCAGCGCCGCCATCGCGCGCACGGCCTTGTCGACCTCCTGCGACGTGGTCACCATGCTCGGCCCGAACCGCACATAGGTCTCCCGGTACGGTGTCGCCGCCGCCGCGACCTGGTGCTCCTTGACCAGGCGCTCCACCACGGCCTCCGGGTGCATGCCCTCGACCGCGCAGCAGATGACGCCCGCCGACACCTCGGCCGACCGGGGCGTGACCAGGCGCACGTGCCGCAGGCCCGCGAGCCCGGCCTTGAGCTGCTCGCTCTGGGTTTTGATCTGCTCGGCCACCCGCGCGGGACCGATCGCCGTGTGGAACTCCACGGCGGCGGGCAGCGCCCACCGGTGCTCGAAGGTGTGGTAGCCGCCCGGCGTGGCCAGGTCGCCGGGTGCGCCGCCCGGAGGCTGGCCGGTGAACCAGCCCTGGAAGGCCGGCATCGAGAAGCTCGGGATGATCTGCCGGTGCCGCCGCCACGCCGCCGGGGTGCCCCAGACGAAGCCCGTGCCGCGCGGTCCGAACAGCCACTTGTGCGTCGAGGTGACGAAGAAGTCGGCGCCCAGGTCCTTCATGGTGGCGGCCTCGGCGGCGAAGCCGTGCACGCCGTCGACGCACAGCAGCACCCGGTCGGGCTCCCTCCGGCCGGCGTTGACGGTCGCGAGCAGGGCGGCGATCTGCTTGACCGGGATCTTCACGCCGGTGATCGAGTGCACCCAGGTCATCGCCAGCACCCGCGTCTTCGAGGTGATCGCGGCCTTCACCCGCGCGACCATCTGGTCGGCCTTCGCCTGGGCGGGGTCGTCGTAGAGCCGGATGGTGCGCACCTTCGCGCCGGTGGCCGTCGCCCGCAGCCGCACCGCCTCATAGGTGGAGTAGAACTCGTGGGAGGTGGTGAGGATCTCGTCGCCCTCCTTGAGCGCCAGCCCCCCGTAGAGCAGGCCGATGCCCATGGTCGCGCTGTCGGTGAGCGCGATCTCGTTGGGCTGGGTGCCGATGTACTTGGCCAGCGCCTGGCGGGCCTGGGAGCTGAACTCGAAGTCGGCCATGCCCATGCCGAACTCGATCGGGTTGGCGTCCAGTCCCTGCCGGAACTTGGTGATCGCGGCGGTCACCGGGGCCGGATGGGAGGACAACATGAACGCCGAGAAGTGCGCCAGGTTCGGGGTCAGCGGGAACTGCGCCCGCACCGACGTCCAGTCACGCGGGTCGAACTTCGCGGACGCGGGTGCCGGAGCGCCTCCGGAAGCGCCCGCACCGGCGTTCGCGTTCGTGCACGCGCCGGTGAGCAGCCCGCCGCCCGCCAGGGCGGCGCCCAGGAGAAGCGAACGGCGGGGAACGGTCTCTACGGGGTCGGTCATGACGCCTCCTGCACGGCGCAGAGCCAGCTATAGATTTTTCAAGCCTAACACCCAGCTATATGAATCTAAAGCGAAGCTTTGACCGCGCCTGGACCCGGCCGTGTCTCCCGCATCCGTACGGCCACCACCAGGCCGGACATTACGGTCACCGCGGCGGTGACGACCACCGCGACGCGCACGCCGAAGGAGTCGGCGAGCAGCCCGGCGGCGACCGCGCCCACCGCGAATCCGAAGTCGCGCCACCACCGATAGACCCCCACGGCGCGGGCCCGCCACGACGGGTGCGCGACGTCGGCCACGGCCGCCAGCAACGTGGGGTAGACCATGGCGGTGCCCGCTCCGACCAGGGCGGCGGCGACCGCCCAGGGCGCGAAGTCGTCCGCGGCGGCGATCCACGCCAGCGCCGCCCCCTGGAGCAACATCCCGCCGGTGATCAGGCGTTTCCGCCCCCAGCGGTCGGACAACGCGCCGGCGGCGATCTGGCCCAACCCCCACACGGCGGGGAGCGTGGCCGTCAGAACACCGATCTCGGCGAGGCTCAGCCCCTCGACCATGAACAGGACGGGGAACAGGCCCCACGCCACGCCGTCGTTCAGGTTGTTCACCAGGCCCGCCTGGCTGACCGAGGACAACGAGGGATCGCGGAAGCTGGTCGTCACGAAGATCTCCCGGAGCGAGCGCCGGTCGGTTCCGCTTGCCTCCAGTGACACGAATCCCCGGGTCTCCCGGACCCAGACGGCGGACAGCCCGAGGCCGATCACCGCGTAGGCCAGGCCGAGGAGGAAGGGCGCGGGCCGCAGCCCGTACAGCTCTGCCAGGTAGCCGGTGACCAGGGCGGTCACCGCTACGGCCAGGTAGCCAGCCGACTCGTTGAACCCCATGGCCAGGCCCCGGCGTTCGGGGCCGACCAGGTCGATCTTCATGATGACCGTGGCCGACCAGGTGAGCCCCTGGTTGATCCCGAGCAGCACGTTCGCCGCGATCACCCACTCCCACCCGGGCGCCCAGATGATCAGCAGCGGCACCGGCAGCCCGACCAGCCAGCCCGCGACCAGAACCGGCCTGCGGCCGAAACGGTCGCACAACGAACCCGAGAACAGGTTGGTGACCGCCTTCGAAAGACCGAAGGCCAGGATGTACGTCAGAAGTGCTGTGTGGGCGCTGAGGGTGAACACCTGCTCGGCCAGCAGGGGCACGACGGTGCGTTCCTGACCGAGCATGCCGCCGACCAGCGCGTTGACGACGACGAGCAGAGTGAATTGAGGGAGGTTCGCGCGCAGGCCGAGGCGAGGCGCACCTGTCATCGGCCGTGCTCCAGCGCCATGCCGGTGAGGCGCGACCAGTCGCCGGGCCCGCCCGACAGGATGCGCACCTTCCGGTGCCCACGACGGATGAGCAGGGAAGCCCCCGTCGCGGCGCGCTCACCGTGGCCGCACATCACCACGAGAGGCTCCTCGCCCGGCGTGAGCGCCTCGATCCCGCCGAGTTCCACGTTCCGCGCGCCCGGCAGGTGACCGGTCGCGAACTCCGACTCCTGGCGCACGTCGATCACCTGGTCGGCGCCCACTTCGGCGGGGCCGATCACCTCGACGCTCTCGGCGACCGCCCTCCACTCGTCGGTCAGCTCGCCGAGGACGGCGTCGTAGCCGACCTTGAGCGCCTGCCACACGATCTCGTCGGGGTCCTGCGCCGGATTGCGCACGAACGCCACCGGCGTACCGGCGGGCACGGTCCAGCCCAGCCACGTGGCGAACTGCCCGCGCAGCGGATTCGACACCGAACCCGGCACGTGCCCGCGCGCGAAGTCGAGCACCGGCCGGACGTCGACCACGACGCCACCCGCGCGCGCCACCTCCTCAGGGCCGACCGGCTGCAATGACGGCCGTTCGCCGACTACGACCGGCCCCCTGCGGTTCACCTCGGGCAGGTCGGCGAAGTAGGAGGGATGCGAGCCGAGCCCGGCGACCAGGTTCGCGGCGAAGGCGTCGGGGCCGTCCGAACGCAGCAGGGTGTTGGTGCGTTTCTCGGTCCCGATCGTGGACGTGCGCTCCGCCCCTGGGGGCGCCGAGCAGAACGAACCGGCCCCGTGGGTGGGCCAGACGTGGGTGGCGTCCGGCAGCGTGATCAGGCGCTGCAACGAGGCGTACTGCAGGTGGGCGAGTTCGACCGTCCGGTCGGGGTCGACGAGGTCGGTCCGGGCGGCCGAGCCGACGATCAGGGAACCCCCGGTGAAGACACCGAGCGGCCGGTCGCCGTCGAGGAGCACGTACACGATGTGCTCCAGGGTGTGTCCCGGGGTGGTCAGGATGCGCAGCGTCAGCCCGCCGAGGTCGACCTCCTCCTCGTCGTGCAGGCCCACGTGGGGGAACTCGCGGTCGCCCATGGCCGAGGCGAGGATCGTCGCCCCGTCGTCGGCCGCCAGCTGGCGGGCCCCGGACAGGAAGTCGGCGTGGAGATGGGTCTCGGCGGCGTAGGCGATCTTCAGCCCCCGGCGTTCGGCGGCGGCCCTGAGTTGCCGCAGGTCACGGGAGGCGTCCACCGCTAACGCGCGCCCGTCGCCCAGGGCGGTGAGGTAAGCCGTGTTGCCGAGGCCCTCGTCCACAAGCGGGATGACGTTCGTGTCCACTGTGCTACCTCCCGGACGGCTGATACGATATTCCATAAGTATTTGGAGGATTATAGATGAGCGACCGCGAGCGCAAGCTTCTTCTCTACGAACAGTTCGCGCGTATGGGCAAGGCCCTGGCCAACCCCCTGCGGCTGGAACTGATCGACGTCCTGGCCCAGGGCGAACGCAGCGTCGACGACCTGGCCACCTCCTGCGGCTGGAAGCTCAGCAACACCTCTGCCCAGCTCAAGGTGCTTCAGCACGCCGGCCTGTTGCGGACCCGGCGCGACGGAGTGAAGATCTTCTACCGGGTGGCCGACACCTCCGTCCTCGAGTTCGTCGAGTCGCTCAAGGCGATGGCGACCGAGACCCTTCCGGACGCGGAGAAGGCGGCCCGCGACTACCTGGGCGACGTCTCCGCACTACAGCCGGTCGGACGGGGAGATCTGGCCGAGCTGATCGCCCGCGGTGAGGTCGTCGTGGTCGACGTGCGCCCGGCCGAGGAGTACGCCGCCGGCCACATCGCCGGAGCGTTGTCCATCCCGCACGACCAGCTCGCCGCCCGCCTGGCCGAACTCCCGAAGGAGAGCCTGATCGTGGCCTACTGCCGCGGCCGGTTCTGCGTGATGGCGCCCGAGGCCGTCCGGCTGCTGCGCGCCAACGGATTCGAGGCGCGCCTGCTCGCCGACGGATGGCCGCAGTGGCACGCCGAGGGACTGCCGGTCGCCTCATGAGACCACCGGGTCTCCGCGACGACGTCGTCTACCTCGACCACAACGCCACCACCCCGGTCGACCCGCGGGTGGCGGAGGCGGCCCGGCCGTACCTCGACCTCCACTTCGGCAACCCGTCGACCACGGGCGTCTACGCCGAGGAGCCCCGCGAGGCCCTCGGCGAGGCGCGGGCCTTGGTGGCGGCGCTGATCGGCGCGGAACCCGGCGAGATCGTCTTCACCGGCGGCGGCTCGGAGTCCGACGTCCTCGCCCTGCGCGGCCCCGCCCTGGCTCCCGGCGATCATCTGATCACTCAGGTGAGCGAACACCCGGCGGTGCTCCGCACCTGCGCCGCCCTCGAACGGACGGGCATCCGGGTCACCCTGCTGTCCGTCGACCGATTCGGCCGCGTCGACCCGGCCGAGTTGCACCGGGTGCTCACCCCGGCGACCCGGCTGGTGTCGGTGATGCTCGCCAACGGCGAGACCGGCACGATCCAGCCCGTCGCGGAACTCGCCTCGATCGCGCACGAGCACGGCGCGTTGTTCCACACCGACGCCGCCCAAGCGGTCGGCAAGATCCCCGTCTCGGTCTCCGACCTGGGCGTCGACCTGCTCACCGTCGCCGGGCACAAGTTCTACGCGCCCAAGGGCGTCGGCGCCCTGTACGTCCGCCACGGCGTCACCCTCCAACCGCTGATCCCCGGAGGGGGTCAGGAGGCGGGCCGCCGGTCCGGAACCGAGAACGTCGCCTTCGCCGTCGCCCTCGGCGAGGCCGCCCGCCTGGCGGGAGAGGGTCTGGCCGTCGAAGCCGCCCGGATCGGCAGACTGCGCGACCGCCTCTTCGACCGGCTCGACGCCGGTTGGCCCGGCGGGGTCCGGCTGAACGGCCATCCCGACCATCGCCTGCCCGGCACGCTGAACGTCAGCCTTCCCGGGATCATCGCCCGTGACCTGCTCGCCGACTTGCCTGGCTTGGCCGCCGCGACCGGATCGGCCTGTCACACCGGCGACCCCGAACCGTCCGCGGTACTCACGGCCATGGGCCTCGACCGCGCCCGTGCCCTGTCCGCGATCCGGTTCTCCCTCGGCCGCTGGACGACCGAGGCGGAGATCGACCGAGTCTCGGAAATCTTCGCTCATGTCGTATAAGCCCGGTTTCCGATCGTCTTCCTGATGAACGCCATCGCCAGGGAGGATCGCCGTGAAGTACGTCCTGATGTTCTTCGAAACCGAGTCGTACGAGGCCGAACAGGACATCGCCTTCGAGGCCGTCGGACGGTGGTTAGCCGAGAACGCCGACAAGATCACCCATTGGACTAGCCTGAAGCACCCCCATACCGCCACTACTGTACGGTCTGAGGCGATCATCGACGGGACGGTCGGCGACGGCCCGGAAACCTTCAGCGGCTACGCCGAGATCGAGGTCGCCGACCTCGACGAAGCCCTGCGGCTGGCGCGGGCATGGCCCGCCTGCCCGGTCGTGGAGATACGTCCCGCCGCCTGAGGAGTCAGTTCCAGCTCAGCCGTTCTGCCAGCAGTGCCTGCTGAGCGGGGTTGGCGGTCAGCGCCAGCGCCCGCTCATCGCACTCCCTGGCCTCCTGACTCCGGCCCAGCGCGCGCAGGAGTTCGGCGCGGGTGGCGTGGAGCAGCGGATAGTTCTCCAGGTCCCGATCGAGGTCCTTCAGTTCGTCCAGCGCCGCCTCCGGGCTGACGGCATATCGCAGGGCGATCGCCCGGTGCAGCCGGGTGATCGGCGAGGGCGCCAGGTGCAGCAGCATGTCGTACAGGACCACGATCTGCGGCCAGTCGGTGCTCTCGAAGCTCTCGGCCTCGGCGTGGCAGGCGGCGATCGCCGCCTGCAGTTGGTAGGGACCTGGCCGCCGGTGGGCCCGCGCGGCGCGCACCAGCAGCGCGGTGGCCGCGCCGATCGCCTCGTGGTCCCACAAGCCGCGATCCTGGTCAGCGAGCAGCACGAGCTGTTCCCGGTCGTCGAACCGGGCGGCGCCACGCGCTCGATGCAGCCGGATCAACGCCAGCAGCCCCGCCACCTCCGGTTCGTCCGGCATGAGCCCGGCCAGCAGGCTGGCCAGCCATTCGGCGTCGTCGACGAGGTCGCGGGCCTGCGCCCGAGTCCCGCCGCTGGACAGGTAGCCCTCGTTGAACAGCAGGTAGATGACGGCGAGCACGCCGTCGAGCCGCTCGGACAGGTCGCCGCCGTCCGGGATCCGGTAGGGGATACCCGCTTCGGTGATCTTCCGTTTGGCGCGCGTCAGCCGCTGCGCCACGGTGGTCTCCGGCACCAGAAACGCGGCGGCGATCTGCGCGGTACTCAGGCCACACACCACCCGGAGCGTCAGCGCGATCCTGGCCTCGAGGGACAGCGCGGGATGGCAGCAGGTGAAGATCAGCTGCAGCCGATCATCCTTCGGGGCCGGCTCGACCCACTGGAGCTGCGCGAGCTTGGCGCGGTAGTTCGTCTCCCTGCGCAGCACATCGAGCCCGCGCCGACGGGCGACGGTGAACAACCACGCGTCCGGGCGGTCTGGCACCCCTTCCACCGGCCAGCGCCGCAGTGCGGTCTCCACCGCGTCCTGGACGAGATCCTCGGCCGCCGAGAAGTCGCCGAGCAGCGAGACGAGGGAGGCGGCGAGCCGGCCCGCGTGGTCACGCACCACCCGGGCCAGCGCCTCCTGGCTCACCCGCTCGGAGTTGGCACCGGTCATGAGGCGGGGCGGATCTCCACGATCGGGCACGCGGGCCAGGATCTGGCCATCTTCAGCGCCTCGTCGAGGTCGGCCACCTCGACCTCGGCGAACCCGGTGACCACCTCTTTGCCCTCCACGAACGGCCCGTCGGTCACCACCGGTTCGTCGCCCCGCCGCAGCCGCATCGTGGTCGCGGTGTGCACCGGAGCCAGATGGGTGTGGTGGGTGATCTTGGTGGCGTGTTCGGCGAACCAGCGGCCGACCGCCGCGTAGGCGTCCTCGCGCTCCAGCGCGCCCATCGCCTCCAGTTCCTTGGCGAACTCTTCGGTCTCCACGAACATCAGGACGTACTTCACCTTCGGTTCCCCCCTTACCTCGGTCGTCTCGTCAGGCCGGCAGCGTCGCGTAGAGGTCGACGCCGTTGCCGTCGGGGTCGGCGATGGTGGCGTACCGATGACCCCAGAAGGCGTCGAACGGCTCGGCCAGGCCCTTGTATCCGGCTGCGGTCAGCTCCGCGTAGGCGGCGTCGACCTCGGCCGGGCTTTCGAACTGGAAGCACAGCAGGGTGCGCGGGCCGCCGACCGGGGCCTTCCAGCCGGGCAGGAACGGGGTGCGGAAGGCCTCGGTGTCGAGCATGAGGTGCAGACCGTTGGGCAGGTCGCAGCCGGCGTGCTCGGGGGAGTGCGGGTCGAGCTTGAAGTCGAGCCCCAGCCGGGCGTAGAACTCCACGGACGCCGCCATGTCGGAGACCACGATGTCGATCGTGTTCAACATCGGATGCATGATGTGCCTTCTTCCTCCACTGAGTGGATCTTTCCGTGCTCCTTCAGGAGCGTGAGCGGGCGAGACCCCTGCCCGCTGTGCACACGGGTCGGCTGAGCCAAGCCTCACTTGAAAGACGATCGGGCACCTGCTCACCACGACACTCAAGCCAACAATTTCCACTTGGGTGCCTGGGTCTGCCCGCAGCACCCATGCGACGCATCGGGTGAAGGCGGCAGCCACTCCGATGAGGAGCTTGCGGCCAAACTCACCAATGGCCGGGAGACCCGGTCCCCGCCTTGGCTGCCCCTCTTTAGGAGGGACGGAGGACGACCGAGCAGGTGGTCCACGCCCCGCACACCGGCGAGGTCGTCCGGATTGCCCCGCTAAGCGCCGTTCAGGGAACTGGCTGGCACATCCGGCGTTACCGCTGATCTATTTGGCGACCACGCGTGGCGTACGTTCCAAAGAACTGCGTCCTGCACGATCGAATTCATGCTCTGGTGAATCCTGTGTGATCAGGCGGGAATGGCCACCTCCCCATTTACGGTCCAGCGCGTCGAGGCCTTTACCGTTGATGGTGTGGATGACATCGCGCGGTGTCGGAATGGAGAGTTGCGTTGAACTGTGCAGTCCAGACAGCAACCAGGTGAGGTCGGCGCCGGCGGTGCGGATCGCGACCGTTTCGCCGTCTGGAGCGGCGTAGTGCCGCTGACGGAAATTGCCATCGAGCCCAGGTAGCGGGTCGCGGTGCCGTCAGAGTCGCGGCGGATCAAGCGTTCCCCATCGGCGTCGTACACCATCGTGGCGTCCCGCTACCCGCCACCGGCCACACCCTGGCCGAATACTCCGCCGCGCTGTGCGCCGAGGATCAGGCCCCGGACAGCATCGAGCAGGCCATCGCCGCCATCCGCACCATGCACCGGCTGTCCGGGCACACCGGCCAGCCCGGCACCGAGGCCGCCCGGCTGGCCCTGCGCGCCCACAAAAGATGGCGCGCCACCAGGGGAAACGGCCGCCGCCACCCCGTAGGCCGCGACCACGACCGCCGCCACCAGCAGGTTCGACGCATACTCGTACTGGCGGACCAGATGGATCCCAGCCAGGGACAGGACGCATCCCAGCAGGGCCGCCGGCCACGCGGGCCGCACCTGGAACGCACGGAGAAGAGGCCCGGCCACGATCACCCTGGCGGGGACCGCAAGAGGGGCCGTCAAGAACAGTGTGGGCAGCGGAAGCGGAAGCCAGAACGGGGCGAGGGCGACCAGCAGGACCACGATGCAGACGAGACTCCCGGCCGCGGCCCCGCCGGCCGATCGCTTGACGATCACCATGTTCGTGAGCATGACCGGGCCTGATCACGGTTTCCTCAAGGCCAGGATCGCGGTGATCGTGCGTGTGTCCAGGCTCGGCGGGTACGCCGCGACCGGTCCCGCCTCCGGACCGATGACCAGGCCCGTCTCGCCGTCCAGGGCCCAGTCGGTCGCGGCATAGAGCGACGGGCGGGCGGCCACCGACACGTTCGGAGCGGGAGCATCGCCGAGCTGAGCGTCAGGTTCGCTGAGCCGCGGCGTCAGATTCAGGCTCCCTTCGCATCAGGTTCGGTGAGTCGGCATCACTATCACTGAGCCAGGACAACCGCGATCTGAGCTCCCCGTGGACAGCAGCACCGTACATCAACATAACGAGGATTATGTTGGAAGATCATCTACACCCCCGACACAACGGATCTCAATTTTCGATTTTCTGTTTCCAGAAAATCGAAAATGCTAGGGTGATCTTCGTGACGTGCAAGCACTGCGGCAGGCCCTTGGAGCAACGGCAAGGCCGAGGCCGCCCGAAGGAGTACTGTCCCGAGACCGACTGCCAGGCCGCCGCCAAGAAATCCCGCGAACTACGCCGCGCCACCCCCGGCCTCGACGGATCCCTGGCCCGCGCCGAGGAACTCTACGAGCGCATGGAGAAAGGCCTGGCCGCGGCGATAGCCCCGCTGGCCCAGGTGCTCGCCGACGAGCTCTCGCCGGCCGGTGTCGAGGCGCGGCTCAGTGCGGTGCAGGCCGAGGCGCACACCCGGGTCGCCGTCGCGCGTGCGGAGCGGGAGCAGGCCTTCGAGCAGGTACGGCTCGCGCGCGCCGCCACCGAGGACGCGCGGAGGAACGCCCAGCAGGCCGAGCAGCGTGCCGAGGAGGCGGCGGCCGAGCGGGACAACGCGTTCACCGACGCCGAGAACGCGCGGGAGCAGGCGCTGGCCGCGCTCCGCGAGGCGGCGGCGACCGAGCGGGTGTCCAAGCAGGCCGCCGACGAGGCGCGGCGGCGGGCCGAGCAGGCCGAGGCGCGGCGGGATCACGCGGAGGCCGAGACGCAGGAGGCTCGTGCGGCGGCCACGGAGGCCGAGAAGAAGGCCCGGCGGGCGGAGGCCAAGGCGGCCGCGGCGCAGAGGGACGTTCTGGAGGCGCGCAAAGACGTGGCCACCGCCGAGAAGGCGGCCGCGGCGGCGGCGGCGCGTGCCGACGCGGCCGAGTCCGAGCGTGATCGGGCCGTCACGCGGGCGGAGGCCGCCGACCAGGCGCGAGCCGACGCCGCCGCGAGTGCGGCCGAGGCCAGGGCGGAGGTGGCCCGGGTCACCGGGTTGCTGGGTGAATCCGAGAAGGCGATGGCTCAGGCCCGGAAGGATCGGGACGTGCTGGCTGCGGAGCTGAACACCTGCCAGGCCGAGGTGGCCGCACTCCGGGTTGCCGGGGAGGCGGCCCAGGCCGAGGTGACCCGGCTTCGCGGCGAACACGCGGCCGCTCAGGAGAGCGTCGCCACGTTGCGTGCCGAACTCGCGCTGGAGCGGGCGCGGCTGGGTGACCTGCGGTCGGAGCTGGAGTCGGCGCGTACGGAGGCGGCCGTGCTGCGGGAGCGGGCGGTCGCGGCCGAGCTCAGGTCCGCTCCGGCCGTTGAAGGGTGAGATCTGCCCTCCGCGAGCGTCCTCCCGTGCTGAGCAAGCACCGGCACGCCCAGGACCGGCGGGCGGGCGTGGCGCGGGGGAGACATGCTCGGGTGGCCGGCCGGGCGAAGCCGTAGCGGATCGCGCACCGATTAGGTTTTCGCGCCGCGCCCGTCTGTACGTGTGAAATCGACTCACGGAAGGCTGGCACGATGCGGAAACTGTTCTTCGGCATGAACGTGACCCTGGACGGCTACATCGCCGCGCCCGGCGACGACATCGGCTGGGGTGGCGGGGAGGGACCCGACTCGTCGCCGAGCGCCGAGTTGTTCCAGTGGTGGTACGACCAGATGCGGGCGAGCGAACTGACGCTGTACGGGCGCAAGGTGTGGGAAATGATGAGCTCCCACTGGCCGACCGGCGACCAGCGGCCCGGCGCCACCCCGGCGGAGGCCGGATTCGCGCGCCTCTGGCGGGACATGCCGAAGGTGGTGTTCTCATCGACGATCGACAAGGTCGACTGGAACACCCGCCTGGTCACCGGCGACGCGGTCGCCGAGATCGCCCGGCTCAGGGCCGAAGACGGCGGCCCGATGGACATCAGCGGCGCGACGCTCGCCGGGGCGGCCATGCGGGCCGGGCTGATCGACGAGTACGCGCTGGTCACCGTGCCGGTCCTGGTGGGCGGCGGCACGCCGTTCTTCACCGCGCTGGACGGCTGGGTGAACCTGAAGCTGGTCGAGACGCGGACATTTCCCGGCGGCGTGGTGCTGACCCGATACGAGACGAGGCGATGAGCACTCCTCCGATCACAGCGTCACGGGCAGGCCCAGCCATGGTTTGTCGCGGGCGTCGAATCCGGTGAGTTCGGCGATCCTCCCGTCGACGATGTGCAGGGCCGCGATGGTGAACAAGCGGTGTTCCGGGTCGCCGGGGGTGCGGCGGTACAGTGCGGCGGCGGGCATGCGGTTGACCGTCGTGGCGACGCAGCGCCAGTCGTCGTAGCCGCGCTGGAAGAGCCCACCGGTGACCCAGCCGTCCACCGCGTCCTTGGCCGTGACGGTCAGGGTGCCCGCCTCGGGCAGCATCACGAAGCGCAGGTCGTCGCGCAGCAGGGCGGTCAGCCCGTCGAGGTCGTTGCGCTCATGGGCCTCCATGTACGACTTCACCACGCCGCGCTCGTCGTCCGACAACTCGTGCCTGGCGGGGCTGCGCCAGTCGAGGCGGTGGTCGGGTAGCCGCGTGCGCATCGTCACGCGGGCCCGCTGCAGTGCGCTGGTCACCGATGGCACGGTCAGCTCAAGGGCGTTGGCGGCCTCCGACGCCGGCCAGCCGAGGACGTCGCGCAGGACGAACACCGCCCGCTGCCGCGGCGGCAGGTGCTGGACGGCGACGATGAAGGCCAGCTCGATCGTCTCGCGCGCCACCACCGATTCCTGCGGGTCCTCCGGGAGCATCCGGTCGGGGTAGGGCTGCAGGTAGAGCACTTCGGAGCCGGCGCCCGGCAGTTCGGCGGGCGCGGGTGTGCGGTCGTCGCGCTTGTCCAGGAAGTCGAGGCAGGCGTTCGTCGCGATCCGGTACAACCAGGTCCGCAGGGCGGCGTGGCCCTTGAACGACTCCCGCTTGTGCCATGCCCGCAGGAACGTCTCCTGCGTCAGGTCCTGGGCGTCCTCGTAGTTCGCGAGCATCCGATAGCAGTGCACCTGCAGCTCACGCCGGTAGCGTTCGGTGATGAGCGTGAACGGTGCCGCGTCGTTCGAGCGGGCCGCCGCGATGAACGCGGCCTCGTCGTCGCCGAGCGGTCTGGCGTCGGTCATGGTCGTCAATCCTTCCGAGGGCGGCGAGGGGCTACCAGGACTGACGACGCGGCGGCGGATTTCTGAGCGGTGTTTCTCACATCGGGGTCAGCACGCAGAACTCGTTGCCCTCGGGGTCGGCGAAGACGGTCCACGGCACGTCGACCTGGCCGATGTTGATGTCGACGGCGCCGAGCGCGCGGATGCGGGCGGCCTCGGCCGCCTGCCCGTCGCCGGGGTAGGGTCGCAGGTCGAGGTGGACGCGGTTCTTCACGGTCTTCGCGTCGGGGGTGCGGACGAACTCCAGGTAGGGGCCGACGCCCTTGGCGGAGCGCAGCCGGGCGTGGTCGTCGGTGACCTCGTGGAGGGTCCAGTCGATCGCCTCGTCCCAGAATCGCGCCATGGCGCGCGGGTCGGCGCAGTCGACGACGACGGCGGCGACGGGGCCGGTGTCGCGGTAGATCTCCCGGGGTTCGAGCACGCAGAACTCGTTGCCCTCGGGGTCGGCGAGGACCGTCCAGGGCACCTCGCCCTGGCCGATGTCGATGGGGGTCGCGCCGAGGGAGCGCAGGCGGGCGACCAGGTCGGCCTGGTGGGCGGCCGAGGTGGTGGCCAGGTCGAGGTGGACGCGGTTCTTGACCGTCTTGGGGTTGGGGTCGTGGACGACGTCGATGCAGACGGCCGTCGGGTCGGGGTAGACGAAGCCCTCGGGTTCGAGGTTGGTCACGCCCGGGCCTTCGCTGGAGACGCCCCAGCCGAGGGCCTGCGCCCAGAAACGGCCGACCGCGTCGTCGTCCGCGGCTTTCATGTGAATCTGCACCAGCCTCGTCGCCATGCGGACGATCTTATGCGGGTCTAATGGAGTAATGCCGAAGCTCTTCGCCAGGATGTGGCCGCGTCAGCGGCAGACCATGGACCGCCGGGGGATGACCGAGCACCGCCGCGCCCTGCTGGCGGGGTTGTCAGGGCAGGTCGTGGAGGTCGGGGCGGGGGACGGCGCGAACTTCGCGCACTATCCGCCGGCCGTCACGCGGGTGCTGGCGGTGGAGCCGGAGGCCCTGCTGCGGCGGCACGCCGCCGCCTCGGCCGCGGCCGCGCCGGTACCCGTGGAGGTGAGCGCGGGGACGGCGAGCCGGTTGCCGGCGCTCGACGCCAGTGCCGACGCCGTGGTGTTCTGCCTGGTCCTGTGCTCGGTTCCCGATGTCGGCCAGGCGCTGGCCGAGGCCAGGCGGGTGCTGCGGCCCGGGGGTGAGCTGCGGTTCCTGGAGCACGGGAGGGCCGACACCACCGGTCTGGTCCGCATGCAGCGCGCCCTCGACGCCACGATCTGGCCCCCGCTCGCGGGGGGCTGCCACACCAACCGTGACGCCGTCGCGTCGCTGGAGCGCGGCGGGTTCACGGTCACCGGCGTGCACCGCTACAACTTCCCGCCGGTCCGCACGCCGTGGTCGTTCCACGCGCGGGGCACCGCCACGGTCAGCCCCGCAGGCCCTTCGCCAGCGTCGTGAGGCCACCGGCCAGCGCGAGCGACAGGACGATCCACCGGGCGGGGCGTTCGGGCACGTGGCGGGCCAGCACCGATCCGGCGGCCAGCCCGGCCGCGATACCGGCGGCGACCAGGGCCCACGTGGGGCCGTCGAGCCGGGGGAGTCCCTTGGCGGCGATCGAGAAGACGTTGACGACGACGCCGTAGAACTGGGCGTTGGGGACGAACTCGCGTACCGTCCAGCCGGCGTTGACGGCGTACAGGGAGACGGCGGGGCCGCCCACACCGGCCGAGGCGTTGAGGAGACCACTCGCGGCGCCGGCCGCGAGCGCGCCGCCGCGCCCGCGCAGCGACCGTATCCGGGCCCCGCTCATCACGAGCAGGGCGGCGGCGCTGACCAGCGCCCCGGTGACGGCGAGCAGCGCGGGTTCGGGCAGGCTACGGGAGATCCAGGCCCCGGCCGGTACGGCCGCCGCCGCCGCGGCCACCAGCGGGATCATCGCCCCGGGCCGGACCGACCGCCAGGTGCCGAGGAGTCCGGCGGCGCTGATGACCAGCGCGCCGCAGTTGGCCAGCCGCACCCCTTCGGCGGGGCCCAGCAGGAGCGCCATCGCGGGCACGCCGACCAGCGCGAACCCGATCCCGGCGAGGCGCTGCACGGACGCCCCCAGCACGACGATCCCGAACAGCAACACGCACCCCAGCCTCACGAACCGGGCCCGTCCCGCTCAACCGAATTTCACCTTTCGGACATCTCGCACCGCAAAGCCGGCTGTACAACCACCGGTCCGCAGCAGCGTCCCGCCCCGCCCGCGACGGCCTCGCGGAGGTCGGCCGCCACCCGGCGGTAGAGCACGTCGCGCTCGTCGACCCACCTATGATCCAGGTCATGACGGATCACTGTGACTGCGGGGCGCCCGCCGGGCCGCTGGGCCGGTGCGCCGACTACTACTACGCGATCCTGGCCGAGGAGCAGGCCGACCCGGACATGTACCGCTGGCACAACCCCGTCGTCTGCTCCTACCTGCTGCAACACCCGGCCGAGGGCCACGCCAAACACCTCGACGTGCAGTTCCGCTGGCTGCAACTGCTGCTCGACCAGGGGGTCGACGCGGTGGTCCGGGTCGCGGCCCACCAGGTCGCGCGCAACCGGCACACCTCGCGCCGGGGCTACGACATGACGCCGTTCGAGAAGTACGAGCCGCTGCCACCGGGCGCGGCGGCGACGGACTTCCGGGCCTCGTTCAGCACGCTTCCCGTCGTCGACGGCAGTTTCGTGTTCGACGGCGCCGAGGCCTACGGGCGGCGTGTGGAGGCCATCGCGGCGGCGACCGTCGAGCGGCTCAGCGGTCGAACCTGACCTCTTTGAGCCGGTCGGCGCCGGCCCGGGTCAGCACGTGGGCCGTGCGGGCGGGCGCCGGGTCTCCCTGCTGTACGCGGCCCAGCAGCCGCCCCCACCTGCGGAGGTGCCGGCCGAAGGCGGCCCTGGGCACCACCCGCCCCCGGTCGTGCTGCCCGGCCATCGCCAGGCCGGGCGGGGTATCGAGCATCAGCAGGTGGAGCCGGGTGCCGCGCCGGACGGCCAGCCAGGCCAGCACGTGGAGGGCGAAGACGCCGCAGCCCCGGTTGTGGGCGATCACCGGGCCGGTGCGCATGGCCCGGGAGATGCGCGACATGTGGGTGAACCAGGTGATCGCGGTGCGCACGGGTTTGGGCGCCCAGGGGATGCGGCCCCTCCAGTGGAGCCGCGACTGGTAGCTGTCGATGACGGTCAGGCCGCCGCGGCCGACGGGCCGGGTCTCCTCGCCGCTGAGGGCGTAGAGGCGGCGCAGCAGTGTGGTCTTCCCGGCGCCCGGCAGGCCGGTCAGGATCACCAACGATCCCGGCGGATAACTCAGTGTGTCGGCCGTCCTGCCGGCGGCCGGTACCCCCAGGGTCAAGCTGTCCCCTCCCGTTGTCCTTCATGATGGCGAAGAAATCGGGGCGGTGGGCACACCCGGGCTCAGTCGGCGAGGGCGACCTTCTCGATAGCGCGGGCCAGGCGGGCGACGTCGATGCCGTCGAGGTGGTCGAGCAGGTGCCGCCGCACGCTGGCCAGGTTGGTCGGCCAGGCCCGTTCGAGGCGGGCCAGGCCGGCGTCGGTGATGACGGCGTTCCAGCCCCGGGCGTCCTCGTCGCTCCTGACCCGTTCGATGAGGCCCTGTCTCTCCAGCACGTTGGCGATGCGGGTCATGCCGCTCAGCGACAACTCGCACGCGGTGGCGAGCTCGCCCATCCGCATCCGCCGCCGCGGGGCCTCCGACAGGCGCATCAGGGCGGTCCACTCGATCAGCGGGAGCTGCTGCTCGCGCACCATGTCGGCGTCGATCGCCCGGGGGAGGGCGTACATGAGCCGGGGCAGCGCGCGAACCAGCGCGTCCTCGTCGGGGGAGAGCGGTCGTGTGGTCATCCCCACATGTTAGTTGCTTCACGAAGGAAGTAATGTATTTTTTTGACGAAGCAACTATTACTCGGGGAGGACTCCGATGGGATCACTGGACGGGAAGGTCGTGCTGATCACCGGCACCGCCGGAGGGCAGGGCCGCGTCGCGGCGCTGGCCTTCGCCCGCGAGGGGGCAAAGGTGGTCGGGTGTGACATCCAGACCGCCGCCAACGACGAGACGGCGGAGCTGGTGCGCCGGGCGGGCGGGGAGATGACCGGCGTCGCGCCGATCGACCTGACCGACCCGGAGCAGGCGCGACGGGTCGTCGAGGAGGCCGTCGCGGCCTACGGCGGGCTCGACGTCGTCTACAACAACGCGGCCCTGCCGCGCTTCGGGCCGCTGCCCGGCTTCTCGGTCGACGACTGGCACACCACCATCGCGGGCGAGCTCGACATCCCCTTCTTCGTGTCGAAGTTCGCCTGGCCGCACCTGGTGGCGCGCGGCGGCGGCGTCATCGTCAACGTGGCGTCCATGGCCGGCCTGATCGCCGGCGAGGTGCCGCCGATGGTCGCGCACGCCGCGGCGAACGCCGGGGTCATCGGCATGACCCGTCAGCTCGCGCTCGAAGGCGCGCCCCACGGGATCCGCGCGGTGGCCGTCAGCCCGGGGCCGGTGCTGACCCCGGCCAGCGAGCGGGATCTGGGCGACGACCGGGCGGCCCGTGCGGCGATCACGCGCAAGACGCTGCTCAAGCGGTTCGCCCGGCCGGAGGAGATCGTCGAGCTGGTGGTCTTCCTCGCCTCCGACCGGGCGGCCTACATCACGGGCGCCAACTACATGGTCGACGGGGGCGCGACCGCCTGGTGACGGGCCCGCTCCGACTGCGGGAACCGGGCCAGCATCGCGCGTAGTTCGCCGGCCTCGACGTTGGCCCCGAACGGCTCGGTTCCCGGCTCCATCCGCACCCCCTCGGCGAGCGGCCCGGCGACGACGGGGTCGAAGCCGAGGGCGTCGACGATCCCGGCGACGGCCGCCACGTCGCCGGGGTCGTCCCCGGCCACGCCGATGGCCCGGCGGCCGGGCGCGCCCGCGGGCAGCGCGCCGTCCTCCAGGTCGTGGTAGCCCATGTGGTTGAACGCCTTGACCACCCGCGCGCCCGCCAGGAACTCCTGGACGATCTCGCTGGTGGTCGTGCGCGGGTCGGTCAGGTCGTCGCGCACGCCGTCGACCTCCCACCAGTAGTTCATCGCGTCGATGACGAGCTTGCCGTCGAGCGCCCGTGCCGGGATGTTCCGGTGTTTGCCGAGCGGCAGGGCCAGCACGACCACGTCGGCCCCGGCCGCCGCCTCCTGCGCGGTGACCACGGTCGCGCCCGGGGTGAGCACCTCGACGATGAGGGCGATCTTGGCGGGGTCGCCCGAGCCCGCGATGAGCACGCGGTATCCGGCCGCCAGCGCCAGCCGGGCCAGGACGGTGCCGACCTTGCCCGCGCCGAGAATGCCGATCGTCTGTATTTCGGTCATGACCGGTCGCCCAGGAGGTCGCGGACCATCGGGATGACCTTGCCGCCGAACAGCTCCACGGCCTTGGTGCGGGCGGCGACCGGCTGCGGGCCGACGCTGTAGATGAGGTCGAACCGGGCGACCCCGAGCGCGTCGACGGCCCGGGCGATCTTGCGGGCGACGGTCTCGGGCGAGCCGATGTAGAGGGAGCCGTGGGCGATCTCGGCGTCGTACTCCGACCGGCTGATCGGCGGCCAGCCCCGGGTGGCGCCGATCCGGTCGCGCATCACCTTGTAGCCCGGCCAGAACCCCTCGCGCGCCTCCTCGTCGGTGTCGGCGACGAAGCCCGGCGAGTGCATGCCGACCGGGTGGGCGGTGGTGCCGAACTGCTCGGCGGCCCGCTTGTACAAATCGATGTAGGGCACGAAGCGGTCGGGGGCGCCGCCGATGATGGCGAGCATGAGCGGCAGGTCGTAGTGGGCGGTGCGGACGACCGACTGGGGCGAGCCGCCGACGCCGACCCACGTCGACAGGCGGCCCGACTCGGTCTTGGGGTAGACGTCGGCCTGGTCGAGCGGGGCGCGGACGGTGCCGCTCCAGGTGACGGGCCGCTCGTCGAGGAGCTTGACGAACAGCTCGATCTTCTCCTCGAACAGCTTGTCGTAGTCGGCCAGGTCGTAGCCGAACAGCGGGAAGGACTCGGTGAAGGAGCCGCGTCCGAGGATCACCTCGGCCCGGCCGTTCGACAACGCGTCGACGGTGGCGAAGCGCTGGAACACCCGGACGGGGTCGTCGGAGCTCAGCACGGTCACGCCGGAGGCCAGGCGGATGCGCGAGGTGCGGGTGGCGATGCCGGCCAGCACGGTCTCGGGTGTGGAGATCGAGTATTCGGGGCGGTGGTGCTCGCCCAGGGCGATCACGTCGACGCCGAGCTCGTCGGCGATCACCGCCTCGTCGAGGACCTGGCGGATGGCCGCGGCGTGGGACAGGGGGGCGCCGGAGCCGTCCGACGGCACGTCGCCGAAGGTGTCCAGGCCGAAGGTGATGTCGCTCATGCGCTTCTTTTCTGCGAGGAGGAGAGGAGTTCGCGGACACGGGGGGCGACGTCGCGGCCGAGCAGCTCGATCGTGCGGGCGCGGGCGTCGCGGGGGAGCCGCATGATGTCGTATTTGAGGTCGAAGCGGCTGAGCCGCAGGTCGCGGGCGGTTCTTGCGATCTTCTGCGCGACGGTCTCGGGGGAGCCGACGTAGAGGGCGCCGTGGTCGAGTTCGGCTTCGAAGCGGTCGCGGGTGGGGGCGTAGAAGCCGCGTTCGGCCGCGAGTGCCGCCACGACGGGCTGCCAGTAGGTCCACCACGTCTCCCTGGCCTCCTCGTCGGTGTCGGCGACCAGGCCCAGGGAGTGTTGCCCGATCGGCAGCTCCGGGCGGCCCACGCGCCGCAGCGCGGTGAGGTAGAGGTCGACGTTGCCGGCGAAGCGCTGAGGCCGTCCGCCGATGACCGCCATCATGAGCGGCAGGCCGTGGCGGGCGGCGCGGAGCACCGAGGCGGGGCTGCCGCCGACGCCGATCCAGGTGGGAATGCCTCCCGGGCGCATGCGGGGGCGGGGGGCGTACCGGAGCAGCGGGGTTCTGACCGTGCCCGACCAGGTCACCTCCTCCTCGTGTTCGAGCCGGAGGAACAGGTCGAGCTTCTCCTCGAACAACCGCTCGTAGTCGGCCAGGTCGTAGCCGAACAGCGGGAACGACTCGGTGGCCGAGGCGCGGCCGAGCACGATGCGGGCCCGGCCGCCGGACACCGCGTCGAGGGTGGCGAACTCGTGGTGGAGCCGCACCGGGTCGTTGGTGCTCAGCACGGTCACCGAGGTGCCGAGCGCGATGCGGCCGGTGGCCGTGGCGATGGCGGCCAGCAGGACCGGCGTGGCCGAGTCGGTGTGGCCCTCGCGGTAGTGCTCGCCCAGGCTGAACACGTCGAGCCCGGAGGCCTCGGCGAGGCGGGCCTCCTCGACGATCAGCCGCACGGTCTCGGCGTCGGACAGGGTCCGTCCGCCGTCCGTGGCGACCTCCCCGAAGGAGTTCAGCCCTAGTTCGAACATGTCGTGCCTCAACGTCATATGCTCGGAAATGATTGACGTGTCAATTATATTCCCGGCGGGGAGGAGACCACGTTGACGCAGCGCAGAGGCCGGTTCCCCACCCGGGAGGAACTGCGGATCTGGCGGGATTTCATCGAGACGACGGAGGCGCTGCGGGCCGCGATGGCCGCCCGGCTGCAGAGCGAGTCGGGTTTGTCGACGGGCGACTACAGCGTCCTGCTCGCGCTGACCGAGGCTGAGAACGGCCGGCTGCGCTCCTCGGAGCTGGCGGCGACGATCGGCTGGGAGCGCAGCCGCCTGTCCCACCACCTGGGGCGCATGGACCGGCGCGGCCTGATCCGGCGGGAGAACTGCACGAGCGACAACCGGGGCGCGGAGGCCGTGCTCACCGAGGAGGGCGCCGCCGCCTTCCACCGGGCGACCGTCCCGCACCTGCGCGCCATCCGCGAACTGTTCGTCGACGGCCTCACACCCGCGCAGATCCGGGCGGCCGGCGACCTGGCCGCCGCACTCGGGGACCACCTGATCCTTGACCGGGAGAAGGAAGAAAATCTGTAGTCGTCGCGATAGACATTCGGCGACGCGGGGGATAAGGTTTGTATCAGCGTAAGAGAAGAAACCACGAGGGCAGGGCAGCACGAGCATCACGACGACCTGCCTGGACGAGCGTGGAAGCAGTAACGATGCGGAGGAGGCGGAAGGTCGGACCGTCGCGGCCGGCGAAGTCAGACAGGGCCGGGACGGTGGACGCGCCGCCGTTGCACGAATCAGGCGCCGACGGTTGAGGCGCCGAAGCAGAGATAACCGGAAAGGAGTGTTGAACGCCATCAGGGATCGCCCGTCGCCGGCCGCTTTCGGCCGCACGGGTACCGGAGCTCCATGAACAGGATGGTGGTCTACGGTCACGCATATGCGATCCACGCACATAGGTGAACCGGCCGACATGGCCGGTGGATGGTGTTAAACCTCTGGGCCCCGGCGCATCACCGCGCCGGGGCCCCTGTTCGCGTTTTCAGGAAGGTTGAGTGGATCAAGCACATCAGGCGTCAGCCTCAGAACAACGGTTCGACGATGAGGACTATCCCGCGTACAGCATGGGCCGGGCCGCCGAGATCCTCGGTGTCACCCCGGCCTTCCTCCGCAGTCTCGGCGCCGCCAAGCTGATCGAGCCGCTGCGCAGCGAGGGAGGTCACCGCCGCTTCTCCCGCTATCAGCTCCGGCTGGCCGCCCGCGCCCGCGAACTCGTCGACGGCGGCACCCCGGTGGAGGCGGCGTGCCGCATCATCATCCTGGAAGACCAGCTCGCCGAGGCGCTGCGCATGAACGAGGAACTCCGCCGGCGCGACTGACACCCGCGAACGGCGGTGGCCCCCAGGAAATACCCTGAATCCCGGGGGCCGTTACGCCGCCACATCGCGGTGCCGGAGCCTTTGAAGGCCACGGATCACGGTCATGTCGTCCGCTCTTCCGTTGAGCTACGGGCGCAGGGAGAGCACCCGGTGGGATTCGAACCCCCAACCTGACGACTTTCGTCCGTGACCGGTCGCTCCGGCGACCGGCGGCAATGCTGAGTCTGGAGCGAGAGCCTGAGTTTGAACGGCTGCCTCTACCGGTTGGGCCACCCCCGCGTGGGATGCGGGGGGCAGGATTCGAACCTGCGCTGTCACCGTCGTTCAGTCGTGATGCTTCAGTTTCAGCTTGCGCTCATCGCGCACCCCGCCCTCGCGGGCGGGGGTCCTTGGGGTCATCCGAGCAGGTAACCGAACAGCGCCTCACCGATCCGCTGGTCGGTGATCTCGGTGCCGTTGGCCTCCTCGCGGGCGAACTTCACCGCCTCCTGCAACTTGGTCAGCCGGGTCAGCAGTTCGTTGACGCGCCGCTGGGGCAGCGCCCCGGAGAAGGCGACGCGCGTCCAGTAGCCGACGACGACGTCCTCGGTGAAGACCTGCACCTGGGCCGGGTGCTTGTCGGTCGCCTCGGCGAGCACGTGGTTGCGCGGCACCTTCTTGGTCCGGGTGGTGCGGACCGGCTCGGTGCGCCAGGTGTCGGTGTTGCCGTCGAGCGACCAGGTCTCCGACGGGTCGAGCGTGGGCAGCCGGGAGATGAGGCCGTGCAGGTCGGTGAGCTGCTTCTCCAGGAACAGCAGGTAGGTCACCGGCACGTCGCGGACCAGGACCGTCCCGTCGACGACGACGTCGGCCTTGGCCGAGCAGTTGGCCACGTCCTTGGTCGCGGTGACGTCGAACAGCCGGGTCAGGGTGACCGTGACGTCCCGCAGAACCTGTTCGGCCTGCACCTGCACGCGCGTCGACTCGGGCGGGAGCTGCTCGCCCTCGTCGTCGATCGGCTGGTAGGTGCGCGAGATGCCGGACAGCAGCGGCGCCTTCTGGATGAGGGTGTTGGCGTCCGTCACCTTGCGCTGGACGTCGGCCTTGACGCCTTTCTCGACGGCCAGGATCTGGTTGAGCTTGGTCACGAACATGACGGTAGCGGGTGAGCTCGCCGGAGTTCACCCGAATTGTTCAGGTCCGGCGGAACCTTTCGCGGCCCTTCCCGCGATAGGGGGTGTATGAGCCCAGACAGCGACGACGCCGCCTTGCTGGCCGCCGTGGCGGGCGGCGAGATGGAGGCGCTGCGTGTCCTGCACCACCGCCACGCGCCCTGGTTGCGGGCGCGGCTGGCGCGGCGGTGCGGCGATCCCGACCTGGTGCAGAGCGCGGTGCAGGACACGTTCGTGGCGGTCTGGCAGGACGCCGGCCGCTATCGGCCCTCCGAGGGCGCGGCGGGAGCGTGGTTGTGGACGATCGCGATCCGCAGGCTGGTCAGCGCGCTGCGCGGCCGTCCGGCCCCCGTGACCGGCAAGCCGGGTGTGACCGAGTCGGCCGAGGACCTGGTCCTGCGGGCGGTCGAGCATGGCGACCTGGGGACCGCGTTGTCCCGGCTGTCGCCCGACCTGCGGGCGGCGATCCAGGCGACGATCCTCGACGGCCTGACCGTGAAGGAGGCCGCGCACCTGCTCGGCGTCCCGGAAGGCACCGTGAAGACCCGTGTGATGCGGGCCAAGGCCCAGCTCAGGGAGTTGCTCACATGAACGAGTGGCACGTGCCCGACGATCTGCGAGCGGCCTATCTGGGCGGCGGGCTGCCGGACGCGACGGCCATGTCGGTCGAGGCCCACGTGGAGTCCTGTTCCGCCTGCCAGGCCGCCTTCCCCGCCGACGGCGCGTGGCTGGAGACCTCGTGGGCGGCGATCGCCGACGTCGTCGACCGGCCCCGGCCGCGCCCGCTGACCCGGTTCCTGACCGCGCTGGGGGTGCCCGGCCATGTGGCGGTGCTCCTGTCGGCGACACCGGGACTGGCCCGGTCGTGGCTGCTGGGGGTGGCGGGCGCGCTGGCGTTCGCGGTCTTCGCCGCGCACACCGCCGACCGGTCCATGATCGTCTTTCTGGCGGTGGCGCCGGTGCTGCCGCTGCTCGGCATCGCCGCCGCGGGCGCGCGGGCCGATTCGCTGTACGAGGTCATCGCCGCCGCGCCGATCCCGCGCACCCGGGTCGTGCTGCTGCGCGCGCTGGCCGTGCTGGTGACCGCGCTGCTGGTGACCGCGCTGGCGGCGCGCGCGCTGCCCGACTACACCGCAGCCTGGCTGCTGCCCGCCCTGGCGTTGTCGGGTGCGGTGCTCGCGCTCGGCACGCGGATCGCGCCGCACCACGCGTCGGCGCTGCTGACCTGCGGCTGGCTGGCGGTGGTGCTGGCCGGGCGGGAGGCCGTGTTCGCGGCGCCCGCGCAGACCGTCTACGCGGTCGTGCTCGTTCCGTTCATCTATCTGGGGGCACGTCGATGGAACCGACTCTGACCGTGCACGATCTGACCCGGCGGTTCGGCCGCCGGACCGCGCTGGAGGGGGTGTCGCTGGCGTTCGGCCGGGGCGTCACCGGCCTGCTCGGACCCAACGGGGCGGGGAAGACGACGCTGATCCGCGTCCTGGCGACCACGCTCGCGCCCGACGCGGGCCGCGTCGCGGCGTTCGGGCTCGACCCGGCCGACCGGGAGCAGCGCCTGGCGATCCGCCGCCGCCTCGGCTACCTGCCGCAGAGCCCGGGGGCGTATCCCCACTTCACGGCGTTCGAGCTGGTGGAGTACGTCGCGATCCTCAAGGAGATCGATGATCGGCGGGCCCGCCACGACGAGGTGCGCCGCGTTCTGGCCGAGGTCGACCTGGGCGACCGCGCCCACACGAAGGTCCGCAGGTTGTCGGGCGGGATGCGGCAGCGGCTGGCCCTGGCCCAGGCGCTGCTGGGCGACCCCGATCTGCTCATCCTCGACGAGCCGACCGTGGGGCTCGACCCGGAGCAGCGCATGCGGTTCCGGGCGCTGCTGTCGAGGCTGGGCGCGAGCCGTACCGTCCTGCTGTCGACCCACCAGACCGAGGACGTGACGACGCTGTGTGAGCGGGTCGTGGTGATGAGGACCGGCGGGGTCGTCTTCGAGGGCACCCCGGGCGAACTCGCCGCGCAGGCGGCCGGGCAGGTGTGGCTGACCACGACCCCGCCCGAGGGCACTTTCTGGCGCACCCCCGACGGCCGCTACCGCACCCTCGGCCACCGGCCGCCGGCGGCCGTGCCGGGGGAGCCGGGCGTCGAGGACGGCTACCTGCTGCTGCTCGGCGGGGAGCAGGTGGCGGCGTGACGCTCACCGTGTTCGAGCTGCGCCGGATGCTGCGCAATCCGCTGATCTGGGCGGCGGCCGTGCTCGCGATCGCCCTGGAGGGCGTGCGGGCGGCGCAGTGGTGGCCCGACCTGACCGTCGTGACCCTGCGCGCCGTCACCGCCTCGACGCTGGTGGCCGGGGCGGTCCTGGTCGCCGCCAATCTGGCGGCCGGGCGCGACCGCCGCTTCCCCGAGACCCTCGCCGCCCTGCCGGGCCGCGCGCCGTCGCGGACCCGCGCGGTCCTGCTGGCCGCGCCCGTGGTGGGCGCGCTCGCCGCCGCCGTGGTGATCGTCCCCCTGGTCCTGTACGGCCACCTGCGCGGCCCCGCCGCCGGATCGCTCGACGTGTGGGAGGCCCTCAACGGGGTGGCCCTGGCCGCGCTCGCGGCGACCGTGGGCGCGGCGCTGGCCCGCTGGACACCCTGGCCGTTCACCCCGCTTCTGGTGATCTTCGCTTTCCTGGCCCTGATCTTCGTCAACGGCCTGGGCGAATACGGCGGCTGGGCGCTCCCGTGGATCCCCCTGCACGACCCGACCCTCGGCCCGCGCCCGTCGGCGCTCCACCTGCTCTACCTGCTGCTGCTCGCGGTCGCCATCGGGGCCGTGGCCCTCCTGCGGCACGGCCTGCGGCTGGTCCCCGCGGCGGTGGCCGCCGTGGCGACGGCGATCGCGGTCCCGGCCATCGCCCAGGCCGACTACCTGCCCAAACCTCCGCCGGTGGCGTGCCGGCAGCTCGACGGGCTGAGCTTCTGCCCGCGGGCCGGATACGAGCCGTGGGTCGGGCGGTGGGCGGCGGCGCTGCGCCCGATCACGTCGGCGGTGCCGCCGGAGGCGCTGGCCGACATGCCGGCGCTGCGCCAGGACACCTTCGGCGGCCTGCCGCAGGTGTGGCTCACCGGCGTGACCGAGATGTCCGTCGCGGGCCGGGTCGCCACCGGCGTGGCCGGTCTGGAGGGCGGCCCGGCCTGCGGTAAGGCGCAGACCGTGGTGGCGTTGTGGCTGACCGGGCTGGTCTCCGGGCTGGAGGAGAGCGCGCCCGCCGACTGGACGCGCCCACCGGACCCGATCGAGAAGGGCCCGGGCTGGCACGAGTACCCGCTGACCGACAGCGGCAGGTCCTCCGTCAGCCCGGGACGGCTGCCGGGCGTGGTCTACGACGGCGCGGATCTCGTCAACGCCCGCGCCCTGCTGGCGGACCCGGGAGCGGCGGTCAAAGTGAGGGCGAACTGGGCGGTGCTCACCGACCCGGCGACCACGACCGAGCAGGCCGCGCCGCTGCTGGGCATCGCGCCGATCGGCGGCGCGAAGGCGTGCGGGGAGGCGGAGTGAACGGTGCGCTGGTGGTGCCGCTGGGCCGGGCGATCGACTGGGCGCCCCTCGCGGTGGCGGCGCCGCTCGCGGTCGCCGGGGCCTGGCTGGTCCCCGCCGAGTTCGGGGTCGCGGTGGTGCGGGCGGCGGGGGCCGTGCTCGCCTCGGCGGCGGCGTTCGCGCTGGTCGACGGGATGGCCGCGGCGACCGCGGCGACTCCGGTGCCGCGCTGGGTGCGTCAGTGGGCCCGCACGCTGATGGCCTCTCTCGTGGCGGGGGCGGCGTGGGCGCTGGCGTGGCGGCTGGCGGGGGTGCCGGGGGTGCTGGCCGGGGAGGCGGTGGTGGCGCTGCTGCTGGCGCTGGCCGGGGCCGGGTGGGCGGTGCGTCACGTGGAGGGGCGGGCGGTGGCGCTGGCGGGGGCCGTGCCGGTGCTGGCCTGCGGGGCGGGCACGTGGGCCACTCCCGGTCAGGGGTGGTGGCTGGCGGCCGGGCCGCTGGTGCTGGTCGTGGCGGTGGCTCACCGGGATGCGCGTCCGGTTCGGCCGAGCCGGCCGTGAGGGTGGACCGCCCGGGGTGGGCGGAGCCGTAAAGAAGGAGAAAGGCCCGCGCCGATGAACGGCGCGGGCCTTTCTCAGGACAGGAACTCCCTGATCGTCTCGGTCTGGCCGGTGACGAGGTGGCCGACGCCGGGGAGCAGGCGGACGTCGGCCTTCGGGACGCCGGCGCGCACGCGCCGGGCCGTCTCGGGGCCGTTGATCAGGGCGTCGCGGTCGCCCGCGATGACCAGCATCGGCATGGTCAGCCCGGCCAGCTCGGCGTCGGTGTAGATCGGCAGGGCGTCGCGGCGCGGCTTGAAGACGCGGTTGACGCGCTCGTGGAACTCGCCGAACCATCCGGTCGCGCTCAGGTCGGCGCCGAGGATCAGCTTCTGCGAGCGCCTCCGCAGGCCGACCGCCAGCAGGAGCAGCGCCACCAGCAGGAGGCCGCGCCGGACCTTCCCGATCCCGCCGGGGCAGATCAGCGCCAGCCGCTCGACCCGCGCGGGGTTCCCGACGGCGAACCCGGTCGAGATCCAGCCGCCCAGCGACAGCCCGACCACCGACGCCGACGCGCAGCCGAGCCCGGTCATGACCTCGCCGAGCCAGCCCGGGTAGTCGCCGATCGGCGGCCGGTGGGGGGCCGACAGGCCGGGCTCGCCGGGGATGTCGACGGCGTAGACGCGGTGGTCCTTCGACCAGGCGGCGATGTCGCCGAACCAGGTGAGGGAGTTGGCCACCGCGCCGTGCACGAGGATCACGGGCGGCGCGTCGGGCGGCCCGGAGGCGAGCACGAAGGTGTCGCCGAGCGTGGTCGGGACCGTCAGGTGGTCGGCCTCGACCGGCCAGGTGTCCAGCAGTTCGCGGTAGCGGTCGAGGAGGGCGCGTCCGGCGTCGGGGGACGTGAAGATTTCCATTCACGCACCCTATCACTCCCTTTGATAGGGAGTCATAGGGAATCTTTCGCCGTGGTGGCGGCATCGGTGACCTTGGTGATGAAGTCGAGGAGGAGGGCGCGCTCCTCGGGGGAGTAGCCGGCGCAGATGCCGTCGAGGGCGCGGGTCATGCCGGCGTAGAGGGCGACGATCTCGGGGACCCGGCCGGGGAGCGGGCGCACGAGCACCGCGCGCCGGTCCTGCGGATCGCGCTCGCGGGCGATCCAGCCGCCCTTCTCCAGCCGGTCGAGCACGCCGGTCATGGTCGCCGGATGGAGCCCGGCCAGCTTGGCCAGCGCCGAGGGCGTCATGGGGGCGTGCCGGGAGATCAGATAGAGGCAGTCACGGTCGACCGGGCGCAGGTCGAGCCGCCCGCCGACCTGCTGGTTGAGCAGCGACACCTGGGCGGTCAACGCGCGCAGCGCATCCTGGATGGACGATACTGAAACCATATAATACGACTTTCATACTATTCGCGTTTCGGAGGAATCCGTGAAGATCACGATATTCGGCGCCACCGGCGGAGTCGGCGGCGAATGCCTCCGACAGGCCATGGAGGCGGGCCACGAGGTCACCGTGGTCGTCCGCGACGCCGCCCGCCTGTCGCTGGACCCCCACCACGTCATGGTCGCCGACCTGCGCGTCGCGCCCGACAAGAAGGAACTCGTCGTGGCCTGCGAGGGCGCCGACGCGGTGTTGTCGTGCGTCGGCCCGCGCTCGCCCAAGCACGACCGCGGCGTCGTGACGGCCGCGACCCGCGTGATCGTGGCGGCCATGCACGCCGCCCACGCCCGCCGGATCCTCATCGTCAGCGCCGCCCCCGTCTCGACCATCCCCACCCCGGCCAACCCCGACGCCCCCCGGCACGACCCGGGCGAGGGGCCGTTCGCCCGCTATGTGCTGACCCCGATCGTCAAACGGGCCCTTCCGTCGGTGTACGCCGACCTGTCGGCCGCCGAGGACGTGCTGCGCGGGAGCGGCCTGGACTGGACGTCCGTGCGCCCGCCCCGGCTGACCGACAAGCCCGGCACCGGCCGCTACCGCACCGCCCCCGACCGCAACCTGCGCGGCGGCCTGTCGATCCCGCGCGCCGACGTGGCCGCCGCCATGCTGGCCATGGCGAACCAGCCCTCGACGGTCGGCCACGCCATGGGCGTGGCAACCTGAGCGCCTTTTCGGGTAGGGGAGGGTGAGGAGGAGCTCACCCGGGAGGCCGGCCATGACAGGGGAAGGACACGACCACCTCGCCGAGGCCAAGGCCGCGCTGTCGCGGTCGGAACTGCTGCTGAGCCTGGCCGAAGACCTGTCCGGCACCACCAGCCTGGTCGACATCCGGCGGCGCGTCCACCGCCTGATGGGCAGCGACCTGGAGCCGGTCTACGTCGGCCTGGTGCTGGCCGAGGACGGACGGCTGCGCCGGATCATCGACGACGAGATCCCCCCCACGGTCGAGACCAGCGCCCGGCAGTACGACGTGGACCCCCGCGGCCCGACCTCCGAGGCGTTCCGGCGCGAGCGGATGGTCGAGCTCACCGACCCGGCCGCCCTGCACGACGGCTACGGCGACGCGGCGCTGGCCGCGTTCACCGAACTGGGGCTGAAGTCGGCGGTGTGCGTGCCGCTGCCGGGGGTGACGGGGCCGGTCGGGGTGCTGGTGCTGGGCTGGGACCGGCCGCATCCGCTCGACGCCGAGGAACGCGCGGTCCTGCTGGCGGTCGCCGGCCACACCGCCCGCGCGGTCGAGCGCGCCCATGTGCTGCACCAGCGGGTGACCGTCGCCCACCAGCTCCAGCGGGCGATGCTGACCGACCTGCCGCCGGTGTGCGGCCTGGAGATCGCGGCGCTCTACCGCCCGGCGATGACGGCCGACCTGGTCGGCGGCGACTGGTACGACGCCTACTTCCTGCGCCTGCCCGGCGGGGAGACCGGCGGGGAGACCGGCGGGGAGACCGGCGGGGAGGCCGGCCAGGCGCTGGCGGTCACGGTGGGCGACATCACCGGCCACGACATGCAGGCCGCGACCCTGATGGGCCAGGTGCGCAGCATGTTGCGCCAGGCCGGCGTCGACCACCCCGGGCAGGGACCGGCCACCTCGGTCACGGCGCTGGAGCGCGCCTGCCGACTCGTGCTGCCGCAGGCGACCGGCAGCCTCGTGCACGCCCATCTGGTGCCCCGGCCGGGCGGCTGGGAGCTGACCTGGACCAACGCCGGGCACCCGCCGCCGATCCTGGTCCATCCGGACGGCACGGCCGAGGAGCTCGCCGTCCACGACCTGATGTTCTTCCCGACCCTGGACCCGCACGAGACCTACGGCCCGCGCACCGAGTCGACCCGGCTGCTGCCGCCCGGCACGCTGCTGGTGATGTTCACCGACGGCCTGATCGAGACCCCCGGCGTCGACCTGGACGCCGCGACCGCGCGCCTGCTCGCCGCCCTGCCGGGCCGGGCCGGGCGTGCGCTGCCGGGCCTGCTGGAGGAACTGGCCGACGAGATGGCGGGCGAGGGCGGCAACGTCGACGACATCGTCGTGCTGGCGGTGCGTGTTCCGGCGGGATGAGACCCTCAGCCCTGGCGGGCGGCGATCACGCTGATGCCGGGGTGGCGCAGGTTGTAGCGGCCCGTGGTGCGCAGGACGGCCTTCTTGATCAGCGCCACCGGGCGGCCGGTCAGCGGTTTGCCGTGCGGGGCGCCGTCGAGGCCGACGTGCTGGAGGACGCCGTCCCACGCGCCGAGGCCGATGCACAGGGTGTCGGCTTTGACGCGCAGGGGTCTGGGGTCGCGTCCGGCCATGCGGGCGGTGATGGCGTGGAAGGCGCACGCGCCGGCCAGGCTTCCGGGTCCGCAGCCCATGCGCAGCACGTGGCCGTCCCCGGCGCGGGCGGCGGCGGCGTCGCCGATGCCGTACACCTCGGGGTGCGAGCGGGAGCGCAGGGTGGCGTCGACGAGCATGCGGCCGCGCTCGTCGACGGCGAGGCCGGCCTGTCCGGCCAGGGCGGGGACGGTGAACCCGGCGGTCCAGGCGACCGCGTCGGCGGCGAGGTGGCGGCCGTCCTCCAGCAGCACGCCGTCCGCGCCGACCTCGGCGACGGCGGTGTTCTCCCATACCTGGACGCCGAGGCGGTCCAGGACGCGGCGCAGGTGGTCGCGGCCGGGTTCGGTCAGTTCGCGGCCCAGTGTCCCGGCGGTGATCAGGCGCACGGTGTGGCCGGGGTGGGTCTCGGCCAGTTCGGCGGCCGTCTCCAGGCCGGTCGGCCCGGCGCCGACCACGGCGACCGTGCCCGCGCCGCGCAGCCGTTCGCGTAGCTGCTCCGCCTGTCCGACGCCGGCCACCGCGTAGGCATGCTGGGCGGCGCCGGGGACGGCGTCGAGGTCGGCGTGGCTGCCCAGGGCGTACACCAGCAGGTCGTAGGAGAGGGGTTGCGCGCCGCCGGCGAGTTCGACGTGCCGGGCGACCGCGTCCAGGCGGGTGACCCGGTCGACGACCAGCCGGACGCCGGTCCCCGTGAGCAGGTCGCGCAGCGGCAGGCGGCGTGCCGTCCGGCCGGCGGCGACCTGGTGGTTGCGCATGCGTTCCACGAAGTGGGCGCGGTCGTTGACGAGCGTGACGTCGGCGGCGGTGCGCCGGGCGAGCAGGTTGGCGATCGTCAGTCCGGTGTATCCGGCTCCCAGGACCGCGATGCGGGGCGTTTTCGTCATGCGCGATGAACGGGAGAGGGGCACGATTCGTGACAGCAGGGCCGGAGGGACATCAGATTTTCTGTTTGGCGACGTAGGCGAGCTTGTCCGGGTTGGCGACCGCGCGGATGGTCACGACGCGGTCGTGGTCGAACTCGACGACGGTGATCCCGGACAGCCGGTCGTCGAGGTAGAAGGCGAGGGCCGGCTGTCCGTTCACCGTCTCGGGTTCGAGGCGGATCCGCTGGGCGTAGCGGGTGAGGGCGAGCAGGTGGCGCACGACCTGCTCGCGGCCGGCCACCGGACCCCGGGTGGCCGGCGCCTTGCCGCCGCCGTCGGCCCAGGCGACCACGTCGTCGGCCAGCATCCGCTCCAGCGCGGCCACGTCGCCGGCCAGGGTGGCGGCCATGAAGCGCTCCAGGAGCCGGGCGCTCTGCTCCGGGGAGGGGGTGAACCGGGTGCGCTCCTCGGCGACGTGCCGCTGTGCCCGGTGGTAGAGCTGGCGGGCGTGCGGCTCGGTGACCTCCAGGATGTCGGCGATCTCGCGGTGGCTGTGGCCGAAGGCCTCCCGCAGCACGAACACCGCGCGCTCGGGCGGGGTGAGCCGTTCCAGCAGCACCAGCACGCCCAGGGACAGCAGTTCGCGCTGGGCCACCACCTCCAGCGGGTCGGGCGCGCCGCCGGTGAGGATCGGCTCGGGCAGCCAGGTCCCGACGTAGCGCTCGCGCCGGGCGCGCGCGGAGGTGAGCCGGTCGAGGCACAGGTTGGTGACGACCTTGGTCAGCCAGGCCTCCGGGGAGACCGCCGTGTCGCAGCGTGCCCAGCGCAGGTAGGCGTCCTGCACCACGTCTTCGGCCGCGGACGCCTCCCCGAGCAGCCGGTAGGCGACCCCGAACAGGCGACGCCGGTTGGCCTCGAACCGTGCCAGCCGCTCAGGGGTCATGGCAGTCAGGGTAACGGCGGCCCCTACCGCCCCTCGATCAGGGCGGCGATGCCGTCGAGCAGCCGGGCCAGGCCGAACTCGAAGGCGCCCGCCGGGTCGGCCGGGGCGTTGTAGGCCTCGCCGCTGGCGCTGCCGACCCGGCCGGCCAGGGGGTAGGCGGACATGTCGCCGGCGGCGGCGAGGAACGGCTCGTGCGCGCGCCACCACTCCTCGTCGGTCATGCCGGTCTCCTGGGCGGCGCGGGCGGCCTCGACCACGCCGCGGGCGGCGCCGTGGACGTAGGCGCCGATGAGGGTCAGGACGTTGTCCATCTCCAGGTCGGTCAGGCCGATGCCGTCGAGGGCCGACAGTTCGTGTTCGTACTTGCCCAGCGTGCCGGGGCCGAGCGGGGGGCGGCTGACGGCGACCTGGAGGATCCACGGGTGGCGGCGGTAGAGGGCGAGGTTGTCGCGGGCGATGCGCTCGACCCGGGCCCGCCAGCCCTGCGGGATCTCCGCGTCGGCGAAGGTCTCCTTGAAGACGGTGTCGAGCATGACGTCGATCAGTTCGGCCTTGCCCGGGACGTGGGTGTAGAGCGACATCGTGCCCACGCCCAGGTGGTCGGCGACCTTGCGCATGGACAACGCGGCCAGGCCGTCGGCGTCGGCGACCTCGATCGCGGCGGCGATGACCCGGTCGGCGGTCAGTTCGGGGCGGCCCTTGCGGGGGGCGCGCTCGCGGGCGCGGGACGGGTCGCGCCACAGCAGCGCGAGCGTGCGCGCGGGGTCGCCCCGCCCGATGTATTCGGTCGTCATGATGCCGCTCAGCGTACTCGGGACACTTAACCGTATGGCGTACGGTACGCTGTACGGCATGACGTACACGATAGAGGCGCACGGGCTCGTCAAGCGCTACGGCGCGCGGGCCGCCCTCGACGGGTTCGACCTGGCCGTCCCGCGGGGCACGGTGCACGGGCTGCTCGGCCCCAACGGGGCGGGCAAGACCACGGCGGTGCGGGTGCTGACCACGCTGCTGCGCCCCGACGCCGGCACCGCGCGGGTGGCCGGGTTCGACGTGGCCCGCGACGGCCGCGAGGTGCGCCGCCGCATCGGCCTGGTCGGCCAGCACGCCGCCCTCGACGAGGCCCTGTCGGGCCGGGCCAACCTGGAGATGTTCGGCCGCCTGTCCCACCTGCGCCCCAAGGCCGCCGGGCGCCGGGCCGGGGAGCTGCTCGACCGGTTCGGGCTGGCCGGCACCGGCCGCAAGGCGGTCAAGGACTATTCGGGCGGCATGCGCCGCCGCCTGGACCTGGCGGCCGGGCTGATCCTGTCGCCGCCGGTGCTGTTCCTCGACGAGCCCACCACGGGCCTGGACCCGCGGGGCCGCGCGGAGGTGTGGGCGGCCGTCCGCGCCCTGGTCGCCGACGGGACCACGGTGCTGCTGACCACGCAATATCTGGAGGAGGCCGACCAGCTCGCCCACCGCGTCACCGTCGTCAACGAGGGCCGCCAGGTCGCCGAGGGCAGCCCGGAGGAGCTGAAGAAGACCCTCGGCGGCGACCGGGTGGAGATCGTCGTGCACGACCCGGCCGACCTCCCGGCCGCCGCGGCCCTGCTCGGCCCGTCCGCCGAGACCGACCCCGACACCCGGCGCGTCAGCGCGCCGGCCCCCGACCGGATGGCGACCCTGACGGCCGTCGTCCACGACCTGGCGGCGAGCGGCATCGCCGCCGACGACGTCGCGATCCGCCGCCCCACCCTCGACGAGGTGTTCCTGCACCTCACCAGGGGCGCCGCGTGAGAATCCCGTTCCGTTGCGCCCCCGTCCAAAGGAGTCACGCGTGAACCGACTGACCTGGGCCCTCGCCGACGGCTGGACCGTCACCCGGCGGGAGGTCACCCACTGGACCGCCAACCCCGGCCAGCTCGTCGCGGGCCTGCTGTTCCCCGTCATGGTGCTGCTGCTGTTCGCCTACCTGCTGGGCGGCGGCATCGAGGTGCCCGGCGGCGACTACCGGGAGTTCCTGCTGCCCGGCATGTTCGCCATGACGATGGTCTTCGGGCTGGAGGGCACCTTCACGGCCATCGGCAACGACGTCACCAAGGGCGTCACCGACCGGTTCCGGTCGCTGCCGATGGCCTCCTCGGCGGTGGTGTCGGGCCGGGCGGCGGCCGACATGCTGACCACGGTGTTGTCGCTGGCGGTGCTGATCGCCTGCGGGCTGGCCGTCGGCTGGAGCGCCCGCAACGGCCTCGGCGACGCGCTGGCGGCCGTGGGGCTGCTGCTGTGGTTGCGCTTCGCGCTGCTGTGGGCGGGGATCTGGCTCGGGCTGAAGATCCGTAATCCGGAGGCGGTGATGGCGCTGCAGATCCTGGTGTGGCCGATCGGCTTCCTGTCCAATGCCATCACCTCGCCGGCCACGATGCCGGGCTGGCTGGGCGCGATCGCCGACTGGAACCCGCTGTCGTCGACGGCGGCCGCGGCCCGGGAGCTGTTCGGCAACCCCGGCTGGGCCAACGACACCTGGGCGGCCGCGCACGCGGTCGAACTGGCGCTGGCCTGGCCGCTGGTGATCACGGCGGTCTTCGCGCCGCTCTCGGTGCGGGCCTACCGGAACCTGTCTCGCTAGGCTGACCGGCATGGCACACGAGTTCGAGGTCCGTGAGGAAATCGTCCTGCCCGCCACCACCGAGGAGGTGTGGGAGGCGATCGCCACCGGGCCGGGGGTCGACTCGTGGTTCATGGGCGCCAACGACTTCGAACCCGGGGTCGGCGGCGCGGGCCGTCAGACGGTCGCCGGGTTCACCACCCACGCCACCGTGACCGGCTGGGATCCGGGCGAGCGGCTGGCGTTCACGACCGACACGGCAGCCGACGGGTCGTTCATGGCGTTCGAATACCTGCTGGAGGGCCGGGCGGGCGGCAGCACGGTCCTGCGGTTCGTCCACTCGGGCGTGATGAGCGGCGACTGGGAGGACCAGTACGACGCCGTGTCCGTGGGCGACGGCCTCTACCTGCGCAAACTCCAGGCCTATCTGCGGCATTTCCGCGGCCTCACGGCCGACTACGCGTTGTTCGAGATCGGCCGCCCCACCCCCGATGCCGCGAGGGTGTGGGCGGCCTTTCTCGACGCCTTCTCTCTGGGGCAGCCACCGGAGAAGGGCCGTGTCGCGGTGCCCGGCCTGAACCCCGACGACGCGCAGGTCGTGTTCGCCGAGTCGGGGTTCCTGTGCGTGGTGACCGCTACGTCGCTGATCACGCTCATCCACGGCTACCGCGACGCCGTCGTCGCGGAGCACCACGCCTTTCCGGGGGAGATCGCCAGGCCGCTCGCCGAGAAGGCCTGGCGGGCCTGGCTGGGGGAGAACTTCTAACCCGTGTGATCAGGCCGTGTGATCAGGCCGTGTAGACCGGGTAGCCGTATCCGACGACGTCGGCGGTCTGCCGTTCGCGGACCTCGACCACGCCGTTGCCGGTGTTGCCCTCCACGGTCTCGATGGTGCCGTCGCCGTTGTCCTGGATGACGAAGCCGACGTGCTGGATGTCGTGGATGTCCTTTCCGCCGTTCCAGTCGAAGAACACGACCGCGCCCGGGGCGGGGACGGTGCCCCAGCGGTTGTTCTCGGCGAACCACTCGGCGTGGCGGACGGTGTAGGCGTCCTGGCCGAGCACCGGGCTGATGCCGAGCTGGTTGCCGACCCAGCTCACGAACATGTCGCACCAGGGGGCGTTGAGGTAGCCCAGGCGGGTTCCGCCGTCACGGGCGATGGTCTCGGCCGCGCGGTCGGAGTTCATGTACCAGTCGTGGAACTTGGTCCCGCCGCCGTACACGTTCTCGCTGGTGCCGACCTGGCTGGTGGCGAGGTTGAGCACCTGCTGGGCGCTGACCTTCGGCAGTCGCTTGGCGACCTCCAGCAGAGGGCTGTAGGCCAGGGTGACTCCCTCGGGCGCCGCCCCGGCGGGGGCGGCGGCGGCTTCGGCGCGGGCGACGGGGGTCAGGTCGACGGCGGCGACGGTGCCGCCGGTGACCAGGGCCGCCGTCATCAGGCCGGTTGCCAGGACAGCACGAATTCCAGGTTTGGGGGCTCGCATGGGTGGGGTTGACTCCTTGCTTCCATGCGCCTACCGGGTTAGCTGACGGACTCGGGCGTGGAAGCCGCCCTACGGCCTGTCGTGAGGGGCTGACAGGCCGATTCACCCCAGAGGACCCGGTGGGTGTGCGTGGTGATCGGGAGAGAGGTGATCACCGGGTCCTCGCTGGTTCCCCGGTTCCGCGCGGGGCGCGCGGATTCGGCGATCTCTAGTTGTCTTCCTTCGGCGGCTGACCTGCGGTTACGTAGGTCACACCGCCTCGAGTTCCCCAGAAGGTAGTACAACTCCCAGAATCGGTCAAACTTGGACAATCAACACATTGTGCGGGTAACGTCAGCGCCAGCCCTCCGGGTCGACGCCGCCGGGCACCGGTCCGGGCGGCCCGTAGGGCTCGCGAGTGAACACGAACGTGTTGAGATCGAGGTGAACGCCCTCGCCGGTGCGCACCACACGGAGCGTCTCGCCGGCGTAGTAACCGTCAAGGCCCAGCCAGGTTCCGTCGGCGAGCGCGGCGAACCGGGAGGCGCGCCCGGTCTCGCCGACCGGGGTCAGGGCCAGGCCCCGGCCGGGCAGGGCCCGCATGACGTAGGGGGCCGGCCCCCAGTACCAGGGGCCGGTCAGGGCCAGCAGGTCGTCGTCGACCGGGGCGGGCCGCCATTCGGCCGGCAGCGGCGGCTCGTGCTCGTCGAGGATGTCGAGCAGGTCGCCGGTCAGGGCGTTGCCCTTGACGCCGCTGGTGGTGTTGGCCATGAACAACACGCCGACGCCGTCGGAGGGGTCGGCCCACACGGTGGCCAGGAAGCCGGGCATCGACCCGGTGTGCCCGGCCAGGCGGCGCCCGTTGTGGCGGCGCAGCTGCAGGCCCAGGCCGTAGCCGGAGGTCCACGACGGGCCGTCTTCGACGGTGGCCGGTTCGCGCATCTCGGCCATCGTGGCCGGGCGCAGGACGCCGGCGCCGTCGCCGCCGACGAAGATCGCCCACCGGGCCAGGTCGGCCGGCGAGCACCACATCTGCCCGGCGGGGGCCAGCGCGACCGCGTCGTGCTCGGGCTCGGGCAGCAGCACGTCGGCCCACGGGTGCACGGCGTAGCCGGTCGCGTGCGGGGTTCTCGGCCGCTCGGTCGTGTCGCGCATGCCCAGCGGGGCCAGCACCTCGTCGTGGACGACCTGCGCCCACCCCCGGCCCCGCAGGCGCGCCACCACTTCGCCGAGGAAGCCGAACCCGAGGTTGGAGTAGTGGAAACGGCGGCCGGGCCGGTGGCGGCCGGTCATCGGGTCGAGCATGCCGATCAGCTCGGGCATCGCCACGCCCGGGGTGCGCTCCCACCACTGGCCGGGCGGCTCGGCCGTCAGCCCGCCGGTGTGGGACAGCAGCTGCGCGATCGTCACCTCGCCGGAGGGCGTGCCGGGCAGGTGTTTCTCCAGCGGGTCGAGCAGATCCAGCAGCCCCTCGTCGCGCAGCCGCATGACCATGACCGCGACCATGCTCTTGGTGATCGACCCGATCCGGAACTGCGTGGAGGCCGTCGGCGGGCCTTCGCCCACCCGTCCCCGGTAGCCCGACCAGACCAGCTCGCCGCCGCGGATCACCGCGACCGCCAGAGCGGGGATGCGGGAGGCGGCCTGCTCGGTGGCCACCCGTAGCGCGAGGGCCCGCGCCGTACTCTCCAAGACCATGGGGCCAGGCTATGGTCTACGCTCTGGCGCGTGGAATCGGGCTCCGTCATCGAGGCCGTCCTCGAACGGATCACCTATGCCAACGAGGAGACCGGCTACACCATCGCGCGCGTGGCCACCGAACGGTCGGGCCCCGACCTGCTGACGGTGGTGGGCCCGCTGCTGGGCGCCCAGCCGGGCGAGTCGCTGCGGCTGACCGGCCGCTGGACCTCCCACCCCCGGTACGGCAGGCAGTTCGAGGTCTGGTCGTACACCACCGTTCTCCCGGCGACGATCCAGGGCATCCGGCGCTACCTGGGCTCGGGGCTGATCAAGGGCATCGGCCCCAAGATGGCCGAGCGCATCACGCTGCACTTCGGCCTCGACACCCTGCGCGTCATCGAGGAGGAACCCGCCAGGCTCGTCGAGGTGCCGGGGCTGGGCCCCAAGCGCACCACGATGATCGCGGCCGCGTGGGAGGAGCAGAAGGTCATCAAGGAGGTGATGATCTTCCTGCAGGGGGTGGGCGTCTCGACGTCCATCGCGGTCCGCATCTTCAAGCAGTACGGCGAGACCTCCATCGACGTCGTGCGGGCCGAGCCCTACCGGCTGGCCGACGACGTGTGGGGCATCGGCTTCAAGACCGCCGACACCATCGCCCAGGCGGTCGGCATCGCCGCCGACAGCCCCGAACGCGTCAAGGCCGGCCTGCGCTACACCCTGTCCCAGGCGGCCGACGACGGCCACGTCTACCTCCCGGCCCCCAACCTCGTCGCCGACGCCGTCAAGATCCTGTCGGTGCCGCCGGAGCTCGTCTCGGCCTGCCTGGAGGCCCTCGTCGCCGAGGAGGGGGTGGTGCGGGAGGAGGTCCCGGCCGCCGAGGGCACCGTCCCGGCGGTCTACCTGGTGCCCTTCCACCGCGCCGAACGCTCGCTGGCCACCACGGTGCTGGGGCTGCTGCGCTCCTCCCGCGACCGGCTGCGCGCCTTCGCCGACGTCGACTGGCCCCAGGCGCTGGCGTGGCTGAAGACCCAGACCGGCGCCGAGCTGGCCAGGGAGCAGGACCAGGCGGTCCGGCTGGCGCTGACCGAGAAGGTCGCGGTGCTGACCGGCGGCCCCGGCTGCGGCAAGAGCTTCACCGTGCGCTCGATCGTCACGCTGGCCCGCGCCAAACGCGCCAAGGTGATCCTGGCCGCCCCGACGGGCCGGGCCGCCAAACGCCTGGCCGAGCTGACCGGCCACGAGGCGACCACCGTCCACCGCCTGCTGCAGCTGCGCCCCGGCGGCGAGCCGACCTTCGACCGCGACAACCCGCTCGACGCCGACCTGGTCGTCGTCGACGAGGCCTCGATGCTCGACCTGCTGCTGGCCAACAAGCTGGCCAAGGCGGTCGCGCCCGGCGCGCACCTGTTGTTCGTGGGCGACGTCGACCAGCTCCCCTCGGTCGGCGCCGGGGAGGTGCTGCGCGACCTGCTGGCCGCCCCCGACGTGCCGCGGGTGCGGCTCACCCAGATCTTCCGCCAGGCCCAGCAGTCGGGCGTGGTCGTCAACGCCCACCGCGTCAACGCCGGCCAGCTCCCGCTGGTGCGCGACTTCCCCGACTTCTTCCTGTTCCCCGCCGAGGACCCCGACGAGATCGCCGCCCTCACCGTCGACGTCGTGGCCCGCCGCATCCCGGCCCGGTTCGGCCTCAACCCGCGCCGCGACGTCCAGGTCCTGGCCCCCATGCACCGGGGCGCGGCCGGCGCGGGCGCGCTCAACGGGGCGCTGCAGGAGGCGCTCACGCCCTACCGGGAGGGAATGCCGGAACGCCGCTACGGCGGCCGGGTCTTCCGCGTCGGCGACAAGGTCACCCAGCTCCGCAACAACTACGACAAAGGCGCCGCCGGGGTGTTCAACGGGACGGTCGGCGTGGTGACCGCGATCACGCCCGACGACCACAAACTGACCGTCTCCACCGACGAGGACGAACTCGTCGACTACGCCTTCGACGAACTGGACGAACTCGCCCACGCCTACGCCGTGTCCATCCACCGCTCCCAGGGGTCGGAATATCCGGCGGTGGTGATTCCGTTGGCGACTTCCGCGTGGATGATGCTGCAGCGGAACCTTCTCTACACGGCGATCACCCGGGCCAAACGCCTGGTCGTCGTGGTGGGCTCCCGCAGGGCGCTGGGCCAGGCGGTCAGGGTGAAGGGCGCCGGACGCCGCCACACCGGGCTGACGCACCGGCTGATCTGACGCCGATCTGACATCGGCTGATCCGGCGGTGAACCTTACTTGATCGTCAGACGTCTCAAGTGGCATCGCTACCGAATTGTGAGTCAAGTCAGGTGAAAGTGGCTCACAAGCCAGGTAAGCCCTAATAGGGTTTTAGATGCGCTTTGCCACTGTGGGGGAGTAGTTGTGAACAGCAAGTCTCGTCGCCGGAATCTGCCTTTCGTCACGGCCGCCGTCGTGATGTCGGCGGTCCTGACGGCATGCTCGGGGGGTACGACGCCGACACCGGGCGGCGGCGGGAACGTGACAGGCGGCGACAAGCCGGCCGTGGCCGCCCCCGCCATCAAGGTCTCGCCCGCCGAAGGGGCCCAGAAGGTCCGCCCCGACAAGAACGTCGTGGTGACCGCCGACGGCGGCGCCCTCGACGAGGTGACCGTCCAGTCGCAGGGCGTCCCGGTCGAGGGCGAGTTCGACGCCACCCGCACCAAGTGGACCTCCAGCAAGCCGCTGAAGCCCTCCACCACCTACACCGTGTCGGCCAAGGCGACCGGCGCGGGCGGCCCCGCCGCGCTGACCAGCGAGTTCACCACGCTGAAGCCCAAGCGGGAACTGCAGGTCATCGACATCACCCCCGGCATCAAGGGGGAGACCGTCGGCGTCGGCATGCCGATCATGGTGACGTTCAACAACGACGTCACCAACAAGGCCGCCGTCGAGGCCGCCCTGCACGTCGAGGCCGAGAAGAAGGCCACCGGCGCCTGGCGGTGGATCTCCGACCGCCTGGTCATCTACCGCACCGCCAAGTACTGGCAGGCCCACCAGAAGGTCGTCTTCACCGCCGACCTGACGGGCGTGCGCGGCGCGGGCGACATGTGGGGCACCAAGTCGTTCCGCCAGAGCATCAAGATCGGCGCCGCGCAGATCAGCAAGGTCGACACCCGCACCCACCAGATGGTCGTCCGCGTCGACGGCAAGGTGAAGCAGCGCATGCCGATCAGCGCCGGCAAGGCCGACACCCGCGAATACACCACCACCAGCGGCGTGCACCTCACGATGTCCAAGCACAACCCCGAGATCATGATCTCCCCCGGCAAGAAGGAGGGCGACCCCGGCTACTACAAGGAGGTCGTCAACCACGCGGTGCGGATCTCCAACTCGGGCGAGTACGTCCACTCGGCCCCCTGGTCGGTCGGCTCGCAGGGCCGCGCCAACGTCAGCCACGGCTGCATCAACGCCAGCCCGTCGCAGGCCAAGTGGTACTACGACAACTTCCAGCGCGGCGACGTCGTCGACATCGTCGGCACCGACCGCGAACTGGAGTGGAACAACGGCTGGGGCTTCTGGCAGATGTCGTTCGCCAAGTGGAAGCAGGGCAGCGCCCTGGAAACCTGACGGGAAACCTGACGGGAGCCCTAGCGCACGCCGAGCTGCATCAGCAGCAGAGCCCCCGCGAACTTGACGACGACGACCCCCACCACGACGCAGAAGACGATGAAGGCGGGCCGGTGCTCAAAGTGCCGGCCCTCTTTCAGTGGAGGCCGCTTGGCGACGCGGTCGGCGATCCGCTCCTCCAGGGGCTTACGCGCAAACATGACCCCAACGTTACCCTTAGCCGCCACTATGGGGCGGTGAAGGTCCACCACCTCAACTGCGGCACGATGCGCCCTCCGGGCGGATTCCCCATCGTCTGCCACTGCCTGCTCCTGGAAACCCCCCGCGGCCTGTGCCTGGTCGACACGGGCTTCGGCACCGGAGAGGCGGCCTTCGGCGCGCTGCCCGGCTACTACCGCCCCCTGATCCGGCCGGCGCTGCTGGACTCCGAGGCGGCCCGCACCCAGGTGACCGCGCTCGGCTACGACCCCCGCGACGTGCGCGACATCGTGGTCACCCACCTGGACCTCGACCACGCGGGCGGCCTGCGCGACTTCCCCTGGGCCCGCGTCCACCTGCACGCCGCGGAACACTCGGCCGCGACCCGGCCCGCCACCTCGGCCGACAGGGCACGCTACCGGCCGCGGCAGTGGGCGCACGGCGTCGACTGGATGACCTACGACGACCGCGGCGGGGAGACGCTGTTCGGCCTGTCGGCCATCCGGCCGCTGTGCGACCTGCCGGACCTGGCGCTGGTGCCGCTGGCGGGGCATTCGCGCGGGCATTCGGGGGTGGCCGTCGACACCGGCTCGGGGTGGCTGCTGCACGCCGGGGACGCCTACTGGTTCCACGGGGAGGTGGCCCGGAAGCCACACTGCCCGCGCGTGCTGGCGGTGGCCCAGCGGCTGATCGCGACCGATCACCGGGAACGGCTGGAGAACCTGGCCCGGCTGCGGGACCTGCCGGGGGAGGTACGGGTGTTCAGCGCCCACGACCCGCACGAACTGGACCTGGCGCTCACCTGACCGCCGTGGCGAGAAGACGGCGCAGGGCCGCCTGCGCGGGCGGCCCCCACGTGGCCTTGCCGCCCGGACGGCCGCGCACGCCCGCCTCGCCGATGAGGATCCCGCTGAGCGCCCGCCCCACCGCCCATCCGCGGGCCCGGCGCACCGTCGCGGCATCCACCTGGCAGGCGGCGTGGAAGTCGTCGGCGGCGCCGTCGGGCAGCAGCAGCCACGCGGCGGACAGATCACAGGCCGGGTCTCCCGCGCACAGATCGCCGAAGTCGACGACGCCGCAGATCACGCCGCCGGCGGTGAGGACGTTGGCCGGGTGCAGGTCGCCGTGCAGCCACAGCGGCGGGCCCGGCCACGCAGGCGCCCGTACGGCCTCCTCCCAGACGGCCCGGACGGCGTCCGGGTCGCCGACCAGTCCGGCTCCGGCGGCTTCGGCGAGCTGCCTTTCGAACCCCGCGGTGTATCCGGCGAGCGGGCCGCCGCGCCCCCGCCCCAGCGGCGCGTGGCCGGGGGCCTCCTGGTGCAACGCCCGGAGGAAGGCGGCCAGGACGTCGGCGCCGCCGGTGACGGGCGCACGGTCGGCGGGGTCCCCCGGAACCCACGTCGTGACGATCCAGGGGCGGGGGAACCGCGCGGAGGGTTCACCCAGGCGCTGCGGAACGGGGACCGGCAGCGGCAGCCGCGGGGCCAGGACCGGCAGCCAGGTGTGCTCCTTGCGGAGCAGGTCGTCGGCGGACTCCGTCGCCCAGGGCAGGCGGACGGCGAGATCGTCGCCGAGCCGCCACAACTGGTTGTCCCAGCCGCGCGCACCGAGCCGCACCGGGCGATCGGCCAGATCGGGGTGCTGATCGCGCAGCAGGTCCCGGACCAGCTCCGCGCTGACATCGATCTGCGTGTGCGTCACGCCGATCAATAGTAGCCTCCCCGTTCCCGGGCTGGTCGCGACGAGGCATCGCCTGGGTTCTCACCCGGGGCCCGCGCTCGCCGCCCGTCCTGGCCGGACAGGGGCAGGACGGCTGACGTAAGCTGAGGGCGCGCTCAGGGCGCGACCGATCCGCGGGAAGGGCCGAGCCCACCTGACGCTTCTCGCACAGCCACGCCCGACCTCTTTCCCGGCCTGACCACGCGGATGCCAGGCCCGACGGAAACGAGGTTGTGATGGCGGTTCGCCCGCTGCCCGACAATCCCCGCATCGACTGGCTGCGCAAGCAGGCCAAGACGCTCCTCCGGCAGGTCGACGCGGGCCGGTCGGAGGAACTGGTCGCCGAGTTCCATCCCCGCCCGCCGCGCACGTTCACGCTGTCGGACGCGCAGCTCGTCGTCGCCCGCATGTACGGTTTCGCCAGCTGGCCCCGGCTCAGACACCACCTCGACACCATCGCCCGCCACTCCCGCTCCCCGCACCTGGTCGAACCCGCCGCCGACCTGCCGGCCGAGTTCCTGCGGCTGGCCTGCCTCACCTACGGCGCCGACCACCCCGGCCGGACCGGGCAGGCCGACCTGCTGCTGGCCCGGCATCCGGAACTCGCCACGGCCGACGTCTTCACGATGGCGGCCACCGGCTCCGCCGAGGCGCTCGCCGGCGTGCTGGCCGCCGAGCCGGAGCTCGCACGGGCCCAGGGCGGCCCGTTCGGGTGGGAGCCGCTGCTCTACCTGACCTACGCGCGGCTTGCCACACCGGGGGAGCCGGTGGCGGCGGCGCGGGTGCTGCTCCGGCACGGGGCCGACCCGGACGCCGGGTTCCTGTGGGAAGGGCTGACCTCGCCGTTCACGGCGCTCACCGGGGCGTTCGGCGGAGGGGAGGCCGATCAGCCGCCCCATCCGCACGCCCTGGCGCTGGCGCGGTCGCTGCTGGAGGCCGGCGCCGACCCCAACGACGGCCAGACCCTCTACAACCGGGGGCTGGGCGGGTCGTTCTCCGACGACGTCTCCCATCTTGAGCTGCTGCTGGAGTTCGGCCTGGGCCGGGGCGGGGGCGGGCCGTGGCAGGTGCGGCTGGGGCCGGCGCTGCGCTCGCCGCGGCAGTTGATGCGTGAGGAGCTGGCCACCGCGGCGTTGCGGGGCGGGCCGCGGCGGGCCCGGCTGCTGCTCGCGCACGGCGCCGAGGTCGACGGGCGGGGCGGGCATCCCGCCTTCGGCGGGCACACGCCCTATGAGCTGGCGCTGCTGAACGGGCACACCGAGGTCGCGCGGGTGCTCGCCGCCGCGGGCGCGTCGGCGGACCTTGAGGAGATGGACGCCTTCGTCGCCGCGTGCATGCGCGCCGACGCCGCGGCGGTGGCCGGGTTCGGGGGGGAGGTCCTCGCGCGGGCGCCGGCGCGCTTTCCGGGGCTGGTCCATCGTGCCGCCGGGCTGGGCAAGACGGAGGCAGTGCGGTTGCTGGCCGGGCTGGGGTTCGACCTCGACCATGGGGAGCGGTCGACGCCGCTGCACGAGGCGGCGTGGAACGACGACGTGGAGACGGTGAGGGCGCTGATCGAGCTCGGGGCCGATCCCGCGATCACCGACCCGCGGTTCGGGGCGACCCCGCTCGGCTGGGCCGAGCACGGCGGCAGGCACCGGGTGGCGGCCGTGCTGCGTGAGGCGCTGGAAGGGCGGGGGCGTTCGTCCGGGACGGGCTGAATCCGCCGGCTCGCGCGTCCGGCGGGCGCCCGTGGCGGTCCTCCATCGATGGGACCGGCCCGGCCGGGGGCGCTGTCGTCGCGGCGGGAGGTGGCGCGGCCGGTTGGCGCCGGATACGGTGCCCGCCCCGGGCCGGGGGCGGTGCCGGGGCGGGCGGAGCCGTAACGGAAGGAAGGGCTTTTCAGCGGAGGGCGGCGCCCAGCGGGGTGTCCTCGGCGGGGTCGAGGTGGGGGTCGAGCATGATCGGGAGCTGGGACATGAAGCGCGGGCGGGTGCCCTGGTGGGTCTGGGCGGCGTGCACGAGGAGCGGGTGGCAGATGTAGACGTCGCCCGGCTCGCCGGTCGCGTGGGCCAGGGGGCGGTGGCGGCTGACCTCCTCGAGGCGGGGGCCGTAGGCCATCAGGTCGGCCTCCTCCTCGCCCAGCAGGGCGGCGACGTCACGCTGGGAGCCCACGCGGATGCGGGTGGGGGCGTCGTCGGGGCCGACCTCGGAGAACAGGGTGAGCAGCAGCAGGCTGCGGGACCGGACGGCGATCCTGGACCAGTCGGGGGCGGCGTTGAGGTCGATGTGCCAGCCGGTGTCGCCCGCGTCGGGCAGCCCCGGGAACCGGACGGGGATGTTGCCCAGGGTGGTGCGCTTGCCCCACCGGCCAGGGCCGGCGATCTGGTCGAGGCCGGCGGCCAGGCGCGGGGAGCCGGCCATCTGGCCGAACGGGCCGAAACCGGCCGGGTCGGCCGTCCACACGACGGTCTGCGTCCAGGACGCCGGGTCGTCGGGGGACAGGCCGATCTGCTGCCACAGGATGGCCCGGGCGGCGTCGGCGACCTCCCGGGGGACGATCGCGGGCAGTTTCAGGAAGCCGTCGCGGGCGAAGGCGTCGAGATCGGAGGCGGAGAAGGGCGCGGACATGCGGGCGACGCTAGCGAAGGCCGCCCGCCGCGGACCAACGGTTTATTCACACCATTGATTCACTCACACCAGGGTGAGCTGGCGGTCGGGGGAGCGGCGGCGTTTCCACTGCCGGGACGTCTTGCCGATGCCGTAGGCGGCGGCCAGCGCCTCGACCTGGGCGGCGATGCGCGAGCGGTAGCCGGGCGGGGTCAGCGGCCCCGCGCCGTACAGGTCCTCATAACGCGGCACCAGGCCCGGATGGTCGCGCGCCAGCCACGCCAGGAACGGGTCGCGGGCCCCCGGCGGCAGCCGCAGCACGCCCGGGACCAGGCTGACCGCGCCCGCCTCGGCGGCGCGGCGGACGGTCGCCTGCAGGTGGTCGGGGGAGTCGGTGATCAGGGGCAGGATCGGCGCCATCAGGACCCCGCTCGGGATGCCCGCCTCGTTGAGGGCCGCGCAGATCTCCAGGCGGCGCTGCGGGGAGACGGCGCCGGGTTCCAGGCCGCGCCGCAGCCGGTCGTCGACGAAGCCGACCGACACCACCACCGACACGCGGGTGACCTTGGCGGCCTCGCGTAACAGCGGCAGGTCGCGCAGGACCAGCGGGCTCTTGGTCAGGACGGTGAACGGGTTGCCGGCGTCGGCCAGCGCCTTGATGATCTTCGGCATGAGGCGGTAGACCTCTTCGGCGCCCTGGTAGCAGTCGCCGTTGAGGCCGACCGCGACCGGCTCGCCCCGCCACCGGGGCGCGGCCAGCTCCCGGCGCAGCCGGTCGGCCAGGTCGGTCTTCACCACGATCTTGGTGTCGAAGTCGTCGCCGGTGTCCAGGCCGAGATAGCGGTGGCCCTTGCGGGCGGCGCAGTAGCGGCAGCCGGTCCGGCAGCCGCGGTAGGGGCTGACCGCCCAGGCGTAGGGGAGTTCGGCGGCGGCCGGGACGGCCTCGACGGCGGTGCGGGCGCTCACCTCGTAGCAGGTGATGTCGCCGAACTCGCGGGTGATCGCCTGCCGCTCGACCCGGGGGCGCGCGGGCCCGGCCTCGTGCAGGGTGGGTGCGTCCCAACGCATGACGACCAGTAGAACACGCATTCGACCCTTCTCGCCAGTCGGACGCGCGCACCGATAACGTGTCACAAAAGGTGCAAATAACTCGAAAGGAACAGCTGTGGCGTGGATTTTCCTGGCGGGAGCCATCGTCTCCGAGGTGCTCGCCACCACCGCGCTGAAACTGAGCAACGGCTTCTCCCACAAACCGTGGTCGGTCGTCGTCGTGATCGGCTACGTGGCCTCCTTCGCCCTGCTGTCCAGGGCCCTGAAACTCCAGATGCCCGTCGGCGTCGCCTACGCCGTCTGGGCCGGGGCCGGCACCGCGGTGATCGCCGCCATCGGCGCACTCTTCCTCGGCGAGGCGATGACGGCGGCCAAGGCCGGCGGCATCGCCCTCATCATCGGCGGCGTGGTCCTGCTCAACCTGTCCGGAACCCACTGACATAAAGTCGAAGGGTGATCTTTCATCTCGCGCTGGCCTCGGACTGGGCGCACGCCCAGAAAGACGGGGAATACCGCATCTCCACCCTGGGACGCACCCTGGAGCAGGAGGGCTTCATCCACGCCTCCCGCGACCTGCCGCAGGCCCGCGCCGTCGCGACCCGCTTCTACGCCGGCGTCACCGAGCCGCTCCTGCTGCTCCACATCGACGACACCCGGCTGACCGTCCCGGTCGTGATGGAAACCCCCGAAGGCACGGCCGAGGAGTTCCCGCACATCTACGGCCCCCTCCCCGTCGAAGCCGTCGCCGCGGTCACCCCCTTCAGCCTCGCGACCTGACCCCTCACTCCTCCAGCACGACCGCCCCCGCCTCGTAGGCCACGATCGCCGCCTGCACCCGGTTGGCCACCCCCAGCCGGGTCAGGATCGCGCTCACGTACGTCTTCACCGTCCCCTCCGTCAGCCGCAGCGACCGCGCGATCGCCTGATTCGACAACCCCGCCCCCACCAGCTCCAGCACCTCACGCTCACGCGGCGTCAGCACCGCCACCCGATCCCGCGCCGCCGCCGCCCGCCCCGAATCACGGTTGTTCAACTCGGCGATCACCCGCGCGGCCACCTTCGGCGACAGATACGCCGCCCCGCCCGCCACCGCGTGAATCCCGGCCAGCAGCTCACGCGGATCACCCGACTTCAGCAGGAACCCGCCCGCGCCGACCTTCAACGCCCGCGCGATGTACTCGTCCTCCCCGAACGTCGTCAACACCACCACCCCCGTCGCCGGGCACACGCGGCGGATCTCGGCGGCGGCCGCCAGCCCGTCCATGACCGGCATCCGGATGTCCATCACGACCACGTCGGGCCGGTGCGACAACGTCCGCTCCACCGCCTCCCGCCCGTCGCCGGCCTCGGCGACCACGTCGATGCCCGGATCGGCGTCCAGGATCGCCCGCACCCCCGCCCGGATCAGCATCTCGTCGTCGGCCAGCACCACCTTGATCATGCGGGCGCCTCCTCGGGGATCCCGGCGCTGATCTCGAACACGCCGTCCTCGGCCCGCGCCGCGAACGTGCCACCCGCCAGCCGCACCCGCTCCGACAACCCCACCAGGCCCGTCCCCGGCCGCATGACCTCAGTTCCGGGCCCCAGGTCGTTGCGCACCCTCACCGTCATCCGCCCCTCCCGCCGCTCCAGCCGGACCACGACCGGCGCGCCCGGCGCGTGCTTGGCCGCGTTCGTCAACCCCTCCTGGACCACCCGGTAGGCCGCCCCCAGCGGATCGGCGCCCGCCACGTCCCCCTCCAGCGCCACCGTCATCCCCGACGCCCGCGCGCGCGCCACCAGATCGGCGATCCCGCCCGCCCGCGCGTGGGGGAGCAGCGTCGCCGGTTCGTCCTGCGCCCGCAACATCCCGATCACCCGCCGCAACCGCTCCGTCGCGTCACCGGCCGCCTCCCGCAACCCCGCCGCCGCCTCCCGATGCCGGACCGGCAGATCGGCGGCCATCTCCATCGCCCCCGCCCGCAACGCGATCAACGCCAGCTCATGCCCCAGAGAATCGTGCACGTCCTGAGCGATCCGCGCCCGCTCCCGCAGCCGCGCCTGCTCCTCGACCATCCGCCGCTCCCGCAACCGCCCCTGCCGCCGATGCCGCACACTCCGCCCGGCCGCCCACGGCAGCAGACTGCAGATCACCACCCCCGACAACCCCGACACCCACACGTTCGGCTCCAGCGACGGCGCCGGCCCCAGCGTCGAGACCGCCGCGCACACCCCGCCCACCACCACGATCACCCCGTAGAGCCACACCGCCGGCCGGGCCCGCTCCATCCGCATCCCGGCCAGGAAACTCAACGTCACCACCGCCGGCGTGAACCCGTTCAACGGGCCGATCTTCGCCGAATGGTTCATCGGCCACAACTGCACCGTCGCCAGCGCCTCACTGGACCCCCACGGCCCCATCAGCAGAGCCACCACCAGCGCCGCCAGGGGACGCGCCCGCGCCACCGCCACCGCACCCGCCAACACCAGGCACCCGGCCGCCACCGACACCACCAGCGTGTTGCCCGACAGCGGCCGCCAGTCATACGGATTGACCGGCGCGAACACCACCGGCACACACAACACCAGCCACAACGGCAGGTCTCTCAGGCGAGGCACCCCAGCACGCTACCCCCCGCCGCCGCACCCCGCCCTCATCCCCAGGTCGCACCCCACCCCTGCCGAAAGTCAGCCCCGCCGGGCGACCATCGCCGGGGGCGCCCCCGCCCGCGCCCCGCCTAGGGTCGGCTGCCATGACCGATGCCATCATGACCCTCCTGCACGACGTGATGACATCCCCGTGGATCTACGCCGCCATCGCGGCCATCGCGGTGATCGACGCGTTCTTCCCCGTGGTGCCCAGCGAAACCGCCGTGATCACCGCCGGGGTCTTCGCCGCGTCCGCCGACGCCCCCCACCTCGGCCTGGTGATCGTCGCCGCCGCCGCCGGGGCGTTCATCGGGGACAACATCTCCTACCAGATCGGCCGCGCCGGAGGCGCCCGCTTCCAGAAACGCGCCGCCATCCGCTGGGCCCACACCGCCTTCCAGGAACGCGGCGGCCTGCTCCTGGTCGTGGCCCGCTACATCCCCGGCGGCCGCACCGCCGTCACCCTCACCACCGGCGTCGTCCGCTACCCCCTGCACCGCTTCGCCTTCTTCGACGGCCTGGCCGTCATCTCCTGGGCCCTCTACTCGGCCATGATCGGCTACATCGGCGGCGCCGCCTTCGAGGACAACCCCTTCAAAGGCCTCCTGCTCGGCCTGGGCATCGCCCTGACCGTGACGGCCATCGTCGAGATCTTCCGCTACGCCCTGCGCCGCCGCCCCCAACCGCCCGCAACACCCGAGGAGACCGACCGGCCGCGCGCCCCGGCCGGTCAGCCGTAGACGCGCAGGAACTCCGGGGGATCATCCCGCCACTCGGGGACGTCGAGCCGGTTCAGCGCCTCGACGATCGTCCTCTCCTCATACGCGAAATGCGAGGCCACGATCGCCGCCAGACCGGCCACCTCCCCGGCCAGCCTCTCCTCACCCGGCCGCCCGGCCATCGCCGCCAGCCGCGCCAGAATCCCCGCAATCATCTCGTGGTCGCGCCGCAGCAGCTCCAGCGCCGGACCGAGCTCCGGGAAATCCTCCTCCAGCGCGGGAAACCCGCGCGTGTCCTCACCGACGTGATGACGCTCCAGCGCCGAACAGAACGCCAGGCAGTGGGCCCGCAGATCACGCCCGTCACCGGCGCCGTCGACCAGCCGGTCAAGCTCCTCACGCAACCACAGATGCACCTCGACGAGCTGGGTCCCGAACGCCGCCAGCCGCCCCACAGAATCAGATGAATACATACGGCCACCCACTTTAGCCGGGCACCCACCGGCGTCCACGGCTAGACCAGCAGCAGCTTCCCGATCCGCCGCGACGCCACCCACAACCCCGCCACCGCCATCACCACCAGATAGGCGGCATGCACCACCAGCGTCCACCCCGCCGGCCCGACCGCCAGCCCCCGCACCAGCTCCACCCCGTGATAAAGCGGCGTCAGCGTCACGACCACCTCGAACACCACCGGATAGTCGTGCACGGGGGAGAAGGTCCCCGAGAACAGGAACAGCGTGAACTGCCCCGTCGTCAGCAGATCGAAATCCTGCCAGCCGCGCAGAAACGTCGAGATCGCCATCCCCGCCGCCCCGAACGCCAGCCCCACCAGCGCCGCCGCCGGGAAAGCCGCCACCGCGCCCCCGACCGACGTCAACCCCAAAACCACCATCACGACCAGGAACAGCAACGTGTAGAACAGGCACCGCACCAGCGCCCACACCAGCTCGCCCAGCACGATCTCCACCGGCCGCACCGGCGTGGCCAGCACCGCGTCATACGTCTTGGCGTACTTGAACTTGAAGAACACATTGAACGTCGTCTCCGACAACGCCCCCGACATCGCCGACACCGCCAGCATCGCCGGCGCCACGAACACCGCGTACTCGACCGGACGCCCCCCGACCGGGACCGTCCCCACCAGTGCCCCCACACCGACACCGATCGACAGCAGATACAGCAGCGGCTCGAAGAACCCCGACAACAACACCAGCCAATAAGCCGGCCCCGACCGCAGCGCCCCCACGTTGCGGCCCACCACCGCGGCCACCCGGCCCGCCGACACCCCGCCGAAAAGACCACGCCGGACCGCCCGCCCGGCCACCATCAGCGTCATCATCGCGCTACACCGCCAACCGGCGGGCGAACCCGCTCATCGCGAACCAGCCGCCCGCCACCGCCCACACCACCAGGCACACCACGTGAGCCCCGACCGGCCACGGCGGCGCCACCCCCAGCGTCGCCGCCCGGCACAACTCCACCCCATGCCACAACGGCGCCACCCACGCCAGCCACTGCGCCACCAGCGGAAGCTGCGACACCGGGAAGAACACCCCCGCGAACAACGTCATCGGGATCATCACGAACCGGAACAGCAGCGCGAAATAGCCGTCGTTGTCGATCCGCGCCGCGAACCCCATCACCGGCAGAGCCGAGGCCACCACCACCGCCGCGCACACCAGCGGCGTCACCACCGACCACCACGACCGCAACCCGCCGAACGCCACCACCACCAGCAGGAACACCACCGTCTGCGGCAACACCCGCACGACCATGAACACCACCTGACCGGCCACCATGTCACCGATCCGCACCGGCGTGGCCCGCATCGCGTGATAGCCGCGCGTCCACTTGAAATCACCCAGCACCGGATAGGTCGTCTCACCGACCGCCATCTGGAACGCCGTGGACGCCATCACCCCCGGCACGATCCACTGCAGATAACTCACCCCGTCGAGGTCGCCCACATAACCGCCGACCCCCACCCCGATCGAGACCAGGAACAACACCGGCAACAGGAACGACGACATCGCCGACGCCCAGAACAACCTGCGGTAGAGCGCCAGATGCCGCTCCAGCACCGCCACCGTCGGATGCACCCTCGAACGCACCGTCGGATGCGTCACTAGTCCACCAACGTCCGGCCCGTGAGATGCAGGAACACATCCTCCAGCGTCGAACGCCGCACCAGCACGCTCAACGGCGCAAGCCCCCGCCGGTGCACCTCGGCCACCACCGCGTCACCATCACGCGCATAGACCAGCACCCGATCGGGCAGCGAATCGACCCGCTCACCCACCCCATCCAGCTTCACCGCCACATCGGCGCCGCCCGCGAACCGCAACTCCACCACCTCAGGCGTCGAATAACGCCCGATCAGCTCCCGCGGCGACCCCTCCGCCACGATCCGCCCGCCGTCCATCACCACCAGCCGATCACACAACTGCTCGGCCTCATCCATGTAGTGGGTCGTCAGCACCAGCGTCACCCCCTGCCGCTTCAACTGGTAAAGCCGCTCCCACAGCAGATGCCGCGCCTGCGGATCGAGCCCCGTCGTCGGCTCGTCGAGCAACACGATCTCCGGATCGTTCACCAACGCCCGCGCGATCGTCAGCCGCTGCTTCATGCCCCCCGACAGCGGCTCGACCTTCCCCCTGGCCCGATCGGCCAACTGCACGAACTCCAGCAACTCACCCGCCCGCCGCCGCGCCTCGGCCCGCGACAACCCGAAATAGCGCGCATACGTCGTCAAGTTCTCGAACACCGACAGATCGGTGTCGAGATTGCCCAACTGCGGGCACACCCCCAGCCGCCCCCGGATCGCCACCCCGTCACGCACCGGATCCATCCCCAGAATCCGCAACTCACCCGCCGTCGGCGGCGACACACAACTGATCATCCGCATCGTCGACGACTTCCCGGCCCCGTTCGGCCCCAGAAACCCGAACGCCTCACCACGCTCCACCGACACGTCGATCCCGTCGACCGCCGTGAAATCCCCGAAACGCTTGACCAGCCCACGAGCGAAAATCAACGGTTCCTCAGCCACGAGACCCGACCCTAGCCCCGCCCACCGACAATTCCGCACCCCCGGTCCCCCTGACAAGAGACCCCCACCCCGTCAAGACCCCCCACACCACACCAGCGCCCACACACCCAGCCGACCCCACGAAACGCACGAAACCCCAGGACACGGCCATGCCGAAAACGCCGCTAACTGTTCACCGTCCCGTTGATCGTCTTACATTGCACTTGACCACACCCCAAAGTGATCATTCCGGATGACCACGCCACTCCCCAAGGAGGCACCGTGCCCACCCCGCAGCGCCCCCGCCCCACCTGGCCCGCCAGGCTCACCCTCATCCTGGCCACCCTCATCTCCCTCATCGCCGTATCGGCCCCCGCCCCCGCCCAGGCCGCCGTCTACGGCAGCTGCACCCAAACCCGCTGCGCCGACGCCCGCACCGCCAACACCACCTGGAAATCCAAGGGCTACCCGACCAGCGCCGGCTGGTACACCTGGACCGGCGGCCTCTACAACTACACCGGCGGCCGCCACTACAACCGCGAAGGCCAACTCCCCACCAACGCCACCTACTACGAATACGACGTCTACCCCCGCCCCCGCGGCGCCGCCCGCGACGCCTACCGCATCGTCGTCAACCGCAGCACCGGCGCCACCTGGTTCACCCCCGACCACTACGCCAACTTCTACCGCCTCTAGGAACCGCCCCATGACCGCCGCCCGACCCCTGCCGACCTGGCTCACCCTCACCACCGGCCCGGCCCCGGCGGTCATCGACGGACACGCCTGCCGCACCCGCGCCGCCCTCTTCGACGAAACGGCGCGGGTCCTGCACTTCCCCGACTACTTCGGCCGCAACTGGGACGCCTTCGCCGACTCCCTCGGCGACGCCATCCGCGCCGGCACCACCACCCTCATCGTCCGCCACGCCGAAGACCTCCTCAGCGCCGAACCCCCCGAGCAGTACGCCACCCTCCTCGACATCCTCGCCGTCGCCGCCGACACCGGCCTCACCCTCACCCTCCACACCGACGCCACCCACGAACCCCACCTGCGCGACCGCACCACCGACGCCCTCACCCCCTGACCGCCAACCGCGCCAACCGCAGCAACGACACCTTCAACACCACCGCCGCCACCGGCCGCGCCACCACCCACCCCACCCGGCCCACCACCCCGAACGGCAACTCCAGCTCCTCCACCCACTCCACCCGGCTCCGCCCACCCCCCAACGGCGACACCCGGAACACCCCATCACCCCGCACCAGCGCCCCCGTGTGCCGCACCTCCACGATCGCCCCCGGCGTGTAC
>NZ_BBXE01000038.1 GCF_001570565.1 Herbidospora yilanensis | reverse complement strand
CGGGGTGATTGCCCGCCGGGCCACCGATGTCGTAGGGCGTCGTGATCCCCTCGTACGCCACGTGGAACTCCATGCCCTGGACGGCGTGGGCCAGGTCGTGGCAGTGGGACATCCACAACCCCGGGTTGTCGGCGGTCAGCGCGACCACCCAGACCTCGCCCGGTTCGACGTCGAAGGTGTCGACGAGCATCCCGTTGGCGGCGCGGCCGTCGCGGGACAGGACCTCGACGTGGTGGCCGTGGGGGTGCATCGGGTGCAGGTCGCCCGAACGGTTCACGATCGTGATCTTGACGCGTTCGCCCTCGCGCACGACCGGGGTCGGGATGTTCGGATAGCCCTTCCCGTTGACGGTGTGGGCCAGCCTCGGTACCCCGTCGACCATGGCGAACGTCTTGTCGAGCACCCAGACGATCTCCTGGTCGAACTCCCGGTCGAACTCCGCGCGCGGCTCGGGCAGGGCGCCGTAGCGGGTGACGTCGAGCGGCTCACCGGTCGCCGGGGCGGTCTGGCCGTTCAGGGCCAGGCCCGGATGGCCCTCGACGCTCAGCATGACCGGGCCGTCGGGCATGGTGAAGGCCAGGTCGTAGCGGCCCCCGGCGGCCAGCTTGACGCGCCGGTCTCTCAGCGGCGTGGCGCCGGCGACGTCGCGGGCGTCGACCGACCGCAGCAGGAAGTCCACGCCCGACAGGCCCAGGGTGACCGGCGTGCTGTTCGTGTCGGCGATCCGCAGCCGGACCGGGGTGCCGGGCGGGATGTCGGCCGTGACCTGCCGGTCGGTGGGCGGCCGGTCGTCGAAGGTCAGGGTCTGGACGTTGCCGTAGGAGTGGATCGCCACCGTGTGGTCGCCGTCGGCGGGTTCCACGATCAGCAGCCCGAACAGGCCCTTCGCCACGGCGACGCTGGAGTTCTGGTGGGAGTGATACCAGTACGTGCCGGGGTCGTCGGCCTTGAAGCGGTAGACGTGCTCGCCCCCGGGCCTGACGGCGTCCTGGGTGACGCCGGGCACGCCGTCCTCGCCGGCGGGCAGGTCGTAGCCGTGCCAGTGGATCGTCACGCCCTGGTCGCCGGGCAGTTCGTTGCGCAGCGTCACCTCCAGCGTCTCGCCCTGCCTGACCCGTAGCGTCGGGCCGGGGTTCTGGCCGTTGAACGACCAGGTCTCCACGGTCCGGCCGCCGACGGTCAGGCTCGACGGCTTCGCCGTCAGGGTGTATTCGCGGGCGTCCGGGTCGGCGGGGCCGCGCAGGGTGGCGACGGAGACGCCGCCGGCGGCCGTGTCGTGGCCCGCGTGCATCGGCGTGCCGGAGAGGCTGCCGGTGACCGCCCACACGATGCCGGTCAGCGCCACCGCGAACCCGGCGATCCGCCTCCGGTCGCCGCCTCCGCCCGCGACCAGCCGCCACGCCAGTGCCGCCGCGCCGCCCCCGACGAGCATCACGACCAGCGCCGACGACAGGGTCACCGGGTAGGAGACGATCACGTCGCAGGCAACCCCGATGATGGCGCCGATGGCGGTGAGGATCAGCGGGTAGGCCTTCTTCGGGTCCCGGTCCCGCCGCAGGAGCGCCGGGACGGTGGTCGTGAGGGCGTACACCATCGGGACCAGCAGCAGAGGCAGGGCCAGCAGCACCTTCTCGGCGACGAACCACCACCCCGCCTGCATGAGCCGCACCGTGAGCACCACCCGCACCCCGCTCACGACGACCGCCCCGGCGCTCAGCGCCAGGGCGGCCAGGTGGAACCGAGGGTCGTGCGGCGGCCGGAACGCGGCGAACGCGAAACCGGCCGCGGCGGCCCACACCACGGCGGCGACGACCACCACGATCTGGTCGAGGCCGCCGGCGAGCGCGGTGGTCACGCGACGGCGGCCTGGGGCGCGGACGCCGCGGCCTTGGTGAGGTCGCGGGCCTTCTTCATCAGCACGACCGACGCCCACAGGATCGCCACGCCGTCGAGGGCGTGGAAACCGAGCACGACCAGGCTCGCGGTGCTGGTGCTGTTCTCCTCGGCGCCGAGCATCGCGGCGAGCTCGAAGATCACGAACAACTGGACGACGACCAGCAGCAGCGGCGTGATCGACAGCAGGATGAGACGGCCCCCGGCCTTGGCGATCGCCGCCACGATCGTGGTCAGGATCGACAGGAGCGGGAGGACCATCGTGCCGTTGAGGATGTGCGGCATGATCGCGGCGTCCTCGGCGCCGAAGGCGGGCGTGGGCCGCTCGAAGGCGCCGAACGTCGCGAAGTAGAACTGGGCGATCACGGAGATGAACATGATCACCGTGAAGCCGAAGAAGACCTTACGCATATGGGATCCCCCAGACAGAGTGGTGTCGCTGGCGCCAACTGTGGGCCAAAGGGTGTCCCGAGCACATGGGACCGGCGTCCTGAACGCCCGGGATCGCGGCCTTCTGCGATCCTGGCCCCGCTCTGCCGAGGCGGCTTGAGTATCCCCCTACTCCATCGCCAGCGCCACCACGGCCCCGACGCCGCAGAGCACCGCCGTGATGAGGAAGATCTCCGAGTATTCGGTGTGCAGGGCCGCCTGCACCGCCTGGGTGTAGACGTCGAGCTGCTTCTGGTACGTCTCGGGCGACACCCCGAACGGCAGGGGGGTGTCGAGGTCGGCGGTGAGGGTCTGGAACCGGTGGAACCCGTAGGCCGACAGCGCCGCCACGCCGAGCAGCATGCCCATCATGCGGGCGACCACGACGGCGGCCGAGGCGACGCCGTGCTGGACGGCCGGGATGGTCGTGAGGATGGCCGAGCTGACCGGCGCGATCACCAGCCCCAGGCCGAGCCCGGCGACGACGAGGTCGACGTCCATCGACGACCCGCCCGGCACGACCGGCCACCGGCTGATCAGGACGTAACCGGCGGTCGCGACGACCATGCCCGCCACGGTGACCGGCCGTTCGCCGAACCGGCGCGCCAGCGTGCCCCCCGCGAACGCCGCGACGGCGAGCGCGACCAGGAACCGCGTGAGCACCAGCGCCCCGCCGGTCGCGTCGGCGCCGAGCAGCGTCTGCGCCACCAGTTGCACGTCGACCAGCGTCACCAGCAGCGCCGCCCCCGCCAGGAAGCTGACGCCCAGCGTCGCGAAGACGGGCCGTTTGCGGATGCCGGTGAGGTCGAGGATGCGCGTGCGCGTCCGCAACTCCCAGACGACGAACACGACCAGGACGACCGCCCCCGCCACGACGGCCGGGAGCCCCCACGAGGGGAGCACCCGCTCGCCCGGTTCGGGGTTGTAGAGCCCCGCCACGAGCAGCCCGAGTCCCAGGGCCAGCAGCACCCCGCCCGGCACGTCGACCCTGGTGGCGGTCCGGGTTCCGGCCGGTACGTAGCGGTGCACCGCCACCGCCGCCAGCGCGGTCAGCGGGAGGTTGACCCAGAAGATCGTGCGCCACCCGTCGAGGAACCCGACCTGCACCACCGCGAGCCCCGCCCCGTAGAGGGGCCCCAGGACCGCCCCGAGCTCCTGCGCCGCCCCCACCGCGCCGAGGGCGGTGGGCCGCCTGCGGGCGTCCCAGAGGTCGCCGATGAGCGCCATGGTGATCGGCAGCAGCGCCCCGCCCGCGACGCCCTGGACCGCCCGCCCGGCGGTGAGCAGCGGGACGGAGCCCGCCAGCGCCGTGATGAGGGACCCGAGGGCGAACCCCGCCAGGCAGACCTGGATGACCGCCCGCCGCCCGAACCGGTCGGAGAACTGCCCGAGGAGGGGCATCGCGGCGACATAGCCGAGCAGGAAGCCGGTGACCACGGGGGTGACCCGCTCCAGCCGGTTGACGGGCACGTTCGCCGAGGCCGCGATGTCGACCAGAACGGTGACGACGACATAGGCGTCGAGCGCGGCCAGCAGCACGGCGGCCCCGGTGACCCCGAGGACGACCCGCCGGTTCGACCGAGCCGAAACGACCCGGGACTCCTCCTCCACAGACTCCACGAGGCCGAGATTAACCGCTGAAACAGACGGCCACGCACGCCTCGTCGTCCAGAGTCAGACCGCCGGGGCCTCGATCGTCACCGGGGCGTCGTAGTCGGTGAGGGCGACCTTGACCGTGCCGCCGTTCAGGGGCAGGTCGATGGCCGTCACGCGGCTCGTCGCCTTGTCGATCATCAGGGTTCCCGGCTGGTCGCCCGTCACGCCGGGGACGATCTTCTTCAGCGGGTCGCCCGGCAGGGTCACCTTGACCGTGTAGACCCCGTTCTGCTCGCCCTCGATCGTCGCGCCCTTCGCCGACGACAACAGGGTCGGGACCGCCGTCACCACCGCGCTCGGGTCGTAGAGCGCCGCGAGCTGGGCCCTGGACATCGACTTCTGGAAGCCGCCCGTCGGGCCCTTGATGTAGACGGCGTCGCCCGCCAGGACGAACTCCAGCTCCTGGAGCGCTCCGATCATGATCTGGAGCTTGCCCTTGGCGTCGCCCTCGCGGGTCAGGTCGCCTTCGGCGGTCTTCACGGGGATCGGCGGGTCGCCCTCGGTCGTCAGGGAGAAGGCCACCGTCTTGACGGCGCTCATGGCCGCCGCCGACTTCTTCAGGACGTCGGGCGCCGCCGGGAGGCCGCCCTCGGTCGTCGAGGAGGAGCAGGCCGTGACGAAAGCCACCAAGGCCGCCAAGCACAGGATTCTTCTCACGCCAGGGATGCTAGCCCCCCGGGCGCTACCTCCCCTGGAGATGTGCCACGACGGGTGTGTAGATCTCTTCGACCTCCCGGATCTGGTCGGGGTTGAGCAGGTCGATGAAGTGGGCGCGCACCCCGGCCACGTGGTCGGGGGCGACGCGTTCGATCGTGTGGTAGCCGTGGAGGGTAAGGACGGCGAACGTTCCACGGCGGTCGTCTTCGCACAGTTCCCTGGTCACCAGGCCCGCCTGCTCCATGCGGGAGATCTGGTGGGACAGGCGGCTGCGCGACTGGACCGTCGCGTCGGCCAGGTCGCTCATCCGCATCCGGTGGTCGGGGCTCTCCGACAGGTTGACCAGGATCTCGTAGTCGTTGAACGACAGCCCGTGTTCCTGCAACTCGCGGTCGAGGCGGTGGGTGAGGAGCCGGTGGGCCGTCAGATGGGCCCTCCACGCTCTCTGCTCGTCGGCCGTCAGCCAGCGGGGGTCTGCCATCCCACCAGTCTAAAGATCGTCTGTCACCGTCGTACACGGGAGCATGACACGATGTCGAACATGAACGACAAAACCGGTGGCGGTGACTCCCTTCTCACGGTCATCGTCGCAGGTGGGGCCAATCTCGCCATCGCGGTCGCCAAGTTGGTGGCGGGGTTGCTGAGCGGCTCGGCGTCCATGTTGTCGGAGGCCGCCCACAGCGCCGCCGACACGGTGACCGAGGTTCTGCTCTTCACCGCGATCAAGCGGGGCGAGCGGCCCGCCGACCGGCGGCATCCTCTCGGCTACGGCAACTCCGCGTTTCTCTGGGCGTTGGTCGCGGCCTGCTTCACCCTCGTGGTCGGGGCCGGGTTCTCGATCACCCACGGGTTCCACACCATCTTCGACGGCGAGGAGCTGACCGGCTTCACCGTCTCCTACGTCGTGCTCGCGGTGTCGTTCGTGCTTGAGGGCGTCTCGATGTTCCAGGGGCTGCGGCAACTGCGCACGTCGGCCACGCGGTGGGAGACGCGGCCGTTCGCGCTGCTCAGACGGACCTCCGACACGATGCTGAAGGCCGTGGTGCTGGAGGACGGCGCGGCGCTGACCGGCATCCTGATCGCGTTCGGCGGGCTCGGCATGACCCAGCTCACCGGGAACACCGCATGGGACGGCGCGGGGTCGGTCGCCATCGGCCTGCTGCTGCTGTTCGTGGCGGTCACCCTGATCAGGGCCAACGCCAGCCTGCTGCTGAACCGGTCGGCGTCGGTCGCGCTGGAGCGGCGCATCCTCGCCCACCTGGAGGTGCGGCCCGAGATCGAGCGGGTGATCGAGCTGCTGACCGTGGTCATCGGGCCCAACCGGATCCTGGTCGCGGCCCGCGTCGACTTCGTCGACGAGGCGACCGGGGCGGCGCTCGAATCGGCCTCTGCCGAGGTGGAGCGGCGGCTGCGGCGCGACTTCCCGGAGATCCGCGAGGTGTTCCTCGACCCGACCTCCTCGGCGGAAGACCGGTTCTAGCCGCCGATGATCTGGAGCTCGCCGGGCTCGTCGAAGATCGCGGTGGCGATCACGGTCCCGGCCGTCCACTCGACCAGGTGACGGCCTTCCCATTCGTGTGCGTGCCCCTCGAACGGCACCTTCGACAGATCGGCCTCCCGCAACCGGTCGAGGGCCAGCTCACCCCGCTTGACCAGTGCCTCCTTGCGCACCCACTGGCGGATCAGCCGCCGGTTGTCCATCCCGACCAGCCCGGCCTCGGCCGGGGTGAGGGCCAGCGCGACCAGGTTCTCGTCGGCCTGCCCGCCGGTCGCGTGCTCGGCGTCGACGCCGACCTTCCCGGACCCCGCGGCGGCGGTGACGTACCCGGCGGTGTGGGCGAGGCTGACCGACAACCCGGGGGCCTCGGTGATGAAGGGGCGGCCATGAGGCCGACCGCAGCGGTCGCAACGCTGTTCGAGGGTGAGCACGCACGAGCGCACGTCGAGGATCTTCGCCGCGCAGTAACGGACCAGCAGGTGGGCGGCCACGAAATCGAGCCGGTCCTGCTCCCGGGTGAACCGGTCGGCGCGGGCCCGCTCGGTCTCCGTGAGCGTCCCGCCGACGGCGTCCAGGACTTCGTCGGTGTAACCGGCGACGGCCAGAGGGGCGCGCATCACCTCAGCGTATTGGAGGTATATGTCGATCAAGTGAACTACGGGGGGTAAGCAATGAGCCGTTCGAAATGTCTGGTTGTGCTGGTGGGAGCCGCTATGGGGGCGGCGCCGGCGGCCGCCGCGCACGCCGACCGAGGGCCGCACAAGGTCACGCACCGTCACCAGGCGGACGTCCCGAAACCGGGCACGACGAGCGCGGCGAACCGGCGGCTGCAGAAGGATCTGTCCGCTCTGGGGTACTTCACCGGACCGTGGAACGGCTACTACGGGCCCGACATGGCGCAGGCGATGTTCGCCGTCCAGAAGGTCAACGGGCTCAGGACGACCGCCCGCTGGAACGAGGAGGTCGACCGCAGGATCCGGCGGGGCTGGGTGCCCGTCGCGCGCAGCACCAGCGGGGACCTCGTCGAGGTTGATCTCGGGCGGCAGCTCCTGATGGTCGTCAGGGGCGGCAAGGTGGTGAAGGTCTTCAACACCTCCGGCGGGAACGGCAAGCCGTACGGCGGCGGCAAGATCGCCACCACGCCCCGGGGCGTGTTCACCGTGCAGCGGCAGGTGAACAAGATGGAGAAGTCCCCGCTGGGGGTGCTCTACCGGCCCAAGTACTTCCACGGCGGCTACGCCATCCACGGGTCGGCGTACGTCCCGCCGAAGCCGGCCTCGCACGGGTGCGTCCGGGTGTCGTACGAGGCCATGAACTGGTTGTGGAAGTCCGGCAGCCTGCCGATCGGCGGGAGGGTGTGGATCTACTGACGGCCTTCCAGCCACGCCTCGATCCCGGTGGACGAGCGGGGGAGCGCGCCGGACATCAGGCGGGCCCCGTCGGCGGTGATCACCAGGTCGTCCTCGATCCGCACCCCGATCCCGCGCAGCTCCGGCGGCAGCGTCAGGTCGTCGGGCTGCAGGTAGAGGCCGGGTTCGACGGTCAGCACCATGCCCTCTTCGAGCACGCCGTCGAGGTAGGTCCCGGCCCTGGCCTTCGCGCAGTCGTGCACGTCCAGGCCCAGCATGTGGCCGCTGCTGCACAGGGTGTAGCGGCGGTAGAGCCCCGTCTCGAAGTCGGACTTCAGGCCCCACCCGGCCAGGCCGTCGGCGATCACGCGCATCGCGGCCAGGTGGAAATCGCGGAAGCGGGCCCCCGGCCGCAGGGTGGCGATGGCGGCGTTCTGGGCGTCGTACACGAGGTCGTAGACCTGGCGCTGGACCGGTGAGAACCGGCCCGACAGCGGGAAGGTGCGGGTGACGTCGGCGGTGTAGAGGCCGTCGGTCTCCACGCCCGCGTCGAGGAGCAGCAGGTCGGCCGGGTCCAGGGGGCCGTCGTTGCGGATCCAGTGGAGCACGCACGCGTGCGCGCCCGAGGCCACGATCGAGTCGTAACCCGTCGCGTTGCCCTCCAGCCGCGACCGCAGGCCGAAGATGCCCTCGACGTAGCGCTCGCCCCGGGGGTGCCCGAGCGCCCGGGGGAGGGCGCGGACGACGTCCTCGAAGCCCCGCGTGGTCGCGTCGACGGCGTGCTGGAGCTCGGCGATCTCGTGCTCGTCCTTGATCAGCCGCATCTCCGACAGGTACGACGTGAGCTCGGCGTCCTGGTCGAGGGTGCGCCCACCCGGGCGGAAGTCGTCGATGTGGGCGGTCTCCAGGCCGTACAGGGAAGCGGCCTCCCGGAGATCGGGGCGGCGGCCGACCCAGAACTCCCCGAACCGCCGGTCGCGGTAGAACTCCTCACCCTGGGAGCGGGGCGAGCGGGGCCGCAGGTAGAGCACGGCCTCGCCGGACGGCTCGATGACCAGCACGTCGGCGGGCTCCCGCGCGCCGGTCAGATAGGCGTAGGCGCTGTGGGCCCGGAACCGGTAGTCGCTGTCGTTGCTGCGGACCTTCAGGTCGCCGGCCGGGATCACCAGCCGCTCACCCGGGAACCGCTGGGCCAGCCTGGCCCTCCTCTTCCGCGTGTACGCCGCCACGGGCACCTGCGGCAGGTCGTCCTGACCTGTGTCGGCCCAGCCCGTCGTCATGAACGCGGCCAGCTCCGGCGTGATCGGGAGGTCATGGGAACCGGTGTTCTCGGTCGTCATGACGACGCATGGTATTTCACATTCCACCAGCACATTAAGAGTGATTTCGGGGAATGTGAAAAATCCGGCCCCGCTCTTGACGCAGCGTCACCACAAGTTGTTGCCTGAGGAGACAAGCAGAAGGGTGGTGTCGATTGCTCATCGGGACGATCGTGCAGGGAAAGGGCGCCCACGTGGTGACCGTTCCCCCGGATGCCACTGTGACCGACCTGCTCAGCCTGCTGGCCGAGCACAACATCGGCGCCGTGGTCGTCTCCGCCGACGGCCACGCGATCGCGGGCATCGTGTCGGAGCGGGACATCGTCCGGCACCTGCACATGCGAGGCGGAGCGGTGCTCAGCGAGCCCGTCTCCAGCATCATGACGGTCGAGGTCCGCACCTGCGGCCCCGACGAGAACGTTGAAGATCTACGCAAGACCATGACCGTTCACCGCTTCCGGCACGTTCCGGTCGTCCAGGACGGACGCCTCATCGGCATCGTCAGCATCGGCGACGTCGTCAAGAGCGCGATCGAGGAACTGGAGACCGAGCGCGCCCACCTCGTCGGCTATCTGCACGGCTGACCTCCTGGGAACACGGCCCGGCGGCAGTCCCGCCGGGCCGTCGCCGTGCCACCGGACGGCGTCGCCGCCTGGTGTCCGCGGGTGGCCGCGACCTAGACTCCCGACCATGAAGCTGAAGCTGGACCTGCACGACATCTTCAACAAGGGCGACCAGATCGACCGGGCCCTGCGCGGGATCATCCAGGAGGCCATCGACAAGAAGGCGACCGAGGTCGAGATCATCCCCGGGAAGGGATCGGGCCAGCTCAAGAAGAAGGTGCTGCGGTTCCTCGACCAGAAGGAGATCAAGGCGCTTTATCACCGGATCGACAAGGACGCGAAGAACCACGGCCGGTTGTTCGTGTACTTCCGGCACAACAAGTGATCGACCTGATCGTCGTCCGCACCGTCACCGACCCCGACTCGGCGCAGCCGGGGCCCGGTAGCCCGGGACAGACGGCCATCTGACCGTCAGGACCACCGACTCCTCCTCGGCGACCCACGAGTGGTCGACCCCGTGCCCCCACACCAGGTAGTCGCCCTGCTTCTCCAGCACCACGCTCCGGCCGGGCAGTTCCATGCGGAAGCGGCCGCTGATCAGGACGATCATCGCCGTGCGGGACTCGCCCCTCACCCACTGGGTGCGTTCTTCGCCCGCCGGGTGGACGCCCCACTTGATCTCGACCTCGTCGCTGTGCCGGGCGTCTCCGGTGGGCCGGAAGTGGCCGAGCAGCCAGCCTCGGTCGAGCAGCGCGTCGGCGTTCGCGTTGCCTACGTACACCCGTTCTGTCACGAGCGGCGAGGTTAGCAGAGTTTGCCGATCGTCCTGGCCTCCTCGGCGGCGGCCACGACCGCGTCGAGCGGGGCGCCGGTTCCGGCGGTGACCAGGGCGTTGACGGCGCCCTCGACGAAGGGGGCGTCGGCCAGCACCACATCGGCGCGGTCTTCGACGAAGGCGCGGGCGGTGAGGACGGCGCTGCCCAGGTCCATGATGAGGACCACGCCGTCGCCCTGGTCGACCTCGGCGACGGCCTCCTCCAGCTTGGTCAGGCTGGTGCCCAGGTCGCCGTCTTCGGTGCCGCCCGCCGGGCGGATCGGGGCGTCCTCGCCGGCGATGCCGACGGCCAGGGCCGCCGCCTCCTCGGCCAGGCCGGCGCTGTGGGAGACCAGCACGATGCCGACCATCAGGCGGCCCTCAGCGCGTCGATCACGATCGCCATGGACGTCGCGCCGGGGTCTTGATGGCCGATGCTGCGTTCGCCCAGGTAGCTGGCGCGGCCCTTGCGGGCGAGCAGCGGCGTCGTCGCCCGCGCGCCGTCGAGGGCGGCCCGCGCCGCGGCGTCGAAGGAGGTTCTCATCTCCGGTATGGCCGGAGCCAGCGCGTCGATCATCGTCTTGTCGCCTTCCTGGGCCGAGCCCAGCTTCATGACGGCGGCCAGGCCCTGCGCGAACGCCTCGGCCAGCGCCTCCCGGCTGACCTCGGCCACGTCGCCGACCGAACGGCCGAGAGTGCGGAAGAGAGTGCCGTACAGAGGACCGGAGGCCCCGCCGACCTTGCGGATCAGGGTCGTGCCCGTGGTCGTCAGCACGTCTGCGGGGGTCTCGGGAGATCGGCCCGCCAGGGCCTCCTCGACGGCGGTGAAGCCCCGGTCGAGGTTGACCCCGTGGTCGGCGTCGCCGATCGCGCGGTCGAGGTCGGTCAGGTGGTCGCGCTCGGCGCGGACCCGCTCGGTGACGACCGCGATCCAGCGCAGGAAGAAGGCCGTGTCCATCAGCGCCCCCACCGCAGGCCCGGGGTCTCCACCGGGTGGTCCCAGAGCGAGGTCAGCTCCGCGTCGAGCAGGCAGGTCGTGATCGAGAACCCGGCCATGTCGAGGCTGGTCACGTAGTCGCCCACCAGGCACCGGGTGGCGGTCGCGCCCTTCTCCCGCAGGTACGCGTCCACCTCCCCATAGGCGACATAGAGCTCCATGAGGGGGGTCGCGCCCATGCCGTTCACCATCACCAGCACGTCGCCGGAGAACGGCAGGTCGGCGTTGAGGGCGTCCATGGCCAGGCGGACGAGCTCGCGGGCCTCCCGGTGGCGATCCCGCGAGCGGCCCGGTTCGCCGTGGATGCCGATGCCGAGTTCGATCTCGGTGGGCCCCAGGTCGAAGGTCGGCTTGCCGGCCGCCGGGACCGTGCACGCCGAGAACGCCACGCCGAACGAGCGGCTGCGGGCGTCGACCGTGCGGGCCATCGAGGCGACCGCCTCCAGGGGCGCGCCCTGTTCGGCCAGGGCGCCGGCCATCTTCTCCACGAACAGCGTCGCGCCGGTGCCGCGGCGGCCCGCCGTGTAGGTCGAGTCTTGGACGGCGACGTCGTCGTCGACCAGCACGCTCACCACGTGGGCGCCCTCTTCGGCGCACAGTTCGGCCGCCATCTCGAAGTTGAGCACGTCGCCGGTGTAGTTCTTGACGATGTGGAGCACTCCCGCGCCGCCGTCGACGGCCTTGGTGGCCTCGATCACCTGGTCCGGGACGGGCGAGGTGAAGACCTCTCCCGGGCAGGCGGCGTCGAGCATGCCGTAACCGACGAAGCCCGCGTGGAGCGGCTCATGGCCCGAGCCGCCGCCCGAGACCAGGCCGACCTTGCCCGGGGTGGGGCCGGCGGCGCGCAGCACGATCCGGTTCCCGACGTCGACACGCAGCGACGGATGGGCGGCGGCCATGCCCCTGAGCGTGTCGGGCACGACGTCGCCGACGGCGTTGATGAGTTTCTTCACGGGTGCCTCCACGGCGAGAGGGGAAGCCGTTCCTCACGGCTTCCCCTTCCCGGCGATCAGCGGGCGAACACCACGATGTTGTCGCGGTAGGAGCGCCGCGCGCGGTCGAAGACGCCGCCGCAGGTGATCAGCCTGAGCTGGGCGCCGCCGCCGGAGGCGTAGACGAGCCGGTCCGGGATGCCGTTCTTGGGATAGCGGGCGACCCGGTAGACCGTGAAGGTCACGCTCGACCCGTCCGCGCGGTCGACGGTGACCTTGTGGCCGGGCTTGAGTTCGCGCAGCCGGTAGAAGACCGCCGGGCCCGACGTCGAGTCGACGTGCGCGGCGATGACCGCCACGCCCTTCTCACCCGGCTCCGGGCCCGACCTGTGCCACCCCGCGACGTCGAACCGCTTCGGGGCGATGAGCTTGCCCTTCCCGTCCAGCCTCAACGGGATGATCTTGGAGTTGACCCTGATGGCCGGGATCCGGACCCGGGCCGGGTCCGCGACGTCCTCACTCGCGGCCGCGAGGGCCGCCCGCGCCGGCGGCGCGCCCTCCCCGGCGCACGCCGCGAGCAGCAGCGCACCGCCGAGGAAGGCGCCCGCCCTCATCGTGTACGCCCTCACGACCCGGCGCCCTGACGCCGCCGGGCCAGCACGATCAGACCGGTGACGGCACCCACGCCGGCCATCCCGGCGATGCCGAGCGGCACCCACGGGCTCGTGCCCTCCTCGGCCGAGACGAACCGCAGGTCGGCCGCGCCCCCCATGCCGGTGTCGACGCCGCCACTGGGGCGGTCGTCATCGTCGTCGTCCTGGGTGCCGCCGGAGCCGGTGTCCACGCCCCCGCGTGGCCGGTCGTCGTCGCGGTCGTCGTCGCGGTCGTCATCGTCGTCGGACGCGCCGCCCTTGCCGGTCTCCACACCGCCGCTGGGGCGTTCGTCGTCGTCGGCTCCGCCTCGGTCGTCATCGTCGTCGGTGGCGGTGGTGGTCCACACGGGGGCCGCGTGGGCGGTGGACGGGAGGGCGGCGGTGGTGCAGCCCACGGTGGCGAAGGCGGCGAGGGCCAGGAGGGCCCGGCGTGCTTCGAGGTTCATCTCAGCTCCCTGTTCGGGGTCGTGTTCCGGTGCTGAGATCAGGGTTGTGAGCGGGGGTTGGGCCTCTCTGAGAGCCGGGTTAGAGCGGTCTCATCGGGCCTTGAGGCGGTAGCCGGTGCCGCGCACGGTCTCGATGCGGTCGGAGCCGATCTTGCGGCGCAGGTAGCGCACGTAGACGTCCACGACGTTGGAACCGGGGTCGAAGTCGAAGCCCCAGACCTGGCTGAGGAGTTGTTCCCGCGACAGGACCTGCTCCGGATGCCGGAAGAACGCCTCGGCCAGCGCGAACTCCCGCGTCGACAGGTCGATGGAGCGTTCCCCCGCGTGGGCGCGGCGGGTGCGCAGGTCGAGGGCCAGGTCGCCGACGCGCAGCACGGTCGCCTCGGGGGCGCGTTCGGCGCGCAGCCGCAGCCGGACGCGGGCCAGCAGCTCCTCGAACGCGAACGGCTTGGCGATGTAGTCGTCGGCGCCGCCCTCCAGGCCCGCGACCGTGTCGCCGACGCTGTCGCGGGCGGTCAGGATGATCACGGGGATCTCGGCGCGGGCCGCCCGCAGGCGGCGTAAGACGGTGAAGCCGTCGCTCAGCGGCAGGCCGAGGTCGAGGATCATCAGGTCGTAGTGGCCCGCCCTGGCGTGCTCGTAGGCGGCCAGGCCGTCGGTCACCACGGTGGTGACGAATCCGCTGGCCCGCAGGCCCTTCTCCAGGAACGCGGCGATGCGGTCCTCGTCTTCGGCGATCAGGATGTTGTTCACGCCATCTCCACTTTCTCCGCCACCATCGGAAACGTCAGGACGAACTGGGCGCCCCCGCCGGGCGCGTCCATCACGAACACCCGGCCGTCGTGCGCCTCGGCGATCGACCGCACGATCGACAGGCCGAGGCCCGAGCCCTCACCGGCGATGCGCGCGCGTTCGAACCGCTGGAAGATGCGCTCGCGGTCGTCCACGGGCACCCCCGGGCCGCTGTCGCGCACCCACAACACGACCTGCCCGTCGCGGACCGCCGACCCGACCGCGACCAGGTCGCCCTCCTGCGTGTGCCGCACCGCGTTGGCGGTGAGCTGCATCAGCGCCTGGGTGAGCCGCTGCCGGTCGGCGATCGTGTACTCCTCGGCGACCTCGTCGACGCGCCACTTGCGGTCGGCCAGGCCGCGCGCGCGGGCCACCACGGCCACCGGGAGCTCGGCCAGCTCGACCGGCTCCAGGGTGAGGAAGTTGGGCTGGCCCGCCTTGGCGAGCGTCAGCAGGTCGTCGACCAGGCGGTTCATCCGGATCAGCTCGTCGTTGACGAGGGCCAGGGTGTCGCGCTGGTCGTGCGGGTCGTCGCCCATCAGCTCCAGGTGGCCCCGGATCACGGTGATGGGGGTGCGCAGTTCGTGGCCGGCGTCGTCGGCGAACCTGCGCTGCGCGGCGAAGGCCTGGTCGAGCCGGTCGAGCATGTGGTTGAAGGTCGCCGCCAGCGCCGCCACGTCGTCGTTGCCGGTGACCTCCAGCCGCCGGGTCAGGTCGGAGCTGTCGGAGATGGCCTCGGCGGTCTGGCGCACCAGCCGGATGGGGGCCAGCACCCGTCCGGCCACGAACCACCCGGCCGCGCCCGCGAGCGCCAGCGCCGCCAGGCCGGTGATCGCGAGCACCTGGACCGACGCCACGACCTCCTCGCGGTGGCGGTCGTAGAAGACGGCCACGACGAACTGCCCGACCGCCGGGTCGCCGGTGATCTGGACCGGTATCGCCGCGTAGCGCACCCGCCCGGCCGTGCTGTCGGTCCAGCCGGCCACCGGCCGTTCGGTGACGCGCGCGACCTTCCGCACGAGGTCCTCGTCGGCGTCGAGCGCGGCCGGGGGCCGGTCACCGCCGGGGATCGACTCGATGCGGCCGCCGACCACCGTGAAGTAGGTCTCCCACCGGTCGGGCGGGTTCACCGACAACCACCCGTCGAGCAGCGTCTTCACGCTGGCGGGCGGGCCGCCGGCGGTCTCGTTGGCGACGTGCCGGCGGAGCTTCTCGGTCTCGTTCTCCAGTTCGGCGCTGACGCGGGCGTCGAGGCGGCCGAGCAGGATGCTCCAGGTCGCCGACAACGACACCGACAGGGCGAGTGCCACCAGGAAGAGCATCCAGCCCACGATCCGGGCACGGGCGCTCATCGGACCCCGCGATCAGTCGTCGTCACCGTCGTCATCGTCGTCGTCATCTCCGTCGTCGTCTCCGCCCTGCTTCGGGGGTGGCGGTCTGACCGGCTCGCCACGAGTCTTCTTCGCCGGGGACGTCGACGGGCGGGGCGTGGGTTCTTCGGCGGGGGCGGCCGTCTCGGACGGCTCGACCGTGACGACGACGGGGCCGCCCAACTGGGGGCCGTCGTCGCCGAACGCCGCGAAGACGCCGGACACGGCCAGCGCGGCGACCACCGCCCCGGCGATCAGCGACAACACCGACACCCTGCGACCCATGGCCCCAGTGTCGGGCCCTTTCGGGAGAAGATCATGGGAGCACGATGAGAAGACTCTCATCTTCCCCGTGTCGCCGAACCTGTAGGAAGATCACCGAAAGGTCGAGGAAAGGGTTCTCTCATGTCGGTGCTGCGTGATCTCGTCGAAGGCATCAAGGGCGGTTCGATCGAGGTGATCGACCTGACCGCGCCGCTGGCCGAGTCGACCCCGATCCTGATGCTGCCCGAGCCGTTCGGAAACACCGTGCCGTTCACGCTGCGGGAGATCAGCCGGTACGACGACCGCGGCCCCGGGTGGTACTGGAACAACATCTCGACCGGCGAGCACACCGGCACCCACTTCGACGCCCCGGTCCACTGGGTCACCGCCCGCGACGGCGAGGACGTCTCACAGGTCGCCCCGTCGAAGCTGCTCGCGCCCGCCGTCGTGCTCGACTTCGCCGCGCAGGCCGCCGCCGACCCCGACTTCCTGCTGGAGATCGACCACGTGAAGGCGTGGGAGGCCGAGCACGGGCCGCTGCCCGAGGGCGGCTGGCTGCTCTACCGGACCGGCTGGGACGTCCGCGCCCACGACCAGGCCGAGTTCCTCAACGCCGACGAGACGGGCCCGCACACGCCCGGCGTCTCGGTCGAGTGCGCCCGCTACCTGGCCGAGCAGACCCCGATCGTCGGGCTCGGCGTCGAGACGGTGGGCACCGACGCGGGCGCCGCCCACTCCTTCGACCCGGCCTTCCCGTGCCACTCGTTCCTGCTCGGCGCCGGGAAGTACGGCCTGACCCAGCTCCGCAACCTCGACCGGCTGCCGGCCACCGGGGCCGTGGTGGTCGCGCCGCCGCTGCCGATCGCGGGCGGGTCGGGGTCGCCGGTGCGTGTCCTGGCGCTGGTCGAGCGGTGACCAACGTCGACGAGGCGATCGGGCGGGCGCTGACCTCCGAGGGGGTCCGTACCGTCTTCGGGGTCGTCGGCTCGGGGAACTTCCACGTGACCAACGCGCTCGTGGCCGGGGGAGCACGCTACGTCGCGGCCCGGCACGAGGGCGGCGCCGCCACCATGGCCGACGCCTACGCCCGCATGTCGGGCGAGGTCGGCGTGGTGACCGTGCACCAGGGGCCGGGGCTGACCAACATGATCACCGGGCTGGCCGAGGCGGCCAAGAGCCGCACCCCGCTGCTGGTGCTCGCCGGTGAGGTGACCTCGCCGCTCTCCAACTTCTGGGTCGACCAGGCGGCGCTCGCCCACGCCGTCGGCGCCCTGTCCTGGCGCGTCACGTCGGCGGAGACGGCCGTCGCGGAGGCGGTCGCGGCCTATCGCCTCGCCCTGCGGGAGCGGCGGGCCGTGCTGCTGAACCTGCCGCTCGACGTGCAGGGACACGAGGCCGGCGAGGCCGACGCCGGGCCGGTCGAGCCCCTCGGGGCTCCGGAGGACACGCCGCCCCTGTCCGCCGACCTCGGGTCGTTCGAGCGGCTGGCCGAGGTCCTCGCCGCCGCCGAACGGCCGGTCTTCGTCGCGGGACGCGGGGCCCGGCGGGCCCGGCGGGAGCTCGAACTGCTCGGTGAGCGGGCCGGGGCGCTGCTGGCGACCTCCGCCGTCGCGCGCGGGTTGTTCAAGGGCAACCCCTGGGACCTGGACGTCTCGGGCGGGTTCGCCACGCCGCTCGCGGCCGAGCTCATCCGGGACGCCGACCTCATCGTCGGCTGGGGCTGCGCGCTGAACATGTGGACGATGCGGCACGGCGCGCTCATCTCCCCGTCGGCCACGGTGGTGCAGGTCGACCTCGACGCCTCGGCGCTGGGGGCGCACCGTTCGGTGAGCTTCGGAGTCGTCGGGGAGGTCGCGGGGTGTGCGACAGCCGTAACGGAGCTGATGCCCGATCGGCGCGGCGGATACCGGAGCGATGAGCTGGCCGCGCGCATCGCGGCCGGGCGGCGCTGGCAGGACGTCGCCTACGACGACGAGAGCGGCGGGGGGCGGATCGACCCCCGCACGCTGACGATCCGCCTCGACGAACTGCTGCCGGCCGAGCGGATCGTGTCGGTCGACTCGGGCAACTTCATGGGATATCCGGCGATGTTCCTGGACGTGCCCGACGAACACGGGTTCTGCTTCACCCAGTCGTTCCAGTCGATCGGCCTCGGGCTGGCCACCGCCATCGGCGCGGCCCTCGCGCGGCCCGACCGGCTGCCCGTCGCCGCGCTGGGCGACGGCGGCGCGCTCATGGGGATCGCCGAGCTCGAGACCGTCGTGCGGCTGGGGCTGCCGATGGTCGTCGTGGTGTACGACGACGAGGGCTACGGCGCCGAGGTCCACCACTTCCACGGGGCCCCGCACGACACCGTCACCTTCCCGCCGGTCGACCTCGCCGCCATCGGGCGCGGGTTCGGCTGCGCGGCCGTGACGGTGCGCGCCCCGGCCGATCTGGATTCGGTGCGTGAGTGGCTCGACGGGCCCCGTGACCTGCCGCTTCTCGTGCACGCGAAGGTGACGCGGGAACGCGGCTCATGGTGGCTGGAGGAGGCGTTCAAGGGGCACTGACCGGGCGCGCGTAGGTTACGGTTCTCGCATGGCTGAGATCGTGTATCCCCCGGTGATCGGGGCTGCCCTGTCGATGTTCAAGGTCCTCGGAATGAAGATCAACATCGAGGGTGCCGAAAACGTCCCGACCACCGGCGGGGCCGTCCTCGTCAGCAACCACATCAGCTATCTCGACTTCATCTTCGCCGGGTTCGCGGCGCGGCCGTCGCGGCGGCTGGTGCGGTTCATGGCGAAGAAGGAGGTCTTCGACCACCGGATCTCCGGGCCGCTGATGCGGGGCATGCACCACATCCCGGTCGACCGCGCCGAGGGCGCCGGGGCCTACATCGCCGCCCTGAAGGCCCTCAAGGCGGGCGAGGTCGTGGGCGTGTTCGCCGAGGCGACCATCAGCCGGTCGTTCACGGTCAAGGACATCAAGAACGGCGCGGTCCGCATGGCCGCCGCCACCAACGTGCCGCTGGTCCCGATCTCGCTGTGGGGCACCCAGCGGCTCTGGACCAAGGGCCGCCCGCGCAAGATCATGCAGCGGAACATCCCGGTCACGATCTCGATCGGCGAGCCGATGCGCCCGCAGCGCCGCGAAGACATGGACGCCGCCACCGCCGAACTCCACCGCCGCCTGTCGGAACTGGTCGACAAGGCCCAGCGGTCCTACCCCGACGACGGAACCGGCACCTGGTGGCAGCCCGCCCATCTCGGCGGCACGGCCCCGACGCCCGAAGAGGCGGCGGCGATGGACGAGGCGGAGCGCAAGGAACGCGAGAACCGCGGCGACTGAACCTCCCCGCCACTACCAAGCTATAGCGCACCCCGGGTCTTGCCACAAGACCCGGGGTGTGCTGCAAAATCACCGCTCATGATTGACGTCATCATCGTCGGCGCGGGGCCGACCGGAGTCATGCTGGCCGCCGAACTCCGCCTGCACGGCGTCGAGGCGGTGGTCGTGGAGCGGCTGGCCGAACCGGTCACCCACTCCAAGGCGCTCGGCCTCCACGTCCGCAGTCTTGAGATCATGGACCAGCGCGGCCTGCTCGACCGGTTCCTCGCCCACGGTCAGCAATACCCGCTCACCAGCCACTTCGCCGGCATCGTCAAGCCGTGGCCGGTGGAACTCGACACCGCCTCCCCCTACCTGCTGGGCATCCCGCAGGTGGTGACCGAACGCCTGCTGACCGAGCACGCCACCGGCCTCGGCGCCGAGATCCGGCGCGGCGCCGAACTGACCGGCCTGACCCAGGACGACCACGGCGTCACCGCCCTGCTCGCCGACGGCGCCTCGTTGCGGGCGCGCTACCTGGTCGGCTGCGACGGCGGCCGCAGCACCGTGCGCAAACTGCTCGGCGTCGCCTTCCCCGGCGAACCCAGCCGGGTCGACACCCTGCTCGGCGAGATGGAACTCACCGCGTCACCGGAGACGATCGCGGCCGTGGTGGCCGAGGTCCGCAAGACGGAACTGAAGTTCGGCGCGATCCCGCAGGGCGACGGCGTCTACCGGGTCGGCGTGCCCGCCGCGGAGGTCTCCTCGGCTCCGCCGACCATCGACGACTTCCGCCGCCAGCTGGTGGCCTTCGCCGGCACCGACTTCGGCGCCCACTCGCCCCGCTGGCTCTCCCGCTTCGGCGACGCCACCCGGCTGGCCGAGCACTATCGCGTCGGCCGGGTGCTGCTGGCGGGCGACGCCGCGCACGTCCACCCGCCGACCGGGGGACAGGGCCTCAACCTCGGCGTGCAGGACGCCTTCAACCTGGGCTGGAAGCTCGCCGCCGAAGTCAACGGGTGGGCCCCCGACGGGCTGCTCGACACCTACCACGCCGAACGCCATCCGGTGGCGGCCGACGTGCTGGTCAACACGGCGGCCCAGATGCTGCTGCTGTCGACCGAGCCAGGCCCCCGGGCGGTGCGCGCCCTGATGTCGGAGCTGATGGACTTCGAGAACGTGACCCGCTTCCTGCTGGAGAAGATCACCGCGATCGGCGTGCGGTACGACTTCGGCTCCGACCACGAACTGGTCGGCCGCCGGATGCGCGACCACGGGTCCCTATACGCGTCGATGCACGGCGGACGGGGAGTGCTCGCCGACCCGGCCGGGCGGTTGTCGGCCGAGGGCTGGCGCGACCGGGTCGACGTGGTAGGCGTCGACGTGGGCGTCCCCGCGGCGCTGCTGCGGCCGGACGGGCACGTGGCCTGGGTGGGGGACGACCAGAAGGAGCTGAACACCCATCTGGAGAAGTGGTTCGGGCTTAGCAACTCGGGTTGACTAATTCGAAATTAGTCAACTACGGTTGCTCGCATGCCGCCGGAACTCACCGATCCCGCCGACGCCCTGGCCGCCGTCGCCGCGCTCCGCCGTCTCGCCGACCAGCTCGAAGAGGCCGCCGTCGAGCAGGCCATGCGCGACGGATGGAGCTGGCCCGAGGTGGCCGAGGCGTTGGGCATCACCCGACAGGCGGTCCACAAGAAACACGCCAAACGGCTCATCGAAGCCGGTGTGTCCCTGAGGAGGCGTTGACGTGGCCGCCATCGACCACTACCTGAACTCCGTCATCCAGCAAGCCCGACTGGAGGCCTTCGACGACGGCTCGGCCACCCTGGAAGCCTGCCATCTGCTGCTCGGCATCGCCGTCGTGGGGGAGAACACCGAGCTCATCGCGGCCGGGCTCGGATACGACCAGATTCGCGCCGCGCTCCGGGAGGAGTTCGAGCACAGCCTTCAGACGGTCGGGGTCTCGGCGGCGGTCTACCACCTGCCGAAGCCGACCCGCGTGGGCGACCCGCCGACCACCCTGGGCGCCTCGGCCAAACTCGCGTTCGACCGGGGCTTCGCCCGCGCCCGCACGAAGAAGGACCTGCGCCCGGTCCACCTGCTGCTCGGCATCCTGCAGGCCGAGATCGGCACCGTCCCCCGCGCTCTGGCCCTGGCCGGGTTCGACCGTCCCGCCCTGATCGCCCGGCTCGCCGGAGACGCGGCATGATCCAGGACATCCTCGACCGCGCCGTCACCGAAGGCGGTCTGCCCGGCATCGCCGCCGAGATCCGCGACGGCGACGACCACTGGTTCGGCACGGCCGGCGCGCCCCGCGCCCGCGACCACGAGTTCCGCATCGGCAGCGCGACCAAGACCTTCGTCGCCACCCTCATGCTCACCCTGGTCGCCGACGGCCTGGCCGGCCTCGACGACCCGCAGCCGGGCGGAGCCACCCTGCGGCAACTCCTGTCGCACACCAGCGGCCTGGCCGACTACCTGCGATTCCAGGACGAGGTCAACCAGTACGAATGCCCGACCCCCGCCCAGTTGATCGCCATCGGGCTGGCGAAGCCCGCGGCGTTCCGGCCGGGCGAGGGCTGGCACTACTCCCAGACCAACTACGCCCTCGTCGGTCAGCTCATCGAAACGATCACCGGCCGGCCGCTGAGCCAGGCGCTCGGCCGGATCACGGAAGCCCTTCCCGGCACCTATCTGCCGGTCGGAGACGACGCGGGCTTCCGTGGCCCGCACGGCCGTCACTACAGCCGCCTCCACGACCCTTCCCCGGACGCGGAGACCTACGACCTCACGGAACTGAACCCGGCGCCCTTCTGGGCGGCGGGCGGGATGATCTCCACCATCCCCGACCTGGCCGACTTCTTCACCACCCTCCTGCGCGGCGACCTGCTCCCCCCGCACCTCCAGAACGAGATGTTCACGACGGTGCCCACGACCGATTGGCTGGCAACCGGCCGCTATGGCCTGGGCGTCTCGTCGCTCACGTTGTCGGGAGGAGAGACGGTGTGGGGGATGGGCGGCGCCATCTTCGGCTCGTGGACCTACGCGTACGGAAGCCGCGACGGCCGGAAGATCGTCGTCGCCAACACCAACGGCGACTGGTCAGACCCGATCGCCGTCTTCACGGACCTGCTCGAAGCCGCCTTCAGCCGGTGAGCAGGCCGCCTTCCTTCTGGAGGCGGCGGATCGCCGACGGCAGGTCGTCCGGCCTGACCACGTGGGGCGTGATCACTGAAGACGGTCCCAGGACGATGGGGTTGAACACACGCTCCGGTGACGATCTGTACGGCCACATCACCATCAGCACCACCGGGCACTCGTGGCGGGCGCGCACATCTGTCGCATAGGAGGGCCAGGACCAGTGTGCCTGGGAGTCGTCACCATCCGGAAAGGTGATGACACAGCCCAGCACGGGTGCGCCCTCCTTCCGGAGGGTGACGACGCGAACGGACTCGTCGCTCACGGCCGAAGGTTCGAGCCGGACCTCGTCGTGGTGCGGGAGATACGTCCGGTGGGTCTCCCGGAGGAGGGCCGGAACGAGGTCGGGATTGGCGTCGAAGAGGGCCGGGGTGATCTCGAGCTCTGTTTCGGACATGACGCTGACACTACGTACCGCGATGGTGAAAAACCGCTGTGTCATCGAATCGTTATAGGTCTAGTGGACGTACAGGCTGGTTCACAGATCTATGACGACCGCCCTGTGAGGCGGTTTAATGATCATGGAGAGAACGTTCCCTCATCAGGGTGACCCGTGCCGGCTGTGCTCGTCAATGGCTCCCGCCGGCCGCAGTCAGTGAATCGCCGCGTGACGTTAGCGGGAATCGTTCCATTGGATATTCAAAGCTCAAACGCCAATCGTCAGTTCCATGATCGCTTCTGGAGAGCGCTCTCCGAGCCGGTTAACTCTTTCGTCTTCGTTACGTCAGAGTTAATTTGATACTTGACAGATATCGGAACAAAAGGAGAACCTCAGGGCCCAGGGAGCGCTCCCCGAACTTCACCCCCCGCCCTCCCGAGGAGACACGTTGAGTTCATCGCGCAGTCCGGGCCGGTTACGCCTGGGCGTGCTCATCGCGGCAGCGCTGGCGCTGCTCGCCTCCTACGTCGCCATCCAGCCGGCCCAGGCCGCCGACGCCCTGCTCTCGCAGGGGAAGACCGCCACCGCCTCCTCGGTCGAGGGGGCCTTCGCGGCGTCCGCCGCCGTCGACGGCAGCACCGGCACCCGGTGGGCCAGTGCCTTCTCCGATCCCCAGTGGATCCAGGTCGACCTGGGCGCCTCGGCGACCATCAGCCAGGTCGTGCTGAACTGGGAGGCCGCCTACGGGCGGGCGTTCCAGATCCAGACCTCCGCCAACGGCACCACCTGGACGACCGTCCACACCACCACCGCCGGCACGGGCGGCGTCCAGACCCTCAACGTGACCGGCACCGGGCGCTACATCCGGATGTACGGCACCCAAAGGGGCACCGCCTGGGGTTACTCCCTGTGGGAGTTCCAGATCTACGGGTCCACCGGCCCGACCGGCACGTGCGGCGGCAACGCCGCCCTCGGCAAGCCGATCACCGCGACCTCCACCGAGGGCGCCTTCGTCGCGGCCAACGCCGTCGACGGCGTCGCCGGCACGCGGTGGGCCAGCGCCTACGGCGAGCCCCAGTCGGTGACGATCGACCTCGGTGCCACCACGGCGATCTGTGGCCTGACGCTGGTGTGGGAGGCCGCGTTCGCGCGGACGTACCAGGTGGAGGTCTCGCCGAACAACACCACGTTCACGCAGATCCACTCGACGACGACCGGCGCGGGCGGCACGGAGAACATCACGCTGAGCGGCAGCGGCCGCTACCTGCGGATCGTGATGTCGAACCGGGCGCTGCCCTTCGGGGTCAGCCTGTTCGAGATCCAGGTCCGCACCGGCACGACGACCAGCCCGTCGCCGTCGCCGTCGCCGAGCCCGTCCCCGAGTCCCAGCCCTTCTCCCTCTCCGTCACCTGACCCGGGCGGGGAGCGGCTGCTCTCGTACAACAAGCCCGCCGTCGCCTCCACGTCGCAGAGCGACGGGAACTGCTGGGAGTGCACGCCGGCCCGCGCCTTCGACCTCGACCCGGCCAGCCGCTGGGCGACGAGCTCGACCACGGGCTGGGTCGACCCCGGCTGGATCTACGTCGACCTCGGCGCGGTGGCCCAGATCAGCAGGGTCGTCCTGCAGTGGGACCCGGCGTTCGCGCGGTCGTTCAACATCCAGACCTCCAACGACGCCGCCACCTGGACCAACATCTACTCCACGACCACCGGGACCGGCTTCAAGCAGTCGATCCCCGTGACCGGGAGCGGGCGTTACGTCCGGATGTACGGCACCCAGCGCGCCACCCCCTACGGCTACAGCCTGTGGGAGTTCCAGGTGTACGGCACCGGTGGCGCCCCCACCACCCCGCCCGCCGCGCCGCCCGACCCGCGCAACCCCCCGCAGCTCGTCTGGAGCGACGAGTTCGACGGCCCGGCGGGCAGCAAGCCCGACGCGGCCAAGTGGCGGCCCGACCCCGGCACCGGCCCGAACAACGAGCTGGAGTACTACACCAGCAACAACAACGCCAACATGAACGGCGCCGGGCAGCTCGTCATGGAGGCCCGCCAGGAGGTCACGCCGGGGTCGTCCTGTCCGGGCGGCACCTGCCAGTACACCTCCCACCGCATGAACACCGGCACGAAGTTCCACTTCACCTACGGCCGGGTCGAGGCCAGGATCAAGGTGCCCAAGGGCAACGGCCTGTGGCCGGCGTTCTGGATGATGGGCGCCGACTTCCTGACCGGGCGGCCGTGGCCGTACAACGGCGAGATCGACATCGTCGAGGTGCTCGGCAAGGACGTGAAGACGTCGTACACCACGATCCACGCGCCGGCCTACAACGGCGGCGGCGGGATCGGGGCGCCGAACACCCTTCCGAGCGGCGCCGACTTCTCCGACGACTACCACGTGTGGTCGCTCGACTGGAACAGCCAGGGCATGACGTGGAGCGTCGACGGCCGCCAGGTCTTCGCGCTCAGCAAGGCCCAGGTCGAGGCGACCCGCGGGCCGTGGGTGTACGACCACCCGTTCTACATCATCCTCAACCTCGCCGTCGGCGGCGACTGGCCGGGTCCGCCGGACGCCTCCACCGGCTTCCCGAAGCAGATGCTCGTCGACTACGTGCGCGTGTACCAGTGATCCACCTCCCCGGGGGCTCGACGCCCCCGGGGAGCACCCCCCACCATTGGAGTACGCGATGTCCCTGACCATCACGTGGGCCAGGATCGCCGCCATCGGCGTGCTGATCCTGGCGATGCTCACGATCGTCACCCAACGGGCCGAAGCGGCCCCCATCTCACAGGGCAAGACCGCCACCGCCTCGTCGGTCGAGGGCGGCTTCGTCGCCGCCAACGCCGTCGACGGCAACGTCGGCAGCCGGTGGTCGAGCCTGTTCTCCGACCCGCAGTGGCTGCGCGTCGACTTCGGCGCCGCGACCGCGATGAACCAGGTCGTGCTGCGCTGGGAGGCGGCCTACGCCACCGCCTACCAGATCCAGACCTCGTCCGACGGCACGACCTGGGCGACGGCGGCCACCCGCACCGCCCAGACCGGCGGCGTGCAGACGATCAATTTCACCCAGACGTCGGCCCGCTACATCCGCGTCCACACCACCGCCCGCGCCACGCCCTACGGCGTCTCGCTGTTCGAGTTCGAGGTGTACGGCCCCGGCGGCGGCCCGTCGCCGTCGCCATCGCCCACCCCGACCCAGCCGCAGGGCCCGATCGTGCGGGTGTCGGAGTTCCTGGCCGACTGCCCGTTCACGCACCGGCTGCCCGACGACCCGATCATCTACCCGAACCTGCCGGGCGCCTCGCACATGCACTCGTTCTTCGGCAACCTGACGACGAACGCCAACTCGACCGTCGAGACGCTCCTCGCGGGCGACTCCAACTGCAACCCGCGCATCGACCTGTCGTCGTACTGGGTGCCGACGCTGTACGTCGACGACCAGCCCGTCGAACCGGTCATCACGACGTTCTACTACCTGGGTGAGGGTGTGCGGCCCGACATCACGGCGCAGATCCAGCCGCTGCCGCTGGGCCTGCGCATCGTCGCGGGCAACGCCAAGGCCACCGCGCCCGACAGCACGACGATCGCCCGGTGGTCGTGCCTGCACGCCAACGAGGCGGGCGCGTCGAAGGACTTCGTGAACTGCCCGGCCGGGACGATGCTCGAGTCGTATCTGGACTTCCCGCAGTGCTGGGACGGGGTGAACCTCGACTCGCCCGACCACAAGAGCCACATGGCCTACCCGGTCAACCAGGCGTGCCCGTCGACCCACCCGGTCCCCGTGCCGAAGTTGCGCCAGGTGCTGCGTTACCCGGTCAACGGCGATCCGTCGCGGATCCGCCTCTCGTCGGGCCGGGGATTCACCATGCACGGCGACTTCTTCAACGCCTGGCCCGAGGCCGAGATGTGGCAGCGGGTGCGTGACTGCATCCGTCCCGTCATCAAGTGCGGGGCCAACGGCCGCCCATGAGAAGGCTCGTTCTCGCCGCCCTGATTCTCGCGCTCTGCTCCTGTACGCCGGAAGCGCCGCCCCCGCCGAAGCCGGTGGTGAGGGTGGCCGCGTACAACCCCACGGACGTGGCGTGGGCGCAGCTCATGGCGGCGATGAACGAGCGGGTGCTGAAAGTGCTCGACCTGGCCCCCGGCCGGGCCGCGGACCCCGCGCTCGCCGACCTGGCGGGGTCCGTCGGCCGGGGCCACCGGGCTGAGCTGGCCCGTCTTCGCGCGATCCTGACCAGCGCGAAGGCGGGCCCCAACCCGCACGAGGGGCACGACATGCCGGGCATGCCGACCCCGATCGTCATCGAGGCGGCGGCCAGGGCGAAGGGGAAGGCGTTCGACAAGATCCTGGTCAAGAGCCTGAAGGGGCACCTCGACCAGTCGGCCATGGTGACCGCCAGCGAGCAGAAGGCCGGCGCGGCCGTGGAGGCCCTCGACCTGGCGGCCGACATGACGGCGGCGCGTACCGAGCAGCTCGCCGCCCTAACCGGAATTGCGGGGTAATGGCGGTAAGAAGGTAAGCATGAAGGTTGGACTTCAGATCCCGAGTTTCACGTACCCCGGCGACCCGGTGCTCAGTGACCGGCTCGCCCAGATCGTCACCACCGCCGACCAGGCCGGATTCGACACCATCGCGGTGATGGACCACTTCTGGCAGATCCGCGGCGTGGGCGCTCCCGAGGAGCCCATGCTGGAGGCGTACACCACCCTCGGCTGGATCGCCGCGCACACCTCGCGGGCGCGGCTGCTGGCCCTCATCACCGGGGTGATCTACCGGCAGCCCGGTCTGCTCGCCAAGATCGTGACCACGCTCGACGTGTTGTCGGGGGGCCGGGCCTGGCTGGGCATCGGGGCCGCCTGGAACGAGGACGAGTCGAAGGGCCTCGGCTTCCCGTTCCCGCCGCTGGCCGAACGCTTCGAGCAGCTCGAAGAGGCGCTGCAGATCTGCCACCGCATGTGGGGCGGCGACGAGAGCCCGTACCGGGGCAGGCACTTCCAGCTCGACCGGCCGCTGAACTCCCCGCAGCCGATCACCCGCCCGCACCCGCCGATCATGATCGGCGGCGGCGGCGAGAAGAAGACGCTGCGCCTGGTCGCCCAGTACGGCGACGCCTGCAACCTGTTCCCGTCCGACGAGCTCCAGCACAAGCTCGACGTGCTGCGCGGCCACTGCGAGGCGGTCGGCCGCGACTACGACGACATCCAGAAGACGGTCTACTACGCCTACGACACCACGCACGGCGTCCAGAAGATCGTCGACGACCTCGGCGGCTTCGCCGAGATGGGCTTCGGAATGGCGATCGGCCAGGTCAAGGGGGTGTACGAGCTGACCCCGCTGGAGCAGATCGGCTCCGAGGTGATCCCGGTCGTGCAGTTGATCTGAGATTGGGTAACTTGGCGGCGTGGGCTCAGCCACCCTCGTCCCCCAAACCCAGTCGATGACCGGCGACGACCTGTCGGCCGACGACGCCTGGGCCGCCCTGCGCGCCTACGGCGCCTGGCGGCTCGCCCGCGACTCGTTCACGCGTTTCCGCTACGGCGACGGCATGAGCCATTCGCGGGCCCTGGCGTTGCAGATGTGCCTGTCGGTCATCCCCGGCGCGATCGCCCTGGTCGGGCTCTCCTCGGTCGTCCACACCGAGGAGCTCGGCCAGGTCCTGGCGCTGACCCTGAGCCACCTGAGCCCGGGAGAGGGCGTCGCGGCCGTCCGCGACATCCTCGACGGCGGCTCGCGCTCCGACGCGGTCGCGTTGTGGCTGGGCCTCGGCACCTCCGTGTTCGCTCTGGTCAGCACCATGGCCCAGGTCGAACGCGGGGCCAACCGCATCTACGGCATCGAACGCGACCGCCCCTTCCACCGCAAATACCTGCGCGGGCTGGTCCTGGCGACGACCGCAGGCTCGTTCATGGTGGCCGGCTTCGTCATCATGGTCGGCGGCGACGCGCTGAAAGAGGCCCTCACCCGCGTGTACGACTGGGGCCACGCCCTGCGCTTCGCCTTCGACCTGGTCAGATGGCCGCTGGGTTTCCTGCTGGCCCTGGTGGCGACCTCGGTCATCTTCCGCGCCGCGCCCCGGCGCCGCCAGCCCGGCCACACGTGGCTGGCCTTCGGCGCGCTGGTCACCCTGGTGTTGTGGACGACCTTCACTCTGGGCCTGACCCTCTACACCAGCCTCAACGAGGGCTTCGGCGAGACCTACGGCCCGCTGACGGCGGTGATGGCGCTGCTGCTCTGGTCGTTCCTGACCTCGATCGCGCTGTTCCTGGGCCTGGCCTTCGCGGCCCAGCTCGAAGCCTCGCGCACCCACCAGACCGAACCAGCCCTGCCCGACCCCGGCCCCTCGAAGGAGGAGGAACGGGAGCCCCTGGTCGGCGCGGTCGGCACGGCGCTGCTGGCCGCCGCCCGGCCACTGCTGGCCAAGCTCACCCGGCGGCGCTGAGGACGACCACCCACCTGCGGGTTTGTGAAAGAAGTACAGTTATGAGAACTGTACTTCTCTCGTCTGGGAGCTGGTCGGACCGGCCGACCTCTACGCCTAGCCTTCGAGCCGCCGCCCGGTGACCCGCTGCGGCGTGATGGTGATCAGGTGGTCGCGGCCGTCGACCCACGAGCCGCCCGGCGCGCCGGGCGTGCCGGGCGTGTGGTGGCAGGGGCCCTGGACCAGCACGCTCCAGCCCTCCCGGTGCTCCGGGTCGATCGCGTCGACCTCGAAGGCGACCACGATCTCCAGGTCGTCGATGCCGGTGCGCAGGTCGCCGTCCATCGCGCCGCCGGTGCGGGTGCGGAGGACGATCCGGTCGCCATCGAGACGGTAGTTGACCGGGAGGATGGTCGGCCCGTGGGAGCCGGTGAAGGCGATCCGGCCGACGCCGCCCGGGGCGATCAGGGCGAGGCATTCGTCGGCGGTGAGATTGCGCAGGGTGCTCATGGCCTCCACTGTGGCGGCTCCGCGGGCCCGCGGACATGGCCGATGGGCCCGGGCCGGACGGGCCGAAGGTCCTTCACGCACGGGCCGGCGGCCGGCCCCGGAAAACGGGGCCGGTCTCCGGTCGTCAGGTGGCGTTCAGCGCCTGGCGGGCCAGTTCGGCCGCGCCCGTCACCCCGGACAGGCCGCCCAGCCCCGGCGCGACGATGAGCGTGTCGAGCGGGTAGCCCCCGGCCAGCTCGGCCGCCCGCCCCCGCACGAGGTCGAGCAGCCCCGGCCGCCCGCCCACCCCGCCGCCGATGATGACGGCCTGCGGGGAGAGGGCCGAGGCCAGGTTGTGCACGGCCTTCGCCAGATAGTCGGCCTCCAGCTCCCACGCCTCGCCGTCGCCGAGCTCCTGCGCGGGCCGCCCCCAGCGCTGCCGCATCGACGTGCCCGACGCCAGCCCTTCGAGGCAGTCGCCGTGGAAGGGGCACGCCCCCGGGAACGGGTCGCGCTTGCTGTCGTGGGGCACCAGCATGTGCCCCGCCTCGGGATGGGTGCGCCCGTGCAGGGGCCGCCCGTCGGCGACGACCCCGACCCCGATGCCGGTGCCGACCGTCATGTAGGCCAGGGTGTGCAGCCCGCGCCCCGCGCCGTAGCGCCACTCGCCGATCGCCGCCCCGTTGACGTCGGTGTCGAGGCCGACCGGCACGCCCAGCCCGTCACGGAACGGCGTCACCACGTCGGCCCCCGACCAGCCCGGCTTGGGCGTGGCCGTGATGTGCCCGGTCGACAGGTCGACCGGGCCGAACGTGGCGACGCCGACCGCCGCCGGGGCGGGATGACGCCGGAAGAAGTCGACGGCGGCCGGGATGGTCTCGTCGGGGGTCGTCGTCGGGACCACCTCGGTGGCCACGATGTTTCCGTCGGTGTCGGCGAGCGCGCACACCCATTTCGTACCGCCCGCTTCGACGGCTCCGTACCTGATCACCCCGACAGTCTGCCGTCAGAGCTCCGGCTGCTGCCAGCCGGTCTGCGGGATGTCGCCCCGATAGGGCGGCACGACCACCGGAGGCACGAACGTTTCCTTGATCGTCCGGGCGTTGACCCAGCGGATCAGGTTGAGGATCGAGCCCGCCTTGTCGTTGGTGCCCGACGCCCGCGCGCCGCCGAACGGCTGCTGGCCGACCACGGCGCCGGTCGGCTTGTCGTTCACGTAGAAGTTGCCGGCGGCGTACCGGAGCTTCTCCGAGGCCGACGCGATGGCGTAGCGGTCACGGGCGATCAGGGCGCCGGTCAGGGCGTACGGCGTGGCCGACTCCAGCTGGGCGAGGGTGGCCTCGAAGTCGTCGTAGACGTGCACGGCGAGGATCGGGCCGAAGTACTCGGTCGTGAAGATCTCGTCGGTCGGGTCGCCGCACTCCAGGACGGCCGGCTTCACGAAGTAGCCGGTGGTGTCGTCGTAGGAGCCCGTCAGGACCGCGATGTTGTCGGCCGCGCGGGCCCGGTCGATCGCCGCCTTGTGCTTGGCGAAGGCGCGGGCGTCGATCACGGCGCCCATGAACGTCGACAGGTCGGCCGCCACGTCGCCCACGGTCAGCGACTCGGCGAGGGACACGAAGTCGTCCTTCATCGTGTTCCACATCGCACGCGGCACGTAGGCCCTCGACGCCGCCGAGCACTTCTGGCCCTGGTATTCGAACGCGCCCCTGATCAGGGCCGTCGTCAGCGCCGCCGGGTCGGCCGAGGGATGGGCGAGCACGAAGTCCTTGCCGCCGGTCTCGCCGACCAGGCGCGGGTAGGCGTGGTAACGGCCGATGTTGGCCCCGACCGTCGCCCACAGGTGCTGGAAGGTCGCGGTCGAGCCGGTGAAGTGCACGCCGGCCAGCGCCGGGTGGGTCATCGCCGCCTCCGACACCGCCGCGCCGTTGCCGGTCACCAGGTTGATCACGCCCGGCGGCAGGCCGGCCTCCTCCAGCAGCGCCATCGTGAAGTGGGCGGCGAACTGCTGCGTCGGCGAGGGCTTCCAGACGACCACGTTGCCCATCAGCGCCACCGAGGCGGGCAGGTTCCCGGCGATGGCGGTGAAGTTGAACGGCGTGATCGCCAGCACGAAGCCCTCAAGGGGCCGGTACTCCATCCGGTTCCACACGCCGGGGGAGGAGACGGGCTGCTCGGTGAGGAGCTGCCGGGCGAACGCCACGTTGAACCGCAGGAAGTCGATCAGCTCGCAGGCCGCGTCGATCTCGGCCTGCTGGGCCGACTTCGACTGGCCGAGGACGGTCGCGGCGTTCAGGGTGGCCCGCCACGGCCCGGCCAGCAGCTCGGCCGCGCGCAGGAAGATCGCCGCCCGCTCGTCGAAGCTCAGCGCCCGCCACGCCGGGGCCGCGGCCAGGGCCGCCGAGACGGCCGCCTGGACGTCGGCGGGGGTGGCGTCGTTGGTCGTGCCGAGGACCGAGGCGTGATTGTGCGGCTGGACCACCGGGATGGGGGCCCCGCCCGCCATGCGGCGCTCGCCGCCGATCGTCATCGGCAGGTCGATGCTCGTGGCGGCGAGCTCCTTCAGCCGCCCCTCCAGCATGGCGCGGTCGGCGCTGCCGGGGCCGTAGGACCGGACCGGCTCGTTGACCGGGACCGGGACCGTGGAGACGGCGTCCATCACTTACCCCCGAGAGAACGTAGGAAGAAGGCCACGTTGGCCGGTCGTTCGGCCAGGCGGCGCATGAAGTAGCCGTACCAGTCGTCGCCGTAGGGCACGTACACGCGGACCAGCGCGCCCGAGTTGGCGAGCGCCCGCTGCTTGTCGGTGCGGATGCCGTAGAGCATCTGGTACTCGTAGGTGTCGCGGGCCCGGTCGTGCCGGTCGGCGAGCAGTTCGGCGATGGAGATCAGCCGGTCGTCGTGGGTGGCCACCATGGGGTGCCCGGCGCCTGCCATGAGCACCTTCAGGCAGCGCACATAGGCCAGGTCGACGTCGTTCTTCTTCTGGTACGCCACCGACGACGGCTCGCGGTAGGCGCCCTTCACCAGCCTGACCCGCGAGTCGCGCAGGTCGTGGCAGTCGGCCTCGCTCCGGAACAGGTAGGCCTGGACGGCCACCCCGACGTCGGAGAAGTCGGCCCGCAGGTCGCGCAGGATGCCCAGGGTGGAGTCGACCGTGGTGTGGTCCTCCATGTCGAGGGTGACCGTCGCCCCGGCGGCGAGCGCGGCCTCGCAGATCTCCCGGGCGTGTTCGAGCGCCATCGAGTCGTCGAGCGCCTGCCCGACGGCCGACAACTTCACCGACACCTCCGCCCGGTGCCCCAGCCCCAGCGGGGCGAGCGCGTCGAGCAGCTCCACGTAGGCCTTCGTGGTCGTCACGGCGGCGTCGGTGTCGCGCACCTCCTCGCCCAGGTGGTCGATGGTGACCATGAGCCCCGACCGGGTGAGCCGGTCGACCGCGGCCACCGCGTCGGCGGTGGCCTCTCCGGCGACGAACCGGTCGACGACGCGCCGGGTAGGCGGCAGGGCCGTGACGGCCTTGCGCGCGAGCGGATTCCTCGACACGGCGAGGAGTGTGGAACCGAGCATGCACACAGCGTAATTCGCCCGGAAAGTACCCTTCCACGGACATCCGGCCAAGTCTCTTCAGACAAATGCACAATAATGTCTTCATGCAAGACCTGGTCGACGAGATCGCCCGCCTGCTCGACGCGTCGGTCACCGTGGAGGACCGCGCCTTCGAGCTGGTGGCCTACGGCGTGCAGAGCGGCGTGGTCGACGAGGTCCGCCAGGAGTCCATCCTCCGCCGCCGCGCCACCGCCGCGACCCGGGCCCACTTCGAGGCCTACGGGATCGCCGCGGCCGACCGTCCCGTACGCATCCCCGAGGCCCCCGGCTTCCTGGCCCGCGTCTGCGTCCCGCTGCGGCACAAGGGCGTCACCTACGGCTACCTGTGGCTGCTGGACAGCGGCAAGCTGCCCGACAGCCTGCTCGGCCGGGCCGCGCCGCTGTTCGCCCGCCTCGCCGCCGCCTTGGCCCACGAGGCCCAGATCCGGCGGGCCCCCCTCGACGACCTGTTCTCCCCGAACCCGCAGGCCCGCGCCGAGGCCGCCCGGGGGATCGAGGGCCCCCTTGTCGCCCTCGCCGTGGCGGCCGGCCCGGCCGAGGTGCCCGTCTCCTGGTCCCTGCCGCGCGACGTGCTGACCGGCCAGGCGGGCGCGCACCCGGCGTTCCTGGCCCCACCGGTCCGCGCCCGCGAGGCGGCCACCCGCCTGACCGCCATGTACGGCGTCCCGGTCGGCGCCGGCGACCCCCGCCAGGATCCGGAGGACGCGTGGGAGAGCTGGCGGGAGGCCCTGAACGCCCTGCGGGTGGCCGAGAAGACGGGAGAGTCCGTCGCCCACTGGTCGGAACTGGGCGTCTACCGCTACCTGGTGAGGTTGCCCCACCACGAGCTCGCCGAACTGGCAGGCGAGTCGGCCGCCCTCCCGGAGGAGCTGGCCACCACGCTGGAGACCTACCTCGACAGTGCGGGCCACGTGCAGCAGACGGCCGCCGCCCTGGGCATCCACCGCCAGACCCTCTACTACCGCCTGGGCCGCGCCGCCGAGTTCACCGGCAAGGACCTGTCGGACGGCCAGGACCGGCTGCTGCTGCACCTGTCGCTGAAGGCCCGGAGGTTGTGAAGCGGGGCCGCCCGCAAGGTCGTCGAAACGCCGGTCGAAGGTCCGTCGCGGGGGTCGCCGAAGCGGCTGAGGGGCGCCGGTCGCGGTGAGTGCGGGGGGCGGCGAGCGGCGCCGGCCAGGCGGGAGCCGTAACGGAAGAACACAAACGAGCGCCCGCGATGGCCGGAGCATCGCGGGCGCTCGGTGTTCCCTCAGGGGAGAGGGCTCAGGCGCAGGCGCTCTCGTAGACGCGCAGGAGCTCCTGGCTGACCCGCTCCAGCGAGTAGCGGGAGCGGGCGCGGTCGGCGCCGGCGTAGCCGAGGGCCGAGCGCAGGGTGCGGTCGCCCAGGAGGTCGCGGATCCGGGCCGTCACCTCGGCGGGGCGGCGGACCAGGAAGCCGGTCACGCCGTCGACGACCGAGTCGAGGTGGGCTCCGGCCGCGGAGGCGATCACCGGGACGCCGCAGGCCATGATCTCCAGGGCGGCGGTGCCGGTCGGCACGGCCGGCTGGAGCGACAGGGCGACGTCGACGCTGCGGATCAGCTTCGGCATCGCGTTGTGGGGCACCTCGCCGAGGAGGGTCAGCCGGTCTTCGACGCCCCGGTCGCGGGCCAGCATGCGCAGCCGCTCCAGGGCCGGGTCGTCGCCGCCGGCCACGACCAGTTCGGCGTCGGGGATCGTGGTCAGCGAGTTCACCACCGCGCCGGCGCCGGTGGCGCCCACGTGGAGCAGGCGCGGACGGCCGTCGCGCGGGAAGGCGGGGCCCTGGCGGCGGAACCGCTCGATGTCGACGCCGCGCGGCACGATCGAGATGTTCCGGCGCGGCACGCCGAGCTGGATGAGCTGCGACTCCTCGCCGGCGCAGGCCGCGATCACGGCGCGGGCCCGGCGGCCGATCGCCCGCTCCAGGCGCAGCACCTGGGCCGAGGGCCGGTCGTCGTGGTGGAAGGTCTGGGTCACCGGGACGTCGAGCCCGTCGGACCCGGCGATGGCCGCGAGGCCGCCGGTCCAGGAGTGGGCGTGGATGACGTCGGGGCGCTCGGCGTGCCAGCGCCGCTTGAGGCCGTCGCTGAAGTCGGAGATGTAGGGGAGCAGGTCGCTCTCGGACAGTTCCTTGTCGGGCCCGGCGGGCACCCGCTCGACCCGGACGCCCTTGATCTGCGCGTCGTCTCGCGTGTAGACGGTGACTTCGTGGCCCCGGCCCAGCTCACGGGCGACGGCGGGGGCGGTGACGGAGAGGTTGTTCGTGGCGACGATGGCGATATGCATGGCACACCTCATGGCGATAAGCGCGATGAAAGGGGTGTGCCTGCGTCTTAGGCACGAACTGTGTTGTGGTCTTTACCGTACACCGAAGAGCTTTAAACGCAAGTTTTCAGATGACTTAGAAGTCGATCCGGAGGCCCGGCGCGGTGTGCCAGCCGATCAGGCGCATCAGGTGGTTGACGTGGTCGGGCACCGGGCCGAGCACGAGTTCGCGCTGGTCACCGAGGCCTTTGGCGGTGTCGACCAGGGCCCGCAGCCCGGCCAGGTCGATGAACGTGACGCCGTCGAGGTCGACGTGAAGATCTCCCGGAACGGCTCGGGTCGCCCGGGAGAGCTGGCGGGCCAGATCGGCCGCGGAGGTCGCGTCGATCTCTCCCTCGACCTGGATGCCGTCGGGCCCGGACGTCCGCCGGATGCGCAGCAGGGCCGTTTCGAGCAGCAGATCGCCGTCGTCGGGCCGGTGGCGGCGGAGCAGGTCGGCCAGCATGCCGGGCGCGAACAGCCGCTTGTCGAACTGGCACACCCCGAGCGCCGCGCCGGTGTCGTAGACCCGCTGGATGCCGGCCTCGAACTCGGCCAGCCGGTCGGTGCCGACCCGGACGGCCCAGCTCATCTCGCCGGTCACCCGCAGCGCTCGATAGCCCTCTGACCTGGCCTGTTCGGCTTCGGCTGCGACGTCGGCGACCATCGCGCCCGGGTCGAAGGCCTCAAGCCGGCGGATGTCGAGCCGCCCGGAGGCCACCGCCCCGGCGGTGTCGACGCCCCAGCCGCGCAGCAGGCCCGTGACGACGGCCGGGTGGGTCACGTCGGTCAGATACAGCACCTTGTCCGCGCCGGCCAGCCCTTCGGCGATGAAGGGGGCCAGCACGGGCTCCAACTCGGCCTCGTCGGAATAGGCGACGGACCTGTGGTCACCGGGCTGCACCAGGCAAGGCTAGCGGGAACGACGCAGGGTGAGAACCGTGACCTCGTCGACGACCTCGTCGTCGCAGAAGGCGCGGTGGTCCTCCTCGATCGCCTTGACCACCGCCGAGGGGGGCTGGTTGACGCAGCGCGCGAGCACCTCGGTCAGCCGCGCCTCGCCGTAGTTCTCCCCGGCCGAGCTGCGGGTGCCGACCAGGCCGTCGGAGTAGAGCACCAGCGTCTCCCCGGAGGCCAGGGTCAGCTCCTCGGTGGCCGGCACGGCGCCCTCCTCGAAGCCGAGCGGCACCCCGCCGCCCTCGGTGAAGCGCACCCCGCCGTCGGGCTGCAGCAGCGCGGCCGGGTGGTGCCCGGCGGAGGCCAGGCGGACCTTCCGGCCGCGCACGAATCCGGCGGCGGCCATCACGAACAGGCCGGTGTGCTGGGCCAGCAGGGCGTCGTTGACCTTGCGGAGGGCCTCTCCGGGGTCGCGCTCGAAGGCGCTCAGCACCCGCACGCCGTTGCGGACCAGCGAGGTCACCGAGGCGGCCTCCTCGCCGCGCCCGGCCGCGCCGCCGATGACGAAGCCCCAGCCGCCCTTCATCGGGAAGACGTCGTAGAACTCCCCGCCGATCGCCCGCATGGCCGAACCGGGGTGGTAGATCGCGGCCGTCTCGAACCCGGCGACCTCGGGCAGCGACCGGGGGAGCACGCCGCTGCGCAGCGCGTCGGCGGCGTTGGAGCTGCGCTGGAAGCTGCGCTGGGCCCGCAGGGCCAGCCCCAGGTGGTTGCCGATCTCCTCCAGGAGCCCCAGGTCGGCCAGGCCGAAGGGGGGCCGGTCTCTCAGCCGTACGAGCGTCAGCACCCCCGCGACCTCGTCGTCGGCCTGGATGGGGACCGAGAGCAGGGAACCGGCCTTCATCTGGGTCAGCACGTCGGCGCCGAGCACGCCGTCGTCGCTGAGCATCTCGTGGACGACCCCGCTGCGCGTGGCCAGCACCCGGGCCACCAGCGGCGCGTCGGCCGGGTCGCGGGCCTCGATCGCCCGCTGGAGCTTGGCCACCGGCTGGGTCGACGGCGCGATCACGGCGGCGCGGTGGAGGCCGCCGTCGCGGACCATGTCGGCGATCACCCAGTCGGCCGTCTCGGCGCCCAGCAGCCGGGCCGCGCGGATCAGCGCCACCGGCTCGCGGAGGCTCTCGTCGTCGAGCAGCAGCCGGGTGAGCTGGGCCGACAGCTCGTGGCGGCGGGCGGCCTCCAGGAACAGCGACTCGTCGGGCGTGTCCTTCCCGCTGTCGGGGCCGGTGAGCTGCACGTCGGTGGGCAGGGCGACGGCGGCGACCATCTCCTGCGGCTCGCCGGGCATGCGCAGGCGGCTCAGCACCATCCGGACCGTGTGGGCCCGGCCCTGGTGGGCCAGCCGCGTCTCGAAGGTGGTGCTCTCCTCGCTGCGCAGCGCCTCGGCGAACCGCGCCCGGAAGGTGGCCCGCCGGGACGACTCGATGAGCAGCGGGAACGCCCGGCCGATCAGATATCCGGCCGGGCTGCCCAGCAGCCGGGTGGTCTCGTTGTTGATCCGGCGGACGGTCCCGCCGGTGTCCATCACGATCACCGGGATCGGGAGGGTGCGGTAGATCTGCCGGAGCAGTTTCTGCTCGCGCTGGGGGCCGCCGTCACGCCGCCGTTTCGCCTTGGCCAGCTCGGCCAGGGCGTCGCGGACGAGCCCTTCCGCGGTCTCGAGCTCGGGGCTGCGGGGCAGGTCGGCGACGCGCGCCGCGAACTCGCCCAGCCGCTGCTCCAGGTCGGTCACCGGTGTGTGCTCCCTCTCGCATCCGTCATCGGATGATTAGACCCCAAACTAGGGGAATGGTCTTCCCTGTGATTCCCATTCTCGCCCGTGATCTCGCCGCCCTCGGACGGGTGACCGAGGGAACCTCCGCCGAGAGCGTGCTCCGCGGGGTGACCGAGGCCATCGCCCGGGGCGTGCCCGGCTGCGCGGGCGGCACCGCCGAGCTCTGGATGGACGACCGGGTGCTGCTGGCGTCCTCCCACAGCGAACTCATCGCCGTCAGCGACCGGGAGCGCGACCTGCGCGAAGGCCCCTCGCGGGAGGCCCTGCGCAGCGGCCGGCCGATCGTGGTGGCCGACGTGATGCGCGACCAGCGCTGGCCCCGCTACGCCGCCGCGGCCGTCCGCCACGGGGTGCGCTCGATCCTCGTGCTGCCCGTCGAGGTCGACGGCGCGATCGTCGTCATCGGGCTCTACGGGGTGCGGCCGGGGGTGTTCGCCGACCACGTGGCGCTGACCGAGCTGCTGCGCGAGCAGGTCACGGTCGCGCTGGCCAACATCTGGGAGTTCGACGACGTGCTGACCGGCGCCGCCCAGATGCAGGAGGCGATGGCCGGCCGGGCCCTGATCGACCAGGCCAAGGGCATCATCATGCAGGCCAGCGGATGCAGCCCCGAGGAGGCCTTCGACGAACTGCGCCGGATCTCCCAGCACCACCAGGTCAAGGTCGCCGACCTGGCGAAGCTGCTGGTCACCGAGCACCAGCAGAAGAACGCGAAGAACTAGACGGGAACTAGACGGCGGCGACGGCCTCGTCGACGGTGTCGAACATGGGCAGCCGCTGCGCGAGGCCGGTCACCCACATCACCTTCGAGGCCGGATATTGCACGTTGACCAGCGCGAAATGGCCGCCCGCCGCGGTCGCCCGCTGCCAGTGGTGGACGATCAACCCCAGCGCCCGCGAGTCCATGAACGTCACGCCGCCCAGATCGAGGATCATGTCGGGCCCGTGGTCGTCGGCGACCGCGTCGAGGTGGTCGGAGAACTGCTCCCGTGTGGTGGCGTCGAGGATTCCGTCGATGTGGATCACCACGAAATCCGCCACGGCACTCGAGCGCATCGTCAGGGTTGCCACCGCCTCGCCTCCTTCGACGCAACCTTACTGTTCCCCGGGGAGTTGTGTAACGCCCCGATTCGGGGCATTATGGCGAAAGAGGTCCAGCAGAGGGCTTCGTCTCGTTTTCTTGAGCGAGACGTCTGTCTGCGTGGATCTTTCTGCGTTTTCAGGGGTCTCGCGTTTTCCCCTGAGGAGACAGCGACATGTCTGCCGACCTGATGGCCGCCGAAGTCACCGCCGAAGACCTGCTCGTCGAGCTGAACGAGCCCGCCACCACCGACGAGCGCGCCGCCCGGCTGCGCGAGATCATCGTCGAGATGCACCGCCCGATGGCCCGCGACATCGCCCGGCGTTACCTGCACCGGGGCGAGCCGATGGAAGACCTTCTCCAGGCCGCGTACGTCGGGCTGATGAAGGCCATCAACGGCTTCGACCCCGCCCTCGGCCACAGCTTCCGCGGCTACGCGATGGTCACCATGACCGGTGAGGTCAAGCGGCACTTCCGCGACCGCACCTGGGCCGTCCGCGTCCCCCGGATCTACCAGGAGCGCCGGTCGGAGCTCAACCGCCTGGTCGCCGACATGACCCAGGAGAACGGCCGGTTCCCGACCGTCGCCGAGCTGGCCGAGCGGATGGGCATCTCCGAGGAGGACATGCTCCTCACGCTGGACGCCTCGTCGGCCTACAGCACGCTCTCGCTCGACGCGCCGATGGGCGCCGACGACGACGCGGCCGCCCTGGGCGAGGTGATCCCCGACAGCGACGACAGTCTGGCCACCCTCATCGACCGCGAGGCGGTCAAGCCGCTCATCGACGAGCTGCCGGAGCGGGAGAAGAACATCCTGCTGCTACGGTTCTATGGCAACATGACGCAGGCGGAGATCGCCGCCGAGTTCGACATCTCCCAGATGCATGTGTCGCGGATTCTGCGGAAGGTTCTCGACCAGTTGCGTGCGGAGCTTGTCGCCTAATGGCGGTTTTCGACCCGATTCTCCGGGATATCGGGCAACCTGCCGTGATGACCCGGGGTATCTTTCTTCGGAGTGCCGCCACTACTGGAAGGCGTTAGCGGGTGAACGAGGACGGCGTCGCGCCGCCTCCCGCACCGGGTGCCGCGAAGGAGATCACGTTCTCCCTCGCCGATCTGCCCGACGTGCGGGAGTTCGCGGCTGCGCTGGCCCGACGTGGGGGGATGCCGGAAGACCGGGTGAACGACTTTCTCGTCGCCCTCAACGAGGTCACCACCAACGCCGTCACCCACGGCGCCACCAAGGCGCGGCTGAAGATCTCGTTCGAGCCCGGTTTCCTCGTCGCCGACGTCCACGACGAGGGCCGGCACTGGCATCTGTCGTCGGAGTCGCCCCCGGGCTTCACCCCGCCGCGTGAGAACGCGACGAGCGGGATGGGCCTGTGGGTGGCCCGGCGGCTCAGCAGCGACATGCGCGTGGTGACCGGCGAAACGGGGTCGACCGTGGTGATGCGTTTCCCCCTCTGAGGTGGGGTACGGGTCTGGAATGACCCCTTCATCCAGAATTCTGGTGGTCGGCGGGGGAAGCGTCGGCATGTACGCCGCCCTCCGGCTCCAGCGCAGGCTGCGCAGGGAGCTCAAACAGGGCAGAGTCGGCATCACCATCGCCGACCTCGACTCGTACATGACCTATCAGCCGTTCCTCCCTGAGGCGGCGGCGGGAAACCTGGAGCCCCGGCATGTGGTGGTGTCGCTGCGCCGGGTGCTGCCCCGCTGCCGGATCCTCGGCGGCCGGATCTGCGACATCGACCTGGCGGGGAAGTCGGCCCGGTTCGCGCCCATGGAGGGGCCCGAGCGGGTGCTCGACTACGACTATCTGATCTTCTGTCCCGGGTCGATCACCAAGACGCTGCCGATCCCCGGCCTGGCCGAGTACGGCATCGGCTTCAAGACCGTAGAAGAGGCCACCCACCTGCGCAACCACATCCTCGGCAAGCTCGACACGGCCGCCTCGACCGACGATCCGGAGGTCCGGGCCCGCGCGCTCACCTTCGTCTTCGTCGGGGGCGGCTACGCCGGGGTGGAGGCGCTGGCCGAGCTGGAGGACATGACGGCCGACGCGTGCCGCTACTTCCACGGCATCAGCCGCGACTCGATGCGCTGGGTCCTGGTCGAGGCCAGCGACCACATCCTGCCCGAGGTGGGGCCGGAGCTGGGCACCTGGACCACCGACGAGCTGCGCCGGCGCGGCATCGACGTGCGGCTCGACACGCGCGTCAAGGCGATCGAGCACGACGTCGTGGTCCTCGACGACGGCGAGTCGATCCCGTGCGAGACGCTGGTCTGGACGGCCGGGGTGACGGCCAACCCGCTGGTCCGGCACCTGCCGACGGGCGACCGGGGCCGGGTGGCGACCTCGGCCGAACTCCTCGTCGACGGCACCGACTTCGCGTTCGCGGCCGGGGACTGCGCGGCGGTCCCCGACCTGACCCGGCCCGGCGAGTACTGCCCGCCGAACGCCCAGCACGCCGTCAGGCAGAGCAGGCGGCTCGCCGACAACCTGATCGCGACCATGCGCGGCCGCAGGCGCACGCCCTACCGGCACAAGAACGTGGGTTCGGTCGCCTCGCTCGGGCTGCACAAGGGGGTCGCGAACGTCTACGGCCTCCAGGTGCGCGGCTTCCCGGCCTGGTTCATGCACCGGACCTACCACCTGACCCGGATGCCGACCTTCAACCGGAAGGCCCGCATCCTGATGGACTGGACGCTGGCGCTGTTCTTCAAGCGCGAGGTCGTCGCCCTGGGCGCGCTGGCCCGGCCCCGCGAGGAGTTCGAGTTCGCCAGCAGGAGCCAGGAGGAGACCGCTAACGCCCGGCGGTGATCGTGTCGAAGTCGGGGATCCGCGACGAGATGGCGTCGCCGGTGAAGTCGCCGACCCAGCCGTCGTCGTCGTGGAAGAAGCGGATCGCGCAGAAGTCGGGACGGGTGCCCATGTCGAACCAGTGGGTGGTCTTCGCCGGCACGCTCAGCAGGTCGCCCGCCTCACACAGCACGGCGTGGACCCTGCCGTTCACGTGCAGGTAGAAGATCCCGGCGCCGCGGGCGAAGAAGCGGACCTCGTCGTCGTCGTGGGTGTGCTCGTCGAGGAACTTCGCCCGCGCCCCGGCGGCGACCTCGGGGTCGGCGTCGGGACCGAGCTGGACGACGTCGACGAACGTGTAGCTCTCCTCGGCGTTGACCTCGGCGATCTGCTCGGCGTACGCCGCCAGCACGTCGTCGGCGGTCGGGCCGGTCGCCACGACGTCCCAGTGGCGCAGGTCGACGCCGATCCCGCTCAGGACGGCGGCGATCTCGGCCGGGTTCTCGGTCCGCTGCAGGAGCTCGGCGTCTTCGCCGTAGACGGTGAGATAGGTCATGCCTCCCAGGGAACCACCACGGCCCGGTGATCGCCATAGCATGATCACGGCATTTGCTACGCTCCGTGATCATGACAACACACTTCGCCGACCTGGGAGGACGCGTCCGATGATCGATCTGTGCGGACGCGACGTCCGGCTCCGCAGCCTGCGGCCCGGCGACCTGAAGGTCTACACGCAGATCTACACGAGCGCCGTCCTCACCCGCTATCTGGGCGTCGACCGCATGGACGAGGACCGGGCGCGGGCCACCTTCCTGGCCGGGCTGCGCTCCGACCGGCGCATCACCCTGGCCGTCACCGAACCCGACGGCGAGGCCGTCCACGGGCTGATCGGGCTGCTGCTGGAGGACTACGGCAGCAACGCCATGATCACCGGCCTGGTGCTGCTGCCCGGCTCGCCGATCCAGGGCCGCGGCGCCCAGGCGGGCCGCCTGCTCATCGAGTACGCCTTCACCCACCTCGGCATCCACCGGATCTGGGCCGCCCACCGCCGTGACCAGGTCCTGATGGAGCGCATCATGCTCGACGCGGGGCTGCGGCCGGAGGCCACACTCCGCCAGGTGTTCCGGACCCGGGGACGCTGGCACGACGTCGTGACCTACTCGGCCCTGTCGCACGAGTGGGGCCTGGTCCACGCCCCGTAGAAGAACCGCCAGGCCCGCTCGACGGCCTCATCGGGCCATCATGGAGCGGTGGAAACCGACATCCTCGCCAACCCCGTCTGGGCCGCCCTGACCGGGCCGCACGCCCATTTCGCCGTCGTCAGCGGCCGGACCAGGCGTTATCCCCTTGACGTGTCGCCCTTCGCGGCGGTGCCCGACGCGTTCACGCCCGGCGACTGGGCCGACCTCGACGGCCAGGTGCTGACGACCAACCGGGGCGCGGCGGCCAGCGGCTGGGAGACGTTCCTGGAGTTGCCCGGCGTCCAGATGGAGGGTGGCGCCGTGGCCGGGGCCGCCGACCCCGGGCTGAGCGTGCTGGGGCCGGGCGACGTGCCCGAGATGCTCGACCTGGTGGCGCGCACCCAGCCGGGGCCGTTCGCGGCGCGGACCATCGAGATGGGCCTCTACCTGGGCCTCCGTGAGGAGGGCCGGCTGATCGCGATGGCGGGGGAGCGGCTGAGGGTCCCCGGGTGGACCGAGATCAGCGCCGTGTGCACCGACCCCGCCCACCGGGGGCGGGGTCTGGCGTCGCGGCTGGTGTCGGCGGTGGTGGCGGGCGTTCGCGCCCGGGGCGAGCGGCCGTTCCTGCACGCCGCCACCGCCAACGTCAATGCGATCCGGTTGTACGAGTCACTCGGCTTCACCGTCACCCGCGAGGTGACGTTCCGGGTGCTGCGTCCTCAGGAGGCCCTGACCCGGGACACCGCCGAGGCGGTGTAGCCCGAGCCCGCGCCGACGCCGCTGATCGTGACCTTCCCCGCGGGGGTGCCGGCCGGGATCGCCACGGTGAACGTGACCGTGCCGGACGCGTCGGCGACCGCGCGGCCGAGGACCGCGCCGTCCAGGGTGAACTGCACGCTCTCACCGGCCCGGTAGCCGCTCGCCGTCACCGGGTTCGAGCCGCCCGCGACGACCGCGTTCGTCACGATGAGGTTGCCCGGCTTGAGCGAGGCGAGGTACTCGGCGCACGCGTCGCCGGGCTTGCCGTAGGCAGGGGTGGTGACGTTGCCGTCGTCCTCGCGGACGGTCAGGGTGCCGAAGCCCCCGTCGCCCATGACCGCGCCGGCCGTGTTGGTGACCGAGACCTTGAACGACGTGGACGCCGTGCCGGTCGCGACCGTGTCGCCGAGGGTGCCCGCCTGGACCGTCACGCAGGTCTGGCCGGGGGCGAACGTGACCTTCTTCATCGAGATCCCGGCGCGGCCGGTGGCCGAGCCGAAGACGCTGACGTAGCCGGTCACCTCGTGGTCGGCGGGGGCTGACAGCGCCACGGCGATCGACGCCGTGCCCGGGCCGGAACCTTCGTCGACCCGGGCCGGCGCGACGTCCACCGCGACCTGCTGCTTGGGGACCCGGGCGCCGACCGCCCGGTTCTCGGCCGACAGGTCGGACAGGTAGACGCCCGTACCGGTGAAGGAGACCTGGCGGACGTCCTTCAGGTTCAGGCCCGTCGTGCTGAGCGGGATGGTGACCTGCTGGAGGATGATCTTCTTCAGCCAGGCCGAGGTGGAGCCGGGCAGCCGGGTGACGGCCCGGGAGTTGAGTGCCGAGACCGGCGACGACCAGGTCTTGCCGGCGCCGTCGGTGACGGTGATCGTGACGTCGGTGGAGGTGGCCACGGTCTCGTCGGCGGCGACCTTGACCGACAGCTGCTCGTACCCGGACAGGTCGGCGCTGGTCGCCACGGTGACGGTGCCCGACTTCAGGCGCATCATCGGCGACGACGGGATGTTGAACGCCCACGTCGCGGGCGACCAGTGGGGGAGCGCGGCCTGGTTGGTCGCGGTCGCGCAGAACGGCTGGTCCTGCGGGATCTGGAGGCCGCCGTTGCCGCCCATGCTGGAGCAGAGCGCGGCCTCGCCGGTGACCGAGACGTTCGCCTCGGGCTTCTCGAAGGTCGCCAGGTCCGTGCGCGAGGCGGCGGGCTGGGTGGCGGCGCTGGTCACGTCCGAGAAGGCGATCGACGGCACCGAGACGGATGAGCCGTCGAACAGCGGCAGGAACCGCTTCTCGTCGCCGAGCACGAGCCGGAAGAAGCCCGCCATGTAGACCGCGCCGACCTTCTCCTGCTGCGGCGCGGTCAGGCGCAGGGTCGTGGCCGCGGCAGGGTTGCAGACCGGGTCGTTGGCGCCGTTGCCGCCGACCGACCAGTCGTCGCCGGTGCTGGCCGGGAACAGGCCCGGGGTCCAGATCGTGTTGAAGAAGTTGTGGTTGGCGCCCTGGGTCAGCACGGCCGAGCGCAGCACGTTGTCGTCGAAGCCGTGCCGGGAGTCGTCCACGATGTGCTGGCCCATGAGGTTCTCCACGTCGCCGTCGCAGTACGGGAGGATCGTGGCCGTCACGGTGTTGGGCAGCGAGATGCGGTCATAGTCGACCGGCGCCAGCGGGAGCACCGCCTTGATGCCGAACTGCCGGTAGAGCGGCAGCGCGTCGTTCAGCGTGGCCGCCGCGACCACGCCCTCGCCACCCCGCGAGTGGCCCATGATGCCGACGTTCTGGAAGTCGAACGCCCGCTTCAGGTCGGCCGGGGTCACCGCGCCCGTCAGCGCCTGGGCCAGCGTGACGTCACGGCCCGTGAAGGCGTCGTGGTACTCGACCGGGTCGCCGTCGTCGGCGTTCTCCAGCATGGTCAGCGTGTCGAGGATCAGCTGGCCGCGGGCCTGCGCGCCGTAGTCGGCGGCGAGCTGGTTGTCGTTGGAGTTGATCGCGTTGGCCGAGATCGACACGACGGCGTAGCCGTTGCTCGCGAGGGCGCGGGCCGGCAGGTCGTAGCCGATGTAGCTGGGGATCGTGGCGCGCTGCGAGGTGCTGTCGGGCGACGGTTTGCACGGCCAGCGATTGGGGTTGGTGGCCCCGGTGCCGTAGCAGGAGGTGTGGCGGCCGTGCAGGAAGATCACGAGCGGCTTCCGCTCGCGGGAGACCGGCAGGTAGATCTTGCCGGTGAGCTCGCCGCGGATGCCGCCGATGTTGAGCAGCGGGATCGCCTGGTCGCCGAAGTCGTACACGCCCTCCTTGACCTGGAACGGTCCCGTCGTCGAGGGGTCGTCCGGGAGCAGGGTCTTCTGGACCTCGGCGAGGGTGGCCGCCGCCCGCGCCGTCGCGGCCGGGGGCGCGTCGAGCACGTCGGTGGTGATCTCGCCGGCCGAGGCGACGGCCGGGTCGGCGGTGACGAGGAAGAGGGACTTCCCGTCGGCCGACTCGGTGGCCGGGCCGAGCACCTTCCCGTCGGCGAGCAGCGAGGGGGCGCTCGAGTCGATCGGGAGCTTCTCGTCCAGGTTCAGGGTGACCTTGTAACCGCCCGCCACGCGGTCGACGCTCCAGTCCTCCTCGGTGGAGGCGGAGGCGGGGGCGGCGGTGAACGTGGTCAGGCAGGCCAGGGACATCAATGCGGCCGTGCCGCGGAGGGAGTTGCGCAAGGGGGAGCCTTACTCGTACGAGCCGGGTGTTGCGATTCGGACGGTATGGGCGGTTTGTTACCGCAAGCTCCTGATCATGTTTCGCCGTAATTTCCTATTGACTCTGTAGGAATTGTAGGCAACTGTGGCTGCCATGACCGTCACCGACCGGCTCCTGGCCAACGCCGAGACCTACGCCGCCGGCTTCGACAAGGGCGCGCTCCCGCTGCCCCCCGCGCTGGGCGTCGCCGTGCTGGCCTGCATGGACGCCCGACTCAACGTCTACGGACTGCTCGGCCTGACCGAGGGCGACGCCCACGTCATCCGCAACGCCGGGGGAGTGGTCACCGCCGACGAACGGCGCTCGCTCGCCATCTCCCAGCGACTCCTCGGCACCACCGAGATCATCCTGATCCACCACACCGACTGTGGAATGGTCACCTTCACCGACGACGGCTTCAAGGAGTCGATCCGCGCCGAGACGGGCCTGCGGCCCGACTGGTCCGCCGAGGCCTTCCCCGACGCGGAGGAGGACGTCCGGCAGTCGATCGGCCGTATCCTCGCCGACCCGTTCATCCCCCGGAAGGAGTCGGTCCGGGGTTTCGTGTACGAGGTCGAGACCGGCCGCCTGCGCGAGGTGAAGGCCTGAGATGTCCCCCGCGACCCGGACCCTGACGCGCGAGCTGCGCCTCCTCGCCGCCGCCGATCCCGCGGAGGCGCGAAACCGCAGGACACGGCTGCTGGCGGAGTGGCGCGGCGCGTCGGCCGGGTTGCTCGCCCAGGTGTTGTCGGCGGCCATCGAGCTCGGCACGGCCGAAGGCCGGCTGGCGTCGCTCGGGCGCGAGAGCGACTCACTGCGCGCCCGGCTGCGCGAGGCGGTCCTGTCGTTGTCGGAGGCCGCGGGCGCGATCGACGGCGACGCCCCCGCCTCGGCCGTGGCCGAGGCCCGCGCCCGCATCCTCGGCGTCGCCGCCGAGGTGGGGCGGCTGCCGGTCACGCCGCCCCGCCAGGAGTTCGTCTAGGACACCCGCGCGTACCGCTCGGTGAACCGGGCCCGCAGGTCGCCCGCCGGGTAGGCCGAGCGGAACGTGCCCCTGGCCCGCAACGCGGGCACCAGGTGGCGGGTGATCGACCGCAGGTCGTGGGGGAGCACGCCCGGCCGCAACCGGAAGCCGTCGACCCCTGCCGCCCGCCAGTCGAGCAGCAGGTGGGCGAGCCCCGTCGCCGAGCCGGAGTACACGTGGGCGTCGCTCTCGAAGGCGGCGCCGTCGAGGTCGTCGAGGCGGTCCTTCTGGCCGGCGCCGTCCAGGAACACGACCAGGTCGGCCAGCACCGTCACGCCGGGCGCGGCCCGCCGGGCCCGCTCGGCCAGCCCGGCGGCCTCCCTGCGGTCGTGCGGGGTGACGAACACGACGTCGGCGGCGCGGGCCGCGACCTCCACCGGCAGGCCGGGGCCGGCCAGCGTCGTCACCAGGGGGCGTCCGGACAACCGGGGGCGCAGTTCGCCGGAGGTGTGCCAGCCCGCGCGGCCGGGGCCGACCCGGTCGAGGGCGGCGAGCCCGGCGGCCGCGGTGGCGCCGCTCGCCGCCGGGACGAGCCCGATCCGGGACGTCAGCGGGGCGGTCGCCGTGGCCAGGAGCATGGCGTCGAGCGGGCCGGTCACCTCGTCGCCCGGACAGGTCCGCATCCGGATGGTGTCCTCGAAGGTGACGAAGTCGAGCAGCCCTCGCTCGGCCTCCTGGACCAGGTAGGTCCAGTAGGCGGCGGTGAACAGGGCGTCGGGGCTCGCGCCCTCGGCACGCCAGGCGGCGGGATGCCACCCGGCGCCGTCGAGGGCGGCGGCCAGATGCAGAGTCATGAGGTCTCCTCGAACGGACTTTTCCTACAGGAATAGTAGGGAATAATTTCCCACTTAACAAGTAGGACTTGACGGAAATGTCCGCCTGTGCTGAGCTTCAGACATCCCGAAGAGGAGGCACACCCCCCATGACCACGACCGCGCCGGCCGTCCGGCACGCCACCGGCCCGAAGGTGGCGCCCACCCGGCATCCGTTCCGGTGGCTCGCCGCCGCCGGGGTGCTGCTGCTGCTCGCCATGGCCGCCAACTCACTGGTCACCAACCCGGCCTGGGAGTGGGAGGTGGTCGGCCAGTACCTCTTCGCGCCCTCGGTGCTCCGCGCGGTGCTGCTCACGCTGGAGCTGACCGCCCTCGGCACCGTCTTCGGCTTCCTGCTCGGCGGGGTGCTCGCGGTGATGCGGCTGTCGCCCAACCCGCTGCTGTCGTCGGTCGCCTGGGGGTACGTCTGGGTGTTCCGGGCCGTGCCGCTGATCCTGCAGCTGCTGTTCTGGTACAACCTGGCGCTGCTCTATCCGCGCCTGTCGTTCGGGATCCCGTTCGGGCCGTCGTTCTTCTCCGTGGGCACGATGGACCTCATCGGGCCGGTGACCGCCGCCGCGCTCGGGCTGGCGCTGCACCAGGCCGCCTACGCCGCCGAGATCGTGCGCGGCGGGCTGCTCGCCGTCGACCCGGGCCAGCGGGAGGCCGCCGCCGCGCTGGGCATTCCCCGGGTGCGGCGGTTCTTCCGGATCATCCTGCCGCAGGCCATGCGGAGCATCGTGCCGAACGCCGGCAACGAGATCATCGGCCTGGTCAAGGGCACCTCGGTGGTCTACATCATGGCCCTGCCCGAGCTCTTCTACCAGGTCCAGGTCATCTACATGCGCAACGGCCGGGTGGTCGCGCTGCTGCTGGTCGCCGCCGTCTGGTACCTCGCGCTGACCACGGTCATGTCGGTCGTCCAGCACTACATCGAACGCCACTACGGACGAGGCCGCTCATGATCGAGATCGACGGGGTGCACAAGAGCTTCGGCGCCCTGCACGTGCTGCGCGGCGTCAGCCTGAAGGTCGGCCCCGGCGAGGTCGCGGTCGTCCTGGGCCCGTCGGGGTCGGGCAAGTCGACGCTCCTCCGCACCGTCAACCACCTGGAGAAGGTCGACGCCGGCACGGTCGCCGTCGACGGCGAGCTCGTCGGCTACCGGCGCTCCGGCGACGTGCTGCACGAGTTGCCCGAACGCGAGATCCTCCGGCAGCGGACGAAGATCGGTTTCGTCTTCCAGAACTTCAACCTGTTCCCCCACCTGACCGTCCGGGAGAACGTCGCCGAGGCGCCCCTCTCGGCCCAGCGCCGCCCGAAGGCCGAGGTCGCCGAGACCGTGACCCGCCTGCTCCTGCGGGTGGGCCTGGCCGACAAGGCCGACGCCTACCCGGGCACGCTGTCCGGCGGCCAGCGCCAGCGGGTCGCCATCGCCCGCGCCCTGGCCCTCGACCCGAAGGTCGTGCTGTTCGACGAGCCCACCTCCGCCCTCGACCCCGAACTGGTCGGCGAGGTCCTCGACGTCATGCGCGACCTGGCGCGATCGGGCACGACCATGGTCGTCGTCACGCACGAGATCGGCTTCGCCCGCGAGGCCGCCGACACCGTCGTCTTCCTCGACGAGGGCCGTGTCGTCGAGCAGGGCCCGCCCGGCCAGGTCATCGACCACCCCCAGCACGAACGCACCCGCGCGTTCATCAGCCGCGTCCTCTGAAGGAGATCACTCATCATGCGCCGGACCGTCGTCCCCCTGCTGCTCGTCGCCGTCCTGGCCGCCTGCGGCGCCGACCCCGAGCCCCCGGCGGCCGCCGCCCCCGCGCCGGCCGCCCAGGAGACCGGGGGCGGCGTGAACACCAGCCCCGACCAGCAGCGCATCCGCGCCCAGAAGGTCGACGCCATCGCCGCGCAGGTGCCCCCGGCCATCGCCGCCGACGGCAAGCTGCTCGTCGGGCACAGCGGCGAAGGCGCGCCCCCGCTCGGCTTCCTGGCCGACGACGACACCACCTACATCGGCGTCGAGACCGACCTCGCCCAGCTCGTCGCCGACGTGCTCGGCCTGGAGTACACCAGCGAGATCAGCTCGTGGGAGAACCTCTTCGTCGGCGCCAGGTCGGGCAAGCTGGAGGCGGTCTTCAACAACGTGACCGTCACCGAGGAACGCAAGGACGTCTACGACTTCGCGACCTACCGCGTCGACCAGCTCGCCTGGCAGGTGGCCGCCGACAGCCCGATCACCACCATCGCCAAGCCCGCCGACATCGCCGGCCTGAAGGTCTCGGTCGGCTCCGGCACCAACCAGGAGAAGATCCTGCTCGACTGGGACGAGCAGAACAAGGCGGCGGGTCTCAAGCCCGCCGAGATCTCCTACTACAACCTCTACGGCGACGCCCTGCTGGCCCTGAAGTCGGGCCGCATCCAGGCCTACTTCGGCCCCAACCCGAACGTCGCCTACAACGTGGCCGTCGGCAAGGACACCAAGATCGTCGGCACCGCCTCCGGCGCCGGGCCCGACCTGCAGGGTCTCATCGCCGCCATGACCCTGAAGGACAACGGCCTGGTCAAGCCGCTCAACGAGGCGCTCAACACGGTGATCAAGGACGGCAGCTACCAGAAGGTGCTCGACCGCTGGGGCCTGGGCAACGAGGCCATCCCCGAGTCGCAGATCAACCCGCCCGGCCTGCCGCGGCAGGAGGGCTGATGGCGCACGTCCTCGACAACCCCGGCTGGGCCGCGCTGACCGGCCCGCACGCCCACCTCGCCGAGGTCCGGGGCGGCGTGCGCCGCTACCAGCCGGACGTGTCGGTCTTCATCGGGGTCGCGGGCGACCCGGAGCCGGACGACTGGGCGGCCATCGCCTCCTTCGCCGGCCCCGGCGGCACGATCAGCCTGACCTTCGACGCGCCCCTGCCGGACGGCTGGGAGATCGTGCAGAACATCGAAGGAGTGCAGCTCGACGGCAGCGCCGTCTGGGGCGAGCCCTTCGGCGAGGCCGTCGAGCTCACCCCCGGCGACGTGCCCGACATGCTCGACCTGGTGGCCCGCACCGAACCGGGGCCGTTCCTGCCCCGGACCATCGAGATGGGCGCCTACCTGGGCGTGCGCCACGAGGGCAAGCTCATCGCGATGGCGGGGGAGCGGCTGCACCCGCCCGGCTGGACCGAGATCAGCGCGGTCTGCACCGACGCCTCGTTCCGCGGGCAGGGCCTCGCCACCCGGCTGGTGCTCGCGGTGGCGGCCGGCATCCGGGCACGCGGCGAGACCCCGTTCATGCACGCCTCGGCGTCGAACGTGACCGCCATCCGCCTGTACGAGAAGCTCGGCTTCACCCTCCGGGCGCGGCGGCTGTTCCGCCAGGTCCGGGTGCCGGGCTGAACAGCGCGTCCACCGCCCGCACCGCGGTCTCCAGCCGCCGGGCGGGCGGGCCGGACACGACCAGGTGCGGCATCCCGCGCGCGGCCAGCACTTCCCGGAAGCGCCCGTCCATGGCGTGGCGGAGGTGCTCGCCGTCGCGCCAGCCGTCCTGCTCGAAGGGGACGCCCTCGACGCTGGTGTGGATCCACAGGTCGTGCCGGGCGCGGTCGGCGATCCGCCACACCTCGTCGGTGGTCGTCCCGGCGTAGCGCTCCTGCCACAGGGCGGTCGCGAAGGGGTCGGTGTCGCAGAACAGCACCGGCGAACCCACCCGCGCGGCGGCGTCCTCCCAGGCCAGCTGGCGTTCGGCGACGGCGGTGAACTCCTCGGGACGCCACCGCAGGTCGTCCATCCACGGCTCGGGCTCTCCGGCGAGCTTGGCCGCCCGCCGGGCCAGGGCCAGCTTCTCCTCACAGTAGGTCCGGCCGTATTCGGGCACCCAGCGGGTGGCCGCCCAGACGCCGCCGCGGGCGGCGTAGTGGGCGGTCAGGGCGCGGGTCAGCGTGGTCGTGCCGGTCGACTCCGCGCCGACGACGACCACCCGCCTGGCCAGGTGGGCCCGGACCGCCGGGCTCAGCCAGGGCCACGCCGCGACCGGGTCCTCGCGGGCCAGGGTGCCGCTGACCGGGTGCCGTTCCCGCGGCGGGTCGACCGGCACGTGCACGGCGTCGAAGCGGCGGGCCAGTTCGTCGCCATAGTCCTCGGAGCTGAACACCGCGTCGACCCTCACGCCGGGGCCGTGCGCCAGGGTGAGGGCGAACCGGAAGAGGTCCACGTGGGCGGTCCAGATCTCCGGGTCGTCGTAGTCGATCTCGATGTCGTCGACGACCGGCGCGATCACCACGTTGGGCTGGGGGTGCGCCTCGCGCAACCAGGCCGCGCGGTCGGCGAGCGGGATCGTCTCCACCGCGTTGGCCGCCACGACCACGGTGACCAGCGCGCACCGCTCCGCCGCCGTGTCGATGAGGTGGTGGTGGCCGGCGTGCGGCGGATAGAACTTCCCGATGACGAGTCCGTGCGCGAAGCTCACCGGGCCACCGCCACCAGCCGCCAGGCCCGCAGCCCCATGACGCACAACGCCAGGAACAGCACATAGAGGGCGCTGGTCAGATACAGGTTCTTGTACGCGTACAGCGGGATGTACACCAGATCGGCGGCGATCCACAACCACCACGACTCCACCCGCTTGCGCGTCTGCCCGTAGGTCGCCATCAGCGAGAGCGACGTGGTCAGCGCGTCCCAGAACGGGACCGACGAGTCGGTGTAGGCCGACAGCGCCGCCGTCAGCAGGGCCGTGACCGCCACTCCGGCGAGCCCCAGCCAGACCCATTCGGCCGCGCCCGTCCGGGACACCCGCAGGGCGGTGCGGTTCGCGCCGCCGTAGGCCCACTGCCACCAGCCGAAGAGCCCGAGCACGACGTAGACGATCTGGAGGGCCGCGTCCGCGTAGAGGCCCGCGGTCAGGAAGACCAGGCCGAGCAGGATGACGTTGGCCACCCCGAGTGGCCAGTTCCAGATGTTCTGCCTGGCCACCATCCACACGGTCAGCAGGCCGGTGGCGAATCCGAGAAGTTCCGCCCAGCTCGTGGGCACCCCGCCCAGGGTGAAGGCGGGTTCGAGTAACGGTCCGAGTAGATCGGTCATAGTGCCCAAACACTCCTAATCGTCGCCAGGACGATATCAATTCGGCCTGCCGAATCGGAGTGCGGGCCGCCGGCGGGATCCGCCACGGCCCCGGACCGGGACCGTGGCGGATCGGGCGGGATCAGGCGTTCGCGCAGATGGCGAACACGCTGATGCCGACGGTGGAGTTGCCGGGCTGGCGGCCGAGGCCGATCCAGCCGTTGCCGGTCGGGGTGGGGAACGAGCCGACCAGGACGGCCTCGTTGCCCTGGGCCTCGGCGCCGCCGCCGATCACCCGCTTGCCCGCCGGGCAGACGGCCGTGCGGCGCTGGAAGTTCGGCACGTTGGCGTTGGGCAGGGTGACGATCTGGTAACCGTCGACGACCGCCGGGGCCGAGACCGGCGTGGACGTGGCGCCGGCCGGGGTGGACATGGAGAGGCAGGCTCCCGCCGCGAGGACGGCGAAGGGGATGCTCAGGTAACGCATCGATACTCCTGTTGAGAGGGTTGCGGGGGGAGCGCGTCGAGTATTCAACCCCGCACGCTCCGTGTCCAAGATCGACACGTCGGAAAACCGTTCGCCTCCCGTTCACCCGCTGCGAAACGATGGTGGCGGAGCGAATTGGGGGATCCACGTCATGACGGAATCAGGTGACGCACCAGAGCCACCGAAATCGGCGATACGCCTCGTACTCCGCTACTACTTAACGCAGTTGCGCCTCAAGTGGCCCGTGGCCACACCCGCCCTGTTCCTCCCGGCGCTGGGCAACATCTGTCTCTTCTACCTGGCCCCGCTCGTCGTGGCCTCCCTGGTCGGCCGCCTTGCCGCCGGGGAGAGCGAGGCCGGCACCCTCATCCCGTACGTCCTCGGGTTCGGCGCGATCCTGCTGCTCGGCGAGATCATCTGGCGGGGCGGGCTGCACTTCCTCAACCGCATCGACGCGCGGGGCATGGAGGACCTGGGCGTCATCGGCATGGACGAACTGCTGGCCAAGGACGCGGCGTTCTTCCACGACAACTTCGCCGGGTCGCTGACCAAGCGGGTGCTCGCCTTCTCCCGCTCGTTCGAGGACTTCGTCGACACGCTGATCTTCGGGATCATGGCCAAGCTGCTGCCGCTGATCTTCGCCTCGGTCGTGCTCTGGCAGTACCACCCGATCCTGGTGGTGGTGCTGGTCGGCCTGATCGTGGTCAGCGGGTTCCTGGTCTCGCCGTTGATCGTGCGCCGCCAGCGGCTGGTCAACATCCGGGAGGCGGCCAGTGTCCGCATGTCGGGGCACGTCGCCGACGTGTTGTCGAACATGGACACGGTCCGGGCCTTCGCGGCGGAGGACCGGGAGGCCGCCGAGACGCGGCTGCGGCTGGCCGAGGTGCGCCGGGCCCAGTTGCGGTCGTGGGACTACGGCAACCTGCGCGTCGACATGGTCGTGGCGCCGATGTCGATCATCACCAGCACGGCCGGGGTGCTCCTGGCCGTGGTGCTGCGCGGCGGTCTCGGCATCGAGGCGCTCATGGTGACGTTCACGTACTACGCGCAGGCCACCGGGATCATGTTCGAGTTCAACCAGGTCTACCGCCGGATGGAGAGCGTGCTCACCGAGGCGGGGCAGTTCACCGAGTTGCTGCTCGAACCGCCGAAGGTGGTCGACCACCCGCGGTCGCAGGCGCTGTGCGCGGCCGACGCCGGGGTGCGGTTCGAGCGGGTCGTCTTCGCCCACGAGGGCAACCCGCCGCTGTTCGACGGGCTCGACCTCGACGTGCCGGCCGGCACGAAGATCGGCCTGGTCGGCCGGTCGGGCGGCGGGAAGACCACGCTGACCCGGCTGCTGCTGCGGCTCATGGACATCCAGGGCGGCCGGATCCTCGTCGGCGGCCAGGACATCAGCCGGATGAGGCAGGCCGACCTGCGGAGCCTGATCGCCTACGTGCCGCAGGAACCGGCGATGTTCCACCGCACGCTGCGGGAGAACATCGCCTTCGCCCGGCCGGGGGCCACCGAGGCCGAGATCATGGAGGCCGCCCGCGCCGCCCACGTCACCGAGTTCGTCGAGGGCCTGCCGATGGGCTTCGACACCCTCGTCGGCGAGCGCGGCGTGAAACTGTCGGGCGGCCAGCGGCAGCGGGTCGCGCTCGCGCGGGCGATCCTGCGCGACGCGCCGATCCTGCTGCTCGACGAGGCCACCAGCGCGCTCGACTCCGAGAGCGAGATCCTCGTGCAGGAGGCGCTCTGGCGGCTCATGCGCGACCGGACCGCGCTGGTGGTGGCCCACCGGCTGAGCACGGTCGTGCGGATGGACCGCCTGGTCGTGCTCGACCGGGGGGAGATCGCCGAACAGGGCTCGCACGCCGAACTGCTGGAGGCGCGGGGACCCTATTCGCGGCTCTGGCACCACCAGTCGGGCGGCTTCCTCGTCGAAGAGGACCGGCTCAGTTCATCGACGCGATCTGGATGAGATTGCCGCAGGTGTCGTCGAACACGGCGGTCGTCACCGCCCCCATGTTCGCCGGCTCCTGGGTGAACCGCACGCCGAGGGCGCTCAGCCGCTCGAACTCCTTGTGCACGTCCTCGACCGCGAACGAGGTGTAGGGGATGCCGTCGGCGACCAGGGCGGCCTTCCACGGCTTGGCGGCCGGGTGGGCGTCGGGCTCCAGCACGAGCTCGACCCCGTCCGGCTGCTCGGGCGACACGACGGTCAGCCAGGCGTGCTCGCCCATCGGGATCTCGGTCTTCTTCACGAAGCCGAGCACGTCGGTGTAGAACGCCAGCGCCTTGTGCTGGTCGTCGACCAGGACGCTGGCCAGGTTGATCTTCATACCGGTTCCTCCGGTGGAATCCACCGCTCGGCGATCTGCCGCAGCGGCGCGGGGTCGATGAAATGGAACTTGTACCGGCCCTCCCGGCGGCTCTCCACGAGCCCGGCCGCCTCCAGCACCTCCAGGTGCTGGGAGATGGCCTGTCGCGACGAGGCGAGCTGGTGCCGGCCGGCCAGGCGGGTGCAGATCTCGAACAGGGTCTGACCGTTCCGGTCGGTCAGCTCGTCGAGGATCTTCCTGCGGGTGGGGTCGGCGAGGGCTTTGTAGATGTCACCCACCCGCAGGAGTATAGGCAAGCCGCTACTTGCCTATCAAGGCCACGACGATGCGCGGATGCCTCCCGGCCACGGTCAGCGCATGTTCCCCGACCGTCGTCCACCGCCGGTCGAGCCGCTGGCCCTCACCCAGGATCGCCACCAGCCGCCCCGCCTCCGGCCACCCCGCCGAGGGGACCGCGTCGGCGGGCAGGCGCACCCCCCAGGGAGGATTGGCCAGGATCCGGTCGGGTTCGACCGCCTCCGTACGCCAGGCGATGCCCGGATCGTTGATCCGCGCGGCCCGGATGGCCGCCGGGTCGATGTCGGTGCCGTGGTAACGCGCGCCCGGCACCTGGATCCGTGCCTCGATGAGCAGGGTCCCCGCCCCGCAACACGGGTCGAACACCACGTGACCGGGCCGGATGCCGGCCAGCCTGGCCATCGCGGCGGCCACCGGCGGATGCAGGCTGCCGACCACCGTGGCCCTCCGCCAGGCGCGGCGGTGCAGGGGCGCGGGATGCGGGCGCACCCCCAGCCACATCGCCTTGCCGTCGAGGGTCACCCGCAGATCCGTGGTGCCCGGGGGCGGGGGAGTGCCGTGGCGGCGGGAGAAGTAGGGCTCGCCGAGGCGCGCACCGACGGCGTCCTCGACGTCGAACCGGCTGAAGTTCCGGGACCCCGTGAACGAGGCGGTGACGCTGATCGGGCCGCCGTGGGCGACGCGGGCGGTGAGACGGGCGACGGCCTGCCGCAGGCCGTCCCTGGTGCGGCCCGGGTCGGGGACCGACGCCCGGACGGCGAACAGGTCGTCGGCCAGGCGGGTCACGACGGGACCGGCGGCCTCGACGACGAGCTGGCGTTTGGTGACGTCGACGACGCGGTGACCGGCTTCGGTGATCTCGGCGGCGGTCAGGTCTTCCAGGCCGGTGACGGTGCGGACGAGGAACTCTGAGGGCATGACGCAACTCCGGGTCGGCGCCCGGGAACGGCAGGATGGCCGGTTCCCGCTTCGCCAGCCGCGGGCTGGGCCTCAGAGTGGCTGGCGGAGCGCTAGCCGGCTCGGAAGAACGTCGTGAACATGCCGAGGATGGTGCCACGGCTCATCGGTCGGGGGCGACGGGTTTTCTCCGCGGGGCACCGGCGACGACGGCGGTTTCCTGGCCGGAGAGTGTGCGAAGCCGTAAAAGAAAAAGAAAGCCGCGCGGCCCTGAGCGGCCGCGCGGCGATTCTTCTGTACGGGTCTACCTGCGGACCCGGCCCCGGCGCCAGCCGCCGTTGCCGACGCTCGCGGTGCCGATGCCGGCCTGGTGGAGCGCCAGGAGGCAGAGCCCGAGCGCGATGAGCGCGGTCAGCCCGATGCCGATGTCGGCGTTGAGCAGGTCGAGCAGGAAGGCGATCCCGAAGACGACCGCCGCGGCGATGGCCAGCATGTGACTTATCCCTTCAGCCGGTCGAACAGGTCGCGGTACTCGCGGAGCGCGAGCCGGAGCTGCTCGGTGTCGTTGGTGCCGGAGTTCTTCCACTGGTCGACCAGCGACTGGCGCGTGGCGGCCAGCGCCGAGACGGCCTCGTCGATCAGCGCGTCGGCCTTCTCGACCGACTCGCGCGGGTCGTCGACGAAGGCGGCCTTGATGTCGCGCCAGCGCTCGTCGAAGTCGATGTCGCCGACCGGGCTCGGCGTGGTGTCCTCGACGGTCGCCGCCTCGGCGTCGGACAGGTCGCCCGCGGTGTCGCGGTGGGCCTCGTCGACGGCGTCGGGCGAGGTGACGGAGGCGCTGCCGGCCACGCCCACGGGCGCGGTCTCGGCGTTGCGGTCATCGGAGAGGCGGTCGCCGGGGACGCGGTCGCCGGTGTCACGCGGGCCCGGGACCAGGTCGGAGGCGACCAGCTTGTCGTCGTTCCGGTGGTCGTCCGCGAGGACGTCGTCTCTGTCGGTCTCGGCCGTCTTGTCCCGGTCGTAAGGGTTGTACGTGGTCATCAGTGATCGGCCTCCTTGCGGGGAGAGTGGGCGTGCACGTCGTCGAGAAGCTCGTCGAAGAGGGCGCGGTAGTGGACCATGGCCTGGCGGAGATCCTCGGTGGTGGCCTCCTGCCGGGCGGCCCGGCCGCTGATCTGGTGGGCCTCGCGGTAGCGGTCGAGGGTCCCGGCGTGCCCGACCGACAGGACGTTCACCCGCTCCTCGAACTCGTCCGTCGGGTAGCCGCGGTCGGCCATGACGGCGGTGACCAGGGCGTCCGCCTCGGTGACGGCGAAACTCGGCGCGTCGACGAACCGCTCCTGCACCTCCCGCCACTTCTTCGCGTACGTGTCCCGGGCCTCGGCGTCGAGGGGACGGATGTCGAGATCGGCGTAGCGGGCCTCCCGGGCCAGCAACTCCTGCTCGGCGTCCCTGCGGCTGTCGGTCTCCTGGACGACGCGGTCGTATTCGGGGCCGAATCGGTCCTGCAGGTGGCGCCGCCGGCTCTGGCCCGCCACGACGTACCCGATGGCTCCCAGCGCCACGACGACGGCTACGACCACGACCACCCATGCGATGGCGCTCATGTCTGCCTCCGGCTGTCTGCTTTGTCTTCGACACTCCGGACTGCCCGTGAAATGAGGGCGTAACCCATGAATTGCCGGGTAGGCGGCGTCCTTATGGGATTTGGAGCCAGTTTGGCTTTCGTGGTGGTAGGGGCGGTGCTGGCGTTCGCGGTGAAATGGGAGGCGCCCGGCTTCGACCTCCAGGCCATCGGCTGGATCATGATGTGCGTCGGCGTGATCAGCGGTGTGGTGACCACACTGCTCGCCCGGCGGCGGCGCTCAACGGATCAGGTGGTCGAGGACGACCTGGTGAACACGGTCGACATGCGGGACGAGACCCTTTAGCCGAGCTTCTCCCGAGCCGACCTGAGAACCTGCGCGATGTGCGAGGCCGCTGACGCCTCGACCTCGTGGAACCCCCGCTCCGGGTCGTAGGCGATGTCGAGGCCGTTCTCGACCAGCCTCGTCGCCCACCGGAGAGCTGTGTTGATCTTCTCTTTCGGTACGGGCTTGCCCTGGGCGGCGGCCGAGAGATTCCGCAGGTTGGTGGCCGGGCCGGACTGGGAGTGGGGCCTGGCGAGCTTCCAGGGGATGGCGGCCGAGTGGTCGGTCATGGGCTTCGACAGGCCCGCCGAGCGCTTGGCCTGGAGGATGCCCGACTCGGTGACGCCGAAGTGGGCCGCCAGGTCGGCGTTGGACCAGCCCCTGGCGGAGAGCCTCGCCAGTTCCTCGTGATCGACCTGCGGGCGCCTTCCCATGATCGCCACACTACGCGTCGGTGCACGCGGGGCGCGAATCTGCGCTAAGGTTGTTCCGTGCCTGAGGGGCACGAAGCAGTGAACGGGACGTAGCGCAGCTTGGTAGCGCACTTGACTGGGGGTCAAGGGGTCGCAGGTTCAAATCCTGTCGTCCCGACCAGTTTTGTCTGGTCGCAAGGGGTTTCGGAGATTATCCGGAGCCCCTTTCCCGCTTCTTGAAGATCTCGCGTCGGTAGACGATCTCGGTCACCTGCGTACGTCCATGGCCGGCCAGGGCGCCGGTGTCCTCCAATCTAATTCGCCGACACCGCCGCGGTGGCGACGATGAGGTGTCTGGGCTTCATGTACTGATCGTCGGACCGCGGCCCTGTCCACCACGTGCGGGTGACTCGGGGTTCCGGTCACCCGAGGCGAGTGCTTGCTCGGACCAGGTCTCCAGCGCTTCCCGGGTGGCGGTCACGTGGGGGTCTCCGGCGCCCAGCACCCGCTTTTAGACCGGCAGCAGGGCGGCAAGCAGGTCCCTTGCGGCGACCGGATCGCCCGCCAGCCCGGTCCAGACGGCGAACGCGCGGCGGGTGCGCAACGTCCCGGGGTGCTCGGCGCCCTGGACGCGTTCCTGTGCGGCCAGCAGCAGGCCGAACTGGTCGCGGGCGCCGGCGTGGTCGCCCACCACCCCGGTCACGCGGGCCGTCTCGAACCAGGTCGTCAGTGTTTTGACATGGTCGGGGCCGAGGATCTGCCGCCGGTCCTCCAGCAGCCACGTGTACAGGTCGAGGGCCTGGGCGGCGTCGCCCGCGTTCTCGGTCCAGTGGGCCGGCTCGTGCCGGGCCGTGAGGGTCAGCGGGTCGTAGGGGCCGAGGATGCGCTCGCAGACGGCCACCAGCCCGTTCAACTGTTCCCTGGCGGCGACCGCGTCACCGGCCATGCCCGTCCACAGCGCCAGGCTGTGCCGGGATCTCAAGGTCTCGGGGTCATCCGCTCCGTGCCACGCTGCGGCGCACGATCTCGCGCCGGGCCACCACTGCGGCCGCGCCCTCCCGGTCGACGAGCCGTTTGTTGAGCTCCCACGTCCGGGAGGTGACCGGCAGCACCTTACGGGCGAGTGGCATGATCCGCCGATGGGCCGGCCACGACAGGGGCACCAGGGGGTCCTCCGGCAGCAGCGCCCCGATCCACGACACTGCCTCCTCGAAGGCCCGGAACCGACGTTCGGCGCCGACCTCGGCAGCCACGAAGAGCTGGATCTCCTCGTGTACGCCGATCAGCCCGTCGTGCAGGCTGATCAGCCGGTGCCCCGCCAGCAGCCGCAGCCCCGCGTCGATCTCCGGCGTGGCGGGCAGGAGCTCACGCGGCACCGTCTCGCGGCCGAGCAGCGCCAGCGTCTCGAAGAGCCGCCCGGCGAAGGGGTCGAGCCCTTCGATCCGGCCGACGACGAGCCGCAGCACCGTTTTCACCGGGTCGCCGTCATCGGGCACCGATTCCGGCTCGGGCAGGCCGTCCATGAGGGCGAGGGCCAGCGGGTTCCCGCCCAGCCGGTCGACGGGCAGCGGGCCCAGCGGCACGGCGGCCAGGCCGCCGGGGTCGAAGGCGGTGGTGATCACAACGCGTCCGCCGTGCAGTCCTTCGACGTGGTCCAGGACGTGCGCGACGTCCCACACGTCGTCGAAGACCAGCAGCCAGCCCGGGTGGGTCCGCAGCCACTCCAGCGCCCACGGGACGGCGATCTCCAGGGTCGGCGCGGCCAGCAGGGCGCGGCCCAGGTCGGCCAGGCCCTCCTCGATCCGCACGGCCCCCGCGCCGTCGATCCACCACACGAGACTGTGGTCGGCGCCGAACCGGTCGACGTACTGGAGCAGGAGCTCGGTCTTGCCCATCCCGCCGGGCCCCGCCACCACCTGGACCGGTGGGCCCGCGCGCAGTTCCGCCAAGGCCTCCTCCCGGCCCGTGAAGTGGGGGACGGGGTGGCGAGGCAGTTCCGGACGAAGATCATGAGTCTGCATCACCAGGCATTCTCCGATATCGGAGTGCTCCGTTCGACTCCCTCAGACCGTCCCGGACAGGGTGGGGGTCAAGGGTCGCAGGTTCCCGCCGGATCGGGCCTCTCCGGAGAGAGGCCCGCGGCGCGGGGGGGAGGGCACCGCGGGCCGGAAGTGCGGGCAGGTCAGTGGTCGAATGTGACCGGGAGCGCCGCCGGTCCGCGCACGATCAGATTGGGCTTGTAGGACACCGACTCACGCGGGATCGCCAGCGACCACGAGGAGAACCGCTCAAGGGTCCTGGTGAGCAGCGTTCGGGTGTTGCGGCGGGCGAGCTGGGAGCCCAGGCAGCGGTGGATGCCGTGCCCGAACGCCAGGTGCTTCTTGTCCTCCCGGAGGATGTGGAAGGTGTCGGGGTCGGGGTAGCGCGCCGGGTCGCGGTGGGCCGAACCGACGAGCAGGACCACGACGTCCTGGGCCGCGATCGGCGTCCCGGCGAGTTCCAGGCCCTCGGTGGCGAAGCGCCAGAACGACGACGCCTGCGGGCCGTCGTACCGGAGCACCACCTCGATCGCGGCGTCGGCCAGGGACGGGTCCTGCCGGAGCAGGGCGAGCTGGTCGGGGTGGTCGATCAGGGCCAGGAACAGGTCGCCCACCATGGCGATGGTCGACTCGTACCCGGCGACGACCAGGCCGGTGACCGTGGCCAGCAGCTCGTTCCCGGTCAGCAGGCCGGGGGCGCCGCTCGCCTCGATGAGCTCGGTCAGCAGGTCGTCGGCGGGTGCCCTGCGTTTCGCCGCGATCAGGTCGGCCGAGTAGCCGATCAGCCCGTCCAGCGCCTGCGGGATGAGGTGGCGCTGTCCCGGGTCCGCGGTGAAGATCGCGTCGCCCCACGCACGGAGCCGCACGCTGTCGGCCGGCGGCGTGCCCAGGACGGTGCAGATCATCCGCACCGACAGGGGCGCCGCGATGGCGTCGAGCACGTCGACCGGTTCCTTGGCCGGCACGGCGTCCAGCAGGCCGTCGACGATCCCGGCGATCGTCTCCTGCCACTGGGCGACCCGCCGCTCCGTGAAGGTGGCCGCCGCCAGCTTCCTGACCCGCGTGTGGTCGGGCGCGTCCAGGTTGAGCATCGTCCGGGCCCCGACGGTGTCCCCGCCGAACGCCAGGTGCGCGGCGTGGAAGTGGGCCGGTGCGTTGGAGTAGTCACTGCTCAGCCGGTTGTCGGCGAACGCCGCACGGACGTCCTCGAACCGGCTGACCAGCCACACGTCCACGTCGGTGAAGGGGATCGTGGTCCTCGCGACGGGGTCGTTCCGGCGAAGGTGGGCGTAGGTCGGATAGGGGTTCTGGAAGAACTCCGGAGTGAAAACCACGTTGCTCCATGTCTCGTCGGTGGGTCGGTCAGATCGCCAGGCGGGCGGACCCGGTCCTCGGCAGGTCGCCGAGCTGGCGCCGTACCTTCGCCCGGACGGCTTCGCTGCGCCTCATCGGGCCGAGGTCGTTCGACATGACGAGGACGACGTCCCGGTAATGGGGGTCGAAACCGTCGGTGCCGGGGCAGGCGCGCCACCCGTAGTGGGCGTAGAGCCGGTCCTGGCCGTCGACGGTGCCGGTCGTACAGAACATGAGGGAGGCTCCGATCGCCTCGCCGACGGCGGGGACGGAGGCGAGGAGGTGCCCGCCGAGGCCGCGGCCCCGGTGTTTGCGGGCGATCACGAGCCGTCCGGCCTCGGCGGTGTCGGCCGGGGCGGTGCCGAGAGAGGCCAGCAGCCCGTCGAAGGCCGGGCCGCCCAGGTGCTCCCTCGACTGGAACAGCGAGGATCGGGAACCGGGCGACACCCGGGCGCAGGCGACGACCCGGTCTTCACCTGCCGGGTGGACGGACAGGTGGAAGGAGCCGAGGTCGAGGGGCGAGGAGTCCTCGTACACCCCGTTCCGGCGGAAGTCCGGACGCCGGCCGTCCTCGTAGAAGACCTCGGCGCGCAACCTCCGCAGGTCCTCCAGCCACGGCGCCGGCGGCAGGTCCTCGGGGTGGAAGCGCACGAGCATCTCCAGCCGGCCCGTGGTGACCAGGGTGTTCATGCCGGGACCGGCTCCGGTTCCAGGTCGCCCTTGGCGAGCTGGGCGCACTCGGCCATGAAGGCGGCGTAGCTGGCGAGCGCGGCTCTGCCGGTCTCGACCATGGTGGTCAGCTCTTCCGGCCGCTCGTCGAGGATGCCGCCGAGCTGGCGCTGGTTGAAGGCGGTGTGACCGGCGTCGAGTTCGACGTGCTCGGCCAGGAAGCTGTAGCAGGAGGTGTTCGCGCCGAAGACCCGCTCGCAGGTGGTCATCAGGTCCGGGCCGATGGTGACGGACAGGCGCTCGATCTCGTACTCGATCGCGAGCTGCGCGAACGGCGTCGGGCCGGTGATGACCTGTTCGTGGAGGCGGGCGTAGAACCCGGCACTGGCCAGCGCCGGGGCCGCCAGCAGGCCCTCGCCGTCGACCGGCTCGCCGTAGGTGCGCAGCCACCAGTCGCTGATCGCGATGACGTCGTCGACCATCATGGTGTCGTGCCCGGCCTCGGCGCGCGAGTGCGCCTTGAGGGCCTTGGCGAGCTTGTCCATGCCGAGGTTCCCGCAGGCCTCGCCGGCGCCGGCGATCCAGCGCTCGACATCGTGGGTCATGTGGATGCCGTGCGCGCTCCAGCGCAGCATCCAGCGGGCGAAGAGGCGGTCGTCGACGTCGGGGGCGAAAAGCGGAAAGACGACGGGGTCGGTCCGGAACTGCTCGCGGCTTTCCTGGAGTGCCGCTTCGTATTCGTTCAGCTTGCTGCTCACGAGAATCTCCTCTGTGGGGAAACCGGTCCGCCAAGAAGTCAAGCGGGGGGCGCTTATCGGCCTCTTAGCCGGTCTTATGGGCTGCTTACGATGGAGACGGCAGGAAAGGGAACGGCGAGTTACGGCTCTAAATGACGGACCGAAACCGGTCGGGTTCGGCGGGAAACGCCTGCTGGGGCCGGCGGCGAAGGTACGTTTCGGTCACGTCGACAGGGCAGAAGCTTCGTTTCGGCCCGCCGGCCCGCTGCCGTCGGCAGTCGCGGGAACGAACGGGTCGTGGACGCCGGCCGCCCACGGCGTCACGACGGGATGCGATGCGGGCATGCGGACGGCGTTGGAATCCGCCGGTGGGAGGCGTCAGGACCAGACGCGGTCAGGCACCAGGCCGAGCGCCGCAGACAGCAGGTCCAGGAAATGGTCGACCGGGCCGATGCAGGCCACCGCCGAGCCCCCCGAGATGCGTCCCGAGTAGGGCAGCAGCTTCTCGCGTGTCACCCGGCAGGCCGCCTTGTCGCCGACGGCCGCCTGGGCGGCGCCTTGGAGGCAGGTCATGGTCAACCACGACCAGTCGGGTGGTGGGGTCGGCCAGCCTTGGGCGGCCAGGGCCGCCGCGTCGTCGGCTCGTCCCTGAGCGACGAACTGGAGGATCCGGGCGTCGTGGTCGACGGTGGGGTGGATGCCGGTGATCACGTCGATCAGCGGGCCCGCCTCGGCCATGGCGCCGCTCTGGTAGCGCAGCATGAGGCGGCCGTTGACGGCCACGGCGGCGCCGTACCACATGCCGATGCGGTGGCCCTGGCGTTCGGCCTCGGCGTAGAGGGTCTCGGCGTCGGTGTAGGCGCCCGCGAGGGTCAGCCGGTTGGCACGCCACATCGTGTGCTGGAATCTCGGCCACGGCAGTCGCAGGTGGTCGAGTATCACGTCGCAGCGCCGCGCCGCCCGGTCGGCGCCCTCGATGTCGCCGAGTTCCAGCAGGTAGTGCGTGTCCATCTGGTGGGAGAGCAGCTCGAACCGGGCCGACCCGGTCGCCGCCGCCAGAGACCGGATCTCGCGGGCGATGCCGAGAAGCTCCTCGACGCGGTCCGCCTGCGGCACCGACAGGGTGCGCGCGTTGAGGATCCGCAGCAGCAGCCGGGGGTCACCGATGCGGCGGGCCGTCGCGATGGCCTGCTCCGACAGGGCGACGCAGCGTTCGTCGCCGGTGCCGTAGAGCTCCTGGGCCAGCCCGCCGAGCAGCAGCGCCCGTTCGGCGCCCTCGCGCCGCGGCAGCGCCCGCAGGGTCGCCTCGAACTGCTCCACCAGCGAGCCTTCCACCGACTCGTACGGGTTGCGTAACGCCCACATGGCCGGTGCGTCGAGCGCGGTGAGCGCTCGCGCGACCAGCCCCGGCCCGGCGCCCGACCGGTTGGCCACCCGCACCGCCTGGGCCCGGACCCTCCGGGCGCTCATGGCGTCGCCCGCGTGGAGCAGGGCGCGGACCTGCCGGAGCAGCAGCTCGACGTGTTCGTCCAGCGCCCCGTCGCCGGCGCCGTGGGCGGTGACCGCATGCCCCCACCAGGAGGCCGCCTCCTCGTAGGCGTGCCGCAGCCCGGCCTGGTCGGCGGCGGCCCTGGCCCAGTGGGCGGTCTCGCGGTAGGCGGCCGGGCCGGCCTGCACGGCGTGGTGGGCGATGGTGGTGACGTCGGCGCCGGGCCGGACCGCCAGGGCGGTCATCACCGCGCGGTGGATCATCGCCTTGCGCAGCGGTGGCAGGTCGCCCAGCAGGGTCTCTCGGACCAGGTCGTGGACGAACGTCATCACACCGGTCCCGCTGATCAACAGCCCCGCCTCGGCAGCCCGGTCGAGCCGGCCGTAGGTCTCGGCGGCGTCCTCGGCGCCGACCTCGGCGACCAGCGCCGGGTCGAAGTTACGGCCGACCACGGCCGCCGTCCGTAGCACGTCGGCGGTCCGGGCGCCGAGCCCGGCCAGGCGCTGCCGGATCAGGTCGGCGACGGCGTCGGGCACCCCGTCGAGCCCTTCGCCCCGCGCGATCAGCCGCACGCTCTCGCACACGAAGAAGGGGTTGCCGCCGCTGCGCACGGCCAGCCGCTCGACCTGCGCGTCGGGCACGGTGACACCCATCTCGCTGGCCAGCGCACCCACCTGCGCGGTGGTCAGTCCGGTCAGCCGGACCCGCACCAGGTCGTAGCGGGCGAGTTGGTGCAGCACCTCGTCGACCGACAGCCGGAACGGGTCGGCGGCGACGTCACGGAACGCGCTGACCAGGGTGAGCGACACGTGCCCGGCCCGCCCGCCGGACCACACCGCGACATCTCTGAGCAGTTCGAGGGTGGCCGAATCAGCCCAGTGGAGGTCGTCGAGGACGATCACCAGGGGCCGCCGCCCGGCCGCGTCCATGAGCCATCGGGCGATGTGCATGTTGCGGTGCCGCGGCGTCCCCTCGGGCGGCGGCCGGTCGTCGAGCAGCCCGGCCAGTTCCCCGGGCGGCGGCACCGTCACCGCCAGCTCCCGCAGCACCTGCAGCCAGGGCCACAGGGGCGGAACACCCCCGCCCTCGTGGCACCGCCCCCACAGCACCAGGTGCCCGAGTTGGGCGCACTCGTCGCGGAACGCCCGCAGCAGCCGCGTCTTGCCGATGCCCGGCTCCCCGCTGACGGCGGCGGCCACGACCCCGTTCCGATCGGCCTGAAGGGGCAACGACACCAGCGTCGCCAGCTGCCGCTCGCGTCCGATCAGATGCGTGCGCGCGACCCGGGGCGGTCGCCGGGGGACCGGCACCGCGACGGACTCCGGAGACGGCGGGGCGAGTGTCTCGGCCTGGCGGAGGATGTCCTGCTCCAGCGCCCGTAACTCCGGCCCCGGGTCGAGCCCGAGCTGGGTGTCCAGCAGCCGGCGAGCCCGGCGCAGCGCGGCCAGCGCGTCGGCCTGCCGTCCAGTGCGGTAGAGGGCCAGCGCCAGCAGCCACCACAACCGCTCGCGCAGCGGATGGTCGCCGATCTCGGCATCGAGCTCGGGGATCAGCGACTGCGGCCGGCCCAGGTCGAGCAGCGCCTGGGCACGCCGTTCGATCGCCGTCAGCCGCACCTCCTGCAGCCGGTTCACCTCGGCGATCGCCCACACCTCTTCGGCGAACTCGCCGTAGGGCCGGCCTCGCCACATCGACAGTGCCTCGTCGAGCGACTCCAGCGCCTCGGCGGCCGGGAGCTGCGCCGACTCGGCCACGAGCCGGGCGAACCGCAGCGCGTCGACGTTGGAGGTCGCCAGCATGTAGCCCGGCCGCCGGGCGACGAGCAGCCGAGGCGGCGTACGCGGGGCCCGCCGGGGCTCGATCGCCCGCCGCAGGTTCGACACCTGCACGTGGATCGACGCCAGCGCGTTGACCGGCGGCGCGCCGGAGTAGAGGTCGTCGATCAGGGTGTCGGTCGAGACGACGGTGCCCGCGGCGGCCACCAGGCGGGCCAGCACCGTCCGCCGCCGGGGGCCGCCGATGTCGACCGGCTCGTCGGCGTGACGCACCTCGAACGGCCCGAGGACGCCGAACTCGACGTGGCTCTCACCGAATCGCACCTCGCCTCCTGACGCGAGAGGAATGGATGACCGGCCTTCATAATCGGCCAGCCGCCCGCCGCCGCTCATCACTCGTGCGACTGATTGACAAAGCAGTCCTGATCGGACCCCGTGCGCCGATTCGCCCGCTGTTTGAACGGCCGATGGAATTGCCGTTTCGGCTGAGTTAATAATGGCGTGCGTGCCCGATTTCGGTCGACCGCCACGATCCCGGGCGCCTGGCGGCCCCATCGGCGGCGATCACGCCGCGCCGCGGCTGAGGTCGTCGCCGAGCTCGGACGCGCTCCGCGCGTCTTCCAGCAGGGTGAACGCTGGGAACGCCCGCCGCAGCCGTTAGGGTCACGCTGGAACGGAGGAAAGCGGGGGGCGGTATGGCGTGGGAATCCCGGGCGGTCGCCGTGGCCCTGGGCGTCGTTTCTCCCCTGCTGGTCGCCGTGGCGATGGTGATCACGGCGGGGCTTCCGGAGGAATGGCGGCCGGTGACGGTCACGCCGCTGACCGCGGCGGGGGTGACCTTTCCCGCGATCGGCGCGTTCCTGATCGTCCGGCGGCCCCGGCTCAGGCTCGCGTGGCTGATGATCGTGGGCGGGCTCGGCGGCGCACTCTACGACTTGAGCCATGCGACGGCGCTGGCGCTGGCGGCGGGCGGTGATCTGGCGACGGCGGGCCTGCTGAGGCTTCCGGCCCAAGTGGGCTGGACGGCGTCCACACTCGCTCTGGAGATACTCCTGCCGCTCTACTCTCCCGACGGCAGGCTGCCTTCTCGGCGCTGGCGGGCCGTGGTGTGGCTGGGGGTGTTGTCGGTCAACGTCGAGAACGTGCGCGTGTTCGTCCGGCCGGACCCGCCCCTGGAGGACTACCACCTTCCCGCCGTGGTCCCCAACCCGTTCCAGATTCCCGCGATGGGGCCTTACGACGGGCTGCTGTCGACGGTGTCCTGGACGGGGATATTCGTGGCCATCCCGCTGGCGGCGCTGTCGCTGCTGCTGCGGTTCCGCCGGGCCGATTCGGAGGGCCGGCGGCAGATCGGCTGGCCGCTGTTCGCCTTCGGCGTGTACATCGTGTTCATGCTCCTGTCCGTGGTCGTGCCGGAGCTGTACTGGGTGTCGGTCGTGTGGGCGATGCTGATCCCCGTCGCCCTGGTGTTCTCGGTGCTGCGCCACCGGTTGTACGGCATCGACACCATCGTCAGCCGGACCTTCGTCGCGGCCGGCCTGCTGGCCGTGGTCGGCGCGGTCTACTTCGGGGTGGCCGCGGTGTCGACCCTGCTGGTGTCGGGCGTCGGGGAGACGGCCGGGCTCGCCGCCGCCGTGTTGACGGGGGCGTTCTTCCAGCCGCTGCGGCGGGTGCTGCAACGGGCGATCGACCGCCTGCTCTACGGACCCGTCGGCGATCCGGGCGTGCTCGCCGAACGGGTGATCCAGGAGGTGAGCCGGGCCGACCCGGCGCAGGCGCTGGCCTCGGTGGTCGGCGTGCTGCGCGAGGGGCTCGCCGTCCAAGGGGTGACGGCGGAGGTGACCGGTGGGGAGCCCGGCCGTCGGGTCAGTGTGGCGACCGTGACCGTCGGGCGGGTCGGCGACACGCCGCGCGAGGTGCCGCTGATCTGGCATCGCGAACAGGTGGGGCGGCTGCTGGTGGGGCCGCCCGCCCCGCGTCGTTTCCCGGCCGCACATGACGAACGGGTGCTCGCCACCCTGGTTCCGTACGCGGCCGACGTGGCGCACGCCGTGCGGATGGCGGCCGACCTGCAGCGCTCCCGGGAACGCATCCTGGCCACCCAGGAGGAGGAACGGCGGCGGCTGCGCCGCGACCTGCACGACGGCCTGGGCCAGACGCTCAGCGGGATGGCCATGGCCATCACCGTCGCCCGTCACAACCTGAAGAGCTCCCCGGAGGCGACGGACGCGCTGCTCCGCGACCTGCGGTCCGGCATGGACACCGTCGCCGGCGACATCCGCCAGCTCGTCCACGGGCTGCGCCCGCCTGCCCTGGACGACCTCGGCCTGGTCGCCGCCCTGGTGGCGCTCGCCGGGCCGGACGGCGCCGGAGGCGCGGCCGTGGAGGTGACGGCCGAGGGCGACGTGACCGACCTGCCCGCCGCCGTCGAGGTGGCCGTCTACCGGATCACGCAGGAGGCGCTGACCAACGTCCGCCGGCACGCGCGGGCCACCCGCGTCCGGGTGGAACTGCGCCGCGAGCCCGGGACGCTGCGCCTGGTCATCGCCGACGACGGCGCGGGGCTCCCGCCGGACCGGCGTCCGGGCGTCGGCCTGATCTCCATGCGGGAGCGGGCGGCGGAACTGGGCGGGTTCTGCGGCATCACCGGCAAGCCGGGGGAGGGCACCACCGTCGTGGTCGAGTTGCCGCTTGCCGCGACCGGGCTCACGTAGCGGTCGGCCGGACAGCGCTGAGGGCGAGCACGTACGTGCTCGCCCTCAGCCGGGCCGCCCCGCGTGTCAGACCGCTCGGGAGCCGATCCGCAGCGGTTGGAGGCCGGTGTTGTCGCTGCCGGTCACTTGCCGGGCAGGACCTGGATGGTCTTCGAAGTCGTGACCGGCGCGAGCGAGTTGTCGTCGGTGTAGGCGCGCATCGAGTCGTTCGTCACCGTCACGGTCACCGAGCCGGGGTTCAGCGCCGTGAGCGTCCGGGTCCGCGGGTCGAGGATCGCGACCCTGCCCTTGCGGACGGCCGTGTCGACGGCGTCCGCACCGCTGCCGATCGCCAGGTTGGACGAGCCGCTCCAGTCGACTGACATCGGGTACCGCAGCGGCACCACACGGGTGCCCGTCGACACGCCCGCCGGCTGCACGATGCTGCCCGCGAGCTGCGCCGTCCCGCCCACCTCAAGCGAGTCGGGGGTGGTGAGCGTGATGGACTGCGCGAAGGCGCGCACCTCGGCCTCAAGCCACTGTTTGTCCGCGTCCCGCCGCGAGTCGACGGACCAGTTGACCCACCCGGTGAAACCGCCTCGGTCCGGTGTGCCGTACGGGTCCTTGCCCGACGACGGCAGCACCATGTACGGCACGCCTTCGAGGCGGTGGACGTCGGCGATCTGGGCGTGGGATCCGACCATCGCGGTGCCCTTGCCCGTGGAGTCGCGGAAGTCGGTGAGCATGTTCTCGATGAGCGCGACCTCGTCGCGGTCGCCGAGCCGACTGGAATCGGTCTCGGCGGGGTCGTCCACCGGGTGGTGGGCGAACACCAGGACGTTGTGCACCGACGGGTCCTTCTCGGCGTCCTGGAGCGCCTTCTGCAGCATCGGGAGCTGGACCGACGCGCCGCCGACCGAGACCGTGAGGATCGTGCCCTCGGCGGTGAGCGGGGTGATCTTCAGCTTGCCGTCCACGGGCTGGATGCCGACGACGTCGTGGTCATAGTCGAGCGCGAGGTCCCGCGGGTCGATCCGGGTCGAGGACGGTGACCTTCGCGGGCTGCGCCACCGCGGGACCCACCCGCGCGTCGACGGTGATCCGGCCGTTCGGCTCGGCCGGCGCCACGAGTGTCCCGCCCTCGACGGACGCTCCGCGAGCGGACCACAACACGGACTCGGGGTCGACGCTCACCGGCGTCTGGTGATCGTCGACGCCCTCCGCGACGAGCGTGCGGCGCAGTCCCGGGAAGACCCTCAGGTCGCCGTCGGCCGACGCCGCACCCGGCGCGGGCTTGATGAGGAGCCGGTGCAGTTTGCCGTCGCCCTTCGCGACGAACACCCCCACGCCGTTCGGGTTGTTGCGCTCGCGGCCGTCGGACGGGACGTTGCGGACGGTCGCGTCGTCGTGGCCGAGCGCGCGGGCGACCATCGTGCTGGAGCGCGGTTGCGGCTGTAGTCGCCCCACGCGGAGGTGAACGCGATCAGGCCGTCCGCGGGGACCCCGCCGCCGTTCGCGGCGTTGACGGACAGGACCGTGTGGTCCGCGCCCGCGAAGTTCGCGGTCGCGTCGACCATGAGGTTCACGAGCCGGGCGATGCCGTCGCCGCCGACGCCGACATGCTGGCGGCCGCCGATGTCGGCGGTCTTGATGAGCCGACCGTTCTGGACCTCGCCGCCGAGCGCCGCGTTGGAGTTGCCGATGTCGAAGAACTCGCCGTTGACGCCCGCGACGGCGCCGGCCCTGTTGGCGGCCACGCTGAGCGGGCCGCCGGACGCGACCGGTCCGGCGGTCAGCAGGTCGGTGCTGACCGCCTTGTTGGACAGGTCCACGGTGAGGAAGCGGGCGTCGTACCAGCCCTTCTGGTCGAGCGCCTTCACGTGTTGTAAGTCGATTCCCGGGCCGATCTTCTCGGCCGTGTTGATCAAGGGGATTCCGCCGGTGACCGGCGCGGGTTGACCGCCGTCCGCGTACCCGGCGGCAGGTGCGGCCGCCAGCGTGGTCGCCGCGGCGAGCGCCACCAGCAGTGGCTTCGTGCGTGGATGGCGCAGGACCATCGTTTTCATTGGTACCTCGGGTCACGTGATGACCGCGCGGCACATGAGGGTTCCCGGACGTGAAAGGGCGCCCCGCGGCCTGCGGGGCGCCCTTCTCGGCTGGTTACCGGAACGCCCACGTGAAGACGTGCAGGGTTCCGTCGTCGGACGGGCCGAACGTGATGCTCTTCAGCTTCTTCGCCGGGTTCAGCGTGATCGGCCGGGCGGCGAACACGTGCGCCGGGATGGGCTGCATGGCCCACGAGCCGCCGTACAGCCGGTAGGGGCTGGAGGCGATGATCTCGTTGCCGTACCGGGGTGAGCCGCCGCCGAAGTCGAGCAGCCAGTCGCTCATGCCGAGGCGGGCGGTGGTCGTGGTGCCGTCGGTGTAGGTGATCGTCGTGTCCACCTCGGGGTAGCCGCCGGTGCCGGCGCCGAGGAAGGCGATCTCGGTGGCGCCGGTGGGGGCCGTGACGTCCAGTGGTTTGACGCCGGGCTGGATGTCGTCCCACTCGCCGGGACCGCGGTTCGGCCAGGTGAACGTGAAGCCGTTCCAGCCGACCGTCGCGCCGGGGGTGAGGCCGGCCGCGCCGAGCGCCTGGGCGGAGTAGCTGAAGTTCGCGCCGTCCACGTTGGCGCTGCCGGGTTTGGTGTCGTCGCCGATGCTGGCGTTGTTGTGGTGCCAGGCGGGGGTGCCCGGTTTGGCGACGTTCAGCCGGATGCCGGCACCGACCTGGCCGGAGCCGATGATCGGGATGCTGATCATGCCGAGCGGGGTGCCGGCGGGCACGGTCACCGTGATCCGCCGTGAGGCGGCGGCGCCCGCGGCCGGGGTGAGCGTGCCGCTGGCCGGGGTGACCGAGACGCCCGGCGGGGGCTTGGCCTCCCAGCGCACCGACGCGGCGGACCCGCTGGTCGAGCGGGCGGTGATCGTGGTCTCGAACGTCCTGCCGGGCTCGACCGGGCCGCTGCCCGGGTTCAGGCCCAGCAGCACCGGCTTGGCGCCCTCGTTGAAGCTGGGGGGCGCGTCGGCGGGGGCCGAGCCGAACGTGGTGTTCGGGACGGCCGAGGTGGTGAAGTCGAGTCTGCCGCCGCGCTGCGCGATCGTCTCCGGCAACCACGCCTTCGTGGTGGCCACGCCGTTGACCTTCAGGGTCCTGACGTACCGGTTGGCGGAGCCCGGCGCGTTGACGACCAGGTCGCCGGCCGGGCGTTTGATCGTGATCGTGTCGAACAGCGGCGTGTTGACCAGCAACTCGGCGCGGCCGGGGATCGCCGGGAACAGGCCGATGGCGGACCAGACGTACCAGGAGCCCATCGCGCCGAGGTCGTCGTTGCCGACCAGGCCGTCCGGGGCCGAGGAGAAGAGCTCCTTCTGGATGCGCCGGACCAGGTCCTGGGTCTTGTACGGCCGGCCGGCCCACGCGTACAACCACGGCGTGGCGGCGGACGGTTCGTTGCCGAGGTAGGCGTACGGCTGGTTCGGGCCCGCGTTGAGGACCTTGAAGAAGTCGTCCAGGCGGGCGGCCGCCGCCGCGTCGCCGCCCATCGAGTCGAACAGGCCGCGCACGTTGTGCGGCACCAGCCAGTGGTACTGCGCGCCGTTGCCCTCGATGTAGGAGTTCATCGTGGCCGGGTCGAACGGCGACCGGAACGCGCCGTCGGCCATCTTCGGCTGGATCCAGGTGTTGGCCGGGTTGTAGGTGCTCTGCCAGGCCTGGGCGCGCTTCATGAACTCGCCCGCCAGCGCGGTGTCGCCCAGGCGGGCGGCCAGCTGGGCGATGCCGAAGTCGGCGATGCCGTACTCCAGGGTGGTCGACACGTCCATCGGGACGTGGCCCTTGGCCATGAAGTCGGCGTTGCCGGGGCGCTGGTCATAGCCGAGCTGCGGGTGGCCGATGTCCTTGGGCCCGACCCGGCGGGCGGACTCGGCCATCGCCTTCAGGGCCGCGGGGGCGTCGAAGGCACGGGCGCCGAATGCGTACACGCTGGACAGGATCGAGTGGAACGGGTCGCCGACCATGACGCCGGTGATGGCGTTCTGGTGTGACCAGCGGTCCCAGACGTTGCCGACCGACTGGGCGTTGTCGTACATGGACTGGGCGATGTCACTGGCGACGTCCGGGGCGAGCAGGGCGAGAAGCTGGACCTCGCTGCGGTAGACGTCCCAGCCGGAGAACGTCGCGTAGTGGTGCCTTCCCGGCGCGACCTTGTAGGTCTGGCCGTTCATGCCGGTGTAGGTGCCGTCCACGTCCTCGAAGACGTACGGCTGGAGCAGCGCGTGGTAGAGGTTGCTGTAGAAGGTGCGCCGCTGCTCGTCGGTGCCGCCGCCGATCCGCACCTGCCCCAGCCTGGCGTTCCAGGCGGCCCGCGCCTTCGCGGCGACCTGGTTCACGCCGTCCTGGCCGATCTCGGCCGCCAGGTTGTTCTTCGCGCCGGCCAGGCTCACGTAGGACAGGCCCACCCGCATCTGGACCGGCGTGGCGGGATCGAACTCCAGGTACGCGCCCGAGCCGGGCCCGTTCACCGAGATGTCGCCGGGGGTGACCACCTCGGCGTTGGCGACCTTGGCCTCCGAGGCGTTCCGCACGGCCGCGCCTCCCGGCGTGACGGTGCCGTCCTTCCAGGTGCCGTAGCCGAGTATCGGCTGGTCGAACGTGGCGTGGAAGTACACCTTGTACCGCATCGGCGGGCCGCAGAAGCCGCCCGTCTGCACCCAGCCGGTGACGGTGTCGCCGCTGATCCTGGTCTCACCGTCGTCCACGCCGTTGACCGAACCGCTGGTGTTCAGCAGGAGCGTGCCCGGCTTGCCGGCCGGGAAGCTGAAGCGGGCCACCCCGCCGCGTGTGCTCGCCGACAACTCGGTCTTGACGCCGGTGTCGAGGACCGAGCTGTAGAAGCCGGGGGCGGCCTTCTCGTTCTCGTGCCTGAACGTCTGGACGTAGTCGGCGCCGTGGGTCGCGGGCGACCGGCCGATCCGGCCGGAGATCGGGATCACGGGGAAGTCCTGCGCGCCGGTGCACCCGGGGCCGGAGATGTGTGTCATCGAGAAACCGCGCAGGCGGTTGTCCTCCCACGCGTAGCCGCCCCCGGCGTTCTCCATCGTGTCGGGGCTCCACTGCATCATGCCGAACGGCACGACCGCGCCGGGGAAGTTCATTCCCGCGCCGCCGCCGTGCCCGAAGTCGGCGGCGCCCGCCTTGGTGCCGAGGAACGGGTTGACCAGTGCGGCCACGTCGCTGACCGGCGTGGGCACGGTGTCGGCCACCGCGCCCGCCGGCAACGCCATCGCCGCCAGAAGGGCGGCGATCGTCGGTGCTGACCATTTGGACAAAGTGCCCTCCATCGTTCAGGTGATCACGACGAGAAAACGGGGACGTGAGATGACGAGTCAATTGGCAGAAGTGGCGGCAACAAGTTGCCAATAGGCGTCTCCGCTGGTCACGGGCCTATCCGGGAAAATAGGGGTTGGCCGCAGGTGGCGCGGACAGGCACATTCGGCGAAACACCCTCAGGGAATCGGGATTCGCGGATGACCACCATGCCGATCGTCGAAATCGAAATGGATCACCGGGCTCCTTCGGTCCGGCTGGCCCGGCTGCTCGACCCCGGTTCGGTGGTGCCGCTGCACGCCGACGACGACAGTGGGGTCCAGGCCGTGTGCGGGCGGGTGGACGGTTCGGTGGTCGTCGCGTACTGCACCGACGCGACCCGGATGGGCGGCGCGCTCGGGGGAGCGGGCGCGGAGCGCGTCGTCGAGGCCATCGGCGCGGCCGAACGGCTCGGCTGCCCGGTGATCGGGTTGTGGCACTCGGGCGGGGCGCGCCTGGCCGACGGTGTCGAGTCGATGCACGGGGTGGGGCGCATGTTCGCGGCGATGACCAGGGTGTCCGGGGTGATCCCGCAGATCTCGGTCGTGCTGGGCCCGGCCGCGGGGGCCGCCGCGTACGGGCCCGCGCTCACCGACATCGTGATCATGGCCGAGGACGCGCGGATCTTCATCACCGGTCCGGAGATCGTCCGCAGTGTCACGGGGGAACGCATCGACATGGCCGGGCTCGGGGGTCCCGAGGCGCACGGCCGCAAGTCGGGGGTCGCGCACCTGGTCGCGGGCGACGCGGACGAGGCGTACGAGCAGGCGCGCCGGCTCACCGGCATCTTCACCCGGCCCGGGAGTTTCGACTTCGGCGCGCTCGCGGAAGGCCGCGACCTGGCCGCGATCCTGCCCGGCTCGCCGCGCCGCGCGTACGACGTCCGGCCGCTCGTGCACGCGATCGTCGACGAGGGATTCCTGGAGTTGCAGCCCCGCTGGGCCGGCAACATCCTCGTCGGCCTCGGCCGGCTGGGTGGGCGTTCCGTGGGCGTGCTGGCCAACAATCCGATCCGTAAGGGCGGATGCCTGGACACGCTCTCCGCAGAGAAGGCGTCCCGGTTCGTGCGGATGTGCGACGCGCTCGGCGTGCCGTTGGTGGTGGTGGTCGACGTGCCCGGGTATCTGCCCGGGATCGCCCAGGAATGGGATGGTGTCGTCCGGCGCGGCGCGAAGCTGCTGCACGCCTTCGCCGAATCGGTGGTGCCCCGGGTGACGCTGATCACCCGCAAGTCGTACGGCGGCGCGTACATCGCGATGAACTCGCGCTCCCTCGGCGCCACCGCGGTCTTCGCGTGGCCCAACGCGGAGGTCGCGGTCATGGGGGCCGAGTCCGCCGTCGGCATCCTGCACCGCAAGGCGCTGGCCGCCGCGCCCGAGGACGAGCGCGCGGACCTGAAGGCGCGGCTCACCCAGGAGCACCTGCGCGTCTCCGGCGGAGTCGAACGGGCGCTCGCGCTCGGCGTCGTCGACGAGGTCATCTCGCCCGACACCACCCGGTTCCGCCTGGCGGAGGCCCTGGACCGGGTCCCCTGCGAGCGCGGGCGGCACGGCAACATCCCGTTGTGAGTCATCCGATGCGCGCGAGGGTGGCCGGCAACTCCGTCCGGCGGGACACGTTCAGCTTGCGGAAGACGCGGGTCAGGTGCTGCTCGACCGTGCTGACGGTGATGTACAGCCGGGTGGCGATCTCCAGGTTCGTGTGACCCTCGGCGGCCAGTTCCGCCACCCGGCGTTCGGCGTCGCTGAGCGGCGCGGGCACGCCGGCCGCCGGGTCCCTGCGGGCCAGGGCCCGGGTGAGCGGCTCGGCGTGGCACTCCCTGGCCATGGCGCGGGCCCGCTGCTTGAGCATCCCGGCCCTGCGGTGGTCGCCGACGGCATGGTAGGCCTCGGTGAGGTCGGCCAGCAGGCGGGCGTACTCGTAGCGGTCGCCGCCCTCCTGGAGCGGGTCGGCGGCCTGGCGCAGGAGCGACGGGCGCTGGTGGACCTCGCTGACGGCGGCCAGCAGGCGTAACGCCGAACCGCGGACCCGCTGGGACCGGGGCCCGCAGCGGGAGAGCTGCTCCTTCACGAGTCGCCTGGCCTCCTCTTCCTCACCCAGCGCGATCAGGGCCTCGGCGGCGTCCAGCCGCCACGCGATGAACCCGGGGGCGTCCAGGTCCCATCGCGTCATCAGCTCGCCGCACAACCGGAAGTCCCGCAGGGCCTGGCCGGGACGGTCGGCCGTCAGGTTGAGCCGGCCCTTGCCCCGCAGGTAGTGCAGGCCGTACCGGGTCTCCAGCATCGCCTCGGGGACGGGCAGGTTGAACTCGGGCAGGCAGTCGTCCGGCCGGCCCATCGCGGCGCCGGCCAGCAGCAGGGTGCCCAGCGGCCCGCCCACGGCCACCCCCCAGCTCCCGGCGGGGATGATCTCCAGGGCGCGCCGCGCGTCCCCGGCCGCCGCGGCCAGGTCGCCCTCCCGGAGGCGGATCTCGGCCCGGATGGCGGACAGGCGGGCCTGGCGGCTGGGCGCACGGCGGGCTTCGGCCTCGGCGATGAACGCGTCACACCACGGGGCGGCGCGGCCGGGGCCGTCGGTGTAGGTCAGCGCCAGCAGCGCCGTCTCCACCGTGTCCATGGTCACCTCGTCGAGGCGGCAGCCGCGCAGGATGTGCTCGGCGGCGGTCATGGTCTCGTCGCTGGGGCCGTCGGTGAGGACGTCGGCGAGCACGTCGGCGGACTGGATCCGGCGGCCGACGCCGAGGGCCGGGGCGGACGGGACGCCGACCTCCGGCAGGTGCGGCAGGAACGAGGGGTAGAGGGCGCGGAACCACGGGCGGGCGGCGGCGAGCTCGGCCGCGGTCTCCCGGTCGGGTTCGCCGAGTTCGCGCAGCTCGCGCAGGCGGCCCAGGACGTCGAGGGCGTCCCGGGTGTGACCGTGCCAGAGCAGCGCCTTGGCCAGGACGACGGTCTCTCCGCCGCCGAGGTGGCCCTTGTGCAGGGCGTCGGTCAGCCCGGCGAGGTGGCCGGCGGGCGTGCCGGGGTCGATCCGCCATTCGGCCCGGACCAGCGCGGTGCCGATCCTGGCCCGGCGGCGCTCGTCGCCGCAGGTCCGCCAGGCCAGTCTGAGGTACTCGATCGCGGACTCCACGCCGTCGTCGCGGAGCGCGAGCCGGGCCGCCTCCTCCAGGGCCGACAGTGCCCACGGGTCGCCCGCGTGGCTGGCCTGCAGGAGGTGGCCGGCCACGACGTCGGCCGACGCGCCGTCCCGGTGGGCCAGTTCGGCGGCGCGGCGGTGCAGGTGGATGCGGTCGACGGCGTCCAGTTCGGCCAGGACGGCCGAGCGCGCCGCCTCGTGCCGGAACCGGCCGCCGTCCAGCAGCCCGGCTCCGGCCATCGCCTGGAGCGACTTGGCGACGACGGCCTCGCTCTCGCCGAGGCCGAGCAGGCGGCTGATCGAGCCGGGCTCGCCCAGCACCGCCAGGCCGTACGCCGCCTCCTGCGCGCACGGCCCCAGCCTGCGCACGCACGCCAGCACCGCCTCGCCGTAGCGGTCACCGGGGGCGCCGGTGACCTGGAGGTCTTCCAGCAGGGCGTCGACGAGCAGCCGGTTGCCGCCGCTCAGCGTGTGGACGAGCGCGCCGAACCGGTGGGCGTCGTCGCCGAGCCGGGCGTCGACGCCGTCGCGGGACAGGTGGGTGAGCCGTACCGGACGGCAGTGCGGTTGCCTGAGCACCTCGGTGTGGAAGAGAGTGCGCAGGTGGGGGCTGTGGTCGGGGGTGCTGAACACCAGCATCACGTTGGCGAACCTGATCCGCCTGGCCAGATAGGCCAGGCACAACTGTGAGGCGCGATCGGCGTGGTGCACGTCGTCGACGGTGATCACCAGCGGGCAGCGCCCGGCCAGTTCCAGCAGGACCACGCAGAGGGCGTCCACGATCTGCGCGTCCACGTGCTCGATCGACTCGGCGCCCGCGTCGCCGGCGAGTTGCCTGCGGGCACCCTCGTGCAGGAGGCCGAGCATGGCGGCCCGCTGCTCGTCCGGCAGCGGCGCGTGGGTCAGAAGCTGGGACAACACGCCCAGCGGCAGGCCGCTCTCGGCCGGCGAACCGGTGGCCGTCAGCGGCAGCGCGCCCTGGTCGAGGGCGTGCTCGGCGATCAGGTACAGCAGCTCGCTCTTGCCGGTCGCCACCGCGCCGGTGACCATCGCGATCCTGCCCTTGCCCGCGACCGCCTCGGCCAGCAGCACCCGCAGCGTGGCCATGCCCTCATGTGTGTCGTCCACTGTCGTCCCCCTGGTCAGTGCCCGGCGGCGGCCAGGTGAGCGTTCATGTGTCCGTCCCTGGCGAGCCGGTCGGCGGCCGCGCGGACCGCGGAGAAGGCCGCCGCCGCGACGTCCCTGTCGATGCCCGCGCCCCAGGCGACGGCTCCGCCGCTGCGGCACTCGGCGTAGATCACGGTCTCGCCGCCGGACCTGACCGCCTGGTCGGGGGTGAGATCGTCGTTGTCGAGCGGCCGTCCGGTGCGGTGCACCACGTCGACCCGGATGCCCCACGGGCTCAGCACCGAGCCGAGGGCGCCGAACGCGTCGGCCTGGTCGCCGCCGACCTCGAACCCGCCGTCCACGTGCAGGGTCGCCGCGAGCGGTTCGCGGCCCACCGGGAGCGGGTCGGCCGGCTCGCCGCGGTAGAGGTACTCCTCGGAGAACAGCGCGCCGATCCGGTTCGGGCTCAGCTCGCCGCCGGCCGCGTCGGCGTGCCACTGCACCCGGGCGGACAGGTCGGCCTGCAGGCCGCGCGGCAGGTTCAGGCCGTGCCAGGCGCTCATCACGTACGCCACGCCGCCCTTGCCGGACTGGCCGTTCACCCGGACCACCGCCTCGTACGTGCGGCCCACGTCCTTGGGGTCCACCGGCAGGTAGGGCACCTGCCACGGCAGCGCGTCGGGGGGCGTGCCCGTCTCCGCGGCCTGCCGGACGCGGGCGTCGAAGCCCTTCTTGATGGCGTCCTGGTGCGACCCGGAGAACGCCGTGTAGACGAGGTCGCCGCCGTAGGGGTGGCGGGGGTGGACCGGCAGCCCGGTGCACCGCTCGACCGTGCGCCGGACCGTGTTGATCTCCGAGAAGTCGACGCCGGGGTCGACGCCGTGGCTGTACATGTTCATCGCGAGGGTGACCAGGCAGACGTTGCCGGCGCGTTCTCCGTTGCCGAACAGGCAGCCCTCGACCCGTTCCGCGCCGGCCAGCAGGGCCAGCTCGGCGGAGGCGACCGCGGTGCCCCGGTCGTTGTGGGGGTGCACCGACAGGCAGACGTGCTCGCGCCGGGACAGGTTGCGGTGCAGCCACTCGATCTGGTCGGCGAAGACGTTCGGGAGCGACCGCTCGACCGTCGTCGGGAAGTTCAGGATGATGCCGCGCCCGCGTTCGGGCTGCCAGACCCGCATGACGGCCTCGCACACCTCCAGGGCGAAGTCGGCCTCGGTCTCGTTGAACAACTCGGGGGAGTACTGGTAGGCCAAATCGCAGTCGGGCAGCATGTGCTCGGCGTGGCGCATCATCGTCCGGGTGCCCTGGACGGCCAGGTCGCGCACGCCCGCCCGGTCGAGGTCGAACACGGTGCGGCGGAACAGGGGGGACGTCGCGTTGTAGATGTGCACGACCGCGCGGCGCGCGCCCTTCAGGGACTCCACGGTGCGCCGGATCTGGTCTTCACGGGCCTGGGTGAGCACGGTGATCGAGACGTCGTCCGGTATTCGGTCGCGTTCGATGAGCATTCGCACGAAATCGTAATCGCTCCGGCTGGCCACCGGAAAACCGATCTCGATCTCCTTGTAGCCGATCCCCACGAGAAGGTCGAACATCAGGAGTTTCCGCTCGGGTGTCATCGGATCGGCGAGTGACTGATTGCCGTCCCGCAGATCGGTGGAGAGCCATCGCGGCGCGGTGCTGATGCGGTTTCCCGGCCATGTGCGATCGGCCAGAACAAGGGGGGTGAATCCGGAATAGCGCTGGACACCTTTCATCGCCGTATTTCCTTTCCTGATGAATACCGGCGGGTAGAGGGAGCCCAGCACGGTCTGACCTGTGCGCTTACCAGTTGGCACCCTGGCGGCGCCGGAGCTTGATATCCGGCACGAGGTTCCCTAAGGTTGTGCTGGTTGAAAGTTGTACGATCCCTGTTCCGCTGGCCTCAAGCTAATAGGGGCCGCCGCGACCCGGCAAGAAGGGGTGTCGGCAGTTCGGGGAAAGTAGCCCCGAGTGGTAAGGGGGGTATCAAAAGTTGTATTCCCGCCTGCCACCCTCGGATTACCCCCCTTAACCGGGCTTCGATTCCGGCGTAACAATCGGTCATGGCGAGCACCTGGGTATCGGGCCGGGCATCCGGACCTTCCACCCTCAGACGCGCGGCGAGAGCGCTGCGATTCTGCGCGATCGAGGCCCGGCCGGCCGTTCTGGCCGTGTCCATGCTGAGATTCCTGGCGGGGGCGACGCTGGCACTGCCGGTCGCCGCCGCTCCCGACCCGGCGAAGGTGCTGCAGGGCGCCGCCGCCTGGGTGTTGTCGATCTTCGCGATCTATGTGGGCAACGGCGTCTCGGACGTCCACGAGGACCGGGTCAACGGGTCCCGCCGGCCGATCGCCCGCAATGACCTGGACCCGCGCACGGCGACCGCGGCCGCCGCGGTCACCGCGGCCCTGTCGCTTTTGGCGACCGCCGGGCTGCCCACTGCGATGACCTGGGTCATCGCGGCCAACCTGATCCTCGGGTACCTGTACTCGGGCGCGCCGTTCCACCTGAAGCGACGCTCCGGCGGCACCGTCGCGGTGCTCTGCGGCTCGGGGCTGCTGGCCTACTGGGGCGGGTTCACCGTGGTCGTCAACGGAGCGGACGGGGCCACGCCGCTCAGCCTGATCATGTTCGCGACGGCCGCGACCTGCTGGATGACGTTCGTCGGCGTCCCGGCCAAGGACCTGTCCGACATCGAGGGGGACGCCGCCGCCGGTCGGCGCACCATCGCGGTGATGTGGGGCGCGCGTGCCGCCAGGAACGTCATGTCGGCCGCCGCGCTGCTCCTGGCGGGGTCATTCTGGGTGGTCAGCGTGGTGCTCTCGGCGCCGCTCGCCGAGACCGCGCTGGCCATGTTCGCCGGAGCGGTGGCCGTCACCCTCGCGGGTCGCACCGCGCACGCCGACGCCGCCCGGCGGCGGCGGCGAAGGCCTTACCGGGCCTTCATGGCGACGCAATACGTGGTTCACATTACTGTCCTGTCCTCTAATATTGGGAAGGATATGTTGCTTTTGTGACGTAAGTGAGAGATTGTAGGCTCTCGCACGTCCCAAATCGAGAGGGACTTCCTTGGGTGCTGATTTCGGGGCGGAGAGTGATCCGGCGAGATTCGTGGATGCGTGCCGGGCCGAAATCCTCGAGGAATTCGAGTCGGAGCTGCACGCCACCGGCAACGCGCTCTCCACGGATCCGAACGCGGTTCGCCAGGCTCTTATGACGGCCCAGTACGTTCTCGACGACGTAGCCGCGACACTACGCTCCGGAAAAGTGCAGGTCAGCGAACTCTATAAGTTTCACGCCTGGGAAGTCGGCACCAGCAGGGCGGCTTCCAGAGTTCATCCGAAGGCATCTCTTGAGGCGGGCTCACTTTTTTTCAGGTCCGCGCTCACACATCTGGCGCGGCAAATTGCGGCCGGCTCCGACCACCCGACCGAGGTCTTCGCGCTGGTCGCCACCGGCATGGAGGAGAGCCTGTCGCGCCGGGTCAGGGAGGCCTCCGAGAGCTACCACGGGTTCCTGCTCAACCAGGTCCAGCAGGCGCAGGAGGAGGAGCGCCGCCGGATGTCGCGCGACCTGCACGACCGGATCGGTCACGGCGTCAGCGTCGCCCACCAGCAGCTCGCGTTGTCGGAGCTCCATCGCGTCACCGACCCCGCCAGGGCGGCCATCAAGATCGGGATCGCCCAGCAGGCGATCCAGGAGGCGATGGAGCACCTCCGCCAGATCACCTCGGAACTGCACCCGCAGGTGCGGGTCAAGAGCCTGGAGAAGGCGCTGCTCGGGTTCCTCGAAGCGATCGAGGACGACGGGGTGTCGGTCGGCCTGGACGTGAACGGCGACGAGTCGTGGGCCGAGCCGCGTGTCCTGGACGAGTCCTTCCTGATCATCCGCGAGGCGACCAGGAACGCGCTGACCCACGGCGGGCCGTCGATGATCCTGATGCGGGTCGACATCGCCCCGCACGAACTCCAGGCGTTCGTGCAGGACAACGGCCGGGGCTTCGAGCCGTCCCGGGCCCGGGGCCGCGGCGTGGGGCTGGCCTCGATGCGGGAGCGGGCCGAGCTGCTCGGCGGCCGGCTGGCGATCACCAGCGACCCGGGCAGCGGCTGCCGGGTCGACCTGTCCGTTCCGCTCAAGAGGCAGTCGCGTGAGCCCGAAGAGCTCTAGCGGGCGGATCTCGGTCGCGCTCGTCGACGACCACGCCCTGTTCCGCGAGGGCCTGCGCGAGATCCTCGAATCCACCGCCGACCTGGTCATCGCCGGCGAGGCGGGCAACTCCTCCGACGCCGTGCAGCTCGTGCGGGACACCCGCCCGGACGTGGTGCTGCTGGACGTGGAGATCCCCGGCGACGACGTGCTGGAGACCGTCACCCGGATCCGGACGTTCTCGCCGTCCACCCGGATCGTCATCCTGAGCATGTACGACGGCCCGCACCTTCTCACCCGCCTGCTGGCGGCCGGGATCAGCGGCTACCTGCTCAAGAGCATCCACCGGCACGAACTGCTCGCGGCCGTCCGCGGCGTGTACGAGGACCCGGGCCGGGTCGTGCTCGCCGTGTCCCGCGCCAGCCTGGCCCAGGTGGAGGGCCCGCAGCCGGGGGTGCTGACCGAGAAGGAGAAGGAGATACTGCAACTGGCCGCGCAGGCGCTGAGCAACCTCCAGATCGCCCGCCGGCTCGGGCTGGCCGAGGCGACCGTCAAGCGGCACATGCGGAACATCTTCGTGAAGCTCAACGCGGTCTCCCGGATCGACGCGGTCAACAAGGCGATGGCCGCGTCGCTGATCCCGGCTCAGATCAGGAGAGAGCCGGACTGATCCGCCGCCCCGGGCGGGAAGATCCGGCTGAGCTCGTCCCGGATGCCCGGGGCGAGCCGCACCTCGGAGGCGGCGAGGTTCATCTCCAGATGCACCTCGTCGCGGGTGCTCGGCACCGGGACGACATGGTCGCCCTGCGACAGCAGCCAGCCGAGCGCCAGCCGCCCCGCGCCCAGGTCCAGCCGGGCGGCGACGTCCTCGACCGCACGCAGGGAGTCCAGGCCGCGGCGCAGGCCGGCGGGACGGAAGCGGGGGTCGCGGCGCCGCCAGTCGCCGGGCGTGAGCTGGTCGGCGGACCGGATGCGGCCGGTGAGGAAACCCCGGCCGACCGGACGGGCGGCCACCACGCTGACGCCCAGCCGCCGGGCCTCGGCCAGCAGGCCGGGCTGGGCGCGCAGTCCCCACAGCGAGTACTCCACCGCGAGCGCGGCCACCGGATGGACGGCGTTTGCCTCGCGGAGTTGCCGCAGCGTCCCGTCGGACAGGCCGACATGGCGGATCTTCCCGGCTCTGACCAGGTCGGCCAGCCCGGACATGCTCTCCTCTACCGGGGCGTCCCGGCGTGGGGAGCGCAGGTAGTAGAGGTCGATGGCGTCCACGTCGAGGCGTTTCAGCGACGCCTCGCACGCCTGCGCGGTGCCGCTCCCGCGGGTGCAGACCACGATCTCCTTGCGGCGGCCCGCGACCGCCCGGCCGATCAGGCGCTCGACCCGGCCGTCGTCGTACAGGTCGGCGGTGTCGACGATGCTGACGCCGGCGTCCAGCGCGCGGCCGATCAGGTTGAGCGCGTCGCCGGGGTCCACCGACCCGTACGCCCCGGACAGCGCGAGGGTGCCGAGCCCGATATTCGAGATCACCGGGCCGTCGCGTCCGAGTCTCGTATAACGCAATTTCCCCCCTCGGCGAGCTCGTTGTCGGTCAAAGTCCGATCAAAAGCGTACAGTGACGGTTCGGCCGCTGCCGCTCTCAGGGAGAAATAGGGGAATCCCAATCGGGTGGCGGGGTGGTGGTTAACAGGGGGGTGCTAGGGGTGCCGGGACGGCGGGGCCGCTCATTAGGTTCGGAGTCAGTGGAATCCGTGCGGGAGAGATTATGGAAATTGCTCGACATTATCTCTTCGAGAATATATGGGCCCGATGATGGACGGCGGTTTCATATTCCGGGTGCTCGGCCCCATGCAGGTCCTGCGGGACGGCGCCGAGTTGCGGATCTGCGCCAGCCGTGAGCTGGCGATACTGGCCAGCCTGGTGCTCAACGCGGGCCGCGCGGTCAGCGTCGACCGCCTGATCGAGACGGTCTGGACGGAGTCCGCGCCCTCCAGCGCGCGCCGCCAGATCGCCATCTGCGTGTCCCGGCTCCGCCGTGTCCTGGGCGCCGGCGTGATCGAGACCTCCAGCCCCGGCTACCTGATCCGCCCGGCCCCCGACAGCATCGACTGGCTGCGGTTCCAGTCCCTGGTGGCCCGCTCCCGGGGCGAGGCCGCGGGCAAGAACCGGGAGCAGGCGGTCCGGCTGCTGCGGGAGGCGCTGGCGCTCTGGCGCGGGAACCCCTTCGAGGACATCCGGGGCCTGCGCTACGACGTGGCCCGGATGGAAGAGTCCCGGCTGGAGGCCGCCGAGGCCTGCCTGGAGCTGGAGATCGAGCTGGGCCACCACCACCAGGTGATCCCCGAACTGCTGGCGCTGGTCGCCGAGCACCCGTTCCGTGAGCGGGTCAGGGCCCAGCTCATGCTGGCCCAGTACCGGGCCGGCCGGCGGGCCGACGCGCTGCGCACCTACCAGGAGACCCGCCGCTACCTGCGCGACCAGATCGGCCTGGAGCCCGGCCCCGCGCTGCGCCACCTGCACGAGCGCATCCTGCGCGACGAGTCCGGCCTGATGCGGCAGCCCGCCAACCGGGCCGGAACGGTCGTGCCGTCCCAGCTCCCGCCCCGGGTCCTGCCGTTCGTCGGGCGCGGAGAGGAGTTGGCCGCGCTGGACGCGGTGCTGCGGCCCGACCCCGAGGTGGCGCTGCCCGGCACGACCGTGCTGAGCGGCCCGGCCGGCATCGGCAAGACCGCGCTGGCGTTGCGGTGGGCGCACGACCGGGCCGACTGGTTCCCCGACGGTCACCTGTTCGCCGACCTGGAGGAGACCGAGCCCGCCGCCGTGCTGGGACGGTTCCTGCGCGCGCTCGGTGTGCCCCGCGCCGACATCCCCGCCGACCGCGACGAGAAGGTCGCGCTGTTCCGAAGCTGGACGGCCCGCCGCCGGATGGTCGTGGTGCTGGACCGGGCCAGGGACGCCGCCCAGGTGCTGCCGCTGCTGCCCGGCGGCGCGAACTGCCGGGTGATCGTGACCAGCACCGACCCGCTGGACGAGCTGGTGGCCCGGCAGGGCGCGCACCGCGAGTTCGTCCGGCCGCTCGCCGCCGAGGCCGCCAGGGAACTGGCCGGTCTGCTGGCCGGACCGGCCGGGGCGCAGGCCGTGACGGATCTGCTGGCGCACTCCTGCGGCAATCCGCTGCGGTTGCGGATGGGGGCCGCCCGGATCCGCTCCCGAGCCGTGCCGGTCACCGTGTCGGGCACCGTGCCGGTCACGTCCGGGACAGGATGACGTCGAGCGCCTTCTCCAGTTCGGCGTGGTCGGCGCCGCGGGTACGCCAGCCGACATGGCCGTCGGGCCGTACCAGGACCGCGCCCTGCGGGCCGACGCCGTACGCCTCGGCCCACTCCGCCGAGTCGATCTCCACGACCTTCACCCCCGGCGCCGCCGCCCATCCGCTGCCCGGCGCGGTGAGCAGCGTGAACGCCGGGCCGAGCAGGTCGAGCGTGGACACGCCGGGTGAGACCCAGACGTGCGGGGCGCGGTGGCCCGGACGGGCGGTCGGCACATACGTCCGGTACGGATCGGCCGGCGCGGGCTCCGGCGTGCCGTCCGGGATGACGGCGGCCGAGTCGTAGTGGAAGCCCAGCACCAGTCCCTCCGACCCGCGCCGCCCCGCCTGCTGCTCGATGGCCTCGTGCATGGACAGCCGCCCGGCCATCATCTGGAACGTGATCATGGCGTTGACCAGGCTCTCGTCCACAGTGCGCACCGCGATCGGGCGGCGTTCCTCCGCGTAGGTGTCCAGCAGTCGCGGGCCGGCCTCGCCGCGCAGGACGGCGGCCAGCTTCCAGGCCAGGTTGTGCGCGTCCTGGATGCCGCAGTTCATGCCGAACCCGCCCTGCGGGGTGGCCACGTGCGCGGCGTCCCCGGCCAGGTAGACGGGGTCCCTGGCGAACTCGGCGGCGACCGCGGCCTGCTGGAGCCAGGGCATCACGCCGACGATGTCGACCGGGACGTCGGGGATGCCGATCGCCGAACGCACGGCGGCCAGGCAGTACTCCTCGGTGAAGTCGTCGGCGCTGCCGCCTCTGGCGGGGTCGTACCCGGTCTGCATGATCCAGCGACGGCGGTTGTCGACCGCCTCGATCGCGCCGCCCGGGGTGCTGCGGACGAAGGAGAGGGCGGCGCGGCGGTCGGGCGGCAGGAAGCCGAAGTCGGCGTCGAACATGATGCTGACCATGTGCCCGAGCGGGGGCGGGCCTTCCATGGCGATGCCGAGCCGCTCGCGGATCGTGCTGCGGCCGCCGTCGGCGGCGATCAGGTAGCGGGCCCTGACCCGGGTGGCGGCCCCGCCCGCGACCAGCGTCGCCTCGACCCCGTCACGGTCGATCCGCAGGTCGGTCATGGTGGTGCCGAAACGCACGTCGGCGGCTGACCCGGCGACCCTGCGCATGATCACTTCGAGGACGTCCTGGGAGCACAGATAGGTGTAGGTCGGGCTCTGCGCCGCGTCCTCCGCGATGGCCGCCGCCTTGCGCAGGTAGTCGGCGGCGCTCAGCGAGGTGCCGACGCCGACCGCCAGCACGCCCTCGCGCGGCATGCCGGCCCGCTCCACCTCGTCCTGGATGCCCCAGGAGCGCAGGATCTCCATCGTCCGGGTGGACACGAGCCGCGCTTTCGGGAAAAGAGATGTATCCGGATGTTTTTCGACAAGTAACGAAGATATTTCATGCCGGGACAACTCGATGGACGCCGCCAGCCCGACCGGGCCGCCGCCGACGATCAGAGTCTCGACGTTCTCGACGCCTGGTTCATCCACGGAGCCAGAGTCATATATCCCCTAATACACGTCAATCCTGGGATAACCCGGTGATACAGGCGTGATATCGCACCTTAGTAGTTTGATTCTGCAAGTTGCAGACTATTTCCGAGTGTGATTTTCGAATCCCACGAATCTGGAGGCGATGATGCTGTTTGCCGAAGGCTCCGTGGCCCTGGTTACGGGGGGCTCCCGCGGAATCGGCCGGGCCGTCGCGCTCGACCTCGCCGCGGAGGGCGCGCACGTGATCGTCAACTACGCCCGCTCCGAGGCGGACGCCAAGGAGGTCGTAGCCCTCATCGAGGAGCGCGGCGGCACCGCGACGGCCGTACGCGCGGACGTCACCGACGAGGACGCGGTGCGGGCCATGTTCCGCGAGGTCCGCACCGTCCGGGGCCGCCTGGACATCCTGGTGACCAGCGCCGGCATCACCCTGGACCGCTACCTCGTCGCGATGAATCTGGAGCAGTTCCGCACGCCGATGGACGTCAACATGCTCGGCACGTTCCTGGCCTGCCGGGAGGCCCTGCGGCTGATGCAGCACCAGCGCCGCGGCGCGATCGTGACGTTGTCCTCCACCAGCGGCCTGGACGGCGGCTTCCCCGGCCAGACCAACTACGTGGCGTCCAAGGGCGCGATCATCGCGTTCACCCAGGCGCTGTCCAACGAGGCCGCCCCCCACGGGGTGCGCGCGAACGTCGTCGCGCCCGGTTTCGTCGCCACCGACATGACCCGAAAGGTGCCCGCCGAGATCAGGAAGCAGTACGAGTCCCGCATCCGGCTGGGCCGGATGGGGCGGCCCGAGGAGATCGCCTCGATCGTCAGCTTCCTCGCATCCGACAAGGCGTCCTACATCTCCGGCTCTGTCGTGGTCGCCCACGGCGGCGGCCTCGGCTGAAGAACCCAACCTGGAGGACAGATGACCGTCGACGAGCTACGCGCCAAGGCCGCCGAGCGTCAGCAGACGTGCAGCCAGATCAAGAAGATGATCGTGTCCCGCCTCGACCTGGAGGTCGACCCCGACTGGATCACCGACGACCAGCCGCTCTTCGGGCGCGGCCTCGAACTCGACAGCCTGGACGTGCTGGAGCTGTACGTCGCGATCGAGGCCGAGTTCGGGGTGGCCCTGTACGACAGCGAGATGGCCGTCTTCGGCTCCATCTCCCGCCTCGCCGACGAGGTCGATCCGCGGCTCGGGGCGACCGCATGACGATCGTGGCGGCGGCCCCCGTCACCGGGCTGAGCAACGACCAGATCCGCGAGGTGCTGCCGCACCGCTGGCCGATGCTGCTGCTGGACCGGGTCGGCAGGGTCGAACCCGGCGTGAAGGGCACGGCGACCAAGAACGTCACCGGCACCGAGTTGTGGTTCCAGGGCCACTTCCCGACCGAGGCGGTGCTGCCTGGCGTGGTGATGATCGAGGCCATGGCGCAACTCGCCGGCCTGGTCTTCGCCCTGGCCGGGGCCAGCCGCATCAGCTACCTGGCCGGGGTCAGGTCGATGCGGTTCCGCCGCCCCGTCGTCCCCGGCGACCGGCTCAACCTGACCGCCGAGCGGACCGGAGGCGGCGCGGGCTTCGCCGAGTTCCGGGTCTCGGCCCGGGTCGACGGCCAGGTCGCGGCCGAAGGAATCCTCACCATCGTCGATCCGGCGGGCAACGCCGCCGCAGGAAAGGTGTGACCAGATGACGCTCACGCACCCCGAGGACACCGTGTACGGCCAGGTGGGCGACGCCACCGTCCCGCTCCGCTTCGGCGACCTGTCGGCCGAGTACAAGGTGCTCAGGGAACGGGCGGTGGCGCTCGACCTGAGCGGCCACACGCTGATCGAGATCAGCGGCCCGGCCGCGGTGGACTTCGCGCAGCGGGTGCTGGCCCGCGACGTCGAGTACCTGACCTCCGAGCGCTGCATGATGAGCCTGGTGCTGGACGACGACGGGCGGGTCGTCGACCAGGTCCTGGCGTTCGGCCGGGAGGACGGCCTGCTGCTGGAGAGCTCGGTCGGGGCGGGCGCCCGGCTGCTTGAGCATCTGCGCGCCGTCGGCGACGAGGGCGTGGAGATCGCCGACCGTTCCGCCGACCTGACCGTGATCGGTCTCGAAGGCCCGTACGCGTGGGGCGTGGTCGGCCGCCTGATCGACGGCGAGCTGGCCTCGTTGCCCTTCGAGGCGGTGTCGGACACCGTGTGGAACGACGTCGAGATCATCTTCGCCCGGACCGGGTTCACCGGCGAGTACGGCTACCAGATGATCGTGCCGGTCGAGTCCGCCGCCGACCTGTGGCTGGCCACCCTGGAGCACGTCACGCCCGCCGGGCAGGAGGCGCTGGAGCTGGCCATGCTGGAGGTGCGCCAGCCCATCCCCCGGCTGGAGACCGCCGGCGACGTCAACGTGATCGAGATCGGCGCCAACTGGCTGGTCGACGTCACCAAGGACGAGTTCGTCGGCAAGGAGGCCGTGCTCGCCGCGTTCGAGTCCCGGCAGGGCCGCAGGACCGTCGGCTTCTCCGGCGGCGACACCGTGCCCGAGCCGGGCGCGCGCGTCCTGGCCGGCGGCGAGGACATCGGTGAGGTGGTGTTCGCGGTGCGCAGCGTCGGCCTCGGCACGACGCTCGGCCTGGCCAGGGTGGAGGCCGGGCTGGCCGCCGCCGGGCTGGAGCTCACCGTGGAAGGCGCCGGGGTGACCACGCTGACCAGCCCTTACATCGTGCCCAAGAGCTGGAGCATTCCGATCATCTGATCGGTTCCGCCAGGTAAGGAGATCCAGTATGGCGCTGCGGCCCGTCGTCGTCACCGGCCTGGGAGTCATCTGTGCCATCGGCCGAAACCCCGAGGAGTTCTGGCACCGGCTCACCGCCGGCCAAGGCGGCCTCACCCCCATCCAGGACCCGGCCTTCGAGGTCTTCGAGGCCCGGTACGCCGGACAGGTCCCGGACGAGTGGGTCACCGGGCAGTTGCCCGAGCCCGACACCGCCCTGGACCGCACCGCCGGGCTCGCCCTGATCGCCGCCCGCCAGGCGATCGCCCAGGCGGGGCTGACCGGCGTCGACGCCACCCGGTTCGGGATGATCCTCGGCAAGTGCCAGGCCACCCCGGACGCGGCCGGCCACTACCAGCCCATGCACCACACGCAGGACGTGATCGCCGACCGGCTGGGCATGCGCGGCCCCCGCATCCTGGTGTCCACGGCCTGCGCGGCCGGCGGCAACGCGGTCGGGCTGGCCAAGGACAAGATCCGCGCCGGGGAGGCCGACGCCGTCCTGGCCGGCGGCGTCGACCCGCTCCTGTTCGGCACCTACGCCGGCTTCGCCGGGCTCAAGGCCCTGAGCACCGGCCCGTGCCGGCCCTACAGCCACTCCGACGGCCTGAACCTCGGCGAAGGAGCCGCGTTCCTGCTGCTGGAGCCGCTGGACCTGGCGCTGGCCCGGGGCGCGGTCCCGCTGGCCGAGGTCGCCGGGTACGGCCTGTCGGCCGACGCCTACCACGCCACCGCCCCCGACCCCACCGGCCGCGGCGGCGTCTCCGCGATGCGGCGGGCGCTCGCCGACGCCGGTCTGACCACCGACGACGTCGGCTACGTCAGCGGGCACGGCACCGGCACCCCGGCCAACGACGCGATGGAGGCCAAGGTCATGCGCGCGGTCTTCGGGCCGCGCGCCGGACAGGTGCCGACCAGCAGCATCAAGTCGTTCGTCGGCCACACCCTGGGCGCGGCCGGCGCGGTCGAGGCGGTCGCCGCCGTGCTCGCCCTGCGGGACGGCATCGCGCCGCCCACGATCGGCTTCGACGCCGACGCCGTGCCGGGCGACCTGGACTTCGTGCCGAACCTCGCGCGCAAGTTGTCGACCGACACGGTCGTCTCCAACAACTACGCGTTCGGCGGGAACAACGTCTCGCTGGTTCTGACCACGCCGGGCCCCGACCGGGAGTGGGCGGAACCGGCGCCGCGCGAGGTCGTGATCACCGGGCTCGGGCCGGTCAGCGGGCTCGGGGCCGGGATCGCCGAGACCACCGAGGCCGTCCTGGCCCGCCGCCACGCGCTGGGCGCGCGGCCCTCCCTGGAGGGACGGACGTTCGCGCCCCGCTCCCTCTGGCGGCACATGAACAACCTGTCCAGGATGGCCATCGCGGCCGCCCGGCTGAGCTGGGAGGACGCCGGGCTGAAGCTGCCCAGGAAGGAACTCGACGACGTCGGGCTGGTGTTCGCCACCGGCGCCGGGTCGGCGGAGAGCACCGGCGGCTTCGACGACAGCATCGCGGCCAACCCGAACAAGCCGGCCGTGCTCAGCTTCTCCAACGTGGTGCTGAACGCCACCGGCGGCGCGGTCTGCCAGACCCTCGGGCTGCGCGGGCCGACCACGACGATCTGCAACGGCGGGGCGTCGGCGTCGATCGCGCTGACCTGCGCGGTGGAGATGATCAGGGACGGCAAGGCGGACGTGGTCCTGGTGGTGGCCGCCGACGAGCACGTCGGCGTGGTGCCGCAGGACGTGTTCGTGTCGCCGTACGACCGGGATTCGGGACGGGTGCCCGGGTCGGCGGCGGTCGCGTTCGTGGTGGAGGCGGCCGACCACTGCGCGGCGCGGGGCGGCAGCCCCTACGCGCGGATGCTGGGCGCCGGCCACGTCAGCGGCCCCTTCGACGGGCTCACCGGGCTCGCCGGGCTCACCGAGCCGCTCGACCTGGTGGTCGGCGCGGCCACCGGGGGCGACGACGACGCCGAGGAGGCCGCCTCCGTGCTGGCCGCGCTGCCCGGCGTGCCGCTGACCGCGTCGGCCGGGCTCACCGGCGACTGCCAGGCCGCGACCGGCGCCCTGAACATCGTGCTGGCCGCGCTCGCGATCAGGGACGGGGTCGCTCCCGCCCTGACCGGGCTGGCCACGCCGGTGGCGGGCGGGCTCGCCGACTACCTGAGCCGACCGGACCTGCCCGAGCCGGCCCGGCGGGCGCTGGTGCTCAGCTCCGCGCCCGGCTCGGTGCGCGGCGCCGTCCTGCTGGGGGCGATATGACCCTCTTCGAGGTGAGCGAGACCGACCGGCTGCTGACCACGACCCGGTCCGTACGCCGCCGCCTGGATCTGGACCGGCCGGTGCCCAGGGAGATCGTCGAGGAGACCCTGGAGATCGCCGTCCAGGCGCCCACCGCCAACAACCACCAGAACTGGCGCTGGCTGGTGATCAGCGAGCCTGCCGTCAAAGAGAAGATCGCCGAGATGACCCGGGCGTCCTGGTTGTTCCACCGCAACGACGTGTGGACCAACGCGGGGCGGCGGCGGAACACGGCGCAGGCACGCCGCAACAACGAGTCGGTGGTCGCGCTGGCCGAGACGATCGCGCGGGTGCCGATCCTGGTCATCCCGTGCGTGCTCGGCCGCCCCCCGGACATCGAGGCGATCGACGCCGCCTGGCGGGAGCGCATGTCGACCAAGCCGCCGGAGGACCCGGGCCATCACGTCCGGCTCGGCCCGATGCGGGCCAGCATCTTCTACGGCTCGATCTTCCCCGCCATCTGGTCCTTCCAGCTGGCGCTGCGCAGCCGTGGCCTCGGCAGCACGATCACCTGCATGCACATCCCGCACGAGCGGCAGGTCGGCGAGCTGCTGGGCATCCCGTCCGGGGTGACGCAGGTCTGCATGATCCCGGTCGCCTACACGGTGGGCACCGAGTTCCGCCCGGCGGACCGGATCGGCGCGAAGGAACGCACGTACTGGGAGAGGTGGGAGGCATGACCGATGTCGTGATCGTCGGAGGTGGCATCGCGGGCGCGTCGGCGGCCTGCAAACTGTCCGCCGGTGGGCTCAAGGTCGTGCTCCTGGAGAAGCAGCGGGCCTACCACGATCTGGTCCGCGGTGAGTGGCTGGCCCCCTGGGGCATCCGCGAGGCGCAGCGGCTCGGCGTCTACGACTGCTTCGGAGCGGGCGGAGCCTGGGAGATCCGCGAGTGGATGACCTGGGACGAGGCGGTCGACGACGACGAAGTGGAAGCCGTGGACATGACCGGGTTCATCCCCGGCATCGGCGGCCCGATGTCGTTCCCGCACCACGCGGTGTGCGAGCTGATGGCCGCCCAGGCCGTCGGTTCGGGCGCCCGCCTGGTGATGGACGCCTCCCGCATCCACGTCACCGCCGGACGGGAACCCGTCGTCACCTACCGGACCGCCGAAGGCGAGCACGAGATCCGCCCGAGGATGGTGCTCGGCGCGACCGGCCGGGGCTGCACCGTCGGACGGCAGATCGGCGTCACCATGCGCAACTCCATGCACCACTGGGGCGGCGGCATGATGGTCGAGGGCCTGGACGCCTGGCCGGCCGACGTGCAGGCCATGGGCACCGAGGGCGACGTCATGTTCATGGTCTTCCCGCAGGGGTACGGCCGCGCCCGCCTCTACCTGAACTTCCCCGCCGAGAACAAGCTGCGCTACCGGGGCGAGGGCGGCGTCGAACGATTCCTGGCCGCGTTCGAGCTCGACTGCCTGCCCGACCGCGGCAAGGCCGTCACCGAGGCCGTTCCGGCCGGGCCGCTGTCGGTGTGGCCGTCGGTGTCGAGCGTGCCGGAGGGGCCGCCGCTGGCCGAGGGCGTGGTGCTGATCGGCGACGAGGCCGGCAACGCCGACACCGTGCTCGGCACCGGGCTCTCCTGCGCGATGCGCGACTCCCGGACCGTCTGCGACATCCTGCTCGGTTCCGACGACTGGTCGCCGGCGGCGTTCGAGCCGTACGTGCGGGAGCGCGAGTTCCGGCTCGACCGGCTCGCGTTCGGCGCCGACATCGTCAGCCGGCTGCACGTGGAGTTCGGCGAGGAGGCGGTGGAACGCCGCCGCCGGGCCCGCCGGTTGATGGCGAAGAACTTCGCCGCCCAGGTCACGGGCCTGCTGAACATGGTGGCCCCCGAAGATGTGCCCGAATTCGGCTTCAGCGAGTTCTTCGCGGAACGGTTGTTCAGGGAGACGGCATGACTGAGAAGAAGACGGTGCGCGTCAACGACGTCGACATCGCCTACGTGGACGAGGGCGAAGGCGACCCCGTCATCCTGCTGCACGGCTACCCCGACTCCTCCTACCTGTGGCGGCACCAGATCCCGGCGCTCGCCGAGGGCGGATTCCGGGTGATCGCGCCCGACCTGCGCGGCTTCGGCGACTCCTCCAAGCCGCAGGAGGTCGAGGCGTACGGCATGCAGACGATCGTCAACGACGTCGTCGCGCTCACCACCAAGCTCGGCATCCGCCGCCCGCACGTGGTCGGCCACGACTGGGGCGCGGCCATCGCCTGGATGTACGCGTTCCTGATGCCCCGCAGGATCGACCACCTGGCCGTGTTGTCCGTCGGCCACCCCGGGGTGTTCGCGAGGCCGTCGATCGAGCAGCGCGCGGCCTCCTGGTACATGCTGCTCTACCAGTTCCCCGGGGTCAGCGAGGAACTGCTGCGCCGCAACGGCTGGCGCCTGTTCAAGGAGATCATGGGCAGGGACGGCGACCACGACCGCTACCTGCGCGACATGGCCAGGCCCGGCGCGCTGACCGCCGGCCTGAACTGGTACCGCGCGAACCGCTCGCCCGAGGCGGAGCTGCGGCCCGCCCGGCCGTTCCCGCCGGTCCTGGCCCCGACCCTGGGCATCTGGGGGGCGGGCGATCAGGCGCTGCGCGAGGAGGGCATGCTCGGCTCGGCCAAGTTCGTGAAGGGCCCCTGGCGGTACGAGCGGGTCGAGGAGGCCGGCCACTGGATTCCGCTCGACGCCCCCGACGTGGTCAGCAAGCTGCTGCTGGGCTTCCTCGGCACGGAGGACTCGGCCCAGGCCGAACGACGCCCGCGCAGGCGGCTCTGATGCTCGGCTACCTGTTCCCCGGTCAGGGCACCGTCCGGGTCGGCATGGGCGCCTGGTTGCGCCGCCGGCCGGTCGCCCGCGCCGTGCTCGACGAGGTGGACGAACTGCTGACGTGGCCGATCTCGGCGTTGTGCGTGCGCGGCCCGCTGGATCGGCTGGTGGCCACCGAGCACGCGCAGATCGCGGTGACCGCGTGCAACCTGGCGGCGCTGGCCGTACTGCGGGAAGAGGGTTATGAGCCGGGCGTGGTGGCCGGTCACAGCGTCGGCGAGCTGACCGCGCTGCACGCGGCCGGGGTGCTCGGGCTGGCCGACACGGTCCGCCTGGTGGAGACCAGGTCGCGGCTGATGTCGCGGGTCGGCGTGACGGGCGGGATGCGCGCGGTGATGGGCCTGCCGGTCGAGCGGGTCGAGGAGCTGGCCGCGCTGGCCGCGACCCCGGCCGAGCCGCTCGTGGTCGGGCTGGAGAACGCGCCGGGACACGTGGTCGTCTCCGGTTCGACGGCGGCGCTGGACCGGCTGACCGGCCTGGCCACCGACGCCGGCAAGATCGTGCAGCTCTCGGTGGGCAACGCGTTCCACTCGCCGCTGATGGCCGCGGCCGTGCCGGGGTGGGCCGAGGCCGTCCGGGCCGCGCCGATGACGGCGCCCAGGGTGCCGGTCGTGCCCAACGTCACCGGCAGGCCCACCGAGGACCTCGACGTGCTCAGGGACTCGCTGATCGCCCAGCTCACCGGCCGGGTCCGCTGGACGGACACGGTCACGGTGGTGGACGCGCTCGGGCTCGCCGTCGAGGTGGGCGACAGCAAGGTGCTGGCCGGGTTGTCCCGGCGGGCCGGCGCGCGCTGCCTGAGCATGGCCGACCCCGGCACGCTGCGCCGGCTGGCCAGGGAGCTCGCGGCATGAGCCGGTGGGGCAGCGCCATGGTCGCCTTCGCCGGGCTCACCCGGCCGCAGGACCTGCTGGACGGCATGCGGCTTGAGGACGTCTACACCCCCGCCGAACGGCTGCGCTCCGGCGCCGGCCGGTCGCTCCAGCACTGGGCCGGCCGGTTGGCCGCCAAGCGCGCCGTCCTGCGCCTGCTCGACGTCCCGCCGACGGCCGAGCATCTGGGCCAGGTCGAGGTCCTGCCCCGGCCCACCGCGGCCTGCGCCCGCACCGCCGCCTGCAACGACGGCCATCCCCCTTTCGTCCGGCTCGGCCCCGCCCTCGCCACCCGGATCGACCGGAGCGTCCGGCTCTCGCTCAGCCACGCGTCCGGCCGGGCCCTGGCGATGGCCGTGGCCTCGGCCGGGCTCCCGGAAGACGTACCGGAAGGGGACGTGTGATGGACGCCGGGAAGATCGCCGAAGCGCATCTGGAGGCATGGCGGAACGCCGACCCCGCCGCCGTGGCCGCCGCCGTCACCGGGTTCCAGGACCCCGACACCGCCGGCTGGCTGAGCGGCGACGCGCTGGCCGCGCACGCGGCGGCCGTTCTGGAGCGATTCAGGAACCCGCGCCTCCAGGTCGAGCAGGTGACGGGAGACACCGGCGCCGTGACCGTCTGGTGGACCATCGAAGCCGACCACCGTGCCTCCTACCTGGGCATCCCCGGCGTCGGCGGGGTCGTGAAGATCGCCGGGACCGACCTCGTCACCGCCGATGGGCGGGTCAGGCGCTCCTTCGACCGGCTGGCCGTCGCCGAGGCGCTCGGATACCGGGCCGCCTTCGTGCCGGCCGCCGACGAGGTGCGCGAGTTCGGGGTCAGCGCGCGGGCGGCGAGCAACCGGACCGACCGGCCCGGCGCGTTCACCCTGACCTGGCTGGAGGTCCGCGACCCGGCGGAGGCCGCCGAGGTGGACCTGCTCAGCGTGGAGATCGTCAAAGGGCTGCGGGCCTCCAAGGGCTTCCTCGGGGTCACCACGTTCGACATCGGCGACCGCAAGTACACACTCGCCGCCTTCGACCGGCCGGAGTCCGTGCGTGCCGTGCACGCCCGCCCGCACCAGCGGGCGGTGCGCAGGTTCTTCAAGGCCGGGCTCTGCACCCGGGGCCTGGCCGGCGTCCTGATCCCCGAGGCCATCCGCGAGTACGCCCGCTGCGCCGACTGCGGCACCGTGGTCAGGCTCGGCGACGGCGCGGCCTGCGGCTGCGGGTGGACCCCCGGCGACGTCCCCCTACTTTGACGGGAGCAACGATGACCGACTTCACCTTCGAGCACGCGCCGGGGGACGGCGACCGGCCGGCCGTGGTGTTCATGTCCGCGCTGTTCGCCGGCGGCTGGATCTGGGAGCACCCCTACCGGTGCCTGGCGGCGGCGGGAGTGCCGGTGCTCCGCACCCACGAGGCCATCTGCGCCCTCGACCGGCGGGTGGCCGGGTCGATCGAACGGCTCGGCGACGCGCTCCTGCGGGCCTGCGACGAGGCCGGCGCGCAGGACGTGATCGTGTGCGCCAACTCGCTCGGCGGGCTCGTCGCGATCGACCTCGCCGGGCGTCACCCCGACCGGGTGCGCGGCATCGTGGTCAGCGGCGCCCCCGGCCTCACCCCCGACCCCGACGTCGGCCTCAGCTTCGACCGGCGGGCCAGCGTGCGGCCGGTCGGCGCGGAGTTCGGCGACCGGATGATGGCCGCGCTCTTCCACGGCGAGGAACGGTTCTTCACCCAGGAGCAGATGGACGGCGTCGGCACCATGCTGCTGGAGCCAGAGGCGATGGTCAGCATGGCCCGCAGCATCAAGGCAACCCGCCGCTACCAGGTCAGGCCCGCGCTGGACAAGGTGCGCTGCCCGTCCGCGTACGTGTGGGGGCGGCACGACCGGATGACCCCCGTCGACCCCTGGCTGGAGCTGCTCGCCGGCTACCCCGCCGCCGAGGTCGTCGTCGTGGCCGACAGCGGCCACATCCCGATGATCGAACGGGCCGCCGAGTACACCGCGATCCTGGAGTCGTTCCTGGACCGTCACGGCCGGGTGCCGGCATGACCACCCGCATGACCACGCCCGCCGTCCTGATCGGGGTGGACATCGTCTCGGCCGACCGGCTGACCCGTGCCGTCGCGCGCGGCGGCGTGACCTTCGCCCGCCACCTCACCACCCTCGCCGAACATGACCGCGGCCCGGGCACGGCGACGTTCCCGGTCAAGGAGAGCTTCATCAAGGCCGTCGGGGGCCGCCCGCCCGGCTTCAGCTGGCACGACTTCGAGGCCGCGCCGGAGCCGCCGCCGCTCTGGGCCGGCGAGCTGCTCGACGAGGCGGCCGCCGAGCTCACCGCCGCCACCGGCCTGGCCCTGGCCGCCGGCGCGGCGTACATCCTGCGCGGCGCCTGCCGGGAGGCCGCCCGTCTCCGCCTGGCCGCCGGGCAGGGCCAGGTGGCGGGCGCGGCCCGCTGGGGGAGCGGCGCGGGGCTGCTCGTCTCCCTCGCCGTCGTCTACGTCGACAGGAAGGACGCCTGATGTCCACGACCAGAACCGTCCGGCCCGGCGGGTCGATCCAGGCCGCCCTGGACGAGGCGGGCCCCGGCGCGACGATCCTGCTTGCCGCGGGGGAGTACCCGGGGAACGTCTGGATCAGGCACGACGGGGTGACCCTGTGCGGGGAAGGGGCCGTGCTGCTCCCCGGACCAGGGCTCCGCCCCGACGTCCCGGGCCTGCACGACGCGGGCGAGGACGTGGTCTCCGGCGTCGTCGCGCACGGCGTCCGCGACGTCACCGTCGCCGGGCTCACGGTGCGCGGCTTCTCCGGCGCCGGTGTCTACGCGCACTCCGTCACCGGCCTCGCCGTCCGGGACGTGACGGCCGTGGACAACGCCGTCTGGGGTGTCTACGTGCGGGAGGGCACCGGTTGCGAAGTGCTCCGGTGCCGGGCCTCCGGCAGCCAGTACGGCGGCGTCGCGGTCAGTTTCTGCGGCCGGGGCGAGGCGCTCATCGAGGGCAACGAGACCTTCGCCAACGCGTTCGGCGTGTTCGTCGACAACTCCAGCGGGGTGCGGGTGCTGCGCAACGTCAGCCACGGCAACGCGATCGGGCTGATGCTGCTCAACCAGACCTACGAGGGGGAGCCGGACGGCGGCGTGCGGGACTGCCTGGTCGCCGGCAACGACGTCCACGGCAACGACCTGGCCTCCGGCGGCGACGATCCCGGCGCGCTGGGCGCGGCGGGCCCGCCGATCTCGGGGGTGGGGATCGCGCTGATCGGCACCGAGCGGGTCTGCGTGGTCGACAACGACGTCCACGACAACCACCCCAGCGGCGAGTCCGTGATGGGCGCCGCGTTCGTGATGGGCTCGTCCAAGGGCTGGGGCGGCGACGACGCGGTGGCCAACCACGTCCTCTGGAACAGGGTCACCGGCAACACGCCGCTGGACTACCAGCTCGGCGTCGACCTCGGGCTCCAGACCTTCGCCGGCAACGTGGCCGCCAAGGGAGAGCCCGGCGAAGCGGTGGGGTGGCGGCCATGACCAACGCGCTGACCTGTGCGAACCTCAGCAAGAGTTACGGCGGCGTGGCCGCGGTGCGCGACGTCGGGTTCACCATCGCGCCGGGGGAGGCCTACGGGCTGCTGGGCCCGAACGGCGCCGGCAAGACCACCACGATCTCCATGCTGGTCGGCCTGCTCAAGCCCGACGCGGGCACGGTCGTGGTCGGCGGCGCGGACCTCTCGGCCGACCCGATGGCGGCCAAGGCGAAGATCGGTTACGTCCCGCAGGAGATCGCCCTCTACCCGGATCTGACCGGCCGGGAGAACCTGCGCTTCTTCTGCCGCCTGTTCGGTCTCCCGCGCAGGGAGGTGCGCGGGCGGGTGGCGGAGGTGCTCGACATGGTCGGGCTCGCCGACCGCGCCGACGCCAAACTCGACACCTACTCCGGCGGCATGAAGCGGCGCATCAACATCGGCGCGGCCCTGCTGCACCGGCCCGAACTGCTCATCCTGGACGAGCCCACCGTCGGTGTCGACCCGCAGAGCCGCAAGTCCATCCTCGACGGCCTCGAACGCCTGGTGGCCGACGGCATGGCCCTGCTCTACACCTCCCACTACATGGAGGAGGTCGAGCGCATCTGTCACCGGGTCGCCATCATCGACCACGGCTCCATCGTCGCCGAGGGCACCCGCCACGAGCTGGTCGAGCTGGTCGGCGGGGCCGACCGGATCGAGCTCACCCTGGACGGCGACGTCGAGACCGCGCTCGCCAAGCTCCGCGGCCTGGGCGGCGTCACCGAGGCGGTCCGCACCGCGGCCGGGTCGATCCGGCTGATCGCCGAAGGCGGCCGGTACCTGCTGCCCTCGGTCATCTCCACGGTCGACGGCATCGCCGCCGTCACCGCCGTCGAGGTCGTCGAACCCGACCTTGAGGCCACCTTCCTGCACCTCACCGGCAGCACGCTCAGGGACTGACATGTTGCGATCGCTTCTCACGGTGAGCGCCCTGGAGCTCCGGACCCGGGTGCGGGACCGGACCGCCCTGATCATCGCGATCATCGTGCCGGTGGCCATGGCCACCCTGTTCGGGGTGGCGCTCGGCGGTGACGACCCGCCGCTGCGGGCCACCATCGGCATGGTCGACCTGGACGGCGGCGAGTTCCCCGCCGGTGTCCGCCGCGAGGTCCTGGCGTCCACGGAGCTGGAGGGTGTGCTGACGCTGCGCGACCTGCCCGGCCGTGAGCAGGCCCAGAGCGCCCTCGACGCGGGCGACATCGGGGCCGCGATCATCTTCCCCGCCGGGTTCAGCGACAGCGTCGGCGCGGGCGAGGGCGGCCAGGTCGGCGTGCTGACCTCGGCGGACACGCCGCTGGCTGGGGTGGTCGCGAACGCCGTGGTGGACCGGATCTCCAGCCTGGTGCGGGCCCGCACGCTCGCGGTCCGCGCCTCCCTGGACGCGGGCGTGCCCGCCGCCGAGGTCAAGGAGTTCGTGGAGCGCAACGGCGCGGCCGGGCCGGCCCTGACCCTGGAGAACGACCCGATGGCCGGCGGCAGGGTCGACCTGTCGGTCTACTACGGCGCCGGCATGGCCGCGCTGTTCGCCTTCTTCGTGGTCGGCGCGTCCTTCCGCGGCCTGCTGATCGAACGCAAACAGGGCACCTTGGACCGGATGCGCGCCGGGCCGATCCACGGCTGGGTCCCGATCGCGGGCAAGGCCGTCGTCGGGTTCGTGCTCGCCATGGTCAGCGTCTGCGTCACCTGGGCCTCCTCGGTGCTGATCTTCGGCTCCACCTGGGGCGACCCGGTGGCCGTGTTCACCCTCCTGCTCGCGCACGTGCTGGCCGCCACCGCGATCACCATGCTGGTCGCCAGCCGCGCCAGGACCGACGCCCAGGCGGACGGAGTGATCATGGTGATCTCCTTCGTGGCCGCGTTCTTCGGCGGCAGCCTGGTCCCGCTCTACACCCTGCCGGACCTGCTCCAGCAGATCGCCCTGTTCACCCCGAACGCCTGGACCACCACCGGGCTCACCGGCCTGGCCGGCTCGGGCGCGGGCCTGGCCTCGGTGGCCCTGCCGATCGGCGTCCTGTGCGCGATCGCCGCGGCCGCCTTCGGGCTCGCCGCGACGGGCTTCAGGAAGGGACTCCTCGGATGAGACCGCACCCCGTTCTCGCGCTGGTCGCCGCCAACCTGCGCCGCCACTCCCGCGACCGGGTGGGCCTGTTCTTCATCGTGGTGATGCCGTTCGTCAGCATCATCTTCGTCGGCATGGCGCTGGGCGGCGGCGCCGCCGCCTCCCGGCTGCCGGTCGGCGTGGTGGCCCAGGACTCAGACCCCGTGGCCGCCGCCGTCCTGGCGGAACTGCGCGCGCACCCCGACCTGGAGATCACCGCCGTCGGCGGCGAGGAGGAGCTGCGGGCCGGCGTCCGGGGCGGCGCGCTGGCCGCCGGAGTCGTCATCCCGCCGGGCTCGACCAGGTTCGAGCTGGTCATGACCCAGTCCAGCGGCAGCGGCATGGCCGCCCGCAGCGCCGTCGACGCCTCCGTCGGCCGGGTCGCCGGCGTCATCGAGGCCACCCGCGCCGCCACCTCGGCCGGCGCGACCCCGGCCCAGGCCGCCGAACTGGTGCGCAGGGCGCAGGCCGCCTCGGCCGACGTCGAGGTGGTCAACTCCGACACGGCATCCGACACCCCGCGGGGCTTCGCCTACACCGCCCCGGCCAACCTGCTGCTGTTCACGTTCATCAACTCCATGGCCGTCGCCGCCGCGCTCGTCGAGAGCCGCCGCATCGGCATGTTGCCCCGGGCCTTCACCGCCCCGGTGCGGCGCGGGGCCGTCCTGTTCGGCGAGGCGCTCAGCCGTTTCATCGTGGCCGCCGCCCAGGCGGTGCTGATCATGGTGGTGAGTTCGCTGCTGTTCGGCGTCTCCTGGGGCGAGCCGTTCGGCGTCGCCGCCGTCGTGGGCGTCTTCGCGCTGGTCGCCACCGGCGCCGCGATCCTGATGGGCAGCCTGGTCCGCTCCTCGGCGCAGCCGTCCGCGATCGGGCCGCCGCTCGGCATCGTGCTCGGCATGCTCGGCGGCTGCCTGTGGCCCGCCGAGGCCGCCGGCCAGACGCTCAACGCCATCGGCCACCTTTTCCCGCACGCCTGGGGAATGGACGCCCTCCTGACCCTGTCCCGGCCCGGGACGGGACTCGGCGACGTGCTGCTCGAAGTCGCCGTCCTGGGCCTGATGGCCGCCGTTCTGCTGAGCCTGTCCCTTGTCCTGTTCAGCCGACGAACGAGAACCCTCTGAGGAGGCAGCACACATGATGAATTCGACCACCAAATGGCCCGCCGACATCGCGGGTGTCTACCGATACGCGACCAGGAAAGGCGCCATCGACGGTCTCGACGTGGCGGCCGGCGAGCTCGGCATCGGCATGCGCGAGCTGAACGAGGCGGTGAACCAGCTCGTCGAGAGCCGCCTGTTACGCGCCGTGGACGGCGCCGCCCACCGGTTCATCCCGGTCGACCCGCAGGTCGCGGCCAACGCGCTGGTCTCCTCGGTCGAACGGGAGATCTACCAGCGGCGGGAGCTGATCGACCAGATCCGGGACTTCGTCGGCCCCGCGCCGTCGCCGATCGAGTACCTGGCCGGGTCGCTGGAGGTGCGCGGCTTCCTCAAGATGGCCGGGGACGCCTGCCGTACCGAGGTGCTGGTCCTGCAGTCCGGTGAGGACGACGCCGAGGAGCTCGCGCGGGCCTACCTGCCGCTGCTCTCGCGCGGCGTCACCGTGCGGATCGTCTGCCAGCACCGGAACCGGGCCGACCTGGCCACCCGGATGAAGCTGAAGCAGCTCATCGACGCGGGCGCGGCCATCGGCACGGTCAGTCACGTGCCGCGCTCCGCGGTCGTCTTCGACCGCACGCTGGTCGTGCTGTTCGGCCTGTCGGACGGCGAGACCAACGTGGCGCGGGTGCACAACGACGGCATCGTGCGGTTCCTGCTCGACCTGTTCGACCACCTGTGGGACACCGCGACGCCGCTGGAGGGCGCCGAGTCCGGCTACGCGAACGTCGCCGACGACCTGCGGCAGGCCATCGCGGGGCTGATGGCGAAGGGCTACACCGACGAGGTGGTGGCCCGCAAGCTCGGCATGTCGGTGCGGAGCTGCCGCCGGCACATCGCCACTCTGATGCGTGACCTGGAGGCCACCAGCAGGTTCCAGGCGGGTGTGCAGGCGGCGCGCACGTTCCTGGCCGGCGGCGCGTGAGGGGGTCCGCCGCGTCGGCGGCGGACCCGTGTTCTCAGCGTGTCTGTTCTCAGCGCATCGCCGCCACGACTCCGGCCAGGCCCAGGGCCCGGTCGCAGACCAGGTTCAGTCCGGTGACCAGTTCCTCGACCGTCATGCGGGGGCTCAGGCACATCCTGATGGAGTTGTTGGCGTCCTCGGCGCTCACCCCGATCGCGATGAGCACGGGTGAGGGTTCCTGGGAGTCGGAGTTGCACGCCGATCCGGTCGACAGCGCCACCGACGGCAGGCTCGCCACCAGGCTCTCGCCGCGCACCCCCGGCAGCACCAGGTTCAGCACGTGCGGGACGCCGGCCTCCGGGCGCCCGTTGAGACGCAGGCCGGGGATCCGGCGGGTGAGCAGTTCCAGCGCGGTCGCGCGCAGCAGCGCGACCTTCCTGCCGTCCTCCTCCATCCGGGTGGCGGCCAGTTCGCAGGCCTTGCCGAGGCCGACCGCCAGGTGGGTGGGGATGGTGCCGCTGCGCAGGTCGTACTGGCCGCCGCCGTAGGTGATGGGGCGGATCCTGCGGCGGATCTCCGGGCGGACGTACAGGACGCCGATGCCCTTCGGGCCACCGATCTTGTGGGCGGACATGGCCAGCGTGTCGATGGCCGCGCCGGCCACGTCGATCGGGATCCGGCCCGCGGCCGGGGCGGCGTCGACGTGCAGCAGGGCGCCGCTCTCATGGCAGAGCGCGGCCATCTCGCGGACCGGCTGGATGGTGCCGATCTCGCTGTTCACCCAGGCCACCGTGGCCATCCGGGAGTCGAAGTCGAGCTGGCCGGCGAACCGGGTCAGGTCGACCACGCCGTCGGCCCGGACCGCCATGGTCCGGATGTCGACGCCGCGCCCGCGCAGCGCGCGGGCGACCGACAACGACGATTTGTGGTCGGTGGGGCAGAACACCGCGTTGACCGGGGAGCGGTCGTCGTGGCCGAACGCGCCGAGCAGCGCGATGTTGTTGCTCTCGGTCGCGCCGGAGGTGAACACGACGCCGGCCGGGTCGGCGCCGAGGAGCCGCGCGACGGACTCGGTGGCCCCGTCCACCGCCCTGCGGGCACGCTTGCCCAGCAGGTGTGGGGAGGACGGGTTGCCGAACTCTTCCCGCAGATACGGCAGCATCGCGTCGAGCACTTCTTCGTCCACCCGGGTGGTGGCGCAGTTGTCCAGGTATATGACGTCCATCGTTCCGCCCTCAACTCCGGAAGGTGCTGACCGTCACCAGCTTCGAGTAGATCTCGTCGGTGGACATCTCGCCGCTGCCGCCGGGGTCGGCGATCACGACGGTCATGCCGGTGAGCCCGTAGAGGCTGAGCGCGATCTCGACTCCGGTCCGCACCGGGGACAGGCACTCGCCCGGGGCGAAGATCACGATGGTCCGGTAGCCGGCCTGGTGGACCTCCGAGATCATCTCGGTGATCTCGCCGGCGCAGCCGGTGACGCCGCAGCTGATCAGCGTGCGGTAGTTGCCCGACTCGTCCAGGAACGAGACCTCGGTGTCCTTCGCGCCGGACTCCAGCACCCGCTTTTCGAGCTTGCCCTGCTTGACGAACTTGTCGGCGGCCTTCTGGAAACGGTATTTGAGCCAGGTCTCCGGGAACGCCAGCGGATGTTTGCGGCTGGGCAGCACGCTCCCGGCGTCCAGCCCCGCCTCGCGCAGGATGCGCTCGTAGCCGTCGGGCAGCCCGGTGAAGCCGTCGAGGAACTCGGCGCGGAGCTCACTGGCGGGACGGCCGCCGGTGGGGACGTACTGCCAGTCGTTGATCAGCAGCAGCAGTCTGCGGTCGGCGACGATCGCCTCGTACGACTTGATCAGGTCGACCGAGAGCCGCCAGGTGTATCCGGGGAAGATCCCGACCCGGCCGGCGATCCGGTCGCGCATCGTGGTGGTGGACTGCTCCTCCAGGACGCCGGGGACGAGCCGGCCGGTGCCCTCCTCCTCGAACAACATGAAGTGGCCGCCCATGACGACGAGTTCGTCCAGGTTCGTGGTGGCGAGCTCGCGGTCGATGGCGGCGCGAAGCTCCTGCTCCGAGGCGACGAGTCGGTGGGACTTGCTTATGGTCTCCGCAGACAGTTCAGTCATGATCGAACTCCGGGTTGTAGTAATTGGCCCGCCAGGGTGCTCAGCGGCGTGACCCCGGTGAGCTGGTGAAGGGTGACTCCCGCCCATCCGAGGTCCTGGAGCAGGGCGAGCACCCGCGGAATCCGCAGGACCCTGCCTCCGGCCTCGGCGTAGTTCTGGGCCGGGTCGACGTCGGCGAGTCCGTTCGCCTGGCCCACGGCGGCCGCGAGGACCTCCACCGCCCCCTGCTCCGGGACACGTCGTATGTCGTGCCACGGGCCGGGCGGAGGCGCCGGGGCGAAGCCGGCCAGTGCGGCGATGTCGCTGGTCCGCAGGCCGTCCGGCGTCGCGTCGTAGGTGAGGATCGTGGTCTCCAGGGCACGCAGGAACCGCTCGACGGCGCCCCCGTCCATGACGGAGGAGGCGGCGTTCAGCGCGACCACGACGGAGTCCTGCCACTGGTCGACCCGGACGTAGGTGTCGGTGCCGTAAGCGGCGGCCGCCGGCTGCCAGGTGATCCTGCTGCGCCGCGCGCGGGACTCCAGGGTGGGCTGCTTGATGAAGTTGAACTCCGAGGCCAGCCGGGTGCCCTTCCTGGCCAGCAGCTCGACCACCGCGTCGTACGGGACGTAGGCGTGTTGCCGCGCCTGCTCGAACCGGTCGGCGACGCGGGCGAGCAACTCGGCGAAGGGCGGGTCGTCCCGCACGTCGACGCGCATGAGCAGCGGAGAGAACATGCAGGTCAGGACCTGCGAGTACGGGCCGCTCTCGCGGTTGCCGGTGAGCGTCAGATGGTCGAAGGACGGGCCGCCGGTGTAGGCGGCCATCAGCGCCGTGTAGGCCGCCAGGTGCACCTGCGACGGCCACACCCGGTGGCGGGCGGCGATCCGCTGCGCGGCGCCCAGCAGGGCCGGGGAGACCAGCGACGCCCGCAGCGTCTCCACGGGCGGACCGGGCCGGCGGCGTGCGCCGAACCCGTCGGCCGGCATGGCCTCGATCTCCTTCTCCCAGTACGCCAGCGCCGGCGCCGGGTCCAGAGACGCCTCGTGCCGGACGAGATCGGAGGGGCGGTGCCGGACCGGTTCGACCGCGGTGGGCCGCCGGGCCACCACGCCCGCGCAGCTCGCCCACATCTCGCGCTTGAGCTCCGTGACCGTCCACATGTCCACCGCGAGATGGTTCAGCACCACCACCGCCTGCCGGGGCACGCCCTCGGTGGTGATGATGACGACCCGGATCGGCCACTCTTCGGCGATGTCGAACTCGGTCGTGCCGAGCCGCTCCACGACCTCGGCGGGCATGGCCGTGCCGTCCTTCTCGGCGGACAGGACGACGAGGGGACACGGGCCGGGCGGGCGGACGACCCGGTAGGGATCGCCGTCGAGGTCGAAGTGGTAGGTGGTGCGCAGCGTCTCGTGCCTGCGGATCGTCTGGTTGAGAACCGCCCGGCAGTTCGGGATCGTCAGGCCCGCTGGAATCTCTAGATTCAGAATGATATGTGTATTGTGGCGGGCGTGCGGCGGCAGTTCGTGGTAACGGAGCCAGATGTAATGCTGGCCCCAGCCGAGATTCGTGTTCATCGGCGACCCCGCCTCCTGCGGTTGAACGGTTCAGCCTACTCAGGCTAAATGAGAAGACGTCCGCCGTCCTGACCTGCCGCTGGCATGTTGTCTTAGGCAAAAAGCTGCCAGAGCCCTTTCTTGACAGTTGTCGAGAAATTCAATGACCCTGAACGAGGTAATTCAGCGCAGGGATTTCAAGGAGACCCGTGATGGAAATACCTCACGAGTTCCAGGCCATTCTCCGCCGGCACCTGCCCTACGCCGGCCCGGGTGACCTGGCTCCCGGTGACGATCTCACCGCGCTCGGGCTGGATTCGATGGGGGTGGTGCAGTTGCTGGTCGATCTGGAGGACGGGTACGACCGGGAACTGCCCGACGACATCCTCGACGAGGAGACGTTCGCGACGGTGGGGTCGTTGTGGACGCGGTTGTCGGCGCTGCTGGACTCGGCGCGGACGGGGTACTGAGCCGTGCTGTCGCGCGTGGACGACCTGCTGCGGTTCGGGGACGACGACCACGCGGCGGTCACGTACAAGGATGTGACGCTCACCTATCGCGAGCTGCGGAGCCGGGTCGCGCGGGCGGCTGAGG
>NZ_BBXE01000037.1:87888-123891 GCF_001570565.1 Herbidospora yilanensis | reverse complement strand
CCCCGGCCCCGCGCCCGGCTCCGGCGCAGCCCGCCCAGCCGATCCGGCCCGTCTCCTCGGCGCCGGCCAACCAGGCCCCGGTCGCGCAGCCGGCCACCCCGGCCGCGCAGCCCGCCCCGGCCCCGGCCGAGCGCGAGGCCAGCGTGTCGACCGGCGCGTTCGGCACCCGCGAGAGCGCCGAGGCCCGGCCCGAGCAGCAGAGCGCGTCGGGCACCGGCCCGTTCGCGATCCCGCGCCCGACCGAGCCGCCGACGCCGATCACCTCCAAGGTCACCCAGCCGGTGCCGCGCCGCCCGGTCGTCTTCGAAGAGCAGGAAGACGAACTCGACGTGCCCGACTTCCTGAAGTAACCGCTCATCCATGACCCACGCCGCACCCTCCCCCCGGGGTGAGGAGATCGCGGCGGGGCTGGCCGAGGTCGAACGCCGCATCACCGACGCGTGCGCCGCCGCCGGCCGGTCCCGCTCCGAGATCACGCTCATCGCGGTGACCAAGACCTACCCCGCCTCCGACGTCCGCCTCCTGGCCGGGCTCGGCGTCGCCGACGTCGGGGAGAACCGCGACCAGGAAGCCGCCGCCAAGGCCGCCGAATGTGCCGACCTGGCGCTGACCTGGCACTTCATCGGCCAGTTGCAGACCAACAAGGCCCGGTCCGTGGTCGCCTACGCCGACCTGGTGCACGGCGTCGACCGGCTCCGCCTCGCCGAGGCGCTGTCCCGCGAGGCCGTCCGCGCCGGGCGTGAGATCGGCTGCCTCATCCAGGTCTCCCTCGACGGCCGCGCCGGCCGAGGGGGCGCGCTTCCCGCCGACGTCCTCCCGCTCGCCGACTCCCTGGCCGCGCTTCCCGGGCTCGCCCTGCGGGGCGTCATGGGAGTGGCGCCGCTGGGGGAGGACCCGGCTCCCGCGTTCGCCCGGTTGTACGGGGTGGCGCAAGCCGTACAAAAAGATCATCACCACGCGAACATCATTTCGGCGGGCATGAGCGGCGATCTGCCCCAAGCGATAGCCAACGGCGCGACACACCTGCGAGTCGGTACGGCGTTGCTCGGCCGCCGGAAGCCCTTCGTCAGGTAATGTCCCCCGAGTAACAAGTAGGTACGATCAGCGGTTCGCCTCCGCGAGAGACGCGGACGGCCGAAGGCCGGCCGTGGCTCGCGCAGGGATCTGCCTCAACGACGGGCAGGGTTCCGCCACGGACCTTCAGCCATGGGCACGGTAGACGGAGGACGACGGAGCGATGGCCGGCGCGATGCGCAAGATGGCGGTCTACCTCGGTCTCGTGGAGGACGACGACCGTTACGACCGATACCGCGAGTACGCCGACGAGTTCGGCGACGACTACGACATCCCTGGCGACTTCAACCCGCAGGGCACCCAGGGCCGTGACGCGGGCGACGACTCCCCGATCCCGGCGCCGCGACCCTCCGCGGCCGTGATCGAGCGGCGTACGACCGATCTGGCGCGGATTACCACGCTCCATCCCCGCACCTACAACGAGGCGCGCACGATCGGTGAGCACTTCCGCGAGGGCACCCCGGTCATCATGAATCTGACCGAGATGGTTGACAGCGACGCGAAACGGCTGGTCGATTTTGCGGCAGGTCTGATTTTTGGCCTACACGGCAGCATTGAACGTGTTACCAACAAGGTGTTCCTGTTGTCCCCGGCCAATGTCGAGGTGACGGCTGAGGACAAGGCACGGATCGCGGAACGCGGCTTCTTCAACCAGAGCTAGAGTTCCGTGTATGAACAGTGAGCGGCTCCCCGGCGGCCCGAACGCCCGGAGGATGCGGACCTGGACGGAGGCGAGGCTCGACCGTGGGGATCGTTAGTGAGATCTTGGTCGCTGTCCTGGCCCTCTACCTGGTTCTGCTGATCGGACGGATGATCTTCGAGACGGTCCAGGCGTTCGCCAGATCCTGGCGGCCCAGGGGCCCGGTGCTGGTCCTGGCGGAGGCCACATACACCGCCACCGACCCACCTCTCAAGTTTCTCCGCCGTTTCATTCCTCCCCTCAGGTTGGGTACGGTGGCCTTTGACCTAAGCTTCACAGTGCTGTTCATTGTGGTCTTGGTCTTGATCCAAGTCGTGTCCGCGCTTCGTTGATCGGGTACCGTCCCTCCGGACAGACTCCAAGCGCGCCAAGGAGACCCAAATGCCGCTGACGCCCGCCGACGTGCGGAACAAGCAGTTCAGTACCACCCGGTTGCGACCGGGCTACGACGAGGAAGAGGTGGACGCTTTTCTCGACGAGGTCGAGGCGGAGCTCGACCGCCTCATCCAGGAGAACGAGGAGCTGCGCGCCAAGCTGGCCGAGTGTCTCCGGGGCAAGGTCCCGGGCGGCATGGCCATGGGCGGCATGCAGATGGCCCCCGCTCCCGTCGCCGAGACCCCGCAGGCCCCCATGCAGCAGCCGGAGCCGATGGCTCCGCCGCAGCCGGTGCGCCCCGAGCCCGTCCCCGTCGGCATGGGGCTGCCCCCGGCCGAAGACAACATGGACACCGCGGCCCGCGTGCTCGCGCTGGCGCAGCAGACCGCCGACCAGGCGATCGCCGACGCCCGCCGCGAGGCCGACGAGACCGTCACCCGCGCCCGCCGCGAGGCCGACGAGGTCCTCGGCAAGGCCCGCCGTCAGGCCGAGCAGGTCATCGGCGACGCGCGTGCGCGCGCCGAGACTTTGGAGCGTGACGCTCAGGAGCGCCACCGCCAGGCGATGGGCTCGCTGGTGCAGACCCGCGACGAGCTCGAGCGCAAGGTCGACGAGCTCCGCAGCTTCGAGCGTGAATACCGCAGCCGTCTGAAGCTCTACCTGGAGAACCAGCTCGCCGAGCTGAACGTCCAGGCCGAGGGCAGCGGCGGCTTCCCGATCGTCGGCAACCCGGCCATGCAGCAGGGCCAGCCCGGCCAGCCGCAGATGGCCCACGCCGTCGCCCCCGGTCCGCAGATCCAGGCCGTCCCCAACCCGTTCGCCACCGAGCAGCACTCCGGAGGGTTCCCCGCCCCCGACGGCTCTCACGGCGAGCGCCGGTAGGGTTTCCGCTTCACGCACGCGTACAGGTAGTTCGGAAGGCCGCCCCCCGTGATCCTTGTCAGTGCCGCCCTTGTCCTCGCGGCGATCGTCCTGCTGATCGCCGGTGTCGTACTCGGGATGGCATTCCTCGTGATGTGGTCGATCGTGATCAGTGTGCTGAGCGCGGTCTGCCTGCTGATCGGGGCGCTGCTGAGGCGTCACGAGCTGTTCCCCGCCGGAGGCCGGGCCGCTGTCGAGGCCCATCAGGCCGCCGTGGCGCCGCAGATGGTGCCGCACATGGCGCCGCAGATGGCCCACGCCGGAATGCCGGTCTACGGTGCGCCGACGGTCATGGCGCCCGCGTCACCGGTGCCGCCGACGATTCCCCCTACCTATCCGCCCAACCCGACCGTGACCGCCCCGGTGCCCGTCCCCGGGCTGGGGCCCGACTCGATCGTCCTGGTGATCCCCGGCCGCAAGCGGTTCCACCGGTCCGGCTGCCGGCAGCTCGTCGGCCGCGAGACCGAGGAACTGACGGTCGAGGAGGCCAGGGAAGAGGGCTTCACGCCCTGCACGACCTGCGTCGTCGACGCAGCCGCAGACGACACCTGGGCCACCACTGTCCAGGAAGCGAGGGTGGAGCCGGCCGACACCCCCGGGCGCGCCGGTTCGGTGCCTCCGGCCGCCTCCACCCCTCCCGTCGCCCCTGTGGTCCCGCCCGTGGCTCCCTCTCTGGAGCCGTCCGAGTCCACCGCCGTCTTCCGCGCCGAACCGCCGTCGGCCGGATGGCCGGAGCCGGTCCCGTCCGACCGGCCCGCCACGTCGGGCGGCTGGCCCGAGCCGGTCCGCCCCGCGGAACCCGTGGGCAGGAAAGAGCCGTCGGCGAGGGTCAATCCCTACGCCAAGGGCGACTCCGCGGCCCGCGCGAAGCCCGGGGAAGCCGAGGCCGAGAGCCCGGTCCCGGCCTTCGAGGCCGCCCGGTCCGAAGACGCCGAGCCCCGATCGGCCAGGCCCCAATCCGGGAAGCCCGAAGCCGCCAAGCCTCAGGCCGTTACGTCTGAGGCCGCCACCTCTGAAGCGGCCGAGTCCGAAGCCGCCGACTTCGAAGCCGCCAAGCCTGAGGCCACCGCGCCGGAAGCCGCTCCCGGGGCCGCCAAGTTCGAGGCCGCCGCGCCGGAAGCCGCCCCCGAAGCCGCCAAGCTCAAGGCCGCCGCGCCGGAAGCCGCTCCCGGGGCCGCCATCAAGACCGGCAGGCCGGAAGGCGCTCCCGGGGTCGCCAAGTTCGAGGCCGCCAAGTCGGAAGCCGCCCCCGAGGCCGGCGCGTCGAAGCCCTCCGCCAAGGAGCAGGCCGAGCCCGCCGAGGCCGGTCCCGAGCCCGCCGAGGGGCTCGTCAAGCCGTCCATCGCGATCCCCGAGGCCTCCTCCTCCTGGAACGCCTTCTCCCGGCCCACCGCCTCACCTGTGGCCGAGAAGGAAGAGGCCGGCGAGGACCGTGACGGTGACACCGTCGAGCGCAAGCTGCCGCCGCCCATGGTGAAGGTCATGGAGGGCACCCGGCGTTACCACGCGCCCGACTGCCCGCTGATCAAGGGTGAGGAAGACGGCATCGAGACCATGTCCGAGCCGGCCGCCGAAGAGGCGGGCCTGACGCCCTGCACGGTCTGCGACAAATCCTGAGACTTCGCATGAAGAAGGCCCGGCGGATCTGATCCGGCCGGGCCTTTCTTCGCCCCATGTAGCACCCCGCGCAAGCGTCTGCCCGGCGGCGTCCGGATTATTCGCCGGGAGGCGTGCGAGTTCCGGGGGTAGGGGGACGCGACCCGGATGTGCCTCCCCCGGCGGCGGGCGTGGCAGGTCAGTACCAGGACGCCGAGGTTGATCGTATTCACGGGTGGCCATCGGGCCGGCCTTCGACATGGAGCGGCCCTGCGATCCCATCCGGCCGGCGAAGATCACCCGGCGGCGTTCCACCGTCTCGCTCCCCATATCCGGAGAAGCCCGGCGGATCGGGTCCGCCGGGCTCCGGTGTCGCACGTCGGGGGTCAGGCCTTGCGGAGCTGGAAGCGCAGCCCCAGGTCGGTGTCCTCGTGGGTGTGGAGGCCGTCGGCGGAGCCCTCCGCGAACGCGGTCGCGAGCACCTCCTCGGCCACCAGCGAGCCGCCCTCCCGCAGGGCCGCCGCCAGGTCGCCGTCGGCCGACCACCACAGGTCGATGCGGTCGGTGATCGACAGGCCGGTCGACTTGCGGGCGTCCTGGACCAGGCGGATGACCTCGCGGACGAGGCCGGCCCGGCGGAGTTCGTCGGTCATGGCCAGGTCGAGGGCGATGGTCTCGCCGGTGCCGGTGTCGACCGCGCCCGTCTCGACCGCCCAGCCCGACTTGGGCTGCTCGGTGATGATGAGGTCGTCGCCGGCCAGGGTCACCTCGCCGAGCTCGCCCGCCTCCAGGGTGGCCGAGCCGCCGGTCCTGACCGCGCGGGCCAGGGTGCCCGGGTCGGCCGCCGCGACGGCCGCGGCGACCAGCTTGGTCTGGCTGCCGAACCGCTTCCCGAGGGCCCGGAAGTTGGGCTTCACGGTGAAGGTGACCAGGTCGGCCGAGAAGCCCGACATGTCTTCCAGCGCCAGGACGTTCAGCTCGTCGGCGATCAGGTCGCGCAGCTCCGCCGACAGGGCCGCCCAGCCGGGAGCGCCCACGAGGGCGCGGCCGAGCGGCTGGCGGGTCTTGACCGACGACGACGCGCGCGCCGAGCGGCCCAGCTCGACCAGGCGGCGGACCAGGCCCATCTGCTCCGACAACGCCGGGTCGACGAACTCCGGGTTCACCTTCGGCCAGGTCGCCAGGTGGACCGACGACGGGGCGTCGGGGGTGCGCAGGGCCTCCCAGACGTAGTCGGTCGTGAACGGCACCAGCGGGGCCATCAGCCGGGTGACCGTCTCCAGGCATTCGTACAGGGTCGCGAACGCCGACTCCTCGCCCTTCCAGAAGCGGCGGCGGGAGCGGCGGACGTACCAGTTGGAGAGGTCGTCGAGGAACTCCGTCAGGCGGCGGCCGGCCCTGGCGGTGTCGAAGACGTCGAGGGCGGCCGTCACCTCGGCGACGGTGCGGTTGAGCTCCGCCAGGGCCCACCGGTCGATCAGCGGCCGGTCGGCCGGGGCCTCACCCGGCGTCCACGCCGAGGCGTTGGCGTACAGGGTGAAGAAGCTCGCCGTGTTCCAGTAGGTCAGCAGGACCTTCCGGACGATCTCCTCCAGCGCCGCGTGGCCGATGCGGCGGGGCGACCACGGGGAGCCGCTGGTGGCCATGTACCAGCGCAGGGAGTCGGCGCCGTGCTGGTCCATCAGCGGCATCGGGCGCAGCACGTTGCCCAGGTGCTTGCTCATCTTGCGGCCGTCTTCGGCCAGGATGAGGCCGAGGCAGAGCACGTTCTCGTACGACGACCTGTCGAAGACCAGCGTCCCGACGGTCATCATCGAGTAGAACCAGCCGCGGGTCTGGTCGATGGCCTCGCAGATGAACTGGCCCGGGTAGGCGGCCTCGAAGACCTCCTTGTTGACGTGGGGGGCGCCCCACTGCGCGAAGGGCATCGCGCCGGAGTCGTACCAGACGTCGATCACGTCGGGCACCCGGCGGGCCTCGCCGCCGCAGTCGCCGCAGGGGAACACCACGTCGTCGACGTAGGGGCGGTGGGGGTCGAGCGCCGAGAGGTCCTGGCCGGCCTTCTCGCCCAGTTCCTTCAGCGAGCCGACGCAGGTCACGTGGTCTTCGTCGCAGATCCACAACGGGAGCGGGGTGCCCCAGTAACGCGACCGGGACAGCGCCCAGTCGACGTTGTTGCGGAGCCACTCGCCGTAGCGGCCGTTCTTGATCGTGTCGGGGAACCAGTTGGTGCCCTCGTTCTCGGCGAGCAGGCGCTCCTTCAGCGAGGTGGTGCGGATGTACCAGGAGGGGAGCGCGTAGTAGAGCAGCGGCGTGTGGCAGCGCCAGCAGTGCGGGTAGCTGTGCTCGAAGTGCGAGCCGCGGAACAGCAGGCCGCGCGCCGCGAGGTCGGCGGTGAGGCCCTCGTCGGCGTCCTTGAAGAACTGGCCGCCGACCTGCGGGACGTCGGGCAGGAACCGGCCGTCGGGGCCGATCGGGTTGACGACGGGCAGGCCGTACCTCTTGCAGACCTGCATGTCGTCGGCGCCGAACGCGGGCGCCTGGTGGACCAGGCCCGAGCCGTCTTCGACGGTGACGTAGTCGCCGAGCACGACGAAGTGGGCGCCGGGGATGTCGACCAGGTCGAAGGGCCGCTGGTAGGGGGTGTGCTCCAGCTCCGTGCCCAGGAAGGACTCGCGGACCGTCCAGCCCTCGCCGAGGGCCGCGCCGACGAGCGGCTCGGCCACGACGACCGGCTTCTCGCCCGCCTTCTCGGCGACCACGTAGGTGACCTCGGGGTGCACCGCCACGGCGGTGTTCGACACGAGGGTCCACGGGGTGGTCGTCCAGATCAGCAGGTCCACGCCCGCGAAGCGGCCCGAGGTGACCGGCATGCGGACGTACACGGACGGACTGGAGACGGTCTCGTAGCCGCCGGGCTGGCCGAGCTCGTGGTCGGACAGGCCGGTGCCGCAGCGCGGGCAGTAGGGGGTGATCCGGAAGTCGCGGAACAGCAGGCCCTTGTCGAAGACGACCTTCAGCGACCACCAGACGGCCTCGACGTAGGCCGGGTCCATCGTGCGGTAGGCCTGGGACATGTCGACCCAGTAGCCCATCCGCTCGGTCATCTCCTCGAACGCGTCGACGTGCCGCAGGACGGACTCGCGGCAGCGGGCGTTGAACTCGGCGATGCCGTAGGCCTCGATCTGGGGCTTGCCCGACAGGCCCAGCTCCTTCTCGACCGCCACCTCGACGGGCAGGCCGTGGCAGTCCCAGCCCGCCTTGCGCGGCACGTGGTAGCCGTTCATCGACTTGTAGCGGGGGAAGACGTCCTTGAAGACGCGCGCCTCGACGTGGTGGACGCCGGGCATGCCGTTGGCCGTCGGGGGGCCCTCGTAGAAGACCCACGACGGGCCCGTGGCGTTCTGTTCGAGAGAACGTTCGAAGACCTTGCCGTCGCGCCAGCGCGCCAGCACCTCGTGTTCGAGGCGCGGCAGGTCGACCTGCGCGGGCAGGGGTTGGAACTGGTGGCTGGACACGGATCCTCCACGCTCATCGGACAATGGCGCGGAGGGACGAGGCCGTGGGCCCCGCGGTACCACCCTCCTTGGCCCCCTTTCCGGGGAGCCCACTCTTGTGTTGCCGGTTCTACTGAGCGTGACGCCGTTCTTCCGGCGGCTCCGGGGTGATCTTCCTCGCGCGCCTCACCCCGGGCTTCCACCGTCCCCGGGTCGCTCCTGTGAGGGGGTGCGTGAGTACTCGTCCCCATCAATGCCGTGCAATTCCCAAAGATAACGCAGCGCTCGGGTGCTGGCTTCCCGATATCGGGGTAGGGAGCGCGGAACACGCGGCGAGGCGTAGGTGTTGAACCCACATCTCGGCGCGGAGGTATGCGGCAAACGGGGAGGAGCAAGTCGTCCGGTACGGATGGCGTAAAAGCGTCGGCGCGTCGATTGCCGATCTTGTTTTCGCATACCTACGATGCCCGGACTTGCACCAACACTGCATTTGGGAGGCCCCATGGCCACGCGCGCGGCCAAGACCGCCGTCACTGAGGACGTCTGGTCCGCCGATGAACTCGCCGCCGTCCGCGACCGGTTGCTGACCGAGATCGAGGAGCTGCAGGTCGACATCGCACGGGCCGAGGCGTCCCTCGCGCTCGGCAACTCGTCCGAGGGCGCCGGCGACGACCCGGCCGACGCCGGAGCCAAGACCTATGAGCGCGAACGTGAGATCGCCCTTACCCTGAATGCGCGCGACCTGCTCGCGCAGAACGAGCGGGCGATCGCCCGTATCGACGCGGGAACATATGGGGTGTGCGAATCGTGCCAACGGCCGATCGGGAAGGAACGTCTGCAGGCGTTCCCGAGGGCGACGCTGTGCGTGGCGTGCAAGCAGCGGGAGGAACGCCGCTGACGCAGAACGAGACGACGCGGGCGCGGCGGATCAAGCTCCTCGCCGCCGTGGCCGTGTCCATCTACGTGTTCGACGTGATCACCAAGTACCTCGTGGTCGAACATTTCGAAGACGGGCTGCCGACGGTCCTGATCCCCGACGTGCTGGTCTTCAACGTCATCCGGAACCCGGGGGCGGCGTTCTCCATCGGGACCGGCATGACGATCGTCTTCACGATCATCGCCTCGGTGGTGATCGGCGCGATCATCCGCACCGCCCGGCAGTTGCGTTCGCTGCCCTGGGCGATCGACCTCGGCCTCCTGCTCGGAGGCGCCCTGGGGAACCTGACCGACCGGATCTTCCGGTCGCCGGCGCCGTTCCAGGGCCACGTGGTCGACTTCGTCCAGGTCTTCCCCGCGACCAACTTCCCGATCTTCAACGTGGCCGACTCGGCGATCGTCTGCGGCGGCATCCTGGCCGTGTTCCTGGCCTGGCGCGGCTACCAGATCGACGGCACCCGCGAGGGAGCGGTCAAGGATGCCTGACCAGCGTTCGCTGCCCGTGCCCGACGGGCTGGAGGGAGAGCGGCTCGACGCCGCTCTCGCTCGTCTCTTCGGCTTCTCGCGCACCCGCGCGGCCGAGCTCATCGTCGGCGGCGACGTCCTCGTCGACGGCTCGCCCGCCGGCAAGTCCGACCGGGTCTCGGCCGGGTCGTGGCTCGACGTCACCATCCCCCCGCCGGTCTCCGCGCCCATGCCGGTGGCCGAGCCGGTCCCCGGGATGACGATTTTGTACGAAGACGACGACGTCGTCGTGGTGAACAAGCCCATCGGCGTGGCGGCCCACCCCTCCGTCGGCTGGACCGGGCCGACGGTCATCGGTGGCCTCCTCGGCACCGGCCACCGCGTCTCCACCAGCGGCGCGGCCGAGCGGCAGGGCATCGTGCACCGGCTCGACGCCAACACCACCGGCTGCATGGTCGTCGCCAAGAGCGAGCGCGCCTACACCCTGCTGAAGCGCGCCTTCAAGGAACGCACCGTCGAGAAGCGCTACCACGCCCTGGTCCAGGGCCACATGGACCCGCTGCGCGGGACCATCGACGCGCCGATCGACCGGCACCCCTCCGGCGACGGACGGTGGGCCGTCGTGGCCGGCGGCAAGGACTCGGTGACCCACTACGACACGCTGGAGGCCTTCCGGTCGGCCTCCCTGCTCGACATCCGCCTGGAGACCGGCCGCACCCACCAGATCCGGGTGCACATGTCGACCATGCGGCACCCGTGCGTGGGCGACCTGCAATACGGCGCCGACCCGACGATCTCGGCCCGGCTGGGCCTGTCCCGGCAGTGGCTCCACGCGGTGATGCTGGCCTTCGAGCATCCCTCGACGGGGGAGTGGGTCACCTTCAACGCCGACTATCCGGCCGACCTGGCCCACGCGCTCGACGTGATCGCCGAGTCGTGACCTCAGCCGAGTGAGCCGAGCCGCGCCAGCGCGTCGCCCGGCAGCCGGAGGCCCGAGGCCGCCACGTTCTCCCGCAGGTGGGCCACCGACGACGTGCCCGGGATGACGCAGATCGTCGGGGAGCGGTGGAGCAGCCACGCCAGCGCCGTCTGCTGGGGCGTCGCGCCCAGGTCCGCCGCCACCTCGTCCAGGACCTCCGACTGGAGCGGGGAGAAGCCGCCCAGCGGGAAGAACGGGACGTAGGCGATGCCCTGCTCGGCGCAGACGTCCACCAGGGCGTCGTCGCTCCGGTCGGCCACGTTGTAGGCGTTCTGGACGCAGACCACCGGCGCGATGCCCCGGCAGACCACGAGCTGGTCGGCGGTGACGTTGCTGACGCCCAGGTGGCCGATCAGGCCCTCGTCCATGAGGGCGGCCAGCACGCTGAAGGGGACGGTCGGGTCGCCGGTGTCGAACATCCTCAGGTTGACCACGTCGAGGCGTTCGACGGCCAGGCGCTTGAGGTTGTCGTACACGGCCTCGATCAGTTCCGGTTCGGTCAGGGCGGGCAGCCACGACCTGTCGGCGCCGCGTCTGCCGCCGACCTTCGTGACGATGCGCAGGCCGTCCGGATAGGGGTGCAGGGCCTCGCGGATGAGGTCGTTCACCACGTGGGGGCCGTAGTAGTCGCTGGTGTCGATGTGGAGGAGGCCCAGGTCGGCGACGGTCCGCAACACGCGGATCGCCTCGGCCGGGTCTTCGGGCGGGCCCCAGATCCCCGGGCCCGTCAGGCGCATCGCGCCGTAGCCCATTCTCGTCAGGGCCAGGTCGTCGGTGAGTTTGAGGATTCCGCCGGTGATGTCGTCCATGTGCGGATCGTGCCCGGTCGTGACCCCGTTAGGGGTGATCATTCGTCAGGAAGTCGGCCCTCAAGCTGACCTGTGCTTTCCAGGCTTCGGTCCTCCTGGCCCTGGTTTTCCTCCCCGGCGCTCTCCTCCGTCGACGGCTCTTCCGCGGGCTCTTCCGTGGGCCCGGCCGTCGGGCTCGGCTTTTCCTCGGACTCCTCGTCCGGGGGGCTCGTCTCCTTGCTCGCCCGCGCGGACGGACTGGCTTTTGGGGAGGGGGCCTGAGCCCTCTCCGGCTGCCGCCGCTCCTCCTGCCCGCGTTCGGCCGGCGGGGCCGCCGGTTCCTCGTCGGCCGTCTTCTCCGCCGTGGCCTCGGAAGTGGGCTCGGGGGTGGACGTGACCTTCTTCTTTGCGGGGACCTGCGCCGGGATCGTGTCGGCCGGGTTCACGGGGGCGTCTCCCGCCGTCATGTACGCGACGGTGCCCGCGCTCAGCCCCACCGCCAGGACGGCCGAGACGACCGCCGTGAAGGGCCACCTCTTGCGTGGGCGCTCCTTCACGGGCGCGGGCGGCGGCACCGGGACGAAGGGGGCCGTCGGCTCCGACGTGATGCCGTTGACGATGTTGTGGAGGTGGCTCTCGGCCTCCGCCGCCGTCATCCGGCGGGCCGGGTCCTTCTCCAGGAGGCCGTGCAGGACGGGGGTGAGGGGTCCAGCGTGGTAGAGCTGCCCGTACGGCTCGTACATGACCGCCGCCAGCGACGCCATGGCGTGGCCCCGGTGGAACGGGGAACGGCCCTCGACGGCCAGGAAGAGGGTCACGCCGAGCGACCACAGGTCCGAGGCGCGGACCGCGCGGCCCCCTGCCGCACGCTCCGGGCTGATGAAGGCCGGCGTGCCGACGAGGGAGCCCGTCCTCGTCACCGGGCTGTCGTCCTCCATCGCCGCGATGCCGAAGTCGGTCAGCACCGCGCGGCCGTCGGGGGTGATGAGCACGTTGTCGGGTTTCACGTCCCGGTGCAGCACGCCCGCCTGGTGGGCCGCCTTCAGGGCGCTCAGCACCTGGAGGCCGATGGTCGCCACCCGGTGGGGTCGCATCGGGCCCTCGTCGCGGATCAGCGCGCCCAGGGTCGTGGACGGGACGTACTGCATCACGATCCACGGGTGGCCGCGTTCCTCGAAGACGTCGTAGACGGCGGCCACCGCCGGGTGGCCCACCCTGCCGGCGGCGCGCGCCTCGCGGAGGGTGCGGATCGTGAAGATCTCGCGGTCCGCGCCGGACAGGTCGGCGTTGAGCTCTTTGACGGCGACTTCGCGTTCCAGGGTTTCGTCCAGGGCACGCCACACGGTGCCCATGCCACCCCGGCCGAGAGGTTCGATCAGGCGATAACGGCTGGCGACGATACGGTCGGACGTTTGAGACTCGGGCATGCCGCCCGGCTACCCCGCCTGGCGAATCACATGCCCGATATTCGCAGCAGTCCGGTGACGAGGGCCGCGACGACGAGCACCACCAGGAACGGGGCACGCAGCAGCAGGGCCGCCACGGCGGCGGCCAGACCCGCGGTTCTGGGCCAGTCGAAACCCTGGCCGAACGACTGGACCGCGATCAGCGCGGCCAGCAGCGCCACCGGCACGACCGTGGCGAACCGCTGCACGGCCGGGTGGTCGAGCACCTTGCGCGGGGCCGCGAGACCGGCGTACTTCAGCAGATAGCAGCCGGCGCACGTGGCGATCACGGCCCACCAGAGGCTCATCTGACCAGCACCGCCAGCGCGCCCGCCGCCGCGAGCAGGACCGGCACGCCGGGCGGCAGGAACGGGGTGGCGGCCAGCGCGATGACCACCCCGGCCAGCGCCACCTTCCGGTCTTCCGGCGACTCCTTCAGCCGGGGCCAGAGCAGGGCCAGGAACGTGGCCGGCCCGACCGCGTCGAGGCCGAACACCGACGGGTCGGCGACCGCGGAGGCGCCTGCGGCCGCCAGGAACGTCGTCAGGTTCCAGGTGACGTAGAGGCTCGCGAACGTGGCGTAGAAGCCCGCTCGGGCCGCGCCGGGGTGCGCGAAGGCGACGGCCGAGGTCTCGTCGATGACGCCGTGGGCGGTGAACGCGCGGAGGCGGGCCGGGAGGACGAAGGCCAGGCGCAGGCCGTACAGGCCGTTGCGCGCCCCCAGCAGCAGCGCGCCCGCGACGCCCGGGACGAGCGCCCCGCCCCCGGCGACGACCCCCGCCAGCGCGAACTGCGACGCGCCGGTGAAGGCGAACAGGCTCAGCGCGCACGCCTGCGCCACCGACAACCCGGCCGTCACCGCCGCCGCGCCGAACGCCAGCCCCGACACCCCCACCGCGAGCCCGACGCCGAGACCGGCGCGGACCGCGTCGTGCCGTGCGGACATCAGATCGGCCGGAACGTTCGGGCGAAGATCCGGAACCAGGGGGCGGCCCTCTCCCAGGAGGCCTGCGGGACCTGCAAGTAGATGGCGTAACACTGGTTGTCGATGCGGAACGCGCGGTCGTAGACGCGCTGCACGCCCGCCGACGTGGTGTGGAGGAACTCCCAGTCGGCGCCCGGGGCGTCGAACCCGCCGACGACGAGCGCGGTGCGCTTCAACGCGATGCGCTTGTAACCGCGCAGGTACCCCTTGGAGGTCGAGGCCTGCTCGACCACCTCCAGCGCCTCCACCGGGTCGTCGCGCTCCCACGGGGTGAGGTCGATCTGCAGGTAGCCCTTCAGGCCCGGCCCCTGGAAGTAGACCCGCTGCCCTTCCTTCCGGTACGGCTCCCACCCCGGCGGCAACGCCACCGCGAACCGCAGGTCGTCGTCTCGGTATTCGCTCCAGCCCTGCGGCAGGGGCGGGGCGTCGCTGATCTCGGGCGTGGGTTCCGGAGAGGGCGCCGCGGACGGTTCGGGCGAGGGCTCGGCCGACGGTTCGAGGGCGGGCTGGGTGACCGGGCCGGGACCACCGGTGACGACGCCCGGGTCGGCGGCGGGATTGAGGGTCGTGTACGCGAAATAGCCCCCGATGCCGACCAGCGCGACCAGCAGGGTGGCCAGCGTGACGATCAGGAACTTGTCACGGTCCTTCTCCTGCGGGGCGGCCGTGACGTCGGCCGGCGGGTGCCCGTGCGTCCCCGGCGAACCGTAGGTGGGGGCGCCGAACGCCTGGCCGCCGAACGTGTGCGGCTGCCCGCCGGAGAAGTGGCCGGGCGCGCCCATGCCGTCGGGCGGAGTGCTCACCGGACCGCCCTGACCCGGAAAGCCGGGGGAGCCGAACCCGTCGCGGGGGCCGGTGCCGGTCGTCCCCCGGTCGGCGAACGCCCCGGGGTGACCCGCCGGAGTGGCGTTCCGCGGGGTGTTCTGCGGGGTGTTCCTGGACTGGGGGTTCCACCGGCCGCTCGCGGCCCGGTGGAGCAGGTCCATGGCCTCGTCGGGGCCCATGCGGCGGACGGGGTCCTTGCACATCAGGCCATCGAGAACCGGCGCCAGCGGGCCCGCGCGGTGCGCGACCGGGGTCTCCTCGTGGAGGACCGCGGCCATGCTCGCGATCGGCGTGCCCCGGTCGAAGGGGGAGCGGCCCTCGACCGCCGCCCACAGGGTCGCGCCCAGCGACCACAGGTCGGACTCGGGGGTCGCCGGGTGACCGGACAGGCGTTCCGGCGGCAGGAATGCCGGGGTGCCGGTGATCGAGCCCGTCAGGGTCACCGACGGGTCCTCGGTCATGGACGCGATGCCGAAGTCGGTGAGCACCACCCGGTTGTCGGGGGTCAGCAGCACGTTCTCGGGCTTCACGTCGCGATGGAGGACGCCGGCCGCATGGGCGGTCATCAGGGCGTCGAGGACCTGCGCGCCGATGGCGGCCACCCGGTCGGGCACGAGCGGGCCGTGCTCGCGCAGCGCGTCGCCCAGGGAGGTCGAGCGGACCAGCTGCATGACGATCCAGGGGCGGCCGTCCTCCTCGATGACGTCGTGGACGACGATCACGTTCGGATGGGACAGCCGGCCGGCCGCGCGGGCCTCGCGGATGGTGCGGCGGTTGAACTCGGCGCGGTCGTCGTCGCTGAGCGCGGTGTAGAGGACCTCCTTGACCGCGACGGGGCGGTCGAGCAGTTCGTCGTGGGCGCGCCAGACGACGCCCATCCCACCGCGGCCTATCCGCTCCTCGAGCTGGTACCTCCCCGCGAGGCGGCGCGACCCTTCCACATCATCCCCCTTCGAACCGTTTGGCATCGTCCCATAACGGGGCCTACTTGGCGGGTTCGAATGACTTGGCGAAGTTGTCGAAGTAGTGGCGGTACTTGTCCCAGTCCTTGTCGCGGGTCTTCCACAGGATCGCGTAGCCGTGCTTGTCGTCGACGACGAAACCGCGGTTCAGGATGTGGCCCTTGAAGCCGCCCGGCTCGAAGGTCCACTCCCAGTCGGCGGCGTTGCGGAAGTAGTCGACCTTCTTCATGCTGATCCGCTTGTAGCCCGAGAAGCTGTAGCGGGCCGAGTTCGCCTCCTGGTACTTCCAGTCGGCGAGCGCGTCCTTGCCCGGGGAACTGGTGTGGCCGATCTGGAGGTAGGCGCCGTCGAGCGGGCCCTCGAACCAGACGTTGCCCGAGTCGGAGCGGACCTGCTTCCAGCCCGGGGGGAGGGCGAGGGAGAAGCCCACCGAGTTCGTGTGCATCTTCCAGCCCTTGGGGAGCGCGTCGGCGTCGTCTTCCTCGTCGTCGTCCTTGGAAGCGGACTCCGACGGCTCCGGGGACGGGTCCTTCTCCTCGTCCTCCGAGGGGGTCGCCGACGGCTTGCCGGACTCCTCGCCCCCCGTTCCCTCGGACGGCTCGCCCGACGGGTCGGCGGCGACGGAGGTGGCCGGGGGCTTGAGCGTCGCGGCGGTGCCGGAGCCCTCGTCGGCCTGCTTCATGCCGAGCCACAACGCGACGCCGCCCACCACGAGGATCGCCGGGATCGCGATCAGGGCGGCCTTCAGCAGGCCGTTCCTGCGTTCGGGGATGTCGACCGTGGTCCAGGCCTGGCGGCCGGACTCGGGGAGCGGCACGGACGGCTGCTCGCCGTGGCGGGTGTGGCCGGGTTCGTCGGCGAAGAAGGGGGACGCGCCGACCGGTTCCGCGTGGAAGGCCCCCGGGGCCGCGCTCGGCTGACGGGCCGGTGCGGGCTCGCTCGGCCGCGGCGTCTCGGCGGGCCGGCCCGCGCCGGGACGCACCCCGGCGCCGCCGTAAGGGGCGCTCGGCGGGCGGCGGTTGCCGGGCTTGGGCGCGGGCTTGGGCTCGGCGGCCGGCTCCCGGCGGGCCTCGGCGCCGTCCTCCTGCGCGAACTCGCGCACCGGCTCGGGCTCGGCGGGGGCGGCCTCACGGGCGACCTCGGGCTTGGCGCCCCCATTGGGCTTGCCGGGGGCCGCTCCGCCGGGGGTGGCGGGCTTGTCCGCGGCGTCGGCCGGAGTCTTGTCGGCGACGGCTTCGGCGGCGACCGCGCCGGAGGCCGCCTTGCCCGCGGACGCGGGGTCGGCGGGGGTCTTGTCGGCCGGTTTCGCACCCGTCGCCGGCTTCACCGGCTTCTTGGCGGGTGTCCCGCCGGGCTTCGCGCCGGGCTTCGCGCCGGATTTCGGGGTGGGCTTCGCCGCCTCGGCGGGACGCTGGGCCGGGATCGCGTCTCCGGTCTGCGGGCCCGCCGGTTCGGCGCCCGTCGACGGGGACGGCTTCCCGGCCGGGGATTCGGCCGGAGCGTCGTCAGGGCGTGCGGGACCGGATTTCCTGGGGTGTTTGGTCGGTGTCGTCGGCAGGTCGGGATCGGTCGCCTCGAAGGCCTCCGGGGGCACCGCCGACGGTTTGGGCACGCCGTTGGCCCGGCCCGCGCGCTGCGGGGAGGGCGGCGACGGCCAGCCGGAGGCGTCGACGGGACGGGGCGCGGCCTGCTCGGTCGCCGCGCGGCGGAGCAGGCGGGCGGTCTCGTCGTAGCCGGGGCGGGTGGCCGGGTCCTTCTCCAGGAGGCGGTCGAGGACGGGGCGCAGCGACCCGGCGTTCCTGGCGGGGTCGGGCGGCTCGGTCAGCACGGCGTGCATGGTCGCCATGGCCATGCCCTTGTCGTGGGGCGGGCGGCCCTCGACGGCGGCGTAGAGGGTCGCGCCGAGCGACCACAGGTCGGACTCGCGCTGGGCCGGGCCGCCGCGCAACCGCTCGGGCGCGATGAAGGCGGGGGTGCCGACCAGGCCGGTGCGGGTCATCGTCGAGTCGGTCTCGACCCGCGCGATGCCGAAGTCGGTCAGCACCACGCGCCCGTCGTCGGCGAGCAGCACGTTCTCGGGCTTCACGTCACGGTGTAACACGCCCTGCGCGTGGGCGGCCCGGAGCGCGTCGAGGATCTGCAGCCCGATCTCGGTGGCCCGTTTGGGCGTCAGCGGGCCGTCCTGGCGGATCACCTGCCCCAGCGAGCGCGACTCGACGAGCTGCATGATGATCCAGGGCCGCCCGTCCTCCTCGATCACGTCGTGGACGACGACCACATTCGGATGGGTCAGCCGCCCGGCGGCGCGCGCCTCCCGCATGGTCCGGCGGTTCAGCTCGGGCAGCTCGTCGCCCATCGCGCTGTCGTACCGGACCTCCTTCACCGCCACGGCGCGGTCGAGCAGCTCGTCATGGGCCCGCCACACGATGCCCATGCCGCCCCGGCCGATGGGTTCTATCAAGTGGTACCGGCCCCCGACGAGTCGGCCTTCCGCGTTCGTCATCCCCACCCCTTCCAGAACCCATGAATCGTCCCATGGATGGCAAAGGGATCAAACGCGAGCGGTACTGCCCTGGTAATCTCACGACATGTCCGTACGGATCGCGGATCTGACCATCGGAGAAGGGCGGCCGGTCGCGGTCCTCGGGGGTCCGCTGCTCGTCGAGTTGTCGCCTTCGGTCGAACTCGACGCCCTCGCCGGTCCCGCCGTCGCGGTCGTCGTCGACGACCTGACGCTCGTCCGGGCCGCCGCCCGCCTGGCCCTGCCGGTGATCCTCAGGCGACCGCGCGAGGCGTCGCTGATGGAGTGGCTGACCGCCGCCGACCGCTGCGCGGCCGAGGGGAACGCCTCGGTCGTGCTCTGCGAGGCGGTGCCCGACCTGGCGCTGGTGAAGGCCGCCCGCGCGGAGTCGGGCCGGCCGGTGATCGTCTACCTGGGGAAGGACGCCGTGCTCGCCGGGGCCGCCGTCGCGGCGGGCGCCGACGGGCTCCTGCTCGACCCCGACGCGCCGCCCGAGGTCGTCGACGCCGCCGTGGAGGACGCCCGGCTGATCGGCGCCGTGGTCCGCCCCGAGGCGCCGGAGGACCTGCCCCAGGCCCGCGCGGCGATCGACCGGACCGACGCCGCGCTCGCCGTCATCCTGGAGCGCCGCGCCGAGCTGGCCGGGGCGATCCAGCGGCTCAAGCCCGTCGGCGGGTTCGCCGGGCGCGACCCCGAGCGGGAGCGCAAGGTGGTCGCCGCGATGGCGCAGCGTGCGCCGCGCCTGGGCGAACCGGGGCTGCGGCCGATCATGGCGGCCGTCATTGAGGCGGGACTACACGCTGCTGAACGTGAGTGGCCGGCGCCCGCTTCGCGCTGACCAGCCGCCAGCCGCCCCAGATCCCGCCCGCCAGGACGGGGATCAGGTAGAACGCCAGCCGCTGGTCCTCGTCGGCGAACGGCATCAGCACCACCACCAGCCCCAGGAAGGCCAGCGTCAGCCAGTTCGTGTAGGGCGAGCCCGGCATCCGGAACGCGGGCCTGGGCAGCTCACCGCGCATCCAGGCCTGGCGCAGCTTGATCTGGCAGTAGATCAGGGTGCCCCAGGTGGTGACCGTCCCGAGGGAGGAGATCGCCACCGCGATGGTGAAGGCCCTTTCGGGGATGTACGAGTACACCGCCACCCCCACCACGTAGACCGAGGCCGTCATGAGGATGCCGCCCACCGGCACGTGCCGGGAGCTCAGCGACCGGGTGAACCGGGGGGCCTCGCCGCGCTGCCCCATCGACCGCAGGATGCGCCCGGTGGAGTAGAGCCCGGAGTTGCACGACGACAACGCCGCCGTGATCACGATCAGGTTCATCACGTCACCCGCCCAGGCCGCCCCGAGCTGCGTGAACACCGTCACGAAGGGCGACTCGCCGGGGCCGTACGACGTCCACGGCAGCACCATTCCGAGCAGCAGCACCGACCCGACGTAGAAGATCGCGATACGCCAGATGACGCTGTTGACGGCCTTCGGCAGCACCTTGTCCGGGTCCTTCGTCTCGCCGGCCGCGATGCCGACGAGCTCGATGGCGGCGTACGCGAAGACCACCGCCTGGAGGCTCATGAAGACGGGCCCGAACCCCAGCGGGAAGAACCCGCCGTGGGAGACGAGGTTCGCGGGCGAGGCGCCCTCGACCGAGAAGATCACCAAGTAGAGGCCGACGATCAGGAACGTCACGATCGCGACCACCTTGAGCAGCGCGAACCAGAACTCCATCTCGCCGAACGCCTTCACCGACGCCAGGTTCACGATCAGCACCACCCCCAGCGCGATCAGCGCGGTGAGCCAGCGCGGGAAGTCCGGCGCCCACAGGTGCACGTAGATCGCGATGGCCGTCAGCTCCGCGATCCCGGTGGCGGCCCAGTTGACCCAGTACATCCAGCCGCTGGCGAACCCGGCCCAGGGGCCGACGAACTCGGTGGCGTAGGAGACGAAGGAACCCGAGGTGGGCCGGTAGCTGACCAGCTCGCCGAGGGCCCGCATGACGAAGAAGGCGGCGATACCGGCGATGGCGTACGAGATCACCAGGGCCGGTCCGGCGGCGGCGAAGCGGCCTCCGGAGCCGAGGAACAGGCCGACGCCGATCGCCCCGCCGATCGCGATCATCTGGACCTGGCGTTTGCCGAGGGCGTGCGAATACCCCTCGTCGAGATTGGTCTTCTCCACCTTTTCCCCCCGGAAGATCTCTTCCGCGACCGTATTCGTGCGGGGAGGTGATCACGCGTAGGCTCTACCTCCGTCGGTCGGAAGATGGGGGTCTCATGGGCGATTCGTTTGTGCATCTGCACGTCCACACCGAATACTCGATGCTCGACGGTGCGGCCCGGCTGAAGCAGATGTTCAAACTGGTGGGCGAGCAGGGCATGCCCGCCATCGCGATCACCGACCACGGCAACATGCACGGCGCCTTCGACTTCTACAAGCAGGCGACCGCCGCCGGCGTGAAGCCGATCATCGGCATCGAGGCCTACGTCGCCCCCGACGCCCGCTTCAACAAGAAGCCGGTCCTGTGGGGCGAGCCCCACCAGAAGAGCGACGACGTGTCGGCGGGTGGTTTCTACACCCACATGACGATCTGGGCGAAGAACCGCACCGGCCTCCACAACCTGATGAAGTTGTCCTCGCGCGCCTACACCGAGGGTTTCCACCGCAAGTGGGCCCGCATGGACGCCGAGATCCTGGCCGAACACTCCGAGGGCCTGATGGCCACCACCGGCTGCCCGTCGGGCGAGGTGCAGACCCGGCTCCGCCTCGGCCAGTACGACGAGGCCGTCAAGGCGGCGGCGAAATTCCAGGACGTCTTCGGCAGGGACAACTACTTCCTGGAGATCATGGACCACGGCCTCGACATCGAGCGCCGCGTCCGCGAGGGCCTGACCCGGATCTCGAAGGAACTCGGCATCCCGCCGCTGGTCACCAACGACTCCCACTACACCTACGAGTCCGACGCCCAGTCACACGACGCCCTCCTGTGCATCCAGACCGGCAAGCAGCTCTCCGACCCCGGCCGGTTCCGGTTCGACGGCAGCGGCTACTACATCAAGACCGCCGACGAGATGCGCGCCGTCGACTCCTCCGACCTGTGGCAGGAAGGTTGCCGGAACACCCTCCTGGTCGCCGAGAAGGTCGACCCCACCGGGTTCTTCCAGCACAAGAACCTGATGCCGACCTACCCCATCCCCGACGGGATGACCGAGGAGGAGTTCTTCCGCCAGGAGGTCTGGAAGGGCATGCACCGCCGCTTCCCCGGCGGCGTCGACGACGAGCACCGCGAGTGGGTCGAGAACGAACTGCGCGTCATCGTGCAGATGGGCTTCCCGAGCTACTTCCTCGTGGTCGCCGACTTCATCATGTGGGCCAAGAACAACGGCATCCGGGTCGGCCCCGGCCGTGGTTCGGCGGCGGGCTCGCTGGTCGCCTACTCGCTGGGCATCACCGACCTCGACCCGATCCCGTTCGGCCTCTACTTCGAGCGGTTCCTCAACCCCGAGCGCGTCTCCATGCCCGACGTCGACATCGACTTCGACGAGCGCCGGCGCGCCGACGTCATCAGGTACGTCACCGAGAAGTGGGGCTCCGACAAGGTCGCCATGATCGCCACCTTCGGCACGATCAAGGCGAAAGCGGCCGTGAAGGACGCGGGCCGCGTCCTGGGCTACCCCTACGCGCTCGGCGACAAGGTCTCCAAGGCCTTCCCGCCCGCCGTGATGGGCAAGGACATCCCGCTCTCCGGCATCTTCGACAGCGACCACCCGCGCTACAACGAAGCCGGTGAGCTGCGCAAACTCTACGAAGAAGACGTCGACGTCAAGTCGACCATCGACCTCGGGCGCGGCCTTGAGGGCCTGATCCGGCAGACCGGCGTGCACGCCGCCGGCGTGATCATGTCGTCGGAGGTGCTGACCGACTACATCCCGATCATGCGCCGCGACTCCGACGGCGCGATCATCACGCAGTTCGACTACCCGACCTGCGAGACGCTCGGCCTGCTGAAGATGGACTTCCTCGGCCTGCGCAACCTGACGATCATCGACGACTGCCTGAAGATGGTCGAGCTCAACACCGGCAACAAGATCGAGCTGCTCGACCTGCCGCTCGACGACGCCAAGACCTACGAGCTGCTGGCCCGCGGCGACACCCTCGGCATCTTCCAGCTCGACGGCGGCGGCATGCGCACCCTCCTGCGGCTGATGCGCCCCGACAACTTCGAGGACATCTCCGCCGCCCTCGCGCTCTACCGCCCCGGCCCGATGGGCGCCAACTCCCACACCAACTACGCGCTGCGCAAGAACGGCCAGCAGGAGATCACCCCGATCCACAAGGAGCTCGAGGAGCCCCTCCAGGACATCCTGTCCACGACCTACGGCCTGATCGTCTACCAGGAGCAGGTCATGGCCATCGCCCAGCGCGTGGCGGGCTACTCGCTCGGCGGCGCCGACCTGCTCCGCCGCGCGATGGGCAAGAAGAAGAAGTCGGAACTCGACAAGCAGTACGAGTTCTTCGAGAAGGGCATGAAGGACAACGGCTTCTCCAAAGAGGCCATCAAGGCCCTGTGGGACATCCTGCTGCCGTTCTCCGACTACGCCTTCAACAAGGCCCACACCGCCGGATACGGCCTGGTCTCCTACTGGACGGCCTACCTGAAGGCCAACTACCGCGCCGAATACATGGCCGCCCTGCTGACGAGCGTGAAGGACGACAAGGACAAGTCGGCCCTCTACCTCAACGAGTGCCGTCACATGGGCATCAAGGTGCTGCCGCCCGACGTCAGCGACTCCGACTTCGACTTCACCCCGCGCGGCGCCGACATCCGGTTCGGGTTGTCGGCCATCCGCAACGTCGGCGGCAACGTCGTCGACGGCATCATCGCCGCCCGCAAGGAGAAGGGCCGCTTCACCGACTTCAAGGACTTCCTGCGCAAGGTCCCGGCCCAGGTCTGCAACAAGCGGGTCATCGAGTCGCTGATCAAGGCGGGGGCGTACGACTCGATGGGCCATGTCCGCAAGGGCCTGGTGATGATCCACGAGCAGGCCGTCGACGCGATCATCGACATCAAGAAGAACGAGGCCATCGGGCAGGACTCGCTGTTCGGCGCGGTCGACGGCGGTGAGGACCAGACCTTCGAGGTGACCATCCCCGAGGGCGAATGGGACAAGAACACCCTCCTGCAGTTCGAGCGCGAGATGCTCGGCCTCTACGTCTCCGACCACCCGCTCCTCGGCGTCGAGCACATCCTGTCGAGCGGCGCCGACTGCTCGATCACCGCCCTTCAGGACGACTCCCGGCCCGACGGCCAGATCGTCACGGTCGGCGGCATCCTCAGCGGCGTGCAGCGCAAGGTCACCAAGAAGGGCGACACCTGGGTCCTGACCCAGCTCGAAGACCTCGGCGGTTCGATCGAGGTGATGATCTTCCCGTCGGCCTACCAGCTCTGCGCCACGATCCTGGCCGAAGACGCGATCGTCTTCGTCAAGGGCCGCATCGACAAGCGTGAGGACGTCGCGAAGATCATCGCGATGGAGGTCACCCAGCCCGACCTAACGGTCGAGTCGGGCGGCCCGCTGGTGGTCAGCCTCGCCATGGCCCGGGTCACCCCGCCGGTCGTCGGCCGGCTCAAGGAGGTGCTGACCACCCATCCCGGCACGACCGAGGTGCACCTCCAGGTCCACAACGGGCCCCGGACGACCGTGATGCGCCTCGACGACCGCCTGCGCGTCACCCCGAGCCCGGCCCTGATGGGCGACCTCAAGCAGCTCCTCGGGCCGGCCTGCCTGGGGGCGTAGCGTTACCTGGCGTTACGCTGTGTTAGGTTGGCGATAGGTTGACGCTGGTTCCCCCTGGTTGTCGAGCTGTTTCAGGGGGAGCGGCATGGCACGGGTCACGACGGCCGGTGGGCTGGCGGTCTGCGGCGCGCTCGGCGGGGTCCTGGCGGCGGCGCTGGTCGCGCCGATCGTCGCCGGGGCCGGGGTGGCGAGCAACACGGCGGCCGGGACCGTCACCAAGCTCCCGCCGCCGCCCCGCGAAGACCCGCTGCCCGAGGTGACCCGGCTGGTCGACAAGGACGGCCGCCAGTTCGCCCAGTTCTACTCCCAGAACCGGCAGTCGGTCACGATCGACCAGGTCTCCAAGCCGATGCGCGAGGCGATCGTCGCGATCGAGGACGCCCGCTTCTACGAGCACGCCGGCCTCGACGTCCGGGGCACCATCCGGGCGCTGATCGCCAACACCCAGGCCGGCGGCATCCGCCAGGGCGGGTCGTCGCTGACCCAGCAGCTCGTGAAGAACATCCTGGTCAACCGGGCCGAGTCCGACAAGGAACGCGACTCGGCGCAGGTCCGCAGCATCCGCCGCAAGTTCACCGAGATGCGCTACGCGCTGGCGCTGGAGGAGAAGTACTCCAAGGACCAGATCCTGGAGCGCTACCTGAACATCGCCTACTTCGGCGCGGGCGCCTTCGGCGTCCAGGCGGCGGCCCGCCGGTTCTTCGGGGTGTCGGCCAAGGACCTCACCCTGGGCCAGGCGGCGGCGCTGGCGGGGGCGGTCCGCACGCCCTACTCGACCGACCCGGCGCGCGGCGAGGAGCAGCGCGAGAAGCTCCAGCAGCGGCGCGACCTGGTGCTCGACCGCATGGCCGAACTCGGCGAGATCACGCCCGCCGAGGCCGCCGCCGCCAAATCGCAGGCCCTCGGGCTCAACATGCGCTCCGAACCCGGCGGGTGCGCCGAGTCGGCCTACCCCTACTTCTGCGTGTACGTCCAGCACGAGATCCTCGCCAACCCCGCCTTCGGCCACTCCCGCGCCGACCGCGAACGCCGGCTCCAGCGGGGTGGCCTCACCCTGAAGACCACGCTCGACCCGGTCGCCCAGGAGGCGGCGAACAAGGCCATCGAGGCGCGCGTCGCGGCCGAGGACACCGAGGTGGCGGCCGAGGCGATGGTCGAGCCGGGGACGGGCGCCATCAGGGCGCTGGCGGCCAGCAAACGCTACGGCAGCAACCCCGGCGGCAAGGTCACCGGCCCCAACACGACCTTCAACCTGCCCGCCGACACCGCCCACGGGGGCGGGATGGGCTTCCAGGCGGGCTCCACGTTCAAGATCTTCACGCTGGCGACCGCGCTGGCCAAGGGGTGGAAGTTCGGCCAGGGCTTCGACACGCCCGGCGTGTTCGTCCCGTCGGAGGGTTTCACCGACTGCGCCGGCAAACCGGTCAACGACCCCAGCGCCAAGATCTACAACGCGTCCGGCGAGGGCAAGGGCGGCCCCTACAGCCTGGAGCTGGGGACGTGGAAGTCGTCCAACATCTTCTTCATGATGCTGGAGCGCGAGGTCGGCCTCTGCGACGTCATCAGGACCGCCAAGGCGCTCGGCATCCAGCGCGCCGACGGCGGGAAACTGTCGGAGGTCCCGACGTTCACCCTCGGCGTCAACGAGATGGACCCCCTGACGGTCGCGGCGGCCGTGGCGACGTTCGGGGCGCGCGGGAAGTACTGCAAGCCGATCGCCATCACCGAGATCGTCGAACGCGACGGGCGGCGGGTCGAGATCCCGCCGAGCTGCTCGGCCACCGTCGACCCGGAGGTCGCCGACGCGGTGAACGACGTCCTGTCCGGCGTCTTCACCCAGGGCACCATGAAGGGCCAGTCGATCGGCCGCCCCGCCGCCGGGAAGACGGGCACCAACAACAACTACACGTCGGCGTGGTTCGCCGGTTACACCCCCAACCTGGCCGCCGCCGTGAGCGTGGGCGACATCCGGGGGTCGTACAAGTACCCCCTGAACGGGGTCCGGATCGGAAACCAGACCTACGGCTCGGTCCAGGGCGCCTCGCTCCCCGGCCCGATCTGGGTCGACTCGATGCAGGCCGCCCTGCGCGACACCCCGGCCACCGACTTCACCGCCCCCGACATGGGCCGTTTCGGCGGCGGCTTCACCCCGGGCCTCCGCGAGGCGAGGGAGGCCGAGGGCCGGCGGCGCGGCGACGTCGAGTACGAGTACTGGTACGAGGACGAGAACGGCGACCTCTACCCGGAGGACGACTACTACCGGGGCGACCCGCGCGACGACTACTACCGGGGCGACCCGGGCGCGGACGGCGAAGGCCGCCGCCGCCGCGACTGACCCGCGGCGGCGCTCAGCCGATCAGGAGGGCGTGGGCAAGCTGGTCGGCCGCCCACTCCTCCCAGCGGGCCGTGTCCCAGCCGCACTCGCGGCGCAGCACCAGGAACAGGTCGGGGGACAGCAGGCCCACGGTGACGTCGATCGCCCGCTCCCGGTCGAGCTCCGGGCGCAGCGCGTCGAACCCGTCGAGGATGTCGAGGAACGCGGCGTGGGCGGTGCGGCGCTGCTCGGCGTTGACCCGCCACTGCCCGGCCATGTCCGCGTCGGCGGACGCCGCGTCGCGGACCACCGCCAGGATCGCCGCCACCCGGTCGAAGATGACGCCGCTCGCGTGCACCCACCGGCCGATCGCCTCGCGCGGGGTGGCCGAGGCCCGCAGCTCGGCGAACCAGGGGCGTTCGAGCAGGGGGACGGGTGCGTCGTCACCGGCCGAGGCCACGTCGACCACGTGTTTGAGCAGGTGGCTCTTGGCGTTGTAGTGGAAGTAGACGGTCTGCACCGACACTCCGGCCGCGTCGGCCACCTCCTGGAAGGTGGTGCCCGCGTAGCCCCGCTCGGCGAACAGACCGTGGGCCGCCCGCACGATGCGCTGCCGGGTGACCTCCGAGCGCCGGGGGCGGGTGTTGACGTCACTCACGGACATAAAGTATCACTTTAGAGTGTCACTACAAACTGAGCTCCGGGGCTTCCACCACGTGAAGCTTCCCGTGTCCGATGTCCGCGCGAGCGCCGGATGGTACGAACGAGTGCTCGGCCTTGCCGTGGCGATCGAGTTCGTCGAGGACGGCGAGTTACGCGGCGTGGCCATGCGCGACCCCGGCCACACTCTGATGATCGCGCTGCGCGAGGAGCCCGGCCGGGCGGCGGCGCTCGGCGGGTTCGACCCGCTGGCGCTCGCCGTGCCCACCCTGGAGGCGTTGCGGGCCTGGACCGCCCGCCTCGACGCCCTCGGCGTGCCCCACGCGGGCATCGCCGAGGGCAGTATCGGCTGGCTGATAGGCGGCCTGATCGACCCCGACGGGGTGGAGATCCGCCTCTACACCCTGGAGGGGCGGACGTGACCCGCGCCGCCTATCTGGCGATGTAGATGGTGCGCCAGGTGCCCTCGCGGGTGCAGCGCAGGGTCGTCCTCATGGGTTCGGCGCAGACCTGCATCTCCACCTGGCGCACGACCTCCTCGGTGAATGTGAACTTTCTGGGAGTCAGGAAGGTGCAGGTGCCGTAGTAGTGCCCGTAGCTGGTGTAGGAGCTGCTATGGGTGATGCGGAAGATGACAATGGCGCAGGTGTCGACCACCGTCACCGCCGGTGTGGTCAGGTCGCGCACCACGCCGTCGATTTGCACCTTCTCGGCGTAGGGGATCTCCCACGGGCCGACCGGCGCAGGGGTGACGGTGATCGTTCCGCTGGCCTCGGCGTGCCGGGCGGGCGCGGAGATAGGGCCCCAGGGGAGGGTCCAGCTGTGGGAGGCCGCCTGTGCGGGTAACGGGATCAGGGTGGCCAGGACGAAGGCCAGAGCCAGAAATGTCCTCACAAGAACGGTGTCCTTCCGGGTGGGCGTGGACGGAACTTTAAAGTAGCACTTCAAAGTGTGGCTTTAAAGTCGCACTCTAAGTTAAACGGCCGACGCCGGCCCGGTCAGGTGTTCTCGAAATCACCGGTGGCGGAGGTTCTTCGTAGGTCGTCGAACCCCCGCCCCGGCGAGACGGCTTTAGACGTCGGCCCTGCGGATCTTCAGGCCCAGCGACGTGAACTGGTCGAACGGGCGGTGGTAGCCGCGCTCGATGTGGTTGACCCCGCGCAGCGTCGAGGTGCCCTCGGCCACCGCCGCCGCCAGGACCGCCGAGAAGCCCGCCCGGATGTCGGGCAGCGTCACGTCGGCGCCGCGCAGCTTCGACACGCCCCGGACCACGGCGGAGTGCTTGGCGTTGGTGTCGTGGTAGCGGCAGGCCGGGCCGCCGAGGCACTGCGAGAAGACCTCGATCTCGCAGCCCATCTTCTGGAGCGCCGGGACGTAGACGAGCCGGTTCTCGAAGACCGTCTCGTGGAGCACCGACATGCCCTCGGCGCGGGTGAACAGGACCATGAGCGGCGTCTGCCAGTCGGTCATGAACCCGGGGTGGGTGTCGGTCTGCACGGCGGCGGCGCGCAGGCCGTCGGGGGCCGAGGCGGTCAGCCAGTCGTCGGTGATGTCGAAGCGGGCGCCCATGCGGGCCAAGGTCGTGATCGCGGTGACCAGGCGGTCTTGCGGGCAGCCGTGGACGCGCACCTCGCCGCCCGTGACCAGGCCCGCCACCAGGTAGGAGAAGGCCTCGATGCGGTCGCCGGCCAGCCAGGTCGAGGCGCCGTGGAGCTTCTCGACGCCCTCGATGACGATGCGGCGGTCGGGCGACAACTCGATCATCGCGCCCATGCGCTGGAGGTAGAGCGCGAGCTCGACGACCTCGGGCTCCATGGCGGCGCCCTTGATGACCGTCTTGCCCTCGGCCAGGACGGCCGTCATCAGGATGGTCTCGGTCGCGCCGACGCTCGGGTAGGGGAGGGTGATGCGGGTGCCGTGGAGGCGGGAGGCCTTGGCGGTGATGCCGCTCTCGTCCTCGATGATCTCGGCGCCCATCGAGCGCAGCGCCTCAAGGTGGAAGTTGACCGGGCGGCGGCCGATGGGGTCGCCGCCGACCATCGGCACGAACGCCTCGCCCGCCAGGTGGAGGAGCGGGCCGAGCATCAGGATGGGGATGCGGTTGAGGCCGGTGTACTTCTCCGGGACCCTCGGCTCGATGACGTTGCCGCGTTCGAGGGTGATCTCGCCGTCGCCGATCTCGACGTGGATGCCCAGGGCCTCCAGCATGGCGGCGGTCAGATGGACCTCGCCGACCTCGGGGGCGTTGTGCAGGGTGCTCGGGCCGTCGCCGAGCATGGCCGCGACCATGTGCTTGGACACGGCGTTCTTGGACCCTCGGACCTCGACGTCCCCCCGCAGCGGACCGGAGGGTTCGATGAGCCACGCTTGTTCGTTCACCCGCCAATGCTAACGGCGTGGCCCGCCTGGTCTAGGTAGGTACCATCGGGACGGTGCGGCCTGTGAAGTACTTCGGTGGGACGGTCCTGCTCCTGGCGGTGCTGGGGGTGCCCGCGGGATTCCTGTGGTCGTTCCTCGCGCCGCGCACCCGATACGTCCTCTATGGCGGCGCCTGGCGGGTGGCCGATCCGAACACCCAGGCGCTCATCGCGGCCGACGGCTACTTCGCGCTGATCACGGCGACCATCGGGCTGGTCGCGGGGCTGATCGCCTACCGGCGGGCGGGCGACGACGGGCTGCCGATCGTCCTGGGGCTGGCGGCCGGCGGGCTGGCCGGGTCGTTCGTCGCCTACCTCATCGGGTCGTCGATGGGGGGCGAGGTCGTCCGGGCCGCGACGTCGGCGGGGGAGTTCGCGACCCGGGATCTGCTGGGGCTGACGGCCAAGGGCGTGCTGGTGTTCTGGGCGGTGCTCGCGGCCGGGGTGTTCTGGGCGCGCGAGTTCGCGGTCACCTACCGGGAGCGGAAAGCGGCGGACGGGCCGATCCTGCCCCCGTGACCCGCTCGAACGCGTGGCCGACCTTGATGACGCCCAGGTCGTCCCAGGGGCGGCCGATGATCTGCACGCCCACCGGCAACCCGCTCCCGGTGAAGCCGCAGGGCACCGACAGGGCCGGCACGCCGAGCACGCTGATCAGGTAGCAGGAGCGCATCCAGGCCAGGTAGTCGGGCATCTGGAGGCCGTCGACGGACCGTACGTAGGGGTCCTCCACCGGGAACGGCGGGACCTGGCTGACCGGGGCGATCAGGTAGTCCCAGGTGCCGAAGAAGCCGTTCACCCGGTGCCAGAGGCGGGTGCGCAGCCTCTCGGCCGTCGCCAGGTCGTCTCCGGTGACCTCGCGGCCCTTCTCGACGTTCCAGCGCACGTTCTCGCCGACGCCCTCCAGGTCGCCGTAGGTGGCGGCGTACCACCAGGCGCGGTAGGTGCGGAAGGCCTCGTCGGCGCCCGTCAGGTTCAGGTCGGCGTGCTCGACGGTCGCGCCCAGGCCCCGGAAGGCCTCGGCCGCGAGGGCGGTCACGCGGGTCGTCTCGGCGTCGACGGGCAGCCCGCCGAGGGTGGGGGAGAAGGCGATGCGCAACCGGCTGACGTCGGTCTCCAGGGAGCCGCCGAAGATCGACGCGTCCTCCCTGATCGACAACGGCGAACTCGCGTCGGGGCCCGCGATGGCGGTCAGGAAGAGCGCCAGGTCCGGTACGGTCCGCGCCATCGGCCCCGAGACGCCGAGGGTGAACCAGGCGGCGGTCGTCGACTTCGACGGCACCCGGCCGGGCGTCGGGCGCAGCCCCACGACGTTGCAGAACGAGGCCGGGTTGCGCAGCGAGCCGCCCATGTCGGAGCCGTCGGCCAGCGGGGTCATCCCGGCCGCCAGCGCCGCCGCCGCGCCGCCGCTCGACCCGCCCGCCGACTTGGTCAGGTCGTAGGGGTTGCGGGTGGCCCCGAAGACCTCGTTGACGGTGTGGGAGCCGGTGCCGAACTCCGGCGTGTTGGTCTTCCCGATCATCACCCCGCCCGCGTCGCGGACCCTGCGGACGATGAGGTCGTCGACCGTCGGGACGTGGTCGGCGAACAGCGCCGACCCGAACGTGGTCCGCACGCCCCTGGTCGACACCAGGTCCTTGTGGGCGACCGGCAGCCCGTGCAGCGGCCCCCGCCACTCGCCCCGGTCGAGCTCGCGCGCCCGGTCGAGCGCCTGTTCGGCGGTGACCGTCACGATCGCGTTGACCTGCGGGTTGACCGCCTCGATGCGGTCGAGATGAGCCTCGGTGACCTCGGCCGCGCTGATCTCCCGGGCACGCAGCAGGGCCGAGGTCTCCGACGCGGTGAGATAGTGCAGTTCCGTCACCGGCGTCACATTATCCGAGCGGCCGGACGGCGGGCCCCCGCGCCGCCGCCGACCGTGTGATCCGAAGGTACGCCCGGAGGTATGCCCGTTTCGTCCTCCGGGAAGGTGAACCTCGGCTACACCCTCGGTAGGGTGCCCTGGTGCTTCCGGACCATCTCTTCGGCCCGCTCGACCTCGACGCCGCGCTTGAGCGCGCCTATGACCGGGGCGAGGAGAAGGCCGCCTGGGAACTGCTCGCCGACGCCCTCATGGACCCGAGAGCCCGGGGCGACCGGCGCATCCCGGCCTACGTCGTGGAGCTCATCGACGACTACACGCTCGACGGGTGGGAGCAGGACACCCTCGACCTCCTCCACGACCTGATCGGGGTGGAACCCGCCCTGACCGGCCCGTTGCGCACCCCGATGGCCGAGCTCCACGGCCAGCTGGGCGACGCGGCGACGGCGCTGCGGCTGCTGCGCACGCGGCGGGCCGAGCTCGCCCGGCTGCCCGAAGACGAGCGCGACGAGGAGTTCTACCCGGCGGCGGCGATGATCGCCGGGCCGTTCGACCCCGCGTTCGCCGCCGACCTCCTCGACGACGGCCTGCGGCTCGCGCTCGACCTGGGCCGCCCGCCCGCGACGGTCCGCTACCTCGACCTGCTGCGCCGCCGCTTCGGCGGCCCCGGCCCGCTGTCCGACCGCGTCGAGGCCCATGTCACGGCCGAACCGGCCGCGCCGAAGACGACCCAGCCGGTGATCGAGAAGAAGCCGACCGTGCGGCTGCCCTACGTGCCGGGCGACGACCCGCGGGCGCTGGAGGCACGCTTCCGGAAGGCCGACCTGGAGACCAGGGTCGCGGTCGTCCGCCTTGGGGAGGAGGCCCCCGCCTCGGAGGAGGAGCGCCTGGCCCTGGTCGCGCTGACCGACCCGGCCGGCGACGTCGCCTGGCCGCCGGGCCGCAACGACTCCTGCTGGTGCGGCTCCGACCGCAAGTACAAGAAGTGCTGCGGCTCGCCCGTCTAGCTAGACCGGGAACCGCTCGTGGCCCACGACCGCGAGCAGCCTCAGCTTCTCGTCGCCCTCGCTGCGCGGGGGAGCGGTCAGCACCAGCAGCGTCTGCGACTGGTCTTCGGTGAAGAGGACCTGGCAGTCGAGTTCGATCGGCCCGAGCTGCGGGTGGATGAGGACCTTGTGGTCTTCGAACCGGCGGGCCACCTCGTGGCGGTCCCAGATCTCGGCGAACTCGGGGCTGGCCTTCTGGAGGGCCCTGACCAGCTCGCCCGCCCGGGACTTCGGGCCCATCGTCCCGTACGCCGCCCGCAGGTTCGCCACCATCGCCCGGCTCTGGCGGGGCCGGTCGTGCTCGGGGTAGAGGCGGCGTTCGGTCTCGGGGTCGGTGAACCAGCGGTAGACCTCGCTGCGGGCCAGGCCGGTGAAGCCCGACCGGTCGCCGAGCAGCGCCTGGGCCATCCGGTTGGCGACCAGGGTCTCGCCCAGGCTCGACAGGATCAGCGCGGGGGTGTCGTCGAGGCGGTCGAGGACCCGCAGCAGGGCCGGGGCCACGTGGCCCGAGCCGGTGAAGGTCTCGGGGGCGTTCCGGCCGGCCACGCGGAACAGGTAGGCGCGTTCGTCGCCGGTCAGCCGGAGCGCGCGGGCCAGGGCGGTGAGCATCTGCTCGCTCGGCTGCGGCCCGCGGCGCTGTTCGAGCCGCGTGTAGTAGTCGGTCGACATCAGCGCCAGCGCGGCCACCTCCTCGCGCCGCAGGCCGGGCGCGCGCCGCCGGGCGCCTTCGGGCAGGCCCACGTCTTCGGGGCGCAACGCCTCCCGGTGTCGGCGGAGGAAGTCGGCGAGGGCTGAGCGGTCCACGCCTCCAACCTACGCACGGCCCGAACCGGTAACCAGGGACCGCCGATCCCCCGACAAGTGCTCTCTGCACCCGTCCCCGCGAAGGGGGCAGGGTCGGAGACATGGACATCACCGGAAACACGATCTTCATCCCGGGCGCCACCAGCGGCATCGGGCTCGCCCTGGCCAGGGCCCTGCGCGACAGGGGCAACACCGTCGTCGTCGGCGGGCGCCGGACCGAGCTCCTCGACGGACTGAAGGCCGAGGGGTTCGGCACGGTCCGCGTCGACACCGCCGACGCGGCCAGCGTCCGGCAGGCCGCCGACGAGGTGCTGGGGCGGTATCCCGACCTGAACGTGCTGGTCACCATGGCCGGGATCATGCGCGCCGAGGACTGGACCCGGCCGGACGACTTCCTGGCCACGGCCGAGACGGTCATCACGACCAACGTCCTCGGGCCGATCCGGCTGATCGCCGCGTTCATCGAGCACCTCCAGGCCCAGCCCGACCCGACGATCGTCACCGTCTCCTCCGGCCTGGCCTTCACGCCGCTGAAGGTCACCCCGAGCTACAACGCCTCCAAGGCCGCCGTCCACATGCTCAGCGAGTCGATCCGCCTCCAGTACACGAAGGTCAGGGTCGTCGAGCTGGTGCCGCCCTCGGTCCAGACCGACCTGATGCCCGGCCAGCGGGACAACGAGCGGGCGCTGCCCCTCGACGAGTTCGTCGCCGAGGTCATGGCGCTGCTGGAGTCCCAGCCCGACGCCAAGGAGATCCTGGTCGAGCGGGTGAAGTTCCTGCGCGAGGCCGTGCGACGGGGCGACTACGACCACGTCGTGAGTGTGCTCAACGCCACAGACCCGCACGCGAACAAATAATTGAAGTTTCAGTCACTCATCCAGTCAATGATCTGTACCCTCCTTGACCGTGATAGATCAAGAAATTCCATTAGATGAGACGAGAAATCGGGACATGCCGGAAGTCCGGCCGACCGAGGAGAACGACGAGCGCGGCAGCGTGATGAGCCTGCTCGAACGCGTCGCCTCCGTCGTGCTCCCGATCGGCGTCGCCCTGTACGCCGTCCTCTACCTCGGCGTCGAGGAGATCTACGCGGCCTTCGGCATCAACCCGCAGCAGGCCGGCATCGACCAGTCGGTCCTGTTCAGCCGCCTCATGAGCACGCTGGTGCTGGTCCTGCTGATCGGGGTGCCGCTGCTCGGCCTGCTCGTCGGCCTCGCCTGGCTCGTCGACGTCGTCACCCTCGGCGCGGCCGGGCGGCTCGTGGGATGGATCAGGGCGCGGCCGTGGGTGGCCGGGCTGCTCGCCGCGTTGTGGAGCGGGGCGACGTACTGGGGGTTCTACAACTTCTTCGCCGACCTCGACCTGACGGTCATGGTCGTGATCGCGGTCGGGCTGGGCATGGTGACCTTCCTGGTGCCCTTCCAGCTCCTGCGCCGCCGGCCCGTCGGCCGGGCCGGGCTGAAGGTCCTCGTCGGCGGCCTCACCGGCCTGGGCCTGGGCTTCCTGCTCATCCTGAACCTCGCCTCGGCGGCGCAGACCATGCGCGACACCGGCCAGGCCAACTTCCTGCTCAGCACGGTCGGCTTCCAGGACCAGTGGGCGATCCTCACCAACGCCGAGGACGACAAGCCCCTCTACGACGGCCGCTGGATGATGCTGCTCGGCGAGAGCGACGGAACCTACCTGCTGTACGACTGCGACAAGCAGGAGACGTTCCGCCGCCCGATGGAGACCACCAACCTCACGCAGGTGCAGCTCGACCCCGAGCGGGAAGAGGGCTTCGTCTGCGGCTCCCTTGCCGAGCCCGCCTAGTCTCTGGCGATCTGCGCGGTGATGGCGCCCGTGAGCGTCACGAGGTTGGCCGGGGCCGTCTCGATCTGAAGACCCCGCCGTCCTGCCGAGAAGTAGATCGTCTCGAAGGCCAGCGCGGACGCGTCGACCACGGTCGGCAGCCGTTTGCGCTGGCCGAGCGGGCTGATCCCGCCCACCACGTAACCCGTCACCCGCTCGACCTTGGCCGCCTCGGCCATCGCGGCCTTCTTGCCGGAAAGCGCCGCCGCGAACGCCTTCAGGTCGAGCTTCCCGGCCACCGGCACCACCGCGACCGCGAGCCCCGCCTCGGTCTCGGCGACCAGCGTCTTGAAGATGCGCTCGTAGGGCACGCCGAGCGCGTCGGCCGCTTCTTCCCCGTAGGCCTGCGCGTTCGCGTCGTGCTCGTAGGGGTGGAGGGTGAAATCGGCACCGGCCTTGGTCAGCGCCACGGTCGCGGGGGTGCCCTGCCCGCCTTTCGTCTTCGCCACGCGCCTTAGGTTAGAGGCCCGCGTCGGCGCCTATGCAGACGAACCCGGCTCCGGTGACGTCGTCGCCCTCCTGGGTCAGCGCCAGCGCGGTGGCGGCGGGCAGCCCGGCGGCGAGCCGCTGGTGCAGGGCCGTCATCAGCGGCCGGGCGTGGGCGTCGGGCACCGGCACCATCGAGGCGACCACGCACCGCGTGCCGAGGGACAGGAAGGTGGTGCTCAGCCCGAGGAGCTCGTCTCCGGCCCGGACCACCGACCGGCCGCTCTCGCAGGCGGCCAGCACCACCAGCCGGGGCGGCACGCGTAACCGTTCGAGGTCGTAGACGGTCAGCGGCCCGTCGGCGAGCTGCAGCGCCGAGAACAACGGGTTGGCGGCGTTGACCCGGCCGTGGGCGGCCAGATGGGCCAGCCGGGCGCCGTCGAGCGCGGCCAGCGTCTCCTCGGCGCCGCCCTTGAACGGGCTGACCCCGTGGACGGCCGCCACCTCGGCCACCTCCGCCGCCGCGCCGGGCAACCCGGGCCCGGAGGCGACCACCACCGGACCACCGGCCCCCCGGACCGGTTCGGCCGCCGCCCGCCACAACGCCGCCGACGGCGACACCGCCACCGGACGTCCCGCGCACGACGGCAGCACCGGCCACGGCAGCCCCTGGAGCGGGCCGGTCGGCACGACCACCAGCGGCCGGTCGCCGAGGCCGAGCGGGGCGAGCAACAGCGTGTCGAGGCGGGGGCGGCGTGCCGCAA
>NZ_BBXE01000037.1:86604-87378 GCF_001570565.1 Herbidospora yilanensis | reverse complement strand
GAGGCGGGCGGCGGCGTGCCGCAACATCCGGGCCGCCGCCGACGGACCGCCGCGCGCGTCGCCCGACCGCGCCAGCCGGCGCAGCGCGAACGGCACCCGCTCGACCAGGTCGCGGACCGGGCCCACCGGCCCCAGCGTGGTCAGCCGGGCCCGGGTCCCGATGACGGTGACGGCGTGCAGCACCCCGTCGAGCAGCACGAACTCGACCAGCGCCCGATCCCCCAGCAGGGGGGCCAGCGACCGGACCACACCTGGGACCGGCTGGGCCCGCCGGGCCCGCCGGGCCCGATCGGGGGTGCGGGCCGCACCGGACCGGGCGCGGGTGTGGTCGCGGATGCGGCGCTCCAGCGCGGCCTGCCGGTCGGTGACCGAGGGGTCCCGGGACGCCCGCGCCTCCGCCGCCACCGCCCGCAGCTCGGCCAGCCGTCCGGCCAGCCAGGGGTCGTCGGGCGGCCGGACCCGCCGCATCAGCAGATGGCTGGCCCGCCCCTGCTCGGCCCACCCGAGCACCTGCGCGGGACCGCCCCGGTCGAGGGCCATCCGCAGGCCGAGCTCGGCCAGCTCGACCCGGAACTCGGCCGAATGGGCCCGCAGGTCGGTCGCCCCGAGCGCGGCCCGATGCTCGTCGAGCACCCGCAGTCCCCGCCGGACCGCGGCCGCCGCCCCCACCCGATCGCCCAGAGCGAGCCGCCGCAGCGCCTCGGCGTGCCAGCCCCGCACCCGCGACAGCGCCGGGCCCCTCTGGCGGGACCGCGCCGCGACGGTGAGCAGGTC
>NZ_BBXE01000037.1:24912-86585 GCF_001570565.1 Herbidospora yilanensis | reverse complement strand
ACGGTGAGCAGGTCGAGCGCGCGGGCCCGCCGCGCCGGCGCGGCGCCCAGCGCCACGCGGGCGCCCAGCAGCCGCGCCTCCACCGACGCCGCCGTCCAGCCCGCCCGGCCCAGTTCCTCCGCGATGGCCGCGAACCGGGCCGCCGAGACGCCCGCGTGCCCGGCCGCCAGGCGTGATCGCAGCACCACGAACGCGGCCAGGGCGCGCCACTCGGGGCGTTGCTGGGCGCCGAACTCGCGGGCCGCCCGCCGGGCCGCCTCGACGGCGCGCTCGTGGTCGCCCTCCAGGGTGGCGGCGCGGGCCAGGAGCAGGCGTACCTCCGGGAGGACGATCGCGCGGCGGCGGCGGCGCAGCTCCGCGACCGCCTCCTCGGCGGCGGCGCGGGCCTCGGCGGTCAGGCCGACGGACAGCAGCAGCTCCGACCGGTCGCTGAGCAACCAGCCGAGCTGGTGGGTGCCGAGGTCGCGGAAGCGGCTCTCGGCCAGGTCGAGGTAGCGCAGGGCCCCCGGCACGTCGCCGCGCACCCCCCGCACCCAGCCCAGGTTCAGCCGCACCACGGCGAGCGACAGGTCGAGCCCGAGGGCCGCGCACAGGTCCTCGGCCTCGTGGAAGTCGGCTTCGGCGGCGGCGAACTCGTGGCGGTAGCCGTACACGATGCCGCGGTTCGACAACACCCGCTGGAGCCACACGTGGTCATGCGCCCGCCGCAGCACGGGGACGGCCTGGCGGTAGGCGGCCAGCGCGTCGGCGTGCCGCCCGAGGTGGTTGAAGACGGCGGCGCGCTGGGCCTCGGCGCGGGCCCGCAACCCGCCGTGCAGGCCGGGCAGCAGGGCCTCCAGGTCGGCGAGCGCCTGCCGGGGGCGGCCCCGCATGCTGGTCACGAACGCCATCCGGATCCGCGCCTCGGCGGCCAGTTCGGGCGACCCGGCCCGGCCCGCGGTGCGGATCGCGGCCCGCAGGTGCCGGGCCGCCGTCGCCAGGTCGTCGAGGTGGACGGCGGCGATGCCCAGCGCCCGCTCGGCCCGCGACAGGGCCGCCAGGTCACCCCGGTCCCGGGCGCGCGCGGCCACTTCCGCCGCGACGAGCACCGCCCGGCCCGGATCGGCCTCGGCGAGCATGAGCACAGCCCGCGCCGGATCCTGGGTCGTCGTCACCCGTCGCAGTTTTCCACTCCATTTGCGCGCGGGATGTATCAAACGGGTGAGTGCCCGCTCATCAAACGGAAGTGGCGAATCATGCGAGGGAGATCCCATGCCTTTCACCGACCCGGGCGGCGTCTACCGAAGTGACACCGAGGCCTGGAAGGTCGACCAGCTCGTCGTCGACCGGCGATATCAGACGCTGGTCCTGAACCGCCTCACCGCCCTCACCGGCCACACCTGGCGGGAGATCGACACCAGCCCCGAACTCGGCCTCACCCTCTGCGAGCTGCCCGACCTGGCCGCCATCGAGACGGCGCTGGCCGAGGGCTTCCTGGAGGGCGTCCGCCGGTCACGGCAGGGGCAGTACGACCCCGGCGAGCCGGTCCCCGCCCTCGACCTCGTCCTGTACGCCCTCCGCACCTCCTTCGAGGAGAACTACGATGGCTGGTCGCCCCCGATGGCCAAGAACCGGCTGCTCGACGGCGTCCAGGGCTCGCCCTACACCGGCGGCGGCCGGCCCGACGAGCTGACCCCGGCCGGCCACGCCGACCTGGCCCGGCTGACCGCCCCCGGCGTCGGGCCGCACGTCGGCATCCTCGACTCCAAGATCGTCCCGCACCCCGACCTGGAGGGCCGCTTCCTCGCCTCGGCCGATGACATCTACACCGGCACGGCCCCGCACCCCTCGCCCGTCGGCCACGCCACCTTCGTCGCGGGCGTGATCCTCAGGCACGCCCCGGACGCGGTCCTGGTCATGCGGTCGATCCTCGACAACAGGGGCGTCGAGGTCTCGTCGTGGTCGGTGGCCAAGGCCATGGTGGGCTTCCTGAAGACCGACGTGCGGGTGCTCAACATGTCGTTCGGCTGCACCACCCACGACAACCGGCCGCCGACCGTGCTGGAGCGGGCCGTGCAGCGGCTCTCGCCCACGATCGTGCTGGTCGCGGCGGCCGGCAACCACGGCAGGCCCACGCGGCGGCGGCGGGCGGCCGGGATCACCGAGGTCACCCCGGTCTGGCCCGCGGCCTGCGCCGACGTCGTCGCCGTGGGCGCGCGGGGCGCCGAGTTCAGCCCGAAGGTCCCGTGGGTCAACGTGCTGGCCGACGGCCTGGCGGTGACCAGCACCTACCTCACCGGCGAGGTCGACGTGGTGGAGCGGCTGCTGACCGGCGAGGTGGCCGTACAGGACAAACTGCGGTTCACCGGGTACGCCACCTGGAGCGGCACCTCCTTCGCGTGCGCCGCCGTGGTCGGCGAGATCGCCGCCCGCTCGGTCGCGCGGAACATCTCGGCCCGCGCGGCGGCCGACCTGATCGTGGCCGAATCCGCCGACGAGGTGCTCGCCGAGCTCACCCTGTAGTGTCCAGACGGGCCGCCCGCCTGCGGCCCCGTAGGGCACGAGGGAGGAGACTGCCATGCGTGACGACGCCCTCATGGAGGAGCTGGCGACCGCGCTGCGGGCCGCCGACCCGGTGCCTCCCGGGCTGGTCGAGATGGGGTGGGCGATCTACACCTGGCGGCTGGTCGACGCCGAGCTGGCCGAGCTCAGCTCGCCGGGCGCGGCCGAGCCGCTGGTCCGGGCCGACGAGGTGGCCGCGCTGCGCGACCTGGCGTTCCAGACCGAGTCGGGCCTGGTGATCGAGCTCGGCGTCAGCGGCGACGCCCTGCTGGGCCAGCTCGACCCGCCGGCCGAAGGAGAGGTCCGCGTCGTCACGGGCGCCGGGCCGGGGCCGGGCCTGCCGGTCGACGAGGTGGGCGGGTTCCGGATCTCCCCGATCCCGCCCGGCCGGTTCCGGCTCCACTTCCGGGGAAACGGGCTGAACGTGGTGACCACCCCGATCTACTGGGGCGGCACCCACGACGAATAGAGCAGCCGCGACCGCCAGCCCTCATAGGGGATCGTGTCGCCGGTCAGGATCGGCTGCAGCCAGGCGAAGTTGGCCAGCACCAGCAGCCCGAACACGCCGACCGCCACCGCGCCCCGCGACCGGCGGGCCGGGCTCGCGTCGCGTTTGCCGAGCGCCATGCCGGCCACCAGGGTCAGCGCCAGGATCATGAACGGCACCATCGGCAGCGCGTAGAACTGGTACATCGTCCGGTCGTCGGCGATGGCGTAGTAGAACCACGGCAACCAGCCGGTGGCGTAGCCGAGCAGCACCGCCCCGGCCCGCCAGTCGCGCGTGGCGGTGTACCACGACAACATCGCGACCATCGCCGCCAGCCCGGCGAACCACAGGATCGGGGTGCCCGCCGCGTAGATCGCCGACGAGCACGAGTCGGCCCCGCACCCCTTGGGCGAGCTGTAGTGGAGCAGCACCGGCCGGTACTGCAGCGGCCACTGCCACGGCTCGGTGGCGTAACTGTGCCCGGCGGCCAGCCCGGTGTGGAACGACAGGGCCTGGAGCTGGTAGGACACCAGCGACCTGATCGAGTCGAACACGAAGAACGCCCAGCCGTGGTCGGTGGCCTGCGCCCAGTCGCGCCCCCACCCGCGCTCGCTCGCGAACCATCCCGTGTACGACACCAGGTAGACCACCACCGGCACGACCCACATCCAGGCCACGGCGAGCGGCAGGTCCCGCTTCCACGACCCGCGATAGGGCCTGCGCAACCCGATCGACCGCCGCGCCCCCGCGTCCCAGCACAGCGTCAGCACCAGGAACCCGATGACGAAGAGCGCGCCCGTCCACTTGGTCGCCGTGGCCGCCCCCAGGGCCAGGCCGGCCAGCAGCCGCCACGGCCGCCGGCCCAAATAGGGCCCGAAGTCGCCGGGGATCGCCCGCGCGTGCCACTCGGCCAGCCTGGTCCGCATGTGGTCGCGGTCGGTCACCAGGCAGGCGAACGCCGCCACCAGCCAGAACGCCATGAAGATGTCGAGCAGCGCGGCCCGTGACATGACCATGTGCATGCCGTCGACGGCGAGCAGGAAGCCGGCGAAGCAGCCCAGCAGCGTCGAGCGGGTCATCCGGCGGGCGGTGCGGGCCAGGATCAGGATCGACAACGTCCCGGCCACGGCCGCCATGAAGCGCCAGCCGAACGGGTTGACGCCCCACATCCACTCGCCCAGCGCGATCATCCACTTGCCGAGCGGCGGATGCACCACGTAGTCGCCGCACTCGGCGACCCGCGCGCACGTCCGGAACACGCCGTCGCCGCCCGCCAGCAGGGCCGGGTCGGGCTTCTCGACGCTCTTGGTCTCGACGCCGAACCGCAGCAGCGACAGCGCCTCTTTGGCGTAGTAGGTCTCGTCGAACATCACCTCGTGCGGCCTGCCGAGGTTCACGAACCGCAGGAATCCGCCGAACACCGTGACGATCAACGGGGCGAGCCACCCCCACAACACGCTGCCGGGCTGCGGCGGCACGAGGCGGTCGCGCGCCGGGACCGGGAGGGGTGGGGAGATCGTCGTCACCCGCCTCATCCTATTTATGGCAAAGGATAGGATCGCTCCACTGGCTACATTTGGGTCGGCTGCCCCGAATGTCCGCATGATGGACATCGCGGGATTCCGGACCGGCCGTCCGTAGACTGTTCGGGTGATTTCCCGTATCGACCTGCGCGGGCCCCTGCCGGGGAACCTGCGCGACGTGCTGCCCCGCGCCGAGCTCGACGTGGAGACCGCCCTCGACAAGGTGCGGCCCATCTGCGAGAAGGTGCGCCATCAAGGCGCGGAGGGCGTGCGGGAGCTGACCCGTCGGTTCGACGGCTTCGACCTCCCCACCGCCCGCGTCCCCGCCGAGGCCCTGAACACCGCCCTGGAGACGCTCGATCCGCAGGTCCGCGCCGCCCTCGAAGAGGCTATCCGCCGCACCCGCCTGGTCCACCGCGACCAGCGCCGGACCGACGTCACCACGACGGTCGTCCCGGGCGGCACCGTCACCGAGCGCTGGATCCCGGTCGACCGCGTCGGCCTCTACGCGCCCGGCGGCCTGGCCGTCTACCCGTCCAGCGTGATCATGAACGTGGTGCCCGCCCAGGAGGCCGGGGTGCCGTCGATGGCGGTGGCCTCGCCGCCCCAGAAGCCCGACGGGCTGCCCCACCCGACGATCCTGGCGGCCTGCGCGCTGCTCGGGGTCGACGAGGTCTACGCCGTCGGCGGGGCGCAGTCGGTCGCGATGTTCGCGTACGGCACCGAGGACTGCCCCGCCGCCTCGATGGTCACCGGGCCGGGCAACATCTGGGTCGCGGCGGCCAAGCGGCTGCTCAAGGGCCGCATCGGCATCGACTCCGAGGCCGGCCCGACCGAGATCGCGATCCTCGCCGACGCCACCGCCGACCCCGTCCACGTCGCCGCCGACCTGATCTCGCAGGCCGAGCACGACACCCTGGCCGCCGCCGTCCTGGTCACCGACTCGGCCGAGCTGGCCGACGCGGTCGAGGTCGAACTCAAGGCCCAGGTCGCCCGCACCAAGCACACCGAGCGCATCACCGAGGCGCTGGCCGGCCGGCAGTCGGGCATCGTCCTGGTCTCCTCGATCGACGACGGGATCAAGGTCGTCGACGCCTACGCCGCCGAGCACCTGGAGATCCAGACCGCCGACGCCGCCCTGGTGGCGTCCCGGATCAGGAACGCCGGCGCGATCTTCGTGGGGGCCCACGCGCCCGTCTCGCTCGGCGACTACATGGCCGGGTCGAACCACGTGCTGCCCACGGGCGGCTGCGCCTGTCACTCCTCGGGCCTGTCGGTGCAGACGTTCCTCAAGGGCGTGCACGTCGTCGACTACGACCGCGAGGCGCTCGCCGAGGCCGCGCCGCTGGTGTGCGCGCTGGCCGACGCCGAAGACCTGCCCGGCCACGGCGCCGCGATCCGCGCCCGGTTCGATTGGGAGATTCCCGGCTCATGACCACGCTCGACGACCTGCCCATCCGCGACGACCTGCGCGGCAAGCACCCCTACGGTGCGCCCCAGCTCAACGTGGCGGTGCAGCTCAACACCAACGAGAACCCCTACCCGCCGTCCGAGGCCCTGCTCGACGACCTGGCCAGGGCGGTCCGCCAGGGGGCCGCGAGCCTCAACCGCTACCCCGACCGCGACGCGGTCGAGCTGCGCAAGGACCTGGCCGACTACCTCGGCCACGGCCTGACCGCGAGCCAGCTCTGGGCGGCCAACGGGTCCAACGAGATCCTCCAGCAGGCCCTCCAGGCCTTCGGCGGCCCCGGGCGGTCGGCGATCGGCTTCGAGCCGTCCTACTCGATGCACCCGATCATCGCGGCCGGCACCAGCACCCGCTGGATCGAGGGCGGCCGGGAAGAGGACTTCTCGCTCGACCCCGACCGGGCGGTCGCCCTCATCGAGGAGCACCGGCCCGACGTGGTCTTCCTGACCTCGCCCAACAACCCGACCGGCACCGCCCTGCCGCTCCCGGTGATCGAGCGGGTCCTGGCCGCCGCGCCGGGCATGGTGATCGTCGACGAGGCCTACTTCGAGTTCGCCCGGACCGGCACCCCCTCGGCGCTGACGCTGCTTCCCCGCCACCCTCGGCTGATCGTCACGCGGACCATGTCGAAGGCGTTCGCGATGGCCGGGGCGCGGGTGGGCTATCTGGCCGCCGACCCGGCGGTGATCGACGCGCTGCTGCTGGTGCGGCTGCCCTACCACCTCTCGACGCTGACCCAGGTCGCGGCCCGGGTCGCGCTGGCGCACCGGGGCGAACTCCTCGGCACGGTCGAGGCGCTGCGGCAGGAGCGCGACGCGACCGTGACCTGGCTACGGCAACGTGGCCTGTCTGTGGCTGACTCCGACGCCAATTTCGTGCTATTCGGTAAGTTTCCGGATCGTCACGCGGTGTGGGAGGGCGTACTCGACCGCGGTGTCCTGATCCGCGAGACCGGGCCCGCCGGCTGGCTGCGCGTATCGATCGGCACGAGTGAAGAGATGGCGGCCTTCCGGGCCGCCCTGGAAGGGGTCCTCTCATGAGGGTCGGGCGCATCGAACGCACGACGAAGGAGACGTCCGTCCTGGTCGAGATCGACCTCGACGGCACCGGCGAGGTCGAGATCGCGACCGGCGTCGGGTTCTTCGACCACATGCTCAACCAGCTCGGCAAGCACGGCCTGTTCGACCTGACCGTCAAGACCGAGGGCGACCTGCACATCGACGCCCACCACACGATCGAGGACACCGCGATCGCGCTCGGCGCCGCGCTCAAACAGGCGCTCGGCGACAAGTCGGGCATCCGGCGGTTCGGCAGCGCGTCGTGCCCGCTCGACGAGTCGCTCGCCGAGGTCACCGTCGACCTCTCGGGCCGGCCCTACCTCGTGCACAGCGAGCCCGAGAACATGGCCCCGATGATCGGGCCCGACTACGACACCACGATGACCCGGCACATCCTGGAGTCGATCGTCGCCTCGGCCTCGATCTGCCTGCACGTCCGCGTCCCCTACGGCCGCAACGCCCACCACATCGTCGAAGCGCAGTTCAAGGCCCTGGCGCGGGCGCTGCGCGCGGCCACCGAGCTCGACCCCCGGGCGACCGGGGTGCCCAGCACCAAGGGCGTGTTGTGAACTTCTCCTCCAGCGCCATGATCTTCATCGGCCTCTTCATGATCGGCGGGGTGGTCTCCTTCGCCAAGCAGAAGCTGAAGCTGGCCGCGGTGGTGACCGGCGCGTTGTCCGCGCTGGCCCTGACGGCGGGAGTGATGTGGTGGCAGTGAAGAAGAACATCGTCGTCCTCGACTACGGCTCGGGCAACCTGCGGTCGGCCGAACGCGCCGTGGCGCGCGTCGGCGCCGACGTGACGGTGACCGCCGACTTCGACGAGGCGCTGAACTGCGACGGCCTCGTGGTGCCCGGCGTGGGGGCCTTCGCGGCCTGCATGGCCGGGCTCCGGGGCGTGCGCGGCGAGCAGATCGTCGCCCGGCGGCTGGCCGGCGGCCGGCCGGTGCTCGGGATCTGCGTCGGCATGCAGATCCTCTTCGAGAAGGGCGTCGAGCACGGCGTCCACACCGAGGGTTGCGGCGAGTGGCCCGGCACGGTCGAGCGCCTCGACGCGCCCGTGCTGCCCCACATGGGGTGGAACACGGTCACCGCGCCCGGCGACTCGGTCCTGTTCGCCGGCCTCGACGCCGACACCCGCTTCTACTTCGTCCACTCCTACGGGGTGCGGGAGTGGGAACTCGTCCCCCACGACGAGGGGTTCAAGGCGCCGCTGGTCACCTGGGCCACCCACGGGGTGTCCTTCGTCGCCGCCGCCGAGAACGGCCCGCTCATGGCCACCCAGTTCCACCCGGAGAAGTCCGGCGACGCGGGGGCCACCCTGCTCCGGAACTGGCTGAACACCCTCTCATGAGCAAGGAGCGGGCCAGACGCCGGGCCGAGAGGGAGGCCGAGAAGGCCCGCCTGGCGGAGGAACGGGCCCGCCGCGAGGCCAGGACGGCCAGGCGGCGGGAACTGCGCGGCCGGATCACGGCCGTGTTGCCCAAGCCGGTCAGAGTGGCCCGGCAGGGCGGAGTGCTGGCCCGGCGCCGCCGCGCCCAGAACGCGGCCATGCTCGTCCTGTTCCTGCTGGTCCAGGTCATCGCCTGGCTCACGCTCGACATGATGGCGCGGCTCGCGGTGCTGGGCCTGTCCATCCTGATCGTCCCGGTGCTCGTCACCGTTCTCTTCGACCGGAGGTCCTGAACAGATGTCACTCGTGTTGCTGCCCGCCGTGGACGTGGCCGACGGCCAGGCGGTCCGCCTGGTGCAGGGCGAGGCGGGCTCGGAGACCTCGTACGGCGATCCGCTCGCCGCCGCCCTCGCCTGGCAGGACGCCGGGGCCGAATGGATCCACCTGGTGGACCTCGACGCCGCCTTCGGCCGTGGCTCGAACCGTGAGCTGCTCGCCGAGGTCGTCGCCAAGCTCGACGTCCAGGTCGAGCTCTCCGGCGGCATCCGCGACGACGCCTCCCTGGAGGCCGCCCTTGCCACCGGTTGCCGCCGCGTCAACATCGGCACCGCCGCCCTGGAGAACCCGTCGTGGTGCTCCAAGATCATCGCTGAGTACGGCGACCGCATCGCCGTCGGCCTCGACGTCCGCGGCACCACCCTGGCCGCCCGCGGCTGGACCCAGGAGGGCGGCGACCTCTGGGAGGTCCTCGACCGCCTGGAGGCCGACGGCTGCCCCCGCTACGTCGTCACCGACGTGACCAAGGACGGCACCCTCCGCGGCCCCAACCTCGACCTGCTGCGCGAGGTGTGCGCGCGTACCGACAAGCCGGTCATCGCCAGCGGCGGCGTCTCCAGCCTCGACGACCTCCGCGCCCTGAACGGCCTGGTCGGCCTCGGCGTCGAGGGCGCCATCGTCGGCAAGGCCCTCTACGCCCAGGCGTTCACGCTCGAAGAGGCACTCGCGGCGGTGAGAGCATGACCCCCACCCGCATCTCCTCGGGCGGTCCGTGGGAGGAACGCTACGGATACTCGCGCGCCGTCGTCGCCGGGAACCACGTCCTGGTCTCCGGCTGCACCGCCACCATCGGCGGTGAGGTCCAGCACGTCGGCGACGCCTACCAGCAGACCCTGACCGCCTTCGGCGTCGCCCTCGACGCCCTGGAGAAGGCCGGCGCCGAGCTCTCCGACGTGGTCCGCACCCGGCTGTTCGTGGTGAGCCAGGACGACTTCGACGCCGTCGGCGAGGCCCACGGCGAACTGTTCGGGGAGGTCCGCCCGGCCTGCACGTCGGTGCGCGTGGCCGGCCTGATCGACCCGCGTATGCTGGTCGAGGTGGAAGTGGAGGCCTACCGGTCATGACCGTGGCCGTGCGCGTGATCCCGTGCCTGGACGTCGACGCGGGCCGGGTCGTCAAGGGCGTCAACTTCGAGAACCTGCGCGACGCCGGAGACCCGGTCGAACTCGCCAGGCGCTACGACGCCGAAGGCGCCGACGAACTGACCTTCCTCGACATCACCGCTTCCAGCTCCGACCGCTCGACCATGTACGACGTGGTCCGGCGGACCGCCGAACAGGTCTTCATCCCGCTGACCGTCGGCGGGGGAGTCCGCACCAACGACGACGTCGACCGCCTCCTGCGGGCCGGCGCCGACAAGGTCGGCATCAACACGGCCGCCATCGCCCGGCCGGAGTTCCTCCGCGAGGCGGCCTGGCGGTTCGGCTCGCAGTGCATCGTCCTGTCCGTCGACGCCCGCCGCGTCGTCGACGGCCCGCCGACCCCGTCGGGCTTCGAGGTGACCACCCACGGAGGCCGCAGGGGCACCGGCATCGACGCGGTCGAATGGGCCGCGCGCGGCCAGGAACTCGGCGTGGGCGAGATCCTGCTGAACTCGATGGACGGCGACGGCACCAAAGACGGCTACGACATCGAGATGATCAAGGCCGTGCGGGCGGCCGTGACGGTGCCGGTGATCGCCTCGGGCGGGGCAGGGACGCTCGAGGACTTCCCACCGGCGATCGACGCGGGGGCCGACGCGGTGCTGGCGGCGAGCGTCTTCCACTTCGGCGAACTGAAGATCGGCGAGGTGAAGCACACCCTCCGCGAGGCGGGCCACCCCGTCAGGTAGGACGTGTCGCGGGGCCGGGCGTCGTATGGACGACGCCCGGCCTTTTGCCGCGCTTCCCGTGTGCGGGGCTGACTACTTCTCCCGGGGGTGAAGCTTGGCCAGCCGTCCGCGCAGGACCTCCTGCTCGGCCGGGTTCTCCGTGCGGTCGAGGGCGGCCTCGTACGCGTGCGCGGCCTCCTCGTCGCGGCCCAGGCGGCGTAGCAGGTCGGCCCGGACGGCGTGGAAGAGGTGGTGACTGTCGAGATCCAGGTCGTCGAGGAGGCCGAGGGCCGCGGCAGGGCCGTCGACCTCGGCCACGGCGACGGCGCGGTGCAGGGCCACCACGGGCGTGGGGGCCAGGGCCAAATGCTGGTCGTAGAGCCGCACCACCTGCCGCCAGTCGGTCGGGGCGTCGCTGTGCACGGCGTTGATCGCCGCCTGGATCTGGTAGGGGCCCGGCCGGTTGCGCCGCAGGCAGCGACGGACGAGGGCCTGACCTTCGGCGATCAGGTCACGGTCCCACAGGACGCGGTCCTGGTCGGCCAGCAGGACCAGCGAACCCCCGGGCGTCACGCGGGCGGCCCGCCGGGAGTGGATCAGCAACATCAGCGCCAGCAGCCCGAGGACCTCGGGTTCGTCCGGCATGAGCTCGGCCAGCAGCCGCCCCAGCCGGATCGCCTCCGCGCACAGGTCGTCGCGCACCGGGTCGCCGGAACCGCTCAGGTAGCCCTCGTTGAAGATCAGGTACACCACGGCGAGCACCGAGCTCAGCCGCCCCGGCAGATCGGCGTCGGACGGCACCCGGTAGGGGATCCGGGCGTCCCGGATCTTGGCCTTGGCCCGCACGATGCGCTGGGCCACCGTGGCCTCGCCGACCAGGAACGCCCGCGCGATCTCCCCGGTGGTCAGGCCGCCCAGCAGCCGCAGCGTCAGCGCGATCCGCGCGCCCTCGCCCAGGGCGGGATGGCAGCAGGTGAAGATCAGGCGCAGCCGGTCGTCGGGCACGGCGCCCTCCTCGGCGGGCTCGTCGGGGGCGTGCAGGAGGAGCGCCTCGGCATGCCGGCCGGGCCGGGCCGCCTCCCGGCGGTTGCGGTCGATCAGCTTGTTGCGGGCCGTGGTGATGAGCCAGCCCGCCGGGCTCGGCGGCGTGCCGTCACGCGGCCACCGCTCGGCCGCCACCGCGAACGCCTCCTGGACCGCCTCCTCGGCGACGTCGACGTCCCCGGCCAGCCGGACGAGCAGGGCCACCGCGCGGCCGTACTCGTCGCGGAAGGCCCGCTCGATCCCGCTCAGTCGCCGGCCTCGGTCGCGAACGGCCGCACCTCGACGGGCAGGCCGACGGCCTCGGCGTACCGGCGTCCCCACTCCAGCGCGGCGTCGAGGTCGGCGGCTCGGAGGATCACGATCCCGCCGAGGTGCTCCTTGCCCTCGGCGAACGGCCCGTCGGTCATCAGCACCTCGTTCCCCGAGGCCCGCAGCACGGTGGCGGTGGCCGGGTCGTGCAGGCCGTCGCCGAAGACCCACGAGCCGGCCGACTCCAGCTCCCGGCGCAGGGCGCCGACCTCGGCCATGACCCTGTCCATGATCTCCGGCCCGGGGACGGGCCCCTCGGGCTGGTACATGCCGAGCAGGTAGTTCTTCACGTCACTCCACCTCGTACGTCGCGATGACCACACCGGTGCCGGTCGGCACGCTCTCTGCCAGCCGGAACGTCGCCGGCCGCCCGTCCGGGGGGAACAACCGCCGTCCGGCCCCGAGTACCAGCGGATGGACCGACAACACCAGCCGGTCGACGAGCCCGTGCGCGAGCAGCGCCCGGACCAGCTCCCCGCTGCCGAGCACCGCGATGTCGTGGTCGAGCTCCTTCTTGAGGGCCTGGACGGCCGGAACGTCCTTGAGCAGGATGGTGTTCTCCCAGACCGGCGGCTCGCCCATCGTCCTGGACACGACGTATTTGCGGGTACCGTCCAGTTTCGCGGTGAACGGGTTCCCGTCGGTCCGCCCGTGCCAGACGGCGAAGAAGTCCTCATAGGTCCGGCGCCCGAACAGGATCGCCCCGGTCGCGGCCATGCCCGCGCCCATCACCCGCATCATCACCGGGTCGGCGTAGGGCCCGGCCCAGCCGCCGTGCCGGAAGCCGTCCCTGGTGTCCTCATCGGCCCGGCCGGGCGCCTGCATCACGCCGTCCAGCGTCACACTCTCGGTCACAACGATCTCGCCCATCGATGGCGGCCCCTTTCGGTCTCGCCTCCTACACGAACGGGCGATGCCGAAATCGACGTTCAGGCGCGGAGAACCTGGGCCAGGCTCAGCGGAGGGTGCCCCGTCACCTTCTCGACGTGGTCGGTCACCACGTCGAGCTCGCCCGCCCCCACCGCCGCGTAGGACGTCACCCAGCCCGCCACCGCCCACTCGGGCGCGCCGTAACGCTCGCGCGAGGCGTAGGCCTCGTCGAGGGTCTCGTTCGCGAAGGTCACCGGCGTGCCCCTCGCCTCGGACAGGATGCGGGCGACCTCGGTCATCGTGAGGAGCTCGGGGCCGGTGAGGTCGTAGGTCACGCCCTGGTGGTCGGCCGGGTCCTGGAGGATCGTGGCGGCCACCGCCGCGACGTCGTCGCGGGCCACGGGGGCGAAGCGGCCCTCGCCGGCAGGGCCGCGGATGACGCCGTCGTCGCCGATCATGTTCTCGAGGAAGTCGAGGTAGAGGCTGTCCCGGAGGAAGGTGAAACCGACTCCGGTCTCTTCGATGTGACGTTCGGTGTGCCAGTGGTCCCGGCCGAAGGTGAACGTGCACTCGGGCCCCGCTCCGAGGAACGAGGTGTAGACGATGCGGGGAACGCCCGCCGCCACCGCCGCGTCGACCACCGCCGTGTGGAGGGCGACGCGGTCGGGATTCTCGGTCGCCGAGATCAACATGAGGACCCCGGCGCCGTCGAGGGCCGCCGCGAACGCGGCCGGGTCTTCGTAGGACGCCTGGGCGATCTCCGCGCCGTCGAGCTGGGGAGCCCGGGACGGGTCGCGGACGACCAGCCGCTGCCGGACTCCGGCCTGAGCCAGTCGCCGGGCGATCCGCCCGCCGAGCCCGCCGGTCGCCCCGGTCACCGCGATCAGGTCACTCATCAGACCAGTTTCGCATGGGGGAGTCCGGACGCCCGGTCAGCGCGCGCCGAAGCCCCCCTTTAGATGATCATCCGTGGGCGCCGGAAACGAGGGAACCGCGGACGGCGCTACTGGTTGAGCACGCCGTTGAAGAAGGTGGCCAGCGAGTTGGCGCCGGAAGTGACACCGTCAAACACTCCCCTGACAGCGCCGGCCGCGGCTGACGGCTGAGTCCAGAGGTAGAAGGCCACGAACGCAATGCCTGCGTACGTGAGCACTTTCTTGACCTGCATTGGGGGGCCTCCTGCGGTATGTGTCCCGGATTTTTCTACCCGGCGACACCAGTGATCATAACTAGCCGGATAGAGAGGAGGACCTTCCGGCACGCGCGACCACGGTCAACGCACACCCCGGTTCAGGCAAAGAGTGAGTTGAAGAACAAGGCGAGCGACTGGGCCCCGTCGCCGATGGCGTCGAACACGCCGCGCACGGCGCCGGCGGCCCCCTGCGGCTGGGTGAACAGATAGAAGATCACGAAGGCGATGGCGGCGTACGTGAGTAACTTCTTGGCGTTCATGGCGGTGCTCCAACCGTGTGCAGTGCCATCACTCTGCCCCATCGGCCCCGGCCGTGGGCGGGGTTTGGCGTGATCGCGGGTTCCGGCCCGCTTCCCCCACGCGCCCCGGGAAAAACTCCGGTTCACCCCAAACCGAAGGGCCCTTAGCTCCGAAGGACCTCATAAAGGGAGGTCGGGTGCGCCGGAGGGTAGCGATCATCGGCAGCGGCGTGGCGGGGCTCACCGCCGCGCACGTGCTGCGTGCCACGCACGACGTGACGCTCTACGAGGCCGATGACCGGCTCGGCGGGCACGCCCACACCCACGACGTGGCGGGGCTGGCGGTCGACAGCGGGTTCATCGTCCACAACGACCGCACCTATCCCCTTCTGACGCGGTTGTTCCGGGAGCTGGGGGTGGCCACGCAGGAGTCCGACATGAGCATGTCGGTGCGCTGCGACGGCTGCGGCCTGGAATACGCCGGCGGCAAGGGCGTCGCCGGGCTCCTGGCCCGCCGGCCCTCGGCGGCCTACCTGCGCATGCTGGCCGACGTGCCCCGGTTCCACCGGATGGCCCGCGCGCTCCTCGCCACCGACGACGACCGCACCCTCGGCGAGGTCGTCGGGCGTTTCCCGGCCTACTTCGTCCGGCACTTCGTGACCCCGCTGGTGGCCGCCGTGTGGTCGTGCCCGCCCGCTACCGCCCTGCGCTATCCGGCGCGCTACCTGTTCACCTTCCTGGCCAACCACGGCATGCTCGGCGTCTCGGGCAGCCCGGTGTGGCGGACGGTCACGGGCGGCAGCCGCACCTACGTCGAGAAGGTGGCCAAGGGGCTCACGGCGGTGCGCACCGCGACCCCCGTACGGGAACTGAGGCGGCACGCCGACGCGGTCGAGATCCGCGACGACGGCGACGAGACCGCCTCCTACGACGCCGCGGTCGTCGCCACCCACCCCGGGCAGGCCCTCGCCCTCCTGGCGGCCCCCACGGACCTGGAGCGGCGCGTCCTGGGCGGCCTCCGCTACTCCCGCAACCCGGCGGTGCTGCACACCGACACGAGCGTGCTGCCCCGCGCCCGGGGCGCGCGGGCGTCGTGGAACTACCGCATGTCCGGCTGCGCCGCCGAACCCTCGTCCGTACGCGTCTCCTACGACATGACCCGCCTCCAGCGGCTGCCGGCCGGAACCCGGTATCTGGTCACCCTCGGCGACGACGTGCCCGCCGGACACGTCATCGCCCGGATGGACTACGAGCACCCCGTCTACACCCCCGAGACGGTCGCTCTGCGGAGACTGCTGCCGGGACTGTCGGACGGCCGGGTGGCGTTCGCGGGGGCGTACCACGGATGGGGTTTCCACGAGGACGGCTGCCGGTCCGGGCTGACGGCCGCCGGGAACCTGGGGGCACGCTGGTGACACCCGTCCTGTACCGCTGCTCCATCACCCACGTGCGTTCCTCGCCGCTGCGCCACGCGTTCACCTACGACGGCTACCTGTGGCTGGTGGACCCCGACGATCCGCCGCGCGGCTTCGACCCGGACGCCCGCGCCGGGCTCGACGCCTTCCTCGCCGGACACGGCGAGCGCGCGGGCGGGGTCGTCATGCTCGCCGGGCGGCGCACCCTCGGCTACGTCTTCAACCCCCTGACCGTCTACTGGTGCGACACCGGCGTCGTGGTCGCCGAGGTGCGCAACACCTACGGCGGACGCCACCGCTACCTGCTCCGCCCCGACGCCCACGGCCGCGCCGAGACGGACAAGGAGTTCTACGTCTCGCCCTTCCACCCCGTCGACGGCCACTACACGCTCCGGCTGCCGCGCCCCGGCGAGCGGCTCGACCTGGCGGTGACGCTGCACCGTCCCGAGGGGAGGCCGTTCGTGGCGACGGTGCGCGGGCGGCGGGTGGCGCCGACGCCGCGCAACCGGCTGCGGCTCGCGCCCCTGCTGGTGGGGGCGCGGATCCGGCGTCAGGGCATCGCCCTCTACCTGCGCGGGCTGCCCGTCGTACCCCGAAAGAGAGAAACGAGATGACGCACGCCATCGCCCTCACGCCCCCACGGTCGCCCCTGCGGGTGCGGGTGGTCCGGCGCCTGTTCCGCGACGCGGTGGCGCGGTTGCCGTTGCGGGTCCTGATGCCCGACGGCGAGCTGCTCGGCGCCCCCTCCGGCCCCCTCATGCGGGTGGTGCGGGCGGAGGACTTCTTCTCCCGGGTGGGCGCCGACGGGCTGATCGGCTTCGGCGAGGCCTACATGGCGGGCGACTGGGAGGCCGACGACCTCGCCGGGGTGCTGACCGTGATGGCGACGCAACTGGCGTCGCTGATCCCGGCGCCCCTGCAGCGGCTGCGCGGCGTGTGGGCACGCCGGCACCCCCGCTCGGAAGAGGGGACCGTGGAGAACGCCCGGCGCAACGTCCAGCGCCACTACGACCTGTCGAACGACCTGTTCGCGCAGTTCCTCGACCCGTCTATGACCTACTCCGCCGCCCTGTTCCGCGGGGACGCCACCTGGGAGAACCTGGAGGCGGCCCAGCACGCCAAGATCGACCGGCTGCTCGACGAGACCCGGGTCGGGCCGGGCTCCACGGTGATGGAGATCGGGACCGGCTGGGGCGCGCTGGCGATCCGGGCCGCCGAGCGGGGCGCCACGGTCCGGACGATCACCGTCTCGGCCGAGCAGCGCGTGTTCGCCCTGGAGCGGGTGGCCGCCGCCGGGTTGTCCGGCCGGGTCTCCGTGGAGCTGTGCGACTACCGGGAGGCGGCCGGGTCGTACGACGCGGTGCTCAGCGTGGAGATGATCGAGGCGGTGGGCGAGCGCTACTGGCCGGTCTTCTTCGCCACGCTCGACCGGCTGCTGGCCCCCGGCGGGCGGGTGGGCCTCCAGGCGATCACGATGCCGCACGATCGTCTGGTGGCCTCGCGGCACACGTACACGTGGATCCAGAAGTACATCTTCCCGGGCGGGCTGCTGCCGAGCGTCCCGGCCATCGAGCGGAACCTCGGGCCGCTGCGGATCGCCGGACACCACGAGATGGGCGGCGACTACGCCGAGACGCTGCGCCTGTGGCGGGAGCGCTACCGCTCGCGCCGGGCGGAGATCTCCCGGCTCGGCTTCGACGAGGTCTTCCACCGGATGTGGACTTTCTACCTGGCGTATTCGGAGGCCGGTTTCCGGTCGGGCTATCTGAACGTGCGGCAGTTCGTTCTGGAGAGGGGTGGGTCGTGACGCTCGTCGCCGGCCGTTTGGCCGACACGGTAGCCGGGCTGTTCGGGGGCGAACTGCCCGTCGGGCTGCGCACGTGGGACGGCGGCTTCGCCGGTCCCGCCGACGCGCCCGTCGTGGTGCTGAGATCGCCCATGGCGCTGCGGCACCTGCTGTGGGCGCCAGGGGAACTCGGGCTCGCGCGGGCCTACGTCAGCGGCCATCTCGACGTCGAGGGCGACCTGGCCGAGGGGTTCCGCCGGGTGTGGGCCGCAGGCGCGGGCGGCCCCGGGATGGCCGAACTGGCGCGCGGGGCGCGTACCCTCCTCGGGCTCGGCGTCGCCGGCCCGCGCCCGCCCGTCCCCGTGAGCGAGGCGCGGCTGCGCGGCCGCCGGCACACCCGCGGCCGCGACCGCGACGCCATCGCCCACCACTACGACCTGTCCAACGACTTCTACTCGCTGATCCTCGACCCCTCGATGGCCTACTCGTGCGCCAAGTGGGCGCCCGGAGACGACCTCGCCTCGGCCCAGCGCCGCAAACTCGACCTCGTGTGCGCCAAACTCGGCCTCGGGCCGGGGACGCGGCACCTCGACGTCGGCTGCGGCTGGGGGTCGATGGTGCTGCACGCGGCCGGATACGGCGCCGAGTCGGTCGGCGTCACGATCGCCGCCGAGCAGCAGGCGTTCGTCCGGGCCCGCGGCGGCGAGGTCCGGCTGCAGGACTACCGCGACGTCTCCGACGGCCCCTACGACGCGATCTCCTCCATCGAGATGGGCGAACACGTCGGCGAGGACAACTATCCCGTCTACGCCTCGGCCCTGTTCGCTCTGGTGCGTCCCGGCGGCCGCGTCGTCGTCCAGCAGATGTCACGCGGGGCCAACGCCCCCGGCGGCGGCCCGTTCATCGAGCGCTACATCGCGCCCGACATGCACATGCGCCCCGTCGGCCGGACCGTCGCCATGTTCGAGGACGCCGGCTTCGAGGTGCTCCACGTCGAGGGCATGCGGGAGGACTACGCCAAGACCGTCCGGGCCTGGTACGACACCTTCGAGTCCCGCTACGACGAGGCGGTGGCCCTGGTGGGGGAGGAGGTCGCCCGGGTGTGGCGGCTCTATCTGGTGGGGGGCGGGCTGGCCTTCGAGTCGGGGCGCATGTCGGTGCACCAGATCACCTTGGGCCGCCCTTCGTGACAACCCGCCCCGTGCGTGACGCGTCGAGATGACATGCCGGAGAACCAAGGGCCCACCAAGCTGCAGGTCTGGTTAGGTGTGGGGCTCATCGTCCTGTTCGTCGCCGCCCTCGTGGTTCTCGTGCTGATGCGCGACGACCCGCAGTGGGACCGGCTCGTCTTCCTGCTCCAGGGGCTGGAAGCACTGGTCTTCGCGGCGGCCGGGGTGCTCTTCGGGACCGCCGTCGGACGCTCGTCCGCCGCCGTCCAGGAGGCCGTCCAGGCGCAGGACCGGGCGGCCGTGGCGGAGACCGACGCGGCCAACGGGCGGGCGCTGGCGTCGGCGGTGCTGGCGTCCGAGGAGCAGAGCGCGCGGCGGGGCAGCCGGGAGCCGGCGATGGCGGCCGAGTCGGACCTTGCGGCGCTGGCGCGGAGGTTGTTCCCTAACGCGTGATGAGTGTCGTCCGGGTCGGCCCGAGGAGCGCGTCCGGTCATCCGGTCGTGCTCGTCGACGACGCCGGAGAACGGCTGCTCCGGCACGCCGACCCGGCCCGGTTGTCCGCCCTCGGCGGCGACGCGTCCCCGCAGGGCCGGCGCTCCCTGGGCCGGGCGCTCCACGACCTGGTCCATGACCCGTCGCTGGACGCCGCCCGGACCGTCTACCTCGACATCGTTGACGAGGAGCTGAGGGCGCTGCCCTGGGAGTCGATGATCGCCCCCGACGGGCGGCGGCCGTTCCTCGCCGAGGGGGCCTGCTGGGCGCGCGGGCGACCGCGGACGCCGAGCCGTCCGGGGGTGCTGGTGCCGATCCGGCTGCTCATCGTGCTCGGCGACACCGGCGATCCCGCGCTGCTCGCCCGCGAGGAGGCCGACGCGATCAGACGGTCGCTGCGCGCCCGCCACGGCGCCTGGCACGTCGAGGTGCTCGACCAGCCGACCCCCCGGGAGTTCTTCGAGCGTATGGACGACATGCGGCCGCACGTCCTGCACTTCGTCGGCCACAGCGGGATCGATCCGCTGGAAGGGCTGCCGATGCTGGAGTTCAACGGCCCCTCGGGCGCCGTCGGCGTGACCGCCGACAGGATCGTCAACGCGATCACCGAGCCGCCCCGGCTGGTCGTGCTCAACGCCTGCCGGACCGCCTACGGTCCCGCCGCCTCGATCTGGGACCTCGCCGACGCCTTCGGCGCCGCCGCCGTGGTGACGATGCGGGGCGACGTCGCGTCCGCCCCGGCGGTGGTGTTCGCCGAGAACCTCTACGAGTCGCTCGCGTCGGGGGCGACGGTCGGCGACGCGGTCCGGGCCGCCCGCGTGGTCATGTTCAGGGAGGGCCTGCCCGAGTGGGAGGCGCCGTCGCTGGTGGTCGGGCACGCCCCCGAGGACGTGCTGCCGTGGAGTCTCGGCGTCGACCCCGACACGGCGCGCCACCTGGCCGAGCTCTATTCGGGGGTGGCGATGGCGGTCGACCGGGCCGCCGAACGATGGCGGTTGTGGGGCGGGGCCGACTCCGACGCGCCGCCCTACCGGGCGCTGCTCGTCGGCGGCGGGCCCGAGGTGGGCAAGTCGTCGCTCGTCCGGGCGTGCGTGTTCACCTGGCGGCTGCGCGGCTGCACGGCCCTGTACGTGGACGCCGAAGCCCTCCGCGACGGGCGCAACGTGCCGTGGCTCGACGTGGTCCGCGCGGTGGCCGACGCCCTGCCTCCGCTCGCCGGGGCCGAGAGGTTCCGGCACCACCTCGTCCACCTGAGACGCGGCCTGCGGCCTCCGCCGGGGCCCTTCCGGCCGGACGACCGGGGCCCGTGGGAGGCCGCCAACGAGGCGGAGCCGCAACTGCGCGAGGCGCTGTTCGAGGCGCTGCGCGGGCTGCTGGCCGAGGCCGGGCGGGTGACGATCGCCCTCGACCATCTGGCGCTCGTGCCGGAACTGACCGGCACCCTGGTGCCCGGCCTGCTCCTGCCGGTCGCGGAGGGCCGGCTGAGCGGGGTCTCCGTGATCGTCGCGGAGGACGACGAACGGGTGCTCGGCGCGTTCGCCGACGGCGCGCAGCGGCTCACGGTCGAGCCGTGGGACCGGGACCGCACCGAAGAGATCTTCCGTGAGTTCGGCGCCCGCGCCAACCGGCCCTATCAGGGCGGCTGGAAGGACGCCTCGGAGTGGGCCCGGGACAACACGCCGGTGTTCATGCCGTCCCACCTGCACATGTTCCACACCATGATCGCGGCTGGCCGGCCATGAGCGCCGAGGTGGAGGCGCTCGCCGAGGCCGTGGTCTCGGGCGCCCTGGAGTTGTGGGCCGGCGGCGACGTCGAGGCGTCGGCCCGGAAGGAGGAGGGCGGGCTGTCGGCGGGCTACGTCCGGCGGCTCGCCGGCCGGATGGCCGAACCGGTGGCCCGCCGGATCGAGCCGGCGCTGCCCCGGGAACCGGCCCCCGGCCACCTGGCGGCGGTCGGCAGGGTGCGTGACTCGCTGCGCGGGCCCCTCTCCGGCGAGGACGCCGACGAACTCGACCGAGGGTTGCCCGACCTCTCCGCGGACCTGCCCGGGCCGCTGGCGGAGTTCTACTTCGGGCTGCGCCGGGAGTGCTGCGCGATCCTGATCCAGACCGCCCGCTCGCTGCCGCTCCACCGTCCGGGCGTGCTGAGGGAGCTGGTCCGGCAGCAGAACACGATCGTCGGGCGGCTGGCCGATCTCGCCACGTTGTTGTTCGCCGCGCTGCCGTCCGGCGTGCGGGGTGCGCTGATGCGGTGCGCGCTGCCGGAGCGGTTCGACGAGGCGCTCTACGACGCGGTGTTGCGCGGCGACGGCCCGCCGCTGGCCGAGATGGCCGCGACCGGGCGGCTCAGGCGGCTGCCCGGCTCGGGACACTACCGGCTCGACCCGGCGCTCCGGGAGACGGCCTGGTCGCGGTGGTGGATCGACGAGGCGCGCGTCATGGGAGACGGAGTGCCCGACGCGATGCGCGAGACGGCCCGCCGGATCGCCGACGAGGTGGACGACGAGCTGGAGGAGCTGCGCCTGACCGCGCTGGTCTCACCCGGCGGGGCCGTCGCCGCCTTCCGCGTGCTCTACCGGCGCGCCGACTCGGCCTTCGACCTGGTCGCCTGCCAGGACGCGCTCGACGTCCTCGCCGCGCCCGACCTGATCGGCCTCAGCCCCCTCATCGCGGAGACGCACGCCACCTTCCAGGCCCGGCTGGCGGCCCGCACCGCCTACGCCACCGAATACCGCCAGACCGGCCGCTACCTGAGCAGAGACGCTCTTGAGCGCGTGCTGACCGGTGACGCCGCGGCGGTCCACCTGCACGCGCCCGGCGGGATGGGCAAGACGATGCTGCTGCGGTGGTTCACGGCCCGCTGGTGCCTCACCCAGTGGCCCCACGTGCCGATCGCGCGGATCGACCTCGACGCCGTCGACCCGGTCAACGCGGTCCGCCATCCGTGGCTGGTGCTGCTGGAGATCGCCGCCCAGTTGTCGCCGCAGATCCCCGGCGCGCCGTTCTTCGACCTGCTGCGCGACCACGACCGGTGGCGGCGGGTGCTGAGCCGCGCCGCCGTGCCCGACACCGCGCTGCTCTCCGAGGTCGACGCCGCGACCGCCGACGGGGCCGACGTCACCCGCCGCTTCTTCGCCGCCGACCTGCCCGCCCACGTGGTCGTGTTCGACACCCTCGAAGAGATCGTGCTCAGGCCCGCCGCCGACCCGCGTCCCTTCGTCGAGACGCTCGCGCGCCTGTCCGGGCGGGTCGTCCTCTCCGGCCGGTACGACCTCCGCGACCGTCTCCCCGGCTTCGCCGCCGCCTTCCCCGACGCCGAAACCGTCGAGGTGCCGCCGTTCGACGACGACCTGGCCGCCCGTTATCTGACCGAACGCCGGGGCGTGACACGACCCGGCCTGATCGACGCCATGGTCCGCCGGGCCGGCGGCCTGCCCTTCGCCCTCGCCATGTACGGCGACCTCGCCGAGGCCAACCCCGGGCTGACCGCCCGGGAGGTGGAGGAGGCCCGCGAACCCGCTCTGCTCTACTGCCTCGACCGCATCCTGGAACGTATCCCCGACGACCGGTTGCGCTGGCTGCTCCGCTACGCGGTGCTGCCCCGCCACCTCGACGCCGAGTTCGTCGCCGACGTGTTGTGGCCCCATCTGGAGGCGGGCCTGCGGGCCGAGAAGGTGCTCGACGACCCGGCCGAAGACGCCCGCCCCGACCGCAAGACCAAGATCTTCCTCCCCGGCCCGCCCCCGCCCGCCCCGGCGGCCCTCTGGGAGGAGCTGACGACCTACGCGGGGGCGACCTCCTGGGTCCAGCCCACCGGCGACGGCCGTCTGGTCTTCCACGAGAACCTGCGCGACCCGGTCCGCGACCTGCTCCGCGAGCACCCCGTCTTCGCCGTCCTGCACGCGTCGGCGGAGGCCCACTACACCCGCCGCGCCGCCCGGGAGCACTGGGCCCGCTGGTCGGCCGAGGCGGTCTACCACGCCTTCCAGCACCGGGGCAGGGCCGCCCTGCCGATGTGGCGGGCCCTGGTCGCCGACGCCTGGGGCGCCGGCCGTGCCGACCACGCCGGGGAACTCGCCGACGACCTGCTGATCTACGCCGGGGACGACGACGTCCGCTACGCGGCCCTCATCGAGCAGGCGCGGGCCGCGATCGAGGCCGCCCGGCGTGACCTCTCGCCCGGCGCCTCCGGGGCCCACTGGAACCGGGCCGAGAGCGCCCTCGCGGCGGCGGGGCGGCTGGGGGAGCCGTCCCCGATGCACCACGCCCTGACCGCGATGGTGCTCCTGGCCCGTGGCCGCCACGAGGAGGCCGAGGCGGAGCTGCTGGTGATCGCCGATGAGGACCTCGACGAGGACACCGCCGCCGAGGTCGACCTGGCCCTGACCGCCTCCGCCGACCAGGAGGAACTGCGGCAGGTGTACGCGCGGGCCGAGGAGCGGGACGACCGCCGGGGCGTCGAGTTCACGGCCCGCGCCCTCGGCCTGGACATCGCCGCGCGAGGAGGTTCCCTCGACGAGGCGGCCCGCTACCTGATGGAGTCGGGCGACCTGCCGGAGCTGGCCCGGCTCCTGATCCGGCACGGCCGGCCCGGGAGCGCGCTCGGCATGTTCCCGGGGGAACCCCAGACGGGGATCGCGACCGGCGCGGAACGCGACCGGCTGCTCGCCACCGCCGAGGCCATGATCGTGCTTCGCCGGCCGGCCGCCGCCGACCGCCTGCTGATCGGCCGCGTCTCCGCCGACCACACCGGTTCGACGATCGTGCGGGCCCGCGCCCTGGGCGACCTGATGGAGTACCAGCTCGCGCTCGACGCCCTCACGCACGCCCGCCGCCTGGCCACCCTCGGGGCCGACCGGAAGGCCCTCACCCGGGAGACGGCCCGGCTTCACCTGGAGGTGGCCGGCGACGTCGAGGCCGCCGAGCGGATACTCGGCGAGAACTCCGACGAGGTCCTGAATCCGGACCATCTGTGGGTGGACGTCCGGCTCGCGCAGGCGAGGGAGGCCGACGCGGTCCGCATCGCCCTGCGAATGGCGAAGGGATCGTCCGACCCCGTCGCCCAGGTGAGGGCGGCCGTGACCGGGCTCCAGGCCGGACTGCCCGTGGGTCGCGACCTCATCCGGTACGCCCGGCAGACGGACGATCTCGGCCTCCGCCTCGAATCGCTGCGGGAGCTGCGGAAATGCACCCTCCCCGTGGATCTGTCGGCGGTGGTCCTCGACCCGTGGCTGGCCGAGAGGGCCGATTGGGACCGGGAGGACCGGGCCTGCCTCGACCTGCTCGCGGTGGAGGTGGCGCGCGTGTCCGGCCGCGTCGAGGACGCCGCCCTGCTGCTCGACGACGCGGTCTTCGGCCTCGCGAACTCCGACGTCGTCGTATGGCTCGACTGGATCCGGGCGAAGAACCGCATCGGGCCCGCGAGCCCGGGGGAGTGGGAACCCCCGGAGATCCAGGGCGGCCCCGACCTGACGGGCGCCTTCCTCGCCGAGCTCGCCCGGCGCCGCCTGCCCATCGACCCGGAGTGGAAGACCTCCTCCCGGCTCGACCGGGCCCGCGAACTCGTCGGCGACCGTCCCATGGACTGGCACGGCACCCTCTGGGAGACCCAGGCCGATCTCGCCGCCTCGCAGGGCCGGCCCGACCACGAACACCGGCGACGGGCCATGTCGGTGTGGCGGGATCTGGGGCGGTCGGCGAGGCTTCGGGCGATCGAGCGCGAGTTCATCGCCTCAGAGCCGCCGGCCACCGACAGGTCCCCTGATCGCGAACCGGAAGTCGTCGTGCCCCTCGGCGGGCTCCCGCCCGTCGGCGACGACTGGACGGCTCCCCACGCCAGAGACGGTCTCGGCGACCGACTGCTCCCCGGGCTACGGGACCGGCTGGAGGACTCCCGGGAACCCGTCGACGTCCGCCTCGACGGCGACGCCGGCGGCGCGCCCTGGGAACTGCTCGGCTGGGACGGCCGCACGCTGGGCCGTCATCCCGGCGTCAGGTGCGTCTACCGGACGCCGGCCCGGCTCGTGCCGGTCGAGGAGCCGCCGGGGCGGCGGGAGCCGGTCGTACAGATCGTTCAGCCCGATCTGGTCCGGGCGGCCAGGACGCGCGGGCTGCCCGGTTCGCTCCTGGTCGCCGAGGTCTACCGGAACCGCGACCTCACGACCGGGACGCGGACCCCGCTGGAGGCGCTCGGCCGGCGGGAGATCGGCGTGCTGCACCTCGCCGGTGTGATGGACACCGCCCGGGGCGTGCCGGCCCTGTCCTTCCTCGGCGAAGACGACGGGATCGAACCCGGTGACCTGCACGAGGCGCTGCGGCGGCTGCGCGGCGGCCCGCCCCTCGTCGTGCTCGACGTGCTGGCGCCGGCCAACCGCGCCGAGTTCCCGCGGCAGCTCTCGCTCCGCAACCTGTTCGCCCAGGAGATCACGCGCGTCACCTTCCCCGTCACGGTGCTGGCCCTCGGCCCGGCGCCCGGCCTGACCCGTTCGGTGGCGATCACCGACGTGGCGTTCTCCGTGGCGGCGGGGTCGGCGACGGCGGGACTGTGGCAGCGGATCCAGAGCCACGAGATCGCCTCGGAGGACGACGCCTACGCCTTCGCCGCCACGGCGCTCTTCTCCAACGTGCGCCCCGCCGACATGCCCGGGTTCCGATGAGCCGCCGCGTGGTCGAACTGCACGCCAAGATCGCCGGCCTGGCGGCCGAACTCGCCGCCTGGCGTTCCCTGTCGGCCCCGGGCGCCCGTCTGGAGAAGCACCACACCCAGATCGCGGCCATCACGGCCGCCCTTCAGGTCGCCGTCGACCACCTCACCGGCAGGGCCGACTCGGGGGATCCGTGGACGGCGACGGAACACCTCCTGATCCGCACCCATGACGTTCTCGACTACTTCCGCGCCAAGTTCGCCCTCCGCCTGGCCGACGTCTTCGCCGACTACCTGACGGTCGCCGACGAACTCGCCTGGGAGTGTTACGAACCGGTCCGGACGTACGCCCCCCGGTGGAGGGAACCGCCGTTCGTCTTCCTCGACCGGTCGGCGGAACCCTTCTCCATCGCCCGGGGCTCCGACTACGCCGCCGAGCTGATCGCCAAACCCCAGGGCACCCTCCGCCGGGTCGTGGAGCGACTCCCCGTCCCGCTGATCGGCGTCCCGTGGTTCCACCTCCGCCACCTCCCCGACGCCCTGGTCATCGCCCACGAGGTGGGTCACCTGGTCGAGACCGACCTCGGCCTGACCCCGACGCTCCAGAGGCTGATCGCCGGATCGGGCCCCGACTGGCAGCGATGGCTCGGAGAGGTCTTCGCCGACGTGTACGCCACCCTCGCCACCGGCCCCGGCTACCTCAGCGCCCTGTCCGACTTCCTCGACACCGGATCGGGCGGCACGGGCGCGGGGGCGTACCCGCCCCCGGAGATCCGGCTCGACGTGGTCAGGGCGGTCCTCGGCGGCGCCGTCAGGACGCGGGCCGCCGAGGTGGCGCGGGCGCTGACCGCGGGCCCCTATCCGGAACTGGGCGGCCGTCGCCTGGACGAGATCCTCACCTTCGACCGCGACCTGGCCGACCGCCAGGCGAGCGCGCTGCTCCTGCGCATGGCCCCCGATCCCCGGTCGAACGTCCGCACCCTGCTCGCGTCGGCCGCCCTGGCCTTCGCCCGCGACCCGGAGACCTACCAGAGGGCCGGCACGACCGACCGTGTCGTCGGCGCCGCGCACCGGAAGATCACGGCGGGGGTCCGCGCCGCCGTCACACCACGGGCGGCGGAACGCGACCACGAAGCGGGCCAGGCCGTCCTCGACCTGCTGCGCTGACCGGAGCCGGCCCGTTCCTCACATGCCCAGCCGGGCCCCCATCAGCTTCTCCACCGCCCACGGCTCCCCGTCGAGCGCCACCCGCGCGTGGTCCTGCCGCCCGAACGCGAACAGCAGCAGCTCCTGCGCCGGCCCCGTCACGACCACGGCCGGGTCGGACATCTTCGCCCCCGCCTTCTGGCCCGTCCCGGCCCGGCGCAGCACCACCCCGACCGGCGACTTGCGGAAGAACACCCGGGCCCCGGCGGCGACCCGCTTCCACAGCAGGTCGTCGAGGTCGGCGGGCAGTTCCCTGGGCTCCCAGCCCGCCTGGGCACGCCGCACGTCCTCATGGTGGACGAAGAACTCGATCGTGTTCACCGCCGAGTCGAGGCCGGGGATCAGGCCGTAGGGCGTCCACAGGGGCGGGCCCTGCCGGACCTCGTTCACCACCTCGGCGTAGGGACGCGCCCGCACCTGCGCCTGCACGTTCCGCGTGTAGGGCGCCAGGAACTTGACCGCGATCCCGGCGGCGGCGTCGATCCGCCGCTCCCGCACGACCAGGTGGGCGGCGAGGTCGGCGGTCTCCCACCCCTCGCACAGGGTGGGCGCGAACGGCCCCAGATCGTCGAGCAGTTCGGTGATGGCGGCACGTTCCGCGCGGGCGTAACTCATGGCTCAACCCTAAGCACCCCGCCGCCGGGAATAAGAGCGGTGATCGTCGTGATTTCCCCACGTGGGCTTTGCCGGCCCTACGCCCATGGGCCCGCCCCCCGGTCAGACCTTGGTCCGATCCGAACTGTCGGCCGTCGTTTGTATGGTCGGATCCTGAACCACCCGAACGGAAGGAAACCCCGAGTGCCCGACAAGGTGTCATCCGCGGTCATGCGCCAGGGGTTCCGCGTCATCGGTCACGCGGTCCGGACCGAACCGAAGATCTTCACGGGCGCGGTCCTGTCCAGCGCCGTCTACGGCGTGACGACCGTGTTGTCGTCGTGGGCCCTGGGCTGGGCGACCGAGAACGCCGTGCTGCCGGCCTTCCGCGACGGCGACGCCACCGGGGGAGCGCTGGCGCTGGCGGCCACGCTGATCGTCGGGGTCGCGGTGTTCAAGGCGCTGGGGGTGATGGGCCGGCGCATCATGGCCGGCATCCACCAATACCGCATGCAGGCGCATTTCCGGCGGTCGCTGGGGCGGCAGTTCCTCCGCCTGCCGCTGTCGTGGCACCACCGCCACCCGACCGGCCAACTGCTGTCCAACGCCAGCTCCGACGCCGAGGCCGCCTGGGGGCCGCTCGCGCCGCTGCCGATGGCGGTCGGCGTGATCGTCATGCTGGTCGCCGCCGCCGTCGCGATCGTGCTGACCGATCCCGTGCTCGCCGTGGTCGGCTTCCTGATCTTTCCGGCGATCGCCCTGCTGAACCTCGTCTACCAGCGCAAACTCACCCCGCTCGCGACGCGGGCGCAGGAGTTGCGGGCGGCGGTGTCCGAGGTCGCCCACGAGAGCTTCGAGGGCGCGCTCGTGGTCAAGACCCTCGGCCGCGAAGACGCCGAGGCGGCCCGGTTCGACGACAGGGCCGCCGCGCTGCGCGACGCCAACATCGCCGCCGGGCGGGTGCGCGGCATGTTCGACCCGCTGCTGGAGGCGCTGCCGACGCTCGGCGTGCTGGCCGTGCTGCTGTTCGGCTCCTACCGCCTCGCCTCCGGCGACGTCACCGCCGGTGAGCTGATCCAGGTGTCCTACCTGTTCACGCTGCTCTCCTTCCCGGTTCGGGCGCTCGGGTGGGTGCTGGGCGAACTGCCCCGCTCCGTCGTGGGCTGGACCCGGGTGCAGGAGGTGCTGCGCGCCGAGGGGGCCATGGTCCACGGCTCCGCCCGGCTCCCGGCCGACCGCCCCGCGGAGCTGGCCGTCACCGGCGTCTCCTTCGCCTACGAGCCCGGCGTGCCGGTGCTGCGCGACGTCGGCTTCACCGTCGAGCCGGGCCGCACGGTCGCCGTGGTCGGCCCCACCGGCTCGGGCAAGTCCACCCTGACCCAGTTGCTGGCCCGCCTGGTCGACCCCGACGAGGGCGTGGTCGCGATCGACGGCGTCGACCTGCGTGAGGTCGAGCGCGACGGCGTGAGCGGCGCGGTGTCCCTCGTGCCGCAGCAGACGTTCCTGTTCGACGACACCGTCCGGGGCAACATCACGCTCGGCGCCGACGTCCCCGACGAGAAGGTGTGGGCCGCGCTGCGGCTGGCCCAGGCCGACGGGTTCGTCAGCGCCCTGCCCGAGGCCCTCGACACCAAGATCGGCGAGCGCGGCACCACCCTGTCGGGCGGCCAGCGCCAGCGGCTCGCGCTGGCCCGCGCGCTGGCCCGCGAACCCCGGCTGCTGATCCTCGACGACGCCACCTCCAGCGTCGATCCCCAGGTCGAGAAGCGCATCCTGTTCGGCCTGCGCGACCAGCACGCCACCGTCATCGTGATCGCCTACCGCATGGCCACGATCTCCCTGGCCGACGACGTCGTCTACGTCGAGAACGGCTCCGTCGCCGACCACGGCCCCCACGAGACGCTGCTGGCCCGCTGCGCCGGCTACCGCGAGCTCGTGACGGCCTACGAACGTCAGGAGGCCGAGAACGCGGCCCTCGAAGAGGAGGCCGTGGCCCCGTGACGACCAACACAGTGACCACCAACACAGTGACCACCCAGACGCTCCAGAACGTCGAGCGCGGCGCGCTCGAGACCATCCGCCACGGCATGCGGTTGTCGCCGGAGTTCCGCCGCGGCCTCGGGGTCACCCTCGTGCTGGCGATCCTGGCCACCGTGGGCAAGGTGATCGTCCCGATCGCCATCCAGCAGGTCATCGACCAGGGGCTTAGCGGTTCCTCGCCCGACCTGCCGTTCATCCGCGACGCCGTGCTGGCCTGCGCGGCCGCGATCCTGCTGACCGCGCTGGCGGGCTACGCGATGAACGTGCGGCTCTACCGGGCCACCGAGTCGGGCCTGGCGACGCTGCGCGGCAAGGCGTTCCGCCACGTCCACGACCTGTCGGTGCTGACCCAGAACACCGAGCGCCGGGGCGCCCTGGTGTCGCGGGTCACCGGCGACGTCGACCAGATCAGCACCTTCATGCAGTGGGGCGGCCTGCTGATCATCGTGGCGAGCGGCCAGCTCGTGATCGCGACCGTGCTGATGGCCGTCTACTCCTGGCAGCTCACCCTGCTCGTGTGGGGGCTGTTCCTGCCGCTGGTCTTCGCGCTGCCGAAGTTCCAGCGCATGGTCGCCCGCAACTACCTGACCGTGCGCGAGCGCACCGGCGACACCCTCGCCGCGATCAGCGAGTCGGTCGTCGGCAGCGCGGTGATCCGCGCCCACGGCGCCGAGGAGCGCACGGCCACCCGCATCGACGCCGCCGTCGACGCCCAGCGGGCCGCGCAGACCCGCGCCCAGAAGATCATCGGCTTCACCTTCCCGATCACCGAGCTGGTCGCCTCGATCGCCATCGCCGGGGTGGTCGTCGTGGGCGTGCTGCTCGGCGTCGGCGGCTCGATCACCCCCGGCCGCCTGGTGGCGTTCCTGTTCCTGATCACGCTGTTCATCGCGCCGCTGCAGACCGCGACCGAGGTGCTCAACGAGGCCCAGAACGCCATCGCCGGCTGGCGCCGCGTGCTGAGCGTGCTCGACACCCCGGCCGACGTCGCCGACCCGGGCGAAGAGGGCGTCACCCAGCCGCGCGGCCCGATCACCGTGGCGTTCGAGAACGTCGGCTACGCCTACCCCGACGGCCCGCCCGTCCTGCGCGGCGTCGACGTGGTCATCCCGCCGCGCCGACGGGTCGCGGTGGTGGGCGAGACCGGCTCGGGCAAGACCACCTTCGCCAAGCTGCTGACCCGCCTGATGGACCCGGTCGAGGGCCGCGTCACGGTCGACGGCGTCGACCTGCGCGACCTGCGCTTCGCGTCGCTGCGCGAGCGCATCGTGATGGTGCCGCAGGACGGCTTCCTGTTCGACTCGACCCTGGCCGAGAACATCCGCTTCGGCCGTCCCGGCGCCACCGACGACGAGATCGCCGGGGCGCTGGCCGAGCTCGGCCTGGCCGACTGGCTCGACGGCCTGCCGGGCGGCCTCCAGACGGCGGTCGGCCAGCGCGGCGAGTCGCTGTCGGCGGGCGAACGCCAGCTTGTCGCCCTGGCCAGGGCCTACCTCGCCGACCCCGACCTGCTGCTGCTCGACGAGGCGACCTCGGCGGTCGACCCGGCCACCGAGGTCCGCATCGCCCGCGCCCTCGACGGCGTCACCCGCGGCCGCACGGCCGTCTCGATCGCCCACCGCCTGTCGACGGCCGAGGCGGCCGACGAGGTGCTCGTCTTCGACCGTGGCGAGATCGTGCAGCGCGGCCCCCACGCCGAGTTGCTCAAGGAGCCGGGCGTCTACGCCGACCTGCACGCCTCGTGGGCCGGCGCCACCCGGAGCTAGCCGCGCGCGTCGATCAAGGATTTGCCGTCGTCGCTGGTCGCTGCGGCAGAATGGTCATATGTCCCTGGACCCGAAGATCGCAGACCGTCTCAAGCGGACCGGCGACGGGCTGGTGCCCGCCGTCGTCCAGCAGCACGACACCGGTGAGGTGCTGATGCTCGCCTGGATGGACGACGAGGCGCTGCACCGCTCGCTCACCACCGGCCGGGCCACCTACTGGTCGCGCAGCCGGGGCGAATACTGGGTCAAGGGCGAGACCTCGGGCAACGTGCAGTACGTCCGGCACGCCGCGCTCGACTGCGACGGCGACACCATCCTGCTCAAGGTCGACCAGCGTGGCCCCGCCTGCCACACCGGCACCCGCACCTGCTTCGATGACGACGTGCTTCCGGTGATCGAGGGTTCATGAACCGCCGCGCGCTCTACGCCTGGCTGGTTCTCAGCGTGGCCGCCGGGGCGCTCGCCCTGTTCGCGGGCGGCCGGGTGTGGGCGCAGTTGCTCGCGCCCACCGGGCCGGCCAGCCCCGAGACCGTCCACGACGTCTCCGGCGCCGACGTCGCGCCGGTGGTCACGCCGGTCGTGCTGGCGGCGCTGGCGGGGTGTGTGGCCGTGCTCGCGACCAAGGGCGTCTTCCGGCAGGTCGTCGGCGTGCTGGTGGCGATCTGCGGGGGCGCGGCCGTGGTCGGGATGACGCGGGTGTTCGACGACATGCTGCTGCTGGAGGCGGCCGATCTGCCCGGCGCGTCCGTCAACGTCACCGTGTGGCCCTGGCTCACCGGCCTGGGCGGGTTGCTGCTGGTCGTGAGCGGCCTGTGGGCGGCGGTCGCCGGGAAGAGCTGGCCGGGCATGTCGTCGCGCTACGACCGCGCCGATCGCGGCAAGCCTCCGTCGGAGCGGTCGATGTGGGATGCCATCGATCGCGGAGACGATCCCACCTGATTACAACTTGTCCTCAGGTTGCCCTGATTTGATGGGGATGTCGGCCCCCGTCGCTACAGTCGTCGCATGACTTACGGGAACCAGCCCGGCGACTCGGGGGACCGGGGTAACGACTACCCGGGTTACGGTCAGCAGCCGGACTACGGCCAGGGCGGCGGCTATCCGCAGCAACCCGGCCAGCCCCAGCAGCCCGGCTACGGTCAGCCCGGCTATGGGACGCAGAACACCCAGCCCGCGGGGGGCTACGGCCAGCCCGACTACGGCTACGGCCAGCAATACCAGCAGGGTTATCAGCAGGGCTACCAGCAGCCCGGCTACGACCAGGGCTACGCGCAGCCGGGCTACGGCTACGCCGCCCCCCGGCCCACCAACGGCCTGGCCGTCGCCTCGCTCATCATGGGCCTGATCGGCCTGGTCTTCTGCGGCGTGACCGCGATCCTGGGCGTGATCTTCGGCCACATGTCGCTGAGCCGCATCAAGAGCAGCGGCGAAGACGGCCACGGTCTCGCGGTGGCCGGTCTGGTGACCTCCTACATCACCATCGGCCTGTGGGTGATCCTCTGGCTGGTCTTCGGCGCCGCCATCCTCACTCTGGTGGGCATCGCCGGGGCGGCCCAGGAATACGGCGACACGATCAGCGACTGGCCCACGGCGTTCCCCACCTCCTGAGCCACCCTGGCTGACCTACCCTGGGGCGATGACCTCCAGAACCGCCGCGGTCGTGCTCCCGGCCGCGGTCGGCGGCCTGCTCGCGGCGGCGACCGTCTTCGTCGCGGTCGTCGACCCGTCGCGGCCCGGCCACTTTCCGCCGTGCCCGTTCCTGCTGGTCAGCGGCTTCTACTGCCCGGGGTGCGGCGGGCTGCGCGCGGTCCACGCGCTGACCCGCCTCGATGTGGGCGGCGCGTTGTCGTTCAACCCGCTGTTCGTTGCGGTCGCCCCGTTCCTGGTGTACCTGTGGGCGAAGTGGCTCTCGTCCGCCTGGCGGCAGAGGCCACTGCGGACCCGCCTGACGGCACCCGTGGCCGTCTGGTCGTTCGTCGCACTGGCCTTGTTGTTCGGGGTTTTCCGCAATACGCCGTACGGCGCTTTCCTCGCTCCGTGACCGGCACCCGATGGCGGGCCGACGTCGGCAAGGCCGATACCATCGGCAGGACGCAGTCGACCTGGAGGGATCCGGAGCACGTGAGCGAACGAGCCAGCAAGGGCGGTGAGGTCCGATGACGGTTCTCGACGACATCCTCGAGGGCGTCCGCGAAGACCTCGCCGAGCGGCAGAAGGCCGTGTCGATCGATGAGCTCAAGGAGCGCGCCCGGCGCGCACCCACTCCGCGTGACGTCTACGGAGCCCTGAAGGGCGACCGCGTCTCGGTCATCGCCGAGGTCAAGCGGTCGAGCCCGTCCAAGGGTGCGCTGGCCGCCATCGCCGACCCGGCCGCGCTGGCCGTCGACTACGAGGCCGGCGGCGCCCACGTCATCAGCGTGCTGACCGAGCGCCGGCGCTTCGGCGGGAGCCTCGACGACCTCGCGGCCGTGCGCGCCGCCGTCGACATCCCGATCCTGCGCAAAGACTTCATCGTCACCGCCTACCAGCTCTGGGAGGCCCGCGCCCACGGCGCCGACCTGGCCCTGCTGATGGTGGTGTCGCTCGACCAGAACGCCCTGGTCTCGCTGATCGAGCGGGCCGAGTCGATCGGGCTGGTCCCGCTGGTCGAGGTCCACACCGAAGAGGAGCTGGCGCGCGCGGTCGACGCGGGCGCCAAGCTCATCGGCATCAACGCCCGCGACCTGCGCACGCTCGAGGTCGACCGCGACGTCTTCGCCAGGCTCGCCCCGAAGGTGCCCGAGGGCGTCATCCGGGTCGCCGAGTCGGGTGTGCGCGGCCCGCACGACCTGCTCGCCTACGCCCGCGCCGGCGCCGACGCGGTGCTGGTCGGCGAGAGCCTCGTGACCGGCAAAGACCCGCGTTCGGCGGTGAACGACCTGGTCACCGCGGGCGCCCATCCTTCGTCCCGCCAAGAACGGCAGTCGTGACCGGAGACTCGTCCATGTCCATCTCTGAGGGCACCCTCATCACCCCCGCCGACTTCACCGGCGCCGGTTCCGCCGGCGACGTCAGCGAACGGGGCAAGTTCGGCGTGTTCGGCGGGCGCTTCGTGCCCGAGGCGCTGATCCCGGCCCTCGACGAGGTGGCCGCCGAATACGAGAAGGCCCGCACCGACATGGCCTTCATCCGCGAGTTCGACCACCTGCTGCGCACCTACGCCGGTCGTCCGACGACGATCACCGAGGTGCCGAGGTTCGCCGAGCACGCGGGCGGCGCCCGCATCCTGCTCAAGCGCGAAGACCTGACCCACACGGGCGCCCACAAGATCAACAACGTGCTCGGCCAGGCCCTGCTGACCAAGCGACTGGGCAAGAGCCGCGTCATCGCCGAGACCGGCGCGGGCCAGCACGGTGTCGCCACCGCGACTGCCGCCGCCCTGATGGGTCTCGAGTGCGTCATCTACATGGGCGCCGTCGACTGCGAGCGGCAGGCCCTCAACGTGGCCCGCATGAAGCTGCTCGGCGCCCGGGTGGTGCCCGTCACCAACGGCAGCCAGACCCTGAAAGACGCCATCAACGAGGCGTTCCGCGACTGGGTCACCAACGTCGACTCGACCCACTACCTGTTCGGCACGGTCGCCGGTCCCTACCCGTTCCCCGGCATCGTCCGCGACTTCGCCCGCATCATCGGCGTCGAGGCCCGTCGCCAGGTCCTCGAACTGACCGGCAAGCTGCCCGACGCGGTCTGCGCCGCCGTCGGCGGCGGCTCCAACGCCATCGGCATCATGCACGCCTTCATCGAAGACGAGGGCGTGCGGCTCCACGGCTACGAGGCCGGGGGCCGGGGCCTGGAGACCGGCGAACACGCCCTGACGCTGACGGCGGGTTCGATCGGCGTGCTGCACGGCAGCCGCACCTACGTGCTGCAGGACGATGAGGGCCAGACCATCGAGTCCCACTCCATCTCGGCGGGCCTCGACTACCCGGGCGTCGGCCCGGAGCACGCCTGGCTCAAGGACAGCGGCCGCGCCACCTACCACGGCATCACCGACGCCGAGGCGATGGACGCGTTCGCCCTGCTCGCCCGCACCGAAGGCATCATCCCGGCCATCGAGTCCTCCCACGCCCTGGCCGGCGCGCTCAAGCTGGGCCGCGACCTCGGTCCCGACGCCACCATCCTGGTCAACCTGTCCGGTCGTGGTGACAAGGACATGGGGACCGCGATGAAATACTTCAACCTGTAGCCGGAAGCCAGCCATGACGACACTTGCCACGGTCTTCGAGAAGGCCCGCGCGGAGAACCGCGCCGCGCTGGTGGGCTACCTGCCCGCCGGGTTCCCCACGATCGACGGCGCCATCGCCGCCGCGACCGCCATGGTCGAGGCCGGCTGCGACGTGATCGAGATCGGCCTGCCCTACTCCGACCCGCTGATGGACGGCCCGACCATCCAAGACGCCGTACACCGGGCGCTGGAGAACGGCACCCGCATCGCCGACGTGATGCGCACGGTCGAGGGCGTGGCCAAGTCGGGCGCGGCGACCCTCGTCATGACCTACTGGAACCCCATCGACCGCTACGGCGCCGACCGCTTCGCCCGCGACCTGGCCGACGCCGGGGGAGTCGGGACCATCACCCCCGACCTCACCCCCGAAGAGGCGGGCCCGTGGCGGGAGGCCAGCGCCTCGGCCGGCATCGACACGGTCTTCCTGGTCGCGCCGAGTTCCACCGAGGAGCGCATCGGCATCGTGGCCGACTGCTGCACCGGCTTCGTCTACGCCGCCTCGCTGATGGGCGTCACCGGCGCCCGCGAGTCGGTCGGGTCGGCGGCCGAGGGCCTGGTCAAGCGCACCCGTCCCCACACGGCCCTCCCGGTCTGCGTGGGCCTGGGCGTCGGCACCGGCGGCCAGGCCGCCGAGGTGGCCGCCTACGCCGACGGCGTGATCGTGGGCTCGGCCTTCATCCGCCGCCTCCTCGACGCGCCGAACGAGCAGGAGGGCCTCCGGGCCGTCCGCGAACTCGCCGCCGAACTGGCGGAGGGCGTCCGCCGCTAGCCTCTCCCGTTTCGAACGGCCGGTCACCCTCGCGGTGACCGGCCTTTCCTCCGTTACGGCTCCTTTTCCGTTACGGCTCCGCCCACCCCGGCGCCGACCGCCGACCACGGCCCGCGGCCGTATCCGGCGCCGACCGGCCGCGTCGCCGGGCCGCCCCACGAGCACCCGGCCGGGTTCGGCCCGAGACGGGTCGTGGCGACGCGGCATGGGCGGGGCCGGTCGGCGCCGGTCGGGGCGAGGAGGAGGGCGGCGGTCGGGGCCGGCCTGGCGGAGCCGTAACGGAGGGGAAAGCCGTGGGATTTACCCGGTCAGGCCTCCCCATACCCACCCCCAGGTTTCGCCTTACCAGGTGTTTATCGAGGTCATGGTGGGGTGGACTCCAATAAGTTCGGGACCGGTGGCCGTGTAGGCGGCCCCGGGACCTGGGAGGAGTCTCCGTGTCAACGCATCGTCGCGGCCAGAGTTCGTCACTCAGTGCATTCGTCGTTGTACCCTGGGTGACGACCGTCGCCCGGCTCGTGCTCGCCGGCGTGCTCATCGTCGCGGGGTGGCTGAAGGTCGGCGCCCCCGCTCTGTCGGTGCAGGCCGTGCGCGCCTACGAACTACTGCCGGACCGGATCGCCACGGCCGTCGGATACGGCCTGCCCGTGCTGGAGATCGTCGTCGGAGTGCTCCTTGTCCTTGGCCTGCTCACCCGCCTGTCGGCGGTCGGCGCGGGGCTGCTCATGGTCGCCTTCGTCATCGGCATCGCCTCGGCGTGGGCGCGGGGGCTGCGCATCGACTGCGGCTGCTTCGGCGGCGGCGGGCCGCTCGCCGAGGGACAGGAGCCGTCGTATCTCCCGGAGTTGCTCCGCGACTTCGGGCTGGTGGTGCTGGCGGGCTGGATCGCCTGGTTCACACCGGGCCGGTTCGCGCTCGACACGCCCCTGGGCCTGGCCCCCCGCCCATACGCCGAGGAGGAGTCCGGCGATCACGAGCCCGGCGTGAGTGATCACTTGGATGAAGTGAAGGAGAACCACTGATGGGCAAAGGCGCACGCGAGGCGACGGCCCGGGAACGGATCGCCGCGCAGCGGCAGGCCGACCGCAAGAAAGACCGCCACCGCCGCCTGGCCACGATGGTCACCATCGGGACCATCGCCGTCCTGGCCATCGGCGGCGGCGCCTGGTACGCCGCCGCCCGGGACACCGCCGAGCAGCAGGCGGCGGCGGCCGAACTCGCCCCGACCACCGTCAACGCCGACGGAACGGTCACCATGGCCCGGCCGGGGGTGACCGCGCCGGTGCTCGACGTCTACGAGGACTTCCAGTGCCCGGCCTGCAAGGCGCTGGAGGAGTCGTCGGGGCCGACGATCAAGAACCTGGCGTCCGAGGGCAAGGCCAAGGTCGTCTTCCATCCGATCACGATCTTCTCGATGGAGCCGACCAAGTCCAACTCGGTCCGCGCCGGGGCGGCCTCCCGCTGCGTCACCGACGGCTCGCGCTGGCCGGCCTTCCACGACCGGCTCTTCAAGGAGCAGCCGTCGGAGACCGTCGAGGGCTTCGCGCTGACCGACCTGGTCGCCTGGGGCAAGGAGGCGGGCATCACGGCGCCCGACTGGGAGAAGTGCGTGACCTCCCAGAAATACGCCCAGACCCAGCTCACCCAGTCCGAGAAGGTGATCCACGCCCAGAAGATCACCGGCACGCCCACGCTCAAGCTGAACGGCAAGGACCTCGACTCCAACGTGGCCTTCGTGCCGAACAAGCTCCGGCAGGCCGTGCTCGCGGCCGGCAAGTGACGCTTGAGGATGGGGTGATCAACCTGAGACGGGCTCATTGGTGACGAGGGTGCGCGAGTGCGCCTCGGAGGCGGTAACGTCCTGTGACATGCCCCTCGCCTCGATCCCGAGCCCGTCGCAGGGTGTCTGGTACCTCGGACCCCTTCCCATCCGGGCCTATGCGCTCTGCATCGTGCTGGGCGTCGTCGTCGCCGTCTGGCTCGGCGAGCGCCGCTGGCGCGCCCGTGGCGGCCTGCCCGGCACGATCACCGACCTCGCCGTCTGGGCGGTCCCGTTCGGCCTGGTCGGCGGCCGTCTCTACCACGTCATCACCGACAATCAGCTCTACTTCGGAGCTGACGCGGAGAACGAGTGGTACCACATCTTCTTCATCTGGAAGGGCGGCCTCGGCATCTGGGGGGCGGTCGCGCTCGGCGCCGTCGGCGTCTGGATCGCCTGCCGCCGGCGCGGCATCTCCCTGTCGGCCGTCGCCGACACCGTCGCACCCGGCATCCTGATCGCCCAGGGCATCGGCCGGGTGGGCAACTACTTCAACCAGGAGCTCTTCGGCGGTCCCTGCGACTACGCCTGGTGCCTGGAGATCGAACCCGGCCGCCCCGGCACCGTGCCCGGCGCGCTGACCTACCACCCGGCGTTCCTCTACGAGCTGCTCTGGAACTTCGCGGTGGCGGGCCTGCTCCTGCTGGTCGGGTCGCGCTTCACGCTGCGCCACGGCCGCCTGTTCGCCCTCTACGTCATGGGCTACACCCTGGGCCGCTTCTGGATCGAGGGCCTGCGGGTCGACCCGGCCCACGAGATCCTCGGCATGCGCCTCAACCAGTGGACCTCCATCGTGCTGTTCCTCGGCGCGCTGGCCTACTTCTGGCTGACCAGGAACAAGACCACCGAAGAGGTCATCGTGCCCGAGGGCGGGCTCTCGCCGGTGTCCGAGGGCGCCGAGGCCGACCCGGCCCACCTCCACGACCAGGCCGACGACCACGAGAACGAGACCCGCGGCGAGCCGGATGAGACCGCCGCCCCCGACGACAAGACGGAGAAGGCCGAGGAGGCCGGTCAGAGATGACCGGCGCCGCCGGCCCGGAACTCCCCTCCCACCACAACCACCGCGACGTCACGGGTGGCTGGCTGCGTCCGGCGGTGTTCGGCGCGATGGACGGCCTGGTGTCGAACTTCGCGCTCATCGCCGGCGTGGCCGGCGGCACGGCCGACACCCGCGTGATCGCGCTCGCGGGCGCCGCGGGCCTGGCCGCGGGGGCGTTCTCGATGGCCGGGGGAGAGTACGTCTCGGTGGCGAGCCAGCGTGAGCTGGCCCAGGCCGAGATCGCCGTCGAACGCCGCGAGATGGCCGTCCACCCCGAAGAGGAGCAGGCCGAGCTGGCCGCCCTCTACGAACGGCGCGGCGTCGACCCCGAACTGGCCGCCGAGGTGGCCCGGCAGATCTCCCGCGACCCCGAACAGGCCCTGGAAGTGCACACCCTCAACGAGCTGGGCGTGCGGCCCGACGACCTGCCGTCGCCGGTGACCGCCGCGTTGTCGTCGTTCCTGTCGTTCGCCGTCGGCGCCGTGATCCCGCTGGTGCCCTACCTGGCCGGGGTGACCTCCCTCTGGTCGTCGGCCGTGTTGTCCATGGTGGCGCTCTTCGGGGCGGGCGCGCTGGTGGCCCGGGTGACCGCGCGGAGCTGGTGGTTCACCGGCCTGCGCCAGCTTCTGGTCGGCGGGATCGCCGCCGCGCTGACCTGGGGACTGGGGTCGCTGATCGGAGCGAGCGGCCTGTGACCCCCGCCAAGTCCTCCCGCGCCAAACGCCGTCCGGCGCCCGAAGACACCTGGGGCAGCGTCAAGCTGGCCGAATGGGGGCTCACCGGCGGCCAGCAGAAGATCCTGGCGGTCCTGGCCTCGGTCGTCGGCATCCTGCTCATGGCGTTCGTGCTGGTTTTCGTGGTCGAGGCGTTCGACGAAGACCCGACGCCCGAGCAACTGTCGAGTGCGCCGCTGGGCCAGGCCCGGCCGTCGGCCTACCGGGCGTGGCCGTCGCTGAAGCAGTTCGCGCCGATCGCCGACCGCGCCGCCGACGCGAAGCCGCTGACCGTCGAAGAGGTCTTCACCACCAAGACCCTGAAGGCCGGCAAGATCACGCTGAGGCTGGGCGAGCGGGTGCTCGACGCCGACTGCGCCGGCGCCGTCTGGGGCCGGGCGCTGACCGAGGCCCTGGCGACGGCCGGCTGCACCCAGGCCGCCCGCGCCCAGTTCACCAGCTCCGACGGCCGCTACGTCGCCCAGTACGCCCTGTTCAACCTGGAGTCGGCGACCGCCTCCGGCGAACTGGTCCAGGAGATCTCCAACCTCTACCGGGGCGGCTGGTTGTTGCCGCTGCCGTCGGCCGAGCCGGCGCTGACCGGCTTCACCGAGGCCAGCGGCCACGCCATGGGCCACTACCTGGGCCTGGTCTGGATCGGCCGCGCCGACGGGGAACGTCCCGAAGACACCGACGACATGGTGACCCTCGGCCTGGCGGTCCGCGAGGCGGAGAAGGTCGTCTACCGGCGGGTGGTCGCGGTGACCGGGGTCCCGGCCGGCTGAGCACCCAATGGCACCGTCCGCCCACGCTCGGTGTCCGCCTTTCGAGATGTCCGCCCTCCCGCGCCCCGATCCCCGTCATGATGGTGCGGTGAGGGTGGGACTGATGATGCGGGCCGCGCCGATGCTGGCGCCGGTGCTCGCGATGGCGCTGGCCGGGTGTTCCGGCGCCGAAGACGTCGCCCGGCCCGGGACCGTCCGGGCCGAGATCAGCTCGGCGATCTACGCGCCGATCGCGCAGCAGCGGGTCGACGCCGCGCCGCTGACCGAGCAGGAGGTCTTCCCGGCTCCCGCTCTCGGCGTCATGAAGAAGGAGTCGGTCACCCTGACCGCCGACTGCGGCGCGGCCGTGGCCGCCGACGTCGACGGGTGCACCCAGGTGGTGCGGGGGTTGTTCCGGGGGCCCGAGCTGGTCGGGCAGGTGGCGGTGTTCAACCTGGGCGACGTGGCGCAGGCCGACGCGCTGGTCCACCGGTTCCGGGAGGAGCTGTTCCTGACGCCGCTGGGCTCCGAACGGGCCGGCACCGCGATGGTCAGGGCGATGGGGCACTTCGTGTCGGTGAGCTGGGTGTCGGCCGAGGGCGACGCCCAGCCAGACGCCCAGCCAGACGTCAGGCCCGACCTGGCCGAGCCGCTGGCCGCCCTCGACCTGGCCTCACGCTTCGTCCAGGCCCGGATCCTCGCCCTCTAGGCTGCGGGCGACCGCCGCGGCGAGGCCGGTCAGGCGGTGGAGCGGGAGTTCGAGGGCCGTCGCGCCGGCCCAGGCCGGGACGCGCGCCCTGGCCTGGTTCTTCGTCAGGCCGAGCTCGGCGACCAGGCCCTCGCGCCAGGCGTTGGCGACCTTGCCGTGGCTGCCCGCGAAAATCCGGCGGGTGACGGCGTCGGGGGCGGGCGGGAGCCGTACCGGAGAGGACGTGCCGAAGACGCGGACCTCGGCGTCGCGGGCGGCGAGCACCAGGCGCGGGAGGGCGGCCTCCAGGCCGGGGGCGTGGATCGCCACCCGGGAGAGCTGCGCGGCGTAGGGCTTGGCCAGCCAGGTCGAGAGGCGGACCCGGGGCACACCCGGGAGCAGGTCGCGGGGCCAGTCGCCCACGAGCAGGTCGGGGGCGTAGTCGCCCAGGTCGGGGGGCGCGGCCTTGGCCGATTCGACTGCCTGCGGGCCCTGGGTGTAGATCGCGGTGGCCAGGCGGTCGACGCGGGAGGCGACGGCGGGCCAGCTCTTGGTGGTCGGCCGCAGGACGTAGAGGTCGGCCGCGCTGCCGATCGCCTCGGCGCCGTCGTAGCGGTTGAAGTCGGGGTAGATCGCCTCGTTGAGGAGTTGCAGGTCGGCCAGGGCGTGCTGGACCTTCAGGGCCAGCATCGGGGTGCGCTCGGAGGCGCCGTAGGCGAGCAGGACCCGGCCCTCGTCGCGGTCGCGCAGGCCCTCCAGGCCCCGGGCGACGAAGAGGCCGACGCCGTCGGGGGTGTAGGGCGGGTCGGTGATCGCCAGATCGCCCCAGCCCCGGGCCGACGGGGGCAGGCCCAGCCGGAGGTCGGCCCAGCGGGTGGTGACCCCGAGGTCCTGCTCGTCGATGTAGGCCAGGATCCGGTCGTCGACGTCGACGACCATGACCTCGACCTCGGGGTGGATGAGACGGACCGCCAGCGACGTGAGGTCGTGGTCGCCCACGCAGAGCAGCCGCGAACCGGGCAGCCAGAACCGCGCGCCCAGCAGCAGGGCCCGCCTGACCACGGTCTCGGGCGTGGCCGACACGTGGTCGAGGGCCGACCGTCCGCGCGGCGCCCGGGCGATGATCCCGGCCATCCTCTCGACCACCGATGCGTCCACCAAGTGAGACACCGGGTCCGAAATAGAGGACGATATCGAAATGTTGTAGAGTTTGACCTGTTCAGTTGGGATTCGGACGTGCTGGTCGCGATGCTCAAGGGGGAGCACGCGCATGAGCGCCTCGATCGTCCTGCGGGACGTCGCCGTCTCCCTGACCACATCGGCGAGCGTCCACCAGCGTCCGTCCGACAGGAGAGAGACAGCCTTTCGCAACCGCCGTCCGTCCACACCGGCACGCGCGTAGAGCTCGTCGATCGACATACGCGAAACCTTAGTGGCCCCGGCAGGTGCCATCCGGAAACGGTGGGGTAACCTCTACTCACCACAACTGCAGCAGGGCCAGCGTCGTCCCTCTGTCACCACGCAGAAGATGACGACGGGAGTGATTTCATGCCTGCTGCCCGCCATGGCCGTCCTGGGGACCTTCCCGAGCCTCAGGGCCTTTACGACCCCTCGTACGAGCATGACGCCTGTGGTGTCGCCATGGTGGCCGACGTCCACGGCCGCCGTAGCTACGACATCGTCGAGAAGGCTCTGACCGCGCTCATCAACCTCGATCACCGGGGTGCTCGGGGGAGCGAACCGGACACCGGTGACGGCGCCGGCATCCTGACGCAGATCCCGGACGCGTTCTTCCGCGCGGTCGTCCCCTTCGACCTCCCGGAGGCCGGGAAGTACGCCGCCGGCATCGCCTTCCTGCCCATCGACGCGCAGGCGAGGGCGACCGCGCTGCGGATGATCGACGAGATCGCGACCGAGGAGAACGTCAAGGTCCTCGGCTGGCGCGACGTGCCCGTCGACACGCGGCACGCCGGGCCGACCGCGCGCGCCGTGATGCCCCACTTCATGCAGCTGTTCGTGAGCTCCGGCGACCTGTCGGGCATCGACCTCGACCGGGTCGCCTTCGCCTTCCGCAAGCGGGCCGAGCACGAGGCCGACGTCTACTTCGCCTCGCTCTCCAGCCGGACCACCGTCTACAAGGGCATGCTCACCCCGCAGCAGGTCGAGCCGTTCTTCCCCGACCTGTCGGACGAGCGCTACGTCACCGCCATCGCGCTGGTGCACTCGCGCTTCTCCACCAACACCTTCCCGTCGTGGCCGCTGTCGCACCCCTACCGCTACGTGGCCCACAACGGCGAGATCAACACCGTCAAGGGCAACCGCAACTGGATGCGCGCCCGCGAGGCGATGCTGGAGACCGGCCTCATCCCCGGTGACCTGGAGCGGCTGTTCCCCATCTGCGACCCCGACGGCTCCGACACCGCCTCGTTCGACGAGACGCTGGAGCTGCTGCACCTCGGCGGGCGCTCCCTGCCCCACGCCGTGCTGATGATGATCCCCGAGGCGTGGGAGAACCACGCGGAGATGGACCCGGCCCGCCGGGCCTTCTACGAGTTCCACTCCACGCTGATGGAGGCCTGGGACGGCCCCGCGTCGATCTCCTTCTCCGACGGCACCGTCGTCGGCGCCGTGCTCGACCGCAACGGCCTGCGCCCCGGCCGGTTCTACGTCACCGACGACGGCCTGGTCATCCTGGGCTCCGAGGCGGGCGTGCTGAGCGACATCCCGCAGGAGAGGGTGGTCCGCAAGGGCCGCCTCCAGCCCGGCAAGATGTTCCTCGTCGACACCGCCCAGGGCCGGATCATCGAGGACGACGAGATCAAGGCCGAACTGGCCGCCGCCGAGCCCTACGAGGAGTGGCTGCACGCCGGTCTGGTGCGGTTCGAGGAGCTGCCCGAGCGCGAGCACGAGCACCCCACCCACGAGGCCCTGGTCAAGCGCCAGCAGACCTTCGGCTACACCGAGGAAGAGCTGCGGATCATCCTCACCCCGATGGCCGCGACCGGCGCCGAGCCGATCGGCTCGATGGGCACCGACAGCCCGGTCGCCGCGCTCAGCGACAAGCCCCGGCTGCTGTTCGACTACTTCAGCCAGCTCTTCGCGCAGGTCACCAACCCGCCGCTGGACGCCATCCGCGAGGAGCTCGTCACCTCGCTGCAGTCGACCATCGGCCCCGAGCACAACCTGCTGGAGCCGGGCGCGGCCTCGTGCCGCCGCCTGGTGCTGCCCTACCCGGTGATCGACAACGACGAGCTCGCCAAGATCGTCCACATCAACGACGAGGGCGCCCTGCCGGGCTTCCAGCCCCACGTCGTCTCCGGCCTCTTCCACGTCGGCGGGGGCGGCGACGCGCTGACCCGGCGGCTCCAGGAGATCCGCGAGGAGGTCTCGCAGGCGATCGCCGACGGCGCGCGCATCATCGTGTTGTCCGACCGCGGCTCCAACGCCGAGAAGGCGCCGATCCCGTCGCTGCTGCTCACCGGCGCGGTGCACCACCACCTGATCCGGGAGAAGTCCCGCACCCGGGTGGGCCTGGTCATCGAGACCGGCGAGGCGCGCGAGTGCCACCACATGGCCCTGCTCGTCGGTTACGGCGCCAGCGCGATCAACCCCTACCTGGCGATCGAGACCGTCGAGGAGCTGTTCCCCGACGGCCGCAAGGCGGTCCGGAACCTCATCAAGGCGTACGGCAAGGGCGTCCTCAAGGTCATGTCCAAGATGGGCGTGTCCACGGTGGCGTCGTACACGGGCGCGCAGATCTTCGAGGCCCTGGGCCTCGGGGCCGAGGTCATCGACGAGTGCTTCACCGGCACCACCTCGCGGCTGGGCGGCGTCGGGTTCGACGTGCTGGCCAAGGAGGCGCTGCAGCGGCACACCAGGGCCTACCCGAGGGCCGAGAACGCCCACCGGCGCCTGGAGGTCGGCGGCGAATACCAGTGGCGGCGCGAGGGCGAGCCGCACCTGTTCAACCCGACGACCGTCTTCAAGCTCCAGCACGCCACCCGCACCCGGCGTTACGAGATCTTCAAGGAGTACACCGACCTGATCGACGGTCAGGCCGAGACCCTCATGACGCTGCGCGGCCTGTTCAAGCTGCGCCCGGCGGCCGGCGGTCCCGTCCCGATCGACGAGGTCGAGCCGGTCTCCGAGATCGTCAAGCGGTTCTCCACCGGCGCGATGTCCTACGGCTCCATCTCGATGGAGGCCCACGAGACCCTCGCCATCGCCATGAACCGGCTCGGCGCCAAGTCGAACACCGGCGAGGGCGGCGAGGACCCCGAGCGCCTCTACGACCCGGCCCGCCGTTCGGCGATCAAGCAGGTGGCCTCCGGCCGCTTCGGCGTGACCTCGGAATACCTGGTCAACGCCGACGACGTGCAGATCAAGATGGCCCAGGGCGCCAAGCCCGGCGAGGGCGGCCAGCTCCCCGGCCACAAGGTCTACCCGTGGATCGCCAAGACCCGGCACTCCACGCCGGGCGTCGGCCTGATCTCGCCGCCGCCGCACCACGACATCTACTCGATCGAGGACCTGGCGCAGCTCATCCACGACCTGAAGAACGCCAACCCGCAGGCCCGCATCCACGTGAAGCTGGTCTCCGAGGTCGGCGTCGGCACGGTCGCGGCGGGCGTCTCCAAGGCCCACGCCGACGTCGTGCTGATCTCCGGTCACGACGGCGGCACCGGCGCCTCGCCTCTCACGAGCCTGAAGCACGCGGGGACTCCCTGGGAGCTCGGCCTGGCCGAGACCCAGCAGACCCTGCTGCTCAACGGCCTGCGCGACCGGATCGTGGTGCAGGCCGACGGCCAGCTCAAGACCGGCCGCGACGTCATCGTCGCCGCCCTGCTCGGCGCCGAGGAGTACGGCTTCGCCACCGCTCCGCTGGTGGTCTCGGGCTGCGTCATGATGCGCGTGTGCCACCTCGACACCTGCCCGGTGGGCGTGGCCACCCAGAACCCCGAGCTGCGCAAGCGTTTCACCGGCAAGCCGGAGTTCGTGGTCAACTACTTCGAGTTCATCGCCGAGGAGGTCAGGGAATACCTGGCCGAGCTGGGCTACCGCTCGCTCGACGAGGTCATCGGCCGCAGCGACCTGCTCGACACCGAGGCCGCCGTCACCCACTGGAAGGCCCAGGGCCTCGACCTGTCGCCGATCCTCTACCAGCCGGAGCTGCCGCAGGGCACCCCGCGCAAGCGGGTCGTCGCGCAGGACCACGGCCTGGCCGAGGCGCTCGACAACACGCTGATCCAGCTCGCCGAGGGCGCGATCGAGTTCGGCCAGCAGGTCACGCTGGAGCTGCCGATCCGCAACGTCAACCGGACCGTCGGCACCATGCTCGGCCACCACGTCACCAAGAAGTGGGGCGGGGCGGGCCTGCCGGAGAACACGATCGACGTGACCTTCACCGGCTCGGCCGGCAACTCCTTCGGCGCGTTCGTGCCGAAGGGCGTCACGCTGCGGCTGACCGGCGACGCCAACGACTACGTCGGCAAGGGCCTGTCGGGCGGCCGGATCACGGTCACCCCGCCGAGCGACCTGCTCGACGGCCAGATCATCGCCGGCAACGTCGGCCTCTACGGCGCGACCTCCGGCGAGGCGTTCATCCGGGGCGTGGTGGGCGAGCGGTTCTGCGTCCGCAACTCCGGCGCCACCGCCGTCGTCGAGGGTGTGGGCGACCACGGGTGCGAGTACATGACCGGCGGGCGGGCCGTCGTCCTCGGGCCGACCGGGCGCAACTTCGCGGCCGGCATGTCCGGCGGCGTGGCCTACGTGCTGGACCTGAAGCCCGAGCGGGTCAACCGCGAGATGGTCGAGCTCGAAGCGCTGACCGCGGAGGACTCCGAGATCCTGCGCGAGCTGGTCGAGAAGCACCTGGCCGAGACCGGCTCGCCGGTCGCCAAGGGCCTGCTCGCCGACTGGGAGGCCGCCGCCGCCCGGTTCGGCAAGATCATGCCGATCGACTACAAGCGGGTGCTCACCGCCAGGGCCACGGCCGAGGCCGAGGGCCGCGACATCGACGAGGCCATCATGGCCGCGGTTCACGGATAAGGGGGTAACGACATGGCCGACCCGAAGGGGTTTCTCACTCACCCGCGTGAGCTGCCCGCCCGCCGCCCGGTGGACGTGCGCATCCGCGACTGGCGCGAGGTCTACGTCGACTTCGCCCCGGAGAAGCTGACCAAGCAGGCTTCGCGCTGCATGGACTGCGGCATCCCGTTCTGCCACAACGGCTGCCCGCTCGGGAACCTCATCCCCGAGTGGAACGACCTGGTCTACCGCGACGACTGGCGTGAGGCCGTCGAGCGGCTCCACGCGACCAACAACTTCCCCGAGTTCACCGGCCGCCTGTGCCCGGCTCCGTGTGAGGCGGCCTGCGTCCTCGGCATCAACTCCGACCCGGTGGCGATCAAGCGGGTCGAGGTCGAGATCATCGACCGCGCCTTCGCCGAGGGCTGGGTCACCCCGCAGCCCCCGGCGCAGAAGACCGGCAAGCGGGTCGCGGTCGTCGGCTCGGGCCCGGCGGGCCTGGCCGCCGCCCAGCAGCTCACCCGCGCCGGGCACGACGTCGTCGTGTTCGAGCGGGCCGACGCCATCGGCGGGCTGCTCCGCTACGGCATCCCCGAGTTCAAGATGGAGAAGCGGCACATCGACCGCCGCCTCGACCAGATGAGGGCCGAGGGCACCGAGTTCCGCACGAGCGTGAACGTCGGCGTCGACATCACCGCCGCCGAGCTGCGCGAGCAGTTCGACGCGGTCGTCCTGGCCGGTGGCGCCACCGCCTGGCGCGACCTGCCGGTCACCGGGCGCGACGCCGTCGGCGTCTACCAGGCGATGGAGTACCTGCCTCCGGCCAACCGGTCGCTGGCCGACTCGGAGATCAACGCCAGCGGCAAGCACGTCGTGGTCATCGGCGGCGGTGACACCGGGGCCGACTGCATCGGCACCGCGATCCGCCAGGGCGCCCTCTCGGTGACCCAGCTCGAGATCATGCCGATGCCGCCGGAGGCGCGCCCGGCCGGGCAGCCGTGGCCGACCTTCCCCATGCTGTTCAAGATGGAGTCGGCCCACGAGGAGCTCGCCGACGGCGGGGGAGCGCGGGTCTACGCCGTCTCCACCACCGAGTTCGTCAAGGACGCCGAGGGCAACCTCCAGGCGATCAGGGTGGTGGACGTCGAGGGGCCGGCGGCCGGCTTCAAGCCGATCCCCGGCACCGAGCGGGAACTGCCCGCCCAGCTCGTCACCCTGGCGATGGGCTTCGTCGGCCCGCAACACGCCGGCCTGCTCGACGAGCTGGCGGAACTGTCGGCCGGGGAGTTCTACGACCCGCGCGGCAACGTCTCCCGCAACCGCACCTACCACTCGGGCGTCGAGGGCGTCTTCGTGGCCGGTGACATGGGCCGCGGCCAGTCACTGATCGTGTGGGCCATCGCCGAGGGCCGGTCGGCCGCCGCCGCGGTCGACGACTACCTCACCGGGGCGACCGCCCTGCCGGTGGCCATCCCGCCGACGGCTCGTCCTTTGGTCTAGTACGTCAAAACGGTGCCCCCTGGTATTCCCGGGGGCACCGTTTTGTTGTTTTCCCCGAGTGACTCAAGGGCAATTCCGAAATATCTACTTATGCGGAATGCGCGGTGAGTTGCGGACGCCCGGATGGGTTCGCGAGGATCGGAAAGATTCGGAACCCAAGGAGGACCGGTGCGTAAGGCAGTAATCGCGGGGTTGACGCTCACCCTGCTGACCACGGCCTGCGCGGCCTCCCAGGAGACGGCCGCCGTCTCCCAGGACTACCTCGTGTTCTACACGCCCGGCCAGCGCGGCGCCGCGACCGACGCGGTCGAGGCCGCCGGCGGCGACGTGCTGTCCGGCGACGCCCAGCTCGGTTACCTCGTGGCCCGCGCGGCCCGCCTCCCGTCGGGGCCGGCGATCGTGGGCGTCATGACCGACAGGCCGATCGGCGAGGTGGCCCGCGCCAGGCCCGCCGCCGGTCCCCGCCGGGCGGCGGTGAAGGACGAGCCGCTCTCCGGCCGTCAGTGGGACATGCGGATGATCGGGGCGACGCCGTCGGGGTCGTACAAGAAGGAGATCGGCAACCACAAGGTGCTGGTCGGGGTCATCGACACCGGAATCGACGGCAGGCACCCGGACATCGCGCCCAACTTCAACCGCACGTTGTCGCGCAACTTCGTCGTCGACCGGCCGAAGGACTCCAAGGGCAAGAACCTCGACGGCCCGTGTGAGCACAAGGGCTGCAAGGACCCGGCCGACGTCGACGACGACGGCCACGGCACCCACGTGGCCAGCACGATCGCCTCGCCGCTGAACGGCATCGGCGTCGGCGGCGTCGCGCCCGGCGTCTCGCTGGTCAACCTGCGCGCCGGCACCGACTCGGGCTACTTCTTCCTCAAACCGACCATGGACGCCCTCAAGTACGCCGGCGACAACGGCATCGACGTGGTCAACATGTCGTTCTACGTCGACCCGTGGAACTTCAACTGCCCGGCCAACCCGGCCGACACCCCGGCCCAGCAGTCGGAGCAGAAGGCCATCATCGCGGGCATGAGCCGCGCGGTCGCCTACGCCCGCGCCCGGGGCGTGACCCTGATCGGCGCCATCGGCAACGGCTCCACCGACCTGGGCGCCCCGGCCGAGGACGTCGGCAGCCCCGACTACCCGTCGGGCGCCGCCAAGTCCCGCAAGATCGACAACACCTGCCTGAGCATCCCGGCCGAACTGCCCGGCGTGATCACGGTGACCTCGGTCGGCCCGAGCAAGCGCAAGGCCGTCTACTCCGACTACGGCGCCGAGCAGGCCGACGTGGCCGCCCCCGGCGGCGACGCCCTGGACACCGGCACCTCGCTGAAGGGCGCCGCCCGGGAGATCCTGGCCGCCGCCCCCAAGAACGCGCTGCGGGCCTCGACTGCGATCGACGCCAAGGGGCAGCCGCTGACCTCCTCGGTCATCCGGGAGTGCAAGAACGGCACCTGCTCCTACTACCAGTACCTCGAAGGCACCTCGATGGCCGCCCCGCACGTCACCGGGGTCGCGGCGCTGCTGGTGGCCCGGTTCGGCAAGCCCGGCAGGGGCGGCCTGGAGCTCGACCCGGCCAAGCTGGAGAGCCTGCTCTACGCCTCCACCTACGACCGCGGTTGCCCGGCCTCGGGCAACTACCGCTACTCGGCCGACACCACCCACGTCTGCGTGGGCTCCGCGTCGCGGAACGGCTTTTACGGGAACGGCATCGTCAGCGCGCTGAAGGCGGTCACGATTCCGGGTACCTAGAGAGGAGATGAGTAGCCGGACGGATTCCGGCCTTCGGTTCTCTTCCTAGGTTCGAAAAATGATTTATCACGTTCTGTGGCAAACCGTGATGGTCGTTCATTTTCTCGTCATCGCGTACATCGCGCTGGGGGGTTACCTGGCGTGGCGGTGGCCCCGCCTGATCTGGCCCAGCCTGGGGTTCGCCGTCTGGGGCGCGATCCAGCTCACCGGGGTGGTCGAGTGCCCGCTGACGGCCCTGGAGAACTGGGCCCGCGAGCGGGCGGGCGCGCGGCTGCTGGAACCCGGCGGGTTCATCGACACCTACCTCACTGGCGTGGTCTATCCGACGCGCTATCTCACGGAGGTCCGCGTCGCGATCATCGTGGTGGTCGCGGTCTCCTGGATCGGGTTCGCGGTCATCCGCCACCGGCGTCACGTGGCGGGGAAGTCGCAGACCTCGATCGCGTAGTCGAGCAGCTTCTCCTGGATCTCCTTGGGCGGGGTGACGATCATCCGGTACGTCTCCCCGCCCTCGGTGTGTCCCCAGACCTGGAACAGGTAGGCCTGCTTGGCCTCGGCGAAGGCGTGCGGGTCGCAGCGGGTGGGCCGGATCGTGACCGGCACGCCCGTCGTGCCCGGCGCGATCTCGGCGACGGGTCGCCTCTTCTCCGGTTCCAGGACGTAGTGGGTCGTGCCGTCGACGTCGTCGATGGTCACCGGACGGGTGGCGGTGACGGTCAGGACCCCTTCGAGGTCGTCGCCCCGTCTGCGGAAGTCCGGGCCGAAGGCGATCGTGGCCGACTGCTTCAGGATGTACTCGCCACACTCGTACTTCACGAGCCGGGTCAGCAGGTCGTCGGTGACCGGGATCGGGAACCGGACCTCCTTCGGCGGGGCGTCGCCCACCGCCATCGTGGCGACGACGTCGGTCGGCTTCACGGGCGGGATGGCGGCGGCGTCGCAGCGGGCCCGGCCGTACGTGATCGGGAAGTCGGTCCGGGGCGTCCTGGGCAGCGTGGTGTCGACCCTCACGGGGGCGGAGGGCTCGAACGACTGGGAGTCGAGCCGCAGGTCGGTGATGTGAAGAGGCGTCTCGGTGGTGTTGGTCACCGAGACCTGGACACGATGGACCGCGACATCCGAACGCCACTGCTGCAACGCGACCGAAACACCGGTAGGCGGCGCGGTCGATTCGGTAGCCTGTCCACCGCACGCGAGGGCGCTCATCAGCGTCAAGACGGCAGCCAACCTCCAGTACCACCCCATAGCGGGACAGGCTAGGACACGTCGGCTATCGCGTGAAGTCATTGACAATTTGGCCACAGCTATGGGTGCCGTCACATTCAAGTGGTCTGGACCAATTAGGCTAGGACTCGTGAGCCGTCGAGCAAAGATCGTCTGTACCCTAGGTCCCGCCACCTCGTCCCCTGAACGGCTGCGGGAACTGATCAGCGCGGGCATGGACGTCGCCCGCTTCAACCTCTCCCACGGCAGCCACGAGCTGCACAAAGAGGTCTTCGTCCGGGTGCGGGAGGCGGCCGAGGAGCTCGGCCGCGCGGTAGGCGTGCTGGCCGACCTCCAGGGGCCGAAGATCCGGGTGGGCAAGTTCGCCTCGGGCCCGGTCCGCCTCGGCGTCGGTGACATCATCACGATCACCACCGAAGACGTCCCCGGAGACCGCGACCTCGTCTCCACCACCTACGATGGCCTGCCCGGCGATGTGAAGCCGGGAGACACCGTCCTCGTCGACGACGGCCGTCTCCACCTGGAGGTCGACAAGGTCGAGGGCCCCCGGGTGACCACCCGGGTCGTCATCGGCGGCATGATCTCCGACAACAAGGGCCTCAACCTCCCGGGCGTCGCCGTCAGCGCCCCGGCCCTGACCGAGAAGGACGAAGCGGACCTCCGCTGGGCCCTTCGCACCGGCTTCGACATGATCGCGTTGTCGTTCGTGCGTTCGCCGGAGGACGCCGACATCGTCCACCGCATCATGGACGAAGAGGGCGTGCATCTGCCCATCATCGCCAAGATCGAGAAGCCGCAGGCCGTCGACGCCCTGGAGGCGATCGTCGACCGGTTCGACGGCGTCATGGTCGCCCGCGGCGACCTGGGCGTCGAGCTCCCGCTGGAGCAGGTGCCGATCGTGCAGCGCCGGATCATCGAGCTCTGCCGCGAGAAGGCCCACCCGGTCATCGTGGCGACCCAGATGCTCGACTCGATGATGGCCGCGCCCCGGCCGACCCGCGCCGAGGCCTCCGACGTCGCCTACGCCGTCATGGACGGCGCCGACGCGGTCATGCTGTCGGGCGAGACCTCGGTCGGCAACTACCCGATCGAGTCGGTCGCGACGATGGCCCGCATCGCCACCGCCGCCGAGGACTCCACCCTCCACGCGACCCACAACCTCGACCGGCTCCCCGAGTCGACCGGTGGCGCCATCGCGCGCGCCGCCGCCGAGGTCGGCGCGATCGTGGGGGCCAAGGCCCTGGTCGCCTTCACGATGTCCGGCGAGACCGCGCGCCGCCTGGCCCGCTACCGCAGCCCGATCCCGCTGATCGCGTTCACCAGCAACCCGGTGGTCCGCGGCCAGCTCGCGCTGACGTGGGGCGTGGAGACCTTCGAGGTGCCGTTCGTGCACCACACCGACGACATGGTGCGTCAGGTGGAGGCGTCCCTGCTCGCCCTCGGCACGTTCGAGAAGGGCGACAAGATCGTCATCGTGGCGGGCTCGCCCCCCGGCAACCCCGGGTCGACCAACGCCCTGCGTGTGCACACCATCGGTTCGGCCGTGGCCCACCCCAACCTGAGCTGACCCGCCCATCCGGAAAGGCCGTCACGTACGACGTGGCGGCCTTTCGGCGTTCGGCCCCGCCTGCGCGGATCAGGGCATGACGAAAAAGTGCCCCGAGTGGGATTCGAACCCACACTTGATGGATTTTGAGGCCATTGACTCTGCCGTTGGTCTATCGGGGCGTGCGTGGTCCCAATCTAGCGGACGTCGGTAACCTCTTGTGCGTGAGTGGAACGCAGCGGCGAGTGGTGATCGCGGAAGACGAGGCCCTGATCCGCCTCGACCTGAAGGAGATGCTGGAAGAAGACGGTTACGCCGTCGTCGGCGAGGCCGGTGACGGGGAGAGCGCCGTGAAGCTCGCCACCGAGCTCCGGCCGGATCTGGTGATCCTCGATGTGAAGATGCCCGTCCTCGACGGCATCTCGGCCGCCGAGCAGATCGTGTCGGAGCGCATCGCGCCCTGCCTGATCCTGACGGCGTTCTCGCAGCGCGACCTGGTCGAGCGGGCCAGAGACGCCGGCGCGATGGCCTACCTGGTCAAGCCGTTCACCAAGGGCGACCTGGTGCCGGCCATCGAGATGGCGGTCAGCCGCCACGAGGAGATCGCGGCCCTGGAGAAGGAGGTCACCACCCTCTCCGACCGGCTGGAGACCCGCAAGCTGGTCGAGCGGGCCAAGGGCCTGCTCATGGCCCAGCACGGATGGTCGGAGCCGCAGGCCTTCCGGTGGATCCAGAAGGCCTCGATGGACCGCCGTCTCAGCATGCGTCAGGTCGCCCAGATCGTGGTCGCCGAGGCCGCGGGTCCGCCCGACAAGTCGGCCTGACCGGCCCAAGATCCCTCCGGCCCGCGACCGCGCAGGTCAGGGCCGGAGGGCGCGGTGTGTTGAGGACTTATTACGACTCCGCATCCAAGTGTCCACAGTTCAGACGCTTTTCTGGCAAGGCGTCTGCGAGTTATGTACGTTTCCAGCATTCGAACGGGACGGTGTCCTGGTTAAGCCCGGCGTTCCGTTGCATGGATGAAGGAGACACTTCATGATCCGCATTGCCCCCATGGGGCGGGTGCTGGCAGTCGCCGCGGCCGCCAGCCTTGCCCTGACGGCCTGTGGTGGTGGCGAGGAGACGGCCGCGCCGGCCACCTCGGCGCCGGCCACGACCGCCGCCGCTCCCGCCACCACGGCGGCGGCCGCGGGCGACGGCACCCTCACCATCGGCTCGATCCTTCCCCAGACTGGTGACCTGGCCTTCCTTGGTCCGCCGGAGTTCGCGGGCGTCGACCTGGCCGTGGAAGAGATCAACGCTGCCGGCGGTGTCCTCGGGAAGCCGGTGACCAAGATCCACGCCGACTCCGGTGACGCGAAGACCGACATCGCTTCGCAGTCCGTCGACAAGCTGCTGCAGCAGAAGGCCGACGCGATCATCGGTGCGGCTTCGTCGGGTGTGTCCCTCACCGTCATCGACAAGATCGTCAACGCCGGTGTGGTCCAGTTCTCGCCCGCGAACACCTCGCCGGAGTTCACGTCGTACAACGACAAGGGCTTCTACTTCCGGACCGCCCCGTCCGACGTCCTCCAGGGCCGCGTGCTCGGCGACCTGATGATCCAGGACGGCGGCGAGAACATCGCCATCATGAACCGCCAGGACTCCTACGGCACCGGCCTCGCGGCCGAGGTCAAGAAGTCCGTCGAGGGCGGCGGCGGCACCATCGCCGGCGAGGTCGCCTACGACCCGGCCGCTCCCGACTTCTCGGCCGACGTCGCGAAGATCAAGGAAGCCAACCCCGACTCGATCGCGCTGATCTCGTTCGACGAGACCAAGAAGCTCATCCCCGAGCTCGAGAAGCAGGGTCTGGGCCCGGACAAGGTCAAGATCTACTTCGTCGACGGCAACCTGGCCGACTACTCGGCCGACTTCCCCGAGGGCCTGCTCGAGGGCGTCAAGGGCACCCTGCCCGGCGCGGCCTCGGAGGGCAAGTTCAAGGAGAACCTGCTCAAGACCAACCCCGACCTCCGGGACTTCAGCTACGCCCCCGAGTCCTACGACGCCACCATCCTGATCGCCCTGGCCGCCGAGGCGGGCAAGGACGACTCCGGCACCGGCATCTCGAAGAACCTGGTCGCGGTCAGCAAGGGCGGCACCAAGTGCACCGACTACAAGGCCTGCCTCGACCTGCTCAAGGCCGGCACTGACATCGACTACGACGGCGTCAGCGGCCCGGTCGAGTTCTCCGACGCGGGCGACCCGTCCGAGGCCACGATCGGCATCTACAAGTACGGCAAGGACAACAAGTACACCAACGAGACCTACCTCGCCGGTAAGGTCGACGGCTGATCTTCCCCCGCTCAGCCTGAAGTGATCGAGGCCCCCGCCGTTCGGGAGAACGGCGGGGGCCTCAGTCCTTTTCTGCGGGTTCCGGCTTCGGGATCGGGTCTTCCCCCCGGACCGTCCGTCGCGGGCCGCCAGGGGGGCAACCAGGGGCGCGGATGATATGTCACATCGCGCCTAGGAGCACTTCTCCTCGATCGCCGTGGCCGCCGCCCGCCATTCCCTCAGCGCCGCCACCGCCTTCTCGCGGGGTGTCGCGGCGGGCACGAGCACCCGGATCGTCCGCTTCAGGGTCGCCGTGTGCTCCGCCAGCCCAGCCGGCAGCCGCTCGCCGTAGCTGAGGATCACGCCCTCCACGTAGGCGATGCGTCCGCGCACGCCCTCGCCGAACTCCTGCGTGTCCTCCTGCCCCGCCGGCTTCAGGACGTGTTCGGCGAACCCGAGCGCCGAGACCACCCGCTGGCACGGATCGTCCGCGGGGTCGGCGCCGGTGACGTACAGATCGGTGGAGGCCGCGGCGGGCGGAGACGGCGCGGAGGCGCAGGCGGTGAGCAGCCCGAGGGCGGCGAGGGCGAGCAGGCGGCTGGGCGCCATGAGAAACCCCTTTCCGGTACGGAACCAGAAAAGGCCACCGGGAGGAACCCGGCGGCCTTTTCGAGGAGGGAGACGTCAGGCGCGGGCCAGCGTCCCCAGGTAGAGCTCGATGACCTTCGGGTCCTTGATGAGGTCCTTGCCGGAGGCGGTGTAGGCGTTGCGCCCCTGGTCGAGCACGTAGCCGCGGTCACAGATCTGCAGGCAGCGGCGCGCGTTCTGCTCGACCATGATCACGGTGACGCCGGCCCGGTTGATCTGCTGGGCCTGGATGAACACCAGGTCCTGCAGCTTCGGCGACAGACCGGCGGAGGGCTCGTCGAGGAGCAGGACCGACGGCTCGGTCATGAGGGCGCGCCCCATGGCCACCATCTGCCGCTCGCCGCCCGACAGGGAGCCCGCCCGCTGCTTGCGCCGGTCCTTGAGGGCCGGGAAGATCTCGCAGACGAACTCGAAGCGCTCCTTGAACTTCTTGGGCACCTGGAAGGCGCCCATCTCCAGGTTCTCCTCGACGCTCAGCGACGGGAACACGTTGTTGGTCTGCGGCACGAAGCCGACCCCGCGCTCCACGAGCGCGTGGGCCTTCAGGCCGGTGATGTTCTCGCCCTTGAGGGTGATCGAGCCCGTCCGCACCTCGACGAGGCCGAACAGCGACTTGAGCAGGGTCGACTTGCCGGCGCCGTTGGGGCCGATGATGCCGATCAGCTCGCCCTCGTTCACGTAGAGGTCGGCGCCGTTGAGGATGTTCACGCCCGGCAGGTAGCCGGCGAACAGCTCGTCGCAGCGCAGCAGCGCGTTCTCGGCGGCCGCCACGTGTGCCGAGCGGTCGACGATCGCGTTCGGGTCGGCGGCGCTCATTCCGTGCTCTCCTTGTCGAGTTCGGCCTCGGCCTCGTGGAGCTGCCGCTCCTCCTCCTCGGCCGAGAGCGGGGCGTCGTGGTGGGCGCCGAGGTAGGCGTCCACGACCCGCTCGTCCGACATGACGCTGTCGGGCGGACCCTCGGCGATCACCTCGCCCTGGGCCATCACGATGACCCAGTCGGAGATGTCGCGGACCATGTCCATGTCGTGCTCGACGAACAGGACGCTCATCCCGAGCTCGCGCAGGTTCTTCACGTGGCCGAGCAGCGACTGCGTCAGGGCCGGGTTCACACCCGCCATCGGCTCGTCGAGCATGACGAGCTGGGGGTCGCCCATGAGGGCGCGGGCCATCTCCAGCAGCTTGCGCTGGCCGCCCGACAGGCTGCCGGCGAAGTCGTCGCGTTTGGCGTCGAGCTTGAAGCGCCGCAGCAGGTCCTCGGCCTTGGCGGTGATCTCGTCTTCCTGACCCCGCCACAGGCCCGGGACCAGGCCGCGGAAGAAGTTCTCGCCCTTCTGCGACTGGGCCCCGAGGCGCATGTTCTCGATGACGGTGAGCTTCGAGAGCGCCTTGGTGAGCTGGAAGGTGCGGACCATGCCCTGACGGGCGACCTTGTAGGCCGACACCCCGTTCATGGCCCGGCCGTTGAAGGTCCACTGACCCTCGTCGGCGGTGTCGAAGCCGGTGAGCTGGTTGAAGAACGTCGTCTTGCCCGCGCCGTTGGGGCCGATCAGGGCGGTGATGCTGCCCCGCTGGATCTCGACGTGCTTGACGTTCACGGCGGTCAGGCCGCCGAAGCGGCGCACCACGTTGTCGACGACGAGGATCGGGTCGGGCTTGGGGACCCCGGGCTCGGCGGCCATGCCCTCGAACGCCTTGAGGGCCGCCGCCTTTCCGGCCGGGCGCGATTCAGCGTGCATCGATTGAGATCTCCCTCTTGTCCCCGAAGATGCCCTGCGGCCGGTAGATCAGCAGCAGCATGAGGCCGAGGCCGACGAGCATCAGGCGGATCGCGCCGACCTGGTTGACCGTGATGAAGGTGATCGCGCCGGTGTTGACGGCCTCTTCCATCCCGGTGCCGATGAAGATGAGCAGCAACCAGAACAGCATCGAGCCGACGATCGGGCCGAGGATCCGGGCCGCGCCACCGAGGATCAGCACGGTGTACGCGTAGAACGTCAGGTCGGTCGAGAACAGGTCGGGCTGCACGGCCGACCGGCTCAGGGCGAAGATGAAGCCGCCCATCGAACCGATGACGCCGCCGATGACCAGCGCCTGCATCTTGTACGAGAACACGTTCTTGCCGAGGCTGCGCACGGCGTCCTCGTCCTCGCGGATCGCCTTGAGCACGCGGCCCCAGGGGCTCTTCATCGCCATGAACAGGATGAACGAGGCGATCGCCACCAGGGACCAGCCGACCGTCAGCACCCACATCGACCGGTTGTCGAACCCGATGATCGGGGGGATGCCGTACTCACCCGGCGGGTAGGGGTTGAGGTCGTAGAACGCGCCCGAGAAGGCCTGGAGGCCGTCGGTGCCGCCGAAGGTGTCCGACAGCGCGACCGACCGCACGACGAGGCGGACGATCTCCGCCGCCGCGATGGTCACGATGGCCAGGTAGTCGGCCCGCAACCGCAGGGTCGGGATGCCCAGCAGCAGGGCCATCACGACGGCCATCAGCAGGCCGATGCCGACGCCCAGGAAGAAGGGCAGCCCGAAGGTGGCGACGGTCACCGCGATGGCGTACGCGCCGATGGCCAGGAAGCCCGCCTGGCCGAAGTTGAGCAGGCCGGTGTAGCCGAACTGCACGTTGAGGCCGATCGCCGCGAGGGCGTAGATGATGGCCTCGGAGCCGATGCCCGCTTCCACGGCCCGGCTGAAGATGAGTGTCCAGTCCATGTGTGCCTCCTAGCCGATCCGCTCGCGACGGCCGAGGATGCCCTGCGGCCGGACCATGAGCACGATGATCAGCACGACCAGCGCGCCGATGGTCTTCATCTCCGGCGGGATCCACAACGTGGAGACCTGGACGAACATGCCGACGACCAGCGAGCCGACGAGGGCGCCGAACGCGGTGCCCAGGCCGCCGAGGGTGACGCCGGCGAACATCAGGAGCAGGACCTGCTGGCCCATCTGGAAGTTCAGGTTCTGGGTGGTGCCGAGCAGGATGCCCGCCAGCGCCGCGATGCAGGTGCCGGACGCCCAGACGAGCCGGATGACCCGGTCGACGTTGATGCCCGACGAGGAGGCCAGCGCCGGGTTGTCGGCGACCGCGCGGGTCGCCTTGCCCAGCCGGGTGTACGTCAGCGCGAGGCCCACCGCGATCAGCACCACGATCTCGATGCCCATGGCGATGAGGCTCTTGGGCGTGGCCGCGATCGGGCCGATCTGGATGCCGGCCTGGGCGACGTACTGCTGGTAGGACTCGCCGCCGCCGCCGAACAGGAACAGCAGCAGGGCCCGGAGGAACAGGGCCAGGCCGATCGAGATGATCATCATCGAGATGAGGCCGGTCTTGCGGCGCCGCAACTGGCCCCAGAAGAACCGGTCCTGTCCCCAGCCGAGGCCCGCCGCGAGCACGAGCGCGATCGGCGCCGCGATCAGCAGGTGCAGGCCGAGGACGGTGTTGAAGAAGAACGCCAGGAAAGCGCCGATGGTGAGCAGCTCACCATGGGCGAAGTTGGTCAAACCAGTCGTACCGAAAATCAGGGAGAGCCCGACCGCGCCGAGCGCGATGATCAGGCCGAGGTTGAGGCCCTCGAACACGAGCTGGGCCACACGGGTCCAGTAGGAGCTGCCACCGCCCCCGTCACCCTGCTGCCCCTGGGGAGGGGCGTTGGCGTCGACCAATCCGAACAGCACGTTACGCGCGTTACCCTCGAAAACCTGGACGGTCAGCGTCCCGCGGTCGGGGTCTCGCAGCGCTTTCCCTGCGGGAAGGGTGGCCTGGTCCAGCGTGACCTTGTAAGAACCGGCCTTGTCGACGGCGACTTTCCAGGCCCCGTCCGCTCCGGTCGTGGCCTCTCCGACGGGCGCGTCAGCGTCGGTCGCCACGGTGATTTTCACGCCTGCTACAGGCTGGCCTTGGATTCTGAGTGTGCCTCTGACTTCTTCGCCTTCGGCCGCCCACGCTGTGGACGCTCCGGCCAAGAAGACGAAGATGAGTCCACCCATGAAGGCCGTGAACGCGATCACGGCTCTGCGCAATGGTGCTCCTCGTAGGTCATGACGGGGTTGTGCCTCGCCATCCCGAACACGGGACACCGCGATAGGTCCACGGTGTAATGGCCGGAGCATAGAGCCGAACGCCCGTTTAGGGGCAGTTCGTCACCAATCGGTGACCTGGCTGTGTCGTGTGCGTTTTGCATCGTCCCCGCAGGTCGGGGTGGCCGAATCGGGGGAATGGGAAGGGCCCGTGGCTGACCTTTGGGGCCGTGCAGAGCTTCCCCGGCGCTGCACGTTGTCTACTCAGCCCGCCACGGGCCCCTCAGACGAAGACAGTAGCGACAGCGGTGGCCCCTGTGCAGGGTGATGCCGCTTTGTGATGCCCGGTTGTCAGGAAACCGCGTGATCGCGAAGCATGCAGGTCAGGCGTGAGGTGCACACCGTGCGGCCCGCGTCGTCGACCACCTCGATCTGGTACGTCGCCAGCGTCCGCCCCCGGTGCAGCGGGACGGCGGTGGCGGTGACGTGGCCCGACCTGGCCGACCGGTGGTGGGTCGCGTTGATCTCGATGCCGACCGCGGCCCGGCCCTCGCCGGCCTGGAACATCGCCGCGATCGAGCCGACCGTCTCGGCCAGCACCACCGAGGCGCCGCCGTGCAGCAGCCCGTACGGCTGGGTGTTCCCCTCGACCGGCATCCGGGCGACCACCTTCTCGGCGGTCACCTCCAGGAACTCGATGCCCATCCGGTCGGGCAGATGGCCCGTTCCGGCGGCGTTCATCAGCGCGACGAGCTCTTGGGTCAAGGCTCTTCCTTTCCGGGTGGTTCTGTCGTAGGGGGAGACTAGGCTCTGAGCGTGCCGAAGACCGAAGAGACCCCCCGTTTGCTGCTGCTGGACGGCCACTCGCTGGCCTACCGGGCGTTCTACGCGCTGAAGGACGCCAACCTCATGACGACCGACGGCCAGCACACCGAGGCGGTCTACGGCTTCCTGTCGATGCTGACCAACATCATGCGCGACGAGACGCCCACCCACCTGGTGGTCTGCTTCGACCGCAGCGAGCCGACCTTCCGCCATGAGGCCTACGCCGACTACAAGGCCAACCGGTCGGAGACGCCCGAAGACTTCCGCGGCCAGATGTTGCTGATCCACGAGCTGCTCGACACCCTCAAGGTGCCCCACCTGTCCCTGGCGGGCTTCGAGGCCGACGACCTGATCGCCACCCTGGCCACCCGCGCCTCCGGCGA
>NZ_BBXE01000037.1:0-24892 GCF_001570565.1 Herbidospora yilanensis | reverse complement strand
GGGCATGGACGTGCTGATCGTCACCGGCGACCGCGACGCGCTCCAGCTCGTCGACGCGAAGGTCACCGTCCTGATGACCCGCCGGGGCATCAGCGACATGACCCGCTTCACCCCCGAGGCGGTCGTCGAGAAGTACGGCCTGACGCCGAACCAGTATCCCGACTTCGCCGCCCTGCGCGGCGACCCCAGCGACAACCTGCCCTCCATCCCCAGCGTGGGGGAGAAGACCGCGACCAAGTGGATCAGCGAGTTCGGCTCGCTCGACGAGCTGGTCCGCCGGGCCGACGAGGTCAAGGGCAAGGTCGGCGACAAACTGCGCGAGCACCTCGGCCAGGTCATCCACAACCGCATGCTCACCGAGTTGCGCCGCGACGTCGCGATCGACGTCGAGCCGGCCGCTCTCACCATGGGCCAGTGGGACCGCGAGGAGATCAACAAGCTCCTCGACAGCCTCCAGATCCGGGGCGAGCTGCGCGAGCGCCTGTTCAAGGTGCTCGGCACCGCCGAGCCCGAGGTCCAGGGCGGCTTCGAGGCCGACATCGTCACCCTCCAGCCCGGCGGCGTGGCCGCCTGGCTCGGCGCGCTCCCGGCGGGCCGCACCGGCCTGGCCTTCGCCGGGGCGTGGGGCAGCGGCACCGGCCGCATCGACGCCATGGCCTTCGCGGCGGCCGGCGGCTCGGCCGCCTACCTCGACCTGACCCGGCTGACCGCCGACGACGAGGCCGACCTGGCCGCCTGGCTGGCCGACGAGACGATCGAGAAGGCCGTCCACGACAGCAAGGGCCCGCTGCTCGGCCTGTGGGCGCAGGGCCTCGACCTGCGCGGCCTCACCTGCGACACCGCCCTGGCCGCCTACCTGGCGATGCCGGGCCAGCGTTCGTTCCCGCTCGACGACCTGGTGCTGCGCTACCTCCACCGCACCCTTGAGAACACCTCCGAGGCCAACGGCCAGACCAGCCTGTTCGACGACGCCGACGACACCGCCGCCCGCGACCTCGCGATGAAGGCCGTGGCCGTGCTCGACCTGGCCGAGGCGCTGGAGAACCACCTGTCCCAGCGCGGCGGCGCCCGCCTGGTGACCGAGGTCGAGCTCCCGCTGGTCCGGGTGCTGGCCGAGATCGAGAAGGCCGGCATCGCCGCCGACGCCGAATACCTCGCCGCGCTGGAGGCCGAGTTCGCCGCCGGCGTGAAGATGGCCGTCGACGCCGCCCACGCGGCGGTGGGGGAGCAGTTCAACCTGGGCTCGCCCAAGCAGCTCCAGGAGATCTTCTTCGAGCGGCTCAACCTGCCGAAGACCAAGAAGATCAAGACCGGCTACAGCACCGACGCCGACCAGCTCGCCTGGCTGGCCACCCAGACCGAGCACGAGCTCCCCACGATCATGCTCCGCCACCGCGACCAGCAGAAGCTGCGCACCACGGTCGAGGGCCTGATCAAGGAGATCGCCGACGACGGCCGCATCCACACCACGTTCAACCAGATCATCGCCGCCACCGGCCGCCTGTCGTCGGAGAAGCCGAACCTCCAGAACATCCCGATCCGCACCGCCGAGGGCCGCCGCATCCGCAAGGGCTTCGTGGTCGGCCCCGGCTACGAGACCCTGCTGACGGCCGACTACAGCCAGATCGAGCTGCGCATCATGGCCCACCTGAGCGGCGACCGCTCGCTCATCGAGGCCTTCGGCTCGGGCCACGACTTCCACGCGGAAACCGCCGCCAAGGTCTTCGGCACCGCGCCCGAGGCGGTCACGGGCGAGATGCGCGCCAAGATCAAGGCGATGAACTACGGCCTGGCCTACGGCCTGAGCGACTTCGGCCTCTCGGGCCAGCTCAACATCCCGGTGGCCGAGGCCCGCGCCATGAAAGACGAGTACTTCGAGGAGTTCGGCGGCATCCGCGACTTCCTCAACGCGATCGTCGCCCAGGCCAGAACCGACGGCTACACCTCGACCATCCTCGGCCGCCGCCGCTACCTGCCCGACCTGACCAGCGACAACCGCCAGCGCCGCGAGATGGCCGAGCGCATGGCCCTGAACGCCCCGATCCAGGGCAGCGCGGCCGACATCATCAAGGTCGCGATGCTCAACGTCCAGCGGGCGATCTCGGGCATGCGCTCCCGCATGCTCCTCCAGGTCCACGACGAGCTCGTCTTCGAGGTCCACCCCGGGGAGCTCGACGACCTCCGCCAGGTGGTCGTGAAGGAGATGGCCGCCGCCTACGAACTGACCGTGCCTCTCGACGTCTCGGTCGGCGTCGGTCCGAACTGGGAGGACGCCGGCCACTGAGAACGTGGAACCGGCCCGTGGTTTTGGGAGCTTTTCACCTCCTTCTGGAAGGCGATCACGACTAGGCTCAGATCACTGTGCGGAAGGTTGTGTCTCTCACCGGTGTGGCCAATGTCGTGGTGGTCACGCTCGGGTTGATCGCGCTCTCGCTCATGCACGGACCGGCCTCCCCGCCCCGCACCGGCATGCCCCACACCGAGGCCCAGAAGAAGCCCGAGCAGAGCCGGGAGGCCCCGCCCCAGCCCGTGTTACCCGCGTTCGGGCTGCCCGCCCCCGTCACGGCGACCGAGGAGTCGGCCCGGAAGGCGAAGGCCAACGAGGTCGGGCTCGTGCCGGTCCTCATGTACCACCGCATCCGCTGGGACCGCAGCGCGTCCATCGACCGCACCCCCAAGCAGTTACGGGTCGAGCTGGAGCGGCTGGCGCGGGCCGGTTACGTGCCCGTCACGGCGGCCGAGTTCGTGGAGGGCCGGATGGACGTCGCCGCCGGGGCCCACCCGGTCGTGCTCACCTTCGACGACGGCAACCCCAGCCACTTCGCGCTCGGCGCCGACGGGCTGCCGATGAAGGACACCGCCGTCGAGATCATCCTCGCGGTGGCCGGGAAGTATCCCTCCTTCCGCCCCGTCGCCACCTTCTACGTCAACCGGGAGCCCTTCGGCCTCAAGGGCAGGGACGCCCAGAAGGCGGGGGTGCGGTGGCTGATGGACCACGGCTTCGAGGTGGCCAACCACACCTACGCCCACAAGGACCTGCGGAGCCTGTCCAACAAGAAGGTCAGCGAGCAGATCGTGCGGGGCGAGCGGCTGCTCAGGCAACTGGGAGTGGAAGATTTCTCCACGTTCGCCCTTCCGTTCGGCTCCCGACCCCGGAAGTCGTCGCTGGGCCGGGGCGGGTCGTGGGACGGTGACGAGTACCGGTACGAGGGCGTGTTCCTGGCCGGGGCCGAGCCGTCGAAGTCGCCCTTCGCCAAGGGCTACGACCCGCGCCAGATCCAGCGGATCCAGTCGAACGGGCTGGCCGGCGACTGCCGCAGATGGTGCTCGACCTACTGGCTGAAGTGGCTCGACGAGCACCCCGGAGAGCGCTACACGGCCGACGGCGACCCGGACACTCTCTCCGTGCCGCGCCAACTTCGCGCTAAAGTTGCGTCAAAGCGTGGCAAAAAGGTTATCTACTATTAAGCTGCGTACCGGACCTTCGGATTGACCCCGCTCGCTTGGTCTCATATGCTGATCGCTGCGCTGTGGGCTCGCGCGCGCCTCGAAGGGAGCGGGCTCGCGCTCGCTCAATCCTGATCCCCGGCTTGAACGAAGCAGGCCTGCCGCGCCTCGACACAACGACATCTGTCCGGTTCGGAGCAATTCCACACATGACGAGCAGCACTGAGGCCACCTCGAACACCCCGCAGGTAGCGGTCAACGACATCGGTTCCGAGGAGGCCTTCCTCGCCGCGATCGACGAGACCATCAAGTACTTCAACGATGGCGACATCGTCGAAGGCACCGTCGTCAAGGTCGATCGAGACGAGGTCTTGCTCGACATCGGCTACAAGACCGAGGGTGTCATCCCCTCGCGCGAGCTTTCGATCAAGCACGACGTCGACCCCGCTGAGGTCGTCGAGGTCGGCGAGCACGTCGAGGCCCTGGTTCTCCAGAAGGAGGACAAGGAAGGCCGTCTGATCCTGTCCAAGAAGCGCGCCCAGTACGAGCGCGCCTGGGGCACGATCGAGAAGATCAAGGACGAGGACGGCATCGTCACCGGCACGGTCATCGAAGTTGTCAAGGGTGGTCTCATCCTCGACATCGGCCTGCGTGGCTTCCTCCCGGCGTCCCTGGTCGAGATGCGGCGCGTGCGCGACCTGCAGCCCTACGTCGGCCGTGAACTCGAGGCCAAGATCATAGAGCTCGACAAGAACCGCAACAACGTGGTTCTGTCGCGGCGCGCGTGGCTGGAGCAGACCCAGTCCGAGGTCCGCCAGACCTTCCTCAACACCCTCCAGAAGGGCCAGGTCCGCAAGGGCGTCGTGTCCTCGATCGTCAACTTCGGCGCCTTCGTCGACCTTGGCGGCGTCGACGGTCTGGTCCACGTCTCCGAGCTCTCCTGGAAGCACATCGACCACCCCTCCGAGGTCGTCGAGGTCGGCCAGGAGGTCACGGTCGAGGTCCTCGACGTCGACATGGAGCGCGAGCGCGTCTCCCTGTCGCTGAAGGCGACCCAGGAAGACCCGTGGCAGCAGTTCGCCCGCACCCACCAGATCGGCCAGGTCGTGCCGGGCCGCGTCACCAAGCTGGTGCCGTTCGGCGCGTTCGTCCGGGTCGAGGAGGGCATCGAGGGCCTGGTCCACATCTCCGAGCTGGCCGAGCGCCACGTGGAGATCCCGGAGCAGGTCGTCCAGGTCGGCGACGAGATCTTCGTGAAGATCATCGACATCGACCTCGACCGTCGTCGGATCAGCCTGTCGCTCAAGCAGGCCAACGAGGGCGCCGGCGTCGACGTCGAGTTCGACCCGACCCTCTACGGCATGGCCGCGACCTACGACGACCAGGGCAACTACATCTACCCCGAGGGCTTCGACGCCGAGACCGGCGAGTGGCTTGAGGGCTTCGACAAGCAGCGCGAGGAGTGGGAGCGGCAGTACGCCGAGGCCCAGGCCCGCTTCGAGGCGCACAAGAAGCAGGTCGAGCAGGCTCGCGCCGAAGACGCCGAGGCCAGCGAGGCCGCGCCGTCGTCCTACAGCGGCGAGACCCAGACGACCAGCCAGTCGACCGGTGGCGCCCTGGCCTCCGACGAGGCGCTGGCCGCTCTCCGCGAGAAGCTCGCGGGTGGCCAGAGCTAAGTAGCTCGGCGAAAGGCCCCGTCCACTCGGTGGGCGGGGCCTTTTGGTTCTCCGCGCGAGGTCTACTTTGTAAAGGCGCCCGGCCCGGTAGGGTGGCGCGATGGTCATCATCGAGCGCGCCGAGTCTCTCGACGCCGGGGAGATCCTCACCCTCCAGCGCGCCGCCTACGTCAGCGAGGCCCAGCTCTACGGCGACCCCTTCATCGCCCCGCTGGTCGAGTCGCTGGAACAACTGCGCAAGGCCATCGAGAGCGCCGTCCTGCTCAAGGCCGTCGACGACGGCCGCGTGGTGGGGGCGGTCCGCGGCCTGGTCGCCGACGTGACCCCCGGGGCGACCGCCGGCCGGGCCTGCGTCGTCGGCCGCCTGGTCGTGGCCCCCGACCGCCAGGGCGAGGGCATCGGCACCGCCCTGCTGGAGGCGCTCCACGAGAGGGTGGTCGCGGAGCACCCCGACGTCCGCGCCTTCGACCTGTTCACGGGCCATCTGTCAGACGCCAACCTGCGCCTCTACAAGCGCCTCGGCTACGGCGAGACCCGGCGCGAGCGGGTGCAAGACCATCTGACGATGGTGCACATGCGACGGATCACCGAGCCGTGAAGATCGGGCTCACCGGCGGCATCGGGTCGGGCAAGAGCGAGGTGAGCCGGCGGCTGGGCGAGCGCGGCGCGGTCGTCATCGACGCCGACAAGATCGCCCGTGAGGTCGTCGAGCCGGGCACCGAGGGGCTGGCCGAGGTCGTGGCGGCCTTCGGCGAGGGCGTGCTGCGTGCCGACGGTTCCCTCGACCGGGAGAAGCTCGGCTCGATCGTCTTCTCCGACCCCGAGCGGCTCGCGGTGCTGAACGGGATCGTCCATCCGAAGGTGGGCGCCCGCGTGCAGGAACTGCTCGACGACGTGCCCGAGGGCGGTCTGGTGGTCTACGACGTGCCGCTCCTGGCGGAGAACAAGCTCGCCCCCACGTTCGACAAGGTGATCGTCGTCGACACGGCCGACGAGGTCCGGATCAGGCGGCTGGGGGAGTACCGGGGGATGTCCGAGGCCGACGCGCGGGCCCGGATCGCGGCCCAGGCGACGCGCGAGGAACGGCTGGCGGTCGCCGACTTCGTGATCGACAACAACGGGGGGCTCGATGAGCTCGACCGCCAGGTCGACGAAGTGTGGGCGCGCCTGTCTTCGGACTGAGGCCCGCTCACCAGCGGCTGCCTCGCAGGGGCCGGGAACGGAAAACGGCTTCCGCCCCCGCGGAAGCCGTGCCGGGAAGATCGGTCAGAACCAGCCGCGGCGCTGGGCCATCTGGTGGAGGCCGTTGTTGAGGGCCTGCTCGGCCGCGCCCAGGTCGCCGTTGAGGGGCACCGTGAAGCGGTTGTAGGTGTCGTGGCTGGAGCTCATGAAGCCGCCGCGCTTGTCGGCCTCCAGGATGACGTCCATCGAGTGGGGGTTGGTGATGAAGGTCAGTTCGAGGGCGTTGAAGTGGCGGCTCCACTGCGGGCCGGCGTAGTACTCGATCTCCTGGAAGAACGGCATGCGGGAGCCCTGGAGGGTGCCGCGCTCAAGATCGGCCTTGCTGAACCGGAAACCCTGGCGGTCGAGCGCCATGATCAGGTGCTCCTGGATGGGCAGCGGGGTGACGAACAGCGGGTCGAGGTCGCCCTTGTCGAGGGCGCCGGCGAGGGCGAGCTCGGTCTTCACGCCGAGCTTCATGCCGCGCAGCGGGTGGCCGCCGATGGCGCTGATGGGGGTCTCCCACGGGACCGGGATCTGGAACGGCGCGGAGTGGCGGGCGCCGGCGGTCAGGTGGAACGGGCCGGCCACCTGCTGGCGCAGGAAGCTGTAGGTGGCGTTGTATTCGTTGTCGCCGCTCTCGACCTCGACGACGGCCGTGAAGTCGATGAAGATGCCCTCGACGTTGTAGTCGCTGCCGCCACCCACGAAGTTGACCTGGCCGGAGAGGGTTTCGCCGGGACGGACGGTCGAGGTGGCGAGCACGGTGTCGACCTCGACGCCGGCGCCGAAGGCGGCCATGAGCTTGCGGAAGACCATTTCAGGAGGCTCCTACTGATTTGTGACGGTTGATCGCTTCAACGGCCCGTTCGTGCCGCCGGGTTCCCCAACCTGGTGCGAACGTAACCTAACGATGCTGACTTGCCGCCCGCTTGCAAACGGGTGACCCCGGAATTGTCGGTGGGGGCGCGTAGGTTATGGAGGCGTGAGGCCGGTAACAGATTTGCAGCGCAAGGTGGCGCCCTTCCAGGTCGTCACAGAGATGTCGCCGTCCGGTGACCAGCCGTCGGCCATCGCCGACCTTGAGCGCCGCGTGAACGCGGGCGAGAAGGACACCGTCGTCCTGGGCGCCACCGGAACCGGTAAGACCGCGACCGTGGCCTGGCTGGTGGAGAAGCTCCAGCGGCCCGCCCTGGTGATGCAGCCCAACAAGACGCTCGCGGCCCAGTTCGCCAACGAGCTGCGCGAGATGCTGCCCAACAACGCGGTCGAATACTTCGTCAGCTACTACGACTACTACCAGCCCGAGGCCTACGTCCCGCAGAGCGACACCTACATCGAGAAGGACTCCTCGATCAACGAGGAGGTCGAGCGGCTGCGCCACTCGGCGACCAACTCGCTGCTGACCCGCCGCGACACGATCGTGGTCGCCTCGGTGTCGTGCATCTACGGCCTGGGCACCCCGCAGGAATACGTCGACCGCATGCTCCGGCTCAAGGTGGGCCAGGAGATCGAGCGCGACCGCCTGCTGCGCCGCCTGGTCGACATGCAGTACGCCCGCAACGACCTCGCCTTCACCCGGGGCACCTTCCGGGTCCGCGGCGACACGATCGAGATCATTCCTCAGTACGAGGAGCTCGCCGTCCGCATCGAGATGTTCGGCGACGAGGTCGAGAAGCTGGCCACGCTCCACCCCCTGACGGGTGAGGTGATCACCGAGGACACCGAGCTCTACATCTTCCCGGCGTCCCACTACGTGGCCGGTCCCGAGCGCATGGAACGCGCGATCAACGGCATCGAGCGCGAGTTGTCCGAGCGCCTGGCCGAGCTGGAGGGCCAGAACAAGCTGCTGGAGGCCCAGCGGCTGCGCATGCGCACGACCTACGACATCGAGATGATGCGCCAGATCGGCTCGTGCTCCGGCATCGAGAACTACTCCCGCCACATCGACGGCCGTGAGGCCGGCTCGGCGCCCTACACCCTGCTCGACTACTTCCCCGAAGACTTCCTGCTGGTCCTCGACGAGTCCCACCAGACCGTCCCGCAGATCGGCGCGATGTACGAAGGCGACGCCTCCCGCAAGCGCACCCTGGTCGACCACGGGTTCCGGCTGCCGTCGGCGATGGACAACCGGCCGCTGAAGTGGGAGGAGTTCCTGGAGCGCATCGGCCAGACGGTCTACCTGTCGGCCACGCCGGGCCCCTACGAGATGGGCCGCGCCAAGGGCGAGTTCGTCGAGCTGGTCATCCGCCCGACGGGCCTGGTCGACCCCGAGGTCGTGATCAAGCCGACCAAGGGCCAGATCGACGACCTGATGGAGGAGATCCGCACCCGCGCCGAGCGCGACGAGCGGGTCCTGGTCACCACGTTGACCAAGAAGATGTCCGAAGACCTGACCGACTACCTGCTGGAGAACGGCATCCGGGTCCGCTACCTGCACAGCGAGGTCGACACGCTGCGGCGCATCGAGCTGCTGCGCGAGCTGCGGGTGGGCGAGTTCGACGTCCTGGTCGGCATCAACCTGCTCCGCGAAGGCCTCGACCTGCCCGAGGTCTCGCTGGTGGCCATCCTCGACGCCGACAAGGAGGGCTTCCTCCGGTCGGAGACCTCGCTGATCCAGACGATCGGCCGGGCGGCCCGTAACGTCTCGGGCCAGGTCCACATGTACGCCGACAAGATCACCCCCAGCATGGAACGGGCGATCGACGAGACCAACCGCCGCCGGGCCAAGCAGATCGCCTACAACGAGGCGGCCGGCATCGACCCCCAGCCGCTCCGCAAGAAGATCGCCGACATCCTCGACTCGCTGAACCGCGAAGACGCCGACACGGCCGAGCTGCTCGGGGGCGGCGGCCGCCAGCAGTCGCGCGGCAAGGCTCCGGTGCCGGGCCTGAAGTCCCGCCAGGCGGGCCAGCACGCCAAGGCGATCGTGGGCGACATGCCCCGGGCGCAGCTCGAATCCCTGGTCGAGTCGCTGACCGAGCAGATGCACGCCGCGGCGGCCGACCTGCAGTTCGAGGTCGCGGCCCGGTTGCGCGACGAGATCAAGGAACTCAAGCGCGAGGTGCGCGACATGAAGACGGCCGGGGTCGGGTGATTCCCGGCACCTGAGGCGGGTCGGCCACGACACGGCCGGGGTCCTGGTGGCCCCGGCGCGGAGGGTGCGATGAGGCGGGTCGACTACGACAAGGAGCAGTTCCGCGACTACGCGCGCGGGCGGGCGCTCACCGAGCGGCAACGGGAGGTGTGGATCGGCGCCTTCGCGGCGGTGCTGCCGCGGCGGCGTCCGCTGGCCGGGCTCGACGTCGGCTCGGGCACCGGCCGGTTCACCCCGGCGCTGGCGGAGGAGTTCGGGCCGGTGATCGGGGTCGACCCGTCGGTGCGCATGCGCGAGGTGGCGCAGGAGCACTCACGGCATCCCGGCGTGCACTATCTGGCGGGCTCCGCCGAAGACCTGCCCGTGCCGTCTGAGAGCGCCGACTACGCGCTCATGTTCCTGTCCTGGCACCACGTCCAGGAGAAGGAGCGGGCGGCCCGGGAGCTGGCCAGGGTGCTCAGGCCCGGCGGGCGGTTGTTACTGCGCGCCAACTTCAGCGACCACCATCCCCGCCCGTGGTGGCTGGAGCACTTCACCCGGGGGTTCGAGATCGACGCCGCCCTGTTCCAGCCGCTCCACGAGGTCATCGAGACCTTCACGTCGGCCGGGTGGCGCGTGGCGAGCTTCGGCACCGTGGTCCAGCCCTCCTCCGGCACCCGCCACGAGGTGCTCCAGCGGCTGCGGCTGCGCACCCTGTCGTTCTTCGCCCAGTTGAGCCCCGAGGAGCTCGACGAGGGCTTCCGCCGCCTTGAGAGGGCCGTCGCGGCCGATCCCGGCGCGCCCGCGCCGGAGTTCTCCGACACCCTGCTCACGTTCGAACGGCAGGGTTAGGTCCTGGCCGCTCTGGCCAGGGCCCGCGATCGCCTGAAGCGCCTGAGCCTGCGCATGGCCATCCAGCCGATCGCGATCATCCCCGCCAGGAAGACCAGCACCAGCACCGGCAGGAACACCGCCACCAGACTGAGCGACAACGAGCCGGCGTCCTCCACGGTGCTCACGACGGGCGCCCCAACGCCTGCGGTCGTGGCGTTCACCACCGGGCGGGCGCTCGACTTCACGGCGTGCACGATCAGGGCCGTCACGATGCCCAGGATCCAGCCGACCGCCGGATGTTCGGCCATCCACGTCGAGTTGTCGAGTTGCGAGGCCGCCGAGGTGGCGCTGAAGACCACGCCGCCCGCCGCCGGGCGGACCGCCGTCTGGATCATGTCGTTCACGTGGTCGACGACGGGCACCTTGTCGAGCACGAACTCGGCCAGCAGCAGCACGCCGATGATGCCGAGCACCCAGCCGTTGGAGAGCCAGGCGTACTCGGACGGCAGTTTCACGGCGTCGGTCACGTTGGCCAGGACGCCGACCACCATGAGCGGGATGTAGGCGTTCAGGCCGGCCGCCGTCGAGAGCCCTAACCCGGTCAGTGTCGCGAACACAGCAGATCGACCTCCCTCTGAGGGGACAACGACCCACTATTACGAAATATCCCCAGAACTTCCCGCGATCCGCATCAACCGGACTTCCGGCGCGACCCAGCCCTCCTCGGGGGAGTACTGCCGCACGATCTTGGCCGGCACTCCGGCGATCACGCAGTGGTCGGGGAACTCGCCCCTGACCACGGCCCCACCGGCCACGACGCACTGACGGCCGATCCTGGTGCCGGGCAGGATGATGGCCCCCGTGCCCAGCCAGGAGCCCTCGCCGATGCTGACCGGATTGTTACGCGGCCACTGGCGTCCGACCGGGATCGCCGGGTCGTCGTAGACGTGGTTCTGGTCGGTGATGTAGACGTACGGGCCGGTGAAGACGTGGTCGCCGATGTCGATCGACTGGTGGCCGACGATGTGGCTGCCGCGGCCGATCGAGCAGGAGCCGCCGATCCGGACGAGGGAGTCGGGGCCGAGGTCCACCCCGGGGCCCATCCCGGCCGAGATGGAGACCCGTTCGCCGATGAGGGTGTGGTCGCCGATCTCGATCCACTGTTCACCGAAGATGGCCCCGACGGGGAACGCGATGCACACGCCGTCGCCCAGCTTGCGGAACCGGTAACCGGCCGGAGAGAGGGGGGTGAGGGCCCCGGCCCTGCGGATGTACGCCCACATCCGGTGGATCAGCAGGCCCATCAACCGTTGCCGCATCGACATAACGGATCAAGTTACCTTCTTGTGAAATCCCCGCCTATGGCGGGTTCCCGCACGTGGGTGAGCTGGGGACACCAGGATTTGATAGGCTCGAAGCCCGTGGACATGGCCGACACTTTTTCGGACCACGGGAGACCCCTTGCGCAACGCCGTTAGCACCAAACATCTGTTCGTCACCGGCGGCGTCGCCTCCAGCCTCGGCAAGGGCCTCACGGCCTCGAGTCTCGGCCGGCTGCTCAAGCTCCGTGGCCTTCGCGTGACGATGCAGAAACTCGACCCTTACCTGAACGTCGACCCCGGAACGATGAACCCGTTCCAGCACGGTGAAGTTTTCGTCACCGACGACGGAGCGGAGACCGACCTCGACGTCGGCCATTATGAACGCTTCCTCGACACCGAGTTGCACGGTTCGGCGAACGTCACCACCGGGCAGGTCTACTCCAACGTGATCGCCAAGGAGCGGCGCGGCGAGTACCTCGGTGACACCGTGCAGGTGATTCCCCACATCACCAACGAGATCAAAGACCGCATCCGCGGCATGGCGGGCCCCGACGTCGACGTCGTCATCACCGAGGTCGGCGGGACCGTCGGCGACATCGAGTCGCTGCCCTTCCTGGAGGCCGTGCGCCAGGTGCGCCACGAGGTGGGCCGCGACAACGTCTTCTTCCTGCACGTCTCGCTGCTGCCCTACATCGGGCCGAGCGGCGAGCTGAAGACCAAGCCGACCCAGCACTCCGTCGCCGCGCTGCGCAGCATCGGCATCCAGCCCGACGCGATCGTGTGCCGGTCCGACCGGCCGATCACCACCTCGCTCAAGCGCAAGATCAGCCTGATGTGCGACGTCGACGAGGACGCGGTGGTCTCGGCCATCGACGCCCCCTCGATCTACGACATCCCGAAGGTGCTGCACGCCGAGGGACTCGACGCCTACGTGGTGCGCCGCCTGGGCCTGCCGTTCCGCGACGTCGAGTGGACGGAGTGGGACGAGCTGCTCAAGCGGGTGCACAAGCCGTCCAAGGAGGCCACCATCGCGCTGGTCGGCAAGTACGTCGACCTGCCCGACGCCTACCTGTCGGTCACCGAGGCGCTGCGCGCGGGCGGCTTCGCCAACGACGCCCGCGTGAACATCCGCTGGGTGACCAGCGACGACTGCCAGACGCCCGAAGGGGCGGCCCGCGAGCTCGACGGCGTCGACGGGGTGCTCATCCCGGGCGGGTTCGGCGTGCGCGGCATCGAGGGCAAGATCGGCGCGATCCGGCACGCCCGCGAGAACAAGATCCCCCTGCTCGGCATCTGCCTGGGCATGCAGGGCATGGTCATCGAGGCGGCCCGCAACCTGGCCGGCATCGAGGAGGCCAACAGCGCCGAGTTCGACCCCGACGTCAAGCACCCGGTCATCTCGACGATGGCCGACCAGGAGGACGTCGTCGCCGGTGAGCGCGACATGGGCGGCACGATGCGGCTGGGCATGTACACCGCCAAGCTCGGCGAGGGCTCGCTGGCCCGCCAGCTCTACGGCAAGGCCAAGGCCGACGAGCGCCACCGCCACCGCTACGAGGTCAACAACGCCTACCGCGAGCGCCTGGAGAAGGTCGGCGTGGTCTTCTCGGGCCTGTCGCCCGACGGCCGCCTCGTCGAATACGCCGAGCTGGCCTCCGACCTGCACCCCTTCTTCATCGGCACGCAGGCGCACCCCGAGTTCCGCTCGCGCCCGACCCGGGCGCACCCGCTGTTCCGCGGCCTGATCGCCGCCTCGATCGCCTACGCCGAGGGCCGCGCCAAGGCGGTGAAGGCCAAGTGACCGTGGCCGACGTGCGCGAGAGGTGGGAGGTCACCGCGACCCGCGAGCGGTTCTCCGCGCGGATCATCTCGGCCGTGACCGACACCGTCGTGATGCCGGGCGGGGAGACCGCCGACCGCGACTACGTCAGGCACCCCGGCTCGGTGGCCGTGGCGGCGATCGACGAGGCCGGCCGGGTGCTGCTGCTGCGGCAGTACCGCCACCCCGTGCGGAGACTGCTGTGGGAGCTCCCGGCGGGCATCCGCGACGTGCCGGGGGAGCCGCTGGTCGACTGCGCGGCCCGCGAGCTGGCCGAGGAGGCCGGATACCGGGCCGCGACCTGGCACACCCTGGTCGACCTCTACACCTCGCCCGGCATGAGCGACGAGCGCATCCGCGTCTTCCTGGCCAGGGATCTGGAAAGGATTCCTGACGAAGAGAACACCTACGTCCGGCACCACGAAGAGATCGACATGCCGGTGGAATGGGTACCTCTGGACGAAGCGGTAGAGAAGGCGCTGGCCGGAATGATCCACAATTCCCCCGCCATCGCCGGTATTCTCGCCGCGTACGCCGCATCCTCCGACGACTACAAGGGCCTGCGGGCCGCGAGCGCGCCGGAGGCCTGAACCAGGGGACCTACGCTGAGCTCGCCGGAAGCCGTACTCACCAGCTACCTCGCCCACCTGGCGGTGGAGCGGGGCCTTTCGGTGAACACGCTGGCCTCATACCGCCGTGACCTGCGTCGTTACGTCGACCATCTGACCGCGCGCGGCCTGGCCTCCATCGGCCAGGTCGCCGAGGCCGACGTGGTCAGCTTCCTGGCCGCGCTGCGGGAGGGCGACGACGATCATCCGGCCCTGGTCGCCAGCTCGGCGGCCAGGGCCGTCTCGGCCGTCAGGGGGCTCCACCGGTTCGCGCTGCGCGAGGGCGTCTCGGCCCACGACCCGGCCAACCAGGTGCGGCCCCCGCGCACCCTGCGCCGGCTGCCGAAGGCGATCACCGTCGACGACGTGGAGCGCCTCATCGCCGCCTCGGGTCCCGACGAGTCGCCCCTGACGTTCCGGAACCGGGCCCTTCTGGAGGTCCTGTACGGAACCGGCGCCCGCATCTCCGAGGCGGTGGGCCTGGCCGTCGACGACATCGCCGCCGCCTCGCAGGTGGTGCTGCGCGGCAAGGGCGGCACCACCCGGATCGTCCCTCTCGGCCGGTACGCCCGATCGGCCCTCGACGCCTATCTCGTCCGCGCGCGTCCCCAGATCGCCTCTCACGGCCGGGGAACGCCCGCTCTGTTCCTGAACGCCCGGGGCGGCCGGTTGACCCGCCAGGGCGCCTGGGAGGTCCTCCAGTCGGCCGCCGAGCGGGCCGGCCTGTCGGGGGTGTCGCCCCACATGCTGCGCCATTCGTTCGCGACCCACCTTCTCGACGGCGGGGCGGACGTTAGGGTGGTGCAGGAACTGCTCGGCCACGCCTCGGTGACCACCACCCAGGTCTACACGCTGGTGACGGTCGACAAGCTCCGCGAGGTGTACGCCGCCGCGCATCCCCGTGCCCGCAGGTGATTGAGTTCCATTACCCTGGCTTTGCTTGGGCGCGGCGCCTTGCCGCATACGTGACTACCCTCTAGATTCGGTCCGATTCGGGACCGTCAGGGAGGTTCAACAGGTGACTGCGACCACAGACGAGACGTGGACCGCGGGGAACCCGGGTGCCCTGGGTCCGACCGGGCGCCCCCGCCCCGTCTTCCCCGAGCCCCCCGTGCCCGAGAACCACGGCCCGGCGCGGGTCGTCGCCATGGTGAACCAGAAGGGCGGCGTCGGCAAGACGACCACCACGATCAACCTCGGGGCCGCGTTAGCCGAGGTCGGGCAGCGGGTGCTGCTGGTCGACTTCGACCCGCAGGGCGCTCTGTCGGTGGGCCTGGGCATCGACCCCCGCCCGCTTGAGACGACGATCTACGACCTCCTCATGGAGGAGCCCGACGTCACCGCCGAAGACGTGCTGCTCGGCACCAGCGTCGAGGGCATGGACCTGCTCCCCAGCAACATCTTCCTGTCCGGCGCGGAGATCCGGCTGGTCAACGAGGTCGCCCGGGAATACGCCCTCCAGCGCAGCCTGGAGCCCCTGCTTCCCTACTACGACATCTGCCTCATCGACTGCCAGCCCTCGCTCGGCCTGCTGACGGTCAACGCGCTGACCTGTGCCCACAGCGTCATGATCCCCCTGGAGTGCGAGTTCTTCGCGCTGCGCGGCGTGGCCCTGCTGATGGAGTCGATCTCCAAGGTGCAGGAACGCCTCAACAAGAACCTCGAGATAGACGGCCTCCTCGCCACCATGTACGACCCCCGCACCCTCCACGCCCGCGAGGTGCTGGCGACGATCATGCAGGGCTTCGGCGACAAGGTCTTCCACACGGTAATCAACCGCACCGTGCGCTTCCCCGACGCCACTCTGGCCGGCGAGCCGATCACCCAGTTCGACCCGGGTTCGATGGGCGCCACCGCCTACCGCGAGCTGGCCCGTGAGGTGCTGGCCCGCTGGCCCGCGCGGCTCTGATCCCCAGCGGGACGACGGCTCGGTCGCGGCTCTGATTTCTGCGCGACAATGGCTCGGTGACCGAGCCGGAGACCACAGCGCCACCCGAAGGGTTCCACGTCCACCTTGAGGTGTTCGAGGGGCCCTTCGACCTGCTGCTCGGGTTGATCGCCAAGCACAAGCTCGACATCACCGAGGTCTCGCTCCACAAGGTCACCGACGAGTTCATCGCCTACATCCGCTCGCGCGGGCCCGAATGGGATCTCGACCAGACCAGTCACTTCCTGCTGGTCGCGGCCACCCTGCTCGACCTCAAGGCGGCCCGGCTGCTGCCGACCGGCGAGGTGGAGGACGAGGAGGACCTCGCCCTCCTGGAGGCCCGTGACCTGCTGTTCGCGCGGTTGCTGCAATATCGGGCGTACAAGGAGGTGGCGAAGATCTTCTCCGGCCGGATGGCCGAGGAGGCGCTGCGGTTCCCGCGCCTGGTGCCGCTGGAGCCCGCGTTCGCGAACCTGCTGCCCGAGCTCGTGCTCGGGATCGGGCCCGAACGGCTGGCCGAGATCGCCCGCCGGGCGTTCACCCCGAAGCTGCCGCCGACGGTTTCGGTCACCCACATGTACCAACCACTCGCCTCCGTACGCGAACAGGCCGCTATCCTGGTCGAGCGGTTGCGCCGGGCGGGCACCGCGACATTCCGGGCGCTGACCTCCGACTGCGCCGGCCCTTTCGAAGTGGTGGCGAGGTTCCTCGCCGTTCTGGAGTTGTTCCGCGAGGCGGCGGTCTCCTTCGAGCAGGCCGAGCCGCTGGGAGACCTCTACGTGACCTGGACCGGAACGGCCGACGGCACCGTGCTCGTCGGCGACGACTACGACGAGACGCGACAAGGGGAGAACGACGGTGTCTGAGCTGACGATGGGCCTTGAGGCCATCCTGCTCGTCGTCGACGAACCCGTCGCCGAGATCACCCTCGCGCAGGTGCTCGAACGGCCCACGGCCGAGATCGCCGCCGCCCTGCGCGACCTGTCGGCGGAATACACCTCCGCCGGGAGGGGTTTTGATCTGAGAGAGGTCGCCGGTGGATGGCGCCTCTACACCCGCGCCGAATGCGCTCCCCTGGTGGAGCGGTTCGTGCGCGACGGCCAGCAGGCGCGGCTGACCCAGGCCGCCCTGGAGACCCTCGCCGTGGTCGCCTACCGGCAGCCCGTCAGCCGGGCCCGCGTGGCGGCGATCCGCGGCGTCAACAGCGACGGCGTCATGCGCACGCTCGCCGCCCGCGGCCTCGTCGAAGAGGCCGGGACCGACCCGGAGAGCCAGGCCGTGCTCTACCGGACCACCAGCTACTTCCTGGAGAGGCTGGGCCTGCGGGAGCTGTCTGAGCTCCCCGAACTGGCGCCCTTCCTCCCCGACGACGTTGACACCCTTGAGGAGCAACCCAAGTGAACAAGCGCAGCACCCCGTCCGGTGATGGACGCGGTCGAGGCAACTCCTTCCGCGCGGGCCGATCGGGCTCCCGCGGCACCGGCTCCGGCGGCCCCGCCAAACGCGGCGGGTTCGGCGGCGGCTCGTCGGGCGGCGGCTCCGGCTCCCGCGACGACCGGGGCGGCCGCGACTTCCGCGCCCGCGACGACCGCGCGCCGCGCGGCGACCGGAGCGGCGACAGGAGTTACGGATCCCGCGACGACCGGGGTCCGCGAGGCTCGCGCGACGACCGGCCGCAGCGTTCCTCTCGCGACGACGGCCCCCGCTCCGACCGGCCCTACGGCGACCGCCCGCAGCGGTCCTACGGCGACCGGCCCTCTTACGGCGACCGGCCCCAGCGGCCCTCAGGCGGCGATCGGCCGCAGCGGTCCTCAGGCGGTGACCGGCCGCAGCGGTCCTTTGGCGACCGGCCCTCTTACGGCGATCGGCCGCAGCGGTCCTTTGGCGACCGGCCCTCTTACGGCGATCGGCCGCAGCGGTCCTTTGGCGACCGGCCCTCCGGCGGTGACCGGCCGCAGCGGTCCTACGGCGACCGGCCCTCCGGCGGTGACCGGCCGCAGCGGTCCTACGGCGACCGGCCCTCCGGCGGCGATCGGCCGCAGCGGTCCTATGGCGACCGGCCCTCCGGCGGCGATCGGCCGCAGCGGTCCTTCCGTGACGACCGTTCGGGTGGCGGCGAGCGGTCCTACCGTTCCGACCGTCCTTCCGGCGGCGACCGGCCGCGTTCCGACCGGGCCTACGGCGACCGCCCGCAGCGGTCCTACGGCGACCGGCCCTCCTACGGCGACCGGCCGCAGGGGTCCTTCCGCGACGAGCGGCCCGAGCGGTCGTTCCGCGAGGGCCACCTCGACCGGTCCGACCGGCCCGAGCGGTCCTTCGAGTCCCGTGACGGCCGGGGCACCCCCGCCCCCAAGGGCACCAGGGCGCGGTTCGGCAAGGCCGACCGGCCGATGCGCGCCGAGCGGGGTGGGCGTCGTGACGACGTGCAGACGGTCGGAAAGCCGGCCCGTCCCAAGGCGCAGCCGTTCAAGACGGCGGCCCAGCCGAAGCGGGACCCCGACTTCTGGGAGCCCGGCTACACCGACGAGCGCGACACCACCGAGATCCCCGGCGGCGAGCGGCTGCAGAAGGTGCTCGCCCAGGCGGGCGTCGCCTCGCGGCGCGCGTGCGAGGACATGATCGGCGAGGGGCGCGTCACCGTCGACGGGCAGGTGGTCCGGCGCTTCGGGGCGCGGGTCGACCCGGCCAAGCAGATCATCCACGTCGACGGCAAGCGCATCCCGACCGCGCCCGACCTGGTCTACTACGCCCTGAACAAGCCCATCGGCGTCGTGTCCACGATGGAGGACCCGGAGGGGCGGCCGTGCCTGGCCGACTACGTCCAGGAACTGGCTCCCCGGTTGTTCCACGTCGGGCGGCTCGACACCGAGACCGAGGGGCTGCTGCTGCTCACCAACGACGGCGAGCTGGCCCACCGGCTGACCCACCCGAGCTACGGGGTGCCGAAGAAGTACTGGGCGAAGGTGCCCGGCCCGGTCCCGCGCGACCTGCACCGCACGCTGCGCAAGGGGGTCGAGCTGGAAGACGGGCTGGCCAAGGTCGACTCGTTCACGATCGTGCAGGAGCACGGTCAGCAGGCGCTCGTCGAGGTCGTGCTCCACGAGGGGCGCAAGCACATCGTGCGCCGCCTTCTGGAGGAGACCGGGCACCGCGTGATCGACCTGGCCCGCATCGAGTTCGGGCCGGTCAAGCTCGGCCGGCTCAAGCCGGGCACGATCCGCGCACTCAGCCTGCACGAAGTCGGCGAGCTCTACGCATCGGTCAAGCTGTAGCCTTTGCGGACGATCAGATAGGAGTCAGGCATATGGTCAGGGCGGTCCGCGGCGCGATCCAGGTTGACGGGAACGACCGTGAGTCGATCATCACGGGTACGACCGAGCTGGTCACCGAAGTGATGGAGCGAAACCGGCTCACCACCGACGACGTGATCAGCGTGATCTTCACCGCGACACCCGACCTGACCGCCGAGTTCCCCGCTCTGGCCGCCCGTAAGCTGGGCTTCCACGACGTGCCGCTGCTCTGCGCGTCGGAGATCGGCGTTCCGGGCGCGCTGCCCCGCGTGGTGCGGCTGATGGCCCACATCGCCGTCGACCGGCCGCGCCAGGAGATCCACCACGTCTACCTGCGCGGCGCGGTCGCGCTGCGGGTCGACATCGCTCAATAGATCACCGAGGAATTCCATGACCGAGGGTGGCTCACTCAGCAGTGCTCTGGTCGTCGGCACGGGCCTCATCGGCACGTCGCTGGCGCTGGCGCTGCGCCGCCGTGACATCAGGGTGCTGCTGACCGACCGCGACCCGGGGGCCGTACGGCTGGCCAGCGAGCTGGGCGCGGGTGAACCCTGGGACGGCGGCGAGCGGGCCGACATCGCGGTCATCGCGGTGCCGCCGCAGTTCGTCGCCGACCAGCTCCTCGAACTGCAGAAGAACGAGGCGGCCCGGTTCTACACCGACGTGGCCAGCGTGAAGGCCCTGCCGATCGCGCAGGCGGCCGTGCTCGGGTGCGACCTGTCGGTGTTCGTCGCGGGCCATCCGCTGGCGGGGCGGGAGAAGTCCGGCCCCGGGGCGGCTCGCGCCGACCTGTTCCTCGGACGCCCGTGGGCGCTCTGCCCGACGATCGAGTCGGGTCCGCGCGCCCGGGAGGCGGTGTACGAGCTCGTCGCGCTCTGCGGGGCGAACGCCGTCACCGTCGCGGCCGAGGAGCACGACCGCGCCGTGGCGTTGATCTCCCACGCCCCCCACGTGGCGGCGGCGGCGGTGGCCGCCCGGCTGGCCGAGGCCCCCGACACGGCGCTCGGCCTCAGCGGCCAGGGCGTCCGCGACGTGACCCGCATCGCGGCCGGCGACCCCGGTCTGTGGACGGGCATCCTGTCCGGGAACGCCGCCCCCGTGGCGGAGGTCCTGGAGGCGGTCGCCAAGGACCTCAACGACGCCGCGCGGTCGCTGCGCGAGTTCGCGATCGACGGCACCTCCATGGACGAGGTCACCGACCTGCTCCGGCGGGGCGTGACCGGCACCGGCCGCATCCCCGGCAAGCACGGCGGCCCGGCCCGCACCTACGCGGTCGTGCAGGTCGTCATCGGCGACCGTCCGGGCGAGCTGGCGCGGCTGTTCCAGGTGGCCGAGCAGGCGGGGGTCAGCATCGAGGACGTGCGGCTGGAGCACGTGCCCGGGCTTCCGCTGGGCGCCGTGGAGTTGTCGGTGCAGCCCGAGGCGGCCGGGATCTTCGCCACGGCCCTCAGGGCGCAGGGCTGGCAGCTCCAGGGGTGAAGGCTGTCGGGGCCGGGTCCCGGCGCCGGTAGCCTTCTGAGGGTCGCAACACACACGAGAACAGGGGAGTGGACCGTGCCGGGTCTGGTCGTCGCCATGGACGGGCCTTCGGGGTCGGGCAAGTCGAGCGCGTCTCGCGGGGTGGCCCGTGCGCTGGGCCTGCGTTACCTCGACACGGGGGCGATGTACCGGGCGCTCACCTGGTGGGTGCTCGACCAGGGCATCGATCTGGCCGACGCCGAGACCATCGCGGCGCGGGCGGCCGAGCCGGTGCTGGAGATGTCCACCGACCCGGAGAACTCCGGCGTCACGGTCGACGGGATCGACGTCAACGGCCCGATCCGGGAGCCGGCCGTGACCGGCGCCGTCTCGGCCGTCGCCGCGGTGCCCGAGGTCCGCGCCCGCCTGGTCGCCCTCCAGCGGGCGCTGATCGCCGGAACCCCCGAGGGCATGGTCGTCGAGGGCCGCGACATCGGCACCGTCGTCGCCCCCCAGGCCCCCGTCAAGATCTATCTGACCGCCAGCGCCGAGGCCCGCGCGCGCCGGCGCAACGCCGAGCTGACCGGGTCGACCGTCGAGGCGCAGGTGGCCGACATGGCCCGCCGCGACACGCTCGACTCCACCCGCAAGGCCGACCCGCTGACCATGGCCGCCGACGCGGTCGAGGTCGACACCACCGAGCTCGGGCTCGACGAGGTGATCGCCGAGATCCTGCGGCTCGTGAAGGAGCGCGCCCCGATCGAGGCGCGCTGACAGGAGGAATGCCGCGATGAGCGCGGAGTACGACGACGACGGCTGGATCGAGGCCGAACTGGCCACCCTCGATGTCGAGGGAGGCCACGACGACGAGCCCGATTCCGGTCCGCTGCCCGTCGTGGCGGTGGTGGGTCGCCCCAACGTGGGCAAGTCGACCCTGGTCAACCGCATCATCGGCCGCCGGGAGGCGGTCGTCGAAGACGTCCCCGGCGTGACCCGCGACCGGGTCACCTACGACGCCAACTGGCGGGGCCGCCGGTTCACGCTGGTCGACACCGGCGGGTGGGACCCCGACGCCACCGGCATGGCCCTGAAGATCGCCGAGCAGGCGCAGGTGGCGGCCGAGCTGGCCGACGTGATCCTGTTCGTGGTCGACGCCACGGTCGGCATCACCGACTCCGACGAGGCCGTCGGCGGGGTGCTCCGCAAGGCGGGCAAACCGGTCGTGCTGGCCGCGAACAAGGTCGACAACCAGCTCCAGGAGCTGGAGGCCAACGAGTTGTGGTCGCTCGGCCTCGGGCAGCCCTACCCGGTGTCGGCGCTGCACGGCCGCTCCAGCGGCGACCTGCTCGACGTGGTGCTCGACGCGCTGCCCGAGACGCCGCCGCTGAAGTTCGGCGAGCAGCGCGGTCCGCGCCGCGTGGCCCTGCTCGGCAAGCCCAACGTGGGCAAGTCGTCGCTGCTCAACCGGGTCGCCGGCGAGGAGCGGGTGCTGGTCGACCCGATGGCGGGCACCACCCGCGACCCGGTCGACGAGCTGATCGAGCTCGGCGGGGTGCCCTGGCGCTTCATCGACACCGCCGGCATCCGGCGGCGCGACCGCGAGCTCAAGGGCGCCGACTTCTACGCCGCCATGCGCACCCGCGCCGCCCTGGAGCGGGCCGAGGTCGCGATCGTGCTGATCGACGCGTCCGAGGTGCTGACCGAGCAGGACCTGCGGATCATCGGGCTGGTCATCGAGTCGGGCCGGGCCATGGTCGTGGCGTTCAACAAGTGGGACCTGGTCGACGAAGACCGGCGCTACTACCTGGAGAAGGAGATCGAGCGCCAGCTCGTCCGCACCCCGTGGGCGCTGCGCGTGAACATCTCCGCCAAGACCGGGCGCCACGTCGAGAAGCTGGTCCCGGCGCTGGAGCGGGCGATCGACTCGTGGACGACCCGGGTGCCGACCGCGCGGCTCAACCAGTTCCTCACCGAGCTGGTGCAGGCGACGCCGCCGCCGGTCCGCGGCGGCAAGCAGCCGAAGATCCTGTTCGCGACGCAGGCCGCGACCGAGCCGCCGAAGTTCGTCCTGTTCACCTCGGGCTTCCTTGAGGAGACCTACCGCCGATTCATCGAGCGGCGGTTGCGTGAGGAGTTCGGCTTCGAGGGCTCCCCGATCGAGGTGACGATGAAGATCAGGGAGAAGCGCAAGAAGTAGGGCCGTTCTCGGCGGGCCGCGCCTCCGGGCGCGGCCCGTGCCGGTTTCGGGGGCCTGTGATGGTGGTGCCAGCCCTACCATCGGCCGGGTGTACGCGGGATCGTGAGGAGTGCCGCCGATTTCTAGGTTGATGGGCATGAGAACACATCTGCGCCGCCTGGCCGCCGACACCGGCTACCTGATGCTGGGCTTCCCCCTGGCGACGGTCGCGTTCTGCCTGATGGTCGCCGGGCTCTCCGCCGGGGCCGGGACCGTCGTCGTCGGCGTCGGAGTGGCCGTCCTCGCGGTCACCCTGCTCATCGCCCGTCTGTTCGGCGACCTGGAACGAGGGCGCATCGCGCTGGTCCTCGACCGGCCGGTGCACCGTCCGCGTTATCCGGCGCCGCCGGTGGGTGCGGGCTGGGTCCGCCGGCTGGTCAACCCGATCGTGACGCCCCAGTCGTGGCTGGACGTGCTGCACCTGATCATCGTCTTCCCGGTCGCGATCGCGACGTTCGTCGTCACGACCGCGATGTGGGCGCTGGTGCTGGGCGGGGTGACCTACCCCATCTGGGGCTGGTTCACCAACCAGATCCCCGGCAACCAGGAGTTGCCCGAGCTGCTCGGCTTCAGCGGAGGCTACCTGTCCAACACCCTGTTCTACGCGGTGCTCGGCGTGGTCGCGACGCTGGTGCTGTTCCCGGTGATCCGGTTCATGGCCACGTTGCAGGCCAATCTGGGCCGGACGCTGCTCAGCGGCATGGCCGAGCTGCAGGGCCGCATCGACGACCTCACCGAGGGCCGGCACGCCGCCGCCCACGCCGAGGCCGACGCGCTGCGCCGTCTGGAGCGGGACATCCACGACGGGCCGCAGCAGCGGCTGGTCCACCTGGCGATGGAGTTGTCGCGGGCCCAGCGGCTGCTGGAGCGCGACGCCGAGGCCGCGTCGACGACGATCGGGCAGGCGATCACCGCCACCCGGGAGACGCTCGACGAACTGCGGGCGCTGTCGCGGGGGATCGCGCCGCCGATCCTGGCCGACCGGGGGCTCAACCCGGCGTTGTCGGCGCTGGCGGCCCGCTGCACCGTGCCGGTCGAGCTCGACGTCCGGATCGAGGAGCGGTTCGCGGCGCTGGTCGAGAACACCGTCTACTTCGTCACCGCCGAGGCGCTCACCAACGTCGCCAAGCACAGCAGGGCCACCATGTGCCGGGTCATGCTCGACCGCACGGGCGACTCGCTGCTGCTGACCATCGGCGACGACGGAGTCGGCGGCGCGCATGTCGCCAAGGGCCACGGGTTGTCCGGTCTGGCCGACCGGCTGCGCGCGGTCGACGGCGAGTTGTCCGTTCAGTCCCCCGCCGGGGGGCCGACCCTGATCGTGGCGGAGGTTCCGTGCGGGTAGTGGTGGCCGACGACGCCGTGCTCATCCGGGAGGGTCTGGTACGCCTCCTCGAAGAGTTCGGTTGTGAGGTGGTCGCGACGGTGGGGACGGGCGATGAGCTCGTGTCCGCCGTCGCGGCGCATCGGCCTGACGTGTCCGTGGTCGACGTGCGGATGCCGCCGACCTTCACCGACGAGGGCCTGCGCGCCGCCGTGGCGGCCCGCAGGGAGGTGCCCGGGGCGCCGATCCTCATCCTGTCGCAGTACGTCGAGGTCTCCTACGCCGACGACCTGCTCGCCGACGCGCGGGGCGGGGTCGGCTACCTGCTCAAAGACCGCGTGGTCGACGTCGAGGAGTTCATGGCCGGGTTGCGCGCCGTCGCCTCCGGCGGCACCGTCTTCGACCCGCAGGTCATCTCCCAGCTCATGGTCCGGCGGCGGCGCGACGACCCGGTGGCGATGCTGACGCCCCGGGAGCGTGAGGTGCTGGCCCTGATGGCGGAGGGCCGCTCGAACCCGGCGATCGGGCGTCACCTGGTGGTGAGCGAGGGCGCGGTGGAGAAGCACATCCGCTCGATCTTCGCCAAGCTCGGCCTGTACGCCGACGACGCCGACCAGCACCGCCGGGTGCTGGCGGTGCTGGCCTTCCTGCGCT
>NZ_BBXE01000036.1 GCF_001570565.1 Herbidospora yilanensis | reverse complement strand
TGTGTCTTTATCTTCGCAGCGCTTCCGGTTAGTGTCAAATTCAGTGATTCGACATTTTCCGTTTCCCGCTGGAAGTGCTCCCTTTCGAGAGCAACCCGTCCAACTTACCGGAGCCCCGGGCGATGTCAAATCGCCCGGTTTTCCGGAGGAAGTTGTTGGGGACGCCTTGGGGATCTCATCGCCCCGGCTCTTCCGAGTCCGGGCCGCGCCGTCCCGCTTGGCGTAACAAGAACATTAGCACCTCTGCGGGGATGCCGCGACCCACTTCGGCAACCCGGTAATCATTCCCTGGCCACGAAACCCTAAACCTGGGGCAACGAGGCAAGTTGAGCCTCCAGGCGGGCGATGTCCTCCACCGCCTGGGCCGCGCGGGCGCGGACCTTCGCGACCACGTCGTCGGGGGCCTTCGCCATGAACTGCTCGTTGCCGAGCTTGCCCGTGACCTGGGCTTGTTCCTTCTTCGCGACCGCGAGGTCCTTCTCCAGGCGCTTGCGCTCGGCCGCCACGTCGATGGCGCCGGCCGTGTCGATCTCCACGGTGACCGTGCCTACGGCGAGGCGGGCGGTCGGCGTGAAACTCTCACCCGACGGGTCGAGCCTGAGGAGCGAACGGACGGCGTCTTCGTGGGCGGCGACGGCCGTACCGGAAAGAGAAAGCCGGGCGGCGACCCGCTGACCGGGCTTGAGACCCTGATCGGAGCGGAAGCGCCGGACCTCGGTGACGAGGTTCTGGACCGCCTCGATCTCCGACTCGGCTCCGGGGTCGGCGAACGCCGGATCGCTCACCGGCCAGGGCGCCACCACGATCGACTCGCGGCCGGTGACCGCGCGCCAGAGCTCCTCGGTGACGAACGGGGTCAGGGGGTGGAGCAGGCGCAGCAGCGCGTCGAAGACGTGGCCCAGGACCCGCTTGGTGTTCTCGGCGACCTGGCCGCCGCCGGCGATCTGGATCTTCGCGAGCTCCAGATACCAGTCGCAGACCTCGTCCCACGCGAAGTGGTAGAGCGAGTCGCTGATCTTGGCGAACTCGAAGTCGTCGAAGGCCGTGTCGACCAGCGCGACCACCGACTGGAGTCGCGACAGGATCCAGCGGTCGGCCGCGGTCAGCTCCTCGGGCAGGCCGTCGCTGACGGCGCCGTTCATGAGGGCGAACCGGGTGGCGTTCCAGATCTTGTTGCAGAAGTTGCGGGAGCCGGCCGCCCAGTCTTCGCTGATCGCCACGTCGGAGCCGGGGTTGGCGCCGCGTAGCAGGGTGAAGCGGGTGGCGTCGGCGCCGTAGCGCTCGATCCAGTCGAGGGGGTCGATGACGTTGCCGAACGACTTCGACATCTTCTTGCCGAACTGGTCGCGGACCATGCCGTGGAGTGCGACGGTCTTGAACGGCGGCTGCCCGTCCATGGCATAGAGGCCGAACATCATCATCCGGGCGACCCAGAAGAAGAGGATGTCGTAGCCGGTGACCAGAACGGTCGTCGGATAGAACTTCTTGAGGTCGTCGGTCGCGTCGGGCCAGCCGAGCGTGGAGAACGGCCACAGGCCCGAGGAGAACCAGGTGTCGAGGACGTCGGGATCCTGGGTGTAGCCCTCGGGGATCTCGTCGTCGGGACCGACGCAGACGACCTCGCCCTCGGGGCCGTACCAGACCGGGATGCGGTGGCCCCACCAGAGCTGCCGCGAGATGCACCAGTCGTGCATGTCGTCGACCCAGTCGAAGTAGCGCTTGGCCAGCTCCGGCGGGTGGATGCGGGTGCGGCCGTCGCGGACGGCGTCGCCCGCGGCCTTGGCCAGCGGCGAGACGTTGACGAACCACTGGAGCGACAGGCGCGGCTCGACCACGGTCTTGCAGCGCGAGCAGTGGCCGACGCTGTGGAGGTAGGGGCGCTTCTCGGCGACGATCCGGCCCTCGGCGCGCAGCGCCGCGACGACCGCGGGGCGCGCCTCGAACCGGTCGAGCCCCTGGAAGGGCCCGTGGGCGGTGATGACGCCGCGCTCGTCCATGATCGCCAGGGACGGCAGGTCGTGGCGGCGGCCGATCTCGAAGTCGTTGGGGTCGTGGGCCGGGGTGACCTTGACCGCGCCGGTGCCGAACGACGGGTCGACGTGGTCGTCGGCGACGATCGGAATGCGCCGGCCGGTCATCGGCAGCTCGACCTCGCGGCCGATCAGGTGGGCGTAGCGCTCGTCGGAGGGGTGCACCGCGACGGCGGTGTCGCCGAGCATGGTCTCGGCGCGGGTGGTGGCCACGACGATCGCGTCGTCGCCGTCGCCGTAGCGGATCGAGACGAGCTCGCCCTCGTCTTCCTGGTGTTCGACCTCGATGTCGGACAGCGCGGTCAGGCAGCGGGGGCACCAGTTGATGATGCGGTTGGCCCGGTAGATCAGGCCGTCGTCGAAGAGGCGCTTGAAGATCGTCTGGACGGCCCTCGACAGGCCCTCGTCCATCGTGAAGCGCTCGCGGGACCAGTCGACCCCGTCGCCGAGCTTCTTCATCTGGCCGAGGATGCGGCCGCCCGACTCCTCTTTCCACTGCCAGACCCGGTCGACGAAGGCCTCGCGGCCGAGGTCGTGGCGCGAGAGGCTCTCCTTGGCCAGCTCGCGCTCGACCACGTTCTGCGTCGCGATTCCGGCGTGATCCATGCCGGGCAGCCACAGGGTGGCGTTGCCGCGCATGCGGGCCCGGCGGGTCAGCGCGTCTTGGATCGAGTGGTCGAGGGCGTGGCCCACATGGAGCGAGCCGGTCACGTTGGGCGGCGGGAGGACGATGCTGTACGGCTCTCGCCCGTCTACCGCGCTCGCTCCGAAGTGACCGGCCGCTACCCAGCGCTCGTAGCTGGGGGCCTCGACATCGGCAGGGGCATACTGGGTCGGCAGTTCAGGCGTCGTCACGAGAGCCAATTCTAGAAGCTCCCACCGAGCGCCCCGGCCCAATATGTGTTATGCGGACTTCTCTCGCGGGGTGCGCTGCTGCTTCAACTGGTCACGCGGGATCAGCGTCGGGTTGACGTGTTCGAGGACGGCCTCGCGGGTGATGACGACCCGAGCGACATCCTGTCGCGAGGGCACTTCGTACATCACCGAGAGGAGGACCTCCTCCAGGATCGCGCGCAGGCCTCGGGCGCCGGTGCCGCGCAGGATCGCCTGGTCGGCGATGGCCTCAAGCGCGTCGTCGGAGAACTCCAGCTCCACGTTGTCGAGCTCGAACAGCCGCCGGTACTGCTTGACCAGGGCGTTGCGGGGCTCGGTGAGGATCTGGATCAGGGCCTCGCGGTCGAGGTTGTGCACGCTGGTGATGACCGGCAGACGGCCCACGAACTCGGGGATCATGCCGAACTTCAGCAGGTCTTCGGGCATCACGTCACCGAAGATGTCGACCGAGTCGACCTCTTCCTTCGACCGGATGATCGCGTTGAAGCCGATGCCCTTCTTGCCGACCCGGGACTCGATGATCTTCTCGAGGCCCGCGAAGGCGCCACCGCAGATGAACAACACGTTGGTGGTGTCGATCTGGATGAATTCCTGGTGGGGGTGCTTGCGGCCGCCCTGCGGAGGCACCGATGCGGTGGTGCCCTCCAGTATCTTCAGCAGCGCCTGCTGCACGCCCTCACCGGAGACGTCGCGGGTGATCGACGGGTTCTCGCTCTTGCGGGCGATCTTGTCGACCTCGTCGATGTAGATGATGCCGGTCTCGGCCTTCTTGACGTCGTAGTCGGCGGCCTGGATCAGCTTCAGCAGGATGTTCTCGACGTCTTCGCCGACGTAGCCGGCCTCGGTGAGGGCGGTGGCGTCGGCGATGGCGAACGGCACGTTGAGCATCTTGGCGAGGGTCTGGGCCAGGAGCGTCTTGCCGGAGCCGGTGGGGCCGAGGAGGAGGATGTTGGACTTCGACAGCTCAAGCCCGTCGTCACGGCCGCGCTCGCCGGACTGGACCCGCTTGTAGTGGTTGTAGACCGCGACGGAAAGGGCCTTCTTGGCCTTGTCCTGGCCGATCACGTAGGCGTCGAGGAACTCGTAGATCTCTCGGGGCTTGGGGAGGTTGTCCCACTTCAGCTCGGAGGACTCGGAGAGCTCCTCTTCGATGATCTCGTTGCAGAGCTCGATGCACTCATCGCAGATGTAGACGCCTGGTCCAGCGATGAGCTTCTTGACCTGCTTCTGGCTCTTGCCACAGAACGAGCATTTGAGCAGGTCTCCCCCGTCGCCGATGCGTGCCACCCCAGACTCTCCTTTGCGTGGGACCGCCCTGCTGCCGCGGTCCGGTCATTCGCGCCGGTCACTTCGGTGCGAAAACGTCATCCCGCTCAGGTTTCGACGTTACCGTCTTCCGGGCCCTCAGTGAGCCCCCTAGCGGTGAGTCGCACCGGAAGGTGCCCAATTGGGCACCGTTCCGGTGCACTTGCGACCTTCGATCTCTTACGAGGCGACGGCAGCCGTCTGGCGCTTACGCGACGGAATGATGTCGTCGACGATTCCGTAGGCCTTGGCCTCGTCGGCGCTGAGGATCTTGTCGCGCTCGATGTCGCGACGGACCTCGGCCGGCTCCTTGCCGGTGTGCTTGGCCACGATCTGCTCCAGAAGGTCCCGCATACGCAGGATCTCACGAGCTTGGATCTCGATGTCGGATCCCTGGCCGCCGCCCTCGGTGGAGGGCTGGTGGATCAGGACCCGGGCGTTCGGCAGGGCGAAGCGCTTGCCGGGCGTGCCGCCCGCGAGCAGCACCGCCGCGGCCGAGGCCGCCTGGCCCAGGCACACCGTCTGGATCTCCGGCCGGACGAACTGCATCGTGTCGTAGATCGCCGTCATGGCCGTGAAGGAGCCGCCGGGCGAGTTGATGTAGATGCTGATGTCACGGTCGGGGTCGAGCGACTCGAGTGTCAGGAGCTGCGCCATCACGTCGTTCGCCGAGGCGTCGTCGATCTGGACGCCGAGGAAGATGATGCGATCCTCGAACAGCTTGTTGTACGGGTTCATCTCCTTGACGCCGTAGGTCGTGCGCTCGACGAACGAAGGGATGATGTAGCGGCCGTTGATGTCACCCGGCCGAATCAGGTCACTCATGGACGCTCCCGTCATGAAACGGCGCCCTCGGAGGGCACCTGCCGCGCGCTGCGCACGACTTGGTCGATGAAGCCGTAGTCCTTGGCCTCGTCGGCCGTGAACCAGCGGTCGCGGTCGGAGTCGCGCTCGATCTGGTCGAGCGGCTGGCCGGTGTGGTGGGCGATGCGCTCGGCCAAGGTCTTCTTGACGTAGAGCATCTGCTCGGCCTGGATCGCGATGTCGGCGGCGGTGCCGCCGATGCCGCCCGAGGGCTGGTGCATCATGATCCGGGCGTGGGGCAGGGCGTACCGCTTGCCGGGAGCGCCGGCGCACAGCAGGAACTGGCCCATGGAAGCGGCCAGGCCCATCGCCACTGTGCAGACGTCGTTCGGCACATACTCCATCATGTCGTAAATCGCCATGCCGGCCGTCACGGAACCGCCGGGAGAGTTGATGTACATCCAGATGTCCCGGTTGGGATCGTCGGCGGCGAGCAGGAGGAGCTCAGCGCAGAGACGGTTGGCGACCTCGTCATTGACCTGAGTGCCGAGCACCACGATTCGCTCACGCAGCAGACGCTGGTAGAGCTGGTCTTCAAGCCGGGCGGGGCCGTTCTCTCTGCCACGCGACTCGGGCTCGAAGCCGATGGGCTGGAAGAAGGTCGGCGGGCTGGTCACAGCGTCACCTTCCGATGCGTCGTTATCGATTGGCTTTGCTCGACCCTAACGCGCGCCGCCCACAGCTCATGCCCCCTCACCCGGGTGTTCGCTGACGGCGCATGCTCCCCCACGCCCTGTTTGTACGGCTTTCGCCCGCCCCATGACGTACCGAACACATACCAATGGGCCCCCGGTGAGAACCGGGGGCCCAGAAGAACTGCGGTGAGCTGCGGCCTACTCGGCGGCGGCGCCGGCCGGGGCCTGCGCGAGCCCCTCGGCCTCACCCTCGGGGTTGAGCTCGGCGTAGATCGCCTTGAGGTCGACCTCGTTGCCCTCGGAGTCGACGACCTTGGCGGCGTCGCCCACGACCGACTTGGCCTTCTCGCGGACGATCTCCATCATCGCGAGGGTGAGCTGGTCGTTGTCGGCGAGGTGCTGGGCCAGCGTGTTCGGCGCGACGCCCATCTGGGCGGCGCGGCGCACGACGAACTGGGTCAGCTCCTCTTCGCTGACGCCGATGTCCTCGGCCTTGACGATCTTGTCGAGGACGAAGCCCATCTTCAGCGCCCGGGCGGAGTTGGCGTCGAACTCGGCGAAGCGCTCCTCCTCGGTCGTCTGGTAGAGGCGGAAGTAGGCCTCGCGGCTCAGGCCGCTCTCGGCGATCTGGTGCTCGAGGTTGTGCTTGCGCGCGTCGACCTCGGCCTTGAGGGCGCTGTCGGGCAGCGGGATGTCGAGACCGCCGATGAGGGCGTCGACGGCCTTCTCGCGGGCCTGGACGACCTGCTCGATCAGCTTGTTGCGGCGGACCTGCTCGCGGATGCTGTTCTTGAGCTCCTCGAGCGTGTCGAACTCGGAGGCGAGCTGGGCGAACTCGTCGTCGAGCTCGGGGAGGACCTTCTCCTTGACCGACTTGACGTTGATGATCACGTCGGCCTCCTCGCCGGCGTTCTCGCCGCCGACGAGCGTGGTGCGGAAGGTCTTCTCCTCGCCGGCCGACAGGCCTTCGAGCGCGTCGTCGAGGCCCTCGAGGACCGAACCGGCACCGACCTCGTAGGAGACGTCGGCGGCCTGCTGCTCGTCGAGGTTGCGGCCGTCGATCTCGGCGCGCAGGTCCATCACGACGTAGTCGCCCTTGGTGGCCGCGCGCTCCACGCCGGTCAGCGTGGCGAAGCGCTGGCGCAGCGCGTCGAGCTGCGCGTCGACGTCGCCGTCGGCGACGGTGGCGGCGTCGACCGTGACCTCGGTGCCCTCGTAGGAGGGCAGGTCGAAGGTGGGACGGACGTCGACCTCGGCGGTGAACTCCACCTGCTGGCCGTCGTCGATCCGGGTGACCTCGATCTCGGGCTGGCTCACCGGAAAGAGATCGACCTCGTCGACGGCGCGGCCGTAGAGGCCGGGGAGCGCGTCGTTCAGGGTCTCCTCGAGCACGACCGCGCGGCCGAAGCGCTGCTCGATGATCCGGGCCGGAACCTTGCCGGGGCGGAAGCCGGGGACGCGCACCTGCTGCGCGACCTTCTTGTAGGCGGCCTTCAGGCTCGGCTCGAGCTCCTCGAACGGCACCTCGACGGTGAGCTTCACCCGAGTGGGGCTGAGCTCCTCGACAGCGGTCTTCACGGGGTGGTCTCCTAAATAACAGCATCTGGTGATCGCGGGCGCGTCATGCACAGCTACCGCGGCACGTTACGCGCACCGCGCCCACGAAGAGGGCACATGGGCATGCTCCACTGCGGCGGGGTGTCCAGCGCCAAACTTCAGTCTAGAGCAGAGCAGCCCCCGCGAGTGACGCGTCAGAGCTCGCGCGAGATCTTTCTCAGAATGTCGACGGTCTCGCTGGGGGTGGTGGAGACCGCGCACAGCCGCTCCATCACCTCGCTGTACCTGTCGACCTCGTCGCGTTTGTCGAGATAGAGGGCGCTGCCGAGCTGCTCGACGTAGATGATGTCGGGGAGCTCCGCCTCGGGGAATCGCAGGATGCTGAACGCGCCGCCCTCCGCGGCGTGTCCGCCGAAGTGGAAGGGCATCACCTGGATCGTGACATTCGTCTGGTCCATGAGCTCGATCAGGTGCTGGATCTGCCCGCGCATCACGTCGACGCCGCCGATCGGGCGGCGCAGCGCCGCCTCGTCGATGACCGCCCAGAAGGTGGGCGGGGTGGTGCGTTCGAGGACCTGGCGCTGGCGTTCGAGCCGCAGGTCGACCCGCCGGGCGATCTCCTCGGGAGCCGAGCCGACCGCGCCGGCCGTGATGACCGCGCGGGCGTACTCCTTGGTCTGCAGGAGGCCCGGGACGAACTGGACCTCATAGGTCCGGATGCGGGCGGCCGCCTCTTCGAGGCCGACGTAGGCCTGGAACCAGCCGGGCAGCACGTCGCTGAAACGGTGCCACCAGCCGGGCTCGTTGGCCTGCTTGACCAGTTCGAGGATGGGCTTGCGGGCGGCCGCTTCGGCCACGCCGTACATGGTGAGGAGGTCTTCGACGTCGCGCTCGCGGAAGCTGACGCGGCCGAGCTCCATGCGGCTGATCTTCGACTCGGAGCCGCGGATCAGATGCCCGGCCTCGAAGCGCGAGATGCCGCGTTCTTCCCGCAGTTTGCGGAGCTGGGTGCCGAGGAGGATGCGCAGCGCCGTGGGACCTTGTCCCGGCTGGGTACGTGTCACGGCGCCTCCCTTTCTGCTCGACTCGCCGGAGAAGGTCGAGCCGACACCCCCAGCCCACACAGTGTCACCACTTCCGGCCAGGAAGACAAGGCTTGGATCCCCCGTCCATTTCACAATCGCTCAACGTTTTGGGCAAGTGCACAAGGCGCCTGCACGTGCATTTGGGTCTTGCAGGGGGCGGGCCCTTGTCCCATGATGGCCTAGTGCATATTGGGCCAAAGGTGCACTAGTTCTCAAATCTGGCGATCGGGAGGTGCGGGCAGGATGTTGGATAATCCCATATCCGCCCGCGATGTAGGGGTAGAGCGCCTGGTGCGCACCGCCCCCGAGTCCGACGCCACCACCTGCCCGTTACGCCCCCTGGCGGACTCGGTCAAGACCGCACGCGATGTTACGCGATCGACACTGCAGGGTTGGGGACTTTCGGAACTCACCGACGACGCGACCCTCGTTGTTTCGGAGCTGGTGACCAACGCGGTTCGTTACGCTCTGTATCCGGCGGGCCCGTCGACCGATCACCCGATCACCCTCATGCTGGTGCGGCTGGCCCCCCACGTGATACTTGCCGTCGCCGACCCCAGCGACGAGGTGCCGACGCGCAAGGAGCCCGACTTCGTCTCGGAGAACGGGCGCGGGCTCTACATCGTGGAGACCTACAGCCAGGCGTGGGGCTGGGACCCGCTCGACGAGGGCGGCAAGGCCGTCTGGGCGATGTTCCGCACCGACGCCTGAGGATCTCTCTCCTTCCGTTACGGCTCCGCCCTCTGAGCACCGACCACCGTCTTGACCTCGCGCCGTATCCGGCGCCGACCAGCCGCCCGGGTTCTCGTCGCGACGGGGATGACGGCCGAAAGTTTCAGTTCTCCAGCACGTAGAGGACGAAACCCTCGTCGTCGACGGTCGTCCGGGTGAAGCCGAGCCTCTCCAGCAGGCGGACCGACGCCGTGTTGCCCCCGTGCGGATCGGCGTGGAGAGGGCGCGCCGTCTCCTTCTCCAGGAACAGGGTGAGGGCGCGGGTGCCGACGCCGCTCCCCCAGAACGCGCGGCCCAGCCAGTAGCCCAGGTAGCGGCGGTCGCCCTGCCACCAGGCGACGACGTTGCCGGCGATCTGCCCGCCCACCTCGACGGTCTGCACGTGGCAGGTCTCGTCGGGCAGGATGTTCGTGCGCCAGTGGGTCAGGAACCTCTCCCGCTCGCGGGCCGGGAACCGGGAGCGGCGGGTGGCCTCGGGGTCCTGTTCCTGGGTGTGGAAGACCTCCAGATCGGAATCTCTGACATCTCTCAGGCGAACGTGCATTCGCAGGCGCGCGAGGTCGGTCATGTCCTTCTCCCTCCGAGGCAGGCCCGGCACCCAGACCGGCATCATCTCTTTGATCTCGATCTGCGCGGCCACGCCGACGACCGGGCAGCGCAGGCCGCCGAGACGGCCTGCGGGCGCGTCGAGCAGGCCGGCCGGCCAGCGCTCTCCTTTATATGGACCACCCGCGACGGTCAGGTCGCGGGCGAGCAGGGCGAAGCTGACCTCGACCCCGTCGCGCGTGAAATCGCGCTGCTGGTCGCGCGGCGGCCCCGGCTGCGGCACGAAACCCCGCGCGAGCAGGGCCGCCTCCAGCCGGTCGGCGTCGTCGGACCAGGCGAACCAGTCGACGTCGACGTGGTCTCGGGTCACCTCGCCCAGGGTGAAATCCATCGCCCAGCCGCCGCGCAGCCAGACGTCGAAACCCATTGCGGCGATCTCGGCGATCGCCGTCAACTGGCGGTCTCTCACCGATAGCCCGTGGTGTCGGCCGGCTTCCCGGCATCCTGGACCTCCACCACATAACGCCAGGCGTCGGGGCGGCTGCCGTCGACGTCGGTGAAGCCGTAGACCTGGGCGAGCCCACCGCTGGACAACGACTGACCGTTCCACCGTGCCCGGTCGGGGTCGCGGACCAGCGCCGCGACGGCCCGGCCGACGAAGGCCGGCGACTCGGAGATCGCGAAGTGGGGCACGTTCTCCAGCGCGTCGCGCCAGGTCTCCTCGGTGACGCCGAAGTGTTCCAGCATCAGCTCCGACCGCAACCAGCCCGGCGTCAGGGCGACCGCGGTGGCCCCCCTCGGCCCGAGCTCCTTGGACAGGCCGAACGCCATGCGCAGCACCGAGCTCTTCACCAGGTCGTAGAAGAAGGAGACGCGGTAGTTGACGGCGTTGTAGTCGGCGGTGCCGTCGGTCATCTCGACGACCAGCCCGCCCTCGTGCCTGAGCAGCAGCGGCAGGGCGTAGTGGCTGGTGATGATGTGGGTGTCGATGGCCAGGCGGAGCATGCGCATGCCGTCGTCGAGGTCGTGCTCCCAGAGCGGTTTGTCCCAGCTGAACAGGTTCTCGCCGCCCCAGATGTTGTTGACCAGGACGTCGAGCCGCCCCTGCTCCCGGTCGATCCGCTCGACCAGCGCCCTGACCTGGTCGCGGTCGAGGTGGTCGGCCTGGACGGCGATGCCGTGGCCGCCCGCCCGGGTGACCAGCTCGGCGGTCTCCTCGATGGTCTCGGGCCGCTGGTATTCCGACTGCTGGTCACGGGTGGTGCGGCCGGTGACGTAAACGGTCGCCCCGACAGCGCCCAGCTCGGCGGCGATTCCTCTTCCGGCCCCACGGGTCGCGCCCGCGACGAGTGCGATGGTCATGGCCGTCAGTCTGCCGGTCGCCACCGACAGAATCACGCCAGCGCCTCCCGCCAGGAGGCGGCGAAGGTGACACCTTCTTCTTCCAACGCGGCCACGGCCGCGCGATAAGGGGCGCGGCCGGCCAGGGCATCGTTGACGAAAGGCACCAGCGTCACCGGGATGCCCAGGCCCGGGGCCTCCGCCAGCAGCCCCAGGGCATAGGTGTCGGTGATGCCCAGCGCGAACTTGTTGACGGTGTTGAACGTGGCGGGATAGACGAGGATCGCGTCGGCCCGGGGCGGCTTGGGTTCGCTCGGGTGCCGGTAGTTCACCCGCACCCTTCTTCCGGTACGCCGCTCCAGATCGGCCTCGTCGATGAAGTCGACCGCCTTGGGGGTGGCGACGACCTGGACCGTCCACGATCGCGAGTGCGCCTCGGCGATCAGTTCGGGCAGGTCCCGCACCGGCCCGGCGGCGCAGACGATGACGTGGAGGTCCATGGGTCTCCCGGGTTAGCGTGCAGGCATGTCTGACCATATTGAGGTTCGCGTGACGGCCGGATCACCCGAGGAGGCCGACCGGTTGGCCGACACGGTGGTCGGGCGCCGCCTCGCGGCCTGCGCGCAGATCGTCGGGCCCGTGACCTCTGTCTATTGGTGGGACGATGAGGTGAACCGGTCGCGGGAGTGGCTCGTGCTGTTCAAGACGACGGCGGAGCGGTTCGGAGACCTGTCGGGGTGCGTGCGGGAGGTGCACTCGTACGACGTACCGGAGATCATCGCGGTGCCGGTCGCCATGGGGTCGGGCGACTACCTCAACTGGATCGACCGGGAGACGAACCTCTGATCAGCAGGTCACGTCGGCCTGCGCCAGTAGGCGAGCTGCCCGCTCGCGCTCTGGACGACGCGGGGGTCGGACTCCTCCTGAGGCCAGATCTGCAGCAGATAGCGGTCGATGATCTCCCGTGAGGTGTCGACCTCCGCGGCCGCGTCCATGTTCTGGGCGTGATAGCGCAGCCGATACCAGCCCGGTCCCGCGGGGAGCTCGGGGATCTCGTGCACCTCACCGCCGCCCCACTCGTCGAGGGTGACCTGGCCGGCCTCCGACTCGAAGCTGATCTCCACGACGTCCTCGTACGCGTCGGTGTCGGCTCCCGGGTCGTGGTCGGCGACGGTGACCGAGAAGCCGACGCTGCCCGTGTGGAGACCGGTGATCGGGAAGGTGTTCCCGTCTTCGACCCGGATGATCCCCCCAGGCCGCGTGGGGTGGTCGTCGGGGCCCGTGGCGTCGTCGGTGGCGTCGACGAGATAGGCCTGCCCGTAGTGGACGCCGAGATCGAACGACACGGTCTGAGTGGTGGTCATGGGAGCGGAGCCTACGATCGCGGACCGACATTTACGGACCGTCGAGGACGCGGAGCATCGACGACTGAATGCGTGAACGCGAGAGGCCGCGGCCGATACAAAGTGCGTTGACCGGCCGACATAACTTCGCCATATTGGCGCAATGCTGTCATTACGCCCCTTTGCGGGAGCGATCCTCACATCCGTTCTGCTGACCGGTTATGCCGCCGCCCCGGCGGCCGCGTCCGCCCAGGAGTCGGCGACGGTCTCCCAGGCCGCGGCGCGGCCGGGCAACGGCAAGGTCATCTATGACCGCATCAGCGGCGGGGAGGGCGTCCTGAAGATCAAGAACGGCACCGGCAAGGATGGGGTCGTCACTCTCGTCCGGGGCAAGACCAAGGCGTTCAGCCTCTACGTCCGGGCGAAGTCGACCGCGAGCTTCAAGAGGGTCGACGACGGCACCTACACCGTCTACTTCACCACCGGCTACAGGTTCAACAGCTCGAAGCGCAAGTTCACCAAGAGCGCCGCCTACCAGCGCTTCAACGACCGCTTGAAGTTCACCACCACCGCGACCCAGTCGACCATCTGGACGCTCACCCTCAACCCCGTCAGGGGTGGGAACGCCCGCACGAGCGGCGTCAACCCGAAGGACTTCCCGGCCTGATCGGGGGCTGAGCGGCGCATGACCGCCACCGAACCGGGCGCCTCTGCGCTCGCTCCGGGCCGCCGTCGGTGAATCCCGATTCCTGCGGTTGTCTCCAACTGATTGCACAAACGTCGAAGGCCAGGCCCCCACTGCGGTGACCTGGCCTTTCATGTTGAGAGCGGACGACGGGAATCGAACCCGCGTAGCCAGTTTGGAAGACTGGGGCTCTACCATTGAGCTACGTCCGCGCGCGCCGGTCGGCATCTGGTCTAGACTTCTTCCGGCCGTCAATGCGTAAGCGTACCGGAGATCTCGGGGCGTCGGCGCCAGGCGGCCAACGGGGTGTGGCGCAGCTTGGTAGCGCACCTGCTTTGGGAGCAGGGGGCCGCAGGTTCAAATCCTGTCACCCCGACACACGTTGCCGGTTGCGGGCGAAAGGTAATAATTCTCGTCCGCAACCCCCTCGCCCGGCATCGGGCATCGCGTCGTAAACGCCGACGAACACTACCTTTCCGCGCCGATGACCCGGCTTCTTGACGATCGATGCGGCCTTGACCCTGCAATCCACCGTGTAAAGCGCCGTACAGTCTGGGAAAAGGCATGAAATGCCGTGGTTGTCCTCCCTACGATGCGGAAGAGATGAACCGGAACAGCGTGATCAAGACGCCGGCGCCGGGTGACCGGCTCGAATGGCGGCAGGCCTCGGCGGCCTCCGCTCAGGAGCGGCTGGCCTATCTCAACGAGGCCAGCCGTCGCATCGGGACGACCCTCGATCTGGGCGAGACGAGCCGTGAGCTCATGGACATCGCCGTCCCGAGGTTCGCCGACACCTCGGCGATCATGGTGCAGGATCGGCTCGTCATCGACGGGGAGTTCCCGTCGCGGCCGGTCGACGGGACCGCGCTCGTGCGGCGGGTGGCCATCGGGGTGGCGGAGGCCGATCCGACCGACTGGGTCGAGGCTTTTCCGATCAACGAGGTCACGGTGTACTCGGCGCAGTTGCCGCAGGCGCAGTGCATGTCGACCGGGCATCCGATCATGTATCCGGAGCTCGACGAGCACACCGCCGAGATGATCGGGGCCAGCCTCGACCCTGAGGTGGTGGCCAAGCTGCTGGTGGGCGGGTCGTTCATCGCCGTTCCGCTGAAGGCGCGGGGGCGGGTGCTCGGGTGCGCGATCTTCAGCCGCAACCCGGGCGGGTCGCCGTTCGAGGAGGAGGACGTCGCGGTCGCCGAGGAGCTGGCCGCGCGGACCGCCGTCTGCATAGACAACGCGCGCCTGTACGCCAGGGAGCGGCGCACCGCCCTCACGCTGCAGAGCAGCCTGCTGCCGGCCGACCTGCACCAGCCGCTGGGCATGGAGATCGCCTCGCGCTACCTGCCGGCCAGTGACCTCATGGGGGTCGGCGGCGACTGGTTCGACGTCATCCCCCTCCCGGGGTGCCGGGCGGCGCTCGTGGTGGGCGACGTCATGGGGCACGGGACCCGGGCCGCGGCCACGATGGGGCAGCTCCGGACCGCCGCGCGCACGCTCGCGTCCCTCGACCTGCCGCCCGACGAGGTGCTGTTCCGGCTGAACCGGATGAGCCAGGACCTCGATCCGACCCAAATCGCCACGGCGGTCTACGCGACCTACGACCCGGTGACCCGGACCTGCGCGCTGGCGCGGGCGGGGCATGTGCCGCCGGTTCTGATCCATCCCGACGGTCGTACCGAGATCATCGAACTGCCCTCGGGGCTGCCGCTGGGGATCGGGAACGACCCGCTGGAGACGGTGGAGATGGTGCTGCCGTCCGGGGGGATCCTCGCCTTCTACACCGACGGCCTGGTGGAGAGCCGGGCCAGAGACATCGACCTGGGGATCATGGCGCTGCGCCGGCTGCTGTCGGCGCCCGACCAGGATCTGGAGGAGATGTGCGACGTGACGATCAACAGTCAGCGACCCGGGCACGAGCGCGACGACATCGCGCTGCTGCTTGCCCGGGTCCATGAACTCGCGCCCGACGAGATCGCCTCCTGCTCGCTGCCGGCCGATCCCCGATTCGTCAGCCACGCGCGCCGGTTCGTCCGGGCGACGCTGGCGGAGTGGGGGCTCGGCGCGGTCCGTGACACGACCGAGCTGGTGGTCAGCGAGCTGGTGACCAACGCGCTCAAGCACGGCTGGCCGCCGATCGAGCTGAGGTTGCTGAGGGGCCGGGGCAGAACCCTGGTCTGCGAGGTCGCCGACGGCTCGCCCACCGTCCCGGCGCTGCGCACTCCGACTTCGGAGGACGACACCGGGCGCGGGCTGCAGCTCATCAAGCGGCTCACCTACCGGTGGGGCACCCGCCCGACCCCTCTCGGGAAGATCGTCTGGGTGGAGCAGCACCTCCCCTAGGCGATGCTGCCGCGCGGCGGCACCACCAAGCCGTAGATCACGACCACGGCCAGTGCGACGACGATGAGGGACCAGATCGGGAACGCCCCGGCGTAGGCGAACTGGCCCAGGATGACCAGTGCCGCCAGGACGATGCCCAGCATGCGGGCCCACATCGCGCCTTGGAGAATGCCCACGCCCGCGATGACCATGAGGACCCCGGCCACCAGCCAGATGATGCCCCATGCGGTGAGGTTGAAGATCAGCACGCCCGATGACCCGACCACGAGGTAGTGGCTCCTCAAGATCGCGGCGAACCCGCCGACGATGTTGAGCAGCCCTACCACGATGCCGAGGATCCCGGCGAAGCGCAGCCAGTTGGAGGGGTGCGGCAGTCGTCCGCCCGAAGTGGGTGTCGTGGATGCGGTGGTCAACGCGACCAGCTCCTTCCTCGTCGACTAGCAATTGCCACCATAACCACATAAACCGCCACAAATGCCTCACATGGCGCACTATTGGCGATGCGAGGCTTTCTTTTGAGGACCCCACGGGTATTCCCGGTGCATTGAGGCCGGGCGGACACGCGAATGCCGAGGGCGACGTGGATCGGGCTGCTGGCATTGGTTTTGCCCGCACTGGTGATCGGTGTCGGTTCGGGTCTCATCTTGTTCGGCGTCACCGCGCTTGCCGAATGGTTGGAGCGCCTGATCTGGCCGTGGTTCGAGTGGTGGCGCATTCTGCTCGTCCTCACTCTCGCGGGAACCGCCACGGGCCTGCTGATCTGGCGGTTTCCGGGGCACGCCGGGCCCGACCCCGCCACCGAGGGGCTGGTGGCGCCGCCGATGCGGGCCCGGGTGTTGCCGGGGGTGCTGCTGGCGACGATCGTCACCCTTTCCTGCGGGGTGAGCCTGGGGCCGGAGAACCCCATCACCGCCGTCAACGTGGCGCTCGCCTTCGCGATGGGCCGGTGGCGCTCGGCGTGGCCGGGACCGTCGGGGCGCTGTTCGGGAGCCCGCTCGCCGCCGCGCTGCTGTTGTCGGAGCTGCCGCTGGGCAAGCCCGGGGTCCCGCTCTGGGACAGGCTCTTCGCGCCGCTGCCGGCGGCCGGCGCGGGCACGCTGACCACGCTGGCCCTCTCGGGCGAGACGCTGCGGATGAAGGTGCCCGGCTATCCGGGGTTCCGGCCCGCCGACCTGGTCTCGGGGTCGGTCGTCGCGCTCATCGGCGCGGGCCTGGGGCTGCTGGTGGTCTACGCGTTCCCGTACGCCCATGCGACCTTCCACCGCGTGCCCCATCCGGTGCTCATGGTCACGGCGGGCGGGCTCGTCCTGGGCGGCCTGGGGATCGTCGGCGGCGAGGTGTCCCTGTTCAAGGGGCTGGCCCAGGCCGGTGAACTGCTGGAAGGCCACGTCGCCATCGGGACGGTCATCCTGGTGCTCGGGGTGAAGCTGGTCGCGCTGACCGTGGCGGCGGCCTGCGGGTTCCGGGGCGGGCGGATCTTCCCGGCCGTCTTCATGGGGATCGCCCTGGGGGTGGCGGCCAACACGCTGGTCCCGGCGGTGCCGCTGTCACTGGCGCTGACCGCGGGGGTGCTGGGGTTCGTGCTGGCGATCACGCAGCACGGCTGGCTGAGCCTGTTCACGTCGCTGGCCATCGTCGGCGAGATGGCGCTGATTCCCGTGATGTGCGTGACGATTCTGCCCGCGTGGTTGCTGGTGACGGGCAAGAAGGAGATGGTCGTCCCAGCGCACATGCCAGGAATGCCCTAAATTGTCACTTTGGTCCGGAGCCCCATGACGTGAGCTCGTGTTCGGGTTACCGTCGAAATGTGACGATCGGAATCGAGGACGCCTACCGCCGGGCCCTGGACGCCTTCGGTATGCGCGTCCACCTCATCAAGCCCGGCCAGTGGGATCTCCCGACGCCGTGTGTCGACTGGGACGTGCACGCCCTGGTGAACCACCTCGTCTACGAGTCGCTCTGGGCCCCCGAACTCCTCTCGGGCCGCAGCCCGGCCGAAGTGGGCGACGTCTTCGACGGCGACCTCATCGGCGACGACGCCGTCAAGGCGTTCGACTTCGCCGCCCACGCCGCCGTCACCGCCGCCTCGGCGGAGGGTGTGCTCGACCGGACCGTGCACCTGTCGTTCGGGGACGTGCCGGGACACGAGTACGTCACCGAACTGTTCGCCGACGCCCTGATCCACACGTGGGACCTGTCGAACGCCATCGGCGTGGCCGATCGGCTCGACCCGGAGCTCGTCTCGCTCTGCGCCGCCTGGTTCGCCGACAGCGAGGAGGGTTATCGCAGCTCGGGCGTCATCGGCGGGCACGTGCCGGTGCCGGAGAACGCCGACGCGCAGACGCGGCTGCTGGCCGCCTGGGGGCGCCGGGCCTCCTGACGGCCCGCTAACGGCCCGTGGGCCGCTTGCCGTGGTTGGCCTTCTTCTTGCGGCGGGCCTTGGACTTGCGCTGTCGTTTACCCATTCGCCCACTGTGCGCCTCGTGTGGGCACCTGTCCACCTCCCATGTTCCAACATTTTCTATGCGATGATTTGTTGGAACATGTTGAGAGGAGGAGCCGATGCTGGCCCAGCAACGGCAGCAGGCGATCCTCGAACGGGTCCGGCGCACGGGCGGGGTGCGGGTCGCCGACCTCGTCCGCGACCTGGGCGTCTCCGACATGACGATCCGCCGCGACCTTGAGGCGCTGGCCGATCGGGGCCTGATCGAGAAGGTGCACGGCGGCGCCACCGTCGCCGGGCCGGGGTCGACCGAGGAGCCCGGGTTCGCCGCCAAGTCGGTGCGGCAGCAGGCCGAGAAGGAGGCCATCGCCCGCGCCGCCGCCCACCTGGTCCGGCCGGGCAGCGCGGTCGCCCTGTCGGCCGGCACCACGACCTGGGCCTTCGCCCACCATCTCGTCGACGTGCCCGACCTGACGGTCATCACCAACTCGGTCAGGGTGGCCGAGGTGTTCCACCGGTCCGGGCGGCCCGGCCAGACGATCATCCTGGTGGGGGGTGTGCGCACGCCGTCCGACGCCCTCGTCGGGCCGATCGCGGTCCAGGCGATCAGATCGCTCAACGTCGACACACTCGTCCTCGGCGTCCACGGCATGAACGCGCGGGCCGGGTTCACCACCCCCAACCTGCTGGAGGCCGAGACCGACCGCGAGCTGGTGGCCGCCGCGCAGCAGCTCGTGGTGCTGGCCGACCACACCAAGTGGGGCACCGTCGGCATCTCCACCATCGCCCGGCTCGACCGGGCCAACGTTCTCGTCACCGATTCCGGCCTGGACAAGGAGGGGCGCGACGAACTGGCCGGCCACGTCGGCGAGCTGATCGTCGCCGAACCCGCATGAACCGCCATCTGACCCATCTGGCCGACGGCCGGGAGCTCCTCTACTTCGACCTCGTCCCCCGCGACCACTCCGCCAAGGACCTGCGCGACCTGCCGCCCCGGCCCGAACCCTCGGAACTGCGGCACGACCCCGTCCTCGACGAGTGGGTGGCCGTCGCCGGCCACCGGCAGACCCGCACCCATCTCCCGCCGCCCGAGGAGTGCCCGCTCTGCCCCGGCCGCCCCTGGTCGGAGATCCCCTCGGCCTACGACGTGGCCGTGTTCGAGAACCGGTTCCCCTCCTTCAGCGGCCCCATCGGGCGTTGCGAGGTGGTCTGCTTCACCGACGACCACGACGCCTCGTTCGCCGGCCTGAGCGACGAGCGGGCCGGGCTGGTGATGGACGCCTGGGTCGACCGCACCCGCGAGTTGTCCCGGCTCGACGGGGTGGAGCAGGTCTTCTGCTTCGAGAACCGGGGCGCCGAAATCGGCATCACTTTGCCCCATCCGCATGGGCAGATCTATGCGTATCCCTATGTGACACCCCGCACCCAGCGGATGCTCACCGTCGCCCGGCCCGGGTCGCTCGCGGCCGTGGTGGCGGAGGAGCGTGCCGGGGAGCGGGTGGTCGCCGCGAACGACCACTGGACGGCCTTCGTACCGAGAGCCGCGCGGTATCCGTTCGAGGTGCACCTCTATCCCCACCGGCAGGCGCCCGACCTGCCCTCGCTCACCCCCGAGGAGCGGGCGGCGTTCGGGCCGCTCTACACCGGGGTGCTGCGGGCCCTCGACGGGTTGTTCGGGGTCCGCATGCCGTATGTGGCCGCCTGGCACCAGGCGCCGGTTCGCTGGGGAAGGGAGGTGGCGTACGTGCACATGGAGCTCTTCAGCATCAGGAGGGCGCCGGAGAAGCTGAAGTATCTGGCAGGTAGCGAATCCGGTATGGGAGCGTTCGTCAACGACGTGCGGCCCGAGGAGGCGGCCTCTATGCTCAGGGCTGCATCGGGAAAGATGGTGCGCCAGATCACGGATTGATCTCCGTATGGTCGCAACTTCAAGTAGCACTTGCCTCGTTTTTACCATTACTATCCACACCAACCCGCCGAGACCTCGGCGGACCGCCTAATCCCGGGCGTGTCGCCCGGGAGCCGGGGACCCACCAGAACCTGGGGTGCAGGCGCGATCGAGCGCCCGGGCTTCTCCGCCCGAATCCGTCAGCTAACCCGGCCGGCACAAGGAGAGGAGTGGGCGCTGCCCGCCACGACGCACCGTCGCAATCGCCGGTTGATCCTCCTTCCGGTGGCGGCCCTGGTGGCCGCTTTCTGCGCCGCGCTGGTGCCCGGCCCCGCTGTCGCGGCCCCCAAGCCCGACGCCGACAAACTGCGCAAGCAGCTCTCCAGCCTGGAGAAGAAGGTCAACTCGCTGATCGCCCAATATCACGCGGCGCGCGACGACCTCGCCGAGGCCAAGAACGCGTCCAAGGCCGCGCAGGCCAAACTGGAGAAGGCGCACGCCGACTTCGCGGCGGCCCAGCGCGAGATGGCCCGGCTGGCCGGCCTCAGCTACCAGTCGATCCCCGGCAACGGCGGGATCGTGCTGCCGCCCGGCATGGGCATGTCGCCGCTCGCGATGCAGCTCGGCAACGAGCAGGCCGCGATCGTGCGCAACTACAAGCAGAAGGAGCAGGCGCGGGCGCAGGCGGCCGCCGAGGCCAAGGGCCTGATCGCCGAGATCGACAAGAAGTCCAAAGACATCGAGAGGCGCCGCGTGGAGGCGGAGGACCTGATCGATGACATCAAGGACCGGCTCGACGACCTGATCCCGATCGGCCCCGGCAAGCTCGCCAACGGCGGCTGGGCCCCCCAGCTGCCGACCGGCGCCGACAACATCACCGCCCGCACCCGCCTGATGCGCGAGGAGGCCAAGTCGGCCTTCAAGCTGAGCAACTCCATCGGCTGCTTCCGCGTCGACACGATGGGCGAGCACCCGCTCGGCCGCGCCTGCGACTTCATGATGACGACCGGCGGCGCGATGGCCACCGGTTCGGCCAAGGTCCTCGGCGACCAGCTCGCCGAGTGGGCCCTGAAGAACCGCACCAAGCTCGGCGTGAAGTACGTCATCTGGCGGCAGCGCATCAACAGCGGCACCGGCTGGCGCTTCATGAGCAACCGGGGCGGCAACACCGCCAACCACTATGACCACGTTCACATCTCGATGTTCTGAGCCACGACCCACCGGCCGGGACCCCGCGAAGACCCCGCGAGCCGTCCGCGCACGATCCCCAGTCCGACGCCCGGGACCGCGATCCGACCCGTCGCGGCCCCGGCCCAGCGCACCACTCCTGAGCCCGGCCCGGCGGCCGGCACCGCGTCCGACCCCCGCGAACGGCCGCCCCACCCAGGGAGTTTTCAGGTAGTACGGCTACCCTGACCCCAAAACCCCCACAAAGCTCATCGAACCCCCCGTAAGCTCTCAAAGACCAACTGCCCCACCCCACGATCACGCGGGTGTGCTCGCCCAGCCCCCGCGGTGCGCACGCCCGCGTGATCATCCTTCGGAACCCGAAGTAAGTGATCACCTACAGAAGCGCCCGAAGGTTTACCCGGATTCGATAACGATCATGTTTCGGCATTTATCCGAGCGATGGTTACACGCACGTGAATTCTGCTGCGAAGAACCACGCCCCGGACGGGTGCACGAGCCCCCTACCTGGAGCCCCAACCGCCCCCCACCAGGAAAGTCACACGTCGCGCCGTGTTTACCTCAGACCCCGAGATCCCCACAGATAAAAGTTTCAACGACAGGCCCGTTGACACCCCACTTATCCCGAAATTAGCTTATGGAACGGTACACCTCGGGACTGCTGTGGCACCTGTTCCAGCTGTGACTCTTCGCAGCCGGCCAGGCGCGGATCCCGACAATCTCCCTCCCATGCCACGCGAGAGGACCAGCGTGAGATCCGCTGATTTTTCCCCGGCCCGCGGCCACCGGGCCCGCCGTCTCGGCACGGCAGCCGGGCTCACCCCCCAATAGGGGGCCCGGACACGAATCGACTTCGATTCGGAAGTTGACATCAAAGCCGAACTAATAGTGTGCTCCGCCGGTCATCTCATTCTCTGAGATCCGGAACGACTCGGGGCATTCTCTCGCGTGCGGAAAAGCTCAGGAGAACAAGGTCGTGGGGTCTGATTCTGCGAATTGGCTCGACACCGCCTATGAATGGCTGGTGAGGTCGAGCGCCAACGGGAGTTGGCGGGACATCATCCCGCTCGGGTTGGCGGGTCTGCTCGTCTGGGGTCTGTGGGTCTACCGGGTCGTGTTGTCCCGGCTGGCCAAGCCCGTCGTCAACGGTTACCGCGCGTCCGTCTCGGTCGTGGTGCCGTCGTTCCGTGAGGACGCCGAGATCCTGGTCCGGTGCCTGGGGAGCTGGCTCGCCCAGAACCCGGGCGAAGTGATCATCGTCGTGGACGTCGCGGACACCGAATGTCACGCCAAGCTGCGGGAGGTCAACGACCCCCGGCTGCGCGTGCTCGTCTACGAACACTCCGGCAAGCGGTCGGCGCTGGGGGTCGGCATCCGGGCCGCCCGCGGCGACATCGTGGTGTTCGCCGACTCCGACACCTGGTGGGAGCCCGGCCTGCTCGACGCCGTGCAGATGCCGTTCGAAGACCCGCAGGTCGGTGGCGTCGGCACCCAGCAGAACGTGTTCCAGCGCACCACCAGCGTCTGGCGGCGCATCGCCGACTGGCTGGTCAACCTGCGTTACTACGACTACGTGCCGGCCATGGGCAGCCGTGGTGGCGTGGCCTGCCTGTCCGGCCGCACCGCCGCCTACCGCCGGTCGGCGATCCTGCCGGTCGTCCACCACCTGGAGAACGAGTTCTTCCTCGGCCGCCGCTGCATCGCCGGCGACGACGGGCGGCTCACCTGGCTGGTGCTGGCCTCCGGTTACAAGACCGTGCACCAGTCGTCGGCGCGGGCGATCTCGATGTTCCCGAGCTCGTTCCGGGCCTTCTTCAAGCAGCGCATCCGCTGGAGCCGCAACTCCTACCGCTGCTACCTGACCGCCCTGTGGAAGGGCTGGTTGTGGAAGACGCCGCTGGTCACCAAGGTCACCGTGCTGCAGATCCTGCTCACCCCGGTCACCATGGGCGTCACGCTCGGCTACCTGTTCTTCAGCCGCCTGGAGCTGACCCCCTGGGGCATCGGCACCTGCGTCGGCTGGTTGCTGATCGGCCGCGGCATCCGGGGCTGGTCGCACCTCAGGCGCCACCCGCAGGAGATCCTCCTGCTGCCGCTGACGACCCTGGTCATCATCGGGATCGCGCTGCCGATCAAGCTCTACGCGTTCATCACCATGAACAAGCAGGGCTGGCTGACCCGCAAGGCCGACCAGGCGGGTTCGGAGGGCCAGACGGCCGCGACGCTGCAGGGACTGGCCTGATGGCCGTGAACCGGACCATCGTGACCGCCGGAGCCCTGCTGCTCGGCGCGCTCATGATCGGTGTGCCGCCCGTCGCCGCCGCGCCCTCGCCGACTCCCCCAGCGAGCGCGCGTCCGTCCGCCGACACCGGGATGACCAACACCATCCCGAGCACGAAGCCCAGCACGGCACCCAGCTCGGCACACAGCACGGCACCAAGCGCCGCCCCCACCGCCGCCCCGAGTGCGGCCGCGGGTGACGCCCCGGACATCCCGAGTTCGGAACCCGACCCGCTCATCCAGATCTCCGATGAGGACGCCGAGACCCAGGCGGCGCTCGTCGACATGGAGGACCAGCGGATCCTGCAGACCCGGGCGGCCCTGACCGCGCTGCTGCAGCAGGGCGGGTTCTTCGCGGCCCAGCGCAAGCAGCCCCAGATCTTCTCGTCGTCGTTCGGCCGCACGATGGTGCTGCCCGCGCGCAACAACGAGCAGCCGTACACCATGAAGGATCTCCTGGCGGTCGAGAGGGGCAAGTACGTCCGCCTGATGACCGACGGGTCGTACCTGCTGGGTGTGCACATCTACGTGTCCGACGGCGCGACGCTCCAGCTCCGGGGGCCGCTGACGCTCCGGATGGGCAGCATCCCCGGATCCTTCAGCTCGATCGTCACCTTCGGCGGCAACATCGACATCAAGGGCACGGCCACCAAGCCGGTCCGGATCACGAGCTGGGACGTCAAGGCGAGCAAGCCCGACCTGACCACGGCCGACGGCCGGGCCTACATCCGCGCCATCGGCGGCGAGTTCAACATGGTGTACGCCCAGGTGTCCGACCTCGGCTTCTGGAGCGGGCGGACCGGCGGCATCTCGCTGACCGGCACCGAGCGCCCGTCGTCGGTGAACCGTCACCGCACCAAGACGCAGCGCCACCAGGACAAGGCGGAGCGGCTGGCCCGCAACACCAAGGACCCGGGCGGCGGCAGCTACGGCGACGTGGAGACCTATCCGATCGGCCCCGGCACCGCCACCCGCGTGCCGGCCGACGAGCTGGTCACCGGCAAGGTCGAGAACAGCGTCATCACCGGCGACGCCTACGGGTTGTTCGTCTCGGGCTCGAACCAGACGCAGATCGTCAACACCAAGGTCCGCGACAGCATCGTCCACGGCGTGTTCATGCACCGCTTCGCCAAGAACGCCACCATCTCCCACACCGAGGTGACCGGCAGCGGCGGCGACGGCTTCGTGCTCTCCCGGGCCACCGAGAAGGTCCAGGTCAACGACTGCCTGGCCGAGGGCAACGGGCGCAACGGCTTCACTCTCGACGGCCGGGCGCTCGCCAGGGGGCCGTCGGCCTCGGGCGAGTCGCTGGCGGTCTACGGCGACAGCTCGGTCAACAACAGCACGGCCAGGAACAACGGCCGCTACGGCATCGAGGTGCTGGGAGGCATCCGGCAGGCCGTGCAGACCAGCGAGGTCGTCGGCGGCGACATGGGCATCGTGGTCCGCGCCGGCGCCGAGGCCGTGCAGTTGTCCGGCAACAAGGTGACCGACCAGAAGCGTCAGGGCATCGCGCTGCGCGACGGCGTGACCAACGCCCACGTCTCCGGCAACACGATCACCGGCGCCCCGACGGGCGTGTACCTGCGCGACTCCAACGGCCAGGTGATCGGCAACAAGATCACCACCCTCAAGGACCCGAACGCCCACGGCGTCACCGTCGTCGGCGCGGCCGACGGCTCGGAGATCGCCCGCAACACGATCGTCGGCGCCGGCACCAGCGCGGTCAGCACCGCCCGGTCGAGCGGTGACGTGAACGACCACAACAACGACGAGAAGCGGTGGGTCGACACCTCGACCTTCTGGAGCAAGGTCAAGCGGTACGTCAAGCCCATGAACGTGATCTGGGCCGGCGTGATCCTGCTGATCCTGCTGTCGGCGCTGCGGTCCCGCGGCGTCATGGACCGGCGCCGCGACTCGATCGTCGACCCGTACGAGCACCAGCAGGCAATGGAGGAGCGGCCTTCCTGGACGCTGCCGAACGTGGCCACCGCCGAGCCCGGCAGCGGGTTCAACGGTCGCTACCGGCCCTCCCAGCAGCAGGTCCCGACGGTCACCGTGGGAGGCGGGCGATGAAGAAGGCCTGGATCACGTTCTTCGTGCTGCTCCTGCTCGGCGTGGGCACGTGGGGGTACCTCTCCTACCTCGACCGGCCCGAGCCGATCCCGGCGGTCGACGACGTGACCGCGGCCGACGCCAAGCAGCAGTCGAACCTGGTCGACCAGGAGGACCTGCGGATCATGCAGACGCGGGCGACGCTGACGTCGGCGATCGCCCGCGGCGGCCCCAACGCGCAGCGGGCCCGGCAGCCGCACATCTCCAGCTCGGCCAACGGCCAGACGCTGGTGCTGCCGTCCCGCCGCGAGCCCTACCGGGTCGCCGACCTGGAGAAGCTCGGCGGGGAGTACTTCCAGAAGCAGAACGACGGCTCCTACATCCTGGGCATCAACCTGTTCATCGGGCCGAACGCCAAGCTGGTGCTGCAGAACGCGACCGGCCCGCTGGTGATCCGGATGCGCAGCGAGCCGGGGTCGTTCGCCACCATCGTCGGCTTCGGCGCGAGCATCCGCATCAACGGTTCGCCGCAGAACCCGGTGCGCATCACGAGCTGGGACCCGAACATCAACACGGCCGACACCATCGTCAACGACGGCCGGGCCTACGTCCGGGCCATCGGCGGCGAGCTGCGCATGAGCCACGCCCAGGTCGAACACCTCGGATTCTGGAGCGGGTCGACCGGCGGCCTGGCGATGACCGGGAGCGACCGCACCACCCTTGAGGCGAAGCTCACCACCCCGACCCAGATCACCGACGAGAAGGTGCTGCTCCCCGGCGGCGCCCTGGTGCCCCGGATGGGCTCCGACGACCAGGTGGAGATCACCGACGGCAAGGGCCTGAAGAAGGTGGCCTACAAGCTGCCGGACGCCAACCTGGTCACCGGCGACATCACCGACACCTCGATCACCGGCAACGCGTACGGCGTCTTCATCACCGCCTCGGACCAGACCCGGGTCACCAACGTGACCGTCACCGGGAGCCTGATCGACGGGGTGCTGCTGCACCGGTTCGCCCGCAACGCCAGCATCGAGAACACCACGGTGACCGGGTCGCGGGGCGACGGGTTCGTGCTCTCGCGCGGCACCCAGAACGTGACGATCACCGGTTCGGGCGCGGTCGGCAACGGCGGCAACGGCTTCACCATCAGCGGCCGGCCGCTCGCGCGCGGCCCGTCGGCCTCGGGTGAGTCGCTGCAGAGCTTCGGCGGCAGCTCGGTCACCAGTTCGTGGGCCAGGGAGAACGCCCGCTACGGCATCGAGATCCAGGGTGGCGTCGACCTGTCGGTGCAGACTACCGAGGTGACCGGCGGGCAGTCGGGCATCGTGGTGAACAAGGACGCGACCGGCGTCCGGGTCTCCGGCAACCGGCTCAGCGGTCAGCGGAGTCAGGGCATCGCCGTCCGCGACGGCGTGACCGGCGCCAAGGTCGTCGGCAACATCGTGAACGACGTGCCGACCGCGATCTACCTGCGCAACGCCGAGGCCGAGGTGACCGGGAACACGATCAACCAGGCCACGCTCCACGGCGTCACGGCGACGGGGGTGACGACCGGGAGCACGATCACGGGCAACACCCTGGGCGGCGCGGGCCTCAGCGCGATCGACACCGACCGTGCGACCGGGATCAAATCAGTGACCACGAACAACGTCGACGGCTGGCAGGACACGGCGGACTTCTGGACCACCGTCAAGCGCATCGCCAAGCCGATGAACCTGATCTGGTTCGGCGTCATCCTGCTCATCGTGATCTCCGCCATCCGGGCCCTCGGGAACAACGGGCCCCGCGTCGGACGTCGCATCGTCGACCCGTACGAGAGGCAGGCCGTCCTGGAGGAGCGTCCCGTGTGGTCGCTCACCGGGGCGTCCGCCGAAAGGACCTGACCATGCGCATCGAGATCGACATCGACAAGAAGACCATGATCGCCGCGGGGGCCGGTGCGGCCTTCACGATCCTGATCGTGGTCGTCCTGTACGGGATCTTCGGCGGCGGTGGTGGTCAGGAGCAACAACCCGGCACGGTGGTCGAGAACATCCAGCCCGACACCGGGCCCCGGTCGCTGCCGACCCTGGGGGCGGACGACCCGGGCGAGGACTTCACGGAAGAGGAGGAGCCGGTGCGGGAGGACGAGGAGAAGAAGGACTTCGAGCCGTTCGCCGCCGTCCAGCAGCCGCCGGACATCGCGGTCCCCGACGGCGAGGGCAAGATCGCCTGCCCTGACGCGACCGTGACCGTGACCACCGCCGACGAGCTCACCGAGGCGCTCGCCTCGGCCACGCCGGGCACCGTGATCTTCATGGAGCCGGGCGAGTACCAGGGTCATTTCGTGGCGGCCACCTCGGGCACCAAGGCCCAGCCGATCTTCGTCTGCGGCTCCCGCGACGCGATCATCGACGGCGGCGGCCTCAAGGAGGGCTACGCCTTCCACCTCAACGAGGCCGACTACTGGCGGCTCATCGGCTTCACCGTCCGGCACGCCCAGAAGGGCGTCATGGCCGACAAGTCGAACTTCAACGTCGTCCAGGACCTCGACGTCAACCACATCGGCGACGAGGCCATCCACTTCAGGAACTTCAGCTCCGACAACATCGCCCAGTACAACCTCATCTGGGGCACCGGGCTCCGCAAGGACAAGTACGGCGAAGGGGTCTACTTCGGCACCGCCCAGAGCAACTGGGCCACCTTCTCCGGCGGCCAGATGGACAAGAGCGACCGCAACATCGCGCGCGGGAACGTCATCCGCGCCACCGCTGAGGCCATCGACATCAAGGAGGGCACCTCCGACGGCAAGATCATCGGGAACGTCTTCGACGGCTCGATGATCACCGGCGACGGTCACAACGACAGCTGGGTGGACGTCAAGGGGAACGGCTACCTGATCGAACGCAACACCGGCCGCGGCTCCCCCGCGGACGGCTTCCAGACCCACAAGATCATCAATGGCTGGGGGACCGGGAACACCTTCCGGGCCAACATCATCGATCTGGGCGGTTCAGGGGGCTACGGCATCAACGACACCGCAGGCGGCAACACGATCTCCTGCGACAACGAGGTGACCGGCGGCCCGCTCACCAAGAAGAGCGAATGCTCCTGAGTTTCTGCGAGAGAACTGACAATGACTGACACCGCACTCCCCCGGATCACCGTCATCGGGACCGGGTATCTCGGAGCCACTCACGCGATCTGCATGGCCTCCCTCGGCTATGAGGTGGTCGGACTCGACACCGACCCCCGCAAGATCGAGCGGCTGCAATCCGGCGAGGTGCCGTTCTTCGAGCCAGGTCTGCCCGAGCTGCTCGACAAGACGATGGCGACCGGCCGGCTCCGGTTCACCACGTCGGTCGAGGAGGCCGCCGCCCACGGTGACGTGCACTTCATCTGTGTGGGCACCCCGCAGAAACCCGGCATGGACGCCGCCGACCTGACCTACGTCGACGCCTCCGTGGCCGCCCTGGCCCCCCTGCTGGACCGCAAGGTCCTGGTGGTCGGCAAGTCGACCGTCCCCGTCGGCACCGCCGCCCGCCTGACCAACCTGATCAAGGAGCTGGCCCCGGCCGGCGACGAGGTCGAGCTCGCCTGGAACCCCGAGTTCCTGCGTGAGGGCTTCGCCGTCGAGGACACCCTGCGTCCCGACCGGCTGGTGTTCGGCGTGGCCTCCGACTGGGCCCGCGCGCAGCTCGAAGCGGCCTTCCAGCCGATCATCGACAACGAGACCCCCGTCGTGGTGACCGACCTGGCCACCGCGGAGCTCGTGAAGGTGGCCGCGAACTCGTTCCTGGCCACGAAGATCTCCTACATCAACGCGATGGCGGAGATCTGCGAGGCGACCGGGGCCGACGTGCGCCACCTGGCCAAGGCGCTGGCCTTCGACGACCGCATCGGCGGCCGGTTCCTCCAGCCGGGCCTCGGCTTCGGCGGCGGCTGCCTGCCCAAGGACATCCGCGCCTTCGCCTACCGCGCCGAGGAGATCGGCGTCGGCCAGGCCGTGTCGTTCCTGCGCGAGGTGGACGCGATCAACCGCCGCCGCCGCTCGCGTACGATCGACCTGGTCCGCGAGATGGTCGGCGGGCAGCTCAACGGCAAGAAGGTGGCCTGCCTCGGCGCGGCCTTCAAGCCCAACTCCGACGACATCCGCGACGCCCCCGCGCTCGACGTGGCCCGCACCATGCACGGCCTGGGCGCCAACGTCCGCGTCTACGACCCGGCCGCCCTCGACAACGCCCGCCGCGCCTACCCCGAGCTGCGCTACGGCAGCAGCGCCATGGACGTGGCGGCCGACGCCGACGTCGTGGTGCTGCTGACCGAGTGGACCGAGTTCCGCGAGATCGAGCCGTCGGCCCTGGCGTCGGTGGTCAAGCACCGCCGCATCGTCGACGGCCGCCACGCGCTCGACGCGGAGTTCTGGCGCGCCGAGGGCTGGGAGTACCGCGCGCTCGGCATGCCGTAAGTCGTACCGCCAGGAAAGGGACGCGCGACCCTGCGCGTCCCTTTTCGTGTTGTATGGGGCATTTCCGGGACCGACGACTCGTTAGTTAGGGTAAGCAAGTTGTTGGGGGTCTCATGTCGGACCGTTATCCGTGGATCGCGCTGAGCAACACGACTCTGGGCATGCTGCTCGCCACCGTCAACTCCTCGATCGTGATCATTTCGCTGCCGACCGTCTTCCGCGGCATCCACCTGAATCCGCTGGAACCCGGCAACGTCTCCTACCTGCTGTGGATCCTGATGGGCTACATGCTCGTCTCGGCCGTCCTGGTGGTCACGCTGGGCCGCCTGGGCGACATGTTCGGCCGGGTCCGCATGTACAACGCGGGCTTCGCCGTCTTCACCGTCGGCACGGTGGTGCTGGCCCTGGACCCCTTCCAGCAGTCGGGCGGCGCGCTCTGGCTGATCGGGTGGCGGTTGTTCCAGGGCGTCGGGGGCGCCCTGCTGATGGCCAACTCGGCCGCGATCCTGACCGACGCGTTCCCCGCCGGGCGGCGCGGCATGGCGATGGGCGTCAACCAGGTGGCCGGCATCGCCGGGACCTTCCTGGGGCTGGTCGCGGGCGGGCTGCTGTCGCAACTGAACTGGCGGCTGGTGTTCTGGGCCTCGGTGCCCATCGGGGTCGCCGGGACGGTGTGGGCGTACCGGAGCCTGCGCGAGACCGTCACCAGGGTCGAGGGCGCGAAGATCGACTGGTGGGGCAACCTGGCCTTCGCGACCGGCCTCACGCTGGTGCTGGCGGCGGTGACCTACGGCATCCAGCCCTACGGCGGCCACGCGATGGGCTGGACCAACCCGCTCGTGGTCGGCGGGATCGCGGCCGGCCTGGTGATCCTCGCGGCGTTCTGCCTGATCGAGAGGAAGGTGGCGCAGCCGATGTTCCACCTGTCGCTGTTCCGGATCAGGGCGTTCGCGGCCGGGAACGTGGCCGGGCTGCTGGCCTCGGTCGCCCGGGGCGGCCTCCAGTTCATGCTGATCATCTGGCTCCAGGGCATCTGGTTGCCGCTGCACGGCTACCCGTTCGAGGACACCCCGCTGTGGGCCGGCGTCTACCTGCTGCCGCTGACGGCCGGCTTCCTGCTGGCCGGCCCGGTGTCGGGCCACCTCTCCGACCGGTACGGCGCCCGCGCCTTCGCCTCCGGCGGGCTCGTCCTGTCCGCGCTGGCCTTCCTCGGGCTGCTGCTGGTCCCGATCGACTTCCCGTACTGGGTGTTCGCGGCGCTGATCTTCCTGAACGGCGTCGGGTCGGGCCTGTTCACCGCGCCCAACACCACCGCGATCATGAACTCGGTCCCGGCCGGGCAGCGCGGCGTGGCCTCGGGCATGCGCGCCACGTTCACCAACGCCGGGATGGTCCTGTCGATCGGCGTGTTCTTCTCGCTGATGATCGCCGGCCTGTCCGCCACCCTGCCGCAGACCCTGACCGGCGGCCTCACCGAGCACGGCGTGCCGCCGGGACTCGCCCTCACGATCGGCGCGCTGCCCCCGGTCGGCACGCTCTTCGCCGCCTTCCTGGGCTACAACCCGATCGGGAACCTGCTCGGCCCGAGCGGCGCCCTCGCCCACCTGACCCCGGCCGACGCCGCGACCCTGACCGGCCGCGAGTACTTCCCGAACCTCGTCTCCGGCCCCTTCCACCAGGGCCTGGTCGTCGTGTTCCTGCTGGCCGTCGCCATGTCGCTGGTCGCCGCCGTCGCCTCGCTCCTGAGAGGCCGCCGGTACGTCCACGACGAGTTGCCCGTCGCGGCGGTTACGGTGAACAGATCATGACCGACGTGGACCTTCTGGCCGAACGGCTCAAGGCGGCCCTGGCCCGCCTGGGCCGGCACGGCCGCCGGCAGACCCGCGGCGACCTGACCGCCGGCCAGACCTCGGCCCTGGCGGCCGCCGCCCGGCTCGGCCCGGTACGGCTCGGCGACCTGGCCGCCCACGAGGGCGTCAGCGCCCCGACGCTGAGCCGGGTGGTGGCCGGGCTGGAGAACCTCGGCCTGCTCGCCCGCACCCCCGACCCGGCCGACGGCCGGGCCTCGCTGATCAGCCTCACCCCGGAGGGCGAGGCCGAACTGGGGCGGCTGCGGGGCGACCACATCGCCTTCTTCGTGTCCCGGATCTCGGCCCTGCCGCCCGACCAGCGCGAGGCGCTGGCGGCGGCCCTGCCGGCCATCGAGGCGCTGGCCGGGATGCCCTAGGAAGACGCCTCAGGACGAGGCCGCCTTCATCATCTGCGGCGGCTTGGTCCCGGCCGCGATCCCGCCGTCGACCGGCAGCGTCACCCCGGTGATGTAGGACGACTGGTCGGAGAACAACCAGATCACCGTCGCGGCGACCTCCTCGGGCAGCCCGACCCGCCGCATCGGCGCGGCGTTCCCGGCCCGGCGCTGGACGTCCTCCCCCGCCGCCTCCAGGTGGTAGGTCAGGATGGGCCCCGGAGCCAGCACGTTCACCCTGATGCCCTGGTCGGCGTAGTCGAGCGCGGCGACCTTGGTGAGCCCGATGATCCCGGCCTTGGCCGCGACGTAGCCCGCCATGTTCGCGATGCCCTGCACCCCGGCGATCGAGGCCATGTTGACGATCGATCCGCCGCCGGAGGCCAGCATGGCGGGGATCTGATACTTCATCCCGAGGAAGGTCCCCCGGACGTTGGTGCGGATGCCAAGGTCGAAGTCGAGCGGGTCGATCTCGGCCAGCGGCGCCGGCACGGGGCCGTCGGTGGCGTTGTTGAACGCCGCGTCGAGCCGCCCGAACTTCTCCATCGTGATCGCGACCAGCCGCTCGGCCGAGTCGGAGTCACCCACGTCGGTCGGCACGGCCAGGGCCCGCCCGCCGAAGGCCCGGATGTCGGCGGCGACGGTCTCGATGGCGGTGGAATCACGCGCGGCCAGCACGACGGCGGCCCCGGCCCGGGCCAGCGCCCGCGCGGTGACCGCGCCGATGCCCCGGCTCGCTCCGGCGACAATCGCGACTTTCCCGTCAAGTGTCATGAATGACTTGTTCCCGCAGGATGTCGGGCATCTGGTAATCGTTTGGCACCATAACCCCATGAGAATCGACCCACCCCTCGCCGGGGACGAGCGCGACACCCTGGCCGCCTTCCTCGACTACCACCGCGACACCCTGGCCATGAAGTGCGCGGGCCTCACCGACGAGCAGCTCCGCCGGCGGGCCGTGGAGCCGTCGTCGTTGTCGCTGCTCGGCCTCGTCAGGCACCTGGCCGACGTCGAGCGGGCCTGGTTCCGCATCCGCCTCAACGGCGAGGACCTGGCGCCGATCTTCTTCACCGACGCCGCCCCCGACGACGACTTCGACGCCCTCGACTCGGCGCCGGTCGAGGAGGTCTTCGCCACCTGGAGGGCCGAGATCGAGGCCGCACGGAAGATCAGCGCGCAGACCCCGCTCGACACCCTGATGAAGAAGCCCAACCGCGCCGGCGAGCTCATGTCGCACCGGTGGATCCTGGCGCACATGCTGGAGGAGTACGCCCGCCACAACGGCCACGCCGACTTCCTGCGCGAGCGCCTCGACGGCGTGACCGGCGAGTAGCTAGCCGCTCAGCCTGATGGGGTTGACGATGTCGGCGAAGATCAGCAGGCCGCCCATGAAGAGGAGCACGACCGCCATCGCGTAGGTCAGCGGCAGCGCCTTGGCGACGTCGACGTAGCCGGGCGCGGGCCGCCGGGCGATGCGGGCGAAGCCGCGCTTGAGGCCCTCCCACAGGCCGCCCGCGATGTGGCCGCCGTCGAGCGGCAGCAGCGGGATCAGGTTGAAGATGCCGATCGCGAGGTTCAGCCCGGCCAGCAGGTTGATGAAGATGACGATCTTGTTCTCGATCGGGGCGGCGGAGGCGGCGATCTCACCGCCGATGCGGCCCGCCCCGACGATGCCGATCGGGCCGTTGGGGTCGCGTTCCTCGCCCGAGAAGGCGGCGTGCCAGACGCCGACCATCTTGCCCGGGATGTCGAGCATCGAGACGGCCGTGCGGGAGGTCATGTCCCACATCTCGGAGACGACGTAGCCGGGCCCCTGGCGCTCGGTCACCTGGGTCGGCTCGACGCCGAGGAAGCCGACGTTCTTGACGATCTTGGTGGGGTCGTCGAGGTCGGGCCGCTCGGTCGCGATGAGGTTCACCGTCAGGGTCTGCTGCCGCCCGGCCCGCTCGATGACGATGGGCACCGGGCCGGCGCCGTGGGCCCGGATGGTCGAGGTGGCCGACTCCCACGAGGTCACCGGCCTGCCGTCGATGGAGACGAACCGGTCGCCCTTCTGCAGCCCGGCCGCGAGGGCGGGCGTCTTCGGGTCGGCGGCCGTGCACTCGCGGCTGGCCTGGGAGGCCGGGATCACGCACTTGCTGACGTCGTTGACGGTCGGCTTCAGCACGGTCACGCCGAAGCCCATCATGACCACCGCGAAGAGCCCGAAGGCCAGCACGAAGTTCATGAACGGGCCGCCGAACATGATGATGACCTTCTGCCACCACGGCTTGCGGTAGAAGACCCGGCTCTCGTCGCCGGGCCTGATCTCCTCGGAGGCGACCTGGCGGGCGTTCTCGATGAGGCCCTGCCAGGGCCCGGTCGAGATCGAGCGCAGCTTGTTGGGGTCGTCGTTCGGGCGCGGCGGCAACATGCCGATCATGCGGATGTAGCCGCCCATGGGGATCCACTTGACGCCGTATTCGGTCTCGCCGCGCCGCCGCGACCACATGGTGGAGCCGAAGCCCACCATGTATTGCGTGACCCGCACGCCGAAGATCTTGGCCGGGACGAGGTGGCCGATCTCGTGGAGGGCGATCGACACCAGGAGGCCGACGAAGAGAATCACGAATCCGGCAATGAACTGCCAGCTCATCGGCGCATACCCCCGGCAGGCGGAAAATCGGTCGTCGCATCGAGAGTAGCCCACGCCGTCAGGCGTCCGGCCGTGTCCGCATTCGCGGGCATTTCCCCGTGGAGCTTGCGGTGAGTTTGCCGAATGGAGAGACTTCGATGACACTGTGCGTCTGGCCGATCACCCTGAGGTATGAAATGGGGGGCCTCATGATCAAGATCCTGGTGGCCGAGCACCTGCCTTTCGTCCGGCACGGCCTCATCGCCTCCCTCAACGGGGAGAGCGACCTCGAAGTCGTGGCCGGGGTGGCCTCCGGGGAGGATGCCATCCCGGCCGCCGTCGAACACCGTCCCGACACCGCCGTGATCGACATCGACCTGCCCTCCATGGGCGGCCTGGCCGCCGCGGCCGGGCTCCTCGAGAAAGTGCCCGCCTGCCGGGTGATGATCCTGTCCTCCCAGGCCAACCCCGGTCAGGTGCGCCGCGCGTTCGCGGCCAACGCGCTGGGCTTCATGGGCACCGACGCCGGGCCCGAGAAGCTGGCCGAGGGCATCCGGCTGATCGCGGCCGGTCGCCGGGCGGTCGACTCCGACCTGGCCGTGGCCGCGCTCCAGACCGCCGACAACCCGCTGACCCGGCGGGAGCTCGACGTGCTGCGCATCGCCGCGCAGGGCGCGCGGTCGAAGGAGATCGCCGACGAGCTCTACCTCTCGGTGGGAACGGTCCGCAACCACCTGTCGCGCATCATGTGCAAGACCGGCGCCAGGAACCGGGTCGACGCGGTCAGGATCGCCGCCGATTCGGGCTGGTTATAGAGGGCGGTGTCGTCTCAGAACCGAAAAAGGGCCGGGCCTCCGCAGGTGAGCCGCGCCGCCCACCTGAGAAGGCCCGGGGACCCTGAATGGGGCCGCTCTCCGGCGACACCCCCGTACCGCCGGTGACCGGATCAAGGGTCTCAACCCGCATCTGCGCACGACCAGTGACTAACGTCACGGTCTCCAGATGAGGACCAGCGCGCAGTCGTCGTTGTGGCCCGACGACATCGAGTTCACGAGCTGGCGGGCGCTCTTGGAGAACCCGCCGGGCAGCAGCCGCTCGGCCTCGCCGAGGAGCCGGTCGAGGCCGGCGTCGATGTCGCGGCCCGGCTGCTCGATCAGCCCGTCGGTGTAGAGCATGAGCGCGTCGCCCTTGCGCAGAATGCCCCTGTCGGGCTCACAGGCCAGGTCGGGCACCACCCCGAGCACGACGCCCTTGGCCGTGGACACCCGCCAGGTGCCGGTGCCCGAGTCGAACTTCACGACGGGCGGGTGGCCCGCCGAGGTGATCTCGTAGGCGCCGGTGGCCAGGTCGAGGCTCAGGTGGACGGCGGTGACGAAGCCCTCTCCCTCGCGCTGGCGGCGCAGATAGGCGTTGCAGGCGCCGAGGAAGTCGCTCACCGAGCCCAGGAGGCCGCCGAAGGTGCCGGAGAGCAGCAGAGCCCGGGTTCCGGCGTCGACGCCCTTGCCCGAGACGTCGACCACGGCCAGCTCGACCCTGGTCCCCTCGCGCATGGACACGACGAAGTCGCCGCCGAACGACGACCCGCCGGCCTGTTTGAGCACGACCTTGCCGCCCCACGCCTTGGGGAAGGACGGCAGCTCGCTCTGTCTCTTGAGCCGGTCGCGCAGTTCCAGCAACATCGCGTCGCCGCGCAGCCCCTGCACGCCGAGCGTGCCCCGCGTGCGCGACATCAGCCCGGCCAGCACGACCGTGAACGCCATGGTGAGCAGGTAGCCGGGGCCGACCTGCCGGGCGCCGTAGGTGATCCCCAGGTAGGTGACCGACGCGGCCACCGCGACCAGCAGCGTCATCAGGCTGCGCGGCCGGAGCTGGAGTCCGGCGACGAGGGTCACCAGGATGAGCAGCGAAGGTGAGAACCAACGCGTCGAGATCTGGACGCCGAGCACTCCGATGAGCAGGCTCACGACGACCAGGGCGATCAGCAGATGGCTATCTTTCGACGAACTCTTCCTTACGAACCGGACGATCGGCACCAGAAACGGGACCCGCACCAAAATCGCGCGGAGCCGAGGGGGAATGAGCGGCACCGGACGGGAACTCATGATGCCCCGACTGTATCGGTCGGCTTCGTGGTGAGGCGCTGTCTTGACCAACACCTTGATCACTTAGCACGTATATTGGGTGGCCGTCCCTCTTTGCCCGGCCCTACGGTGGTGCCGTGAATCACCCCATTCGCCCCATCGCCGAGTCCGAGTTCCCCGCCATGTGCGACCTGCTCGACGAGGCGTTCGTCTCCTCCTGGGCCCCCGCTCAGTCCGAGCGGTTCAAGGGCGTCACGGAGTTCGACCGGTCCCTCGCCGCCTTCGACGGCGACCGGATGATCGGCTTCACCCAGGTCATGAGCTTCGACATGACCGTGCCGGGCGGCGTGCTCCCGGTGGCGGGGGTGAGCTCCGTCGGCGTGCTGGCCTCCCACCGGCGACAGGGCGTGCTCAGTTCGCTGATGCGGCGGCAACTGGCCGACGTGCACGCCAGGGGTGAGGTGTTCGCCGCGCTCTACGCCTCCGAGGCCGCCATCTACGGCCGCTACGGCTACGGCCGCGCGGTCGACAACGTCTTCTACACGATCCCCAAGCACTCCAGCGCCTTCCGCGCCGACGCGCCGGTCGACCCCGCGCTGCGCCTGCGGGTCGAGCCGCCGGAGAAGGTCCGCGACGCCTTCAAAAGCGTATTCGACCGGGTCAGGCCGACCAGGCCCGGTCTCTACTCGCGGACCGAGGCCCGCTGGAACGCGACCCTGGCCGACGACGAGAAGGTCCGCGCCTCGTCCGGGCGGCTGCGCTGCGTGCTGGCCGAGGACGACGACGGCGTGCGCGGCTACGCCCTGTTCCGGGTGAGGCGCGCCGTCACCGACCACGACGTGCCCGACGGCGAGGTGCTGCTTCAGGAGCTGTTCGCCGTCGACCCGGCCGCCTACGCGGCCGTGTGGCGCAGCCTGCTCGACCGTGACCTGTGCGCCCGCGTGTCCGCCGCCAACCGGCCCGTGGACGACCCGGTCATGCACCTGCTGGCCGAACCGCGGCACCTGAACGCGGGCACCCTCGACGAGTTGTGGATCCGGCTGGTCGACGTGCCGGGCGCGCTCACGCAGCGGGCCTACAGCGCGCCGGTGGAGCTGGTCGTCGAGGTCGACGACGACGTGTGCCCGTGGAACGCCGGACGCTGGCGGTTGTCGACCGCCAAGCAGACCTGCGAGCGGACCGAGGACGCGCCCGACCTGAGCCTGCCGGTGCGGATCCTGGGCGCCGGCTATCTCGGGGGGCGGTCGCTGGAGTCGTACCGGCTGGCCGGGCAGATCGCCGAGCACCGCGAGGGCGCGGTGCGGGAGCTGTCGGCGGCCATGTCGTGGAGCCCCCTGCCCTGGGGCGGTCTCGTCTTCTAGGCTGCAAGGCATGGCCCTGACGAGTCTGACCATCACGGCGATCACCGCCATGCGCGCCCGCGACGTGTCGCGTCCGTCGAAGGAGCAGCAGGAGGCCGCCGACCGGCGGCCCCTGCGCGACGAGGTCCCCCGCAAGGAGACCCGCAAGAAGCCCTAGGTCAGAACACCTAGGGCAGCGGGGGCAGGTCGCCGGTCCGCTCGTAGTCGCTCAGCATGTCGATGCGCCGGGTGTGGCGCTCGGCGCCCGAGTAGGGCGTGGCGAGGAACAACTCGACGAAACGGGTGGCGTCGGCCTCGGTGTGCATCCGGGCGCCGATGCTGATCACATTGGCGTCGTTGTGCTGCCGCCCGAGCGTGGCGGTGTCGTCGCTCCACGCCAGCGCCGCGCGCACGCCCTTCACCTTGTTGGCGGCGATGGCCTCGCCGTTGCCGGAGCCGCCGATCACCACGCCGAACGAGCCCGGCTCGGCCACCACGCCGGCGGCGGCGCGGAGCACGAAGGGCGGATAGTCGTCTTCTGCGTCGAAGACGAAGGGACCGCAGTCGACCACGTCGTGGCCGTTGTCTTTGAGCCAGCCGACCAGGTGGTTCTTCAGGTCGTAGCCGGCGTGGTCGGAACCGATGTAGACGCGCATACGCAGAGCTTCTCAGGTCGACTAAAGTAACGGCCAGCTACCCCCGTCGCCCCTTACCGCGGAGATCAGAATGCGCGAGATCCGGTATGTCGGAGATCCGGTGCTGCGCACCCCGGCCGAGCCGGTCACGGCGTTCGACAAAGACCTGCGCCGCCTGATCGACGAGATGTTCGCGACGATGTACCTGGCCGACGGCGTCGGCCTCGCGGGCCCCCAGATCGGCGTGCCGAAACGCCTTTTCGTGTACGACATCAGCAACCGCAAGGGCGCCGTGGTCAACCCCGAGCTCACGATCGACGACGACGCCGAGATCGTCGAGGAGGAGGGCTGCCTGTCCGTGCCGAACAAGGCGACGAGCAAGCCCCTCTACTCGCCCACCCCCCGCGCGTCCGGGGTCACGATCAAGGGCTTCGACCGCCTGGGCCGCCCGCTGGAGGTCAAGGCGCGGGGCATGCTGGCCCGCTGTTTCCAGCACGAGTTCGACCACCTCAACGGCGGCCTCTACCTCGACCGCCTGCCGAAGGACGCCGCGCGCCGGATCATGCTCCAGACGCCCTAGGGCACCTCCCAGCGGCTGTCGCCGGGCCGTTCGAGCCGGTAGGTCGCGTCCAGAACCGGCTGTTCCGGCCGCAGCCACCCGAGGTCGCCGCCGAGCGTGTGCACGACGACGAGATCCCACGGCTCGCTCCCCGGGTCGGGCACGCGCTTGATGACCTCCTCCCCCACCACGAGCTCCTCCACCAGCGGATCGGTGAACTCGGCCCGCGCGCCGAGCCGCCGCAGCGCGGCGATGATCGGCACAGCCGGCGTCTCGCGCGCGTCCGCCACCCCCGGCTTGTACGACACCCCGGCGACCAGCACCGTCGCGTCCCTGACGTCCCGCCCGGCCGCCGCCAGCATCTCCAGCGCCCGGCCCACCACCGCCTGCGGCCGGGCCGCGATGGCCCCCATGGCGGCGGTCAGCACGGTCGGCGCCGCCCGCCGCAGCCGCCACAGCAGGTAGTAGGGGTCCGACGGCACACACTGCCCGCCCACACCCGGCCCCGGGTCGAACCGCATGAAACCGAACGGCTTGGTGGCCGCCGCCTCGATCACCTCGACGGGGTCGACGCCGACCTCCCGGGCGATGTCGGCGAACTCGTTGGCGAGCGCGATGTTGACCGCACGGAACGAGTTCTCCAGCAGCTTGCACAACTCGGCCGCCTCCGGCGAGCTGACCCGGTGCACCGAGGGCGCCACCCGCCTGAGCAGTTCCTCGGCCCGGTCGCCCGCTTTCGCGGAGGCGGGTCCGAGCACCCTCGGCGAGTGTTCCAGCGGGCGCCCGCCGGGCCCCGGATCGACCCGTTCGGGGCTGAACACGACGTCGACCCCGCTGAGGTGGTCGATCAGCAGATCGCGGGTCGAGCCCACGTAGGTCGTCGAGGTGAGGATCACGAGCTGGCCGGGGACCGCGTGGGCGACGACCGTGCCGCAGGCGGCCCGCAGCGCGCTCAGATCCGGCACGTGGTGTTCGTCGACCGGCGTCGGGACGCAGATCACCACCACGTCGGCGGCGGCGACGGCGGCCGGGTCGGTGGTGGTCTCCAGGCGGTGGAAGCGCAGCCGCGCGTGGTCGAGGGGCGACAGGTCGACCTGCCCGTTGCGGATGGCGGCGAGCCGCGCGGCGCTGACGTCGTAGCCGGTGACCCGGCAGCCCGCCTCCAGGAAGGCGAGCGCGGTGGGCAGCCCGACGTAACCCAGGCCCACGATCAACACGTGCATGACTTTGTGTATCGACGCCCGGGTCAAGCCGGAAAGCTCACATCTGCAAAGACTTGATCTCGAGGAACTCGTCGAACCCGGCCTCGCCCAGCTCGCGGCCGACCCCCGACTGCCCGTAGCCGCCGAACGGCGCCAGTGGGTTGAACCGGCCGCCGTTGATCGCGACCTGGCCGGTGCGGAGCCGGCGGGCCACCGCGACGGCCTGTTCCTCGTCGCGGGCCCAGACGGCCCCGGCGAGGCCGTAGGGAGTGCCGTTGGCGATCGTGACGGCCTCGTCGACGGTGCCGAAGGGGACGATCGACAACACCGGGCCGAAGATCTCCTCCTGCTCGATCGCCATGCCCGGCGCGACCCCGGCGAAGACGGCCGGCTCGACGTAGAAACCGCGTTCGTGGACCGGCTCGGTGCCCCCGGCGACCAGCCGGGCGCCCTCCTCCTGGCCGACGTTGAGGTAGCGCACCACCCGGTCGCGCTGGACGCGGGAGACGAGCGGGCCGATGCGGGTGTCGTCGGCGAAGGGGTCGCCCACGACGTACTTGCGGGAGAACGCGACGGCCATCTGGACGGCCTCGTCGTACTGGTCCCACTGGACGAGCATGCGCGACCAGGCCGAGCAGGTCTGCCCGGCGTTGCTGTAGGCGTGCCCGACCCCCTCCTTGACCGCGGTCTCCAGGTCGGCGCCCGGGAGGATCACGTTGGCCGACTTGCCGCCCAGTTCCAGCGCGACCCGCTTCACCGTGTCGCCCGCCAGCGTGGCGACCCGGCGCCCGGCCGCGGTGGAACCGGTGAAGGAGACCATGTCGACGTCGACGTGGGCGGCCAGGGCCTCGCCGACGGTCCGGCCGTGGCCGCTCACGAGGTTGAAGACGCCCGGCGGCAGCCCCGCCTCCGCAAGCACCTCGGCCAGCGCGTAGGCCGCCAGGGGGGCCACCTCGCTGGGCTTCAGCACCACCGTGCACCCGGCCGCGAGGGCGGCGCCCACCTTGCAGACGGCCTGGTGGAGCGGGTAGTTCCAGGGCGTGATCGCGGCGACCACGCCCACCGGCTCGCGGAGGACCAGGGAGTTGCCCACCCGGGTGGTCTCGGCCTGCCGCCCGGCCAGGCCGGCGAAGGTCTTGAGCACCCCCGCGGGCATCAGGGTCTGCGTCCGCAGCGCGAATCCGAGGGGCGCGCCCATGTCGGTCGCGATGGTCTCCGCGATCGTCCGGGCGCGCGCCTCGATCAGCTCGGCGGCGCGGGACAACAACGCGCCGCGTTCCTCGGGCGGGGTGGCCGACCAGCGGGGGAAGGCGCGCCGGGCGGCGGCGACCGCCTCGGCCACGTCGTCGGCCGCCCCCGCCGGCACCCGGTCGACGACCTCCTCGGTCGCCGGGTTGACCACGTCGATCCCTTCACCGGACGCGGAGGAAACCCAGGCACCGTTCACGAAGAGCTGACGCATGCGCCCCATCCTGGCGTGATCGGTGTCATAGTTCCACTCAATCGAAAATGGGGTCCCGGGTCCGGGTCCGCTTCAGTTCGAAGAAGCCGTCGAACGACCCGACCAGCAACACGCCGTCCCACAGCCGGCCCGCCTCCTCGCCCTTGGGGGCGGGGCTGATGACGGGCCCGAAGAAGGCGTTGCCCTCGATCGAGATCACGGGCGTGCCGACGTCCATGCCGACCTGGTCCATGCCCGCGTGGTGGGAGCGGCGGATGTCCTCGTCGTACTCGGTGGAGTCCATCTCGGCGGCCAGCGCCGGGTCGAGCCCGGCGGCCTCCAGCGCCTCGGCGACGACCTCGGCGAACTCGTCGGGGTTCTTGGAGCGCCCGCCGGGGTGGAAGCGGGTGCCGATCTGCGTGTACAACTCGCCGACGACCCGGTCGCCGTACTTGCGCCGCGCGGCGGCCACCACGCGGACCGGGCCGATGGCTTTGCTCAAACGTGCCTGATATTCCGGGGAGATGTCGCGTCCCTCGTTGAGGAAGGTCAGGCTCATCAGATGCCAGTGGACCTCGACCGGCCGCACTTTCTCCACTTCGAGCATCCAGCGCGAGGTCAGCCAGGCCCACGGACAGAATGGGTCGAACCAGAAATCGGCGATCTTGCGTTCGGACATTTGTTCACTCTCCCGACAGGAATGTGGTTCCATCGATCGACAACCGGAGTCAGGGATCTACCTATTCCAGGTAGGGAAACATTTGATTGCGGCTTTGTCCGGTCGTCGTGGAAGGATGCGGTCATCCCGGTCGCGACGGCGCGGCGGGCCGTGTGTGAGGAGCGGATGTGGCAGGCAATCTGACCCGTGACGAAGCCCGGGAGCGCGCCCGGCTGCTGACCGTTCAGTCCTATTCGGTCGAGCTCGACCTGACCGAGGGCGACGAGCGGTTCGAAAGCGTCACGACGGTCCACTTCACGTGTGCGCAGCCCGGCGCCGACACCTTCATCGACCTGCACAACGCCCGGGTGCGGTCGGTCGTCCTGAACGGCGCCCGGCTCGACGCCGGCGCCTACGACGAGGACGCGGGCCGCTTCCCGCTCAGCGGCCTGGCCGAGCGCAACGAGCTCCGCATCGACGCCGACTGCACCTACATGCGCACCGGCGAGGGCCTCCACCGGTTCGTCGACCCGGTCGACAAGCGCGTCTACCTGCACAGCCAGTTCGAGACCGCCGACGCCCACCGCATGTACGCCTGCTTCGACCAGCCCGACCTCAAGGCCACCTTCGAGCTGACGGTCCTGGCCCCCGCCGACTGGCAGGTCATCTCCAACTCCGCCCCCGACGAGTCGCTGGAGCTGGAGCAGCACGAAGGCCGCCATGGCACGCTCCAGGCGGCCAAGCGGTGGCACTTCCCGGCGACGCCGGTGATGTCGACCTACATCACCGCCCTCGTGGCCGGCCCCTACGCCTCCGTCCACGACGAGCACGACGGCATTCCCCTCGGCATCTACGTCCGCCAGAGCCTGGCCGAGCACCTCGACGCCGGCAACATCTTCGAGGTGACGAAGCAGGGGTTCGACTTCTTCCACCGCGTCTTCGGCCTGCGCTACCCCTTCGGGAAGTATGACCAGCTCTTCGTCCCCGAGTTCAACGCGGGCGCGATGGAGAACGCCGGCTGCGTGACCTTCCTGGAAGACTACGTCTTCCGCTCCCGGGTGACCGACGCCCTGATCGAGCGCCGCGCCGAGACCATCCTCCACGAGATGGCCCACATGTGGTTCGGCGACCTCGTGACCATGCGCTGGTGGGACGACCTGTGGCTGAACGAGTCGTTCGCCACCTACATGTCGGTGCTCTGCCAGGCCGAGGCCACCCGCTGGGGCCAGGGCGCCTGGACGACCTTCGCCAACGTCGAGAAGGCCTGGGCCTACCGCCAGGACCAGCTCCCCTCGACCCACCCGATCGCCGCCGACATCCCCGACATGCACGCCGTCGAGGTCAACTTCGACGGCATCACCTACGCCAAGGGCGCCAGCGTCCTGAAGCAGCTCGTGGCCTACGTCGGCCTCGACAACTTCCTCGCGGGCGTCCGCGACTACTTCAACGAGCACGCCTGGGGCAACACCGAGCTGAAAGACCTGCTCGGCGCCCTGGAGCGCACCTCCGGCCGCGACCTGTCGTCCTGGTCGAAGGAGTGGCTGGAGACCTCCTGGGTCAACACCCTGCGGCCCTCCTTCGACGTCGACGCCGAGGGCCGGTTCACCCGGTTCGAGGTGCTCCAGGAGGCCCCGGCCGACTACCCGACGCTGCGCTCCCACCGGGTCGCGATCGGCCTCTACTCCGACGTGCTGGGCGTGCTGACCCGGGTCAAGCGGGTCGAGCTCGACGTCGTCGGCGCCCGCACCGCCGTGGCCGAGCTGGTCGGCGAGCTCCAGCCCGACCTGGTCCTGGTCAACGACGACGACCTGACCTACGCCAAGGTCCGCCTCGACGAGCGCTCGCTGGCGACCGTGGTCAACGGCGGCATCGTCAAGTTCGCCGACTCGCTGCCGCGCGCCCTGTGCTGGTCGGCCGCCTGGGACATGACCCGCGACGGCGAGATGGCCACCCGCGACTACGTCACCCTGGTCGAGTCGGGCATCCACTCGGTCCGCGACCTGACCGTCCTGCAGACGGTGCTGCGCCAGGCCCGCATGGCCGTCCAGCAGTACGCCGCCCCCGAGTGGCGCGACACCGGCATGGCCACGCTGGCCGCCACGCTGCGCCGCCTCTTCGAGGGCGCCGAGGCCGGGTCGGACCACCAGCTCGCCTACCTCAACGCGTTCGCCGAGGTCGCCACCTCCAAGGCCGACCTCGACCTCCTCCACGCCATCCTGCTGGGCCTGAACGTCCCGGCCGGCCTGACCGTCGACGCCGACCTGCGCTGGACCCTCACCCGGGCCCTGGTCGTCGGGGGCGTGCTCGGCGCCGCCGACATCGACGCCGAGCTGGTGCGCGACGCGACCGCGACGGGCGAGCGCTCGGCCGCGCAGGCCCGCGCCTCGATCCCGACCGAAGAGGCCAAGGCGAGCGCCTGGGCCCGCATCGTCAGCGGCGAGCTGAGCGGGGCGGTGCTGCGCTCGACCATCCTCGGCTTCGGCGAGCCGCGCCGCGTCGACCTGCTGGAGCCCTACGGCCCCGCCTTCTTCGCCGAGGTCACCGGAATCTGGAAGAACTGGACCAGCGACTCGGCCCAGAACTTCGCGGTCGGCTGCTACCCGACCCACCTGATCCGCCCCGAGACGGCCGAGGCCACCCACGAGCTCATCACCACCGCCCAGCCGCCCCACGGCCTGAAGCGGCTGCTGCTCGAAGGCGCCGACGGCATCGACCGCGCCCTGAGGGCTCGGGCGAAGGACGCCGCATCCGCCTGAAAGGTCACGTAGGTTCAGGGGAGGCCGGGCCCGCGCCCGGCCTTCCCCGTACCCCGTGAGAAAGTGAATGGATGGAGTCGGCCCACGACCTGCTCATCGCGCTGGCCCGCCGTTATTCCTTCGGCGACGTCGGCGCCCTGTCCGGCGCCGTGCTGCCCGACGAGTCGCGCGCGGCGCTGGTCGCCGCCGTCTGCGAGTTCGGCCAGCGCCTGCTGACCCTTGACGCCGAAGACTTCGCCAGCGAGCTCGACGCGCCGGTGATCCCGGCCGACCTGCGCCGCCGGGCCCGTGCCTGCCACATGCCGCAGACGCCGAAGGAACGCCCCCGCGGCGCCCTCGACTCGTTGCGGCCGGCCTACTCCCTGCTCCTTGAGGTGATCAAGGTCCGCTGGGACCAGCGCGAGCTCAGCGCGATGATGGCGGCGGTGCACATCACCTCCGAATACCTCCCGCTGCTCGCCTTCGAAGAGGCCCTGGGCCACTCGGGCGACCCGGCCCGCTGGCCCGAGGGCCTCCAGGCGCCGGGCAGCCGCTTCGGCGTCATCGGCGAGAAGGAGTGCGACCACACCCGCTCCGAACAATCGGCCACCCAGCGCTCCTTGCGCGTGGCCGCCGAGCCGGCCGAGGGCTGGCGGGCCTATTTCGACCGTCAGCACAGCCAGGTCGCCGGAGCGATGGCGGTCTGCGTCGCCAAGTGCCGCACTCCCTGCACGGCCATGGACTGGGTCCCCGACAAGGAGACCCTGTCCACCCGCTGCCGCACGGCCCTGGCCTTCGCCGACACCCCGCTCGTCCGGCTCCGCCACGCCGCCCCGGTCGGCCACGGCTTCGGTGTGCCCTCACCCGAAGAGGTGCTGGAGGCCTGGCGGCGCAGCAGGGCCGTGCTCGACAAGAACGGCGTCGGCCACCAGGTCACCAAGAACGACGGCTTCCCCCTTGAGGGGCTGCCGAGCCTGGTGTCGGCCATCGCGGGCACCGACCTGCGCCCGGCCGGCCTGCTGGCCGACGTGTCCGAACACGTGGTCTCGCTGCTGACCTGACCTCCGGCCGCTACCACCCCGGTGGGCGGCGGTCTCCCCAGAAGCCGCCCACCGCCTGTTCGACCTGGGCCGACAGCATTATGAGGGTGCCCTCGTCGGCCCACCGGCCGGCCAGCATGACGCCGACGGGCAGGCCGTCGGGCGTCCAGTGGATCGGCAGGTTGACCGCGGGCTGGCCGCTGAGGTTGTAGGCGGCCGCGAACGGCGCGAACCGCTTCATGCGCTCGAAGGTCTCGGACGGGTCGTCGACGTCCTCGAACCAGCCGATCTCCGGGGTCAGCCCGGTGACGGTCGGCGTGAGCACCGCGTCGAAGGCGTCGGTGACCAGCAGCGCGAACCTGGTCGTCAGTTGCAGCGCCGACCAGGCCCTGAGGAAGTCGGGCGCGGGCGTGGCGAACCCGCGCTCCCGCAACCACGCCGTGACGGGCCGCAGCAGGTGCTCCTTCTCCGGCGCGACGGGGTGCATGCACGCGAATGCGAACCACATGCGCTCGAACAGCGGCACGACGTCGGCGCCGTAGGGGTTGTCGATGTCGACGACCTCGTGGCCGAGCCCTTCCAGGAGGGCCGACGCCTTCTCGTAGGCCGCCACGACCTCGGGATGGAGCTCCGCCCCCTCGACCACCGGGTCGCGGTGGCGCGCGATCCGCAGGCGGCCGGGATCGCGCTTGGTGTAGGCGAGGAACGTCGTCTGGGGATCGGGCGCCCGGTAGAGGTCGCCCGGCTGGTGGTGGGCCAGCACGTCGAGCAGGGCCGCCGCGTCGGCGACGTCACGGGCCAGCGGGCCGTTGGCCGACAACCCCGCCAGGTCGGGGATCATCGGGGCGAGCGAGACGCGTCCACGACTGGGCTTGATGCCGAACAGCCCGCACGCCGCCGCCGGGATGCGGATCGACCCCGCTCCGTCACTGCCGTGCGCGACCGGCGCGAGCCCGGCGGCCACGGCGGCCGCCGCTCCCCCGCTCGACCCCCCGGCCGACCTCGTGACGTCCCAGGGGGTGCGGGCCGGTGGCGCGACGGTAGGTTCCGTGTAACAGGGCAAACCAAACTCTGGCGAATTGGTCTTACCGGTCATAACGGTCCCGGCGTCGCGAAGGCGGGTGACGAGCGAGTCGTCCACCGGCGCCGTGAAGCCCTCATAAGTGGCCGAACCGAACCTGACGGGCACGCCCTTCACGAAGTTCAGGTCTTTCACCGGCACCGGCACGCCGAACAGCGGCCGGTCTCCCGGATCTTCGTTTTCGAGGCGTCGTGCCTGCTCAAGGGCCAGATCGGCGGTCACGGTGACGTAGGCGCCGACCTCGTCGGCACGGGCGAGATAGTGTTCCGCGATCTCGACGGGGGACAGGTCACGGGCACGAACCGCGGAGGCGAGTTCGAGAGCGGTGAGATCATGAATGCCGGCCACTGCCGGAAGATATCTAGAGATGATGCCCTATACCAGCACACACGAATCAGCAAATGTTGGCCACAAAAGTATGAACCAGGCTCCACTAGGCAACAGCTTGGCGCCTCAACTACGGTCTGTTATGTGGATAGCCGTCTAGCGCCCGAAGAGGGTCACGATGCGTCACCGATCTGGGTGAGCGATCGTGAGGAGCGCCCCCCGACGCGACCCGACACGCCCGCGTCGACCTACGCGCCAGTAGAGCGCGCGTCTCTGCGGAGCACCTTGCAGCAACCCAGATACCAGGATCTGGTACGCCGAGCAGCCATCTCCGTCGCGGTGGGGATCGTGACGGGCCTGCTGTTCGGAAGCGTCCGGACGGGTCTCGTGTTCTTGGTGCTGACCGCGATCGGGCTGACCGTCTACCGGGCCCGGACGACCTCGTCCGTCCCGGCCTGGCGGCGGCCGTCGGTCGCGGAGCGGCGGACCGAGGCCCAGTTGAAGAAGCTCGAACGCGGTGGTTACCGCACGCTCCACGCCCGGTCGATCCCCGGCAGCGACGCCCAGATCGACCATCTGGTGGTGGGCCCGACAGGGGTCTACGCGGTCGACTCCGAGAAGTGGGACCGGCGTCTTCCCGTCCGCGTGCAGTCACACCGCAAGCTCTTCCACGGACCGTTCAACCAGAAGCCGCGCCTCGACGAGGCGCGCTGGGAGGCCACCCAGGCCGGCGACCTGATCAGCAAGGCGCTCGGCCGCGAGATCACCGTCGTTCCGTCGCTGGCCATCTACGGGCCGGCGATCCCCTGGCGGATCCTCAACATCCGCGAGGTCGACGTGTTCTCCGGCAGCATGGTCCGCAAGTGGATCACCAAGCGGGAGAAGTCGCTCACGGCCTCGGAGGTCGATTCGATCTTCAAGGCCGCCGAGAACGTCCTGCCCTCGCGCTACAGCGAGGCCTGACAGAGGAACGTTCTAATCCATCGTCCGATCAGGCCCGTGCCCGGGGCGGCACGGGCCGTTTCACGTTCTGGGACCCGTGTCTCAGTGCTCGGGCGGCGGACTTACCATGTATGGACGTCGAACGTCTTCTGATCGGAGTCTGGCCATGCCCGCCCTCAGGTCTCGAACGGTCACCCACGGCAGGAACATGGCCGGTGCCCGGGCCCTGCTCCGGGCGACCGGGGTAGCCGGAAGCGACTTCGGCAAGCCGATCGTCGCGGTGGCCAACAGCTTCACCCAGTTCGTGCCGGGCCACGTCCACCTCCGCGAGGTCGGCGACGTGGTGGCGGGCGCGATCCGCGAGGCGGGCGCGATCCCGCGCGAGTTCAACACCATCGCCGTCGACGACGGCATCGCGATGGGCCACGGCGGCATGCTCTACTCGCTGCCCTCGCGCGAGCTGATCGCCGACGCGGTCGAATACATGGTCAACGCCCACTGCGCCGACGCGCTGATCTGCGTCTCCAACTGCGACAAGATCACCCCGGGCATGCTGCTGGCGGCCATGCGGCTGAACATCCCGACCGTCTTCGTGTCGGGCGGCCCGATGGAGGCCGGCAAGACCCAGATCGCCGGCAAGGGCCGCAAGCTCGACCTGATCGACCCCATGATCGCGGCGGCCGACGACAGCGTCTCCGACGAGGAACTGCTGGCGATGGAAGAGGACGCCTGCCCGACCTGCGGCTCCTGCAGCGGCATGTTCACCGCCAACTCGATGAACTGCCTCGTCGAGGCGATCGGCCTGGGCCTGCCCGGCAACGGCACGATCCTGGCCACCCACAAGGCCCGCGAGCAGCTCTACAAGGACGCCGGCAAGCAGGTCGTCGAGATCGCCCGGCGCTACTACGAGAACGACGATCTCTCCGTGCTGCCCCTCTCGATCGCCACCAAGGACGCGTTCGAGAACGCCATGGCCCTCGACGTCGCCATGGGCGGGTCGACCAACACGATCCTCCACATCCTGGCGGCGGCCCGCGAGGCCGGGGTCGACTTCGGCCTGAAGGAGATCAACGAGATCTCCCTGCGGGTGCCGTGCCTGTGCAAGGTCGCCCCGGCGACGAACAAGTACCACATCGAAGACGTCCACCGGGCCGGCGGCATCCCCGCGATCCTGGCCGAGCTCGACCGCGGCGGCCTGCTCCACCGCGACACCGTCACCGTGAACGGCGGCACCCTCGGCGACCTGCTCGACAGGTGGGACGTGCGGTCGCCCAGCGCGGTCAACCCCGATCTGTGGCACGCCGCGCCCGGCAACGTCCGCACGGTGAAGCCCTACTCGCAGGACAACCGCTGGGAGACGCTCGACGTCGACCGCGCCGAGGGCTGCATCCGCGACGTCGAGCACGCCTACACCAAGGACGGCGGCCTGGCCGTCCTCTACGGCAACATCGCCGTCGACGGCTGCGTCGTGAAGACCGCGGGCGTCGACGAGTCGATCTGGAAGTTCTCCGGCCCGGCCGTGGTGTTCGAATCGCAGGAGGCCGCCGTCGACGGCATCCTCGGCGGCGGGGTCAAGGAGGGCGACGTCGTCGTCATCCGCTACGAGGGCCCCAAGGGCGGCCCCGGCATGCAGGAGATGCTCTACCCCACGTCCTTCCTCAAGGGACGCGGCCTGGGCAAGGCCTGCGCGCTGGTCACCGACGGCCGTTTCTCCGGCGGCACCTCGGGCCTGTCGATCGGCCACGCCTCCCCCGAGGCGGCCGAGGGCGGCACGATCGCCCTGGTCGAAGACGGCGACCTGATCGAGATCGACATCCCCGGCCGCTCGATCGAGCTGAAGGTGTCCCAGGCCGACCTGGCCGCCCGCCGCGAGAAGCTGCTGGCCGAGCTCGGCCGCTACCGCCCGCACGACCGCGAGCGCCCGGTCACCGCCGCCCTCCAGGCCTACGCCGCGCTGACCACCTCGGCGAGCACCGGAGCCTCACGAGACCTCTCTCAGCTCGCGAACTAGTTCGAGAAAATGTCAGTGGGCTTATCTAAAATCAAGGTATGGCCACTGTCATTCGGCACAACGGGTCCCTGACGACCGCCGAGCTCGCCGCGCTCGCGCTCTCGCTCGCCCACCTCGGCGCCGGTCCACAGTCCGTGACCGCGCGCCGGGGTCTGCGCCACGCGCTCGACCACATCGAGCTCGACGACGATGTGATCGCGACGACCCTGTCCACCCTGACGACTCCCCTGTCCCCCGACGTCGCCCGCCGCGCCCGCGCGGTCGCCCAGGCCATCACCTCCCGGCTCGTCGTCCGCATCCACTACCTCGACGCCGCCGGCAACCTCAGCGTCCGCGACGTGGAGCCGGTGACCTGCCTCGTCCACCGCGAACACTGGTATCTGGCGGGCTGGTGCCGCATGCGCCGCGGCATCCGCGCGTTCCGCTTCGACCGGATCATCTCGGTCGAGTCCACCGACATCCCGGCACGCCCCCACTTACCCGAACGATTCCTGCCGTTCCAGCGCCGGAGTAAGACTGCGGCATAACCCGCGTGTCGTGAAACCGCCGGTCAGGGCCCTCGGCCGACTCTGTGATCATGAACCTGAGGTCCCTACCGGCGGCATGCACGCGGGTCAGAGCCGCGCGCGAGGTGCCCACGATGGCTGAAGGGGCCTCCGAAGGGGCCTTCTGCCCGGCCGACCGGCTGACGCTGACGCGTGAGGTGGCCGCCTACCTGCGCACCCGCCCGGGGCGCGCGGCGGTGGCCGTCCACGACCGCCTGGCCGGAACCCGGTTCACGGTCGAACCGGCGCCCGGCATGTTCCGGCTGGCCAGCGTCGCCAAGGTGGGCATCCTGCTGGGCACCCTCCTCAACGCCCAGTCCGGGCGGCGCGAGCCGACCCCGGCCGAGCGGGTGCGCGCCGAGGCGATGATGCGCCGGAGCGACAACGCGGCGGCCCAGGAGCTCGCGGTCGAGCTGGGCGGCAGCGCGGGCCTCACCCGCCTGCTGCACGGCCTGGGCGTCGACCAGACCTGGCCGGCCCCGGCCTGGGGCACCACCCGGAGCTGCCCGGCCGACCAGCTCAAAGTCCTCGATCTGCTGACCTCACCCACCGGACCCGTGACGGCCGGCAACCGGGCCTACGCCCACACCCTGATGACCTCGGTCGAGCCCTCCCAGGCCTGGGGCGTCGGCGCGGCGGCCCGGCCCGGGGAGCAGGTCGCGATCAAGAACGGCTGGATGCCGGTGGGCGACCACGGAGGCAGGTGGGTGGTCAACAGCGTCGGCCGGCTCTCCTCGGGGAGGTCCGACCTGCTCATCGCGGTTCTGACCGAGCACAATCCCGACATGGAGACCGGCGTCGAAACGACGGAGGAGCTGGCCGGCCTCGTGATCTCGGCGATCCGCCGCTGACGGGCCGACGTGCACGCGGCGACGCCACCGGGCCGCCGCGACGCCATGCCGCCGCGGCGGTGACGCCGGGTCAGCCGCAGCAGCCCCCGCCGCAGCAGCCGCCACCGCCACCTGAGGGGCGGGCGGCCGGGCCGGAGGCGGTGCCGGTCACCGCGACCGTGGAGAGGAGTTTCACCGTGTCGTCGTGGCCGCCGGGGCAGGGGGCGGGGGCGTTGGCCTCGGCCATGGGGCGATTGAGCTCGAAGGTCGAACCGCAGGCGCGGCAGCGGTAGTCATAACGCGGCATGCGACCAGACTACGGTCCCCACGCCGGCCTAGGTGAAGGAGACCGAGGCGTAGTCGCCCACCGGGACGTAGCCGAGCTTCCGGTAGATCGAGTTCGAGGTCGGGTTCGACAGGTCGGTGAAGAGCAGCACCTCGGTGGCGCCGGCCGCCAGGGCGGCGGCGGTGGCGGCGTGGGTGACCGCCGAGCCGTAGCCCCTGCCGCGCAGCTCCGGCGGGGTGTAGACCGGGCCGATCCGCGACATGCCCGCGATCGGCTGGGAGAAGGCGGCCATGGAGACGGGCGATCCCGCGTCGTCCCAGTAGAGGAGTTCCTCCCGGTTGGTCCGGGCCGAGACCAGCGGAGTCGGGTCGGCGTCGCGGTCGACGTGGGCCTCGTTCTGGAAGGCGCGGAACCAGGCGACGAGATGGTCGCGGTCGGCGGCGGTGGCCGTACGGGACGAGCCGGGGGTTCTGTGCGGGGCCAGGGCGGTCAGACGGTAGAGGCGCTCCCTGCGGCGGAAGGTCTCGGGACGCCACCAGACGCGGCTGAAGGCCTCGGCCACCTCCAGCGGGGCGGAGACGCCCGGGACCGGGTGGTCGATCGCGATCAGCTCGCGGGCCAGCGCCCCGAGGGCGTGCACGGGCACCGCGCCCAGCAGGAGCGGGTAGGGCGGGGTGTGCAGGATCGCCCCGGCGACCTGGTCGTCTTCGACGAACCAGCCGCAGAGGTTGTCGTCGCGGAAGACGCCGCCCCGCAACCCCCGCAGCACGGTCAGCGGGACCGTGTTGCGCACGGGGTCGCGGAGCAGCCAGTCTTCGGCGTCACCGGGGAAACCGGTGACATCGTCGCTCAGAACCCAGGTCATGCACCGGATCCTAGGCCGCCGACTCCTCAAGGTAGGGAGCCCATTGCGGGTCCCCGTCGAGCTGGGCGCCGATCAGCCTCCAGTGGGGCCCGCGCGGGACCACCGGGAGCACCCGGAGCTGCCAGCCGATCTCCTCCAGGAGTTTGTCGGCCTTGCGATGGTTGCAGGGCATGCACGACGCCACGCAGTTCTCCCACGTGTGCGGGCCGCCCTTGGAGCGGGGGATGACGTGGTCGATCGTCTCGGCCCGCTGGCCGCAGTAGGCGCAGCGGAAGTCGTCGCGGCGCATCAGCGCCGCCCGCGTGAGCGGGATCCTCGACCGGTAGGGAATGCGGACGTAGCGGCGAAGCCGGATCACCGACGGGATGTCGAGGGTCCGGGTCGCGGAGCGGAGCACACCGCCGCGGCCGTCGCGATGGATGATGTCGGCCTTCTCGCGGAGCACCAGCACGATCGCCCGGTGCATCGAGAGAGTGGTCAGTGGCTCGTAGGTTGCGTTGAGGAGTAGAACCTGGCGCATCAGCCGACCTCCCCGGCCATGGCTGTGCGCCGGAGTTGTGGCCCCGTCTGTTGGGACTCGGGTCGTTCTTTCACACGGACCTCCGCCGGACGGCCCAGCGGATGGTCACCACGGCACCGTCCTCAACCAAAGTGTGTCCTTTGCGAAGACAAGTCCGCCACCCCATAACCTGGGCAACTGGTACGCCTGATGCTCTTTATGCCCCGGCGATCATCTTTTTACTCCCCCCGCCAGGCGTGTCGGCCAACGGTGTCGGGCTGTCGGTGAGCTGCCTTAGAGTGCCAGGCATGACGCGACCTTCCTACCCCGCCGCAAGGCGTGCCGACGTGGCCGACGTGCTCCACGGCACCACCGTGCCCGACCCCTACAGGTGGCTGGAGGAGCCGGCGTCCGCCGAGGTCGCCGACTGGCTCGCGGCGCAGGCCAAGCTGTTCGGCGAGGCCGAGCTGACCGGCCGTGAGCGGTTCCGCGGCCGGGTGGCCGAGCTGCTGAAGTCGGGCTCGATCGGGGTCCCGGCCTGGCGGGGCGCGCGGCGCTTCTTCATGCGGCGCACCCCCGAGCAGGAGCACTCGGTCCTCTACGTCGTCGACGCCGACGGCGCCGAGCGGGCCCTGCTCGACCCGATGGCGCTCGACCCCAGCGGCCTCACCACCCTCGACACGTGGCAGCCCGACAAGGAGGGCCGTCTGCTCGCCTACCAGATCTCGGTGGGCGGCGACGAGGAGTCGAAGCTCTACGTCATGGAGGTCGACTCCGGCGAGATCGTCGAGGGGCCGATCGACCGCTGCCGCTACTCCCCCGTGGCCTGGCTGCCCGGCGGTGAGCGGTTCTACTACGTCCGCCGGCTCGCCCCCGAGCTGGTGCCCCAAGACGAGGAGCAGTACCACCGGCGGGTCTACCTGCACACGGTCGGCGCCTCGCCCGACGACGACGTCCTGATCTTCGGCGAGGGGCTGGAGAAGACCAACTACTACGGGGTCTCCGTCTCGCGCGACGGGTCGTGGCTGACGATCTCGGCGTCCCGGGGCACCGCGCCGCGCAACGACCTGTGGCTGGCCGACCTGCGCGGGGGCGACATCGCGGCGCCGGAGCTGGTGACCGTGCAGGAGGGGGTCGACGCCCAGACCGGGCTCCACTTCGGGCGCGACGGGCGGCTCTACGTCTTCACCGACCGCGACGCGCCCCGGGCCCGGGTCTGCGTGACCACGCCCGACCAGCCGGGCTACGAGTCGTGGCGCGACCTGCTGCCCGAAGACCCCGAGGCGGTGCTGAGCGACTACGCCATCCTCGACGACCTCGACGAGCCGGTCATGCTGGCGGGCTGGACCCGCCACGCGATCTCCGAGATCACCGTCCACCGTCTCGACACCGGCGAGCGCGTCGGCTCGGTGCCCACGCCCGGCATCGGCACGATCGGCGGCATCTCCGAACGCCCCGAGGGCGGTCACGAGGCCTGGTTCGGCTACACCGACAACACCACCCCGCCCACGATCCAGCGCTTCGACGCCCGCACCGGCGAGACCACCCTGTGGGCGGCCTCCCCCGGCACGGTCGACGTGCCGCCGGTGAAGACCGAGCACCTGGTCTACCCGTCGGCCGACGGCGCCGAGGTCCACCTGCTGGTGATCTCCCCGGTCGACGGCGACGGCCCGCGCCCGACCATCCTCAACGGCTACGGCGGCTTCGGCATCTCGATGACGCCCGGCTACTCGGCGTCGGTGCTGGCCTGGGTCGAAGCGGGCGGCGTCTACGCGATCGCCCAGCTCAGGGGCGGCGGCGAGCAGGGCGAGGAGTGGCACCGCGACGGCATGCTGGCCAACAAGCAGAACACCTTCCGCGACTTCGAGGCCGCCGCCGAGTTCCTGATCGCCCAGGGCGTCACCACGCCCGAGATGCTCGGCATCTCGGGTGGCTCCAACGGTGGCCTGCTGGTGGGCGCGGCGCTGACCCGCCGCCCCGACCTGTTCGCCGCCGTCGTCTGCTCGGCCCCGCTGCTCGACATGATCCGCTACGAGAAGTTCGGCCTGGGCGCGACCTGGAACGTCGAATACGGCTCGGCCGACGATGCCGAGGAGTTCGGCTGGCTGTGGGCCTACTCGCCCTACCACCACGTGAAGGAGGGCGTCGACTACCCGGCGACCCTGTTCACGGTCTTCGCCAGCGACACCCGCGTCCACCCGCTGCACGCCTGGAAGACCGCCGCGGCCCTTCAGCACGCCACTGGCGGCGACCGGCCGATCCTGCTCCGGAACGAGGCCGAGGCGGGGCACGGGGCGCGCGCGGTCAGCAAGAGCGTCGAACTCGCCGCCGACCAGCTCGCCTTCTTCGCGACCCATCTGGGTCTGAAGGGCTGATCGACGTCCTCGGCCGCACGGCCCGCCCTCGGTGACGGGCCGTGCGGAGAGCTCGCCGGTCCGAGGTCAGGTGCCAGGGCAGCGTGCCGAGCATCTCCGCCGATCCGTGCCCGGAGCCACGTGCGGCGAGCGCCTCACAGGACGCTCTCCTCGGTCCCGGAACCGAGGAGCCGATGTCCTAACGCGGGAAGATGACCGTCTTGTGGCCGTCGAGGAGGATGCGGTGGTCGGCGTGCCACTTGACGGCCCGGGCGAGGGCCTGGCATTCGAGGTCCCGGCCGATCGCCACGAGGTCTTCCGGGGAGTGGGTGTGGTTCACCCGGGCGACCTCCTGCTCGATGATCGGGCCCTCGTCGAGGTCGGCGGTCACGTAGTGGGCGGTGGCGCCGATCAGCTTCACGCCACGGGCGTGTGCCTGGTGGTAGGGGCGCGAGCCCTTGAACGACGGCAGGAACGAGTGGTGGATGTTGATCACCCGGCCCGACAGCTTGCCGCAGAGATCGGCCGAGAGCACCTGCATGTAGCGGGCCAGCACCACCAGGTCGGCGCGGTAGTGGTCGACCAGGGTCAGGATCTCCTGCTCCTGGCGCTCCTTGGTAGCCGGGGTGACGGGCAGGTGGTGGTAGTCGATGCCGTGCGACTGGGTGAGGGGCCGCAGGTCGGGGTGGTTGGAGGCGACCGCGACGATCTCGATGCCGAGCGACTTCGACCTGACCCGGTAGAGCAGGTCGTTGAGGCAGTGGTCGAACTTGGAGACCAGCACCAGCACCCTCGGCAGCACAGCCCGGTCGAAAAGCTGGAGTTCCATCCCGAAGTCGGGGGCGAGGGCCGCGAAGTCCGCGCGCAACACGTCGGCGGCGGTCTCGGCGGTGAACTGCACCCGCATGAAGAACCGTTCGGAGACGGGATCTCCGAACTGCTGGCTTTCGGTGATGTTGCAGCCGTGGCGGGCCAGCAGCCCCGAGACGGCGGCGACCACGCCGGGGCGGTCGGGGCACGAAAGCGTCAGCACGTATTCGGCGGTCATATTCCGCAAACCTTCAGTCGACGGGGTGACTCGGACGGAGAATGATACCCGGACCGGCACTGGCGAATGGGGGACGGCACAGTGGCTGAGACCAGACCGGCCGCACGCGTCATCTGCCTCGACGGCGACGGGCGGGTGCTGCTGCTCCGCTGGCACGACCATGTCAGCGACGAGGTCTTCTGGGAACCGCCCGGTGGCGGCATCGACCCGGGCGAGTCGGCGCTGGCGGCGGCCCGGCGTGAGCTGACCGAGGAGACCGGGCTGCCCGGCGAGGCGGTCGAAGACGTCTGGGTGCAGGTGGAACGCGACTTCCACTGGCTGGGCGTCCACTACGTGAAGACCGAGCCGTTCTTCCTGGCCCGGTTCCCGGGAACGCCGCAGGTCGAGAGTGTCGACTTCACCTCGGAGGAGACCGGCACCTACCGGGGGCACGCCTGGCACACGCCCGAGTCGCTCGACTCGCTGCCCGAGCGGGTGGAGCCGCCGAACCTCCGGGACGTCATCGAACGCCTGGTCTAGCCCGGAGCGAGGCCAGGGCGAGCAGCAGCGTCCCGGCGAGCAGAACCGCGACGGCGGCCGGCGGGTTCAGTGAGGCGATGAGCAGGCCGCCCACGAGCGGGCCGAGGGCGACGCCGACGGTCTCCAGGAGCATGTCGACCGACTTGACGCGGGCCAGCATGCCCGGGGGCACCTCGGTGAACATGTAGGTCCCGCAGGCGACGTTGCCCACGATCCCGGCGAAGGTCATCGTGAACGAGCTGAGCGCGAAGGTCGCCGGGTCGAGCTTGAAGACCAGCGGGACCATCGCCAGTGTCCACGCCCAGACGCTGAGGGAGAACAGGCGGTAGCCGTACCGGCGGAAGGACCACTGGGCGCAGGCGGCTCCCGCCAGGCCGCCCGCGCCCGTCGCCGCGAAGGCCACCGTGGTGGCCGCCGCCGTGACGCCGCGGTCCTGCATGACGGCCAGGTAGACGATGAAGAGGGCGTGCATGATCACGTTCCCCAGGCCCGACAGGGCCGTGGTGGCACGCAGGAAGGGGTCGCCCACGAGCCGGCGCAGGCCTTCGGCGACCTCCGCGAGCAGGGCCTTCTCCGTGCGCGGGCCCGCGGGCACCGGTCGCAGCCAGACCAGCGTGCCGATCGACACCAGTGACGTGACCACCCCTCCCGCGAACGGGACGGCCGGCCCGAGACCGAAGAGGAGGCCGCCGACCGGGCGGCCGAGGAGACCCGCGACGCTGGTCCGGGCCTCGTTCCCGGCCAGCGCGCCGGCGATCTTCGGCTGGTCGACGATGCCGCGCAGCAGGTTGACCTCGGCCAGCGAGTAGATCACCGCCGCCGTCCCGTCGGCGACGGCGACCAGGGCGAACAGGGCGAAGCCGGGGCGGCCGGCGACCACCACGGCGACCATGGCGAGCGCGGTCGCCAGCCGGACGGTCTCGGCGCCGATCATCAGTGTGCGGGCGTCGCGGCGGTCGACGTACACCCCGGCCGGCAGGTAGAGCACCAGGTAGGGGATCATGCCGGCCGAGGCGATCAGGCCGGCCGCGACCGGGGAGTCCAGGACGGCCAGCGCCAGCAGGGGGTAGGCGATGGCGGTCGCCCTGGTGCCGAGGAACGAGATCGTCGAACCCGTCCAGAACAGGACGTAGTCACGGATCATGAGCCAAGGGCGTGCCGGATGTCGGGGTCGGCCGGGTCGAGGTCGCGGGCTCTCCTGAGGTCGTCGAGGGCCTCCTCCTCCTGGCCCAGGGCCCGGTGGGCGACGGCGCGGTTGAAGTAGACGGCGGCGTCCTCGTCGAGTTCCAGGGCTCTCGTGAGGTCGGCTATCGCGCCGGCGGGATCGCCGGTCTCGTAGCGGAGGATGCCGCGGTTGGCCCAGATGGAGGCCAGGCCGGGTGCGCCTTCGAGGGCCACGTCGAAGGCGGCCATCGCGGCCGTGTGGTCGCCCTGGGCGGTTTCGAGCTGGCCGAGGACGGCGTGCAGATGGGGGTTGCGCGGGTCGAGGGCCAGGCCGGCCGTCACGTCGGCGCGGGCGGCCTCGTGGTCGTCGAGCATCTCCAGGATGCCGGCGCGGTTGACGTAGGCGTTCAGGAAGCCGGGGTCGAGTTCCAGGACGTGGTCGAAGTCGGCCTTCGCGCCCGTCAGGTCGCCCTGGCCGAGGCGGAGTTCGCCCCGGTTGTAGAAGGCCTCCGGGAGGGGCGGGCTGACCGTCATCGCCGTCTCGTAGTCGGCCAGGGCGGCGTCGGTCTGGCCCAGGCGCAGCCGCAGGTTGCCGCGGTCGAGGTAGTGGTCGGGGACGGCGGGGTCGTAGGCGATGGCCCGGTCGAGGTCGTGCAGGGCCTCCTTCGGGTTCCCCGTCGCGGCCAGGAGCTGGGCGCGGTTGGCGTGCAGGACCATGCGGTGGAGCGGGTGGGCGCCCACGGGCAGTTCCTCGGCCAGGGTGAGGGCCGATTCGACCAGGTCGAGTGCGGCGTCGAGGCGGCCCTGCCGCAACTCGACGAGGGCCTTGCCGTTCTGGTCGAAGCCCAGCTTGAAGGCGCGTTCGTGGGGGTCGGGCAGGATCGTGGAGATCGCGATGGCCTGGTTGATCCAGGCGGTCGCCCGGCCCAGGTCGCGCTGGGCGGGGTCGGGGTGGCGGGCGTCCAGCATCGCGGTGCCGTAGGCCGAGGCGGCGTGCACGGCGGGATCGACGCTGGTGCGGCGCGCCAGGTCGTACACCTCAAGGGCCTCCGAGCGGCGGCCCAGGCCGCCGAGGGCGGTCGCGGTGCGCTGGGCGAACCGCCACCAGCCGGGCGAACCCGGTTCGGAGAGGGCCAGGCCCCGGCGCCCGAGCTCCACGACGGCGTGCAGGAAGCCCTCGCCCACACAGCGGTCGACGGCCGCCCACAGCGCCTCCAGCGCGGCGGCCGGGTCGTTTCCCCGCTCCAGGTGCCAGGGCAGCGCGCCGAGCATCTCCGCCGGTCCGAGCTCCGCGGCGCGGCGGTCGTGGCGGCTCCTGCGCTCCTCCGGGTCGAGGGCCTCGTAGGCGGCCCAGGCGGCGGGATCGTCGGTGGTCCCGTCGGAGGCGATCACGTCGGCGGGCGCCGACGAGGTGTCGAACATGATCACGGTGACGCCGGGCAGCCGCCGGCACAGCACCTCGAGTAACTCCAGGTCGGTCGGGTCGGCTTCGTGGACGTTGTCGGCCACCAGCGAGACGCCTTCGGGCATGACCGCCAGGGCCAGTTCGGCGATGCCGTTGGCCAGGCGCAGCGTGCGGCGCGGCGCCGGGACGAGAATGCGCTCGTCTTCGGGCAGCGTGGTGTCGATCGGACGCCGCCGCCCGGGAGCACGCTCACGCGATCCCGGGAGAACGGCGTCGATCTCGATGTCGAATCGGTCGGCTAGGCCGGGGGAACGCTCCAAGGCCTCGGTCACGAGTACGCGGAGCAGAGCTCCACCGAACGTGTAGGGCCCGCGCAGCCGCCGATGCGCGTTGACGGCGGCCATGAAGAGCGGTGGCGCCCCGAGAGTGCGGAGTGCCGCCGAACGGTCACGTGAGAGATCTCCCCGAACCCAGGTCTGCCGAGGCCCCGGCCTCACCCCTTGTGGATGACGCTCGCGGTGCCGGTGAGTTTCACCGTGCCGGGCTTCCGGACAATGATCTTCTTCATCGTGCCTCTTTCCCCGCTAAAGGGTTCCCCACTTTGGGCAACAACGCACAATTATTAGTACGAATGTGCGTCTCGCCAATAGTCGAGACCGACTATTTCGGGGTGAATAGCGAAGAACGGGCAGAAGTCAGGACTTTCTCCACATAGAGCACAACCGAAACGCCTCTCTCCTCCCTGCGCAGCTCGTGCCAGCCGTACTTCTGGTAGAGGGCGACGGCGGCACTCTGTTGCAGCGTGGTGTCGGCGCGCAGCACCGAGTAGCCGAGCTCGCGGGCCCGCTCCTCCAGGGTCTCCAGGATCAGCGCGCCGTAGCCGCGCCGCTGGAAATCGGGATGGACGCGGAGGCGGCACATCTCGACCGCCTCGTCGTCGATCCGTCGCAGCGCGCCCATGGCGGCCAGACGCCCACCGGGCACCTCGCCGACCAGGAAGTCCCCCCGAGCGTCGAGGTAGACCTCTTGGATCCGGGGGAAGTCGTCGTCGTAGTAGACCCCGTCGCCGGGGACCAGCCCGACCTGCGCCAGACCGGCCTGGTGCATCGCCCACACCTCGTCGAGATCCGACCAGCGGTAGCGGCGCACCCGCAGAGGGGCCGTCATTTGACCCCCGGCAGGTCGTCGACGGTGAGCGGAGCGCGGTTCAGCGCCTCGTCTCTCAGCTCGGCGAGACCGGTTACGTTCTCGCCGTTCTTGGCGACGATCGCCTTGATCAGCTCACTGACCCGGCCCATGACCAATTCGGTCCGGTGGATTTTCTCGATGCGGTGAAGGGCGTCGAGACCCTGCTTGACCGCCTCTTCGGGATCGCCCTCAAGCAGCCGGCACATGGCCAGGTCGATGCGGATGAGGGTCTGGTCGAGGGGCTCGCCGGCGTATTGGCCGAGGGCCTGTTCCAGGACCACGTCGGCCTCCAGGGTCTCGCCCAGCTTCACCAGGACGTCGCCCTGGTAGAAGTAGAGCTGCCGCTCGGTGTAGCCGAACGCGGCGTCCTCCTGCTCCGAGGGCACCATCTGGGCGAAGGCCGCCCGCGCCCGCGACAGGGCCCGCTTGGCCTGCTCGACGACGTCCTTCTTCTGGCCGGTCGCCCCGGCAAGCATCGCCAGCGCGCGGGCCTCCACGACCGGGGCCATCGTCTTGGCCGCGCACGGGGTCTGCCCCGCCAGGTCGCGGCTCTTCTTCGCGAGGGTCAGGGCCTCACGCGGGTCGCCGTAGTAGAGCGGCACCAGGGATTCGCGGGCGGTCACCCACGCCCGCAGCGCGCGGTCGCCGGTCTCGTCGGCGGCGGTGCGGCCGGTGCGGAAATAGGTCCGGGCGAGACGGTGGTCGCCCAGGTCGATCAGGATCATGCCGGTCAGGCCGGATAACTGGGCGGCCTGGCGGCATAACCGCTCCTGCAGGTCGACCGGCTGACGCCGTTCGAGCGCCTTGCGGACCGCGGACAGCTCAAGGAGCACGTCGCAGAGCAGGCGCAGGGGCGGGGTGTTCATGTACTGCCTGCCGAAGCCGATGGTGGCCTCTTCCCACTGGTCGAGCATCGCCGGGGAAACCGTGGCCGACACCATGACCTCGTCCAGCTTGCGCCGGATGTTCTCCGTGGCGGCCAGGACCGGGGCGTCGAGCCCGATGGCCGATCCTCCGGCACCACCGGCGAGGAGCTTCAGCAGCGTCCTCCGTAGCACGTTCTCGTCCTCCTCGCCCCCGCCCTGCGCGGTGTCACCGCTGTCCGGTTGGAGCAGCAGCTCGCGCGGGATCGGGGAAACGTCGGGTCTTGCCTCTTGTGGGTCGCCGCCGCGTACGACGCCCGGCATTCGGTGGCCGTGGCCACAGATGCACGGACCCTCGTATCCGAGGGCGACCGGTTCAACCCGGTAGACGGTGCACAGGTAGTGGAGGTATTCGGGCCCGGGCCGTTTGAGCCCGGACTCGTACGCCGACAGGAGGGTCTCCCCGATCCCCGGAGGGTTCTTGCCGTCTCGCTCGAAGAGAGCGCGTACCTGTTCGATGACGTCGGCGAGTGCTATGCCGTGCGAGAGGCGGTGGCATTTGATCCGGGACGTACCGAACTGAACCGAGCACGCTTCGAAGATCTCCTCAGCGATGCTCGCCAGACTCCGCCCCGCGGCCAGGCCCCTGGCCCGCACCCGCCGGGCGGTCTCCGTTTCCTTGTGCTGCCTGCCGGACATACCGGCCCCTCTCCGTGGCCGGCCGTACGCGCCGTCCACATGTCCCGACCGGTCCACAATTCGTTGACACAGCGTAACCTTGGGGTTGCACTACGCCCAGGAGAAATAATGGACCAGATTTGGTGTGGCCCGGACCTGCAATAGAACGTGCTGATAGAGGATCGTCCACCGGCGGGCGACATTCTTCAACCCACTTGGTGGTAACCGCATCCAACGCCCACTTATCGCCTCGTTGACCCATCCGGCCCGGTGAGTCATCTTGGGCCAACCGGCAACGAACGCAGGGTTCGGATTGCGGGAGGAGGAGGACGAACGTTGGGGGAGGACGATTTCGGGCATCTGGAGCGGCTCGCTACGGAGCTCGACTCGCGGGGACTCCTCGCACGGGTCGTAACCACCCAATCGGGTCGGGCCTTCGTGCGAGTGATCAACCCGAAGGCGACGAGTCTCACCGAGAACGTCGTCTGCAAGTCGGCCGACTACTGGTGGTCCTGGGGGGAGCGGATGCATCGAGCCGATGATCCGGCCGGAGCCGCCACGAAAGTCGCCCGTGTGCTCGCCGCGGTGGGCGAGTAGATCGAAACGGCGACGGGCCGGGTGAAGCGCAGTCATCCTGAGCCCGTCGTCACCGCCGCGGCCTCACGGGGCCGGCGGGCGGCCCGGTGCGGAACGTTCCCCAGGGAACGTTGTGGCCGGCCCGCCGGCCCCGAATCATCACGGTTTTCCCTGGTCTGCCGCCCGCGTGTACGGGCGGCACTGGGGGGGATCCCCCTCTCGGAGAAAGGCACGAGACACGCTTCCGGGTGCGCGTCTCCGCCCCGCTGACCGCCACAGGAGCACCGGTCCCGCCGCCCTCCGCGGCCCGGTGAGACGGTGCTCACGTCCCCCGGCGTGAATGTGACGACAGCCGGTTCGATCGGCAATATGGGTGCAGGCCTGCCCGAATCCGACCGAGCCGATCCGAGGGGGATCCACTCCGTGTTCCTGCTCTCCCCGAGCCCTTCCCCGTCTCCCACCCCCATCCCCACCCCGAGTGGCCTCATAGACCCGAAGGCGGCGGCGAACGCGCTGTGCAGCAGTGACGACTTCGGGATCTGCAATCTGGTGAGCGGCCTGATAGGGAACGCGGACTGGGCGAAGATCGTCGCGGGTCTGCTCAGCGCGAGCATCGCGGTCGTGCTGATCCTGGTGGTCGCCGTCATCCTGCGGGCGATCGTGCACCGCCTGATCAAGCGCATCTCCACCCGCGCCTCCTCCGTGTCCATGCCGGAGCGGCTGCGGTCCCGGTTCGGCGGCCCGCAGGAGGGCCTCGACGCGATCCTCGCCGAACGCCGCCGCCAGCGTTCGGAGACCCTGGGCTCGGTCCTGCGGCACGTCACCTCGATAGTGATCCTCGGCACCGCCCTGCTGATGATCATCTCCCGCCTCGGCCTCGACCTGGCGCCCCTGCTGACCAGCGTCGGCATCCTGGGCGTCGCCATAGGGTTCGGCGCCCAGGAGCTCGTGAAGGACTTCATCGCCGGCATGTTCATGCTGATGGAAGACCAGTACGGCGTCGGCGACGTGGTCGACGTCGGCGTCACCACCGGCACCGTCGAGGCGGTCAGCCTGCGCATAACGCGGCTCCGCGACGCCGACGGCAAGGTCTGGTACGTCCGCAACGGCACCATCACCCGCGTGGCCAACGAGTCGCAGGGCTGGTCGCGCGCCCTCGTGGACATCCCCGTCGCCTACGACTCGGACGTGGCCCAGACCCGCGACATCCTCGTGAAGGTGACGACCGAGATGTGGGACGACCAGGCCTACCGCGACAACATCATCGTCGAGGAGCCCCAGGTCTTCGGCATGGAGCAGATCTCCGGCACGGCCATCGTCTTCCGCGTCGTCGCCAAGACCGCCCCGGGCAAGCAGCACGAGGTGGCGCGCGAGCTGCGTACCCGGATCAAGAGGGCCTTCGACGAGCGCGGCCTGGCCATCGCAACGATCGCGTGACACCGGCACTCGGGAGCTGTTTTAACCTGAGTAGGTGAGCAGCGAGCAGACGTTTTACGACCTCGTCGGCGGCGAGGAGACCTTCGACCGGCTGGTGCGGCGGTTCTACGAAGGCGTCCGCGAAGACCCGGTGCTCAAACCCCTCTATCCCGAAGACGACTTCGAGGGGGCCGAAGACCGGCTGCGGATGTTCCTCAAGCAGTACTGGGGTGGCCCCAACACCTACAGCCAGGAGCGCGGCCACCCCCGGCTGCGCATGCGCCACGCCCCGTTCGTGATCGGCGAGGCCGAGCGCGACGCCTGGCTGAAGCACATGGGCGACGCCGTCAACGAACTCCAGCTCCCCGCCGAACAGGAGAGCAAGCTGTGGCAATACCTGGTTTACGCCGCCCACAGCCTGGTAAACGCATGAGATGACCTCCCCCTGGTGGCGTGACGCCGTCGTCTACGAGATCTACGTCCGCAGCTTCGCCGACGCCTCGGGTGACGGCGTCGGCGACCTCCCCGGGGTGACCGACCGGCTCCCCTACCTCGCCGAACTCGGCGTCGACGCCGTCTGGCTGACGCCTTTCTACCGGTCGCCGATGGCCGACGGCGGCTACGACGTGGCCGACTACCGCGACGTCGACCCGGCGTTCGGCACCCTGGCCGACTTCGACGCCCTCATGGAGAAGGCCCACGGGCTGGGCCTGCGGGTGATGATCGACATCGTCCCGAACCACAGCTCGATCGAGCACCCCTGGTTCCAGGAGGCGCTGCGCGGGGTCAAGCGCGACCGCTACCTGTTCCGCGCCGAGACCAACAACTGGCAGTCGGTGTTCGGCGGCCCGGCCTGGACCCGCGTCGCCGACGGCTCCTACTACCTCCACCTGTTCGCCCCCGAGCAGCCCGACTTCAACTGGCGCAACCCCGACGTCCACGCCGAGTTCCTCGACGTGCTGCGCTTCTGGCTCGACCGGGGCGTCGACGGCTTCCGCATCGACGTCGCCAACGGCCTCTACAAGGCCGAAGACCTGCCCGACACCACCGCCGGCTTCGTGTCCGGCAGCCCGATGTCGAGCCGCCCCGAGGTCCACGAGGTCTACCGGGAGTGGCGGGCGCTCATCGACACCTACCCCGGCGAGCGTGCCTTCGTGAGCGAGGTGTGGACCGACACCGCCGAAGACCTCGCTCTTTACGTACGCCCGGACGAGCTCCACCAGAGCTTCAACTTCGCCTGGTTGAAGGCCCCCTGGTCGGCCGACGCCTTCCGCGCGGTGATCGAGAAGACTTTGACCGAGATCGCGGCGCCGACGTGGGTGTTGTCGAACCACGACGTGGTGCGGCATGTGACCCGCTACGGAGAGGGGTCGCTGACGCCGTCCGGCGGGATAGACCGGGCGAAAGCCGCACTCCTGGCCATGTTGGCCCTCCCTGGTTCGGCTTACCTCTACCAGGGGGAGGAACTCGGCCTCCCCGAGGTACAGGAAATTCCTCCGGACAAGCGGCAGGACCCCACCTTCTTCCAGACCGACGGCGAACTGCCCGGGCGTGACGGGTGCCGGGTGCCGCTGCCGTGGTCGGGCTCCGCGAGCCCTTATGGGTTCGGCACGGGTGAGCCGTGGCTGCCCCAGCCGTCGAGCTGGGCGTTGCTGAGTGCCGAGCGGCAGGCCGCCGACCCGGCCTCGACGTTGTCCTTCTACAAGGCGGCGCTGGCCTGGCGGAAGCGCATCATGTCCGGCGACGAGGTCGAATGGCTGGCGGGGCCGCCCGACACGCTGTTCTTCCGGCGGGGGCCGGTGATCTGCGCGGTGAACTGCGGCGACGTCCCGGTGCCGTTGCCGGGGCACAAAGAACTGGTGCTGGCGACGACGCCCCTCGTCGACGACCTGCTGCCGGCTGACGGCGGCGCCTGGTTGCTGGCCTGAGCCGGGGCCACACGGCTCCTGCTACGTCGGGGGTGTTCCGAGAGGGAAAGATTTCCACCCGTTCTCTTCTCCCGCCACCTTCTACTCAGGAGGAAAAAACTCCACCTGGAGAACACCGGGGATCCCGCCAGAATCGGACGGTGGACGAACAGAGGCTGTTAAGAGAAGGCATGACGATCAGCGTCCGGACCCGCCGAGACGTCGTGGTCGTGGATCCGGCGCGTTTCTTGGCGGCGGCGCGGGCGGCATACCGCGATCTCCACCCTGGCGTCAGCGAAGAGGTCGCCGCTGACAACGTCGCGGATGTGTACGACGCGGTCGGCATCCTCCTCGACCGGCTCGGGCGGCTCGCGGCCGACGTGCGGGAGACGCCGGTCGGCCACGGCGGCGCGACTCCGGGCCACCGCCTCTTGGACCGCCCCGACGGCCTGTCCCCGGCGGGCGAGGTCCAGCAGATCGTGCTCGGCGATCTCACGCCGTTGCAGGACTACGGCTGTGCTCTACCCGAAGATCTGTTCGCCCTGCCATTGGGCTGAGGCCCGGCGGCGCACCCGGTCTGCGCGTCGTGTGTTGACCTGCCGGCCGGGTCGACGGCCCCTGCGTGCGGTGAGGGCCCGAGAGGATCACAGGAGCCCGGGGAGCTCCGCGAGGCTGTCGATCCTTCGCCAGGCCCGCCTTGGTCTCTCCAGGCCCCTCACGCGGTCGAGCCAGACGGCGCGCATGCCCGCTTCCGCCGACGCGTCCACGTCTTCGACCGGATGGTCGCCCACATGGACACACTCTCCCGGCGTCACGCCCAGGCGGGCCGCCGCGTAGCGGTAGATCTCCGGGTCGGGCTTGCGATGCCCGCATTCGGCGGCGGCGACCGTACAGGACAGGAAATCCGCCACCCCGATCAGGTCGGGGCGCGAGTTCCCATTGGTGATCAGGGCCAGCCGATGGCCCCTCGACCGCAACTCCCGCAGGCACGGCAGCGTGTCGGGGTAGAGCGTGACGCCGGCGTGCCGGGCGCGCATGTACTCGGCGTGCACCCGATCGGCGAACCCGTCGGCCGCGCCGGTCAGCCGGGCGCACTCGCCGAAGGCCACCCGGCGGATGTCCTCCATCGGCGCGCCGGCGAACTCGGCCCGCGCCGCCACGTCGTCGCGGACCCGCCTCAGCCACTCCGCCGTGACCGGCGGGCCGAAGAGCCCCGCCGCCAGGGCGAGTGCCCGTCGCATCGCCCCCTGGAAGTCCCACAACGTCTCGTCACCGTCGAAGGTGATCACTCTCACGCGACAGGTCGTGCCCGTCCGGGCGAGGTCACAAAAAACTTCCCGACTTCCCGGAAGTTTTTGTTATCCCCCCGCGACCTGCGGGTCTCCTAGGTGGCGGCGCGTAGTGAGCGCCCCCCTCCACGTCTCCTCAACAGGACAAGGACTCCAACCACCATGAGCACACCCGCCTCGCGCGGCATCCGAGCCGGACGCCAGTCCGGTGCACGTCAGGTCCGCAGCCTGGCGCTGGCCGGTGCCCTCGTCGGCCTCCTGGGCACCTCCGTGGTGAGCGTCACCTCCCCGGCCATCGCAGCCGAAGCGCCCGTCTCTCAGGGCCGTACCGCCATCGCCTCGTCGTCGGAGCGCGGTGACCTGTCGCCCGCGGCCGCCTTCGACGGGAAGACCGGCACCCGCTGGTCCAGCAAGTTCAGCGACCCGCAGTGGCTCGCCGTCGACCTCGGCAAGTCCACCGCCATCGACAAGATCGTCATCAACTGGGAGCGCGCCTACGCCACGGCCTTCCAGATCCAGACCGCCGCCTCCAGCAGCGGCCCCTGGAAGATGGTGTACAACACCACCACGAACAAGGGCGGTGTCCAGACGATCGACCTGTCGACCACCGGCCGCTTCGTCCGCCTGTACGCCACCAAGCGCTCCAGCCAGTACGGCGTCTCCCTCTGGGAGTTCCAGGTCTTCGGCGCCGGCGGCGGCACGCAGCCCCAGCCGACCCCGACCCCCACCCCGACGAAGCCGACGCCCAGCACCACCCCGACGGCCAACCCCACCACCCCCGCCGCCGGCTGGGTGCCCGTGGACGAGGCCGCGTGGCAGAAGACGCTGGACGCGTACGACAAGATCCCGTTCGAGACGGTCCCCGCCAACATCGTCCGGGTGCCCGAGTTCCACACCAACTGCACGGTGGCCAACGAGGCCGCGGACGACCCGATCGTGCTGCCCGGCCTGGTCGGCGCGTCCCACCTGCACACCTTCTTCGGCCCGAAGGTCTCCGCGAAGACCACGACCGAGGACCTGCTCAAGAGCACCACGACCTGTGACGCCCCCGGTGACAACAGCGCCTACTGGGCGCCGACGCTGCTGAAGAACGGCAAGCCGGTCGCGATGAAGAACTTCCGCGCCTACTACGGCTCGCGCCTCAAGGACCCGTCCGAGGTCAAGCCGTTCCCGCCGGGCCTGCGTGTCGTCCAGGGTGACGCCAAGCGCCAGGTCGCGACCCCCAAGGGCGCCTCCGGCCAGTTCTGGTGCGCCGGCAGCGCCGAGACCGGCCGCAGCGCCGACGGCAACTGGCCCGTCTGCGCCCCGGGCGGCAACCTGATCTACCAGCTCACCTTCCAGGACTGCTGGGACGGCAAGCACATCGACTCGCCCGACCACAAGTCGCACATGGGCCCCGCCGTCAACGGCACCTGCACCGGCAAGTACCCGGTCGCCGTCCCGAACATCTCGATGATGCTCGGCTACGACTCCCTCGGCGGCGACGGCCTCGCCCTGTCGTCGGGCATGGCGTCGTCGATCCACGGTGACTTCATGAACGCCTGGAAGCAGGACACCCTGAGCGCGCTCGTGAAGGTCTGCATCAACCAGAAGGCCAAGTGCGGCATCACGCCGGGCTGGAAGAAGTAACCCTTCCCTGTTGGGACACCCTGCCGGTGGTCTCGCGTCTCGCGGGGCCACCGGCACGGTGCGTTGTGATCACATCGACGGGCCGCGGCACAACCACGTGGCGCTCCACGGACAACCGTCCTGAGGCGGCCAGCCGGATTCACGGCCGGACGCGAAAGGCCACCTGCGGTGGTCGCCGGTGGCCTTTGCCGTTGTCCCGTGGGCTCTAGTCGCGGGTGAGCTTCCGGTAGGTCACGCGGTGGGGACGGGCCGCCTCGGCGCCCATGCGCTCGATCTTGTTCTTCTCGTAGTCGGCGAAGTTGCCCTCGAACCAGAACCAGTTCGAGCCCTCTTCCCAGGCCAGGATGTGGGTCGCGATGCGGTCGAGGAACCACCGGTCGTGGGAGGTGATCACGGCGCAGCCCGGGAAGTCGAGCAGCGCGTTCTCCAGCGACGACAACGTCTCGGTGTCGAGGTCGTTGGTCGGCTCGTCGAGCAGCAGCACGTTGCCGCCCTGCTTGAGGGTGAGCGCCAGGTTGAGCCGGTTGCGCTCGCCGCCGGACAGGACGCCGGCCTTCTTCTGCTGGTCGGGGCCCTTGAAGCCGAACGCCGCGATGTAGGCGCGCGACGGCATTTCGACGTTGCCGACCTTGATGAAGTCGAGCCCGTCGGACACGACCTCCCACACGTTCTTGTTCGGGTCGATGCCCCCGCGCGACTGGTCGGCGTAGGAGATCTTCACGGTGTCACCGATGACGATCGAGCCCTTGTCGGGGGTCTCGCTGCCGGTGATCATGCGGAACAGGGTCGTCTTGCCGACGCCGTTGGGGCCGATGATGCCGACGATGCCGTTGCGCGGCAGGTCGAACGTCAGGTCGTCCATCAGGACGCGGTCTTCGAAGCCCTTGGTCAGGTGTTCGGCCCGGATGACCGTCGTGCCCAGACGCGGGCCCGGCGGGATCTGGATCTCCTCGAAGTCGAGCTTGCGGAACTTGTCGGCCTCGGCGGCCATCTCCTCGTAGCGCTGGAGACGGGCCTTGCTCTTGGTCTGGCGGGCGCGGGCGTTGGACCGGACCCACTGGAGCTCTTCTTCCAGGCGCTTCTTGCGCTTGGCGTCCTTCTGGCCCTCGACCTTCAGACGGGCGGCCTTGGCCTCAAGGTAGGTCGAGTAGTTGCCCTCGTAGGGGAAGCAGCGGCCTCGGTCGAGCTCCAGGATCCACGTCGCCACGTTGTCGAGGAAGTAGCGGTCGTGGGTGACGGCCAGAACGGTTCCGGGGTACTTCTCCAGGTGGGACTCCAACCAGTTGACACTCTCGGCGTCGAGGTGGTTGGTGGGCTCGTCGAGGAGCAGCAGGTCGGGCTGTTCGAGGAGGAGCTTGCACAACGCGACCCGGCGGCGCTCACCACCGGAGAGGGTGGTCACGTCGGCGTCGGGCGGCGGGCAGCGCAGGGCGTCCATCGCCTGTTCGAGCTGGGCGTCGAGGTCCCACGCGTTGCGGTGGTCGAGCTCGTCCTGCAGCTTGCCCATCTCTTCGAGCAGCGCGTCGCTGTAGTCGGTGGCCATCTGCTCGGCGATGGCGTTGAAGCGGTCGAGCATCGCCTTGGTCTCGGCGACGCCCTCCTCGACGTTCCCGAGAACGGTCTTGGACTCGTTGAGCGGGGGCTCCTGCTGCAGCATGCCCACGGTGTAGCCGGGCATCAGGCGGGCCTCGCCGTTGGAGGTCGGTTCGAGACCGGCCATCATGCGGAGCAGGGTGGACTTGCCCGTTCCGTTCGGGCCAAGCACCCCGATCTTCGCTCCGGGCAGGAAGGACAGCGTGACGTCGTCAAGGATCACCTTGTCGCCGTGTGCTTTGCGCACGCGCTGCAACGTGTAGATGTACTCGGCCATGCAGTCAAGCTTAGTGGCAACTCAGCACGCGGTTGCTGGCTTGCCGCCGGGTGGCGGCATCTGCTGCGCCGGCAGGCAGACCCGGTCGCGCCCGAGCTCCTTGGCCCGGTAAAGCGCCAGGTCAGCGGCGGCCAGCAGCTCGATGAGATCATGGCCGTGCACGTTCATGATCGCGACCCCGAGCGAGATGGTGACCGTGATCATGGCGTCGTCGGCGGGCACCGCCATGCGCCCGACCCGGCTGCGCAGCCGCTCGGCCACCCGCCGCGCCTCGGCCAGATCGGCCCGCGGCAGCAGCACCACGAACTCCTCGCCGCCGAACCGCCCGACCACGTCGTAGTCGCGCAGCTGGCTGCGCAGCGTGGCGGCCACCCCGATGAGCACCTGGTCGCCGACGAGGTGGCCGTAGGTGTCGTTGACCCGCTTGAAGTGGTCGATGTCCACGATCAGCAGCGCGAGCATCTCACCCGTGCGGTGGGCCCGGACGATCTCCGTGTCGGCCTCCCGCTGCCACGCGGCGGCGTTCAGCAACCCGGTCTTCGGGTCGGTGCGGGCGGCGGCCTGCAACTGGGCGTGCATCAGGCTGCGCTGGAGGAGCATGACCGGCGGCAGCGCCAGCACCAGAAGCAGGAGGTTGAGCCCGCACATGATCGCGACGATCAGCCCGAGGCACAACTCGACCGCGTCGAGCAGCAGGCTCTCCCGATCCCACAGCACATCGCGCCAGCGGACGTCGGGATCGGCGGTGTGGGCGGCGACCGCGATCAGGGCGGTGTTGAGGATCGTGAACAGCGCCGCGCAGCCGACGGCCAGCACTATCGGCCACCCCACCCCCTCGGTCAGCCGGGCGGGGTCGTCGACCTGCGAGTGGAACACCAGCGAGGCCGCCCCGGCCGCCAGCCCGATGGCCGCCGACGTGACCACCCGCCGGTAGACGACGGTGGCGCGCACCCTCAACTGCAGGAGGATCTGCAACGGAATGGGCGCCAGCAGCGCGTAGACCGGCGGCAGCAGCAGCGCCACCGGCAACCACCAGGCCGAGAGCAGGTCGCGCGACACCCCGGCGGGCATGCCGAGCCGCCGGGTCGCCTCGATGCACACGGCGCCGCAGGCCATCAGCGAGCAGAACACCAGCAGATCGCCGGCCGACGGAACGGTCACCAGCGACAACCCGGCGATCGCGACGAGATCGATGGTGACGATCAGAAAGAGATAGCCGACCAACGGGCGTCGCTGTGCCATCAAAGGCCAGCGGCCCGCCCGCGACGGAGGCCCCCCGATTGGTTTGGCCGAGGTCTGACTGGGCGCTGTCATCCGCTCCCCCAAACGCCTTCTCATCCGCTGAACGCAGCGTCTCACGATGTGTAACACAATAGTTGCGGAGTGTGCGACGCGCGACGGGAACCGCTACCTTGGGCGAGGTGGCCATCACGATCCGATGGCCGGCACGGAGGTTGACCGCTCACCCGGAGCGGGCCGCGCGCGGAAAGGAGCAGCCATGGCTCGGGGCGTTGTCTGGACCTGACCAGTCTGGTGCTCTCGCAGCGACACGTTTAGTCGCCATCGGCCGTCCTCCCCACGCTGGTGAAACAGCGTGTGGGATATCGGCCGCGCACGGCCGATGCCCCCTCCATCGCGCACCAGCGACCGTTTCCCGATCGTCCAGCCGCTAGACGGCCGCCTCCGGTTCTCTCCAGCCGGGGCGCCGAACCAGGGCCCCCAACTTTTTCCGGGGTCCTGAAGATCACCAACCAGATCTGGCCCAGGAGCGCCAGGTCTGGTTTTTGGTGTGCCGGAGCGCCGTCCGCTTGTCCACAGGCCGTTCGCCCGTCTCCGGGTTATCCACAGAGGCGGACGCACGCCCGTCGGCCAGGTGGAGACCAGGCCACTGTTGTGCCCGAGCCCGGCGAGGGTCCGGGCAGACGGAGGACAGAGAGTTATGAGCGAGATCTACGTGACGCTGACCGGCAACGTCACCGACGACCCCAAGCAGTTCACGTTCGGCGACGGGTCCCGCGCCACCTCCATGCGGGTGGCCGTCGACCGCCGGGTCCTCGACCGCCAGACGCAGACCTGGCGCGACGGCGAGACGACCTTCTACACCGTCCGGTCCTACCGGGGGCTGGCCGACCACGTCGCCCAGTCGGTCCGGCGGGGGCACCCGGTCGTGGTGGTCGGCAAGCTCCGGGTCAAGCAGTTCGAGCGGGAGGGGGAGCAGCGCTTCTGGGTGGAGGTGGAGGCCACCTCCGTCGGCCATGACCTGAAGTGGGGCATCTCCAGCTTCGAACGCCCCGCCAGGGGCGCCTCACGCGGTCCCATGACCGACGACGACCTGCGCGCGATGGAGGACGACACCCGCGACTGGGAGCTCAACGCCGCCGGGTTGCGGGTCCTGGAGGGCGGCGCGGGTCACGACGACCCGGCGGAGAACGAAGAGACCGAGTCGTGGCCCGCCGAGGCGGTGCCCGCCGCCGCCTGACGATCCGACGGCTCCCACCGTCGAGGGCCGGTCTGCTCACCTCCCCCGGGCAGGCCGGCCCGTCAGGGCGCCGACAGTCGAGGTTCCCCCATGGGCTCATGGGCATGTGCTCGGGCCGTCATCGCCGTGAGGTGTCCAGCGCCGCGAAGTAGTCGTTGTATCGGGTCAGTTCACGTTCGACCGGTTCGATCACCAGGTCCTGGGCCACTGCGGCCACCCGGCGGCGCATGTCCCTTTCGAGCCGGTCGCGTTCCTTCCCCGCGGCCATCACCACGAAGTTGCGGCTCGCGATCGCCGACAGGAGCCCCACCCCGAGCACGCTGGCCATCATCAGCACCACCCACGGGAGGGCCGCCACGTCTCCCAGCAGCTCCGAGGGTGGCTCGCCGACCTTCAGCACCCCGTAGGCCACGATCGACCCGACGAGCCCGAGGCCCGCCACGAACAGCAGCACGAGGAGGAACTGCCACACCTTCGCCAGCCGCCACCAGCCCGGCACCCGGTCGAGGGGCGGCGCGATCTCGGCCAGTTCGTCGGTCAGGACCTTGGGCAACTGGCCCGACCGCGAGCGGGCCGCGTCACGCACGGCGTCCTGCCAGGGTTCGGGCATGCCCTGGGTCAGGCCGTCGGACAGGGCCTGGACGGCGTTGTCGACCTCGGCCGGCTGGGCGCGGACGGAGTCGGAGACGAGGGTCCGGATCTCGTCCTTCACGTCGCCGAGCTTCAGGTGCTTCAGGGGGTCGCCGCGGAAACGCGACGCCCAGCGGCCCCACGGCCAGCCGACCCAGTCGATCGAGCGGGTGCCGTAGACGTTCTCCAGGGCCTCGCCCACGGCGGGCGCGCCGACGGCGTCGCACAGGGCGTCGGTCAGACCGGCCCGGCGGTCGGGGGCGACCGTGGGGTCGACCTTGAGCAGGGCCGGCATGTCCTTGGCCAGGCGGAGCATCAGGCGGTCGAGGTCGGCCTCCAGGCGCAGGTAGCCGGCCCGGCGGGCGCTGACCGACTCGGCCAGTTCGGCCCGCAGGTCGTCGATGCCGCCGCCCGTCACGGCCGAGGTGGCGACCACGCGGGGGTTGTCGACGCCCTCGCGGGCCAGCAGGTCGCGGAGGTCGGTGAGGCACTCCTCGACCTCCTCCGGGGTCAGGCGGTCGGCCTGGTTGAGGGCGAAGACCGTCACGGCGTCGTGGCCGGCGAGTTCGGTCACGTAGCGGCGGTGGGTGGAGGCGTCGGCGTACTTCTGGGGGTCGAGGACCCAGACGATCAGGTCGGCCGACGTGATCAGGCGGTCGGCCTCGGTGTCGGTCAGGGCTCGGATCGAGTCGTGGTCGGGGAGGTCGAGCAGGATCAGGCCGTTGAGCTGGCCGTCGCCCTTGTCGAGGGCGCTGGCCCGGGAGAAGCGGTGGCGCCACTGGATCTGGAGCCAGTCGAGCAGGGGGGCGGCGCCCTCCAGGCCCCACACGCACGCGTGGGTGCGGGCCGTGGTGGGGCGGCGGACGCCCGTCGGTGACAGGTCGAGGCCCGAGATGGCGTTGAACAGGGACGACTTGCCGCTGCCCGTGCCGCCGGCCAGGGCCACGACGGTGTGGTCGGACGACAGTTTGAGGCGGTTGCCGGCCCGGATGATCAGTTGGGTCGCCTCGGTCAGCAGGTCGGCGTCTTCGCGGCCCTGGCCGAGATCGACCACCCGGGTGAGGGCGGCCAGCCGCGTGCCGAGGCCGTGCCTCGGCTCGGCGGTGATCGTCATCGGGCGACCTCAAGGTTGTAGGTGGCCTGGTAGAGCCGGGTGGCCGCGGACTCGTCGGGGATCCCGGCTCCGTCGAGGGCGTCGACGTAGCGCAGCGTCTCGTCGTCGAACAGTAAACCGACGCGGGCGCGCAGGTCGGAGCGGGCCTTGGCGCTGATGCTGCGCAGCGACTCGGCGCCGAGCAGGCCGCGCAGGAGCCGCTGCGGGAGGGCGCCGTTGCCGCCGGGGGCGTCGCCGGTGCCGTAGCCGAGCAGGCCGACGGTGAAGATCAGGGCGAGCGACTCGACGTCGAAGGAGACCAGGCGGGCGACCGACCGCTTCGTGACGCCCTCGGTGCGGACCAGCTCGGTCACGTGGTCCTGCCACGAGGCGACCATGCGCGCGGTGCGGCGGTCGACGTCGTCGGCGGGGCGGCCCAGGCCGGGCAGGGCGGCCAGGCGGTCGCCCGCTCCGGCGCGCTGGCGCCAGCGGGTGACGACCTCTTCCGAGGCGCGGTGGACGGCCGTGCTGATGACCGATTCGAGGCCGCTGCGCAGGGCGTTGCGGAGCGCGCCGAGGCGTTCGGGGCCGTGGTTCTTGGCCCGGCGGATCTGGAGGGTGCGCATCAGGTCGCCCGACCCGGCGAAGTCCTGCCAGCGGGCCAGGACCTCTCCGCGCAGCAGGGAGCCGTCGCGGGTCGACTCCTCGATCTCGGCCAGGGCTCCGGAGAACGCCGCGTCGATGTCCGAGCGCAGGTCGGCCCGCAGGGCCACCTGGGTCTCCAGGTGGCGGGCCAGCGCGGGCACGCGGGCGCGGAAGCTGTTGAGCACGCCGTTCAGCGTCGCCTGGACGGCCAGCGCCCGGCGCTGCTCGTCGACCGACAACTCCGACAACCACATGCGCAGGTCGGCCACCTCTTCGTCGGGCAGGCGGCCGTCGGTGACGGTGGTCTCGTTGACGATGAAGCGCTCCACCTCGCCGAGGCCGTATTCGTCGAGCATGCGGGTGAAGTGTTTGGCCACGACCTCGCGGGAGCGCACCGGGACGCGGGACAGGACGATCACCAGGCGGGCGCCGCGTTCCTTGGCGAGCTTGAGCAGGCCCCACGAGGGGGCGTCGGCGTAGCGGGCCGCGCTGGTGACGAAGACCCACAGGTCGGCGGCGTCGAGCATGCGGTGGGCGATGTCGTGGTGTTCCTCGACGACCGAGTCGATGTCGGGGGTGTCGAGCAGGGCGACGCCCTGGGGCAGCCACTTGGTGGAGGCGACCACGATCGAGTCGGCGCCGGGGCCCTCCCCCGGCGCGTCGATCCGGTTGAGGCCGCTCAGCAGGGTGCCCTTGGTGAACCAGCGTTCGTCGGCCGGGTTGCAGACCAGGACGGGGGTGCCGGTGGTGGGGCGGCGCACGCCCGTGGCGCTGACGGTCTGCGCGGCGAGGGTGTTGACCAGGGTGGACTTCCCGGCCCCCGTCGATCCGGCGACGACGATCAGGGCGGGGGCGGTGCTCATGTGGACGCGGGGGATGACGTAGTCGTCGAGCTGGGCCAGCACGGCCGCCTGAGACTTGCGGGCCTCGTCGGCGCCGGGCACGTCGAGGCCGAGATGGAGGCCGGAGACGGCCTCGCGGAGCTGGCTGAGGGCGTCGGTGAGGGCGCCCGACACCTGTTCGGGGAGGGGGAAGTCCTCTTCGTAGAGGTCCTCGTCCTCGTCTGGAGCCGCCTCATCAGGGGGCTCGTCGTCTCTGATCGCCCGGAAGTTCAGTGTCTGCTCGCCGGGCGACTCGGGTTCTTCCTCGGGCATGGCGGCCTCGTCTGCGGGTTCGGACCGCGGTGTCTGGTTGGCAGCCTTCATCGGGCTCGCTCCGCTCGCACCATTTCGATCTCCTGACCGACCTTGACGACGTCGCCGACGACGACGATCGCCGGTGGCCGTACGCCCGCGGCGGTGACGCGCTCAGCCACGTCGCGCAAGGTGGCGCGCACCGCCCGCTGGGTGGGAAGAGTACCGTCCTGTACCACCATTACGGGAGTTTCCGGCGAACGTCCCTCACGCAGCAAAGTGTCGGCGATCTCCGCGATGCGTTCCACGGCCATCAGCAGTATCAGGGTTCCCTCTGATCCCGCCAATAGCCTCCAGTCGACGGTCGAGGCCGGGTGCCCGGGGGCGACGTGCACCGAGACGACGTGGAAGTCCTGGCTGACGCCCCGATGGGTGACCGGCACCCCGGCCGAGGCGGGCACCGCGACCGCGCTGGTGATTCCGGGTACGACCGTCACGGGCACCCCGGCCTCGGCGCAGGCGAGCATCTCCTCGCCGCCCCGGCCGAACACGAAGGGGTCGCCGCCCTTCAGGCGGACCACGAACTTCCCTTCGAGGGCCCGCGAGACCAGCAGCTCGTTGATCTTCTCCTGGGCCAGGAACCGGCCGTAGGGGACCTTGGCCGCGTCGATGAGCTCGACGTCGGCGGAGAGCTCGTCGAGGAGGGAACGCGGGATGAGCCGGTCGGCGATCACGACGTCGGCCTGGGCGAGGAGCTGGCGTCCCCGGACGGTGATCAGGCCCGGGTCGCCGGGGCCGCCGCCGACGAGGGCGACGCCGACGGGCTTGTCGCGGTGGCGGCGGGCGTCGATGGCGCCGTCGCGGAGGGCGTCGACGACCGCGTCGCGGATGCCGGCCGCCCGGCGCGGGTCTCCCCCGGCGGTGACCGCGACGCCGATCTCGTCGACCCGGCCGCTGGCCGGGGTCCAGGCCGCGGAGGCGTCCTTGTCGTCGGCGCGGACGCACCAGATGCGCTTGGCCTCGGCCTCTTCGGCGATGGCGGCGTTGGCGGCGCGGTCGCTGGTGCAGGCGTGGACCAGCCAGGCGTCGTCGACGTCGCCCTCTTGGTAGCGGCGGCGTTCCCAGGTGACGCGGCCGTCGGCGATCAGGTCGTCGAGCGCGGGCGTCGCGCTGGGCGAGACCAGTGTGACCGCGGCGCCGGCGTCGAGCAGGGCGGGGATGCGCCGCTGGGCGACCCGGCCGCCGCCGACGACCAGCACCCGCCGCCCGTCGAGCCGCAGGCCGAGCAGATAGGGGGCCATTTCTCCCTCGTTGTGGCACAGGTTTCGTTAGGCAGTAAACCTACCGGCTGACCTGTGACGCGGCTCAAGAGATCGCCGGTATCGGTCTTGTCCCACCCAAAGGAGTGACGTCGGTCACACTGCCGCCGAGTGGGTAATTGACCACAGAACGGGGCTTATCGCAACTCCTACTGTCATCCGCAAGCACCCGGAAGCGACAAACAGGAGTTCCCCGAAATGCTGCGCAAGCTCATCGTCCCCGGTCTCGCCCTCGCCGCCGCCCTCGCCGCCACTCCCGCCGCCGCCCACCCCGGTCACGGCTCCCAGGCCGTCGGGTCCGTGCAGCAGGCCCCCGACGCCTACTTCGCGGCCACGCTGCTCGGCAAGAACGAGGTCAAGGCCCCCGGCACGAAGGTCGGCGACAAGGACGGCATCGCGGTCGCGGTGTTCCGCATCCACGGCAACAAGGTCGAGTACGCCGTCCGCTGGCAGGGCACCGCCGCCCCCACCGCCTTCCACATCCACCAGGGCGTCAAGGGCAGGAACGGCGACGTGAAGATCGGCTTCTTCATGGGGTCGGCCCTGCCGGGCACGCTGAGCGCGGTCAAGGGCAGCGTGACCGTCGACGACGGGGCCCTGCTGAACCGGATCAGGAACAACCCCGCCGGCTGGTACGCCAACCTGCACACCGGCGAGTTCCCCGGCGGCGCCGTGCGGGCCCAGCTCCACCGCATCAAGCCCGTCCACCTCGACACGGTGCTGGCCACCGGCTCGCGCTCGACGCTCACCGCGATCGCCGACGGCAGGCAGGAGGTCCCGGCGCCGGGGACCAAGGTCGGCGACAAGAACGGCAAGGCCGTCTGGCTGGTCTGGGTGAAGGGCACCAAGGTCCACTTCGCGACCGTCTGGAAGAACATCGCGCAGCCGACCCTCGCGCACATCCACAAGGCGCCCAAGGGCAAGAACGGCCCGGTCGTCGTGGACTTCTTCGCGGCCCCCTCGGGCCTCCCGGCGGGCATGAACGGCATCGCCGGCACCGGGACGGCCTCGTCGTCGGTGGCCAAGGGCATCAAGAAGAACCCGAAGAACTGGTACACCAACCTGCACACCAGCGAGTTCCCCGGCGGCGCGGTGCGCGGCCAGCTCCACGGCGGCGGCTGGTAGAACCTCCGGTCAGCGGCCGTCGAGCAGGGGCCGGCGGGGGTCCCACGGCTCGCCCGACCGCCTCCGGGCGATCGCCGACAGGGCCTCCAGCACGACCCGGTTGCCCAGCAGGGCGGTGATGTCGGCGTGGTCGTAGGGCGGTGCGACCTCCACGACCTCCAGGCCGACGACCGGCAGTTCGTAACAGACGTGCCGGACGGAGTCGAGCAGTTCCCTGGCCGACAGGCCCCCCGGTTCGGGGGTGCCGGTGCCTGGGGCGTGGCCCGGGTCGCAGACGTCGATGTCGACGGACAGGAAGATGCCGTCGCAGTCGTCCAGGGCGATCGTGAAGGCCTCGGTCAGGCACTCGGAGAGGCCCCTGTGGACGATCTCCGTCATCTCGTACGAGCGCATGTTCTGCCCGGCCATCCACGACAGGACCTCGGGGCCGGGCCAGTAGCCGCGCAGGCCGATCTGGAGGAACCGGTCGCCCCGGATGGCGCCCGACTCGATCAGGCGGCGCATGGGCTGGCCGTGACCGTAGAGGTGGCCGAACTCGATGTCGCCGGTGTCCGCGTGGGCGTCGAAGTGGATCATCGAGACGCGGCCGAAGCCGTGGTGGCGGGCCACGCCCCGGGCGTCGGGCAGCGCGATCGAGTGGTCGCCGCCGAGGACGACCGGGATGGCGCCGGAGGCGGCGATCGTGTGCACGGCCGCCTCGATGTCGCGGATCGAGGTCTCCAGGTCGCCGGAGAAGCACTCGACGTCACCCGCGTCGCGGACGGTGAGATCGCGCAGGCCGTCGACCCGCAGGGCGAGGCTCGGGCGGGAGCCGTCGTGGGCCAGGTAGCAGGCCTGGCGCATGGCCGACGGGCCGAACCGGGCCCCGGGGCGGTGGCTGGTGCCGCCGTCGAAGGGCGCGCCCAGGATGACGACGTCGGCACCCTCAAAGGAGGCGGGATCGGTCAGGTCGCAGCGGTCGACGCCGAGGAAGGTGATGTCGGGGCCGTACATGGGGCCGTAACGGGTCATGCGAGGGCCTCCTTGTCGGTGACTCCGGCGGCGTCGAAGGTGGCGACCTCGTGCAGCACCCGGGCCGCGGCGACGACGAGCGGGTGGGCGAGCAGACCGCCCGTGCCCTCGCCCAGGCGGAGTTCCAGGTCGACCAGCGGACGCAGGCCGAGGTGGGCCAGCGCGGCGGTGTGGCCGGGTTCCGCCGAACGGTGGCCGGCGATCCAGTAGCCGGCGGCGTCGGGCTCGATCGCGGCGGCGGCCAGCGCGGCCGAACCGGCGATCACGCCGTCGAGGACGACCGGGATGCGCAACTCCGCCGCTTTCAGCAGATATCCGGCGAGGGCGGCGTGCTCCAGACCACCCAGTGCGGCCAGCGGGTCGAGGCCCCGGTTGACCTCCAGGGCCCGCGCGACGATCGCGATCTTGTGGGCGAGCATGGCGTCGTCGATCCCGGTCCCGCGTCCCGTGACCTCGCCCGGCTCCTTGCCCGTGTACGCGCAGATCAGGGCCGCCGACGCCGTCGTGTTGGCGATGCCCATGTCCCCGGTGACCAGGCACCGGGCCCCCTGCGCGACGAGCCGCCCGGCCACCTCGGCCCCGGCCTCCCTGGCCTGCCGAGCCTCCGCCTCGGTCATCGCCGGGCCCAGCGACAGGTCGGCGGTGCCCCTCCTGACCTTGCGCGACACCAGGCCGGGGGCCTCCGGCAGGTCGCCGTTGACGCCGACGTCCACCACCGTCACCGACGCGCCGACCTGGGCCGCGAAGGCGTTCGCCACCGCGCCGCCGGCCAGGAAGTTGGCGACCATCTGCTGGGTCACCTCTTGGGGCCAGGGAGAGACCCCCTGCGCGTGTACGCCGTGATCCGCCGCGAAGATCGCCAGCGCCACCGGCTCGGGAAGCGGCGGCGGCGAGACCGCCGCGATGCCCGCCAACCGCACGGCCACGTCCTCAAGAGCGCCGAGCGCGCCCCTCGGCTTGGTCAGGCGGTCGTGGTGGGCTCTGGCCTCGGCCATGGCGGCCGGGTCAAGCGGGGAGATCATCGCGGGCCTCCTTCAGGGCCGCCAGGAAGGCGGCCGTCGTCTCATCGTCGCGCACGGCCACCCGCAGCCACTCGGGGCCCAGGCCCGGGAAGGTGTCGCCCCTCCTGACGGCGAAGCCCTTCTCCCGGAGGAGCGTCCTGAGGCGGAGGGCGTGCGGGAGGCGTACACAGACGAAGGAGCCGCGGGCCTCCGGCACGACATGGGCCCCCAGAGCCGTCAGGCCGTCGGCGAGGATCCGCCGCCGCCCCGCCATCTCCTCGGCCCATTGAGCGGCCTCGGCCTGCGCGCGGGGCGAGACGCACGCCTCGGCGGCGGCCAGCGCGGGCGTGGAGACCGCCCAGAGCGGCTGCGCCGCCCGCATCGCGGCGACGAGCTCCGGCGGGCCGATGACGTAGCCGACGCGGAGCCCGGCCAGCCCCCACGTCTTGGTGAGACTCCGGATGACCACCAGACCGGGCAACCTGACCGAGGCCAGCGATTCCGGCTCTCCCGGCACACAGTCGGCGAACGCCTCGTCGACGACCAGATACCTGCCGGGCCGGGCGAGCGAGGCGATCGTCGCGGCGGGGTGCAGCACGGACGTGGGGTTGGTCGGATTGCCGATCATGACCAGATCGGCGTCGCCGGGGATCAGCGCGGCGTCCAGGACGAACGGATCGGGCAACAGCACCCGATCGGGCACCAGCCCGACGGCCCGCAACGCCGCCTCGGGCTCGGTGAACTGCGGATGCACCACGACCGGTCGCGACACCGGGAGCACGACGGGCGACCGCCTGCGCATTCCCGGCTCGGACGATGCCGGAGCCGCGGCTACGGACAATTCCGACCCGGCCCCACCCGGCGTGGAGATTGCCGACTCGGCTCCGACCTGCTTGAAGGATTCCGGTCTGCTTCCGGCGGCGACGCGCGCCAGCAGGGTGAACGCCTCGGCCGCGCCCACCGTGAGCAGGACCTCATCAGGGTCTCGCCCGTGGTGTTCGGCGATGATCCGGGTGGCCTGATCCGCATTCGGGTATGCCGAAATCTCCGACATGGAAGAGGCGAGGATCTCCCGTAACCACGCAGGTGGCATGCCCTGCCGGACGTTCACCGCCAGGTCGACCAGGCCCGGCCCGACCTCGTTGTCCCCGTGGTGGCGGAGATCGACGGGCATCAGACGCGGGCCGGGACCGGGAAGATCTCCTGAAGCCGTTCGGTGTCCAGGGCCTCGGCGTAACGCTGGCGGGCCGTGGTCGCGGCGGCGCCGGCCAGGGCCTCCTCGTAGCGGTCGATCACCACGTCGGCCAGGCCATCGCAGTCGCCGATCACCTCGGCGCAGCGGATGTCGAGGCCCTCGTGGTTGGCGCCGTAGGCGAGGGCCTGGGCCCAGATGCGCTCCAGCACGCCACCGGCGAACAACACGTAGGGCAGCACGATGACCCGCTTGGCGCCCAGGCGGCGGCAGCGCTCCAGGCCGCCGGGCACCCCCGGCCGCGCGTGGGACACGTAGGCCGTCTCGACCGTCAGGTAGTCGGCCGCGTGGGTCTCCCAGAACAGCCGCGACACGCGGTGGACCTCGGCGTTCGCGGACGTGCTCGGCGAGCCGTGGCCCACCAGGACGACGGCGGTCTCGGCGGGCGCGATCGGCTCGGGCTCCTCGACGAAGGCGCCGCGCACGAACGTCGGCATGTCGGCCGCGGCGTCGGCGAGGCGTTCGGCCAGCAGTTCCAGGACGCGCGGGTCGGGGCCGAGCGGGCGGCCCAGGTCGTATCCGAGCGTCGGGTGGAGCTCCTGGGCCAGCGCCAGCGTGCCGGGGACGTCGCCCAGCGCGGCGCGGTCGCCGGTGAGGCTCAGCGGCTGGGCGACGAGGTGGTGGTGGCCGCGCGCGACGAGCGAGGCGACCGAATCGCCCAGCGGCGGCCGGGCTCCGGTGACGAAGCCGCCGGAGACGTCCGCGACGTCGCCGTCGAGCCGGCAACGGAGCCGATGAACGAACCGGCCGAATTCGGCTACGCCGGTATCGTCATGCGTGCCGTGCCCGATGAGCAGCAGCGGCGGTCTCATCTCAACGATCTCCCCTGGCTTGACCTGCTCCGCAAACATAGCCGAGCTTGTCGTGCAATGGGGCATTCTTCCGAGGTTTGCCCAGCTCAGAGCTCACCGATCAAGAGACCGTAAACCACCGTGTCGGCCCTGCCGCCCGGAATCGGGATGGCCCCGCGCAGGATGCCTTCCTCGGCGAAACCGGCCTTCTCGGCCACTTTCCGGCTCGCCGTGTTGCCCTGGGCGATCATCAGTTGCACCCGCGCGAACCCCTGGGCGAACAGGAACGCGGTGAGTGTACGGGTGGCCTCGACGGCGTACCCCTGCCGCCGGGCCCACGGGGAGATCCAGTAGCCGATCTCGGCGTCGCCGCGTTCGCGGTCGGCCCGCACCACCGACACCGCCCCGGCCAGCCGCCCGCCTTCGACCGGTTCGAGGGCGTAGGTGACACTCTGCCGCCGGTCGGTGTGGGCCTGGCGGGTGCTCCAGTCGAGCGCCTTCTCCAGCGTGTAGTCGACCGCCCAGGGCATCCAGCGGGCGATCTCGGGGTCGTCGCGCACGGCGGCCAGCACGTCGAACGCGTCGCGCTTGGCGAAGGGCCGCAACTCCAGCCGGTCGCCCGCCAGCCGGGAGGGGAACCCGCCCGGCCGGTCGCCCCGCAGCAGCCCGAAGACGACGACGTCATGCGGCCCGTCGTCTTCGAACCCGGCGCCGCGCAGCAGGCCCTCGCGGGTGAACCCGGCCTTCTCGGCGACCCGGATCGAGGCGGCGTTGCCCGCGATCGCGCGCAGCTCGACCCGCCGCAGCCGGGCCGGGCCGAGCGCCCAGGCGGCCAGCCCGCCGAGGGCCTCGGGGGCGTAGCCGTTGCCCCGTTGGGCGGGGTGCACGCCGTAGCCGACCTCGGTGGTGCCGGCGCCCCAGTGGGTCTTGAACAGGCTGATCGCCCCGACGATGCGGCCGTGGCGCTCGATCGCCAGGTGGATGCCCTGACCCGACCGGCGCAGTTCGTGGACGCCGTTGACGAGCCACGAGACGATCCCGCCCGCGTAGCCGGGGGCTCCCGGCGGGAGCGCGGTCGGGTGGGCGCCGTCCTGCACGATCGCCCGGACCTGGTCGTGGTCGGAGGGCCGGAAGTTCCGCAGGACGAGCCGGTCGGTGGCGATGGACAGGCGCTCGTCGAACACGCCCAATACCGTACGACTACCCGATGGCGATGACGACCTCAAGAGTGCGCGGCCCGTGCACTCCCTCGACCCGGTTCAGCTCGATGTCGCTCGTGGCCGAGGGGCCGCTGATCCACGTCAGGGGCCGGGTGGGGTCGAGGCGGGCGATCGCGTCGGGCACGTTCGGCACGATCTGGTCGTCGCGCACCACGCACAGGTGGTAGTCGGGGACGAGGGTCTGCGCGCGGGTGCCCTGGCCGGGGCCGGCGTCCAGGACGATCGTGCCGGTCTCCGCGACGGCGACGGCGCAGGTGGAGACGACTCCGTCGGGTTCGCCCTCCGAGGGGGCGTACATGTCGGAGGGGAACCCCGCCGGGACGGTCAGCACCCTGCCCCCGGTGATCTCGGCGAGGGTCGCGGCCACCTCGGCGCGCGGCACGACGTGCACGATCGCCTTGTAGTCGCGGACCCGTTCGGCGAACAACTCCACGTCGCCCCGTTCGCCGGTCGCGCCCCGGTAGCCGCGGACGATCTCGGCCTCGGGCGCGCCTTCGACGGCCGAGCGGATGCGCCGCAGGATGACCTCGCGTGCCGCCGCGCTCATCGTTTCCCCTCTCTGATCCACCAGTCGCGGAACGACTCGGCGGGGATCTCCGGCAGGTCGCGGGTGTCGGTCCAGCCCGACAGCGGGCCGGGCAGCCGCTTGGGCACGAGCCTGCGCATGCGCCCGCCGAACCGCTGCGCCTTGGCCAGCCGCTTCGACCGGTTGAAGACCCACCCGGCGGCGGCCATGCCCGCCTTCTCGGCACGGGAGTGCCGCGCCTTCGCGCGCAGGTCGACGAGCACCGACGGGATGTCGATGGCGACCGGGCAGACCTCGTAACAGGCGCCGCACAACGACGACGCGTAGGGCAGCGACCGGTCGAGCTCGGTGTCCATGCCCCTGAGCTGCGGCGTCAGGATCGCCCCGATCGGCCCCGGGTAGACGGAGCCGTAGGCGTGCCCGCCGGCGCGCTCGTAGACCGGGCAGACGTTCAGGCAGGCCGAGCAGCGGATGCAGCGGAGCGCCTGGCGCCCCACCTTGTCGGCCAGGACGGAGGTGCGCCCGTTGTCGAGCAGCACGAGATGGAACTCCTGGCCTTCCGTCGCGCCGGTCCACATCGAGGTGTACGGGTTCATGCGCTCCCCCGTGGAGCTGCGCGGCAGCAGTTGGAGGAACACCTCCAGGTCCTGCCAGGTGGGCAGCAGCTTCTCGATGCCGACCACGCTGATCAGGGTCTTGGGCAGCGTGAGGCACATCCGCCCGTTGCCCTCCGACTCCAGCACCACCAGCGTGCCGGTCTCGGCGATCATGAAGTTGGCGCCCGAGATGGCGACCTTGGACTCCAGGAAGCGTTTGCGCAGGTAGACCCGGGCCGCCTCGGCCAGCACACGCGGCTCGTCGGTCAGGTCCTTCGGCGCCCCGGCCATCTTCTTCAGGAAGAGCTCGCGGATCTCGGCCCGGTTGCGGTGGATCGCCGGCACCAGGATGTGCGACGGGAAGTCGTCGCCGAGCTGCACGATCAGCTCGGCCAGGTCGGTCTCGAACGCCTCGATGCCCTCTTCGGCGAGCGCCTCGTTGAGGCCGATCTCCTGGGTGGCCATCGACTTGACCTTGACGACCTCGGTCTCGCCGGTGTCCTTGACCAGGCGGGTCACGATCCGGTTGGCCTCGGCGGCGTCGCGGGCCCAGTGGACGGTGCCCCCGGCCTCGGTGACCTTCTCCTCCAGCTGGACGAGGTACCGGTCGAGGTTCCTGAGCGTGTGGTCCTTGATCGTTTTGCCGGCCTGGCGGAGCTCGGCCCAGTCGTCGAGCTCGCCCACCACCGCGGCCCGCTTGCCGCGGATCGTGTGGGTGGCCTTGCGCAGGTTGAACCTGAGCTGACTGTTCTGCACGGCCTTGGCGGCGTTCTTCGGGAACGCCGGCATGCCGACGAAGACGCCGCTCATCCGGCGCTCTCCTCGGTCGACGCGAGGATCTCGGCGAGGTGGAGCACGCGTACCCCCGACTTCTGGCGTTTGAGAGTGCCGCCGAGGTGCAGCAGGCACGAGTTGTCGGCGGCGCAGAGCACCTCCGCGCCGGTCTTCATCACGTTGCCGATCTTGTCGGCGCACATCGCCGCGCTGACGTCGCGGTTCTTGACCGCGAAGGTGCCCCCGAAGCCGCAGCACTCCTCGGCGCCCGGCAGCGGGACCAGCTCCAGGCCCCGGACGTTCTCCAGCAGCCTGGCCGGCTTGTCGCCGACCTTGAGCCCGCGCAGGGAGTGGCAGGTCGGGTGGTAGGTGACCTTGTGCGGGAAGTAGGCGCCCACGTCGGTGACGCCCAGGACGTCGACCAGGAACTCCGACAGGTCGTACACCTTCGGGATGTCCTCGATGTCGAGGTGGGGATACTGCTCGCGGACCATCGCGGCGCACGAGCCGCTCGGCGCGACGACGGCGTCGTAGCCCGCGAACGTGGTGGTGAACCGGTCGGCCAGTCTGACCGCCTCGTCGCGGTAGCCGGTGTTCAGGTGCATCTGGCCGCAGCACGTCTGGGCGAGGGGGAAGTCGACCTCGACGCCGAGCCTCCGCAGCAGCCCGACGGCCGCCTTCCCCGTGCCGGGGAAGAGCGTGTCGTTGACACAGGTGATGAAGAGCGCGACCCGCACCGGGACTCCCGCAGGTATGGTCAGACCAAATATGGTCAGACCATACACCGTTCCGGCGGAGGGAGCACGGTGCGGACCTTCGAGACGGTTCTCGCCCAAATCGAACAGCGGATCGCGGCCGACGGCCTGACGGTCGGCGACCGGCTGCCCGGAGAACGGCAACTGGCCGAGCAGTTGCGGGTGAGCCGGTCGTCGGTACGTGAGGCGCTGCGGGTGCTCGAAACACTCGGCGTGGTGTCGTCGCAGGTCGGACGGGGCCCCGACGCGGGCGCCGTGCTGATCTCCCGGCCCGACGGCACGCTGGCCGACCTGCTGCGGCTGAACCTGGGGCTGACGACGATGTCGGCGCGGGAGGTGCTCGACACCCGGCTGATGATCGAACGCTGGTCGGCCGCCCGGGTGACCGCCGCGCCCGCGGCGATGACCGAGGCCCTGGCCGCGATGGACGTGGCGGGGTCGCCGGAGGAGTTCGTGACCCACGACATCGCCTTCCACGTGGCCCTGACCGACGCGGCGGGCAACCGGCTGCTGTCGGCCGTGTTGCGGGCGCTGCGCGACGCGCTGGTGTCGAACGCGGTCGAGGCGGTGCGCAGGCTGGGCCACACGGGCGACCTGCAGGCCGACCACCGGCGCATCCACACGGCGATCGAGGCGGGCGCCGCCGAGGAGGCGGTGGAGGCGGTGACCGCCCACCTGGCCCGCGCCTATCCTGGGCTTTCGCCGAGTCATAACGTGTTCTAGTTTCGCGGTATGAAGCTGGGTCTGAACCTCGGTTACTGGCAACGTTCGCCCTCCGACGCCACCACCCTCGTGCAGGCCGCCGAGCGGCTCGGCTACGACTCGGTGTGGACGGCCGAGGCCTACGGCAGCGACGCCTTCACCCCGCTGGCCTGGTACGGCGCCCGGACCTCCCGCATCAAGCTGGGCACCTCGGTCGTGCAGCTCAGCGCCCGCACCCCGGCCGCCACCGCGATGACCGCGATGACGCTCGACCACCTCACCGGCGGGCGGCTGCTGCTCGGGATCGGGGCGTCGGGGCCGCAGGTGGTCGAGGGGTGGTACGGCGTCCCGTTCGCCCGGCCGCTCGCGCGGACCCGGGAGTACGTCGAGATCATGCGCAAGATCTGGCGACGGGAGGAACCTGTTACGAACGACGGGCCGCACTACCCGCTGCCGCTCCCCCAGGGCAAGCCGCTGAAGCTGATCACCCACCCGCTGCGGCCGGACATCCCGGTCTACCTGGGCGCGGAAGGGCCCAGGAACGTCGCGCTGGCCGCCGAGATCGGGCAGGGCTGGCTGCCGCTGTTCGCCGTCCCGTCCATGATCGAGTCCATGTACGGGGACGCGCTCGCCACCCGAGGGAAGGACTTCGACGTCGCCGCCATGGTCATGACGCTGATCACCGACGACGTCAGGGCGGGGCTCGACGTGGTCAAGATGATGCTGAGCCTCTACATCGGCGGCATGGGATCGTCCAAGCGGAACTTCCACGCCGACATCATCGGCCGCATGGGGTTCGCCGAGGAGGCCGCCCGCATCCAGGGCCTCTTCCTCGACGGACGCCGCGACGAGGCCTTCGCCGCCATCCCCGACGAACTGGCCGACGGGATCTCCCTGATCGGCCCGCCGGGACGGATCAGGGAACGCCTGGCACCCTGGCGGGACAGCCCGGTGACGTCACTGCTCGTCATGGGCCCCAGAGACGAGGACGATCTGCGGACGATCAGGGACCTGGTCGTCGAATAGGTGCGCGGCCGGGGGCTGGTTCCGCCGGCCGCCGCACGACCCCGGGTGGGCGTTCCGGGGCCGTGCGGCGGGGTGGGTCCGTACCGCTAGCCGGGCAGGTCGGACCAGCCCGTCTCCAGGTAGGCGTAGGCGGTGCCCTGCTGGGCCGGGATCATCTTCGTGCCCGGCGGGGTGTCGACCGGCTGCTCGTCCTCGCCGTTGTAGACGTAGGCGAGGAGTTTCGCGGTGGCCGGGTCGACCACGAGCGTGTGGTCGCCCGTCGCGTCGGTGATCGACAGGCCCGGCCTGCCGATCGGGTCGGTCGCCTTCTCGTCGAGGCGGAGGCCGCTCTGGTCGGCCAGGATGCGCAGCAGCGTGGCCCGGGTCGTGTTGGCGGCGGGCGAGGTCAGGATGTGCCGGGCGGCGCCGAACGCGAACGACCCCGCGTCCTCGCCGGACGGGCGGGCCTCGTCGAGCCACCTCTGGAGGGCGGCGCGGCCGGCGGGGAGCTTCTTCAGATCGTCCTGCCGGACGGTCTTCGTACCGATCCCCCAGGCCAGCACCATGCCCTTGAACGACCGCTCCGCGCCGGCCTCCGGGAGGCCGGGCCTGCCCTTCGCACGCCAGGCCTTCTCGGCCCGCTCGTCGGCGAAGGTGGTCTTCACGTCCCGGACCGGGCCGATCCTTCCGTCCCGGCCGTCGTACCAGGTCTCGCCGGTCGAGGCGACGACCACCCCGTCCAGGGGCGAGGTGAAGGTCCGGATCTTCTGGTGCCAGTACGTCCCGGTCTGCGCCGGCGTGCTCTCCAGCGTCTCGGCCCCCGCCAGCAGGACGCTCCGCGCGGTCAGCACGGGGGTCTCCACCGGCACCGGGGCCGGCCGCTGGGCGACCGTCGCCGACGGCGCGAACACCACGAACGCGGCGGCGGCCGCCGCCGCGAGCAGGCCCGACGCCGCCAGCAGCGGGGTGCGGCGCCTGCGCTCGGGCCGCGCGGCGAACGCCCTTTTCAGGTCGTCGGCCCGTCTGGCCCGGTAGGACTCCTCGGTCACGTCGTCGGGCCGCAGGCTCCGCACGAGGTCGTCGATCATGATTGCTCCTGGAGGGTTCGGGGGCGCAGGGCCTCGGTGAGGCGCCGTCGCGCGCGGTGCAGGCGGACGGTGAACGTGCCGGTGGCGCAACCGGCGATCTTGGCGGCCTCGCGGGGCGTCAGGCCGTACCAACTGGTGAGGATCAGCGCCTCGGCGTCGGCCTCCGCCATCGCGGCGAGCACGATCAGCGCCGCCTCGCGTTCGGTGACCTGGTCGGCGACGTCGGGCGCGTCGCGGGCCGGCAGGTAGGCGAGCAGCCGTTCGGCCCGGATGCCCGAGTCGCGCTGTTTGCGGAGCAGGTTCCTGGCCACGCCGAGCAGCCACGGCAGCGGCTCCGGCGGCAGGTCGGCCAGCCGCCGCCAGGCGATCAGGAAGGTCTCCCCCACCACGTCCTCGGCCGCGGCCCGGTCGGCGCGCAGCAGCGCGTACCCGAGGACGGCCCGGTAGTGCCGGTCGTAGAGGTCGGTGAATCGTGTCTCTGGATCGTCCACACCCAGTAGTCCCGCCAGTGGAGCCCGGATTACACATGACATCATTTCGGGCGTGAAGGTGCTGATAGCCGACGACCAGGAACTCGTGCGCACGGGTTTCCGCATGATCCTCGACGCGCAGCCCGACATCGAGGTGGTGGCGACCGTGGCCGACGGCGCGGCGGCCGTCGCGGAGGCCCGGCGACTGCGCCCCGACGTGTGCCTGCTCGACATCCGCATGCCGAAGCTCGACGGCATCGAGGTCACCCGCCTGCTGGCCGGTCCGGGCGTGCCCGACCCTCTTCGTGTGGTCATCGTGACCACGTTCGACCTCGACGACTACGTCTACGGCGCGCTCCGCGCGGGAGCCTGCGGCTTCCTGCTGAAGGACAGCGGCCCCGCCCTGCTCATCGAGGCGGTCCGCGCCGCGGCGGCGGGCGACGCGCTGGTCTCCCCTTCGGTGACGGTACGGCTCCTCGCCCACCTCGCCCGTCCACGCCAGCCGGTCAGCCCGCCCGAATCGCTCACCGACCGGGAGCTCGACGTGGTGCGGCTGGTCGCCCGGGGGAGGACCAACCAGGAGGTCGCCGCCGAGCTGTTCGTCTCGTTGTCGACGATCAAGACCCACCTGGCCAGCGTCCAGACCAAACTGGGCCTGCGGAACCGCGTCGAGGTCGCCGCGTGGGCGTGGGAGTCCGGTGTCGTGAGTTGACCGGATTAGCGGAGGTTCTCCCTGGAAACGAAGGGGTCAGGTAACACCGGGGGGAGAGTTCCGTGCGCATGCCACAGAGATCCGCGTTCGGGGTCTATGCCGCCCTGACCAGCCAGATCGCCTCCCTCGCGGCTTTGGTGACCTTCGAGGAACTCCGCGGCCACGACCTGGCCCTGCAGATAGCCGCCTTCGGCGGCGACCCCAAGGCCCCGGGCGCCGAAGCGGTCGTCGGCGACGTGACCGTCTTCGCCGTCCTGGTGATGGCCCTGGTCGTGACGACCGTGGCCGCCGCGGCGGCCTACCTGAACTGGCTCGCGTCGGCGGCCCGCGTCGGAAGGCCGACCGCGACGGCGGCCTGGCTGATCCCGCTGGTGAACCTGGTGGCGCCGGTTCTGCTCGCCGACCAGGCGTGGCGGGAACGCGCCAACGGGTCACGGGTGCGCTGGCTGGTGCTGCTGACCGCGTGGTGGGTGTCCGGCCTGACGACGATCTGGCTGCTCGCCGAGAGCCACGCCGCCCACACCAACCTGACGGGTCTGGGCGTGCGGGAACTCACGGCGGCGGGGGTGACGGCCCTGCTGTGCGCGGCGACGGTGTGGGAGGTCTCGTCCCCGCGCACGCTCCGCTTTCCCCGTCAGGCCATCGCGGCGGTGTCCCCGTCGTCGAAGTAGCCCGGATCGTGCGCCGGCCTCGGTCAGAAGCGGTGGAGCGTGCGGGCCAGTTCAGCGGCCTTGGAACCGAGGTCGTCCGCCGCGGCCGCTAGACGTACCTCCGCATCGACGTCCTTGAACACCTGCTGCGCCTCCTCGAAGGCGGCGACCTGCTCACTCGTCTCCGGCGGGGCGATCATGACCTGTAGGTCGACGTCGCGGCCGATCTCGCTGACACGGCCGGCGGCGTCGACCACTTTGGCCTCGTCTCCGCTGCGGAGGCGCTGTAGCGCGTATCCCCAGGCCATGACTTTCAGCGGCACCTCGTCGATCTGGGCGAGGCGAAAGGACCACGCCTGGCTGAGCTGGACGACGCGTCCGTTGGCGATGGCGAAGTCGACCGCAGAGTGCAGCTTCTCCCCGACATAGATCTGAACGCGGGGCCGGACGAACTCTTCCGGGATCTCCGCTCGGTGGAACGCCTGTCGCATGGTGCGTTGCAACTGGTATCGGGTGATCGAGGGCTGGCGGGCGGGCGCGACCGGATCGATCAGCATGTGATCGAAGATCACGGCCAGTGCGTCTTCCGCGCTGTCGGCCAGGATCGGCGCTGGAGGACTGAACTGCATGACATTGCGGTGGTCGTGGTGAAGCCGATCCAGCCAGTCGTCGGGGATCAGTTGGCCGTGATCCGCGAGCAGGCTCTCCCGGTGGCGGTCGATCTGCGCGTCCAGGTCGAGCAGAGACCCCAGCACCTCCTCGAGGGCCGCGCGTCCGGCGAACCGCTGGACCCGCTCCAGGTTGCTCAGCTGACGGTACGACCAGTCTCCGGCCACGGGATCGCCGGCGACGGCGGCCACGTTGACGAATTCGCCGGTCCGCGGATCGGGAAGACAGCGAACAATCGAGTAGACGTAGCGACTCATTGGACCACCTCCTCAGATCAGCCCGCGGATGCGATCGGCGACGGCCGGCGCCCTATGTTCGAGGAACCAGCCGAGTGTCTCCAAATCGTTGTCGTCCACTGGCCACGATGCTGGCACGCCACACAGAACGGTGACGAGAGCATCGCGACTTATTGCGTCTAGTGCAGTTGCTACCCTTGCGACCGCTTCCGGTGGGGATCGTCGCCGAAACACCAGTCGTAGAGGGCATAGACGCCCACGTGACGACGGGTGTTGTCGTCCTTCGCCCGGTCCGACAGGTATTGCCGGCACTCGATCGCATGGCCGAGGGCCACACTCGCGTGCGCGATGCCAGGCTGAAGCTTGCCGAAGGCCATCGGCCATCCGGCGAGTTCGTCCGGAATCCTGATCAGGCTGGTGTCGCACACCGGTGCGTCGATGAGTCGGCCGACCTCCGAGACGACATTTCGATGGCGATCGTGGCTTGAGCATGCGGAGGACAACCGCCGAGACATTTGACGAAGTATCGGCGGTTGTCCGAGGCGACGACCTCGAAGGGACTGGCGAAGGAGAGATTTCCGGAGCCGACGACGGCCTTCACCGAGAGGGTCTCGAAATCGTCATGGCGGCCTTGAAGCAGGCCGGCCCAGTTCCTTTGATCGACCACCGCGTCCTGCCCTTCGCGCCCCGTTGACCGCAGCAGAGTAATGCAGCCTTTGCCCGGCATGTGCGAACAGTACGCAGATAGCTACAGAAACAGATCAGGCGACCTTCCCCGAGCTGCCCATGCTGGCGTGCCACAACACCCGTTGCGGTTCCTTGACCCCCAGGTCCGCGTAAGGCGACAGCTCGTACCCGTTCTCGTAGGTGATCTTCTTTCCGCCGATGACCCCGCGGCCCTCCTCCGGCCGGTCGGCCAGGATCTCCCTGACCGCCTCGATGCCGCGGGTGCGCCACACCCGGTCCAGGTCCGTCAGGTTCCACGCGTGCAGGGCGCGCATCGAGATGCCCCGGCGGCCGGTACGCCGGATCACCCCCCGCGCCACCATCAGCCACGACCCGAACACCGTCGCCGCCGTGTGGGCCTGGACCGACTCGAAGAACGTCAGGTCGATCGGTCCCGTCGAGTCGTCCAGGGTCGTGAAGATGACCCGCTGGCCCGACCGCACCGCCGGGGTCTGGGTGGCCACCTTCACCCCGGCGACCAGGATCTCCGCCCCGTTGCGCTGTTTCAGGAGGTCACGCGCCCGGACCACGCCGAGGGCGTCGAGGAGGTCGTCGTGGAAGGCGATGACGTGGCGGGTCACGTCCATGCCGAGGACGCTCAGTTCGGCCTCGACCGCTTCGGCCTCGCTCATCTCCGGGAGTTCCCCGGGCGCCACGTGGTCGGCGAAGCCCATCGGCAACTGGCCCGAGCCCTGGCCGCCCGCCCGGTCGAGGGCGCCCACCTGCGCCATCAGGTCGCGGCGGGTCAGGCGGCCGGGGCGCCAGCGAGGTTCCCCGGGGCGCAGGCCGTGGACCGCGTCGAGGCCGCCGACCTCGATGACGTGTTCGGCGACCGGGCGGGAGGGGCGGGCGCGCTCCCAGAAGTCGGCCATCGACACGTACGGCTGGCCGGCGATCATGCGGTCGACCTCGGCCTCGCTGATGCCCTTGATGGCGGAGAAGGGGACACGCAGGCCGTAGCCCCGGCCGAAGAGCGGCGGGTCGCCGGGGGCCGGGGCGAGTTTCTCCACGCGCCAGTCGCGGGCGGAGCGGTTGACGTCCAGGGGAAGGACCTCCACGCCGCACTGGCGGGCCTCGTCGAGGATGACGCGGTTGGGGTACATGCCCGGTTCGTGGGTGAGGACGCCGGCGAAGAAGGCCGCCGTGTGGTGGCGTTTCAGCCAGGCCGACTGGTAGGTCGGCAGGGCGAAGGCCGCCGCGTGGGCCTTGCAGAAGCCGAAGGCGCCGAACGCGTCGAGGACGCGCCAGGTCGCCTCGACCGTCGCGGCGTCGAACTCGGGGCGTACGTTCATCTCCCACCAGGCCCGGACCCGGGCGCGGCCCTCGGGGGAGGACAACGAGCGGCGGATCTTCTCGGCCTGGGACAGGCCGCAGCCGGTCATGACGTCGACGACCTTCAGGACCTGTTCGTGGAAGACCACGACGCCGTTGGTCTCGGCCAGCGCCGGGCGCAGCTCCGCGTGGGGGTAGACGGCCTGGCGGAAGCCGTGCCGCGACTCCAGGTAGGGGGTCACCATGTCGGAGTTGACCGGGCCGGGGCGGAACAGCGAGATGTCCACGATCAGGTCGTGCATGGTGCGGGGTTCGAGTTTGGCGACGAGTTCGCGCTGGCCGGGCGACTCGATCTGGAAGCAGCCGATGGTACGGCTCTCGCGCACCATGTCGTAGGTCGCCGCGTCGTCGTGCGGGACCTCGTCGAGGGCCACGTCGGCGCCGTCGACCCGCTTGATCTCGGCGAGCGCGTAGGCCATCGCCGACTGCATCCGCACCCCCAGGACGTCGAGCTTCAGCAGGCCGGCGTCCTCGACGTCGTCCTTGTCGAACTGCGACATGGGGAACTCCAGCAGGCTGCGTTCGACCGGGGTGCGGCCCCGCAGGCCCATGTTCCCGACCAGCACGCCGCACGGGTGGAGGGCGATGTGCCGGGGCAGGCCGTCGAGGCGTTCGGCCAGCCGGAAGACCGTCTCCAGCGCCCGGTCGTTGAGGCCGCTGTCGCGCAGCTCGGGCAGGTCGTCGAGGGCGGCCCGGATCTGCTTGGCGCGCACGTGGGGGAACGCCTTGGCGATGGCGTCGATCTCGTGGGGCGGCAGGCCCATCGCGGCCCCCACGTCGCGGATGGCGCTGCGGGCCCGGTAGGTCTCCATCATCGACACGCAGGCGACGCGCGACTCCCCGTACCGGTCGAGGATGGCCCGGTAGCAGTCGAGGCGCCGGGCCGACTCGACGTCGACGTCGATGTCGGGCAGCCCGACGCGGCCCTCGGACAGGAAACGCTCCATCAGGAGGCCGTGGTCGAGCGGGTTGACCTCGCCGATCTTGATCAGGTAGTTGACCAGGCTGCCCGCGCCCGAGCCCCGGATCGCGCAGCGCACGCCCATGCCGCGGATCATGTCGGTGATCCCGGCGACCGCGACGAAGTAGCCCGACAGGCGTTTCCGCTCGATGATCGCCAGCTCGGCGGCCAGGCGGTCGCGCGCCTCCCGCGACCGGCCGAGGCCCCGGTCGAGCAGGCCGTCTTCGCAGCGGTGGCGCAGCAGCGGGACCGGGTCGCTCCCGATCTCCGGGAGGTGCACCTTGGGGTCGACCTCGTCGATCAGCGGCACGATCTCGACCGGGTCGAGCACGCACGCCTCGGCCGCGCGCCGTGTCACGCCCAGCAGCCGGGTGGCCCGCGCCCGGTCGCCGCCGCACACGCGCAGGGCGACGCGGCCCATCTCCTCGGCGTTCTTCAGGTAGGCGTGCGACGACGACTCCACGTGCCGTCCGTGCAGCGGGACGAGTTTCCTGGCCGCGTCGAGCACGTTGCCCACCTGGTAGTCGGCCGGGTCGAGGTGCCTGACCGCGTTGGTGAGGATCGCGGGCAGGCCGAGGGAGTCGGCCAGGGCGAGCAGGTGGGTGGCGGTGTTGACGTCGCGGTAGCCGTAGAGGTCGACGATCTCCACGGCCGTGCCCGGCACCGCCGCGCGCCAGCGTTGCAGCAGGTCGCGGGCCTGCTGGTCGCGGCGGGCGGCGACCGCGCGGCCGACCTCCGAACGCGGGCCGAGCAGCACGATCAGGCGGCCGTCGGCGGCGTGGCGGCCGACCATGTCCATGGTGACCCGGGGCGTGCCGCGTTCGCCCGCGTAGTGGGCGGCGGTGACCAGGCGGCACAGGTCGGCCCAGCCGTCCCTTTTCGCGAGCACGACGACGCGGTCGTCCTCGCCGGCCCCTGAGCCGGACAGGGCCAGGTCGACGCCGACGATCGCGCCGATGCCCGCGGCGTGGCAGGCCCGGACGTGCTTGATCGCGCCGTAGAGGCCGTCGCGGTCGGTCAGCGCGAGCGCGTCCATGCCGTGCTCGACGGCCCTTCTCACCAGCGCCTGGGGGAAGGCGGAGCCGTAGCGCAGCGAATAGGCGGAGGCGACGTGAAGGTGCTGGAACGGTCCCATCAATCCCACGCCCGCAGCAGCAGCCACGCGTCGGTGGCGGTGTCGTAGCGCAGTTCGTAGGTGCCCGACTGCGCCTCCACCCGCCAGAAGCGGCGTTCGCCGGGGTCGGTGGCGGAGGTCTTCCACCATTCCCGGGCGACCACCCAGTGGTCGAGGATCTGCCGGACCACATAAAGCCGGTCACGCCAGACGAACCTGACGGGCCGGCCGTCCCGGACCCACACCTCGATCGGATCGCCATACAGTCTGCTCACGGACCTTCTCCCGATGGCTCCCAGTTGCCTGCGATCGCCACCCGGGGGAAGGGGCGGGCGGTGCTGTATCGAACATATGTTCTCAGCACGTTGAACGCAAGTTCGAACGTCAGGGTATGACGTAGTTCATTTCCCCCGGTTTCTGTACGGTTGGTCGTCGTGGCGAACGAACCTCAGCAGATAGGGCCCTATCGCATCACCGGCCGGCTCGGCCGGGGCGGCATGGGCACCGTCTACCTCGGCCAGGACGAATCCGGCCGGAAGGTCGCCGTGAAGGTGATCAACACCGAGTACAGCCAGAACGAGAACTTCCGGGTGAGGTTCCGCCGCGAGGCCGAGTCGGCCCAGCGGGTACGCCGTTTCTGCACCGCCGCCGTGCTCTCCGCCGACCTCGACGGCGAGCAGCTCTACGTCGTCACCGAATACGTCGAGGGCCCCAACCTCGAACAGGCCGTGGAGAGGTCGGGCCCGCTGACCGGGTCGAGCCTGGAGGCCCTGGCGGTCGGCGTGGCCACCGCCCTCACCGCCATCCACGCCGCCGGGATCGTCCACCGCGACCTCAAGCCCTCCAACGTGCTGCTGTCCCCCGTCGGCCCCCGGGTGATCGACTTCGGCATCGCCCGCGCGCTCGACACGTTCGGCGGAGTGACCCACACCGGCGAGCTCGTCGGCACCCCCCGCTACATGGCGCCCGAGGTGCTGCGCGGCGAGGCGATCTCGCCCGCGTGCGACGTGTTCTCGTGGGGCTGCCTGGTGGCGTTCGCGGCCAGCGGCCGGGCCCCGTTCAACGGCGAGGCGCTGCCCGCCGTGATCTTCCAGGTGCTCAACTCCGAGCCGGTGCTCGACAACCTCGAACCGCAGATGCGCCAGCTCGTGCGGGCCGCGCTCGACAAGGACCCGGCCAACCGCCCGTCCGCGCAGCAGCTCCTCGACAACATGGTCGGCCGGGTCACCCCGGAGATCGCCCAGCACACGGTGGCCCAGACCTGGAAGCAGAGCGCGCCGCTGCGCCGCGGGCCGGCCAACCGGGGGCGGCTGGTCGCGGGCGTCGCGGTCGCGGCGGCGGTCGCCGTGACGGCCGGCGTCATCGGGGTGCGCGCCCTGGCCGGGCCCGGCGGCCCGCCGGTGAACCTGGCCACCCTCTACCAGGAGGATTTCACCACCAACGGCGACTGGCCCGGCACCTACGACCCCGACTCGGGTTACGGCTACGGCTACACCCCGCAGGGCACCTACGCGGTCGACCTGAACTCCGAGAACCCCGAGAACGTCACCTCCGCGCCGATCCCGTTCGTGGCGGAGCAGGAGCCGACCCCCGGCCCGTCGCCGACCCCGGTCACCCCGCTCGGGCTGACCATCGGCGTCGACATCCAGACCGCCGACCTGGTCGGCAGCGGCGAATACGGCCTCTTCTGCCGCGCGTCCAAGGACAACTACAAGGACAACCGCTACGAGTTCCTGGTGACCGGCTCCAGCGAGGCCCGCATCCGCCGGGTCGCCGGGGGCTCCGGGGGCATCATCGCCAGCGGCACCGTCGAAGGCCTCACCGACAAGTTCAACCTGTACGTCTCCTGCGACCCCGGCGAGGGCAGGTCCGTCGTGCTGAACATGTGGGTGAACGGGCAGCAGGTGCTGTCGCAGACCGACACCAACGGCCTGCCCACCGGAGACATCGGGACCATCGGCCGCGTCCAGCCCGACGGGGAGTCGTCGATGAGGCTGGCCTTCGACAACTTCATACTCAGAGGCCAACTGGACGGGTAGAAAAGGCGCCATGCGAGCGATCATCGTCACCACACCAGGCGGCTCATCGGCTCTCGACCACGCGGAGGTGCCCGACCCCGTCCCCGGGGAGGGCGAGGCGCTGGTCGAGGTCGCCGCGAGCGGCGTCAACTTCATCGACGTCTACCACCGCGAGGGCCGCTACCCGCTCCCGACCCCGTTCGTCCCGGGCTCCGAGGGCGCCGGCACGGTGTGCGCCACCGGCCCCGGCGTCACAGAGGTCGGCCTGGGCGACCGGGTGGCCTGGGCCAACGTCGTCGGCAGCTACGCCGAGAAGCAGATCGTCCCGGCCGACCGGCTGGTGCCGGTCCCCGACCGCCTCGACCTCGACCTGGCGGCGGCGGTGCTGCTCCAGGGCATGACGGCCCACTACCTGACCCGCTCGACCCACGACGTGCGCGAGGGCGAGGTCGTGCTGATCCACGCCGCCGCCGGGGGCATGGGCCTGCTGCTGATCCAGATGGCCAAGATGCGCGGCGCCCACGTGATCGGCACCGTCTCCTCCGCAGCCAAGGAGAAGCTCGCCCGCGCGGCCGGTGCCGACGAGGTCCTCCGCTACGGCGACGTGGCCGCCGGCGTCCGCAACCGTTGTCATGTCGTGTACGACGGCGTCGGCGCCGCCACCTTCGAAGACTCCCTCGCGGCCCTGCGCCCCCGGGGCCTGCTGGCCCTCTACGGGGCCGCCAGCGGCCCGGTCCCCCCGTTCGACCCCCAGCGCCTGAACGCGGCCGGTTCGTTGTTCCTCACCCGCCCGACCCTGGGCCACTACGTGGCCACCCGCGCCGAGCTGCTCGAACGGGCCGACGACGTGCTGGGCTGGGTCGCCGACGGGTCACTCGACGTGGCGGTCTACAACCGCTACCCCCTGGCCGAGGCCCGCCGGGCCCACGACGACCTGGAAGGCCGCCGGACGACCGGGAAACTGCTCCTCATTCCCTGACCTAGGTTGGAATACGTGAACCAGACGGCGTTCGTACTCGGTGGCGGCGGGGTCCTCGGCGCCCACGAGGTCGGCATGCTGCGCGCCCTCGCCGAGGCCGGCATCAAGCCCGACCTGATCGTCGGCACCTCGGTGGGCGCGCTGAACGGGGTCGTCCTGGCCGCCCACCCGGCCGACGCCGTCGACCGGCTCAGCGAGCTCTGGAGCACCCACATCGTGCGGACCGCGTTCGCCGGTTCGTGGATGACCCGCCTGTCCACCCTGGCCCGGACCGGCACCCACCTCCACCCGATCGACCCGCTGCGCCGCCTGCTGGGAGGCCACCTGCCCGGCACGTTCGAGGAGCTGGAGGTGCCCTTCCAGTGCGTCGCCGCGTCGATCCAGAGGGCCCGCGCCCACTGGTTCACCGAAGGGCCGCTCGCCGACGCGGTGCTCGCCTCGTGCGCGGTGCCGGGGCTGCTGCCGCCCGTGCGCATCGGCGGTGAGCACTTCGTCGACGGCGGGCTGGTGCACAGCATCCCGGTCGGCCGCGCGGTGGCCCTGGGGGCGACCCGCATCTTCGTCCTGCACGTCGGCCGGATCGAGCGCCCGCTCGAACCTCCCGCGAAGCCGTGGGAGGTCGGCCTGGTCGCCTTCGAGATCGCCCGCCGTCACCGCTTCGCCGAAGAGATGGCCTCGTTGTCCGACGACATCGAGGTCCACGTGATGCCGGCCGCCTTCGGCGGCCGTCCCGGCCTGTCCGACCTCCGCTACCGCGACGCCTCCCGGATCGCCCGCCACGCGGGCCGCGCCTACGAGGCCTCCGCCGCCTACCTGGCGGACCTATGAACTAAGGAGGCCCACGGTCATGCTCCCTCCCCGGATCGTCCGGCGGCTGGTCTTCGCGCCGCTGGTGATCGTGCTGACCGTCGCCGTCATCGTCACCCTGCCGGTGTGGCTCGTGTTCGGATTCATCGTCGGCCTGCGCCTGCCGCCGCCGCGCCGCCGGGGCATGCGGCTGGTGGTGTTCGCCGTGGTGTGGCTGGCGCTGGAGTCGGCGGCGCTGATCGCCAGCCTCGAACTGTGGGTGGCGTCGGGCTTCGGGGGGCGGCTGAGCGAGGCCGGCCACCAGGAACGCCACTACGCCCTGATCCGCTGGCTGCTGACCAACGTCTACAACGCGGCGGTGGCCATCTTCCGGCTCTCGGTCTCCATAGACGAGCCCGCGCTGACCGGCGAGGAGGCCGCCCGCCGGCTGACCCGGCCGATCATCGTCCTGTCGCGCCACGCCGGCCCCGGCGACTCGTTCCTGCTCGTCTACCACCTGCTGGCCCGCTACCAGCGGCGTCCGCGCATCGTGATGAAGGCGGCCCTGCAGTTCGACCCGTCGGTCGACGTGGTGATCAACCGGCTGCCCAACGCGTTCGTGCCGAAGAAGACCGCCGAGAGCGGGATCGTGGCGCAGATCTCCCGGCTGGCCTCCGACATGGACGCCGACGACGCCCTCGTGATCTTCCCGGAGGGCGGCAACTTCACCCCGGGCCGCCGGTTCCGGGCGATAAGGCGGCTGCGCGAACGCGGCCTGCGCGCCGAGGCGGCCCGCGCCGAACGCCTCGCCCACCTGCTGCCGCCCCGGCCCAACGGGGCCATCGCGGCGATGACCGCCTGCCCGGAAGCCGACGTGATCTTCGTCGCGCACACCGGCCTCGACGACCTGATCACCCTCGGCGACGTGTGGCGGCACCTGCCGGAAGAGGCCCGCATCACGGCCAAGTGGTGGCGCTGGGCGGCCGAGGACGTGCCGAGGGAACGCGAGGCCCAGATCTCCTGGTTGTTCGACCAGTGGACGGCCATCGACAACTGGATCAGCGCCCAGAAGAACGGCTCGTAGCGGTCACGGGCGGGGCGGCCGGCGGCGGTGGTGCCGCCGGACCGTCGCGAGCAGGGCGATCCCCGTCGCCAGGCCGACGACGGCGAAGGCGGCGGTGACCGCGATCAGGCCCATCGGGGGCCGCCCGGCGGGATGACGGCCTTTCCGTGTCCCGGGCCTGTCGTGATCAGGTCGATCAGGGCGTCGGTGTCGAGGTGCCGTTCGATCAGGTCGCCGATGGCGTCGAGGCGCCGCTCGCGCAGCCCGGCGAAGTCGACGGCGCTCTCGACCGGCAGGCCGGCCTCGGCCAGGAACGCCCGGCGGAACCCGTCGTTCTCGAAGGCCCCGTGCCAGGTGGTGCCCCACACGTCGCCACGGCGGCACCCGTCGAGGAACGGTTCGGCACCCGGGGCGGGGGTGACGACGCCGTGGTGGATCTCATACGCGGCCACGCGGTGACCGTATGCCTCACCCGTCGGCCTGGCCAGCGCTTTTTCCGGTACGAACCGGACTGTGGCCGGGAGGAGGCCCAATCCGGGCACCGTGCCCAGCTTCGACTCGACGTCGTCGTGGATGCTCTCGGCGAGCATCTGGTAACCGCCGCAGATCCCGACGATCGGGCCCCGTCTCCTGAGCAGGGCGTCGGCGATGCCGCGTTCCCTGAGCCAGGCGAGGTCGCTCACCGTGGCCCGGGAGCCGGGCAGCACGACCAGGTCGGCCTTGGCGATCTCGCGGGGCGAGGTGACGAACCTGACGTTCACCCCGGGTTCGGCGGCCAGGGCGTCGAGGTCGGTGAAGTTGGAGATGCGCGGATAGCGCACCACGACGACGTCGATGTGGCCGTCGCCGGTGTCCGGCCGGTCGTCGAGCGCGAGGGAGTCCTCGACGTCCATCCACAATCCGTCGAGCCAGGGCAGCACCCCGTAGACCTCGCGGTGGGTCAGCCCGCGCAGCATGTCGAGCCCCGGTTCGAGCAGCTCGACCGCGCCCCGGAACTTGTTGATCACGAACCCGGAGACGAGCGCCTGGTCCTCGGGCTCCAGCAGCGCCAGGGTGCCGTAGAGGTGGGCGAACACCCCGCCCCTGTCGATGTCGCCCACGACGACCACCGGCAGGCCGGCCGCCCGCGCCAGGCCCATGTTCGCGATGTCGTCGGCCCGCAGGTTGATCTCCGCCGGGCTGCCCGCGCCCTCGCACACCACGACGTCGTATTCGGCCCGCAACCGGGCCAGCGACTCCAGCGCGACCGCCTTGAGGTGCTGCTTCAGGTTCGGGTACGTCAGCGCGTCGACGTCGGCGAGCGGCCGGCCCCGCACCACGACCTGGCTGCGGCGGTCGCTGCCCGGCTTGAGCAGCACCGGGTTCATGTCGGCCGTCGGCTCGACGCCGCAGGCCGCGGCCTGGGTCGCCTGCGCCCGCCCGATCTCGGCGCCGTCGGCGGTGACGAAGGAGTTGAGCGACATGTTCTGCGCCTTGAACGGCGCGACCCGCACCCCCCGGCGGGCCAGCCACCGGCAGATCCCGGTGGTGACGACGCTCTTCCCGGCGTCGGAGGTGGTCCCGGCGACCAGCAGCGCGCCCTTCATCGCCGCCTCGCCAGCACCGCCAGGGCGGCCGCCGCCCAGGCCACCCGCCTGGCCAGCGTCACCGCGCGGGAGATGTCCCGCTTCGTGGGCCGGGGGCCGTCGCCGAGTTCGGGACGGTGTTCGAGGCGGCCGCCGTAGTCGTTGACGCCGCCCAGGGTCACGTTCAGGGCTCCGGCGAAGGCCGCCTCGCACTGGCCGGAATTGGGGCTGGGGTGGCGGGAGCCGTACAGAAGAATGGTTCTGAGAGTGGGCCGGAAACGACCGGAGCACAACGCGGTGAGCAACCCCGTGAGACGGGCCGGAATGTAGTTGGCGGCGTCGTCGAGGCGGGCCGCCGCCCAGCCGAACCGCTCGTAGCGGGGCGAACGGTGGCCGACCATGGCGTCGAGGGTGTTGATCGCCCGGTAGGCCAGCAGGCCGGGCACCCCCGCGACCGCGCCCCAGAAGAGAGGCGCGACGACGGCGTCGGAGGTGTTCTCGGCGAGCGACTCGACGGTCGCGCGGGCCAGTTCGTCTTCGCCCAGGTTGCCCGGATCGCGGCCGCAGAGGTGCGGTAACCGGCGGCGGGCGGCGGCGAGGTCGTCGTCGGCCAGGTGCCGCGCCATGCTCGCGCCCTCACGGGCGAGGGTGGTGCCGCCGAGCACCGCCCACGTGGCGGCGGCCGTGACCACCGTCTTCCTTGGGAGCAGGGCGCCCAGGGCGGTCACCGAGCCGACGCACACCGCGGTGAAGATCAGTCCCCGGGTGCGGGAGTCGCGATAGACCCGCCGTTCCAGCGTGGTCGCGGCGGTCCCGAACAGCGCCACCGGATGCCCCCGCCGGGGATCTCCGACCAATGCGTCCAAGGCCACCCCGAGCGCGATCCCCCGTGCTTCCTCCCCCATCACGCACGCATTCTCTCCTATTGGAGGAAACGGTGCAGATCATCCTCATTCGCATCAAGCCACGCGGCGGCCCGCCGGATGCGCTGCCCGATGCCCGCGTCCCACATGACCGCCCATCCGCCGCCCTCGGTCTCGGCCTTGTGCTTCATGGCGGTGTAGGAACGATCGAGGCGCAACCGCGCGGTGGGCAGCAGCCGCAGCCGCTCGGCGGCGCTCAGCCCGTAGGCGTCGGCGAACACCCGGATGCGCCGCCCGGTGTCGAGATCGCCGCGGTCGCGGTCGACCGGATCGGCGATCGGCGCCCAGTGACGCAACGTGGTGACCACGTCGAACAACCGGGACACCGGCCGTGCCATGTCGAAGTCGATCAGCGCCACCGGCAGCCCGTCGCGGAACACGACGTTCTCGGGCGTGACGTCGCAGTGCCCGACGACCTCGGGCTCGGCGTCGTCGGCCGACCCGGTCTCCCAGACCGCGCCGGGCCCCGGCCGGAACCCCGCGACCGCGTCGTGATAGCGCCGCTGCAGCCGGGCCAGCTCGGCCAGCACGTCTTCACCCGCCGGGAAGGGCCGCCCCGGCACGTCGCCCGGCACGAAGGTCAGCACCTCCCGCCCCAGCTCGTCGATGCCCAGCACCCGGGGCGCGCCGTCGAACCCGACGGCCTCCAGATGACGGAGCAGCGTGTGGACGGCGGGCGAGGTGGCCTTCAGCGGACGGCGGACCGTGTCACCGACCCGGACCACGCCCTCGGTGACGTCGCCGCCGGACAGCGGGACTTCGTCGGCCCGCGACACAACGAACATGCGGCCTGAGGGTAGCCGAAGCACGACCGGGGCGGCACTGGAAAAACCACTCACGACCTGCTACGGAGCGTGACCGCCGTCGGATAGGCTCGCGGCAAGCAAGGGCTTGATCTTTTGAGTCACTGCTGAGCGAAGGGACCCGGACACGAAATGTCTCTCCCGTGAACGCCAGGTGGGTCGTGCCCACATCGAGCGCCGCCGCGGCCGCGGGGTCATTCGCGATGGCCCCGGAGGACTCCACCGGCCTGTTTCTCGCGGTCGCCCTCGGAGTGGCGGCCGTGCTCGCGATATTGCTGGTCGTCGAGGCGTCGGCGGCGACGTTCTCCGAGAAACACAGCGCCAGGGCCCTGAAGGTGCTGGCCCTGCTGTTCGGCCGAGAGGAACCGGCCGACGAGCCCGAAGAGGAGTCGTCGGCTTAGGGAGATGCGCGCGCCCTGAGGGATTCGAACCCCCGACCGGTGGATTAGAAGTCCACTGCTCTATCCGGCTGAGCTAAGGGCGCTCAGTGCCTCATTCTGCATGATCCCCGCACTGGTTTCACAACGCAAAATGTCGGCGCCGGTCGATAGCGTAGAGGAGCTACTCCTCCGCTCCCGGTAGGGGGCGGTTTCTCCCGCCCGCCCGCACCCGATCTCCCCGTCAGGAGGATCTGATGGACTCTCAGCTCATCGGGCGCGACCATCCCGCGGGGCTGCTGCGCGCCGAGATCGGCCGGGCCCTCGACAGCCACGGCGGCCTGGTGCTGGTCACCGGCGAGGCCGGGATCGGCAAGACCACGCTGGTCACCGGCGGGGTCGAAGAGGCCAGACGGGCGGGCGCCCTCGTGCTCGGGGGGTCGTGCTGGCAGTCGGGCGGCGCCCCCGGCTACTGGCCCTGGGTGCAGGTCATCCGGGCGCTGCGCCGGGCCGGCGAGTGGTCGTCGGTGGGGCCCGACGCCGCCGAGGTGCTGGCCATCCTGCTGGGCGAGCGGTCGGGCGGCGGCAAGGAGGTGCTCGACGGGTTCCGGCTCTACGACGCGGTGACGACGGCGCTGGTGTCGGTGGCGCAGCGCCGTCCGGTCGTGGTGGTGCTCGACGATCTCCACTGGGCCGACACGGCGTCGCTGAAGCTGCTGGAGTTCGCCGCGCAGCACACCTGGTTCGAGCGGCTGCTGCTGCTCGGCACCTACCGCGACGTCGAGGCCGAGGCGCCCGACCATCCGCTGGCGCCGCTGATCATGCCGCTGGTGGCGAAGTCGACCTGCATCTCCCTCACCGGGCTGGGGCGCGACGAGGTCGGCGCGCTGATGGCCCGCACCGCCGGGCGGGTGCCCGAACCGGCGGTGGTCGACGAGGTCCACCGGAGAACCGGCGGCAACCCGTTCTTCGTCGAGCAGACCACCCGGCTCTGGCAGGGCGGCGGCTCGGTGACCGCGATCGCGCCGGGGGTGCGCGACGCGCTGCAGAAACGGGTCTCGCTGCTGCCGCCGCGGGTGGCCGAACTGCTGACCGACGCGTCGGTGCTGGGGCGCGAGTTCCACCGCGACGTGCTGGCCGCGCTGGCCGGGCTGCCGGCCGCCCGCGTCGACGGGCTGCTCGGGCAGGCCGTGGCCGCGCGGCTGGTCGTCCAGTCGGGTGAGGGGCGGCTGGCGTTCGCCCACGATCTCGTCCGCGAGACGCTCTACGAGTCGCTCGGCGAGGGCGCGGCCGGGCGGCACGCCCGGGTGATCACGGTCCTCGACGCCGATCCGGCGCTCAAGGCCCTCCTCCTGCCGGCCGACCAGGCCCGCCACGCCTACCAGGCGGGCCGGGAGTTGCCGTCGGCGGTCGCGGTCGAGCGGCTGCTGTCGGCGGCCGGCGAGGCCCATGGGCGCATGGCCATCGACGAGTCGATCGGCCATCTGCGGCGGGCCGCCGACCGGGGCGAGGGACTCGAACCGCGCCGCCGGGCGATGATCGCCATGGAGCTGAGCTCCTGCCTGTTCCACCTCGACGACGTCGAGGAGACCCGCGCCACCCTCGAATCGGCCTGGACCTTCGCCCAGCAGACGGGCGATCCCGACCTGCTGGCCCGGGTGGCGATCAGCTACTACCGGATCGACGGGCCCGGCATGATCGGCGGTTTCCCCGGTGGCCGCAGCACCGAGGTCGTGCGGATCGCCTACCAGGCGCTGATCGGGAGCGACCCGACCACGCCCGACGCGATGGCCGACGAGCTCGCCGTCCACATCGCGGCGGTCGCCCGCGCGGGCGACGACCACGAGGCGCTGGCCTTCGGCCTGGCCGCCCGCCACGACGTGCTGTTCGGGCTGGGCACGGCCGCCGAGCGCATCGAGCTGACCAGCGAGATGGAGACGGTCGCCCGGCGCGCCTCCGACACCGACACCGAACACTTCGCCGCGTCGTTGCGCTGGGTGGCGCTGCTGGAGGCGGGCGACCCCGCCTACCTCGACCAGTTCAGCGAGTCGACCGCCTTCGCCCTGCGGGTCGGCGGCGAACGCATGATCTTCTCCGCCCGCGTCGACCAGTCGATCATCATGACCCTGGCCGGCCGGTTCGCGGAGGCCGAGGAGTTCCTGCGCGGCGCGATCGAGGTGATCGCCGAGGACAGCCGCGAGATGTTCGGCTTCATGAGCGACCACGTGTTGTGGTCGGCGCTGCTCCACCAGGGCCGGTTCGCCGAGATCCCGGCGGTGCTGGAGCGTCTCCGGTCGACGGGTCACAACCAGGTCGACCTGCTGGCGGGCATCACGGCCCTGCAGGCCGGCGACCTCGCCGGCGCGCTGAGCGTGCTGCCCGACGACCGCCTCGACGCCTATCCCCGCAGCTTCGCCCCGCTCGGGCTGCGGTTCATCGCCCACGCGGCGGCCGAGTCGGCCGACCCCGAGCTGACGGCGTGGGCGACCGAGACACTGCTCCCCCATTCGGGCGGCTGGCTGGTCAGCATCGGCGGTTGCGACATCGCCGGGCCGGTCGACCACTGGCTCGGCGTGCTGGCCGCCTCGCGCGGCCGGTGGGACGACGCCATCGCCCGCTTCACCGCCGCCCGCGACTCCGCCGTGGCGTTCCAGGCCCGGCCGTGGGTCGTCGAGGCGGAGGTGGGGCTCGGCCGGGCGCTGCTGGCCGCCGGCGAGCCGCTGCGCGGCCGGGTGGCGCTCGACGAGGCGGCGGCCGAGGCGGCCGAGCTGGGCATGCGCCACATCCGCCGGAAGGTCGAGGAGATCCGGCCCGAGGCCGCCCCGGCGCGGCCTCCCCGGCTCGCGCCCACGTTCCGCCGCGACGGTGACGTCTGGGAACTCGCCTACGACGACCTGGTGGTGCGCATGCCCGACGCCAAGGGCCTGCGCGACCTCCACCTCCTGCTGGGCTCGCCGGGCACCGACATCCCGGCGGTCCGGCTGCTCAACCCCGAAGGGGGCCGCGAGGTGGTCGCGGCCCGCGGTTTCGGCGGCGACGCCGTGCTCGACGACGAGGCCAAGGCCCGCTACCGCCGCCACCTGGCCCGGCTCGACGAGGAGATCGACCGGGCCGCCGGGCTCGGCGACGACGAACGGGCCGCCGCCCTCGACCGGGAGCGGCAGGCCCTGCTCGACGAACTGCGCGCCGCCGCCGGGCTGGCCGGGCGCGACCGGCGGCTGGGCGACGAGGCCGAGCGGGCCCGCAAGACGGTGACCGCCCGCATCCGCGACACCCTGCGCAAACTCGGCGAACGCCATCCGTCTCTCGCCTCCCATCTGCGCGGGTCGATCAGCACCGGTTCCTCGTGCGGCTACCGGCCGGAGTCGCCGGTCCGCTGGCGGCTCTGAGCGGCTACTTGCGGTTGTAGGCCCGCATCGTCAGCGGCCCGAAGATGGCCAGCAGCGCCGCCGTGGCGATGAACACCCAGGTCAGCTCGCCCATGTCGGGGTCGCCCGACATCAGCGACCGGACCGCCGCCACCAGCCGGGTGATCGGGTTGACCTCGACGAACGCCTGCAGCCACCCGGGCATGGTCGACGGGTCGACGAAGATGTTGCTCAGGAAGGTCAGCGGGAACAGCACGAGCATGCTGACCCCCATGACCGACTTCTCGCTGCGCAGGTAGAGCCCGCACATCGTCCAGATCCACGAGAAGGCGAACGAGAAGACGACCAGCAGCCCGATGCCCGCCGCCACGCCCATCACCCCGCCGCCCGGCCGGAAGCCCAGGATCAGCCCGACCACGGTGATCACCAGCGAGGCCAGCACGTAGCGCAGCACGTCGCCCAGCAGGTTGCCCACCAGAGCCGCCGGCCGCCAGATCGGCAGCGACTTGAACCGGTCGAACACGCCCTTGGCGATGTCGATGTTCACCGCCAGCCCGCTGTACATGGTGGTCATCACGACGCTCTGCACCATGATCCCGGGCAGCAGGAACTGCAGGTACTCCCCGGTCGACCCGGCCAGCGCGCCGCCGAACAGGTAGGTGAACATCAGCGTCATCATGATCGGGAACGCCGTCACGTCGAACAGTTGCTCCGGCACGTGCTTGATCTTCAGCACGGCCCGCCACCCGAACGTCAGCGACGCCGACAACGCGCTCGGCCGGGCCGGCCGCTCCCGGGGGTCGAGGACCGCGCCGATGGTCTCGGCGGCGGGGACGTAGACCGGCTCGGCCGTCTCGGTCGCGGTGGTGGCGGTCATGCTGCGGTCTCCTTCTCGGTGGCAGGGTGGTCGGTGAGGGCGAGGAAGACCTCGTCGAGGGAGGGCTGACCGAGGGAGAAGTCGTCGATGACGATCCCGGCGGCGGCCAGCTCCGACAACGCGCGGGCGGCGTCTTCGGCCGCGCCGGACTCGGTGCCGTGGCCGGGCACCCGGATGACCACCCGGCGGGGGTCGGGGTCGGGGGTCCCGGTGGCGCCCAGGGCGGCCGAGAGCAGCTTCTCGGCGTCGGCCCGCTGGCCCGGGTCGCGCAGCCGCACGTGGACGGTGCCCGCGCCGACCGACGACTTGAGCTCGCCGGGGGTGCCCTCGGCGATCAGCCTCCCGTGGTCGATCACGGCGATCCGGGAGGCGAGCTGGTCGGCCTCGTCGAGGTACTGCGTGGTCAGCAGGACCGTCGTGCCGTAGGAGACGACGGCCCTGACGATGTCCCACACCTGGTTGCGGCTGCGCGGGTCGAGGCCCGTCGTGGGTTCGTCGAGGAACAGCAGCCGGGGCGTGTTCAGCAGCGTCGCGGAGATGTCGAGGCGTCGCCGCATGCCGCCGGAGTAGTTCTTGACCTGCCGCTCGGCCGCCGCCGTGAGGCCGAAGGCCTCCAGGAGCTCGTCGGCGCGGGCCCGCGCGGCCGGTTTGCGGAAGCCCAGCAGGCGGCCGATGAGGACGAGGTTCTCCCGGCCGGTCATGTCTTCGTCGAGGGAGGCGTACTGGCCGGTGAGGCCGACCAGGGAGCGTACGGCGTCGGCCTCGGCGACGACGTCGTGGCCGAAGACGCGGGCGGTGCCGCCGTCGGGACGCAGCAGCGTGGCCAGCATCCGGACGGCGGTGGTCTTGCCGGCGCCGTTGGGGCCGAGCACGCCGAACACGGCGCCGGCCGGGACCGTGAGGTCGAGCCCGTCGACGGCGCGGTTGTCGCCGAAGACCTTGACGAGACCGTTCGTCTCGATCGCGGTGTCTGTCATGCCCCATAGGCGCGAGGCCGCGTGCTAGATCGGATCTAGCGGCCCGCGAGATACGGTCGGATCGGAGATCAACGGGAGGAAGAGATGGCTGACGTCTTCGACGTGATCGTTATGGGTGCGGGGCCGGTCGGGGAGAACGTCGTCGACCGGGCCGTACGCGGCGGCCTGTCGGTGGCCGTGATCGAGGCCGAGCTCGCCGGTGGCGAGTGTTCGTACTGGGCGTGCGTGCCGAGTAAGGCCCTGCTGCGCCCCGTCGACCTGACCGGTGAGGTCGAGCGGGCGGCCGGTCTGACGGCGGGGCCGATCGACGTCCAGGCGGTGCTGGCGCGGCGTGACTGGGCGGTGGGCGACTACGACGACAGCGGCCAGGCGCGCTGGCTGGAGTCGCTGCCGGCCACGTACATCAGGGGCCGGGCCCGGCTCGCCGGGGAGCGGAAGGTCGACGTCGGCGGCCGGGTGCTGACCGCGCGGCACGCGGTCGTGGTGGCGACGGGCAGCCTGGCGGCCATCCCGCCGATCCCGGGGCTGGCCGAGGCGAGGCCGTGGACGAACCGCGAGGCCACCGGCGTGAAGAAGGTGCCGGGCCGGCTGATCGTGCTGGGCGGCGGCGTGGTGGCGTGCGAGATGTCCCAGGCGCTGCACGCGCTGGGCGCGACCGAGACGACCATGGTCGTGCGCGGCCACCGGCTGCTCGGCCGGTGCGAGAGCTTCGCCGCCACGATGGTCGCCGACGCGCTCGCGGCCCGGGGCATCGACATCAGGTTCGGCACCCGGATCGAGCGGGTCGAGCGGACCGGCGGCGAGGTCGTGGCCCACCTCTCCGACGGCACGACGCTGGCCGCCGACGAGATCCTGGTCGCCGCCGGACGCCGCATCGGCGTCGACATCGGCCTGGAGACCGTCGGCCTGCCCGACGGCCGCCCGATCGAGGTCGACGACAGCATGCGCTCGACCGCGCACGACTGGCTCTACGCGGTCGGCGACGCCAACGGCCGGGCGCTCCTCACCCACATGGGCAAATACCAGGCCCGGTTGTGCGGCGACGTGATCGCGGCCCGCGCCAACCGCCGGGCCGACGACCTGCCGTCGATGCGCGACCAGGCCGACCACTACGGCCCGCCCCAGGTCGTCTTCACCGACCCGCAGGTCGCCGCGGTCGGGATCACCGAGGAGGAGGCGCGGCGGCGGGGGCTCAACATCCGTTCCGTCGAGTACGACATGAGCGGCATCACCGGCGCCTACCTGTCGGCCGAGAACTACATCGGGCGCGCGAAGGCCGTGGTCGACGAAGACCGCAAGGTGCTCGTCGGCGTGACCTTCGCGGGCCCGGCGGTCGGCGAGATGCTCCACTCCGCCACCATCGCGATCACCGCCGAGGTGCCGCTCGACAAGCTCTGGCACGCGGTGCCGTCGTTCCCGACGGTGAGCGAGGTGTGGCTGCGCCTGCTGGAGACCTACGGCCTCTAGTCACATCTGGTAGGCCGAGTCCCGGACGTCGGTGATCGCCATGTGCCCCGGCGCGTGGCCGATCGCGAACGGGACCCCGGCCGCCATCACCGCGGCCTGCGGGGTGACCCCGCAGGCCCAGAACACCGGCACCTCCCCCGGCCGGACCTCGACCGGATCGCCGAAGTCGGGCACGTCGAGGTCGTCGATCCCCAGGCCCGCCGGGTCTCCGATGTGGACGGGCCCGCCGTGGACCGCCGGATAACGCGCGGAGACGCGGACCGCGTCGGCGACCCGCCCGGCCGGGATGGGCCGCATCGACACCACCATCGGCCCCGACAACCGCCCGGCCGGGCGGCACGGCACCGAGGTGCGATACATGGGCACGTTGCCGCCCGTCTCCAGATGCCTGACCGGTATGTCCTCTCTGACCAGGGCGTCTTCAAAGGTGAAGCTGCACCCGATCAGGAACGGCACGAGATCGTCCCGCCAGAACCGGGTCACGTCGGTGACCTCGGCGACGGGTGCGCCGTTCTCGTACACGACATAGCCCGGCAGATCGGTCCGCAGGTCCCCCGCGAAGATCGGCAGGCTTGTGGCCCCAGGATCTCCCACATCGAGGACCGGACAGGGCTTGGGATTGCGCTGCGCGAAGAGCAGCATGTCGTATGCGAGGTCGGCGGGCACGGCGAGCAGGTTGGCCTGGGCGTACCCGGGACACCACCCTGCGGTGGGCGTCTTAAGCCCGGCCCGGAACCGGCTCCGGGCCTCGTGAGGGGTCATACGGGAACGTCCTCCGGAATAGTTGAAACCTCAACCAAGTTGTGGGTGCATAGTCGACAAGCAGGAAGGAGCCCCAGATGCCCGCCGTAACCGTGGACAACCCGCTCACCCTCCCCCGGCTGCCCGAGCCCATGGCGGCCGTGCACGAGCGCAAGGTCCTGACCGTCGCCACCGCGCCTTCAGGCTTCGAGGGTGAGGGATTCCCGGTCAGAAGAGCACTGGCCACGATCAAGCCAAAGTATCTCGATCCGTTCATCATGATGGACCAGATGGGCGAGGTGGACTACGCGCCCGGCGAGCCGAAGGGCACCCCGTGGCATCCGCACCGGGGCTTCGAGACGGTGACGTACATCATCGACGGCGTCTTCGACCACACCGACTCCCACGGCGGCGGCGGCACCATCACCAACGGCGACACCCAGTGGATGACGGCCGGTTCGGGCCTGCTCCACAAGGAGGCGCCGCCGGAGTGGCTGGTCCAGAAGGGCGGCCTGTTCCACGGCATCCAGCTCTGGGTGAACCTGCCCTCCAAGTCGAAGATGCTCGCGCCGAAATATCAGGACATCGGGCGAACCAACGTGGTGCTGCTGAGCAGCCACGACGGCGGAGCCCTGGTCCGCGTGATCGCCGGTGACGTGGCCGGTCACCTCGGCCCCGGAGCCACCCACACGCCCATCACGCTCATCCACGCGAGCATCACGCCCGGGGCGCGGCTGTCCATCCCGTGGCGGTCCGACTTCAACGCGCTCGCGTACGTGTTGTCCGGCCGGGGAACCGCCGGGAGCGACGGCCAGCCCATCGAGATGGGACAACTGGCCGTGTACGAGGGATTCGGCGCGACCCAGGCCGAGACGATCACCCTGGCGGCGGCGAAGACGCAGGACACCCGGTCGCCGAACATGGAAGTGATCATCCTGGGCGGCAAGCCGATCGGCGAGCCGGTGGCCCACTACGGGCCGTTCGTGATGAACACCCAGGCGGAGCTGCAGCAGGCGTTCGAGGACTTCCAGGCGGGACGGCTGGGCACGATCCCGGCGGGACACCACTGACCCGATCTGGCCGTCCTGGGACATCGCGGCGTTCGTCCATGAAAGGCCGGGAAAACGGGTGGATCTCGGCGAGTTGTGCGCCAAACTCGCCGAGATCCGCGACGATCCCGTCCACCCGCCGGGTGGCGGGACGGTATACCTGTTCCCGTTTGGTTCTGTGCCGTCGGCACGGGAACTGACCGTGGGACCGACCAGTTCCCGAGCCTTCGACGATCAATCGCGAACGCGCCGACTTCCCTGCGGCCGATGGCCGGTCGAAGGGCGGCGGAACTCGCCGGTCCGGTCGAACTCCTCGTCGCGGCGCGGGCCGTCGTGGAGGTCGGTCCGCCGCCGGGTGAGCCGGGTAGTACGCATGCCAACATCCCCCGATAAAGCGTTGTTTCGCGTGACTTAGTTGTATTCGGCATCGCTTGCAGACCGCTTGCCGCCCGACTGATCAGCAGGTCGAAGCCACATATTTCATCTCCTGTCTATTGAAAGCAGACAAACACTTCGCTTCGGTGGGGTCCCATGAGTGAAATCGTGGGCGCGGGCGTCGGCCGTCCGGTCGTCGTCGACGCGACCGTGGAGCGCGACGCCGCGGGAGAACTGGTCCGCGAGGGCAACAGGGTGCCGGACATCGTCGCCCTCGACGCCCGCCGATGGATCGTGTGCTGGCGGTCCGGCGTACCCGACCCCCACGACCGCACCCCCACCGACCAGGGCGCCATCAAGTTCGCCGTCACCGGCGACGGCGGCGCCACCTGGAGGAAGGGCACCCTCGCGGCGGCCACCGCCACCCACCGCTACCACTACGCGATGCTCTTCACCGAGGGCTCCTTCGTGTACGCCCTCCTCGGCCGCATCACCGTCGCCGAGGACCGCGAGGAATCCGACGTCGATAGATTCCCCGTCCACCTGACCATGAAGCGTTCCCCCGACGGCGGCACGACCTGGGTCGACCAGCCGATCAGCGTCGATGTGCCGCCCAACACCCGGGGCGTCGTGGTGGCCGGCAAACCGGTGAAGGTCGGCGACGTGTGGACGGTCCCGTTCTGGCGTCAGGGCGCCGGAGCGTCCCAGGCGGCGGTGCTCCGCTCGACCGACCTGAAGACCTGGAAAGCGGGCGCGTCGGCCGCCAACCCACCGGGCATCGGCGTCGAGGAACCCCAGATCGCCCTGCGCCCGGACGGCACACTGGTGATGGTGACCCGGGCGCTCGTCCGCCGCGCCCGGCCGGAGGACCGCGACCCCCACTACCGCGTCTCGGCCGCCCACTGCGCGACCACCACGAGCACCGACGGCGGCCTGACCTGGGCGCCGATGCGGCTCCACCCCGACCTGCCCAACTACTACGTGAAGACCTTCTTCATGATCGACTCAGCAGGACGGGAGATCGCCCTCTACAACACCTTCGCCGGCCCGATCAGGGAACCCCGTCCCGACCGCTTCCGCGAGGTCCTCCACTACAAGGTCGCCAACCCGGGCGAACCCTGGCAACCCGGCCGTCTGTTCGCCGACGGCCCCCGCCTGACCAAGACCACCGCGCGCGGCTGGGACGTCTACCCGAGCGCCGCCGAGATCACCCCCGGCGTGCTCGCCGTGGTCTGGGAGCACAACCAGATCGAGATCAAGGTGGCCCGCCTGACCCTCGACACCCCCCTGCCCAAGGACCTCGCCCCCGGCCGCTGGACCCTGGACACGGGCGCGGCCGTCGGCTCCGACGGCGCCCTGCGCCTCCGCTCCACGACGGCCAAGCCGGTCGCGGCCCGCAAGACGATCGCCGAGATGTGCGACTTCACGGTGGAGTTCCAGGGCCAGGTCGTGGACGACAGCGCCCTCGACCCCGCGACCGGCCAGGGCGTGTGCCTGGGGACGAAGGTGTGCAACGGGGCGAGGCGGCTCATGCTGACGGTGCAGAAGGGGGGCGTCTGGACCATGCGGAAGGGCTCGGCCACCTGGGAACGTGTCTTCGCCGCGCCGTCGGCGCCGGCGGTGTGGAAGGTGGTGACCGACAGCACGGGCGTGGCCCGCCTGTTCCGCGACGGCACCGACACCGGCGTGACGTGGGTGATCCAGGACAGCGGCGAGACTCCCCAACTGAGCCACTGGGTGATGGGTACGCGCGGGGGGAACGCGGCGGAGGCCCGGATCGTGTGGACCCGGCTGACCCCGACGGTGAACGCCGCGTTGGACGTGTAGCGATGTGGAAGTGACGCACAAGCGGCCGCAGCCACGCTGACACGGCTGACACGGACGGGTGGCCGCACTGCTCTCCGCCAGGGCCCTTGCTGCCTCGTCTCCCAGAGGTCAGCGCGGTACCGCGCGGGACAACACCAGCGCGAAGTCGCCGTCCGGGTCCGTGTACCACCGTTCCACCTCGAAGCCCGCCATCGCCAGTTCGCGGGTCAGGCCCGCCTGGCGGAACTTGGCGCTGATCTCCGTGCGCATCTCCTCGCCCTCGGCGAACATCACCGTCAGGCCGAGGGCCCTGACGTGGACGACCATGTCTTTGGTCGCGCGCAGGCGCATCTCGATCCAGTCGTGGTCGGTGTCGTAGATCGCCACGTGGGCGAAGTCGGCCGGCACGAAGTCGGCGTCGAGGCGCCGGTTGATCACACGCAGCACGTTGCGGTTGAACGCCGCCGTCACCCCGGCGGAGTCGTCGTAGGCGGCGATCAGCCGGGAGGTGTCTTTCACCAGGTCGGCGCCGAGCAGGAAGGTCTCGCCGTCGGTCAGGGTCGAGCGCAGTTCCTTGAAGAAGACCTCGCGGGCCGGTGGCTCCAGGTTGCCGATCGTGCCGCCGAGGAAGGCGACCATCCGGTCTGGCCGTTGCGGCAACCGCGACAGGTGGTTCTCGAAGTCGGCGCAGACGCCGACCACCTCGAAGCGCTCCGACAGGCGGTCGGCCGCGGCCTTCAGGGTCACCGAGTCGACGTCGACCGGCATGTAGGTGCGCAGGGTCCCGGCCGAGGCCAGGGCGTCGAGGAGCAGCTCGGTCTTCTCGGAGGTGCCGGAGCCCAGTTCGACCAGGGTGGCGGCGCCGCTGACCGCGGCGATCTCGCGGGCGTGGGCCTTGAGGATGGCCAGTTCGCGCCGGGTCGGGTAGTACTCGGGCAGGCGAGTGATCTTGGTGAAGAGTTCGCTTCCGCAGGCGTCGTAGAACCACTTGGGTGGCAGCCATTTCGGCGCCGCCGTGAGGCCCGCGCGGACGTCGTTCTCCAGCGCCTGCCGCAGGTAGTCAGCGTCGATCAGGTTCACAGGTCCCTCCAGTCGATTCCGTCGGGCGTGACGAGCACGAGAGTGCGGTCGGGCACGCTGACCCAGCCGTCGTCGCGGTCGTCGAGCGGCTCGCTGGCCACCAGCACCCCCTCGGGGAGTGACCGCACGAAGAGCGTGTCGCCCCAGGTGGTGGCCGCGATGGTCTGGCCGTCGGTGGCGAGCAGGTTGACCCTCGCCTCCGCGTCGGCGCCTCCGGCGGCCGTGGTGACCTCGGCGATGGCGTCGCCGAGGCTCCAGCCCAGCCGCCCCAGCGCGAACACCCCGGCGGCGAGCTTGGCCGAGTCGCAGGTGCTCTCGGCCTCATGGGCCTTCAGGCCGGTCAGCGCCTCGCCGGGGACGCGGCCGTTGTGGCTGAACAGCCACTTCCCCTCCAGGAAGGGGGCGGTGGCGGTCTCTTCGATCGGCATGCCGACGGTGGCGGAGCGGACCGCCGCGATGAGGCAGCCGGAGATCGCCGAGGCGGCCAGGCCTTCGAGGTTGGCGTCTGCCCACATCGGGATGGACCGGCGATATCGGATGACGCGGTCGTGGGCGTACCAGCCCATGCCGAATCCATCGGCGTTGACGGTGCCCCAGCGTTGCCGTCTCGGTACGTAGGACTGTTTCAGCAGGCCGTGGTCGGGCTGCTGGATCAGCGACGACAGCGGGCGCGGTTCGCCGAGCCAGGCGGCGTGGCGGCACATCAGCGGGCCTCCCCCGGCGAAGCGTCGCGGGCGCAGCGGAAACCGGAGAAGATCTGGCGGCGCTGCGGATAGTCCCAGTTGCGGAAGGTCGCGCGGACGGCCGCCGGATCGGCGGCCCACGAGCCGCCGCGCAGCACGCGGTAGTCGGGCCCGAAGAAGACCTCGCTGTATTCGCGGTAGGGGAACGCGCGGAAACCCGGATAGGGCTGGAACGTCGAGGACGTCCACTCCCAGACGTCGCCGATCATCTGCTCGACGCCGTAGGCGCTCGCGCCGGCGGGGTAGGCGCCCACCGGGGCCGGGCGGGCGGCGCGGTGGCCGAGGTTGGTCAGGCCCGGGGCCGGCGGCTCCTCGCCCCACGGGTAGCGGCGGGCCCGGCCCTCTTCCGGGTCCCAGGCGCAGGCCTTCTCCCATTCGGCCTCGGTCGGCAGCCGTTTGCCCGCCCAGCGGGCGTAGGCGTCGGCTTCGTACCAGCTCACGTGCTGGACCGGCTCGTTGGGCGGGATCAGCTCGGCGCGGCCGAAGCGGGTGCGCCACCAGCTTCCGCCGTCGTCGCGGGTCCAGAACAGCGGCGCCTGGAGGCCCAGCCGGAAGCCCTCGGGATGCCACCAGCGCGGGTCGCGGTAGCCGCCGTCTTCGACGAAGGCCAGGTAGTCGCCGTTGCTGACGGGCACCCGGTCGATCCAGAACGCGGGCACGTCGACGGTGTGGGCGGGGCGTTCGTTGTCGTAGGCCCACGGGTTGACGTCGGTGCCCATGGTGAACGGGCCGCCCGGCACGAACACCTCACCCGACACCGGCCGCCCGGTGGGCAGGTCGCCGTCGCTGACGAGGCCGGGCTCACGGGACAACTGGAGCGTGGCCAGCATGGTCTCGTCGTGTTGGTGTTCGTGCTGGATGACCAGCCCGAACACGAAGCCGCCCGACTTGAGCGGGTTCGGGTCGTCGAAGTCGACCTTGTCGAGGACGTCGAGCACGCGGCCGCGTACACCCTCGATGTATTTGCGGGCCTCGGCCGGGCCCAGCATCGGCAGCGACGGACGGTCGCGGCGGGGCGTCTTGAACGCGTCGTAGATGTCGTCGATCTCGGGCCGCAGCGGCGTGATGCCGCCGACCTCGCGCAGCACCCAGAGTTCCTCGTAGTTGCCGACGTGGGCGAGGTCCCAGACCAGTGGTGACATCAGCGGGGAGTGCTGGCGGACGAGGAGGTGGTCGTCGGCGTCGGTGTAGCTGAGAGATCGGTCGCGCACGGCGAGGAGCTGGGCGGCGATCTGTTCCTTCATCGCGTCTCCAAAAGGAGGTCGGCGGCCGGGGACCGGCCGGGTTCGACGAACCGCACGGCGTAGTCGGTGACCTGGTCGATCAGGTTCGGTGGCGCGCCCCACCGGGGCAGCGCGTCGGCGGCGGCCCGGAAGGCGGCGACGGCGGCCTGCCGGAAGGCCGGGGCGGCGAGCCCGCACCGCGCGGCCTCGGCCCACTGCCCGGCCACGGCCAGGGCGTCTCCGGCCGCCGCGGTGGCCGCCGCGTCGTCGACGATCAGGGTGTAGGTGACGGCGACGGCGACCGGCCAGGCGACCGGCCCGAGGGCGTCGAGGTAGCGGATCTCCATGAACCCGCGCGGCCGGACGGGCGGGAAGAGCGTGGTGGCGTGATAGGCGAGGTCGTCGAGGGTCGGCGGCCGCCCCGCCACCTGCCGGAAGTCGCGAAACCGATGACCATCCGCCGTCTGCCGGCAGGACCCGTCGATCTCTTTGACGAGCATCAGTTTCGCGGTCTGAAGGTAGTCGGCCCAGTCGGCGGGCGGATGCCCTCGGCCGGGCGGATCCGGCGCACCGGCCCCATCGCCCGAAACGGGGGGCCGCCCGCCCGCCACCCGTTCACCCGCCCCGACGGGTGCCGTGCGCGACGGGTCGAGGGCCAGCCAGACGGCCTGCCGCCCCGACAACCACGAGCCGAACCAGGGCACCGGGCCCGGCGAGTTGGCGAACGCCGCCACCAGTGCCGGCCCGAACAGATGGGCCCGGCGCCATCGGGTGAACGGGTCTGCGCCGAAGTCGAGGTTGACCTGGATCGACGCGGTCGAGCACATCATCAACGCGCCGTAGGGCTGCCCCAGGCAGGCCGCCATGGCGTCGTAGCGCGGGGTGTGGAGCTGCCGCAGCGGGCGGCGATGGCCGTCGAGCCCCGACCGGCCGAGGGTGAGGCCGGCGGCGGCGAGCGCGGAACGTACCCGATCGACGTCTTCCTGGAGCGCGGCCACGGCCGATGGCAGGGGACCCGGTGGCGCGGACAACTCGATCTGCCCTCCGGGCTCGAAGGTGATCACGCTCTCGCCGGGGAGGGTCAGCCCGCCGAGGGCGCCGGTGGTCCGCGCGATGGGGACGGTCAGCGCCGGGTCGCACACATCGTGGACGAGGAACTCCAGCTCGACACCGACCTGATCGCCGGGGCTCCCGGTGAAACAGCCTTCCGCGTATGCCAGCACATCGGCCATGACCACTCAGATCCGCGACCGGCCCCGGCGTTACACCCTCACTCCGGCTTTTCTGAACTCGCTTCGCGGAAGGCCGTCAGCAGGTGGGATCGCGCCTTCGGGGACAGGCCGGGGGCGGGGAGCTCGCCGAGCGCGGTGATCGCGGCGGTGAACTGGCCGTAGTAGCCGGTGCAGCCGGAGCAGCGGGCCATGTGGTCGAGGAAGAGGGGGCGGGAGGAGTCGTCGAGCGCGTCGTCGAGATAGGCGGTCACGAGTTCGGCGAACTCGTCGCAGTTCATGGCCCTCCTCTCCCGTCGTAATAGGCGGCCAGGTGGTCGCGGACGGCCGCCCTGGCACGGTGGAGCAGCACCCGCTGGTTGGCCGGGGAGATCGACAGGATCTCGCAGACCTCCTCGGAGCCGTAGCCCTCCATGTCGCGCAGCGTGATCACGGCGCGCTGCCGGGACGGGAGGGTTCCCACCGCCTTGTCGATCAGCGCCCTGACCTCGCCGGCCAGCGCCGCCCCCTCGGGACCGCCCTCGGCCCTCTCGGGCGGGACGCCGTCGGGACGCTCGCCGTCGACGCTGCTCACAGGGATCGTACGGCTCTCCCGCTCTCCCCGTCTCCGCGCCGTGTTGACCAGGATGCGGTAGACCCACGTGCGCAGCGACGACCGGCCCTCGAAGGTGCCGACGGCCCGGATCACGGCGAGCCACGTGTCCTGTACGACCTCCTCGGCCGACGCCGCCGTCGACACGTATGACCTGGCGAGCCGCAACATTCCCCGTGACCATTCGTCGAGGAGCAGCGCGAAGACCTCTTCGTCGCCGCTTCGCAGCCCGGCCACGATCACCGGATCGGGCGGAAAATCGGTCACCCCACCGAGCCTAACGACGCCCTCCGACATTCCCGCGACCCTCCAGTGAACGCCTGATGCCCGAGATGTCCCCCCTGCCCGGCATCTCCCCTTGTCCACCTAATCACCCTCTGTGAGCGATCTTTTCGGCAGGGTGTCGAAGCAACGTAACCGACGCATACGAACTCCCGTTGACGCCGTGTGAATCCCGATGGCGGCCCGCGTCCGGGCCCGGTCACCCAACGTGACCACACGGGTTGACGGAGGGCGAACCCGACGTGGCCACCTGTGGATATCCGCCCGCCGGACGCGGTTTTCCACAGGCCGGTTCCCGCGTCGTTTCGGCCGGGACGGGAGCGGTAGGTTCTTGAACCGTGACTTTCATCGAATCCGGTGCTCACGGTGTGGGGCTCGCGACCGTCACCCCCGACGGCACGGTCCTCGACGTCTGGTTCCCCAACCCCGCCCTCGGCGACCCCGGCGAGCCGGGAGTCCGGCGCCTGGCCGCCGTCGAGGTGGGCGACCTGGCGAACCTGGTCAGGGAAGACCCCGAGCGGGGTGTCGAGGTCGTGGCCGTCTCGGTCGGGATCGGCAAGCTGTCCGACCCGCCGGCCGACACCTATGACGTCTACCTGCGCCTCCACCTGCTGTCCCACCGTCTGGTCCAGCCCCACCAGGCCAACCTCGACGGCGTCTTCGGCCTGCTGGCCAACGTCGTGTGGACCAACTACGGCCCCTGCCAGGTCGAGGGCTTCGAGAACGTCCGCGCCCGGCTGCGGGCCCGCGGCCCGGTGACCGTCTACTCGGTCGACAAGTTCCCTCGCATGGTCGACTACGTGCTCCCGACCGGGGTGCGCGTCGGCGACGCCGACCGGGTCCGGCTCGGCGCCCACCTGGCGTCCGGCACGACCGTCATGCACGAGGGCTTCGTCAACTTCAACGCCGGCACCCTGGGCGCCTCGATGGTCGAGGGCCGCATCTCGGCCGGCGTGGTCGTGGGCGACGGCTCCGACGTCGGCGGCGGCGCGTCGATCATGGGCACCCTGTCGGGCGGCGGCAAGGAGATCATCCAGGTCGGGCAGCGCTGCCTCATCGGCGCCCAGGCCGGCATCGGCATCTCCCTGGGCGACGACTGCGTGGTGGAGGCCGGCCTCTACGTCACCGCGGGCACCAAGGTGACCCTGCCCGACGGCACCGTCGTCAAGGCCAAGGAGCTGTCGGGCCAGAACGGCCTGCTGTTCCTGCGCGACTCGGTGACCGGCGCGGTCGTCGCCAAGGCCCGCACGGGCGGCAAGGTCGAACTCAACGCCGCCCTCCACGCCAACGACTAAGCCAGGGGGCGGCGCCTTCTGCGGCGCCGCCCCCCGGCTCGTCTGCTCCCAGCACTTCGGTTCAAGCTCGTCGGCTTCGGCGTGCCGCCTGGCCTCACCTGGGCGACCCGTCGCGTTACGATCCGGTGCTCATCGCTCCAAAGATCGCCTCATGCGATGGATCGGCCGGCTCGCGGCCGCGGCGTTCTACGACAACCCCTACGGCTGGGATGGCCACAGTGTCTGACCCCGGCTGCCCCGGCCGTCTGTGGGAGATGTGGTTCGGCTCCGTCGCACTGCTCGTGGCCGGTGTGTCGATCGCCCCGCTCAGGGCGCGGGTCACCGCCGGGCCGTCTCAGGCCAGCGGTTCCTGGATCTCCGTCACCCAGTTCTCCGGGTCGCCCATTCCGTACTCCAGGTACACCTCCCGGCTGAATCCGACCGCCCGCTCCCCGTGGTCCTCGATCCATCGGTGCAGGTTCTGGATGGTCGCGTCCACGCCGTCCATCGGCCCGTGGTGGATGATCGTCGCCGCCCGGTCGATCGGCGGGAGGTCCACGACGTCGAAGTCGTACGCCGGGTCCGGCGCGACGTTGACGGGGAAGCTGGCGTGGATCTTCACTCCGCCGTCGGGCGCCTCCTCGTAGTAGGCGATGCCCGGCCCGGCGAGTTCCACCCCCGCCTTGGTCAGGCGGCAGTGCAGCTCCGGGTAGAGCGGCTGGATGACGGGTCCGATGTGCTCGCTGGCGTAGCTCTCGGCGACGGCCGACAGCTCCGCGACCCGGACGGCAGGGACGGATTTCACAACGACGTCGGCTGGCAAGACGCCCTCCTTCTCGATGATCTGGATCCTCGCCTCGACCCCTCGCAGCCGGACCCGGTCGGCCTCGACCCGGGCTTCCAGGTCGGCCCGGCGGAGCCGGAGCATCCCGTGCAGTTCGGCCACGCCGACCTTCTCGTCGAGGATCTGGCGGACCTGCTGGAGGCTGAATCCGAGGTCCTTCAGGGCCACGACCCGGTTGAGGCGGCTGAGCTGGGCGGCCTCGTAGGAGCGGTAGCCCGTCAGGGGGTCGACCCGGGCGGGGGTGAGCAGGCCGAGCGCGTCGTAGTGGCGCAGCATGCGCACCGACACGCGACCGATTCTGGCGAAGTCTCCGATGTTGTACATGACGCCTCCGGTCTATCGGCTGACACCGTGTGAGGGTCAACGACCGCCCCTGAGACGCCCCTGAGTTGTCCCTGATGTTGCCGCCTGACCCGCGATTTCTCGGCAAATGAGACTTACCGTGAAGCCTATGGGACGCATTCTTCTGTACGCCGTCATGGCGGTCGCCGCCTTCTTCGTCATCGGCTGGCTCATCGGGCTGGTCTTCGGGCTCCTCAAGTGGGTTCTGATCATCGGCGTCATCGGCCTCGCCGTCATGGGGGTCATGAAGCTGACGAGCGGCAAGAGCAAGTCGCCCGACTGGTCGTGACCCCCTCCCACCGGAACGCGAGAGCCCCGGCGCCGTTCGGCACCGGGGCTCGCGTATGTCAGGTGTTAG
>NZ_BBXE01000035.1 GCF_001570565.1 Herbidospora yilanensis | reverse complement strand
CGCCATGTCGGAGGAGGAATAGACCCGCCAGTCACGCATCGTGAAGTAGGTGGAACCGTCCTCGTCGTGGCCGGTGTAGAGGTACACACGGCCGTTGTGCACGAGCGGCGCGGGGTCGGCGGTGTAGATCGTCTGCACGATGGGGTTGTCGGCGTTGGCCGAGGCCGGCGCCAGCGTCACCAGCAGAAGCGCGCTCATGGCCAGCAGGACCAGGCGGCGGAGAAGTGGTCTCACGTGTCGTCCCTTTCGGGCGGTGATGGCGGAAGTGGAGGGTCCCGGCCGCGCTGAGCGCTCCCCCTCCGCACGGCCGGGACCGGTTCGGGTGCCGACCGGCGTCAGCTCTCCGGAGCCAGGTCTGTTAGCGATAACATTCGACTCATGACGTAATGCGGAAGGTCGCGTCCTGACGGTCCGCCGCGCTGGAGGAGGCGCTGACCGGGTCGATGCGCAACACGTAGCCCTGGTGCCGCAGGTGGTGGGTCGGGAAGTTGTGCGACCGGAACGACGTCCAATTGCCGTCGGCGAGCCCGGCCACCCGGTGGAAGGTCGCGTCGGCGCGGAACGTCGCCGTGTTGTCGTTGGGGTCGAGCCTGATCGCGTAGTTGTTGTGCCGCAGGTAGTTGCCGGGCGCGGTGATCGCCTCGAAGGACACGCCGTTGGCGTCGGCCAGGCCGGGCACCATGCGCCACAACTGCTCACGGTGCGGGTCGAAGGGGTAGGGGTCGATGCGCCCGACGCGGTTGGCGTGCCGCACGAAGTAGTCGGGGAGGTTGTACGACTTGAGCCTGACCCAGCTCGGCAGTCCCCACCGGGAGACCAGCACGTTGTACTCGGCGTCGGTGATGCCGGCGATGGAGCCGTGTTTGGAGTTGAGCGGCGGGGTGTAGTCGCGCTGGCTCGCGGCGGTCCACGCGTTGGCGGTGATGTTCGACGACGTCCAGAGGTAGTAGTCGTTGTTGACCGGGCTGAAGGAGTCGCCCCACAGTCGCCAGCCGCCCTCGTTGGTCTTGAGCAGCAGCGGGGCCTCGATGGCGTTGCCGATGCGCAGGCCGCTGGTGTACGTGGTGAAGCTGTTCGGCTGGCCGGTGGAGGAACGCGCGCCGTAGAGAAGGCCGTCGTTGAGGTTCTTGTAGTAGAGGTACGTGGTCGCGCCGTCGACGACGATGTCGCCGTCGAGCACGTTGAAACTCGGGCTGAAGAAGGTCTGCTGCGCGCCGACCGTCTGGAAGTCGCTGGTGTAGTTGACCGCCAGGACGTCGCGTCCGCCGGTGTTGAACGAGTAGACGATGCCGTACTGGCCGCGCGAGTTGTCGCGGAACACCGTGGGTGCCCAGGTGTGACCAGTGGTGGTGTGCATGCGCAGGCGGCGGTAACCGGTGAAACCGGTCAGGTCGACCGAGTCCCAGACGTGCAGATACTGGCTGGTGGTGCCGAAGTTGAGGCCCTTGAGGTCGGTGGCGATCACCACGAAGGTGCCGTCGGCCTTGCGGAACACCTGCGGGTCGCGCAGCCCCTGCTGCCCGGCGGTGGGGGTGGCGACGGGGTTGTTCTGGTTGAGGGGCGACCAGTTGAGGCCGTCGCGGCTGACCGCCAGGTGCAGGCCGTAGTTGGAGGCCGACTGGTTGGGGGTCTCGGTGAAGTAGGCGAAGACGTAGGCGGTGTTGGCCGCCCACGCGGCGCGGGGGAAGCCGGCCACGCCGGCGGTCGCCAGGGCGGCCGTCGTCAGGGCGGTCTTGCCGAACTGCCTGCGGCTCAGGGTCACAGGAAATTCCCTTTCTGCTGGTTGTGCACGATTGCCGGCACGCGGCGGGACGTGCGGAGGGCGTCTCCCCGTCGGGAGATCAGGCGCGGGAGCGGGTCGCGGCGACGACGAGTGTTAGCGGGACCGCGGGAGCGATGGTTATCGCAGTGGGGGGCATGCGGCTTCCTTGAGGGGTTCGGAGGCGAGGCCACGGAGCGTCGTGTTATCGCAAACATTTCTGGACGCAGATCTCCATTGCCCTCCTGCGGTGGTGCGTCGACGCGGAGTACATCCGACGGTCCGATCAGGGGTCAACGAGTCATCGCCCCTCGCTGACCTGGGCGATGTCATGGGCGACGTTCTAGCCTGGGCATTCGCCCGGGTGGAGATCGCGCCATGTTGCCCGCGCAAGTGAAAATTTCACAGAAGTAACGTGTTGGCAACCACTGTTTTCGGTCTTAGTTGAAGGGATCTTTCGCCAAGTTTCTGCTCCGGCGCTGCCATGGGCGGATCCTGGTCAGCGAAAACTTTTCTGACCGAATTCGATACTTTTCAGATCATCGTTCGGCCAGGAGTCGAGCTCATGCATCGGCCATGACCGGGGAGCAGCGGAAACGAAGGCGTGTTCCGGCCGAAAGTATGCCGGTAAAGTTCCGGTATGACCTCGACCGAGGATGTCCCTCACGCCGATCCGGCTCCCGCTGACGCTCTGACCCTCGCCGAGATCGCCGAACTGGCGGGTGTTTCGGTGGCCACCGTCTCCAAGGTCGTCAACGGCCGTTCCGAAGTCGGCTCCGAGACCCGGGCCTTGGTCGAGGCCCTCATCCAGGAGCGGGGGCTGCGGCGGCAGCGCCGGCGCATCAAGCCGGCGGGCCTGGTGGAGGTCGTCTTCCACGAGCTGGCCGGCGAATATCCGATAGAGATCGTCAAGGGCGTCCGGGCGGCGGCGGCGAACCACGGCGTGAACGTGATCGTGTCCGAGCTCGCCGGTCAGCACGTCCCGGGTCAGCGGTGGATCAAGGAGGTGCTCGGCCGGCGTCCCGCGGGGATCATCACGGTGTTCTCCGGCCCGACCGAGGAGCAGCGCCTGCTGCTGGCCACGCGCGACATGCCCCTGGTGGTGCTCGATCCGGCGGGCGATCCGGGCCGGGGGGTGCCGTCGGTCGGGGCGACCAACTGGAGCGGCGGCCTGGAGGCCACCCGCCACCTGCTCGAACTGGGGCACCGCCGGATCGCCATGATCACCGGCCCCGAGTTCGCCTTCTCCAGCCGAGCCCGTCTCGACGGTTACCGCACCGCGCTGGACGCCGCCGGGATCCTGGTCGATCCCGGCCTGATCCGCCGGGGGTCCTTCCAGATCGAGGACGGGGTCGTGCACGCCCGCGGACTGCTGGAGCTCCCCGACCCGCCGAGCGCGATCTTCACGGCCAACGACGGAATGGCCATCGGCGTCTACCGGGCGGCCCACGAGCTCGGGCTGCGCATCCCCGACGACCTCAGTGTGGTGGGTTTCGACGACATGGCTCCATGGCGGTGGCTCAATCCGCCGCTCACGACCGTCCGGCAGCCCCTGGCCGAGATGGGGTCCACGGCCGCCGAGATGCTGATCAAGCTGGCCACGGGGGAGCGGCTCCAGCAGCGGCGGGTGGAACTGGGCACCGAACTGATGATCCGGGGGAGCACGGCGTCACCCCCGGGCGGCTGACGCGACTTTTTCGGGCTCTGCCCTGCGGTATTCGGTGAAATTTTCACGACCCTCTCCGGATTCGCACAGCGTGTCGGCAGGTCGGCCCGGGTCCTGTTTGACGCTCCCGCTGACGGAGCGCTCATGTTTGCGGTAACAGGACCCCAGCACGATGCCGGAGACGAGATGATGGACGATCAGCACGAGTCGGAGAGCCGCGGGCGGAGTCTGCTGAGCCGCAGATCCGTCCTGACCACGATGGGAACCCTGCCGGTGATCACGGCGGCGGCGACGGTCGTCGGCGCCACCGAGGCGGCGGCCGCCACGGCGGTCATCGACCCGTCGGCGCAGCGGCAGACGATCCGGGGTTTCGGCGGCATGGCCCACGCCGCGTGGATCGGCGACCTGACCTCCGCCCAGCGGGAGACGGCGTTCGGCACCGGTGAGGGCCGCCTGGGGTTCTCGGTGTTGCGGATCCCCGTGCCGGAGAGCCAGGCCGACTTCGGCCGTGACCTGGCCACGGCCCGGCGCGCGGTCGAACTGGGGGTGCTGGTCTTCGCCTCGCCGTGGAACCCGCCGGCCTCCATGATCGAGACCTTCACGCGCGGCACCCAGACCAACGCCAAGCGCCTGCGCTACAACGCCTACGCCGCCTACGCCCAGCACCTCAACGACTTCAGCACCTACATGCGCAACAACGGCGTGAACCTCTACGCCATATCGGTGCAGAACGAGCCCGACTACGCCCACGACTGGACGTGGTGGACCCCCGCAGAGATGGTGCGTTTCCTGCGGGAGAACGCCGGCTCGATCAACACCCGCGTCATCGCGCCCGAGTCGTTCCAGTATCTGAAGAACATGTCCGACCCGATCCTCAACGACGCCACCGCGCTGGCCAACGTCGACGTCATCGGCGCCCACCTCTACGGCACCTCGTACTCGAACTTCCCCTACCCGCTGTACCAGCAGCGGGGCGCGGGCAAAGAGTTGTGGATGACCGAGGTCTACTACCCCAACAGCAGCGACTCGGCCGACCTGTGGCCGCAGGCCCTGGACGTGGGGGAGCACATCCACCGCGCCATGGTCGACGCGGAGTTCCAGATGTACGTCTGGTGGTACATCCGGCGAAGCTACGGCCCCATGCGCGAAGACGGCCAGATCAGCAAACGCGGCGCGATGATGGCCCACTACGCCAGGTTCGTCCGCCCCGGTTACGTGCGCGTCAACGCGACGGCCACCCCGGCCTCCAACGTCTACGTGTCGGCCTACCGCAGCGGCGGCACGGTCGTCATCGTCGCCATCAACAAGAACACCTCGGCGGTGAGCCAGCAGTTCACCATCGCCAACAGCACCGCCTCCAGCGCGTCGTCCTGGGTGACCGACGCGAGCCGGAACGTCGCGCCCCAGGGGACGACGGCCATGACGAACGGCTCCCTCACCGTCAACCTGCCCGCCCGCAGCGTGACGACCTTCGTGACCAGCACCGGCCCGGTGCCGTCGCCCACCCCCACGCCGACCCCCACGCCCACCCCGACGCCGTCGCCCAGCGGCGGCACCGGGCAGTTCCGGGTGGCGTACACGATGAACGCCTGGAACAACGGCTTCACCGCCAACATCAGCATCACCAACACCGGCTCGTCGGCGGTCGACGGCTGGACCCTGGTCTTCACCCTGCCCTCCGGGCAGGTGATCTCGGGGGGCTGGAACGCGACCTACTCGCCCTCCAGCGGCCAGGTCAGCGCCCGCAACGTGAGCCACAACGCCACGATCGCGCCCGGCGCGACCATCGACGTCGGCTTCCAGGCCACTCACACCGGCAACACCGCCGAACCGGGCGCGTTCACCCTCAACGGCGTCCCCTGCACGGTCGTCTGACCCGTTCGGCCCGTGGTCGCGGCCCGGTAGGGCGGCCTCGGGCTCCTCGAACGCGGCGAAGTGGCCGCCACGGGCCGGTTCGGTCGCCCGCATGACGTCGGCCGTGTGGTCGAGCCTGGCCCGCGGCGGCCGGCGATGTCACCGGCGAAGCGGGATGACCTTCTGGCGGCGCCAGAACGAATCGGGCCGGCCGTGGCCGGGCACCAGCGGCATCGCCGGGGGTCAGTGCGACAGGAAGGCCGACAACTGCGGCGAGTAGGTGGTGTGCAGGACGAGCGTCGCCGCCCCGACCACGGCGGCGTCGGCGCCCAGGGGTGAGGCGGCCACCTCGACGATCCGGATGTGCCGCGACAGCGGCCGGGTGGACAACGCGTCGGCGACGGCGGCGGCGAACCGGTCTTCGACGTGCTCGATGCCGTGGCCGCCCAGGACGATGAGGTCGACGTCGACGAAGTTGGCGACGCTGACGGCGACCGAGGCCACGTGGCGGGCGGCCTCGTCGACGACCTCGCCCGCGAGGGGGTCTCCGCCGGCCGCCGCGAGCAGGACCGCGGCGTGGTCGACGGCGGCCGGGTCGGCGGCGAAGGGTTCGGCGAGCACGCTGGGCCGCCCGGCGGCGAGCTTCTCGTGCGTCCGGGCCACCAGCGCCGACGGGTTGACGAGGCGTTCGAGGCAGCCGTGGTTGCCGCAGTAGCACTCGGGTCCGTCGGCGAGCACGGTGGAGTGGCCGAACTCGCCGGCGTTCAGCGAACCGCCCCGGTAGACCTGGTGGTTGAGGATGAGCCCGCCGCCGATGCCGGTGCCGAAGTAGAGGTAGGCGAAGTGGGCCACCCCCTTGCCCGCGCCCGACCACCGTTCGGCGACGGCGGCGGCGGTGGCGTCGTTGTCGAGCGTCACGGGCAGCCCGGTGGCCTCGGCGAGCATGCGCTGCACCGGCACGCGGGTCCAGTTCGCGAGCTGGGGCGGGGCCACGATGAGGCCGCGGTTCTGGTCGAGCGGCCCCGGCGCGGCCAGGCCCACGCCCAGCACCCGGCCGGGAGGCACCTGCGACTCGGCCAGCACCTCGTCGACGAGCGCGGCCATCGCGGCGACGACGTCGGCCGGGTCGGTGCCCGAGCTGACCGGCCGCCGCCGCACGGCCAGCGGCCGGCCGAGCAGGTCGACCACTGTGCAGGTGAGCTTCACGGGGTCGAAGTGCACCCCGACCGCCGCGCGCGCGTCGGGATTGAGCCGGAGCGTGGTGCGCGGCTTGCCTCCGTTGAGGACCCGGCTGGCGCCGTCCTCCCGCACCATGCCCTCGCCGATGAGCCGGCGGACGATTCCTGAGACGGTCTGCGGGGTGAGCCCGGTGCGCTCGGCGATCTCGACCCGGCTGATGCCGTCGGCGAGCTGGATTTGGTCCAGCACCACAGCCTGGTTGTATCGTCCCACTTTGGGGAGATTTGTACCTGCCTGTCGCACTCAGGGTCCTTCCTGCTCGTCTGTCGGGTCACAGTCTGCACCAGAGCGTTGACTTAGTAAATCCAATGGATTTATGGTCCTTCGGATAGTTCTAACAACTAAGTCATGAAACAAGTGAGGCAAGTTGTGACCAGGGAGATTCGTCCATGACGAGCGCACCGGTCCTGCTGGAGATGCGGTCGATCACCAAGACGTTCCCCGGTGTCACCGCGCTGGCCGACGTGAACCTGGAGGTCCGGCGGGGCGAGATCCACGCGATCTGCGGGGAGAACGGCGCCGGCAAGTCGACGCTCATGAAGGTGCTCAGCGGCGTCCATCCCCACGGCACCTACACCGGTGACATCGTCTACCAGGGCGAGCGGGTGCGCTTCTCCGACATCCGCGCGAGCGAGAACGCGGGCATCGTCATCATCCACCAGGAGCTCGCGCTGGTGCCGGGCATGTCGATCACCGAGAACATCTTCCTCGGCAACGAACCGCGCAAGCGGGGCGGGATCGACTGGAAGGCGGCGCAGCGCCGGGCGCTGGAACTGATGGAGCAGGTCGGCCTCGACGAAGACCCCGACACCCTCATCAAGGACATCGGCGTCGGCAAGCAGCAGCTCGTCGAGATCGCCAAGGCGTTCGCCAAGGACGTGAAGCTGCTCATCCTCGACGAGCCCACCGCGGCGCTCAACGAGGCCGACTCCCGGCACCTGCTCGACCTGCTGCGCGGCATCCGCGACCGGGGCGTGACCTCGATCATCATCTCCCACAAGCTGAACGAGATCGAGGCCATCGCCGACACCATCACCATCCTGCGCGACGGCCGCACGATCGAGAGCCTCGACGTCAAGGCCGACGGCGTCAACGAGGACCGGATCGTGCGCGGCATGGTCGGCCGCGAGCTGCACAGCCGCTTCCCCGAGCACACGCCCCGCATCGGCGAGGTCTTCTTCGAGGTGCGCGACTGGACGGTCCGCCACCCGATCTCCGCCGACCGGCTGGTGTGCAAGGGGTCGAGCTTCAACGTGCGGCGCGGCGAGATCGTCGGGTTCGCCGGCCTCATGGGCGCCGGGCGCACCGAGCTGGCGATGAGCCTGTTCGGCCGCTCCTACGGCGTCTACCTGAGCGGCCGGATCTTCAAGGACGGAGAGGAGGTCCAGCTCCGCACGGTGTCCGACGCCATCGAGCACGGCCTGGCCTACGTCAGCGAGGACCGCAAGGCCATCGGGCTCAACCTGCTCGACGACATCAAGACCTCGATGGTCGCGGCCAAGTTGTCGAAGGTCGCCCGCCACGGCGTCATCGACCCGGTGCGCGAGTACCGCTACGCCGAGGAATACCGCCAGAGCCTGCGGGTCAAGACGCCCAGCGTCGACGAGGGCGTGACCAAGCTGTCGGGCGGCAACCAGCAGAAGGTCGTGCTGGCCAAGTGGATGTTCACCGACCCCGACCTGCTGATCCTCGACGAGCCCACCCGGGGCATCGACGTGGGCGCCAAGTACGAGATCTACGGGATCATCCAGCGGCTCGCCGACCAGGGCAAGGGCGTCATCGTCATCTCCTCGGAGCTGCCCGAGCTCATCGGCCTGTGCGACCGCGTCTACACGGTCTTCGAGGGCTCGGTCACCGGCGAGGTCCCCCGCGCCGAGGCCGACCCGGAACTCCTCATGAAACAGATGACCTCTACCAAGAAGACCCAGGTCCGATGAGCCGAATCAAAGACCTCCAGAAGAACCTGTTCGGGGGCACCACCTCCAACGCCCGCCAGTTCGGCATGATCTTCACGCTCGTGGCCATCGTGCTGCTGTTCCAGATCTGGACCGACGGCCTGACGCTGACCTCGGGCAACCTCATCGCCGTCGTCAGCCAGTACTCCTACATCCTCATCCTGGCCATCGGCATGCTGATGGTGATCGTGGCCGGGCACATCGACCTGTCGGTCGGCTCGGTCGCCGCCTTCACCGGCATCGTGGTGGCCAAGGCCATGCAGGAGTTCTCCCTGCCCTGGCCGGTGGGCATCCTGCTCGGGCTGGCCGTCGGCGCGCTGATCGGCGCCTGGCAGGGCTTCTGGGTCGCCTACGTCGGCGTGCCGGCCTTCATCGTCACGCTGGCCGGCATGCTGCTGTTCCGCGGCGGCAACCAGTACATCGGCAACGCCGACACGGTCCCGGTCTCGGAGGGCTTCCGCACGATCGGCGCCGGGTTCCTGCCCGAGGTGGGCCCGAACACCGGCTACAACAACCTGACGCTGCTGCTCGGCCTGGCCGCGTGCGCGGGCGTGATCTGGCGGGAGCTGAAGGCCCGCCAGACCCGGCGCGAGATGAACGCCGACGTCGCGCCGATGTGGATCTCGGTGCTGCGGATGGCGGTCATGGTCGGCGTCATCGTGTTCGCCACGCTGCGCTTCGCCGGTGGCCGGGTCGGCACCAGCCTGCCGATCTCCGGCATCATCCTGATCGTGCTGGTGCTGGCGTACTCCCACTACACCCGCAACACCATCGGCGGCCGGCACATCTACGCGGTGGGCGGCAACTCGCGCGCCGCCGAGTTGTCCGGCGTGAAGCTGCGGCGGGTCAACTTCCTCGTCATGATGAACATGTCCGTCCTGGCCGCGCTGGCCGGGATGATCTTCGTGGCGCGGTCGTCGGCCTCCGGCCCCCAAGACGGCCTGAGCTGGGAACTCGACGCCATCGCGGCCGTCTTCATCGGCGGCGCGGCCGTCTCGGGCGGCCTCGGCACCATCAGCGGGTCGATCGTCGGCGGCCTGGTCATGGCCCTGCTGAACAACGGCCTGCAGCTCGAAGGCGTCGGCTCGGACCTGGTCCAGATCATCAAGGGCCTGGTCCTGCTGCTCGCGGTGGCCTTCGACGTCTACAACAAGAGCCAGGGGCGCTTCTCGATCATCGGTTCGCTGATGCGCCCCTTCCGCCGGGACGATCCCCCACCCCCGACCGATCGACCCTCCCCGTCGTCGGACGCCGACAAGGCTCCGGTCGCCGGCTGACCACCTCCCGGGCGTGTTCCCCACACGCTCGTGACATCACATCCCCAGAAGGGCTCGTTTCACAATGCGGAAATATCTGACCAGGAGCGTCGCGTTGATCGGCGCCGCGGCGCTGCTCACTCTGGGCGCCTGCGCCACCGAGCGGGAGGGCGCACCCGCAGCCGACACCGGCGCCGGCGCCGCGCCCGCCAAGGGCTTCGCCGCCGACGCCCTCATCGGGGTGGCCCTGCCGTCCAAGACCTCCGAGAACTGGGTGCTCGCCGGTGACCTGTTCACCAACGGGCTCAAGGAGGCGGGCTTCACCTCGGACGTCCAGTACGCGGGCGCCTCCACCACCGTCGCCGACCAGCAGGCCCAGATCTCCGCCATGGTCACCAAGGGCGCCAAGGTCATCGTGATCGGCGCCACCGACGCCGCGCAGCTCACCACCCAGGTCAAGCAGGCCAAGGAGGCCGGCGCGACCGTCATCGCCTACGACCGGCTGATCACCAACACCCCTGACGTCGACTACTACATCGCCTTCGACAACTTCAAGGTCGGCCAGCTCCAGGGCCAGGCGCTCCTGGACGGCATGAAGGCCGAGAAGCCCGAGGGCCCGTGGACGGTCGAGCTGTTCTCCGGCTCGCCCGACGACAACAACTCGGGCGTGTTCTTCAACGGCGCGATGGACGTGCTCCAGCCGCTGATCGACAAGGGCGACGTCGTCGTCGGCTCCGGCCAGACCGACATCAAGCAGACCGCGATCCAGGGCTGGAAGGCCGAGAACGCCCAGCAGCGTATGGACTCGCTGCTGACCTCGACCTACAACGGCGACAAGAAGCTCGACGGCGTCCTGTCGCCGAACGACACGCTCGCCCGCGCGATCATCACCTCGGTCAAGGGCGCCGGCAAGGACATCCCCGTCGTGACCGGCCAGGACTCGGAGGTCGAGTCGGTCAAGTCGATCATGGCCGGGGAGCAGTACTCGACGATCAACAAGGACACCCGCAAGCTGGTCGCCGAGACCATCAACATGGTCAAGTCCCTCCAGGCCGGAAACGAGCCGACCATCAACGACAAGGACTCCTACGACAACGGCCAGAAGGTCGTCCCGGCCTATCTGCTCCCGCCGGTCATCGTGACCAAGGACAACGCCGCCGAGTCGTACGCCAACGACCCGAAGCTCGCCCCGCTCACGCAGGGCTGACCCGGCGCGGCGTTCACCCGGCCGCCTCGGCGGCGGCCCGCCCGGCCTGGCGGCCGGAGAACAGGCAGCCGCCGAGGAAGGTGCCCTCCAGCGCGTTGTAGCCGTGCAGGCCGCCGCCGCCGAACCCGGCGGCCTCGCCCACCGCGTACAGGCCGGGGACGGGACGGCCGTCGGCGCCGAGGGCGCGGGAGTCGAGGTCGGTCTGGAGCCCGCCGAGGCTCTTGCGGGTCAGGACGCGCAGCCGGACCCCGATCAGGGGACCGGCCTGCGGGTCGAGGAGGCGGTGCGGCGCGGCGGTGCGGCTGAGGCGGTCGCCGAGGAAACGCCGGGAGTTGTGGATGCCCTGGACCTGGGCGTCCTTGCTGTAGGGGTTGCCGACCTGGAGGTCTCGGGCCACGATCTGGCGGCGCATCAGGCCGGCGTCGAGCAGGGCCTCGCCGGTCAGGCCGTTCATCTTCGCCACCAGTTCGTCCAGTGTGGCGGCCACGACGAAGTCCGCGCCGCGCCGCTTGAAGGCGTCGACCGGGGCGGGGGCGCCCTTGCCGAAGACGCGGCTGCGCAACACCGCCCTCCGGTCGCCGTTGGTGATGTCGGGGTTCTGCTCCGAGCCCGACAACGCGAACTCCTTCTCCAGGATCTTCTGGGTGAGCACGAACCAGGAGTGGTCGTAGCGGGCGATGTCGGGATCGGTGCGCAGGTGCCGGAGGGTGCCGAGCGTGTCGTAGCCGGGCAGGCACGGCTCGGGCAGGCGGCGGCCCAGCGCGTCGAACCACATCGACGACGGGCCCGGCAGGATGCGGATCGCGTGTCCGGGCCAGACGGGGTCCCAGTTCTGCACGCCCTCGGTGTAGTGCCACATCCGGTCGGGGTTGACGATCCGGGCCCCCGCCTTCGCGCTGATGGCCAGCATGCGGCCGTCGACGTGGGCCGGCACGCCGGTGATCATGTGCCGCGGGGCGCTGCCCAGCCGGTCGGGCCAGTAGCGGCGCACCAGGTCGTGGTCGCCGCCGATGCCGCCGCTGCTGACGATGACCGCCTGCGCGGTCAGCTCGAACGAGCCCGTCACCTCGCGGCTGGAACTCACGCCGCGGGGCGAGTCGTCGTCGGCCAGCACGCTCCCGCGCACGCCGGTGACGGCCCCGTCGCAGACGACGAGCTCGTCGACCCGATGACGGTGGTGGAAGGTCAGCAGCCCCGCCTCGGCCGCCCGCTGGGCGCTGCGCGTGAACGGGCCGACCACGCCCGTGCCGGTGCCCCAGGCCACGTGGAAACGGGGCACCGAGTTGCCGTGACCGTCGGCCCGCAGGGCGCCGCGCTCGGCCCACCCGACGACCGGGGTCAGTTTGATGCCCTGGGCGTCGATCCACGACCGCTTCTCACCCGCCGCGAACTCGACGTACGCGCGGGCCCAGCGCACCGCCCACGCGTCCTCGTCGTCGAGACGGTCGAACCCCGCGCTCGCCTGCCAGTCGCTCCAGGCCAGCTCGACGGAGTCGCGCACCCGCAGGCGGCGCTGCTCGGGCGAGTTCACCAGGAACAGCCCGCCGAACGACCAGTACGCCTGCCCGCCCAGGTTGGCGGCGTTCTCCTGGTCGACCAGCGCCACCTTCTTCCCCCGGCCGGTCAGCTCCTGCGCCGCGACCAGCCCGGCCAGGCCCGCGCCCACGATGATGACGTCCGCGTCCATGGTCATGCTCCTCTAGCGCTGCCCGGCCCGGGCGGCGACCGCCCGGCCCAGTTCCGTCGTGGTGCCCCGGCCGTGCAGGTCGGGGGTGAGCGGGGCCTCGTCCGGGCCCGCCGCGAGCACGTCTTCGATCGCGCCCAGCAGGTGGGCCGCCGCGTCGGGGTGGCCGAGGTGGTCGAGCATCATCGAGGCGCACCAGATCTGCCCGATCGGGTTGGCGATCCCGCGGCCGGCGATGTCGGGCGCGGAGCCGTGCACCGGCTCGAAGAGGCTGGGGTGTGCCCGGTCGGGGTTGATGTTCGCGCTCGGGGCGATGCCGATCGTGCCGGTGCAGGCGGGGCCGAGGTCGGACAGGATGTCGCCGAACAGGTTGCTGGCCACCACGACGTCGTACCGGTCGGGGTGCAGGACGAAGTCGGCCGCCAGCGCGTCGATGTGCCGCTTGTCGCAGGCGACCCCGGGGAAGCGTCTCGCCATCTCCTCGACCCGTTCGTCCCAGTAGGGCATCGAGATCGAGATGCCGTTGCTCTTCGTCGCCGAGGTGAGGTGCCGGGCCGGCCGCCGTTCGGCCAGCTCGAAGGCGTAGCGGAGCACGCGGTCGACGCCCACGCGGGTCATCACCGTCTCCTGGAGCACGATCTCGCGCTCGGTGCCCTCGAAGACCCGCCCGCCGACGCTGGAGTATTCGCCTTCGGTGTTCTCCCGGACGACTACGAAGTCGACGTCACCCGGCCCGCGCCCGGCCAGCGGGCTGCGCACGCCCGGCATCAGGCGGCAGGGACGCAGGTTGACGTACTGGTCGAAGGTACGCCGGAACCGCAGGAGGCTGCCCCACAACGAGACGTGGTCGGGCACGACCTCGGGCCACCCCACGGCGCCGAAGAAGATCGCGTCGTAGGAGCCGAGGGTCTCCTGCCAGCCGGGCGGCAACATGGTGCCGTGCCGCTGCCAGTAGGCGGCGCTGGCGAAGTCGAAGTGGTCGAACCGCAGGTCCAGGCCGAACACCCCGGCGGTCGCCGCCAGGGCTCTCAGCCCTTCTGGCACGACCTCGGTGCCGATCCCGTCGCCGGGGATCACGGCGATCCGGTGGGCCGTCATCGCTCGCCCCCGCGCAGCGCGGCCAGGCCGCCCTGGGCGTCGTCGATGACCAGCCGCTCGGCGGTCACCGGGTCGCCCTGCCGCAGGGCGCGCACCAGGGCGCGGTGACCGGCGTACCGGTCGAGACCGAACCGCTCGTCCCCGGCGATCTTCTCCAGGCGCAGCGCCCGGCGTTCGGGCCGGGAGAAGACCCGGGACTGTTCGAGCAGCCGGATCAGCACCGGGTTGGCCGCGCACGCGTTCACCGCGTCGTTGAACTCCTCCATGCGGTCGAGCAGCGCGCTGACGTGACGCTCGACGTTCTCGCCGTTGCGGCGCCGGTTGACGATGACGATCAGCAGGTCGTCGGCGGCGTCGAGGATCGTGTCGAGCGTGTCGAGCTGCTCGGGGGTGGCGTTGCGGGCCGCGAACCTGGCCACCAGGCCCCGCAGCCCTATCTCGACCTCGGCCAGGTCGTCGACGGCGCGCTCGGCGATGTCGGCCACCACGACCGTGCGGGGACCGGTGCGCTCGATGAGGCCCTCGTGTTCGAGCCGCACGAGCGCCTCGCGCACGGGGGTCGGGCTGACCGTGAGCCGCTCGGCCAGCCCTCGTTCGGTCACCTTCTGACCCGGCCGGAGGGAGCGGGTGCCGATCTCCTCGCGAAGGGCCTGGTAGACGGCGTCGGCGCGCGTGACCATCATGCCGATCACGATAACAGGGGCAATGGCATCACTCGATGCTATCTGTTGACAATTTTGCTATGGCAAATAGTGTGACTGCTGTCACAACGAGGAGGACGCCATGGCGAACCCGGCCCAGGGCACCCGGAGGATCACGTTCTACGTGGCCCTGGCGGTGTTCGCCCAGGAGTCGACCTGGAACTTCTACGACAACCGGGTGCCCGAACTGCTGCGCGACCACATCGCCGGCGCCGCCGTGATCGGCCTTCTCATGGGCATGGACAACCTGCTGGGCATCTTCATCCAGCCCTACATGGGCAACCGGTCCGACAACACCCGCACCGCCTGGGGCCGGCGCATCCCCTACCTGGCGGTCATGATGCCGCTCGGGGCCGCGCTGTTCCTGCTCATCCCGCTGGTCGGCTCGCTGGGCTGGCTGATCCTGGTCATCTTCCTGTACGCGCTGGTGATGAACAGCTTCAAACCCGTCAGCGAATCGCTCATGCCCGACTTCATCGGACCCGACCGCCGCAGCCGCGCCAACGCCGTCGTGAAGATCGCCTCGGCGCTGACCACGGTCGTCGCCGCGCTGGTCAGCCTGCTGCTCGTCGACGACCATCCCGAACTCGCCTTCGCCGTGCCCGCCGGGCTCATGCTGGTGGCCGCCGCGGTGCTGGTCCGGGGCGTGCGCGACAACACCTCCCCGGCCTACCAGGCCGCCCTCGCCGAGGACGCGACCGGCCCGCGCCCCCGCGACGCCAGGATCACGACCCGGGCCGTCGTCGCCGACCTGGTGTTCGCCCCCGACCGGAGAAGGCTGCTGCTGATCGCCGCGGTGTTCGTCTTCGGGGGAGCGTGGTTCGCCTCGCGCTCGCTGATGACCCCGTACGGGGTGGAGGTGCTGCGCCTGTCCGACGGCGAGGCGGGCGGGCTGACGCTGCCGAGCGGCATCGTGTTCATCCTGGCGGCCTTCCCGGCCGCGCTGCTGGCCGAGCGGTTCGGGCGGTTGCGGGTCATGGCCGGTGGGATCACCCTCTTCGTCGCGGGCCTGCTGCTCGGCGCCGCCGTCCCGGTCACGGCGGTCACCGTCGTGGCGTTGTGCCTGGGCACGGCCGGCGCCGCCGCCTTCATCGTCAACGCGGTCGTCGTGTTGTGGAACCTGGCTCCGTCGAGCCGCGTGCTGGGCACGTACACCGGTCTCTACACGGTCGGCTGGGCCGGCGGGGGATTCGCCGGACCGGCCGTCGTCGGCCTGGCGGTCGACCTCACCGGATGGCGTCTGATGCTCCTGCACATCGCGGTCCTGGCCGCCGCCGCCGTCGTGCTGGTCCTCCGCGCCGACCGGCTGGAGAAGGCCCGATGAGCACCGCCGTCCTGGTGACGACCGACTACCTGACGCCCGGCGACGAGGTGGACGGCCTCCTGCGCGCGGCCGGTCTCACCACCCGCCACCACCCGCTGCGCGGCGTCCGCGACCGCGACGAACTCGTCGCGATCCTCGCGGGCTGCGCGGGCGCCCTGATCGCCAACGAGCCGATGACGGCCGAGGTGTTCGCCAAGGCCCCCACACTCCGCGCGGTCGTGCGCACCGGCGTGGGACACGACTCCGTCGACGTCGCCGCCGCGACCCGCGCGGGCGTCTCGGTGAGCAACCTGCCGGGCGTCAACGCCAACGCGGTGGCGGAGTACACGATGGCCCTGCTGCTGGCCCAGGCCCGCCGGCTCGTGCCCGTCGCCGAAGGGGTCCGGGCCGGTCACTGGCCCCGCGACGACGGTGCCGAACTGCGCGGAAAGACACTGGGCCTGCTCGGCTACGGCGCGGCGGCACGGGCCGTGGTGCCCTTGGCCCGCGCTTTCGGACTTTCCGTACTCTGTACGACCGGCGTGCCGGAAGACCACCGCCGCGACTCCGGCGTGCGCTTCGTCGACCTGCCGGAACTGCTGGCCACGGCCGACTTCCTGTCCGTGCACACCGCCCTCAGACCGGAGACCCGGCACCTGATCGACGCCGCCGCGCTCGCCCGGATGAAGCCGACGGCACACCTGATCAACACCGCGCGGGGCGCGATCGTCGACGAGACGGCCCTGGCCGCCGCCGTGCGCGCGGGACGCCTCGCCGGCGCCGCCCTCGACGTGACCGGTGTCGAGCCCCTCCCGGCCGGCAGCCCGCTGCGGGACGTGCCCGGCATCACCGTGTACTCCCACCTGGCCGGGCAGACGGCCGAAGCCAGGCGGTCCGCCGGCCTGGAGGGCGCGCGCGAACTGATCGCCGCACTGCGGGGACGTCCACGATCCTCGCTCAACGCCCACCTGCTAGAGAGATGAGGATGATGTGATCAGGATCCTGGTCCCCAGCGGCATGCTCGGGGCCGGCTTCCCGCCGGAGACCATCGACAGGGGACTGGCCCTCGGAGCCGACGTGATCGCCGTCGACGGAGGGTCCACCGACTCGGGGCCCCACTACCTCGGCTCCGGAACGGCCAAGACGAGCGCCGCCGCCGTCGCCCGCGACCTGCGCCACCTCCTGCGCGCCGCGGCCGAAGCGGGCATCCCGCTGATCGTGGGCTCGTGCGGCACCAGCGGCACCGACTCCGGCGTCGACTGGGTCGCCGGCATCACCGAGACGATCCTGCGGGAGGAGAACCTGACCCTGCGGGTCGCCCGCGTCTACAGCGAACAGACCGCCGCCGCCCTCAAGGAGCACCTGGACGAGGGCCGCATCCACCCGCTGCCCCCGATGGGCGACCTCGACGCCGCCACCCTCGACGACTGCACCCACATCGTCGGCATGATGGGCCACGAACCCATCGCGGCCGCCCTGTCGGCCGGAGCCGACGTCGTGCTGGCCGGCCGCGCCACCGACACGGCCGTCGCCGCCGCGTACCCGCTGATGAAGGGCGCGCCGCCCGGCCCCACCTGGCACGCGTCCAAGATCATCGAGTGCGGCGGCCAGTGCACCACCAACCCGCGCGCGGGCGGCGTGCTCGCCACCATCGACCTCGACGGCTTCGTCATCGAACCGCTCGACCCCACCGCGGCGTGCACGACGACGTCGGTGGCGGCCCACATGCTCTACGAGACGGTCAACCCCTTCGAGATGCGGGAACCGGCCGGCACCCTGGTCGTCACCGACGCCGTCTACACGGCGCTCGACGACCGGCGGGTACGCGTCGAAGGCTCCCGCTTCGAGTTCGCCGGCCAGTACACGGTCAAGCTCGAAGGCGCCCGCGTCACCGGCTACGAGACCATGTCGTTCACCGCCATCCGCGACCCCCACATCCTGGCCGGGATCGACGAGTGGCTCGCGCTGATGCACGAGGTCCTCGCCTCGCGGGTGAGGCAGACCCTCGACCTCGGCCCTGACGACTACGCCGTGGACATCCGCCCGTACGGGTACAACGCCGTGCTGGGCGGCCTCGACCCGGCGTCCGGCCCGCCCCGGGAGGTCGGCGTGATGCTGCTGGTCAACGCCGCGGACCAGGCCACCGCCACCGCGATCGCCAAGATCGCCAACCCGCTGATGCTGCACCTGCCGACCCCCGACATGGACCACCTGCCCAGCCTGGCCTTCGCGACCTCCCCGGCCGAGACCGAACGCGGGGCCACTTACCAGTTCACGCTCAACCACGTCGTGGACGTCGACGACCCCACCGCCCTGTTCCGCATCGAGATCGAGGGAGCGCCCCGTTGAGCACCACGCTGGGTGAACTGGCTCTGGAGGTACGGTCCAAGAACGCCGGGCCGTTCTGGGTGACCATGGAACTGTTCATGCGTACGGCGGAGGACTACACGACCGTCGCGGACCAGGGGTTCATCAACGAGCAGGTCGTCGGCGGCCTGTACGGAGTCGACCCGGCGACCGTGCAGATCTTCCGCATCCCCGCGCTCAACGTGGTGAAGATCTCCTTCCCCCGGCGGGTGGCCCAGGGGAGTTTGCATGACCGGGACATCCACGCGGGCCAGCACCACGTGCCGCTGGCGGCGCTGGTCCCTCCATGACATGAGACCGGCCTTCCCCGCGCGGACCCGGCAGATCGAGACCGCGCCGGCCGAGGGCGCCTTGACGGAGACCTTCGCACCCCGGTGCGGAGGTCCTCTCGGTCCCAGCCGCAGGCCGCCCCGGCGACGTCCGCCACCAGGCGCTCGGGCGGCAGCCAGGCGTCGAGCGTGAGCTTGAAGCGCACCTTTCGCCGTGTCCGGCTCGGACGGCTTGATCGATCCGCTGTACCCGCGACCCGACCCCGGGGCGCGGCCGAACGGCCCCGGTCCACCGGAATTGACGAGCTGGCCGTTCTTCCCGGCGAATCACGTCTTTCCGATCATGATGGCCTGGCCGGGCGGCAGGACTCTCCAATACAGGCCGGGCACTTGCCCGAAGAATTCCGCGCCGATGACGGACCCCGCATCGTCCGGCTGTAAATTACATGCTCCATCACGAGAAACAGCATGATGAGCCGGATTCCGGCCAATGCCGTCTTCGTCGCGGTCCGTTTGAAATTTATCCTCAGGCGATCGAATGATCCGTCCTGTAGGAGAAGCATGCGAAGAGTTACTCGGCTCCGCCGGCTCGGCCTCGTCTCAGCGGTGGTGGCGGCCGGCCTGGCGACCGCGCCCGTGGCCGCACACGCCGACGGTTATGACACCCCCCGCAGCGCCACCGCCGTGGGAGCGGGCAGCACCTACGCGGCCGGGCTCGCGGCGGCCCACCAGCGGTCCCGCGCGGCCGTCCTCGCCGTCGGCCACGACTGCGACGCCGGGACCTATTCCGCGATGTTGACCTACGCCTCCCCGGGCGGCGGCACCTGGGTCTTCCAGTCCACGCACACCGCGATGTGCGTCGACTGATCGAGTAGGGCCCGCGCCGGGCAGCGGGGCAGGGTAGTCCCGCTGTCCGCAGGGGAGGCCCGATCGGGAGCAGACGGTGGCGTGGTGTGGACGTCGGGAGCATTGCCGGGCAAGACGCACGACCTGACCGCCGCCCGGATCTGGGGCATCCCGCGCCACCCGCGGGCCGGGATCCGCACCCCGGCCGACAAGGCCTACCAGGGCATCCACAAGCAAGCCGTGGTGATCACCCCGCGCAAGGGCAAGAACAAGCCCGAGCCGCAGAAAGCGGCCAACCGGTCCCACGCCCGGCTGCGCGGACCAGGCGAACGCGTGAACGCCCAACTCAAAAGCCGGCGCATCCTGCACCGGTTATGGTGCGGCCCGTGCAAAGCCGGTCACCTGGTCAAAGCCATCGCCGTTCTTCACAAACACCGAGTCGCCCGCAGATGAAAAAAGCTCAGTGATGGTCGATGACCAAGGCCCCTGCTAAGCCGACTTCTAAGACGGTGAATTCATTTGGTGAGTTGGCGGTAGCAAAAGAGGGGATGCCGACGAAGGAAGCGACGTGGGCGGCGCGGCGTTCATAGCGGCGATGTAATCGCCGGAACTCGGCCGGCCAGGAGACGGTCCGCTCCTCTATCCAGTGGTGGTGGCTGAGCCTCCGACTGGACTCGATCCCGCGCCGGGGATGCGCGGGACGATGCCGCGCCCGCGCAGGAACGCCCGGACATAGGAGTAGTCGTAGCCCTTGTCGCGCCGGGGCCCGTGATCAGGGGCGGGGCGGCAGGTCCGCCCGGTCCCAAGCGGTCCCGGCGGCCCCGGACGGCGCGGCCGCCCGGAGCGTGTGTGCGGCCCAGAGCAGCGCTCGCTCCGCCGCATCGTAGGCCAGGTGGTGGCGGCGGGCCAGTGCCCGGCCGGCGTGCGTGACGGCACGGTCGGACACCGGATCGGCCACGTCTGCGGCCGGCGCCGACCGAGCGATACGGCCGGTCAGCTGCAGTCGAGCCGGACCTGGGCCCAGTGTCGGGTCCAGGTCCGGGCGTAGCGGCAGCCAATTGGGCGGCGGGTCGTCGACCAGGAGCCAGACCAGGTCCACGGTGAGGTCGGCGGGCGGTTCCACAGCGGGGTCACGTGATCCTCATCTCCGGGCGGACCGACGACGTGGAGCGCTTCGCCGAGCTCCCCTAGGGGTGTGCGGAAATCATCTGTATTAAGGCCCTCATGAATGCGGACGATAATGAGCGCCGATTCCCATGGTGCTTTATCGCGGTATAAGAAAAAGGCACTTCCATGATTCACTGACGGCATGGTGTCCGCCCGGGATTATGAGCGAATCATCACCCTTGCCGCCGGTGCCTTCGAGATCGGCGACCCTTCGGCGGTCTGGCCGTTCATCGCGCGGGAGTTCGTCGGGTCGCTCTTCGGTGCCGACGTCTTCACCCGGGCCGCCATCGACTACACCTCGGGCCGGTCGGTGCTGCTCGACATCGACCCCGCCGACCTGCGCCAGGGCAGCGGGCTCGATCCGGTGATCGTCAAGCGGCATCCGCTGTCGGTCCACTACGCCGTCACCGAGTCGCCCGAGCCGCTGCGGATCAGTGATCTGGTGCCGCCGCGACAGTGGCGGGGGCATCCGGTGGCGGCCCGGATGCGTGAGGTCTTCGGGACGACCAGCGTGATCGCCATTCCGCTCCAGTCCAGGCCGTTCCGCGGCCTGTCGATCCAGCGGGAGCGGGACGGCTTCTCCGATCGGGAACTCGCGGTGGCCGCGCGGGTGCAGCCCTTCCTGGTCGCCGCCGACCGGCACACGCGGGCGCTGCCGGAGGCGGCTCAGGAGGCGGGGCTCACGCCGCGTCAGACGGTCGTGCTGAACCTCATGGCCGAGGGGCTGGGCGCGACCGCCATCGCGCATCGGCTGGGCATCTCCGTCAGGACCGTCGACAAGCACCAGGAGCGGCTCTACCGGAGGCTGGGCGCGTCCGACCGGCTCACCGCCGTCGTCCGCGCCCAGCGGCTCGGGCTCATTCGAACGCCAGGAGCAGCTTCTCCGGGGCTCGGGTGAACACGCCGGCGTCGTGCGGCTCCTCCATCAGCCGCAGGCCGGGGAAGCGGTCGAGCAGCATGGTCACCCCGATCCGTATCTCGGTCCGGGCGAGCTGGGCGCCCACGCAGAAGTGCCGGCCGAGGGCGAAGGCGGTGTGGTTGGCGCCGGCGGTGTAGGCGCGGGTCATGTCGAGGTCGGGGCGGAACAGGTCGAAGGCGTCGGGGTCGGTGAAGCGGGACGGGTCGCGGTTGGCCGAAGCGATCAGGCAGGTCACGGTGCCACCGGCCGGGACGGTGCCGCCGGAGAGTTCGAGGTCGGTCTCGGGCTGGCGCATCACCATCTGGACCACCGAGTCGTGCCGCAGGGTCTCGGCGAACGCGCGGTCGAGCAGTTCGGGGTCGCTCCGCACGGCGGCGAGCTGGTCGGGGTGGGTGAGCAGGTTGCGGACCAGGCAGGTGATGGCCTTGTCGGTGGTCTCGCCGCCGGCGGCGAGCAGCATGCTGACGAACGCCTTGATCTCCTCGCTGGTCATCCGCACACCGTCGATCTCGGCGGTGCACAACGTGGAGAGCAGGTCGTCGCCGGGGTCGGCCCGGCGGGCCTCGACGATCGGGATCATGTACGCCGCCAGTTCCTCCCGCGTCCGCGCGCCGGCCTCGATGACCGCCGGATCCTGGGTCAGGTTGGAGATGAAGGCGATGACCGAGGTGTACCACCGCTGGAACAGGTGCTCGTCCTGCGGCGGCAGGCCGAGCATGCCGACGATCACGCCGACCGGATAGCGGGTGGAGAACCGGGAGACGAGGTCGTCGACGCCCGACAGCGGTTCGATCAGCCCGGCGGCGGTCCTCTCGATGACCGGGACGAACTTCGTCGCGAGTTCGCGGCCCCGGAACGACGGCGTCACCAGGGCCCGTTTGGTCGCGTGCTCGCGGCCGTCCATCTGGATGATGGTGCGGCCGTGCACGGGTTCGAGTTGCCATTCGTAGTTGCGGTTGCCCGCTTCTTTGAGTGCCTTGGCGACGTCTTCGTATCGGGAAACCAGATACGTCTGGGTCGCCTCGTGCCACAGGAGGGGAAAGTGGTCACGCAGCACCGCGTAATGCGGATAGGGGTCGGCGGCGAACTCGGGCGACAGGATGTCGGGGGCGTCCATGAGGACGACGGTAAACACGCTGCGGCGGGTGCGATATGCGGAGAATTGCGTAAGTACAGGCGAGCCGAACGTGTCGGGGGAGACACCAAGACCCGTGCCTCACGCCGCACCCTCGAAATCCCCACCCAGGTCGGGACCGCCCTGCGTCGCCGGCACGCGCGTCAGGCGAAACAGAAGCTCCGCGCCGGCGAGGCGTGGCAGGAACACGGCGTGGTGTTCGCCACCAGGACCGGGACCCCGAAGGATGCCGCCAACGTCCGCAAGTCGTTCCAGCGCATCACCGCGAGCGCCGGCCTCGACGGCACCTGGACACCACGCGAACTCCGGCACTCCTTCGTCTCGATCATGAGCGCGCACGGTGTCCGTATCGAGACGATCGCCGATCTCGTCGGCCATGCCGGCACCCGCGTCACAGAGTCGGTCCATCGACGGCAACTCAGCCCGGAGATCACCCAAGGCGCGGCAGCGATGAACGAGATCTTCGGAGCACGGGGTAAGTCCGCCTGAGTTGGCTCCCCGCGACTCCCAAAGATCGAAAAAGGGCTCCGGAGAATCTCCGAAACCCTTCGCGACCTGCGTTAATCTGGTGGACGATACAGGGATTGAACCTGTGACCTCTTCCGTGTCAGGGAAGCGCTCTCCCGCTGAGCTAATCGTCCAAGCGAACTTCCGAGCGGAAGACGGGATTCGAACCCGCGACCCTCACCTTGGCAAGGTGATGCTCTACCCCTGAGCCACTTCCGCGTGTGCTTCCCGGTTCCCCGGGCCACGCAGAGAACACTAGCGAATCTTCGCCCGACCCCCAAATCGATGACAGGCGTAAGGAGCTAACATGCTCCACGATAGTGACATGCTGAGGGAGCACCATGAGCGAAGTCGTGCCGATCGGAGACCTGACCTTCGAGGACGTCGTCCACGTAGCCCGTCAAGGCGCCCAGGTCACCCTGACCGAGGACGCCATAGCCGAGATGGCCGCGGCCAGAGGCCGCATCGAGGAGCTGGCCGAAGGCGACACCCCGGCCTACGGCGTCTCGACGGGCTTCGGCGCGCTCGCCACCCGGCACATCGACCCGGAGCTCCGCGCCCAGCTCCAGCGCAGCCTGATCCGCTCGCACGCCGCCGGCAACGGCCCCGAGGTCGAGACCGAGGTCGTCCGCGCCCTGATGCTGCTCCGGCTCCGCACCCTCGCCACCGGCCACACCGGAGTCCGCCCCGAGACGGCCAAGGTCCTCAGAGACCTCCTCAACGCCAGGATCACCCCGGTCGTGCACGAATACGGCTCCCTCGGCTGCTCCGGCGACCTCGCCCCGCTCGCCCACGTCGCCCTCACGATCATGGGTGAGGGGAGGGTCAGAGACGCGAAGGGCGCGCTCAGGCCCACAGGAGAGGCCCTCAAGGAGGCCGGCATCGAGCCGGTCGAGCTGGCCGCCAAGGAGGGGCTGGCGCTCATCAACGGCACCGACGGCATGCTCGGCATGCTCATCCTCGCCCTCGCCGACCTCCGCAACCTGCTCAAGACGGCCGACGTCTCGGCCGCGATGTCCGTCGAGGCGCTGCTCGGCACCGACGCCGTCTTCGCCGACGACCTGCAGAGACTACGGCCCCACCCGGGCCAGCGGGCCTCCGCCGCCAACCTGCGGGCGCTGCTCGGGGACTCGGGGATCATGGCGTCCCACCGCGACGGCTCCTGCACCCGCGTCCAGGACGCCTACTCGCTCCGCTGCGCGCCCCAGGTCGCGGGGGCCGCGCGGGACACCGCCGACCACGCCGCGCTCGTCGCCGGAAGGGAGCTCCGGTCGGCCATCGACAACCCGGTCGTCCTCCACGACGGCCGGGTCGAGTCGAACGGGAACTTCCACGGCGCGCCCGTCGGCTACGTCCTCGACTTCCTCGCCATCGCGGTGGCCGACGTCGCGTCGATGGCCGAGCGGCGGACCGACCGCATGCTCGACGTCGCGCGCAGCCACGGCCTGCCCGCGTTCCTGGCGCACGATCCGGGCGTCGACTCGGGGCACATGATCGCCCAGTACACCCAGGCGGCCATCGTGTCCGAGCTCAAGCGGCTGGCCGTGCCGGCGAGCGTCGACTCGATCCCGTCCTCGGCCATGCAGGAGGACCACGTCTCCATGGGCTGGTCGGCCGCGCGGAAGCTGCGCACGGCGATCGACGGGCTGACCAGGGTGCTCGCCATCGAGACGCTCACCGCCGCCCGCGCGCTCGACCTGCGCGCGCCGCACCGGCCCGCCCCGGGGACCGGCGCGGCGCTGGCGCTGCTGCGGGAGTCGGTGCCGGGGCCCGGTCCCGACCGGTTCCTCGCGCCCGAGATCGAGTCGGTCGTGCGCCTGATCGCCTCGGGCGCGTTGGTCGAGGCGGTGGAGAAGGTCACAGGCCCACTTTCCTAGTTACGGCTCCGCCCGCCCCGGCCCCTCCCGCCGTCCCCGCCGCTCACGCCGGGAAGGCGCTCACCGGCCGCTCCCGGCGAGGTCGGCGACGAGTTCGACCTCGACCACGAGGCCCGGCAGGAACAGCCGCGACACCTCGACGGTCGTGCTGGCGGGCGGGGGAGACGGCATGTGACGCCCCCGTACCGCGGCGTGGTCGAGCAGGCCGTCCATGTCGGTGAGGAAGGTCCGGATGTGCACGACGTCCTCGAAGGTGCCCCCTTGATCTTCGAGGATGAGCCGGAGGTTCTCGTACACGACCTCGGACTGTCTGGTCATGTCGCCGGGCCCGACGACCTCGCCGGAGGCGTCGACGGCGACCTGGCCGGAGACGAACAGCAGGTCGCCGGTCCGCGCCGCGTGGGAGTAGCGGCCGTTCGTGGCCGGGACGGTGGGCGGGTTCAGTTTCACGGCAGGTCCAGCAGGGCGGGCACGATGCCCGTGACGTCGCCCTCGCCGTGCCCGGCCTCGGCGGCCTGGGCGTAGCGGTCGCGGGCGGCGGCGGTCAGGGTCTGCACCTCGCCGGGCCCTTCTGTGGCGAGGGTGAGGTCCTTGGCGGCGAGGGCCAGCTTGAACCGGGTCTCCGGCACGCCCTCGTCGACCACCGGGCGCAGCCGTTCGCCGGCCGGGCCGAGCAGGGTCGCGTCGAGCAGGTCGAAGTAGTCGGTGGTCGACAGGCCCAGCCGCCGCACGTAGGCGAGGTTCTCGGCCAGCAGCACCTGCACCGAGAGCTGCCCGGCCATGACGGCGAGCTTCATCTTCGCGCCGGCGCCCAGGTCCCCGTAGTGGTGGACGGTGCCGAACACCCCCAGCACGTCCCTGACCCGGTCGACGTCGGCGGCGTCGCCGCCGGCGATCACACGCAGCTTGCCCTCGGCGGCGGGACCGACCGTGCCGAGCACGGGCGCGTCCACCAGCCGGACGTCATCGGGCAGAAGGGTGCGCACCTCGGCCACGGCGTCGGGCCCGATGGTGGACATCTCCACCCAGATCGTCCCGGCCGACAGGCCCGGCCGGGCCGCTTCGACGACCTCGGCCACGGCGGCGGGGTTGGCCAGCATCGAGATGACGATCGGGGCGCCCGACACCGCCTCGGCGGGCGAGTCGGCCACGGCCGCGCCGTCGAGCTCCCGGCGCGTGCGGTTCCACACGGTCACCTTCTGGCCCGCGGCGACGAGGCGGCGGGCCATGGGGGAACCCATGTTCCCCAATCCCAGAAAAGCGATCACATTTCGACCCTAGCCCCGCTCAAGGCATTCCACCAGCGCGTACATTTCATGGAAAGCATGCGGTAACGGAATACCCAAAAGGGAGCTCCCGTGTTCGACACCGACGCCCTGCGCCTGATCGACGCGGTGGCCCGGCTGGGTTCCTTCACGGCCGCGGCCGTGGAGCTCCAGTACACGCAGTCGGCCGTCTCCCGGCGCGTCGCGGCCCTGGAGTCGCGCGCGGGCGGGCCGCTCTTCGAGCGGCTGCCCCGGGGTGTACGCCTCACTCCCGCCGGCGCCACCCTCCACCGGCACACCCGTGAGGTGCTCGAACGCCTCCAGCGGGCCGAGGAGGAACTGGCCGCCGTCCACCGGGGGACCGGCGGGCGCCTGCGCGTGGGCGCCTTCGCGACCGCGAACGCCGCGCTGGTCCCGGCGGCGCTGAAGGACTACCGCGCCGCCTTCCCCGACGTCGACACCACCCTCATCGAGGGGCTGACCGGCCATCTCGTCGAGCGGCTCGACCAGGGCGCCATCGACGTGGCCGTGGTCAGCGACTATCCGGCCGGGCTCGACGCGCCGCCCTCGATCGCCCTCGAACCGCTGCTGGAGGAGGAGTTCCTCGTCGGCCTGCCCGCCGGCCACCGGCTCGCCGGCCGGGCCGCCATCGACCTGCGCGACCTGCGCGACGACAACTGGATCGAGGGCGCCCGCCCGGGTCAGGGCCTCATGCTCGCCGCCGCGTGCGCCGCCGCCGGGTTCACCCCGAGGGTCGGCATGCGGGTGGGGGAGTGGACGGGCAAGCTCGGCTTCGTCGCGGCCGGGCTGGGCGTGACCCTCGTCCCGGCGCTCGCCACCCAGGGCATGCGGCCCGACCTGGTGCTGCGCCCGATCGCGGCGAACGCGCCGCGACGGACCGTGTTCGCCGCGCTGCCGCGCGTGGCGCTGCCCGCCGCGCGGGAGCTGGCGCGAGTGCTCGCGGGGGCCGCTGGGAGAATGGCCGGATGCACGACGCCTTCGCCCACGTCGCGGGCCGTCTGGCCACCGGCCTGAGCGACGTCGCCACCGATCTGGCCGCCCTCGACGAGGGCGGCTGGTGGGCGGTCGTGGTGGAGTTCGAGGGCAAGGTCACCCTGGCCCGCTTCGACGACGTCCGCCCCGCCCCGCTGCCCGCCCCCAGCGGCCCGTGGATCGGCCCGCGCCGCTCCGAGTGGCGCTCCTCCCTCGACCGGGCCGGCTACGAGGCCGGGGTCCGGGCCATCCGCGACCACATCGAGCGGGGCGAGGTCTACCAGGCCAACCTCTGCCGGGTGTTGTCGGCGCCGCTCACCCACCGCAGCGACCCGCTGGCGCTGGCCGGGCTGCTGGCCGAGGGGAACCCGGCGCCCCACTCGGCGGTGATCCACGTGCCGGGCCTGACCGTGGTGTCGGCCTCGCCGGAGCTCTATCTCGGGCGCAGCGGCCCGGTGATCACCTCGCGGCCGATCAAGGGGACCGGGGAGACGTACGCCGACCTGCTGGAGAAGGACTACGCCGAGAACGTGATGATCGTCGACCTGGTCCGCAACGACCTGGGCATCGTCGCCGACGTCGGCTCCGTGACGGTGCCCGAGCTGCTGGCCGTGGAGGAGCACCCGGGGCTGGTGCACCTCGTCTCGACCGTCCAGGCGACCACCCGGAGGTCGTGGCCGGAGATCTTCGCCGCGACGTTCCCGCCCGGTTCCGTCACGGGTGCGCCGAAATCGTCCGCGCTGAGCATCATCAATACGCTCGAAGCAGCGCCCCGGGGGCCATACTGTGGGGCGGTGGGCTGGGTCGACGCCGATCGGCGCGAGGCCGCCCTGGCGGTGGGCATCCGCACCTTCTGGATCACCGGTGAGGAGATCCGCTTCGGCACCGGTGCCGGCATCACATGGGGCTCCGACCCCGGGCACGAATGGCGCGAGACGGAGCTGAAGGCGTCCCGGCTCATCGCGCTCGCATCCCGCTCAGACGAAGGGTAGAAGGCTCACATGGCGGTTCCCATCTGGGTCAACGGCGATCTGATCGCTCCGGAGAAGGCGGTCGTGTCCGTCTTCGACCACGGGCTCATGGTCGGCGACGGCGTCTTCGAGACGATCAAGGTGACGAACGGCGAGGTCTTCGCCCTCACCCGCCACCTCGACCGCCTGGCCCTGTCGGCCAAGCGCATGGACCTCCCCGAACCCGACACGGCCGCCATCGCCGACGGCGTCCGCGCGACCGTCGCCGCCGCGCCGCGCTGGCCGCTGGGACGCGTCCGCGTCACCTACACCAGCGGTCCCGGCCCGCTGGGCAGCGACCGGGGCTCCGAGGGCACCAACACGATCATCATCGTCGGCGAGCAGAAGCCGTTCCCGGCCACCGCCGACGTGGTCGTCGTCCCGTGGCCCCGCAACGAGCGCGGCGCGCTGAGCGGCGTGAAGTCGACCTCCTACGGCGACAACGCCAAGGCCCTCGCCTACGCCAAGGAGCGCGGCGGCGGCGAGGCGATCTTCGAGAACCTGGCCGGCAACCTCTGCGAGGGCACCGGCAGCAACATCTTCATCGTCAGCGGCGGCCGCCTGATCACCCCGACCCTGTCGTCGGGCTGCCTGGCCGGCGTCACCCGCGCCCTGGCCCTGGAGTGGTACCCCGACGCCGTCGAGGAAGACGTCCCGCTCGCCGCCCTCTACGACGCCGAAGAGGCCTTCCTGACCTCGACGACCCGCGACATCCAGCCGATCGGCCTCGTCGACGGCAAGGCCCTGCCGGTCGGCCCCGGTCCGGTCACCCGCAAGGCGATGGAGGCCTTCGCGGCCCGCTCGGCCGACGACCTCGACCCGTGAGACGTGCCGTCTTAGCGGCCATCGCCCTGACGGCGGTGGCCGCCTGCACCCCCGGCGCGGACGACCCGCGCCCGGTGGTGGCGGGTTCGGGCCCGCCGGTGGTCCTGCCCGGCGCCCCCGGAGAGAGCGGCACCGTCGCGACCCCCGGCCAGACCCTCGGCACCTACGGAGCCGACGTGGCCGCCACCGACGTGCGGTTCGCCGAGGGCATGATCGGCCACCACCGGCAGGCTCTGGAGATGACCGGCCTGGTCGCCGACCGCGCCCAAGACGAGCGGGTCAAAGCCCTGGCCGGCCGGATCACGGCCGCCCAGCAGCCGGAGATCGGCGTCCTGTCCGGCTGGCTCACCCGGCTCGGCCGCGAGATCCCCGCGGGCCACGCCCACACCACCGGCTACGGCATGGCCTCGCTGGAGGAGATGAACGACCTGCGGTCGGCACGCGGGCAGGCGTTCGACCGCCTGTTCCTGACGCTGATGATCCGCCACCACGAGGGGGCGGTGACGATGGCGGGGGAGCAACTGAAGGGCGGCCGCGACCAGTTGATGCGGACACTGGCGCTCGACATCGTGACGGGCCAGCAGATCGAGATCGGCCGGATGCGCGCGCTGCTGGCGGGCTGAGGCCTCAGCGGCCCCGGACGATCAGGCCCAGCGCCCGCCCCGGCCGCTTGGCCCGAAAAGCCGCCCGCTCGTTGGCCCGCGGAAACGGCACGTCCGGCACCGGCACCCCCAGAAACCGGCACAGCGGCTCCCAGCCCTCCCGGCACTCGAACACCAGCAGCCGGTCGGCCGGGATCGTCGCGCGGACCTCCTCGACGTGGCGGCGGAACACCGCGACGCAGTGGTCGCGGTCGGCCACCCGGCCGCCGAACAGCCGGTCGGACACGGTCGCCTTCGACATCCGGGGGAAGATCGCGAAATCGGGCGCCCGCCAGGCGATCAGGCGGCTCATCACCCGGCGCCGCCACGGTTGGGGCGTGCCGGCGTCGATCTCGCGGCGGAAGATGGTCTCGCGGGCGCTGTCGTACCAGCGGCCGGGGTCGCGGACCGTCAGGATCACCTTCGCCGCCGGGTGGTGGGCGGCGAGTTCGCGCCAGTACGACGCCGCCGGGAAGTCGACCGCCGACCGGTGGCCCGCGAAGATCGTGTCCCAGTCGGCCGGCCCCCCCTCGCCCACGTCGAGCCACTGCCTGACCCGGCGCGGCTCGGCGACCACGGTGGACATGTGGTAGCAGGGGCCGAATCCGAGCAGTTCGAGTGCCGCCTTCAGCGACCGGGTGCCGGTCCGGCCGAATCCCGCGCCGATGACGTCCACGAGCGGCCTCCCGGGGGTCTGATCGGGCTCTGATCTCACGGTGGTTGTATCGCGTCCGTCGCCGCTTTCCCAGACCCGAAGGAGACGCGTCATGGTCTTCCCCGCACCGCTGCTGGACCTCCTGCGCGAGGAACCGGACCGGCCGGTCTTCGAGCACGGCTCGCGCGTCGTCACCCGCGCCGAGCTGCTCGCCCTGATCGGCGCGATGGCGGGCACCCTGGACGCCAAGGGCCTGCGCGGCAAGGCCGTCGCGTTCCGCACCTCGGTCACGCCGGAGGCGTTCGCCGCCCAGATGGCCGCGCACGTCCTGGGCTGCCGGGTGGTGGGCGTGCGGCCGGGCTACTCGAAGGCGCAACTGGCCCACGTCCTCGCCATGGACGTCGACCACGTCGTCGACGACACGACCCTGCCGGAGGTGGGGGCCGGCACCTGCCTGACCCCGCTGGGCCGTCCGGGCGACGTCGCGCTGCTGGCCTTCACCAGCGGCAGCACCGGACGGCCGAAGGGCTGTGCCGTCACCTACGGCGCGCTCGACCGGCACTGGGCCTGGCAGCCCGGCGCGTGGTCGCCGGTCGCCCGGGAGATGGCCGCCGGATTCGAGCGGTACCTGCTGTTCGGCACGCTGGCGAGCATGGTCGTCTTCGAGTTCCTCGGCCTGGCGCTGCTCGGCGGCGGCACCGTCGTGATCCCGGTGGACCCGGAGTTCCCCCGCGTCTACCGCGACCTGCGCATCACCGGCTCGATCTTCACCGTCCCGCGGCTGACCCAGATCATCGACACCGGCACCGAACTGCCCGACATGCGCGCCATGATGGTCGGCGGTTCGCCCATCTCCGCGTCCCGGCTGGAGCGGGCGGTGAAGCTGCTCGGGCCGGTGGTCTACCAGGGCTACGGCGCGACGGAGGCCGGCTCGATCTCCATGCTCACCCCGCGCGACCTGCCCGGCAAGGCCTCGACGGTCGGCCGGCCCCATCCGATGGTGCGGGTCAGGGCCCATGAGGGGGAGTTGCTGGTCAGCAGCCCCTACCTGATGACGGGCTACTGGAACGGGGAGGAGAACCCGATCGCCGACGGCTGGTTCCGCACCGGGGACCTGGGCCACGTCGACGACGACGGCTTCGTCCACATCGAGGGGCGGGCGCGCGAGGCCGTCATGGTCAACGCCATGGTCGTCTACCTCGGGCCGATCGAACGGGTCCTGGAGAGCCGTCCCGGCGTCGAGGCGGCCTACGTCGTCGGCGCCCCGGACCGGGCCACCGGCGAGGCGGCGCACGCGTTCGTCGTGGCGAAGGATCCCGACATCGGGGAGCTGAAGGGCCACGTGCGGGAGGAACTGGGGGCCGACCACGTGCCCGCCACGATCACGGTCATCGACGAGGTCCCGCTGGCCGCGTCGGGGAAACCTGACAAGCAGGCCTTACTGGCTCTGATCGTTCTCTGAGAATCGCCCGCCAACACTGGGGGCATGCTGGATTACCTGGTGATCGGCGCGGGACCGGCCGGTCTGCAGATGGGATGGTTCCTGAGGGCGGCCGGAAGGTCGTACACGATCATGGAGGCGGGCCCGGCGCCGGGCACGTTCTTCGCGACCTTCCCCCGCCATCGGACCCTGATCTCCATCAACAAGAAGCACAACGGCACCGACGACCCCGAATTGAACCTGCGGATGGACTGGAACAGCCTGCTGTCCGACGACCCGGAGCTGCTGTTCACCCGCTTCAGCGACCGCTACTTCCCGCACGCCGACGACATGGTGCGCTACCTGGCCAGATTCGCCGAGGGCCTCGACGTCGTGTACGGCTCCCGCGCCCGCCACGTCACCAGGACGGACGGCGGGTTCGCCGTCACCGACGACCACGGCACCGTGCGCACCGCCCGGCAGGTGATCGTCGCCACCGGCGTGAGCCGGGAGAACGTCCCGGCCATCCCCGGAATCGAGCAGGCCGAACAGTACGGCCTGGTCTCCGTCGACCCCAAGGACTTCCTCGACAAGCGGGTCCTCATCATCGGCAAGGGCAACTCGGCCTTCGAGACCGCCGACAACCTGGTCGAGACCGCCGCCGTCGTCCACGTGGCCGGGCCGCACTCGGTCAAGATGGCCTGGCGCACCCACTACGTGGGCCATCTGCGCGCGGTCAACAACAACTTCCTCGACACCTACCAGCTCAAGTCGCAGAACGCCGTCCTCGACGGCGACGTGCGCCACATCGAGCGCCTCGACGACGGCACCTACCGGGTGACCGTCGCGTTCGTGCGGGCCGACGAGGTCACCAAGGACATCCCCTACGACCGCGTCATCGTCTGCGCCGGCTTCGCGTTCGACCGGTCGATCTTCGACGACACCTGCCGCCCGGCGCTGCACGCCAGCGGCCGGTTCCCGGCTCTCACCCCGGCCTACGAGTCGGCCGACGTCCCGGGCCTGTACTTCGCCGGCACCATCACCCAGTCACGCGACTTCAAGCGCGGGACCAGCGGCTTCATCCACGGTTTCCGGTACGGCGCGCGCGCCCTCCACCGCGTCCTGGAGGAGCGGCACCACGACGTCCCGTGGCCCGCCAGGGAGGTCGGCGCCGACCCGAAGGCGATGGCGCAGGCGGTGCTCGACCGGGTCAACCGCAGTTCGGCGCTGTGGCAGCAGTTCGGCGTGATCGCCGACGTGATCACCCACGACGGCCGCTATCTGGAGGAACGCCCGGCCGACCTGCCGATCGAGGGTCCTCACTACACGATCACGCTGGAGTACGGCCCCGGCCACGACCAGGTCGACCCCTTCGACGTGACCGTGGGCCGGATCACCCAGAGCGACGCCGCCCGCGCCGACGAGGGCCACTACCTCCACCCGGTCGTCCGCCACCACCGCCCCGGCGAGGAACCGGCCGTCCACCACGTCACGGAGAACCTGGAGAACGACTGGACCTCCCCGGACGTCCACCTGGAGCCCCTGCGCGCCTTCTTCGCCCGGCGGGCCTGATGCCCTCGTACGAGGCCGTCGCGAGGGCACGCCTCCCGAAGGCCCACTACGACTACTTCGCCGGCGGGGCCGGCGACGAGACCGCCGTACACGAGAACGAGGCGGCGTTCGCCCGGCTGCGGCTGGTCCCCCGCGTGCTCAGCGGCGTGAGACCCGACCTGGCGGTGACCCTGCCCGGTGGCCGTGCGTCCCTGCCGGTGCTGGTCGCCCCGACCGCCTTCCACCGGCTCGCGCACCCCGACGGCGAGCTCGCGACCGCGCGGGCCGCCGCGGCCGAGGACACCGTCATGATCGTCAGCATGGCCTCGACCACCCCGGTCGAGGCCATCGCGGAGACCGGCGCGACCCTCTGGTTCCAGCTCTACGTGCAGCCCGACATGGCCTTCACCGAGCGCGTCGTCGGCCGGGCGGCGAAGGCGGGCTGCCGGGCCCTCGTCGTCACCGCCGACTCGCCGGTGTTCGGCATCCGGCCGCGCGACCTGCACAACGGCTTCCGCGACCTGCCCGAGGGCCTGGCCTGCGAGAACCTCCGCGAAGGCGACGTGGTGCGGCCGATCGAGTTCTCCCCGGAGATCTCCTGGGCCCATCTCGACCGGCTGCGCGAGGTCACCGACCTGCCGCTGATCGTGAAGGGCGTCACCCACCCGGACGACGCCCGGACCGCCGTCGGCCACGGGGCCGCGATGGTCATGGTCTCCAACCACGGCGGACGCCAGCTCGACCGCGTCGCCGCCGCCGTCGACCTGCTGCCCGGGGTCGTGGACGCGGTCGGCGCGGCCGTCCCGGTGACGGTCGACGGCGGGGTGCGGCGCGGCACCGACGTCGTGACCGCGCTCGCCCTGGGGGCCCGCGCGGTGCTGGTCGGGCGGCCGATCCTGTGGGGCCTGGCCGCCGAGGGGGAGCGGGGCGTGCGCGAGGTGCTGCGCCGGTTCCGCGCCGAGACCGAGGTCGCCATGGCGCTCGTCGGCGCCCCGCTCGACCCGAGCGTGGTGCGGCGATGCTGATCCTCGCGGTCCTGTTCGTGCTGAGCCTGCCCTGGTGGCTGCCCGGCCGGGTCGTCGCCCTGCGGCTGCTGGTGTTCGAGCGGGTCAACGGCCAGGACACGGTCACGGTGCCGGTCGAACGGTTCCGCGAGGTCTACTCCCACCCGGCCGCCTCGGGACGCAGCCGGGGCGCGGCCCTGTCCGACCTGTTCTGGTACTGGCTCTCCCCGGGCGCCGACCTGCACCAGGAGCACCTGGAACCGGGGGAGCGCTACGACGCCGTGGCCGCGGCCACGCGGGGGTTCCTGGCGGTCTCGAAGACCACGATCGAGGACCTGGCCGTGCGGTGCGCCCGCCGCGCCGCGCCCGCCTACCGGCTGCGCGACCTGGCCATGCCGGTCTGGGCCGAGTTCTCCTACGGACTCGTCTTCGGCGAGGAGTGCCCGCCGGAGGCCCGCGCCCTGATCGTGGCCAACGCCGACGACGTGGTGACCGCGCTGAAGTGCACGGGCCTGCGGCACATGGACCGCCGCGACCGGCTCACCGCCTATCTCGAAACCCGGCTCGACGACGTCCGGCAGCCGCTCCCCGGCGGCCTGACCCGGCGCGAGCAGGCCCTCTACCTGCAGGGCGTCTTCTTCAACACGGCCGTGGTCCAGATGGCCGAGGCGACCGCGCACCTCGGCATGGTCCTGGCCCACCACAAGGAGACGCAGGCGCGGGCCCGTACCGGAGACGACCGCTTCCTCGACCAGGTCATCAACGAGACCTTCCGGCTCTATCCGCTGTTCGGCGTCGCGCACCGCATCACCCGGGGCGACATGCCCGACATCCCGGACGGGTCGGTGCTCTGCTTCAACTATCCCGACTTCCACCGCGCCGGATTCCCCGACCCGGACCGCTTCGACCCGGGCCGGTTCGAGCACGGCGTCCGCGACCTCAACCACATCCCGTTCGGCATCGCCGCCAACCGGCCCTGCCCGGCCTGGCGCCTGGCGCCGATCGCGCTGCGCGCGGCGTCCCGGGAACTCCTGCGCCGCTGGGAGTTCTCGTCGTCGGCCCGGCACACCCGCTCCCTGCCCAACCGGGGCCCCTGCCTGCTCACCCCCGCCGGCACGCCGCCACCCGCCTGGAGACTCCGGGTCATGGCGGCGCGCGACCGGTGGGAGGACGTCTGGCGCAGCCTCGTCCAGCTCGTGCTCGGCGCCTACATGGTCTGGGACGCCCGCCGCCAGGCCCTCTGCGCCCGCCACTTCGGAGACAGGTGATCACTGTGGACGCGAATCTCGAACTCGTCCTGAAGGTGCTGCCCGCCCTGGTCGTCATCCTGGCCGTCGCCGCGCTCTGCGGGCGGCTGGCGCTGATGGTGCGCCAGCCCCGCGTGCTGGGGGAGATGGTCGCGGGCGTGCTGCTCGGGCCGACCCTGTTCGGCTGGTTGTTCCCGGCCGCGCAGCAGTCGCTGTTCCCGCCCGAGATCAAGCCGATCCTGTACGTCCTGAGCACCATCGGCCTGACCCTCTACATGTTCCTCGTCGGGGCCGGCCTCGACCACAGCGCGAGCAGTCCCGCCCAGGTCAGACGGGCCGGGGTGCTGGCCGTCTCGGGCTTCCTGCCGTCGCTGGCGCTCGGTTTCGGCGCGGGTCTGCTCCTGTACGGCAGCCTGTCGGCCGGGGAGAGCGGCAGATGGCAGTTCGCCCTCTTCCTCGGCGGCGCGTTGTCGCTGACCGCGTTCCCGATGCTCGCCCGCATCCTCTACGAACGCAGCCTCCAGAACTCCCTGATCGGCCGCCTCACCCTGCTCGCCGCCTCGGTCGACGACGCGGTGGCGTGGTGCCTGCTCGCCGTGCTGACCGCCCTCCACCTCGACACCGGCGGCGCCGGCGCGCTCCGCCCGATCGCGCTGACCGCCCTGTTCGCCGTGGTCATGCTGAAACTGGTCGCCCCGCTGCTGCGCCCGCTCGGCGCCCGTTTCGCCGCCACGGGCACGCTGAGCCCCACCATGATGTACGTCGTCGTGCTCGTCCCCCTGACCGCCGGCTGGCTGACCGACTGGATCGGCGTCTACGCCGTGTTCGGCGGCTTCATCGCGGGCCTGGCCATGCCCCGCGACCCGAAGTTCCGCGAAGCCCTGCACAGCCGCATGATGGAGGTCGTCTCCACCCTGCTGCTGCCGGTGTTCTTCACCTTCTCCGGCCTCAACACCCACCTCGACGGCATCGCGGGCGGCACGATGCTGCTGGCCTTCCTGCTGATCCTCGCGGCCGGGTTCCTCGGCAAGTACGTCGGCTGCGCCGTGTCGATGCGCGCCCTGGGCTTCTCGTGGCGCGAGTCGTACGCCGTCGGCGCCCTGATGAACGCCCGCGGCCTGATGATCCTCATCTTCATCAACATCGGCCTGGCCCACGGGATGATCGGCCAGGAGGTCTTCGCGATGCTCGTCTTGGTCGCCGTCATCACCACGGCCGCCGCGGTGCCCCTCTACGAACTCGCCCTGCCCGCCCGCCGGGAGGCCGGAGACCCGGACCGGGAGGATCAGTTGGTGTAAATTTCATCTACTTTCACGAGAACCCCAGGTGACGTCTCCCGGACTCTGGCGCTTCGGTGACAGCGGTGACAGTTTGGTTCTGTGGCACGTCGGCTGCTGCTCATCGAAGACGACCGAGAACTCGGCGCGCTCCTCGTCGAGATCCTCACCGACCACGGCTACGAGGTCGACCACGCGCTGGAGGGGCAACGCGGCCTCCACCTGGCGCTCAGCCGGGCCTACGACGTCCTGATCGTCGACCGGGGGCTGCCCGCCCTCGACGGCCTCGACCTGCTCCGCCGCCTCCGGCGCCGGGCCGTCACCGTCCCGGCGCTCTTCCTCACCGCCTTCGGCACCGTGCACGACCGCGTGACGGGCCTCGACGCCGGTGCGGAGGACTACCTGGTCAAACCCTTCGAGGTCGACGAACTCCTGGCCCGCGTGCGCGCGCTGCACCGCCGCCACGCCGACCACGCCGAAGTGCTCCCGCTCGGCCGCGCCTGGCTCGACCTCGGCGCCCAGGCGGTGTGCCTGCCCGACGGCGCGCAGGTGCCCCTCTCGGGCCAGGAGTGCCGCCTGCTCCGCGCCCTGGCCGTGCGCCCCCGGCACGTCCACACGAGGGCGTCGCTGCGCCGGGGCGTCTTCGACGGCGCCACCACCGAGTCGATCGTCGACACCTACGTCTACTACCTGCGCGGCAAACTCGGCTCAGAGGTGGTCAGGACGGTCCGCGGCGTCGGCTACCGGCTGGGCAGCCTGTGAACACGCTGCTGACCCGCGCCCGCCGCCGGGTGACCCTGCGGACCGCCGGGGCGATCTCCGTGCTGCTGCTCATCATGGGCGCCCTCGTCTACAGCGTGATGGTCGGCCAGCAGGACGCGGCGGCCCGCCGCGAGGTCCGGGCCGGGGTCGAACGCGCCTCCATCACCAGCCCGCCGCCCTGCCTGTGGCTGGTCGAGGCCGAGGGAGACACCCTCCGCCGCTCGCCGGGCGCGCCCGAGGCCCTCCCGTGGCGGGCCGGGATCAGGGCCGTCGCCCGCGACGGCGGGACCCGCGTCGACCGTGTCGAACTCGGCGGCCTCGACTACCTCGTCCGGACCGAACGGCGCGGCGACGTCATCCGCCAGGCCGCGCTCGACCTGCGCTACCAGGTCTCCGAACGCCGGCGCCTGCTGCACACCCTGATCGCCGCCGAGTTCGTCGCCCTGCTGGCCGCCGTGCTGATCGCCCACCTGATCGCCTGCCGCGCCATCGCCCCGCTCGGCGAGGCCCTGGCCCGCCAGCGCCGCTTCACCGAGGACGTCAGCCACGAACTGCGCACCCCCCTGGCCCGCCTGCACACCAGGGCCCAGCTCGTCTCGATCCGCCTCAGACGCGGTGAACTCCCGCTGGAGGACGTCGACCGCCTCGTCACCGGCACCCGCGAACTCGGCGAGGTCGTCGACGACCTGCTGCTCAGCGACCGCCTCCGCCGCCCCGTCGACCTGGCCACACTGGCCCAGGACCTGGCCGAGGCCGAGTCGCCCCGCGCCGAGGCCCGCGGCGTCACCATCGAGGTGCACCGCGAGAACGGCCCGACGGTCGTCAGCGGCGCCGCCCCCGCCCTCCGCCGCGTCCTGTCGGCCCTGGTGGACAACGCCCTCACCCACACCGCCCCCGGCGGCCGCATCACCATCACCCTCGCCTCCGCCGCCGACCGCGTCAGCCTGACCGTCGCCGACGACGGCGTCGGCCTGGCCCCCGGAGACCCCGCCCGCCTGTTCACCCGCCACGTGACGGAGAGCAGCGGCTACGGCCTGGGCCTGGCCCTGGTGAAAGAGGTCGTCGACGGCCACGACGGAATCCTGACGGTCGCCGGCGCCCCCGGCGAAGGCGCCGTCTTCACCGTCAGCCTCCCAGCCGACGCCGCCCGAGGACGAGCCGCCTCAGTTCCCGCCAGGGCCGCCGGCGGTTGAACTGGGTGCGATCGTTGACGTGCGGAAAGGGCACGTCGGGAACCGGCACCCCGAGGAACCGGCACAGCGGCTCCCACCCCTCCCGGCACTCGTACACGAGCAGCCGATCGGCCGGAACGGCCGCCTTGACCTCCTCGTTGTGCCGCAGGAAGACCTCGATGCAGTGCTCCCGGTCGTCCAGCCGCCCCCCGAACACCCGATCGGCGACCGTGGCCTTGGCCATTCGGGGAAACAGCGCCATCTCGGGCACCCGCCGCAACATCAGCCGGTGCAGCCACCGTTGCCACCGGGAATCGGGCTCATCGTTCTCGACCGCACGATGGAAGATCGTGTCATGGGCGCTCTCGTACCACCGGCCGGGATCGCGGACGGTCAGCACGACCTTGGCCTCGGGATAGTGGCCGGTCAGCTCCCGCCAGTAGGAGACGGCGGGAAAGTCGACGGCCGACCTGAACCCCTGGAAGATCGTGTCCCAGTCGGCCGTCCTCCCGTCGCCGACGTCGAGCCACTGACGGATCCGGCGGGGGTCTTCGACGACATCGGCCATGTGATAACAGGGCCCGAAGCCGAGGGTCTCAAGGGCCTCTTTGAGCGAGAGGGTGCAGGTCCGCCCGAAACCGGCGCCGATGACGTCCACGAGCAGCCTCCATGATGGGTTCCCCAAGATCGTCGCCGAATCGAGGGAGGCCGCCAGGACGCCACGCCGCACCTTGGCACTGGACACCCGGGAGTGAACGGCGAGCGGCCAGCCCTGCTCGACACCCGCGATCCGGCCCGCAGTCGGCATGACCGGCTCCGCTGGACAGTCGGTGGATCAGACGGCCACCTGTGATGCCGGTGGGCGGCATGGGGATCCAGCCGTCACGTCTCAGTCGGCTCGGAAGAAGATTGCTCCGCGAACACGAATGCTGTATGCCCTGCCTACCGGAGCCTGATATCGGGAACGCGAACTACTAGTGACATCCGGCTGTTCTCTGGTCTCTCGACATAGCCTAGGGGCCATATGTTCCCAAGCAGTTTCTGGACGACCCTGGCCCGGCTGAGATTCAGCTCGTCTCTCGAGGCGGACACGCCGCCGAAATTGACGAAGTCGCCGAACTCTGCCAGTTCGAAAGTCGTGTCGTTGAAAGTCGCATCCTTGAATATCGCATCCCGCTTGACCCGAAGTGAGGTGAAGTCCGCAGACTCAATGAATGAGGTGTCGCGAAACGTCGCCGCGCCACGGAAATCGCATGACACGAAACTGGCATGCTGGTGGAACCTGCAGTGGTCGAAATCTGTGTCCCCTCTGAAAACTGAGCGTCCCAGGTAGGCGGACCCGCCGAATGTCGTAGCTGAGAACGAGGCCGACCCGCCTACCTTGCTGCCCGAAAACCAGAAGTTTCCCTCCACTCGAGCATGCCTGAGGGAGAGACTCTCCTCGATGAGACATTCTTGCAACCGCACATCGCCAAGGAATTCCGCATCGTCAAATATCGCTGACCGGATGCACGCGTTATCCAGATCGAGATCCTTCAGCCGCGCCCCAGTCAGGTCGATCTCCATGTCCGGCCAGTAGTCCGTGGGCGGTTCCTGGTCGCGCCGGGGGGCCGGCCACGCGACATGACGGGAGATGACGTCCTGAGCGAAGACGTGCGCGTCGTCCACGGTCTCTCGGTAATCGTTCCTCAGATACTGGCACATGGCCCGCATGACCGCCTGTCTCTTCGAAGGGGACGACACCGCCAACTCTTCTAACATCTCCAATCCGCCCGTGCGTACCTGTACGTCGTCGTGCGTCAGGCGGGTTTTCGCCTCCAAAAAGAGCAGGGACCGATCCGGGCCCGAGGAGGTGTCGGACGACATTCGTCTCAGGAGCTTCTCCAGATGCTTTCGCTCCCAGTACAGAATGCGGAGGGGCTGCTCGCTCCTCCGGAGTGTGGCGATGTAGTCCTTGGCGGAATTCCCGAGTGCTCCGCTTGTCATGAACAGCAGCACATGGGCTTTCTCGTCACGCCCTTTCGAAGCGAGATGGAGCTTTTCCACCTCTAATTTTGAGATCGCGCGGAGCGTTGAATGCTTGCACTCGACGAACCAGCGCTCTTCGTATAGCGATCCGTCGGGATCTTCGCGTGGATATATGGCGATGATATCGACTCCGCCGTCGGCCGTACTGGCACTCGTGTTGCTTCCCTTCCTCCAGTCCACCTTGAAGCCCATGAAACCGAGAAGGTCGACGCAGAATTCTTCAAATTCGACGGGGGTCAGGTCGCTCAGCGCATGCTTCTCCATGGATGAAAACCTAGCACTCGCCGATAAGGCCGACTATTCATGACACTGGCGCATGCTAGCCATATCGGTGCTCTGTAGCGGAATGAATCCGGTCGGCAGGACGAGTCGAGCTGAGCAGACTTCAGGGAGCAACTTCGTGACCCGCCAAGTGTCGGTATCCAAGCACCAAGCGGCGATCTTGGCATGCTCGGCCTGCTTGGCGAACTGCCCGGCGGTGACGAGCCGGGCCGTGCCGGCCCTGTACTGACGCACGTCTATACGACCTGTGACAGCCAGCAGAGGACGCCAACCGCTCACGCCCAGGAGTTGCCGACGCTCGGCAAGCGTCGTCTTATTGATAGAGGCGCGGTGTAGCTCAGATGAACAAGGACGCGCTAACGGAGCTTGGCAGGCGGGGGCCCCGACCGGGCAGGCACCGCTAACTCGTCCACAGCGGTTTCGGCGCGTTCGATCATCTCCCGGCCTACGTCACGGGTACTTGCCTGATGAGCGAGACCCATAACGTCGATCTCGTCGCCTCGCCACCTTGTTCGACGCGTGGCAGCCTCAAACAGTGCGGCTTCCGATAGAGACGACACCCGGAAGGAATCTTTGGGCCGGTACTGGCAAATCGGCGAGCGAAGCGAGAGCCACCCGGGCGAAGCGAGGAATTCCAGGGAGCGCGAAGGGCAGAGCCCTTCGCAAGGAGCGAAAGCGACCCGGAGCGAAGCGACGCCAGGGGCGCGCAAGCGCGCCAGAGGGAGCGCGAGGGGGCGACAGCCCCTTCGCATCGGGGGGTTCGGGGGGTCGTCCCCCCGTGTAAACGACGAAGGAGACCCGGGGAAAGCGGCAAAGCCGCTGACCACAGGTCTCCCTCTCCAGAGTGGGCGATACTGGGATCGAACCAGTGACCTCTTCGGTGTGAACGAAGCGCTCTCCCGCTGAGCTAATCGCCCGGGATGATCGTTCCCCTGCGGGGCCCGACAGCAAGAACCATACCGCACTCCGCCCCCTCCACGCGAAGCGAAGCCCGAGTCGCGGGCCGTCCAACCCCTGGAGTCCCCGCCGTGTCTCGGGTCTGTCCCCGCATCGTCATCGAAAGGTTCTCCAGGAACGGGCGGCGTGGCGGTCTGTTGGCATAGCATCGTGATGCTCCACACTCGACCAATAAGCACCACCTGAAGCCCATCCACGTCTCGGAGGACACGCAAAACCATCGCAAACACCGGGTTGGTTATGGTGTTTGTGCAGGTAGATGCCAAAATGTCTGGCTGTGCTGTGCGTTACAGAACGGCCGGACGGCGGAATCTTCCCTGCAAGGTTTCTTCGTTCCGCGTCATAGCTCGGGACGTGGTCCGTCTGAGCAGTGAAAGCCCCGCAGGGGGTCCCGACGACGAAAAGGTTTGGCTGACGATGAACAGCACCACCGTCTCTGCCGAGCTGGGCCTTCGGCTTGTCGTCCCAGACCGCACGACCGTCCCGCTGCTGGCGGGGTTGAGCTACACGGCCGAAGATCCTTACGCCATCCGCATGGCCTTCCACGTCGGGAACGACGAGCCGGTCGAATGGATCTTCGCGCGCGAGCTGCTGACCGTGGGAATCGTCCGGCGGGTGGGCGACGGCGACGTCCAGGTGTGGCCGGCCCGGTCCGACGGGGAGCGCACGCTCCACATCAGCCTGACCTCGCCGTTCGGGCAGGCGTTGTTCGAGGTGCCGCTGGCGCCGCTGACCGAGTTCCTCCACCGGACCTACGAGCTCGTGCCGGCCGGGCGTGAGGTCGACTTCATGGATCTCGACGAAGAGCTGACCAACATGCTCTGGAGCTCGTGAAACCGTTACGCATTCCCCACGTAACCGGGCCATCCGTGCCATAGCGTTCCCCCATGAGGCGGATCTTCGGCGTCCTGGTGGTGGCCCTCTTAGCGACCGGGTGTTCTTCTGGCGGTGAGCCTCCTCCCGAGGTGTCCCCGCAAGCGGCGGCCTCCTCGCCGGCGGCGGCCGGGCTGGGGGTCGACGCGATCGATCACAGCGACAACGTCAGGGTCGTCGCGAACGTCCCTCTTGAGGCGCCTTTCGACGGTGACGAGGCGTGGGGGACCGATCTCGCCTTTCAGGGCGATTACGCGTTCGTCGGAAACTATGCCGGGTTCACGATCGTCGACATCTCCGACCCGGAGAAACCCTCGGTCGTCTCCCGTACGGTCTGCGAAGGCGGCCAGAACGACATCTCGGTCACCGGGAATCTGCTGTTCCTTTCCGTCGACTACCCCCGAGACGACGAATCGTGCGTCTCCCGGGATTCGGACGAAGGCGCCGCCGGGGCGTGGGAGGGCGTGCGCATCTTCGACGTCTCCGACAAGAAGCAGCCGAAGTATGTGACCTCTGTTCGTACCGAATGCGGATCGCACACCCATGCGGTGCTGCCGGGCGACAAGACCGTGTACGTCTACGTCGCCTCCTCCGGGCCCGTGCCCGACTCCGTGACCTGCCCGCCGCCGCACGCCGCCATGGACATCATCGAGGTGCCCGTGGACGCCCCCGAGACCGCCCGGGTGGCCGCCCGGCCGCCGGTGTTCGGGAAGCGGCCCGTCACGGAGGGCTCGGAGTACGAGGAACCGCGTGGTTGCCACGACGTCACCGTCTATCCGGAGCGGAAACTCGCCGCGGGGGCCTGTTTCGGCGACGGCGTGCTGATGGACATCTCCAATCCTCTGTTGCCGCGGGTTCTCCAGGTCGTACAGGACCCGAATTTCGCCGTGTGGCATTCGGCCACCTTCAACAACGACGGCACGAAACTGGTGTTCAGCGACGAACTCGGCGGCGGGGCCTCGGCGACCTGCGACAAGGGCACCGGGGTACAGGAGGGCGCGAACGCCATTTACGACCTGACGCCCGAGAACACCCTTGAGCGGCGCGGCTACTTCAAAATCCCCCGGGTGCAGACGAGCGAGGAGAACTGCGTCGCCCACAACGGGTCGCTGATTCCGGTGCGGGGCAAGGACATCATGGTCCAGGGCTGGTATCAGGGCGGCGTCTCGGTGTGGGACTTCACCGATTCGGCGAACGCCCGCGAGATCGGCTATTTCGAGCGGGGGCCGCTGCGGCCGGGGCTCAGCCTGGGCGGGTCGTGGTCGGCCTATTACTACAACGGGTTCATCTATTCGAGCGACATCACCAAGGGGCTCGACATTCTGGAGATCAACGACCCGTTGACCGATCCGGCCAAGAGCGTCAAGATGACCGAACTCAACGTGCAGAGCCAGCGGAGTTATTGATGAGCGGCCGTCCGTCCCCGAATGGCCCGGCGGCTGGTGGGAGGCGGGCGCCGGTGTCGTCTACTTCGAGTCGGCCGAGATCTGCGTGAGCAGCCTCTACGGGGTGGAATTCGTCGCCTATCTCCATCTGGGCAGGACGGAGAGCCGGTGGAACTTCCGGGTGTTCAGGCCTGACGGCCAGGACGAGGCCTACCTGGTTCAGTTCTGGCCCGGCTGAGCTGGACGAGGCTCAGGCCGAACATCAGCACCCCCAGCGGCACGTGCGCGACCACCACCCCCGCGATCCCCAACGCCACCTGGGCGAGCGTCAGGGCCAGGAAGAGGGCGGCGGACAGGATCGGCCGGGGTGAGGCCCCGCCCGGTCGCCACTGGGCGATCGTCACGATCACGTGCACGACCGCGACGGTGAACATCGTGTACGCCGACGCGCTGTGCAGGGCCAGTCCGCTGGGCGTGGTCAGCAGGAGGCCGGCGGTGATCGGCGCGATGAAGAGCACCAGCGTCCGCACGGCGATCAGGACGTTCGTCACCATGGCCGCAGCTTCTCCGGGTTGCGGACCGCCCAGATGCGGGTGATCCGGTCGCCGGCCACGTCGAACGCCAGCACGGTCACGGTCACGCCGTCCTGGCGCATCACCAGGCCGGGCTGGCCGTTCACGGTGCGCTCCAGGAGGGTCAGGCCGGGCAGTCTCCCGGCGAGTTCGGCGGCGTAGCGGACGACCTGGTCGACGCCCTCGATCGGCCGCAGCACCGCTTCGACCAGGCCGCCGCCGTCGGCGGTGACCGTCACGGCGGGGTCGAGCAGGGCGACGAGCGCCCCGATGTCGTGGGCCTCCCACGCCCGTTTGAAGGCCCTGACCACGTCGGCGCGGTCGGTCGCGGGGACCGATGGGACGGCGGCGACGCGGCGGCGGGCCGAGGAGGCGAGCTGGCGGCAGGCGGCGGGACTGCGGCCGACGATCTCGGCCACTTCGGCGAAGGAGTGGCAGAACACGTCGTGCAGGATGAACGCGACCCGTTCGGCCGGGGTCATCGATTCGAGCACGACGAGGAAGGCCATGCTGACCGACTCGTCGAGGGTGACCCGGTCGGCCGGGTCGCCGGGCTGGTCGGGCACCGGTTCCGGGATCCACTCGCCCACGTAGCGTTCACGCCGGACCCGCGCCGAGCCCAGCAGGTCGAGGCAGACGCGGCTGGCCACGGTGGTCAGCCACGCCCCCGGTGAGGCGATGGCCCGCTGCCGGTCGGGTGGCAGCGCGTACCAGCGCGCGTAGGTCTCCTGTACGACATCCTCCGCGTCCGCCAGGGAGCCGAGGAGCCGGTAGGAGAGGTTGATCAGATGTCGTCGTTCGTTCAGTTCGACTGTCACGTCGCCCCCTTCACCTCACTCGACGAGACGGCCGCCCGGAATGTGAGGCCTCACATTCCGCGTCGTCACGTCGTCGGGTGACCATGACCGAACTTCAGTCCCGCCTGCCCGATCCGATGCGGTTCTTCCCCGGCATGGGGGCGATCGCCGCCGGAATGTCCAAGGCGGTCCACAACGGCACGATCCCCGACAGTACCGTCTACCTGGTGCATCTCCGCGCCGGGCAACTGGCCGGGAGCACCTACCACACGCTCCGGCAGACGGGGAATCTCCGCGAGGCCGGGGAGCCGGAGGACCGCATCACCGCCGTGGCGTCGTGGCGCGACGCGACCTGCTTCACCGAGGCCGAACGGGTCGCGCTGGAGCTCGTGGAGGCCGTGCTGACACCCGGCCCCGGCGTGCCGGACGAGCTGTTCGCGCGGGCGTCCGCGCACTACGACGACCACGCCCTCTGGACGCTCACGGTCGCGATCGGCCAGATCTGCTTCTTCATCCCCGTCGCGCTGATCGCCCGGCCGATCCCGGGCAGGCCCGTCGGGCAGAACTACAGCCCGCTCAGCAGGCGGTGAAGCCGGCGTCGCCGCCGGCGGATGAAACCGGGCCCGTGCCCCCTACGATGCCGAGATGACCACGCACGGATTCACGCTGACCGCCCGGGGCGCCTTCGACTTCGCCGCCACGCTGCGGTTCGTCGGGGAGTGGCCGGCGGCGACCACGTTTCCGTCCGAGGGCGGGACCCTGCGGTTCGGCTACTGCGCCGAACACGACTGGCTCCCCGTGGGGGTCGCCGTCACCGCGGCCCCCGGCGGGGTGCGGGTCGAGACCACCCGGCCCGCCGGGGCCGCCCTGCGCGCCGAGGTGGCGCGGATCTTCTCGCTCGACGTCGACGGAGCCGGCTTCGAGCGGGTGGGGGACGCCGATCCCGTGCTGAAGGATCTCCGGGCGGCCCACCCGGGGCTGCGGCCCGTGTGTTTCTGGACGCCGTGGGAGGCGGCCGTCTGGGCGGTGATCGTGCAGCGGTCGTCGATGGTCGTCGCGCGGAGCCTGAAGGGGCGAATCTCGGAGCGGTTCGGCGCGCGGATCGTCGTCGGCGACGCCGAGCACGCCGTCTTCCCGCCGCCGATCAGCCTGGTCGACGCCGAGGGGTTCGGGCTGCCCGCCCAGAAGGAGGAGTGGATCCGGGGGCTGGCGAGGGCGGCCCTCGACGGGATGCTGACGACCGAATACCTGCGGAGCGTCCCGCCGGAGGAGGCCCTGGCGGAGCTCCGGGCGCTGCCGGGGGTGGGGCCGTTCTCGGCCGGGCTCATCCTCATCCGCGGGGCGGGGGCCCCCGACGCCTTCCCCGGCGACGAGCCGAGATTGTTCGCGCTGCTCAGGGAGGCCTACGGGCTGCCGGAGGACACGCCGCCGAAGGAGTTCAGGCGGCTGGCCGACACCTGGCGGCCGTTCCGGTCGTGGGCGTCGTTCCTGTTCCGGACGGCCACCTACCGCGACACCGAATAACGCGGAACCGTCGGTGGCGTGCGGCAGGATCTCCCTCGACCCCCCGGAGCCGGAGAACCCGCCATCCGCGACCGGTGACGCGTAGGAGCCGGTCGCCCGACCGCGCGGGTCGGCCGAGTCTCCGGCCCTCGGACGGGGCGACTCCGCCGAAGCAGACCGCCTGCTTCGGGCCTCACAGGGTGGCGAAGCGGCGGATCCAGCGGCGTTGCCACGGGGTCTCCACCGCCTTCCGGTGGTGGTTGGCCCTCACCCACGCCACCGCCTCGTCCGGGTCCAGGCCCGTCAGCGTGGCCAGGCAGGCCAGCACCGTCCCGGTGCGGCCCACCCCGCCCCCGCACGCCACCTCGACGTCGGCTCCGCCGGCGGCCCGGTCGTACAGGCCGCGAATCGCCGTGGCCGCACGGGCCGGGTCGGAGGGCAACCAGAAGTCGGGCCAGCGCACCCATTCGGAGGGCCAGGGCACCTGCGGGGGCCGGCCCACGACGTACAGGCCGAAGTCGGGGAGCGGGCCCGGGGGCAGCGGGTGGCGGAGTCCGCGGCCCCGGATCCGGGTGCCGTCCGGCAGGAGAAGAGCGCCGTGCAGGGTCATGGGGAATATTGTGGGCGGATGCGGGCAATCATCGCGGTCTTATTGGCGGCCTCCGCCACTCCCTGGCAGGTCGCCCAGGTCGTCCACTTCCCCGGAGACGACGTGTTCGCCGACGTCGCGGTCACGGCCGACGGCACCGTCTGGACCGCCGGGCACCGGTCCGTGAACGGGCGCCGCCAGGGGTTCGTGCAGTCGCTCAAGGGCAAGGCGAGGAAGACGCTGCCCGGACGGCTGCCCGAGTTGTCGGCGGTCGCCGCCTCCGCGGGCCGGGTCTGGGCCTTCGGGCCCGACCGGGCTTACGCCTGGAACGGGCGCGCCTGGACGTCGTGGTCGCTTGGCACGTTCCGGGCCGCCGACGCCGAGACCGTCTCCGCCCGCGAGGTCTGGGCCGTCGGCGGGAACACTTCGCGGCGCTGGACGGGGTCGTCGTGGAAACGCCACCCCGTCCCGGGCACCGCCCAGGCCGTGGACGCCGGAGGGGGGCACGTCTGGGCCGCCGGGAGCGGCGTCTTCCACTGGTCGGGCAAGGCCTGGCGCAAGGTGCCGCTGCCCGCGATCCCGCTGCCGACCGAGGACGCCACCGCCACCTTCATCGACGTCGCCGTCCTCGGCGCGCGCGATGTGTGGGCCGTCGGCGGGGTCTCCTGGGAGGGGGCCGATGCCGAGGGCGACGACGTCACCTTCTCCCGGCCACTGGCCGTGCACTGGAACGGCTCCCGGTGGCGGATGACGCTCGGGGCGACGCAAGGGCAGCCGTACACGGAGGCGGAGCCGGACGGCAAGGGCGGGGTCTGGATCGCGCAGGGCGGCTGGAACCCGCGTTTCTGGCAGGTCAGGGGCACGAGCTGGGAAAGCGTGCCGCTGCCCCGGCCCAAGGGGTACGACGCGTCGCTGGCCGCCGTGGCGCGCCGGCCGGGCACCTCGCAGGTGTGGGGCGCCGGGTTCACCTCACCGGAAGGGGACCCCGATGACCCCGGAGCCAATGCCACACTCTGGCGCGTCTCGTAGCATCGGCACCCATGACCGAACTCCCGACGATCGGCCGCCCGGCGAACCGCGCGCTGGCCGAGGCCGGCTGCCGCACCCTCGAAGACGTCACCCGGTTCACGGCCAGGGAACTGCTCGCGCTGCACGGGATGGGGCCCAAGGGCATCCGCGTGCTCACCGAGGCGCTGACCGCCGCCGGACTGTCGTTCCGCGATCCCGATAAGATCGAGCGATGACCGAAATGACCGAAACCGCGGCGGGCTGGCTGTCACCCGAGGAGCTCTCGCTCATGCGCGAGCGCCTCCCGATCCTCTACGTCGACGCCGTGCCGGTCCGCGCCGACGAGAACGGCGTGGTCACCCACGTCGGCCTGCTGCTGCGCATCGGCGCCGACGGCACCGTCAGCCGCGCGCTGGTCTCCGGGCGGGTCCTCTACGGCGAGCGGGTCCGCGACGCGCTGCTGCGGCACCTGGAGAAGGACCTCGGCCCGGTCGCCCTGCCCCGCGTCCCGCTGTCGCCCCAGCCGTTCACCATCGCCGAATACTTCCCCACCCCGGGCGTGACCCCCTACCACGACCCGCGCCAGCACGCGGTGTCGCTGGCCTACATCGTCCCGGTCGCCGGCGACTGCGCCCCCCGCCAGGACGCCCTCGACCTGGAGTGGTTCACCCCCGAGGAGGCGGCCTCCCCGGTCGTCCAGCAGGAGATGACCGGCGGCCAGGGCACCCTGCTGAAGCAGGCCCTCGCCCACGTCGGCCGGATCGTCTGACCGCCGGTCACGCGGTCATCGCGGGTGGTAGCCGCACCGGGCCCCGGTCTTCACCGTCGCCCGCAGTTCCGCCGCCACCGCCTCGTCGAGCTCCTCTATCCGGGCCAGAGCCCGGCGGATCGCCTTGCCGACCGCCACTCTGGCCCGTTCCCCGTCGCCGGCGAACGCCCGCGACCGGCCCCCCAGCCCGGTCGCGGCGGCCAGCTCGCCCGCCAGCCACGCGTGTTCGGCCCGTAGCGCCGTCGCCCCCGCCGTGTCGGTCAGCGCCTCGCGTTCCTCGATCGCCTCCTGGAGCCGGGCCAGCCGGGCCTCGTAGGCCCGGCGCGCCGTCGTGTCGAGCACCGGCTGGTCGGGGGGCTGGCCGGGGACGCCGGCCAGGTCGGCGGCGGAGACCTCCCGGCCCGGGTTGGCGATCAGGACCGCCAGGTGGCCCATGCCGACGCTGTGTTCCACGACGACCGACCGGCCGCCGAGGTCGAGGCGCCAGTGGCGGCCGTGGCGGCGGGCCGTGGCCGACCACGGCCCCGGGGAGCGGCGGACGACCGGGGCCGGGAGGTCCATGCCGAGTTCGGCGGCCTCCTTGGTGGCCAGTTCCAGTTCCCGCAGCGCGCCGTCGTCGTCGGGGCCGTGACGCAGCGCCAGGGCGTGGCCGAGCCGCCAGCGGGACAACACGGTGGCGGGCCAGTGGCCCAGGGCCAGGTTGTCGCGGACGGCGCAGCGGAAGTGGCCGATCGCCCGGTCGGGGCGGCCCAGGGTCAGGCTGGCCACCCCGAGCGGATGGTGGGCCGAGCCCAGGCAGGTGACCCCCAGGCTGGCGATGACCGGGCTGCCCTCGTGGGGACTGAGCAGGTCGTAGACCTCGGCCGAGGCGGTCTCGTCGCCGAGGAGGTGGGCGGTCTCGGCGACGCCGTACATGGTGTAGAGCCAGGAGCTCGACCGGGGCAGGGCCGCGAGGTCGCGGCCCCGGATGCGGGCCAGCATGCCGGCCGCCAGGCGGTGTTCCCCGGCGGTGGCGGCGGCGACGGCCAGGCCGGCGAAGTAGCTGTTGTCGACCGCGCTCAGCACGGGGGAGTCGGCCTGGTCGTGCATCAGATCGGTCAGTTCGGCGATGCGGCCCTGGAACCAGCGGATGGTGCCGAGCTGGCCGCCGTACCAGCCGGCGGCGTCGCGGTCGCCGGCGGCGGTGCCGCGTTCGGCGCTGGCGGTGGCGAGGTTCTCGGCGTGGGCGAAGCGGCCCTGGCGGATGGCCAGCATCACCCGGATCGCGCTGGCGATGAACCCGGCCGCCAGGTGGGGGCTCCGGTCGAGCAGGGCCTCCAGTTCCCGCAGGCCGCGTTCGGCGTGGGGGTCGCCCAATAAGAACAGGTCGACGGTACGCCACATCACCCCCATGACCATGTCGCCGCGGCGGCCCGTGCGTCCGGCGTGCCCGATCAGCTCCTTGGCCAGCGCGAGCCGGGTCTGGCCGTGGTCGGGGCCGAGCAGGCAGTGGTGGGCCAGGCTGAGCGCCTCGACCAGGGCGACCGGCTCGTCGGCGGTCCTGGCCTCGGCGAGCTCCAGCATGATCGCGTGGTGGGTGCCGTGGCGGTAGTCCTCCTCGCCGGCCAGCCGGATGCGGAGCCGCCGCGCCAGGTCGGAGCCGGGTTCGGCGGCGGCCAGGGCCTGCCACTGGCGGGTGCGCACCGTCGACTCCGCCTCGGCGGTGCGGTGCTCGTGCACCCACACGCCGCCCAGCCCCAGGGCCGACCGGGCCATCCCCTCGTGGTCGCCGTCGCCCTCCGCCCCACGCCAGGCCGGCTCGAACCACTGGCGGGCCGCCCGTAGATCCCCCTCGGTGTGCAGTGCGTGTTCCCCGGCCGCCAGAGCCGTGCCCCGTCCCCGGCGGTCCCCCTCGTGGGCCATCCGCGCTCCTTCTCGTACGTTTCATCGCGTACGCGAACAAGTGATAGACCTTCCGCTTGCACCGCCCTTTCCCGGCGCTTGACCGACGTCCCCCGTCAGGTGATGTCAAGCCGGTCGATAAGGGTGTCGTGCGTGCGGAACGTCAGGGTGCCCGGCCCGTTGTAGCCGTCGCCGGACACGGTGACCGCGACAGTGGTCGATTCGCCCGTGGTGCGCGCCCCCGTGACCACGATCTTCGTGCGGGCGCCGATGTGCTCCCGCGTGTTCCATTCGGCGATCCGGTCGCGCCCCTCGAACGTGCGGCCGAAATCGTTGACGACGGCGTCCTCGGCGAACGCCCCCAGGAGAGCGTCGTCGTCGCCCCGGTTGGTGGCGTCGATCATCTGCTGGATGGCGGGCAGAAGCGGATCCATCGCGGTCCTCGCAGTGTGGTCGGGTGATGTGTCCTTGTGGGCCACATCCCCCGCTGAGGAGGACGATATGCCGGTTACGAGGGGCGGTGAACGTGGCCGGCCGCCATACCCGCCGCTTCTTTTGTGGGGGTGGCGTACGCCACACTTCGCCGCCGCCCGGGGACGAACGCCATGATCAGCGCCGCCAGCATGGCGGCCGCCGCTCCCAGGACGAACGTCAGCTTGAATCCGTCGAGGGTCGGCACGAGGACCCCGGCGAACGGCTGGGTCATGTGCGCCAGCGCCACGCCGACCACCGCGCTGGCGGTGGAGGTGCCCACCGAGCGCATCAGCGCGTTGAGGCCGTTGGCGGCGGCGGTCTCGGTGTGCGGGACGTTCGCCATGATCAGCGCCGGGATGGCGGCGAACGCCAGGGCCATGCCGGTCGAGGTGATCATGCTGACCACGATGAGCTGCCAGGGGGCGCTCAGCAGCCACAACGCGGCGACGTCGCCGGCCGCGAACAACAGGGCGCCGGTCATCAGCGACACCTTGGCGCCCTTCCAGGCCGACAGCTTGGCCGACAGGGGCGACACGAAGATCATGACCAGGCCGCCGGGCGCCATGCACAGGCCCGCCACGAGCATCGACTGGCCGAGCCCGTGGCCGGTGGCGGCGGGCAACTGGAGGAGCTGCGGGATGGCGAGCGCCTGGGCGTACATGGCGAAGCCGATCGCGATCGAGGCGATGTTGGTGAGCAGGACCGGACGCCGCGCGGAGGTGCGCAGGTCGACCAGCGGCCCCGGGCGGCGCAGCTCGTAGACGCCCCACACGGCCAGGATCACCAGGGCCGCGCCGAACAGCCCCAGCGTCAGCGGCTCGCCCCAGCCCCAGTCGCCGCCCTTGGTGATGGCCAGCAGCAGGCAGAGCAGCCCGGCGGTCAGCCCGATCGCGCCGGGGAAGTCGATCCGGCCGCCGCTGCGGTCGCTCGACTCCGGCACGAGCGTCCACACCATGATCATGGCGATCAGGCCCAGCCCGGCGGCGCCCCAGAACAGCAGGTGCCAGCTCGCGTTCTGGGCGATGGCGGCGGCGGCCGGGAGGCCGAGCGCGCCGCCGACGCCGAGGGAGGAGCTCATCAGGCCCATGGCGGAGCCGAGCCGCTCGGGGGCCAGTTCGTCGCGCATGAGACTGATGCCGAGCGGGATCACCCCGGCAGCGCACCCCTGGAGCGCCCGGCCGACGATCATCGGCACGACCGAGGAGCTGAGCGCCCCCACCACCGACCCGGCGACCAGCAGCGCGAGGCAGATCAGCAGCAGCCGCCGCTTGCCGAACATGTCGCCCAGCCGCCCGGTGAGCGGGGTCGCGATGGCGCCCGCCAGCAGGGTGGCGGTCAGCACCCACGTGACCGAGGCGGCGTCGGTGTGGAGGTACCGCGGCAGCTCGGGCACGATCGGGATGACGATGGTCTGCATCACCGAGACCACGATCCCCGCCGACGCCAGTGCTGTGATGATCGCGCCGCCGCGGCGAGCTGGGGGAGTCACGTGGTGCCTTTCCGTGCAGATCGAATTGCATCCTATTCATGTCACTTTTGCACGGTTCGGCCCGGGCCCCTCCATGTTGGCCGATCGGCTGTCTTTCCGCAGGGAACACCTGGTGAACATCCTCACCAATGCCACCAAAAGCAATCAGGTCGTGAAAAGTACTTAAGTCAGCTGTAGTCTTCTGTCGACAATTCGAATACTTCCGTACGGGTGGGAGGGGTCGTGGCCGACGTACTCACGGAATCTCGCCGGAGCGTGGCCGCCCGTTGGCGGGACGGCCTGTTACAGGGGAGCCGCCACGGACAACGCCACTGGGCGACCAGGACGGTCTACTACGCGGCCTGCCGCGAGGTGGCCGAGGCCGGTGGCCGGGTCGGCAAGGAGGTGCTGGACGTGTCGGGGGGCTCGACCAGCACGTTGTACACGGTCGTGGGACCGAGGGCGCGTCATTCGCTGGCGGCGGCCTACGACGGGGGGCTGCCCGACTGCTTCGGGCGGGTCGACGCGCTGACCGAACTGGCGCGCGAGACCGTGGTCTGGACTTTCTGGCCCTATCGCGATAGCTGGCTACAGATGCTGGAGTCAGGACCGGGCGGGCGGATGGCCGCCGCCGAGGGGCTGGTGCTGGCGGTGGCCGACTTCGCCGCCGACCACCCGGGCCTGCTGCGGGCCACCGGGCTGGAGCCGCCGGTCTGCGCGGTGGAGGACCTCATGACGGTCTTCGGTCCCCGGGCCACCGCGCGCGACGTCTTCTGCCTGCTCCAGAACGTGATCATCGACGCGACGCGCGGGCTGCACGTGCCGGCCGAAGTGGTCCTCGACGGGGTGCGGCCCGCGCTGGAGTCGCGGATCCCGGCCGTGGAACGCGCCACCGAGCCGCTGCCCGCGCTCGCCGACGCCGTCGTGGCGGTGTTGTCGGCCCGGCTCGACCCGCCGGAGCGGACGGCCGCCGCCGACCTGCTCGAAGCCGCCGCCGACGCGCTGCGCCGGACCATCAGGACGGAGGGACGGGAACGTGACAACGGCCCCCGCGCGGCCTGACGGGCCGGCCCAGCCGGCCGGCCACTCCTGGATCGCCCGCCTGCGCGCCATCGTGCGCGCGGGCGGCCCGTCCGCCGCGGCCGAACTGGGCGACCTGCTCGGCAGCGCCCGCGCCCACCTGGGCGCCGCCCACCCGACCACCCTCCGCGTCGCCGCCGCGGCCGAACGGGAACTGAGCCGCACCCGCCAGGTGGACGAGACGGTGGCCGCCTGGTCGGCCGCGCACGCCGAGGCGGGCGTCTCCCTCGGCCCCGACGACCCGGTCACCATGGAGATCGCCAGTGCCCATCTGCGCTGGCTCGCCCGCCGGGCCCGCCCCGACGACCTGCGCCGGGCGCTCACCGCCCAGCGCGCCGAACTCGCCCGCCGCCACGAGACCCTGGGCCGCCACGACCACTGGACCGGCGTGGCCCGGACCGACCTGGTCGTCACGCTCCTGACCCTGCCGCTGCTCGACCCGGACGCCCGCCGGACCACCGCGGAGGCCGCCGAGCTGGCGGCGGAGGAGTCGGGCCGCCGCGCCGCCGTCCTGGGCGGCGACCACCTGCTCACCTGGGAGGCCCGCGCTTTGGAGGCCTCCGCCCGGCTGGCGGCGGCCGGAGCGGGGGCGACGGCACGAGCGCGGCCGGAGAACGGGCCGGAGCCGGGTGCGAAGGCGGCACGCGAAAACGGCCCGGGAACGGGGCAGGGTGTTCAAACGGCTCTCAGCGCGGGCTCGGGGCCGGGTGGAGGAGTGGCGGCTGACGCCGGTTCACGAGCGGGGGCCGGGCGGGCCGGGAGTATGGGGGAGGCCGCGGAACACGCGCTGACCGTGGCCGAGGCCTGCATGTCGCTCGGGGGGCCGCTCGACGCGGGGCGGCAGATCCGGGCGGCGCTGCTGACGGCCGAGGCGCACCTCGCGGCCGGTCGGCCGGGGGACGCGGAGCGGGCGGCGCGGCTGGCGGCCGGGTTGTCCGCGGTCCGGCCCCGGCCGTGGTGGGGCGGGGCCGATCCCGGGCGGCCGTGGGTGGTGATCGCCCGGACAGGGGCCCGGGCGGACGCCGCCGGCCATGCCGCCCGCGCCTTGTCGGAACGGTCCAGGTGGTTCCCGGCAGACAGCCTGTGGCGCGTGGAAGTGACCAGACTTCTCCACGCTCTCGATGGGCGGTGATGACAGGAGAGCGCATTCCCGCAGTTCAACCGCTTCCGAAGGCGATCGGCGGGTGAATTAATTCGGAAACTTTCCTATTGACAGGGGTCTGTAGGAGGGTGTTCCATCCGAGTTAATTTAAGAGGAGAAGCAACGGCCGGGCTCTCCTCTCCCCGTACTCGCCCGTCGGAAAGAGACCCCCCATGCGCCTCCGCTTACTGTTGCGCGCCGGAGCCGTGCTGAGCGCCGCCGCGCTCGTGCTCACCGGTGTCGTCGCGGCCCCCGCCCAGGCGGCGGTCGGGCAGATCACCGGATTCGGCGGCAAGTGTGTCGACGTCGCCGCCGCCAACCCCGCCAACGGCACCACCATCCAGCTCTACACCTGCAACGGCACCAACGCCCAGCAGTGGACGACCGGCCAGGGCCAGACCATCCGCGCCCTCGGCAAGTGCCTCGACGTCGCCGCCGCCGGCACGGCCAACGGCACCCGCGTGCAGCTCTACGACTGCAACGGCAGCGCCGCCCAGAACTGGACCCCGCAGGCCGACGGCACCCTGCGCGCCCTCGGCAAGTGCCTCGACGCCACCGGCAACTCCTCGGCCGACGGCACCCCGCTCCAGATCTGGGACTGCTTCGCCGGCGCCAACCAGCGCTGGACCCTCCCGACCGGCGGCGGCAACCCCGACCCCGGCAACCCGGCCAGGTTCCCCGGCACGCCCTACCTCTACCTCGGCTGGGGCAGCCCGCCCAGCGCCACCTCGATCATGAGCCAGACCGGTGTGCGCTCCTTCACGATGGCCTTCATCCTGTCCGGCGGCGGCTGCGTGCCGCGCTGGGACGGCCAGCGCCCCCTGACCGGCGGCACCGACCAGTCGACGATCAACGCCATCAAGGCCGCGGGCGGCCAGGTCCAGATCTCCTTCGGCGGCTGGTCCGGTAACAAGCTCGGCCCGAACTGCTCCACCCCGGACGCCTTCGCCGGCGCCGTGCAGCAGGTCATCAACGCCCACGGGCCGAACGTGGTCGACTTCGACGTCGAGAACACCGACGAGATGGGGAACTACACCGTCCAGGACCGCATCCTCAACGGCATCAAGATCATCAAGCAGAACAATCCGAACGTCCGCGTCGTCGTCACCATCGGCACGAGCCAGTCCGGCCCGGCCGGCGCCGAGGCCCGCTTCCTCCAGCAGGCCCGCGCGCTGAACGTGCCGATCGACAACTACACCCTCATGCCGTTCAACTTCGGCGCCTCCAACATCTACAACGCCACCGTCAGCGCGTCCGAAGGGCTGAAGAACCAGCTCAAGTCCCTGTGGGGCTACACCGACGCGCAGGCCTACGCCCGCATGGGCATCTCGGGCATGAACGGCTACTCCGACAACAGCGAGGTCACCACGGTCGCCACCTGGACCCAGATCCGCGACTGGGCCCGCGCCCGCGGCCTCGGCCGGCTGGCCTTCTGGTCGGTCAACCGCGACCGCCCCTGCTCGGGCGGCCTGAACGACACCTGCTCGGGCGTCGCCCAGGCCAACTGGGACTTCACCCGCGTCACGGCCGGCTTCTAGCCCGGAGCCCCGCAACGGGGAAGTCCCCCTCGTCCCCGGGACGAGGGGGCCACTCCCATCCACGAAGCCCCCCTCGCCCGCAAGACGAGGGGGGCCGCTCTCATGCGTCTACGAGCCGTAGACGTCGAACTCCCAGAGCGAGTAGCCCCAGGCGGTGGCCCGCTGGGTGCCGTAGACCCGCACGTAGCGGCCGGCGCCGTTGACCGTCAGGTCGTCGACGCCGCCGTCGGAGGCGGTCTGGGTGGAGACCGTCGTCCAGGTGCTGTTGTTCGTGGACGTCTCCACGCGGTACTGCCGGCCGTAGGCGGTCTCCCACTGGAGACGGACTCGGTTGATCGTACGGGTCTGGCCCAGGTCGACCGTGATCCACTGAGGGTCGGCGTAGGCCGAGCCCCAGCGGGTCGCGGTGTCGCCGTCGACCGCGTTGGCGCCCGCGTGCGCGCTGCCGGGTTCGACGCTGGAGACCGTCACCGGACGGCTCCGGGAGAGCAGGGCCGGCCCGCCGGTGGCGGGGGTTCCGTAGACGTTCAGGTCCCACAGCGAGTAGCCGTAGGCGGTGAGGGCGCGCTGGGTGCCGTGGATCCGGACGTAGCGGCCCGTGCCCGAGACGGTGAGGTCGTCGATCTCGCCGTCGGAGGCGGTCTGCGTGGAGACCGTCGTCCAGGTCGTGTTGTCGGGGGAGACCTCCACGCGGTACTGCCGCCCGTAGGCCGCCTCCCAGTTCAGGCGGACCCGGCTGAGGTGGTACAAGGCCCCCAGGTCGACCGTGATCCACTGCGGGTCGGCGTAGGCCGAGCCCCAGCGGGTGGCGGTGTCGCCGTCGACCGCGTTGGCGGCCACGTGAGCACTCCCGGGCTCGACGCTGGAGGCGGTCGCGATCTTGCCCCGGGCCAGGTCGGCCGGCTGCGGCGGCGGGGTGGTGGCGTCGCCCTTGATCCGGATGTCGCGGTAGTTGACGTCCAGGCCGGCGCCGTCGTTCTGCAGGCCGATGTAGCCGTTCTGGATCGCGCGGGAGCTGGTGTAGTCGTTGATCTTGACGCCGTTGAGCCAGATCTCGATGCGGGTGCCGGTCACCTTGATCTCGTAGGCGTTCCACGTCCCCGGCGGGTTGAGGGCGGCGTCGCGGAGCGCGGCGTCGGGGGCCGACAGGCCGTAGACCGAGCCGGTGGTGCGCGAGGGGTCGGCGTCGGTGGCGTCGATCTGGATCTCGTGGCCCTGGTCGACCGGTTTCCACGGGTCGCCCTGCGGGTCGGGGAAGCCGATGAAGACGCCGCCGTTGTCGTCGCCCGGCATCATCCAGTCGGCCTTGAGCGAGTAGTCGGCGAAGGTGGAGACCGGATACCAGAGCAGGCCCATGCCGCCGAACGAGGTCAGGGTGCCGTTCGCCAGGGTGAAGCCGCCGGGTCCCGCCTGCCGCCACCGGTCGAGGCCGGCCTGGGTGCCGTCGAAGAGCGGGGTGTAGCCGGTCTCGGGGCGGCAGTCGGCCGCCCGGAACCCGGCCGCGATCTGGATGCCGCCCAGGAGCATCTGCCGGAAGCCGGCGTCGGCGAAGGTCTCCTGCGTGTGCCCCATGCCGGTGTACCAGCTCCGGCCGCCGCCGTAGTTCTGGCACCAGGTGATCGGGTGGTCGCTGCCCATCGAACCGCCGCTGTACGTCGATTCGTCGAGCGAGGCGAGCACCCGCGCGACCGAACGGGGGTTGGTGCGGTAGTCGTACCACTCGTCCAGACGGGTCCAGGTCCGCGGCAGGTGCGAGGTCGACACGTTCGACCGGTCCTCGACCTTGACCACGGCGTTCTGGGTGGCCGGGTGACTCGCGAAGTAGGCGCCGACGAGGCCGCCGTACCAGGACCAGTCGTATTCGGTGTCGGCCGCGGCGTGCACGCCGACGTAGCCCCCGCCGCCGGCGATGTACGACTGGAACGCGGTCTGCTGGGCCGCGTTCAGCACGTCGCCCGTGGTGGAGAGCCAGACGACCGCCTGGTACTGGGCCAGGTCGGCCGTGGTGAACTGGGCCGCGTCCTCGGTGGCCGTCACGGTGAAGCCGTTGGCGGCGCCCAGCTGCTGGATCGCGGCGATCCCCGTGGGGATCGAGTCGTGCCGGAACCCGGCGGTCTTGCTGAAGACGAGGACCTTCGTGAGCGGTGCCGCGCCCGCGGCCGTCGGCACGGCGGAGAGCGCGCTCCCTAACAGGACCGCCCCGAGCAGCGCCATGAACAGTCGGCGCATCGTGACTCCTAACTGTGCTCGCGAGAGCGCGCGCCGACCGCTACCCGAATGGTGAATTCGAAAGGCACGCGGAGCCACTCGCGTGCGGGTGCTCCGAAAGGCTCGCACACCTGAAGGACACCGTCAACGGACGATAACGATCTCAAGACATCGGAGGTATTTGGGACCGGTCCGACCGAGTTTCTTCTCGTAACCGACATAAAAAGCGGCTGATCGCTGGTCTGTGAAGCAGAGGTGGCTATTGACGCCCGAAGACATCCAATGTTAACTGCGCCTGACAGTTCCGACTTGGTAACAGTGCGAGTCGGGCCTGTGCCTGTGCAGAGGGGCCGTCGGGCTGTCCCATACCGGTCGCCGATCGCCGGTGAGGGGGCCCGGCGGCTCCCCTGCCGGAGGGACGCACCCCCTGAATCCGCTGTGGTGACCAGGAGATCGATGACATGAGATTTCTGAGAGCGCTCCCCGCATTAGCGCTCGTCGGCGGGCTGGCGGCCGGGGGAGTGGTGACGGCGCCCGCGCTGGCGTCCACGACCGACCACGCCTTCGACCAGTCGGCCGGGGCCCTGAACGTCAACCGGGCGGGCTATCTGTCCAAGCACGACATCGTCTACAACCGCCCGAACACCAACCCGAACTACGGCCTGACGGTCGGCAACGGCAGGACCGGCGCCATGGTCTGGAGCCAGAACGGCATGACCATGCAGGTCTCCGGCGCCGACCTGGCCCAGCAGTCGACCTACGCGGCCGGCACGCTGACCCTCAACACCAGCCCCGGCCTGGACACCGGCTACACGACCTACCAGCAGCGCCTCAACCTGTACGACGGCACGCTGACCACCAAGTACGACAACAACCGCACCGTGACGATCCTGGGCCAGCCCGGCTCGGAGGTCATGGGCATCCGCGTCGAGGACACCCGCGGCGGGCTCGGCACCACCACGGTCGACCTCGGCCTGTGGGACCCGAACACCGTCCAGAACATCGCCGACACACCCGACCTGAACACCTGGCGCACCGTCCAGACGTTCAACGACTCCTCGGTCGCCGGGTTCAGCCGGGGCCAGACCGACGCCAACGGGTTCGGCTACACCTTCGCCGCCACCGTCGAGGGCGCGAACTACTCGACCTCGACCGTCAACGGGCGCACCGTCCGGCTGAGCATCACCGCCGACAACGACTACACGATCTGGTTCACCGCGGCCTCCCGGAAGAACGCTCCCTCGGCCAACTCGGTGCAGCAGGCGCGAAATCAGCTCACCAATGTGAAGTCGGCCGGAATCGGCGCCACGCTCACCGGCTTCAAGAACTTCTGGCACGACTTCTGGGGCAAGTCGTTCGTCCAGTACGGCGGCAGCGCCGACAACGACTACCTGGAGAACTTCTACTACCTGAGCAACTACATCGTCGCGGCGGGCGGGTACGGCAACTACCCGTTCCACTTCATCAACGGGGTCTTCCGTGCCACCGGAGACCAGTCGAAGTGGTCCAACGCCTATTGGTACTGGAACATGCGCCACGTGTACTACTCGTTCTACGCGTCCAACCACATCGACCTGATGGACGTGTTCAACAATCTCCATTCGCGCAATTACCACGCGCTGAAGTCGTACACGCAGACCAGATACGGCATCGACGGCATCTGGCTCCCGGAGACCTACGGCTGGGACGGCAACGCGCGCGGCACCGTCAATTCCGACTACACCAAGAACACGATGTCGACCGCCGCCGAGGCCGCGTACAACATGTACCTGCGCTACCGGTACACCAACGACGCGACCTACCTGGCGAACACGGCCTACCCGTTCATGCGCGAGGCCGCGAAGTTCTACCGGAGCTTCGTGTCCCGTGACGCCTCGACCGGCCAGTACTACATCGCCAACTCCAACGCCCATGAGACGTACTGGAACGTGCGGAACGCCCTTACCGACCTGACCGCGATCCGCAGCCTGTTCCCCGTGACGATCCAGGTGGCGCAGCAGCTCGGCGTCGACGCGAGCCTGCGGACCGAGTTGCAGAACATCCTGAACAACCTGGTGCCCTACTCGGTGGTCAACAACGCCTACCAGCCGCACCAGCCGCCGATCTCGCAGACCCGCAACAACGAGAACGTCGCGGCGGAGATGATCTGGCCGTACAACCTGACCGGCATCGGCTTCCCCGACTACCAGACGGCGCTGAACACCTGGAACGTGCGTCCGCACCCCTACGGCAACGTCTGGGCCAACGACGCCGTGCAGGCCGCCCGCCTGGGCCTGGGCGACCAGGCCTTCCAGGGCATGAAGACGATGGCGCAGCGGTACCAGAACTACCCGAACAGCTTCACCAGCAACACCAACGGCGTGTTCGAGTACCACGGCGTGCACATGGCGGCGATGAACGAGTCGCTGATGCAGTCGTACAACGACAAGATCCGGGTCTTCCCGGCCGCGCCGAGCGGTTCCTCGTTCATCGGGAAGTTCTCGCTGCTGGCCAAGGACGGCTTCATCGTGTCCTCCGAGCGCGAGGGCGACGAGACCAAGTACGTCGGCATCAGGTCCCTGTACGGCAAGCAGGCCACCGTGGTGAACCCGTGGGGCACCCAGCAGGTCCGCGTCCGCCGCACCTCCGACAACGCGATCATCACCACCGGCTCGGCCGCTGAGATCAGCTTCGCGACCGCCGCGAACACGGTCTACGTGGTGGAGCGCACCGGCAAGCCGCTGTCGGCCTACAGCCAGACCCAGCTCACCGGCACCGCCAACCAGGCGGCCAAGTCGCTGAGCGGCACCGCCTCCACCCTCGGCATCAACGGCGGCGGCACCCCGGGGCTGGTCAACAACACCGAGCTCACCTACGACGCGAACTGGCACCTGACCACGGGCCGAGGCTACGGCGACCACAACGACGACACCCACCACAGCACCACCGTCAACGCCGCCGCGACCTACACGTTCACCGGCACCGGCATCGAGATCCTCTCGGAACGGTTCTCCGACATGGGCAACGTCGACGTCTACATCGACAACGTGTTCCAGCAGAACGTGAACCTCTACCAGAGCGGCGCCCGGCAGGCGCAGCAGGTCGTCTACGGCAAGACGGGCCTGTCCAGCGGCCAGCACACGCTCCGGGTGGTCAACAAGACCACGTCGGTCGGCATGATCGACGCGGTCCGGGTGATCACGGGGTCGACGCCGGCCAACACGTACACGCTGCGGTCGCGGGCCAACAACCTGTTCGTCTCGGCCGCCGACGCGACCACTCCGCTGATCGCCGGTAAGACGACGGCCGGGGCGACCGAGCAGTTCGTCCGGGTCGACCTGGGCGGCGGCAACATCGCGCTGCGCTCGGTGGCCAACAACCTCTATGTGACCAACCAGGGCGGCGGCAACGTGCCGCTGCTGGCCGACCGGCCCTCGGCCGGGTCGTGGGAGACCTTCGCGGTGGTGACCAACGGCGACGGCTCGATCTCGCTTCGGGCCACGGTGAACAACCAGTACGTCTGCGCCGAGGGCGGCGGGTCGCAGAACCTCGTCACCAACCGCGCCGCGATCGGACCATGGGAGCAGTTCGATCTGATCCCTGTCTAGAAACCCCCAGGGGCAGTAAGCGCGCCGGTGACCGCTTGTGGCGGGTGGTCACCGGTGCGTTCTCCATCGGCGGCTCTCGGTGATCACGGGCCGTCGTCTCGTCCCCGTCCCCTCCTGCACTGGAGACCCCATGTCAGGTATCCCGCGCCTGCGCGCGATTCTGGGTGTGCTGGCCCTGATCGTCGTCGCACTGGTGCCCGCCGCACCCGCTCACGCGGCGCCGCCACCCACAAATGGTTTCGAGAAGGTCCGGCTCGACGGCGGCCTGTCGATGGGCGAGCCCATCGAGCTGTCCGTGCTGCCCGACGGCAAGGTGCTGTACATCAACCGCGGCACCAGCGCCGGCGGCGGCCAGGTCCGCCTGTACGACCCGGCCACCCGGGCGACGACGGTCGCCCTCACCCTCCCGCTCGACGCCCGGTTCGAGGACGGACTGATCGGCATCACCCTCGACCCGGGCTTCGCGGCCAACCGCTGGGTCTACCTCTTCTACTCGCCGAAGGTGACCCCGCTGGTGAACCGGATCTCCCGGTTCACCTTCACCACCGGTACCAACACGCTGACCGGTGAAGACATGATCATCGAGTGGCCGACCGAGCGGAACCTCTGCTGCCACTCGGCCGGATCGATGAGCTGGGACGGCAACGGCAACCTCTACTTCGCGGTCGGCGACAACACCAACTCCGGCGGCGACTCGGCCGGAATGGCGCCGATCGACGAGCGCACCAGCCGCGACCCCCAGTACGACGCGCAGCGCACGTCGGGCAACACCAACGACCTCCGGGGCAAGATCAACCGCATCCACCCGGAGGCCGACGGGACCTACACCATCCCCGCGGGCAACCTGTTCCCGCCCGGCACGGCGCGGACGCGGCCGGAGATCTACGTCATGGGGACGCGCAACCCGTACCGGATCTGGGTCGACAAGCAGGGCGGCGACACCCTTTATTGGGGCGAGGTCGGGCCGGACGCCGGCGCGACCATCGCCAACCGCGGACCGGCCGCCTACGACGAGTGGAACCGCGCCACCAGCGCGGGCAACTACGGCTGGCCCTACTGCGGCGGCCCCAACGTCGCCTACAACGACTGGGACTTCGCGGCCAACGCGCCCCGGGGCTGGTTCCCGTGCGGCGGGACCACCGGCCCGGTCAACGACTCGCCGCGCAACACCGGCCTCCAGCAGCTCCCGCCCACGCGGGGCGCGCTGGTGTGGGAGCAGCACGGCGGCAGCAAGGAGTGGCCGGCCCTCGACCAGCCCGGCGGTTGCGGCTCGCCGAACCACGCCGAGGTCTACCACTACGACCCCGATCTCAACAGCGCGGTGAAGTGGCCGCCGTACTACGACAACAAGCTGATCATCACCGAGTACTGCCGCAACTGGATCAAGGAGGTCCAGTTCGGCGACGGCAACCCCGCCACCGGCACCCCGACGATCATCGAACCTGTGCTCGCCGGGATGCCGTTCGTCCACCCGATCGACATGGAGTTCGGCCCCGACGGGTCGCTCTACCTGCTCGAATACGGCAGCGGGTACTTCTCCGGAGCCGCCGACGCCGCTCTCGTCAAGATCAACTACGTGCAGGGCGGCCGGTCGCCGGTCGCGGTGGCCACGGCCAGTGTCGACAACGGGCTCACTCCGCTGACCGTGCAGTTCTCCAGCGCGGGCAGCAACGACCCCGACGGCAACCCGCTCACCTACGCGTGGGACTTCGACGACAACGGCACCACCGACTCGACGGCGGCCAACCCGTCGCACACGTACACGACCAGCGGCGACAAGAGGGCCCGGCTGACCGTCAGCGACGGGACCATGACCGGCACCACCCTGATCCCGGTCGTGGTGGGCAACAACCGGCCGGTCGTCAACGTCGGCGGGCTCCCCAACGGCGGCCTGTTCTCCTGGGACGAGCGCCTGACCGCCTCCGCCTCGGCCACCGACGCCCAGGACGGCACGGTCCCGTGCGCCAACGTGGTCGTCCGGGCCGCGCTGGGGCACCAGGAACACGCCCACGAGGAGGGCGAGGGCACCGGCTGCGGCGCCTCCTTCGACGTCGGCCCGGTGCACGCCGGTCCCGACTCGGTGCTGTTCTGGGTGATCAGGGCCTCCTACACCGACCGCGGCGCGACCGGCACGGTGCCGCTGACGGGCGAGCGGGAGATCACCCTGTGGCCCAAGCAGTGGCAGGCCGAGCACTACGTGACCCTCAACGGGCCGCGTGTCGTCGACCAGGCCCAGGCCGAGGGCGGCAAGCGGCTCGGCGACATCCAGAACGGCGAATGGGTGCGCCACCACGCGGTGAACCTCCAGGGAATCACCGGGGTCAGGGCCCGGGTCTCCAGCGCCAACGCCGGGGGAGTGCTCTCCTTCCGGTACGACTCCCCGACCGGCCCCGTGGTCGCCGGCGTCAACGTGACCAACACCGGCGGCTGGGACGACTACGTGGAGCTGACCGCTCCCGTGAGCGCCCCGACCGGCACGCGCGACCTGTACCTGACCTTCTCTGGCGCGGCCGGCCCGGCACTGTTCGACGTCGACAGCTACACCTTCACCGGACCCGGCGTCTCGACGCCGATCTCCGGTGGCGGCGACCTCGCGCAGGGCAGGCCGGTCACGGTGTCGAGCACGGAGGCCGGGGTGAACGTCGCGGCCAACGCGGTCGACGGCAACGGCGCCACCCGCTGGTCCAGCCTGTACGCCGACCCGCAGTGGATCACGGTGGACCTGGGGGCGTCCTACGACGTCAACCGGGTCAGGCTGAACTGGGAGGCGGCCTACGGCCGTCAGTACCGGGTGGAGGTCTCCCCGAACAACAGCACCTGGACGGTCCTGTCGAACCAGACCGCCTCGGACGGGGGAGTGGACGATCTCTCCGTCAGTGGCACGGGGCGGTATGTCCGTATATATGGAACCCAGCGCGCGCTGACGCAGTACGGCTACTCGCTCTGGGACCTCAACGTGTACGGCACTCCGGCCGGCGGGATCGCCCAGGTGTTGTCCCGGAGCAGACCGGTGACGGTGTCGAGCACGGAGGCCGGGGCCAACGTCGCGGCCAACGCGGTCGACGGCAACGGCGCCACCCGCTGGTCCAGCCTCTACGCCGACCCGCAGTGGATCACCGTCGACCTCGGCCAGACCCGGTCCATCTCCCGGGTCCGGCTCCAGTGGGAGGCGGCCTACGGCCGGCAGTACCGGGTGGAGACCTCCAATGACAACAGCTCCTGGACGGTCGTGCACACCCAGACGGCCGGCGACGGCGGCGTCGACGACCTCGCGGTGACCGGAACCGGGCGATACGTCCGGATCTACGGCACCCAGCGGGCCACCGCATGGGGCTATTCGCTCTGGGAGTTCGACGTCCACGGCGTCTAGGCAGGTCAGCCCGAGGGCCGCGACGGACCACGAGGTCGGTCGCGGCCCTGCGGAATCATCGGATCTCTTTCCGGTTGCGGCTATTGACATGCCTGTAACACGCGGGGCATTCTTCTTGAGAACCAAACATCGGATGTCTGGAGAGTAACCGAGAAGACGGCCGCGGGGTCTTCCGCCCGGCGGCGACCTGCGGAATTCTGATCCCACCTGGGATCGGTCCACGGTGCCACAAGGAGCCGTGTCCGCAAATTAATCGGATCTTTATCTCGAAAGGCTTTCGTATACGACCGCCCGGCGGTAGCGCCGGTCTCTAACATTAATCGGATGTGTCTGGAGCTCGCATGAGGGTCATCTCCCTGGAGACGCACGACATCCGGTTCCCGACCTCGACGGAACTCGACGGTTCCGACGCGATGAACCCCGACCCCGACTACTCGGCGGCGTACGTGGTGCTGCGGACCGAGGACGAGAAGGGACACGGATTCGCGTTCACCATCGGACGCGGCAACGACGTGCAGACCGCCGCCATCAAGGCGCTCGAAGGTCACATCGTCGACCGTGACTGCTCCGACCTGGGAGCCGTCTACCAGGACCTCATCGGCGACTCGCAGTTGCGCTGGCTCGGACCGGAGAAGGGCGTCATGCACATGGCGATCTCCGCCGTCATGAACGCCCTGTGGGATCTGAAGGCCCGCCGCGAGGGCAAGCCGCTCTGGCTGCTGCTCGCCGAGATGAGCCCGGAGGAGATCGTCTCCCTGGTCGACTTCCGCTACATCACCGACGCCCTTACCTCAGGCGAGGCCCTGGAGATCCTCCGCGCCGCGCAGCCGGGCCGGGCCGGCCGCATCGCGGCCCTGCGGGAGCACGGCTATCCCGCGTACACGACGTCGCCGGGCTGGCTCGGCTACGACGACGACAAGCTTCGGCGCCTCTGCAAGGAGGCCCTCGACGAGGGATTCCCGCAGATCAAGCTGAAGGTCGGCGCCGACCTCGACGACGACGTCCGCCGCATGCGGATCGCCCGCGAGGTCTGTGGCGACGGTTTCCCGATCGCGATCGACGCCAACCAGAGATGGGATGTCTCCGACGCGATCCGCTGGGTGAAGGCACTGGCCGAGTTCGGCCCCTGGTGGGTGGAGGAACCCACCAGCCCGGACGACGTCATCGGCCACGCCGCGATCGCACGCGCGGTCGCGCCCGTCCCGGTCGCCACCGGGGAGCACGTGCAGAACCGGATCGTGTTCAAGCAGCTCCTCCAGTCGGAGGCCATCTCCTACCTGCAGCTCGACGCGGCGCGCGTCGGGGGCGTCAACGAGAACATCGCCATCCTGCTGCTGGCCGCCAAGTTCGGCGTCCCCGTCTGCCCGCACGCGGGCGGGGTCGGGCTGTGCGAGCTGGTCCAGCACCTGGCCATGTTCGACTTCGTCTCCGTCAGCGGGTCGAAGGAGGGCCGGGTGATCGAGTACATCGACCACCTGCACGAGCACTTCGTCGACCCGGTGGTCATCCGGGACGGCAGCTACGTGGCGCCCGAAGCAGCCGGATTCAGCTCGGCGATGCGACCCGCGTCGCTCGCCGCGTTCACCTATCCATGGGGTCAGTACTGGACCAGCGCAGTGGCCCAGAGCTCCCCCGCGGCGGAGGCGCGCAGAACCTCCGCCGTCACTCACCCCCCGTCCTGAAAGGCCGATCGGCATGAAACTTCTGTCCGTCGCCGCCAGCGCCGCCGTGCTCGCCCTGGGCCTGGCGGCCTGCGGGTCGTCCGACACCCCCGACTCCGCAGCGAGCGCCAACCCCGGCGAGTCGGCTCCCGCGGCCGCCGCCGGCGGCGGCAAGGTCGGCGTGGACTTCCCGCGCGCCGACTCCGACTTCTGGAACTCGTACAACAAGTACGTGCCCGAGATCGCCACCCAGGACGGCGTCGAGCTGATGCCGCCGACCAACTCCCAGAACGACGTCGCCAAGCTGGTCGCCAACACCCAGGCGCTGGTCAGCCAGGGCGCCAAGGCGATCATCATGGCCCCGCAGGACACCGGCGCCATCGCCTCGACGCTCGACTCGCTCGCGAGCAAGCAGATCCCGGTCGTCACCGTGGACACCCGCCCCGACAAGGGCGACGTCTACATGGTCGTGCGCGCCGACAACCGCGCCTACGGCACCAAGGCGTGCGAGTTCCTCGGCGAGAAGCTCGGCGGCAAGGGCAAGGTCGTGCAGCTCATGGGCGCTTTGGCCTCCATCAACGGCCGTGACCGCGCCGAGGCCTTCCGCGACTGCATGAAGGAGAAGTTCCCCGGGATCACCGTCTTCGAGGAGCCGACGGAGTGGGAGGGCAGCAAGGCCGCGTCCATGCTGCAGACCCGCCTGGAGCAGAACCCCGACATCAAGGGCATCTACATGCACGCCGGCGGGGTGCACCTGGCCCCGACCCTCCAGGTCCTGAAGGCCAAGGGCCTCCTGGTCAAGCCGGACGACCCCAAGCACATCTTCGTCGTGTCCAACGACGGCATCCCGGCCGAGTTCGAGGCCATCCGCGCCGGCGAGATCGACGCGACCGTCTCGCAGCCGGCCGACCTCTACGCCAAGTACGCCGTCTACTACGCGAAGGCCGCTCTGGAGGGCAAGACCTTCCAGCCCGGCCCGACCGACCACGACAGCAACATCATCCAGCTCCCCAACGGCCTGGAGGACCAGCTCCCCGCGCCGCTGGTGACCGCGGAGAACGTCGACGACCCCAACCTCTGGGGCAACCAGGTCAAGTAGATGAGCACCTCATCGAACGCGGCGGCGGTCGAGGCGCGCGGGATCACCAAGCGCTTCGGCCCCACCGTCGCACTCAACGACGCCGGCCTCACCATCAAGCAGGGCGAGACGCACGCCCTCATCGGGCGCAACGGCGCCGGCAAGTCGACCCTCGTGTCGATCCTGACCGGCCTGCAGCGCCCCGACGCCGGTGAGGTCCGGTTCGCGGGCGAGCCGGCTCCGCCGCTCGCCGACCGCGACGCGTGGAAGGCCCGCGTGGCCTGCGTCTACCAGAAGTCCACGATCATCCCCGCGCTGACCGTGGCCGAGAACCTCTTCATCAACCGCCAGACCGAGGGCAGGGTCATCAACTGGCGCGCCATGCGCGCCCGCGCCACCGCCCTCCTCGACCAGTACCACGTCGACGTCGACCCGTCGGGGCTCGCCGGCGACCTGGGCGTCGAGCAGCGGCAACTCGTCGAGATCGCCCGCGCGCTCTCCTTCGGCGCGCGGTTCATCATCCTCGACGAGCCGACCGCCCAGCTCGACGGCCCGGCCATCGGACGCCTCTTCGACCGCATGCGCGACCTGCGGGAGCAGGGCGTCACGATGATGTTCATCTCGCACCACCTCGAAGAGGTGTACGAGGTCTGCCAGAGCGTCACCGTCTTCCGCGACGCCCGCCACATCGTCACCAGCACCGTGGCGGACCTCCCGCACGACGCGCTGGTGGCCGCGATGACCGGCGAGCACGCCGTCACCTACGAGGCCAAGGCCCGGACGGTCGACGAGAAGGCCGGGGTCGTCATCGAGGTGCGCGGCCTCAACTCCGCGGGCCGCTACCACGACGTCGACCTGACCGTGAAGGCCGGCGAGATCGTGGGCCTGGCCGGATCGGGCAGCAGCGGCAAGGTCGGCCTGGCCGAGAGCATCGTCGGGCTGCGCCGCGCCGACAGCGGCGTCATCACGATCAACGGCAAGCGGCCGAAGCCGGGCGACGTGCCGTCGGCGCTGGCCGCCGGGGTGGGTTTCGTTCCGCAGGACCGCCACCACGAGGGCTTCGTGCCCCTGCTGTCGGTCGGCGAGAACGCGACCATGCCGATCGCCGGCAAGCTCGGCCGCTTCGGGATGATCTCGCCCGAGAGGCGCCGGGCCCGCGCCCGCACGATGATCCAGGAGCTCGACATCAAGACCGAGGGCCCCGACCAGCCGGTCGGCGACCTGTCGGGCGGCAACGCCCAGAAGGTCGTGATGGCCCGTGCCCTGGTCGACGACCCGGCCGCGCTGGTCGTCATCAACCCCACCGCCGGCGTCGACGTCAAGGCCAAGCAGTCGCTGCTCGGCTCGGTCGAGGACGCCGCGCAGCGGGGGGCGGCAGCCGTGCTGGTCAGCGACGAACTCGACGACCTGCGAATCTGTGACCGGGTCCTGGTGATGTTCCACGGCCGGGTGATCAAGGACGTGCCACGCGGATGGTCGGACAACGACCTCGTGGCCGCTATGGAGGGTGTCAGTCATGAGTGATCGGCAGGGGCGCCGCGCCCCGACACTGCCGAAGACCCCGGCGGCGTCGGCGAACGGCTCCGGCCCGGCCCCGGCGCTCGCCGCCCGGCCGGGCTTCCGGCTGAGCCGGTTCCGCGACCTGACGCTGGTGCCGGTCATCGTGGTGCTGCTGATCGTCGGGTCGTTCATCGACCCGGTGTTCCTCACCCCGGGCAACCTGACGAACGTGCTGCAGCAGCAGTCGGCGCTGGCCCTGGTCGTGCTGGCCGAGGCGCTCATCCTGATCGCCGGCAAGTTCGACCTGTCGCTGGAGTCGATCGTCGGCATGGCCCCCGCCGTGGCGGTCATGCTCGTCATCTCCACCGGCGACGGCGGCTTCGGCCTGGGCCTGCCGCCGGCGATGGCCGTGGTGTTGTGCCTGCTCATCGGCGCGCTGATCGGGGCCTTCAACGGCTTCCTCATCCTGCGCTACCAGCTCTCGGCCTTCGTCGTCACGCTCGCGATGCTGATCGTCGTGCACGGCCTGCACCTCGGCCTGACCGGCGGCAAGAGCCTCTTCGCCCTGCCCGAGTCGTTCACCTACCTCGGCAGCGCGGTCTGGCTCGGCCTGCCCGCCGCCATCTGGATCACCGGCGTGCTGTTCGCCGTCGGCATGGCCGCCCTCGGCTACTTCCGCTCCGGCCGTTCCCTCTACGCCATCGGCGGCAACGCCGACGCGGCCAGGGCGGCGGGCATCCGCGTGGAGCGGGTCGTGCTGGCGGTCTTCGTCATCGGCGGCACCCTCGCGGCGCTCGCCGGGATCCTGGAGACCGGCCGCCTCGGCGGCATCAGCGCCAACCAGGGCGTCGGCTGGATCTTCATGGTCTTCGCCGCGGCCGTCATCGGCGGCGTCAGCATGGACGGCGGCAAGGGCACCATCCTCGGCGCCCTCACCGGTGTCCTGGTCATCGGCCTGGTCGAGAACATCCTGACGCTCCAGGGCGTGCCCGGCGAGTGGAAGCAGCTCGTGTACGGCGGCATCATCCTGGTCGCCCTGATGATCAGCCGGCTGGCCGGCGGGAGGGCCCAGGACTAGCGTGACGACCGGCCGCGCCACCCTGCGCAGGGACAACCTGTCCCGCGTGCTCCGGCACCTGCGCGACCACGGGACCTGCTCCCGCGCGGACGTGGTGGAGGCGACCGGTCTGCACCGGGCCACCGTCTCCTCCCTGATGGCCGAGCTGATGTCGCTCGGTTTGGCGCGGGAGGCGGGCACCTCCTCGGCGGGGGCCATCGGGCGGCCACGGCGTGACGTGGCCCTCGACGGCTCCCACGTGGGGGCCCTGGGCCTGGAGATCAACGTGGACTACGTGGCCGCCCACGGCTCCGACCTGGGCGGCCGCGTCCTGTTCTCCAGCCGTGAGGGCTTCGACGCGGCCGGCGCGGGCCTCTCCGCGTGCCTGGCCGAACTGGTCCGCGTCACCCGCCGGGCGGCGGGCGAGATGGGCTCGCTGGCCGGCGTCGTGGTGGCCGTGCCCGGCCTGGTCTCCGGCGGCGTGGTCACCTTCGCCCCGAACCTCGGCTGGCGGCAGGTGCCCCTGGCCGACCTGCTCCACGCCGAACTGGGCCTGCCGGTCGGCGTGGGCAACGACGCGAACCTGGCGGCGCTGGCCGAACACGCGTGCGGCGTGGCGGCGGGCACGCCCGACATGGTCTACCTGACCGGCGAGGTCGGCGTGGGCGGCGGCATCATCGTGGACGGCCGGTTACTCCGCGGCGCCGACGGCTTCTCGGGGGAGACGGGCCACCTGCTCGTGGACCCCGGCGGCGAGAGATGCGGCTGCGGCCGCACCGGATGCTGGGAGACGAAGGTCGGACTGGCGGCACTCGACCCCGCCGGAGCCACCTCGACCGACCCGGACACGCGCGTCGACTCGATCGCGTCGGCCGCCGCGGCCGGCGACCCCCGCACCCTCGACGCGCTGGCCGAGGTGGGCCGCTGGCTGGGCCTGGGCGGCTCGATCCTGGTCAACCTCTTCAACCCCCGCGCGATCGTGGTCGGCGGCTACTTCGCCCGGCTGGCCGAACGGCTGATCCCCCCGGCCCAGGCCGAGCTCGAACGGCGGGTCGTGGCCGGGGGGCGGTGCAGGATCATCGCCTCGGAGCTGGGCTTCGAGGCGGCGTCGCGAGGAGCGGCCGGCACGGTGGTCGACCGTGTCCTCGACGACCCGCTGATCCTCGAATCGGCAGGGCGGCCGGGCAGGTAGTGCGATGACCACGAACGTTCACCCGGCGGGCGGGCCGGAGGCCGCCACCGGCGCGTGACGGCACATGACCGTGGTCGCCGAAGCCGTGACGTCACCATGACCTGCGGCACTTATCCGGAGAAGCCGCCGCTCCTACCGTCGGAATCCCCTCGGTCAAGGAGTCCTCCCATGCCCTCCCCCCTGCTCCGGTTCGGCGCCGTCTGCGGCATCGTCATGGGCCTGTCCGTCGGCGTCCCCGGCGCCGTCGAGGCGTTCACCGGTGAGACGACGATCACCAGCCTCGTCATCGGTCTCGGGGTCGCCTTCGGGCCGCCCGCGCTCACCGCCTTCCACCTGCGGCAGAGCGAGGTCTCCGGCCGGTTCGGCGAGGTCGCGTACGCCGTCAACATGATCGGGCTCTCCCTCTTCGCCGGCATCGCCTTCGCGCTCAACCTGGTCGTCTTCTTCCTCGACGGCGCGGTGACGCGGGAGTTGCTCCTGGGCCCGACGAAGCTCGTCCTGCTCGGCGGTACGGCGGTGTTCGTGGCCGGCACGGTCCTGTTCTCGGCGGCGATGCTGCGTGCGGGCGTCTTCCCCCGGGTGCCCGCCGCCGGGTACGGCGTCACGCTGACCGCGCTGGCGGTCGGCGCGTCGTTGCCGGACGGCGTGCTGACGAGCCTGCTGCACGTCATGGTCGCCGCGACGCTCATCTGGTTGTCACTATCGGTGCGGCGGTATGCGGACCGACCGTAGTCTTTCGGGCATGGCCCTGTCCCGTCCGGTGCCGTGGGTGTCGCCGGTGCTCTACGGCGCGGTCCTCCTCGCGGGTCTGTACGCCTGGCTGGCCGGGGTGGGCGACACCCGGCCGGTGCCGTTCGTGGCGGGGCTGGCGGGGCTGGCCGTCCTCGACCGGTGGGAGCACCGGATCGGCCCGGTGCTGCTGCTGGCCCTGCGGGTGGGGTTGTGCACGCTGGTCGCGTCCGCCGACGGCGCCGGGTTGTCGCGGGTGTTGTTCGTGCTGGTGCCGTTCACGGCCTACTTCACGTTCGGGCGGACGGTCGCCGTGGCGCTCGCCGTGGGGTGCGTCGTCGTCATGGCGGCGGCCGGACTGGTCCGCGACCCGCACTGGCTCGCCGACGCCGGGCAGGTCTCCGATTTGCTGATGTTCTGCGTCGGGCTGGTCCTCGCGGTGACCATGGCGGCGGTGGCGGCCGAGGAGCGCCGGGCACGGATGGAACTGGCCGCCTCGGCGGCGGCGGTCGCCGAACTGTCGGCCACGGCCGAGCGCAACCGGGTGGCCAGGGACATCCACGACGATCTCGGGCACCACCTGACCGCGATCGTGGTGCTGCTGGAGAAGGCCGCGGCGTTCCGTGACCTCGACGCCGAGGCGGCCGACCGGGCGGTCGCCGACGCGCGCGGCTCGGCGCGGCGGGCGCTGGAGGACGTGCGGCGCTCGGTGCGCACCCTGCGCGAGTCCTTCAGCCTCGAAGAGGCCCTGTCCGCCCTGGTCGACGGCCAGACGGATGTGGTCCTGGAGTTCTCCGGCGAGGAGGGCGGCCATGACCCGGCGGCGTTGCGTGCCCTCTACCGGGCGGCGCAGGAGGGCATCACGAACGCCCGGCGGCACGCCCGCGCCACGCGCGTGTCGGTCGCCGCGTCGCTGGACCCGCGGGGCGCGGAGCTGGTGGTCAGCGACGACGGGCGGGGCTTCGTGCCCGGGAGCGAGGGGTACGGGCTGCTCGGCATGCGCGAGCGGGTCGAGCTCGCCGGCGGCCGGGTCGACATCGGCAGCCCGCCCGGCGGGGGCACCCGGCTGACCGTCACCATCCCCCGGAGGAACGCGCCGTGAGCGACGAGCCGGTGCGGGTGCTGGTCGTCGACGACCAGGGGCTGATCAGGGAGGCCATCGCCTCGCTGCTCGGCGTGCAGCCCGGCGTCACCGTGGTCGGCACGGCGGCCGACGGCCACGAGGCGGTCGAGCAGGCGGTCGCCCTGCGGCCCGACATCGTGCTGATGGACGTGCGGATGCCGCGCATGGACGGGGTGCGCGCGGTCGCCGCGCTCCGCGACCGCGCGCCGGAGGTCCGGGTGGTCATGCTGACGACGTTCGACGACGAGGAGTACGTCCTCCAGGCCCTGCGCGCGGGCGCCACCGGCTACCTGCTGAAAGACCTCCCCGCACGGGAACTGGCGGCGGCCGTGCGGCTCGCGCACGCCGGGGTCGCCCAGCTCGACCCGGGGGTCGCCGCCCGCCTGGTGGCGACCGGCGGCGCCCGTGCCCCGCAGGCGCGGGTGCCGCTGACGGCGCGGGAGCTCGACGTGCTGCGGCTGGTGGCCGCCGGGGCGTCGAACCGGGAGATCGCCGACCGGCTCTACCTCAGCGAGGGCACGGTGAAGAATCACATCTCGCGCATCCTCCAGCGGCTCGGCCTGCGCGACCGCACGCAGGCGGCGGTCTACGCCCGCGACCACGGCCTGCTTCCCTAGACCAGGCCCCGCCGGCGGGGCTGGACACCCGCCTGGAACCGGGTCTCGGCGTTGAGCTCGTCGAAGAGGGCGCAGCCTGCGCGGGCTGGTGTCGAACTGGCCCTGGGCCACCGAGGCCGCGCTCCGGGAGATCCGGCCGCTGGTCGAGGCCCATCCGTTGCGCGAGCGGCTGTGTGAGGGCCACATGCCGGCCCTCTACCGGGCCGGGCGGCCCGCCGAGGCGCTCGACAGCTTCCGCGACCTGCGGTGGCCCGCCACCGGGCGACGGCGTGCGCGCCGCCCGCCTGCTCGGCCTCGGCCACCAGATCTGGCGCGACTACGGCCGGCCCCAGATGGGCTCGGCCGACCTGCGCGCGGCCCGGGCCGCCTGCGAGCGGGCGGCCCGGGACCTGGCCGGCGACGCCGCCTACCGGGACGGGTTCGCCGCCGGCGCCGCGCTCGAACCGGGTGAGGCCGTCGACCTCCTCTAGACGGCCGTGCGCGACCACTGCTGGTTGGCGCCCGAGTTGCAGGTGTACTGCTTGAGGATCACCCCGTCGCCCGTCGCGGAGGCGGGCACGTCGACGCACTTGCCGCTGTGCCGGGCCCGGAGCTGGAAGTAACCGCCGTTGGCGACCATCTGGAACTGCTGGTTGGCGCCGGTGCCACAGGTGTACTGGACGAGATCGGCGCCGTCGGCGGTCGAGGCGCTCACCACGTCGAGGCACTTCCCGCTGTGACGGCTGACGATACGCCAGTAGCCGCTGCCGGCGTCCTGGAACTGCCACTGCTGCCACGCGTTGCCGCCGTAGGCGTACTGGCTGACGCGCGTGCTGTTGCCGGTGTTCGGTTGCTGGACGTTCATCGCCTTGCCGCTGTGGCGCGCGTCGATCCGGTACGCCGACGGCGGAGGCGAGTCGTTGACGGCGTCGCCCCAGGCGTACCGGACCCGGTTGGCGCCGTGGCCGTTGCGGGTGGCCAGGTTGAGGGTGGTGCCGCTGCCGCCGAGAGCGAACATCGAGTAGTGGTCGTAGCCGAGACCCGCGGTCACCTTGCCGCCGAGGGCGGGCCAGTAGGTGCCGCCCATCTGGTTGTCCCGCATGACCTGGGCCATGGCGCGGAGGTAGCGCACGAAGTTGTCGGTGCTGTTCGGGTCGCCGTAGTCGAGGCCGGTGGCCATCGGCGCGCCGAACTCGGTCGCGACCGCGCGGGAGGCGCAGTTGCCCAGACGCGTCTGGATGTGGCTCCGGAATTCGTCGTAGGTCATCGCGCTGTAGAAGAAGGCGTAGTAGTGGAAGGACAACAACGTCGCGTTGAAGCGGCTGTCGTTGCAGATGTCCCGCAGGTCCTGGCTGAAGCCGGTGCCGCCGATGAGCACCCGGCCGGGCACCGCCGAGGTGTGATGGCCGAGCCAGTTGGCCGCGACGTCGCGCCACTCCGCCGACGAGTAGCCGTGCGGCTCGTTCATCGGCTCGAAGTAGACGTTGCCGTTCGAACCGTACGTGCTGATGACGCTGGACCACATCGTGTTCCAGGCGGCGAGGTTGGTGATCCGGCCGCCGGAGGCGGCGCCGTCCTCCCAGTAGGCCAGGATGACCTTGAATCCACGCTCGGTGGCGGCGTCGATGGCGCCGCGGTAGGAGTTCCACCAGTTCGCGTTGGCCACGGTGTGCGTGTTGATGGGCAGCCGGACGGTGTTGACGCCCATGAGGTATTCCATGCTGTCGTAGATCGAGTTGGCCTTGGCGCGAACCGTCGCGTTGTTGTCGGACTGACTCAGGCCCTGCACGACGAGCGTGCCGGTGCTGAAGTTGTCACCCAGCACGGCCCAGTTCATGCCCCGGAACTGGCTGGTGGCGGCATGGGCCGACGGCGCGGAGACGACGAGGCCCGCCGCCGCGGTGAACAGGGTCACCACGGCGGCGGTCAGTAACCGGTGGGCGCGAGACACCATGAAACATCCCATCACTAGATGCTGTTAGCGTTAACATCACGTGCGAGGTCATGGGTTGTCAAGAACACGCTGACGCAGGCCAGCTCCGGGTGCGCCCGGCCTGAATGCATTCATGGACGCTTCAGCCGGCCGTCCCCGGGCGGGTCAGCCGTTCGGGCACGACCACCCGGTCGAACAGCGCCTCGTCGACGCCCGACTTCAGCGCCGCCTCCTTCAGGGTCAGGTCTTCGTCGAGCGCCCGGTGGGCGATCTTCGCCGCCCTGTCGTAGCCGATCACCGGGCTCAGGGCCGTCACCATCATGATCGAGCGGTCGACGTACTCCCGCAGCCGGTCCTCGTCCAGGCGGGCGTCGACGACGAGGAACCTGCGGAAGTGGTCGATCACGTCGGTCAGGATGCGGGCCGAGTGGAGCACGTTGTTGATGATCAGCGGGCGGAACGCGTTGAGCTCGAAGTTGCCCTCGGCGCCCGCCGCCGAGACCGCCGTGTCGTCGGCCATCACCTGGATGCAGACCATCAGCACCGCCTCGGCCTGGGTCGGGTTGACCTTGCCCGGCATGATCGAGGAGCCCGGCTCGTTCGACGGCAGGATCAGCTCGTGCAGGCCGCCGCGCGGGCCCGAGCCGAGCCAGCGCATGTCGTTGGCGAACTTGAACAGCGGGACGGCCAGTGCCCTGATCGCCGAGGAGACCCGCACCAGCGCGTCGCACGACGCCTGGGCGGCGAACGGGTTGGCCGCGCCGGTGAACGGGTGGCCGGTCAGCTCGGCGATCTCGGCGGCGACCTCCTCGGCGAAGCCGGGCGGCGCGTTCAGGCCGGTGCCGACGGCGGTGCCGCCGATGGCCAGCCGGTAGAGGCCCTTGGCGGTGGCCGTCAGGTGCTCGGCGGCGTCGTCGAGCTGGGCGGCGTAGCCGGACCACTCCTGGCCGACCGTCAGCGGGGTGGCGTCCTCCAGGTGGGTGCGGCCGATCTTGACCACGTCGGCCCACTGCCGGCTCTTCTCCGCGGCGGCGTCGCGCAGGCGTCGGGCCGCCGGGAGCAGGCCGTCCTCGACGGCCTCCACGGCGGCCAGGTGCATCGCGGTGACGAAGGTGTCGTTGGACGACTGGCCCATGTTGACGTGGTCGTTAGGATGGATCGGGTCCTTGGAGCCCAGCCTGCCCCCGAGGAGCTGGATGGCCCGGTTGGAGATCACCTCGTTGACGTTCATGTTCGACTGGGTGCCGGAGCCGGTCTGCCAGACGTACAGGGGGAACTCGTCGTCGAGTCTCCCGGTGATCACCTCGTCGGCGACCTCCTCGATGGCGTCGGCCTTCCACTGGGGCAGCCGCCCCGCGCGGGCGTTGACGATCGCGGCGGCCTTCTTGACGTAGCCGTAGGCGTGGTAGACGGCCTTCGGCATCCGGTCGTCGCCGATGTCGAAGTGGATCAGTGACCGCTGCGTCTGCGCGCCCCAGAGGCGGTCGGCCGGCACCGGGATCTCGCCGAGCGAGTCGCTCTCCGTGCGGGTCTCCTTGTACGTCGTCATCACCGCTCCCTCGCCCGGACCGGCCGGTACCGCGGCTGCCACATGGTGTCCTGGACCTGCTGGACCGGGTCGCGCAGGGTGGTGCGGGCCAGGTGCTCCCGCGCGGCCTGCTCCGCGACGGCGACCGCGACCGTGGCGGAGATCTCGCGCAGGTTGTCGACCTGCGGCAGCAGCGACGCCCCCGGCAGGGTCGGGTCGACCAGCCCGGCCACGGCCTCGGCGGCGGCCTGGAGCATGCCCCGGCTGACCCGCCGGGCCCGCGACACGATCACGCCCAGCCCCAGGCCAGGGTAGAGCAGCGCGTTGTTGGCCTGGCCGATGACGTGGGTGATGCCGTTGTGGGTGATCGGGTCGATCGGCACGCCGGTCGCGACCAGGGCCCGGCCGTCGGTCCAGCGGATCAAATCGCCCGGCATCGCCTCGATCCGCTCCGTCGGGTTGGAGATCGGGAAGATCACCGGCCGCTCCACGTTCGCGGCCATCGTGCGCACGACCTTCTCGGTGAAGGCGCCGTGCGTCGTGGAGGTGCCCAGCAGCATGGTGGGTTCGACCCGCGCCACCACCTCCTCCAGCCCGCCGCCACCCTCGCTCGCCGGGCGGGCGTAGGGCACCTGGAAGTCGCGCAGGTCGCCCATGTCGTCGGTGAGCAGGCCCTGTTTGTCGATCGGCCAGATGCGGCGGGCCGCCTCCCCGGGGTCGAGGCCGTCGCGGACCATGGCGTCGCGGAGCTGGTCGGCGATGCCGATCCCGGCCGTGCCCGCGCCGAAGACGACGATCCGCTGGTCGCGCATCGGCAGCCCCGACACCTTCACCGCGCTCAGCATGGCGGCCAGCACGATCGCGCCGGTGCCCTGCATGTCGTCGTTGAAGGTGGAGATCCGGTCGGTGTACCTCTCCAGGATCCGCCGGGCGTTGGAGGGCCCGAAGTCCTCCCAGTGCACCATCGCGCCCGGGAACATCCGGGTCGCCGCCGTGACGTAGGCGTCGATGAAGTCGTCGTAGCGCTTCCCCCGCACCCGCGAGTGCCGGTTGCCCACGTAGGCGGGGTCGTTGAGCAGCCCCTCGTTGTCGGTGCCGACGTCGAGCGCGACCGGGATGACGCGGTCGGGGTCGATCCCGGCGGCGGCCGTGTAGACGGCCAGCTTGCCGGCCGCGATGCCGGCGCCGCCGCCCACGCCCCAGTCGCCGATGCCGAGGATCTCCTCGGCGTCCGAGGCGACGATCAGGTCGACGTCGTCGGGGCCCAGCCCCAGGTTGGCGAAGGCGCGCTCGATCCCGCCCGGGTCGTCGACGGACAGGAACACCCCTCGGGGCCTGCGGTATTCGTGACTGTACGTCTCGATCGCCCGCGCGACCGTCGGGTCGTAGACGACGGGGAGCATCTCGCGCAGGTGGTCGCCGAGCAGCCGGTAGTAGAGCGTCTCGTTCCGGTCGCGCAGCCCCTCCAGGTAGACGTTCTTGAGCAGGTCGCCCGGCTGGGCCTGGTATTGGGCGTACACGCGGGGGACCTGCTCGTCGAGCGACTCGACCACCGGCGGCAGCAGGCCGTCGAGCAGCAGTTCCGCGCGTTCCTCCGGCGTGAACGCCGTCCCCTTGTTGAGCATCGGCTCCCGCAGCAGGTCGAGGCCCCGCAGGGACGTCGCGTACGAGCCGTCCGGCTGCTCGGAGAACTCGCGGCGGCCCGTGTCCGGCTTCCTGTTCCCAGGTGACATCGTCACCATCCCCCCGTCTCGCCCAGGAAAGTGGCTGTTCAGCGGGCCGTGCCCCGGCGACACGCCGGGCAAAGTCAGGTTTTCGCCACGAATCACCCTTGATCCGGTTCGGCGGACCCGGGGGGCCAGGTTTTTCCGCACCGCCGTTATAACGGCCGGGGGCGCCGTGATACTGTCGTTTTCAGTTGCAGTTGTGGTTCCCGAAGACTTCAAGTGCCTCACCGTGAAATGAATCGGTGGTGGCACTTTCGTATTTCCGGATCATTTTCCGGTCGGGGTAATCATCGCGGCGACGCGAGGCGCGCACAGTGCGCGTCTCACGGGCAACCCCGAAGGAGAATCGATATGGCTACCGGTACCGTGAAGTGGTTCAACTCGGAAAAGGGCTTCGGCTTCATCCAGCAGGACGGCGGCGGCGCCGACGTCTTCGCCCACTACTCCAACATCGCCGCCTCGGGCTTCCGTGAGCTCCAGGAGGGGCAGCGCGTGAGCTTCGACGTCACCCAGGGCCAGAAGGGCCCGCAGGCCGAGAACATCGTTCCCGCCTGACCTGAGCACGACCCGACCGGGCCCGCGCCACACGGCGCGGGCCCGGTTTTTCGTCACTCCCAGAGGGCCGAGTCGTCGTCGCCGAACGTGCCGGGCGGATCCTCCAGCACGCAGAACCGCAACCCCGCCGGATCGCGCATGATCCACCACCCGCCCTCGGTGAACGCCTCCTTCACCGCGCCGAGCCCTTCGAGCCGCGCCACCTCGGCGTCGAGGTCGTCGGTGTGGATGTCGACGTGCACGCCCGGCGCCCCCTCTCCGAGCCGCTGCACGATGAAGGCGACCCCCGCGCCGGGCGGCGTGGTCCGGTGGAAGTCGGGGAAGGCGCCGAGCCGCGGCATCTCGCGGCCGACGGCCCCCTGCCAGAAGTCCAGTTCCTCGTCGTGGACGTCCGGCGGGACGTCGATGGAGACGGCGTGCAGCCGCGATCGGTGTGTCATGGCGGCCAACCTAGTGAGCGAACACGTCGAAGTGGTCGACGGTGGTCTCGCGGTCGACGAGGAACCGGTCGTCCTGCGGGTAGAAGACGGCCGTGCCCGGCTCGTCGCCGGCGAAGGCGCGGACGGCCTCCCACGACTCCCAGAGGGAGACGAGGAAGAACTCGGTCCGGTCGCCGTCGTCGCGGCGGGTGAAGGTGACGCCCCGGTTGCCGGGGGTGGAGACGTAGCCGGGGTGGCCGGTCTCCATGAGGTAGTCCGCATAGGCGTCGGCGTCTTCTCTCCGGGTCCAGCCGCGCCAGGTCCGCATAATCATGAACACCAGTAAAGCCGTTATGCCGGTGTCGGAGCAAGATCCTGGCTTCCTGGTTCAAGCGTTGACCAACCCCCACAGGGTGTGGCTGGAACCGGACCGGCCGCGAATACTTCAGGACATGAACAGCAGACGGCAACTCGGGGAGTACCTCCGGACGCGGCGCTCCCAGCTTGTGCCAGAGGACGCGGGGGTGGCCACCTACGGCGACCGCCGCCGGGTCCCCGGGCTGCGCCGGGAGGAACTCGCCCTGCTGGCCGGGGTGAGCGCGTCCTACTACTCCCGGCTGGAGCAGGGCCAGGCGGCCAACGCCTCACCCGAGGTGCTCGACGCACTGGCCTCGGCGCTGCGCCTGAACGACACCGAACGCCGCCACCTGCACCAACTGGCGGAGGGCGGCCGTCGGCGGGGCCCCGCGCGACGGCCCGCGCCCGAACGGGTCAGCGCCGCCACACGTCAGCTCGTCGCCGTGCTCGGCGACGTGCCCGTGGTGGTGCTGGGCCGCCGCAGTGATGCGCTGGCCTGGAACACCGCGGGTCAAGCGCTGTACGCCGGCCATCTGTCCCAACGGCCCAACATGGCCCGTCTGGTCTTCCTCGACCCGCACACCCGCGACCTCTACGCCGACTGGCCCGCCAAGGCCCGGGCCGTGGTCGCGACCCTCCGCATGGCCTCCGGACGCCATCCGGACGACCCCGCGATGAACGAGCTGATCGGCGAACTCACCGTCAGGAGCCCCGAGTTCGCCGCGATGTGGGCCGACCACCGCGTCAAGACCGGCGGTGACGCCGTGTACGAGATGCGCCACCCCCTGGTCGGCGGCATGCACGTGACCCAGCAGACACTGCGTGTCACCGACGACCAGGTGGTCGTCGTCGCGACCACCGAACCCGGCTCGCCCTCCCACGCCGCGATGACGCTGCTCGTGCACGGCGTGCACACCGGGGCGGCGTCGCGCTCCACGTACACGACCCACTGACACCCGCTTCTCCGCAGGCGCTCGGACCCGGGCGCCCGATGCCGCACGCCCTCACACGGACAGGACTCCACCAATGCGCACCAGACTGCTCGCCCTCGCGCTCACCACCGGCATGGCCCTGGCGGCCGCGGCGCCGTCCGCCGCGACGCCGTCCCGGATCGCGGTGCACTTCGACCTGGCCAAGGGCCAGCAGCCGGAGAACATCGCCCTCGCCCCCGACGGCACCGCGTATGTCACTTTCGCCGCCGCCAGGCAGGTCGCCGCGATCAGCCCGAAGGGCTCGATCAGGATCCTGGCCACCCTCCCCGCCCCCGCCGACGGCGGCGCGGACGTCCCGGCCCTGGGGTTCGCGCTCACCACCGGCATCGTGCGCGCCGACGACGGCACTCTCCATTTCCTGTACGCCAGCGGCGACCCCGAGACCACCGGCCTCTACCGGCTCAAGCCCGGGCAGAAGCCGCGCCGCATCGCCGCGCTCCCGGCCGACGGCCTGCCCAACGGCCTGGCCTACGACGGACCGGCCAAGACCTTCTACCTCACCGACTCGGCCCTCGGCACCATCTCGGCGGTCCCCCTGAAGGGCGGCGTCGCGAAGGTCTGGTCGTCGGCGCCCGAACTCGCCCCGGCCGGATTCCTCGGAGCCAACGGCATCAAGGTCCGCGACGGCGCCATCTGGGCCACCAACCTGGACAAGGGCACCCTGCTCCGGTTCAGGCCGGGCCGTCCCGTCGAGGTCAGGGCCACCGGCCTGGCCGGCATCGACGACATCGCCTTCACCCGCGACGACCAGGTCGTGGCGACCCTGAACGCGCCGAACCAGGTCGTCACGATCGACGCGGCCGGCCGGGCGAAGCCGCTTCCGGCCACCGGCCTGCAGAACCCCACGTCGGTGGCCCTGCGCGGCAGGACCCTCTACGTGCTCAGCGCCGCCTACCTCACCGGCACCGACCCCAACCTGATGCTCATCGAAGCGCCCCGTCCGGCAGGGCGAGGCTGACGACCGCCCGTAACACCGGATTTCAGAAACGTTCAGCGCCGACCTGGGAGAACGACGTGAGCCTCAGGAGGGGTGGTCAGCCGGGCGCGGATGCTGGCGCCTACGTTCCCGAGCAGCAGGAGGCAGCATGCTGCGCTCATGGCGTCAGAAGGCGCTACTCGTCCTGACGGCCGCGGCGGCCGTCACACCTTTGACGGTGGTGGCGGCGCAGGCGGCGGTCGCCTGCCGGGTGACCTACGCCGTCCAGTCGCAGTGGCCCGGCGGGTTCACCGCCGGGGTCACGCTGACCAACACCGGCGACCCGCTGTCGGCCTGGCGGGTGACCTGGTCGTACACCGCCGGCCAGACCGTCTCGCAGGCGTGGAACGCCACCGTGACCCAGAGCGGGAGCACGGTGACGGCGGCCAGTCTGAGCTACAACGGCGCCGTCGCATCCGGCGCGTCGGTCCAGTTCGGCTTCAACGGCACGTCGGGGTCGAGCAATCCCGCACCGACGAACTTCGCCGTCAACGGCGTGGCCTGCGGCGGCACCCCCACGAGCCCGAGCCCCACGCCCACGAGGACCCCGACCCCGACCCCGACACCTCAGCCCACCGGGTGGCCCACCCCCACGGGGCAGGTGAGCGTCAACGGGACCATCTCCGTCTCCGGCACCCTCGACGGCGGCATGCGGCGCTACTGCTGCATCGGCGACGGCGGGCAGGAGGAGAGCCAGGACCCGGTGTTCCAGCTCGCCAACGGCGCGACCCTGCAGAACGTCATCATCGGCGCGCCCGCCGGCGACGGCGTGCACTGCTCTGGGTCGTGCACGCTGCGCAACGTCTGGTGGGAGGACGTCGGCGAGGACGCCGCGACCTTCCGGGGCAGCGGCGAGCCGACCTTCCTGGTCGACGGCGGCGGCGCCCGGTACGCCGGCGACAAGGTGTTCCAGCACAACGGGGGCGGGACCCTCACGATCCAGAACTTCCAGGCGACCAACTTCGGGACGTTCTACCGCTCGTGCGGCAACTGCTCCACGCAGTACCAGCGGGACGTCGTCATCAGGAACGTCACGCTGACCCGGCCGGGCAACACGGTCGCGGGCGTCAACGTCAACTACGGCGACACCGCCCGGTTCTCGGGGGTGACGATCGTCAACGACTCGGGCCGGTCGATGGTGATCTGCCGCAAGTACAACGGCAACAGCAGCGGCAACGAGCCGACCCAGGTCGGCACGGGGGCCGATTCGACGAACTGCTTCTATTCGGCGTCGGATCTGACGTACCGCTGAAGAAAGGCCGGTCCGATTTCGTCGGACCGGCCCTTCTTCACTTCGGGAATTACGAGGCGTAGGCCTCCAGTTCGTAGATGCGGGCCGCGGTGTCCGAGTTACTCGTCGGCGCGAGCACGTTCACCCGGATATACCGAACATCCCGTTGCGTAAAGGTGTGCGTCGTGATGTTCGCCGTGTTCCCGCGTGGCTGGGCCACGTTGGTCCACGTCGTCCCGTTCGTGCTCACTTGGAGGTCGAAGTCGCGGGTGTTCCAGATCGCCTGCTCGCCGCCGGCCGCGGCGTGCTTCAGGACGATCTTGGCGACCCGCTGGTTGGACCCCATGTCGACCTGGAGCCACTTGTTCGAGCCGAGGGAGCACCACTTGTCGGCGTTGCCGCCGGACACCGAGCCGTTCACGGCCTTGGCCGGGCCCTCGTTCGCGGCGCACGAGGAGTCGGCGGTGGCGGTCTTGTTCAGCGCCAGGTTCGGGTTGCCGGTGGTCTGTGGCACGTACAGCCGGACGTCCGTCAACGAGGCGCTGCCTTCGTACACGTTGGTGTAGAGGTCGCCGATCACGAAGTAGTCGGGGTAGGCCGAACCGGCCGGCCACTGGTTGGGCCAGGTGGTCGAGCCGTTGTTGTCGTTCTGGACCAGGTTTCCGTTGAACTGCCCGTTGTACTCGTCGGCCTTCACGTTGTAGTGCCAGATCGGGTTGTTGCCGACGACGAACGGGCGGTGCATGCGGATGGTCCGCTGGCCCGAACGGGCGAAGTTCCCGGTCACCTCAAGGACGTAGCCGGTCTGGTCGCGTTCGATGGCGAAGGTGTAGAACTCGTTGGGCATGAGCTCCGGCTGGAGTTCGGCCGCCGACGAGAGCTGCTGCTCGGCGACGCCGCCCGAGCAGGGGGTCATGAACCACTGCGAGTTGCCGGCCAGGCCGCCGGGGCCCGGGTTCCAGTTCGGCATGCCGCTGATCCACATGTTGACGGTGTTGAAGTTGCCGTCGCGGTAGTTGTAGTAGGTGTTGGTCGCGGCGTTGCAGACCCGGCCGCCGGTGCCGCTCCCCACCCGGTCAGGGTGCTGGGAGAAGGCGTCCATCAGCACCTTGCGGCGGTAGTGCCAGAAGTGGTTGTTGCGCGGGGCCGGGTTGGCGAAGTCGACGATCGACAGGAAGTGGAAGCCGTTGTAGCCGTAGGTGCCGCGCCGGACGTCCTGCCATTCGCAGTAGGGGGCCGAGGCGTTGCCCGACCAGCCGGGCGAGTTCTCGCCCTCGCCCCACGGGTGCTGCGTCTTGCAGCCGGTGTTGGCGTAACCGTTGGTGCGGCCGTCGTACTCGATCGAGCCGTTGCGTTTGCCGCCGAAGTCGAGCGTCTTGAGCTTGTACTCGATGCGGTAGTAGTCGGGCAGCTTCTGGCTCGGCCGCAGGATGACGCCGCCCGTGTGGTCGGGGACGTTCATCACGGCGACCTTCTCGCTGCCGAGCGTCTGGGTCGTCAGGCTCGGCGGCGCCTCGATGTCGCCGTCCTTGTTCCAGTCGCGGGCCGACAACGAGGCGGTCAGCCAGCCGTTCTGCCCGATGGGGAACTCCTTCCGGTAGGTGTGGAAGGAGTTCAGCGCGGTGGTCCAGGCCGGGCCGTAGTCGTTGCGGTACCACTGGCCCGGGTCGTCCATGATCGTGTCGAACGGCTGGGAGTAGTCGTCGCGCACCCACGGCGCGTTGCCGGTGTTGATCGGGTTGACGAAGTTCTCGTCGTAGAGCAACGTCCAGCCAGGCCGGGTCGGGTCGTCGGCCTGGGCGGGGGTGCTCGTCAGGGTCAGCGCCGAGCTGGTCAGCAGCAGCGCCAGCGCCGCTCGGCGTGCGGCTCTGGCTCTTCGTGTACGCAATGCGCAACCTCTCTGGGTGAGAAGGGGTGGCGTCGCCGCCCGCCACCCCGGCGGGTGAAAGGGGAAGGTCAGAAGCTGCCGTCCGGGTTCTGGAACTGGGCGGCGTTGTCCTTGGTGACCATCGGGGAGGGCACGACCGTGTCCTTCTCGACGTTCGCCGCGCCGCCGAGGATCTCCACCGCGCGGTCCAGGCCCTTGGCACCGATGATGTCGGCGTCGTTCAGGCCGGTCACCTTGTAGTTGGTGCCGTCGAGGATGGCCTTCAGCGCCTCGGCCTGGCCGTCGACGCCGGCGATGATGATGCCGTCGGACAGGCCCGCGTCGGCGATGGCGCGCTGGGCGCCCAGGCACATGGCGTCGTTCTCGCAGAACACCGCCTTGATGTCCTTGTTGGTGGCGAGCAGGCTCTCCATGACGGTCAGGCCGCCGTCGGAGCCCCAGTTGCCGAAGTCGGGCGCCTCGACCAGCGTGAACTTGGAGTCGGCCGACAGGACCGACTTGACGCCGTTGGTGCGGGCCAGGCCGATGCTGTTGTCGGCGGGGCCGCCCTTGATGATGGCGACCTTGCCGCCGTCGGGCAGCGCGGTCGACAGGTATTCGCCGTTCTGGCGGCCGATGGCCTCGTTGTCCGGGCCGATCCAGCTCGTGTACTCGCCGGTCTGGAACTTGCGGTCGACCAGCACGACCGGCTTGCCGGCCGCCTTGATGCTGTTCAGCACGGCGGGGGCCGACTCCAGCGGGCCGCCGGAGATGATGACGGCGTCGACGTTCTTGGTCAGCAGGTCTTCGACGTTGCCGGCCAGCTTGGCGGCGTCGCCGTTGGCGTCGGTGCTGATGATCTCGACGTTGCCCTTCTTCTGGGCCTGGGCGGCGATCGCCTTGTCCATGCCGCTGAAGTAGGGGCCGCTCAGCATGAAGTTGGCGACGCCGATGGTGTAACCACTGTCGGCCTGGGTGGCCGGCTCCGCCGAGCCGCCCGAGGAGCAGGCGGTCAGCATCGCAAGGCACAGGCCGGCGCCGGCCAGGATTCTCTTGGACATCACGGTGTTTCTCCTGGGGGTTACGCGCGCACCCGGTTGGTGCGCTGGGCGAGGATGACGGCGATGATGATCAACCCCTTGAGGACCTGCTGCCAGAAGCTCTGCACGCCGTACAGGTTGAGCAGGTTGTTGATCAGGACCAGGACGAGCACGCCACCGAAGGTGGCGCGGACGGAGCCCTTGCCGCCGGCGAGGCTGGCGCCGCCGATGACGCAGGCGGCGATGGCGTCGAGTTCGAACGCCACGCCCACGCTGGGCTGCGCGATGCCGACCCGGCTGGCCAGGATCACCCCGGCCAGACCGGCGCACAGGCCGGAGACGGTGTAGGCCAGCACGACGTGCCGGCGCACGTTGATGCCGGCCAGGCGGACCGTCTCGGCGTTGCCGCCGATCGCGACGATCGACCGCCCCGCCGGGGTGCGGGTGAGGAAGACGCCGCCGACGAGGAAGACGGCGAACATGATGAGCGTGGAGACCGGGATCGGCCCGGCCATGGCCGACCCGAGCGTGAAGAACGCCGGGTCCTCCGGCGCGATCGGCACCTCGGAGTAGACGAAGGCCAGGCCGCGGACGGTGGTCAGCGACGCCAGCGTCACCACGAACGGCGCCAGCCCGAACCGGGCCACCAGCACGCCGTTGACCAGGCCGAACCCGATGCCGGACACGACACCGACGGCCATCGCGGCCGGGATCGGCAGGCTCGACACCAGCCCGGCGGTCAGGATGCCGGAGAACGCCACCACCGACCCGACCGACAGGTCGATGCCGCCGGTGAGGATGACGACCAGCATCCCGTAGGCGAGCAGGCCGATGGTGACCATCTGCTTGAGCAGGTTCGTCAGGTTGGCCTGGGTGAGGAACGACTCGGTCGTCACCGCGGCCACCACGACCATCACCACGATGAGCAGGCCGAACGCCGCCGTGACGAGCAGGTCGCGGGAGATCTTGGGCAGGGCGTTCACGCTCACGCGGCCACTCCGATCGCGTGCGCGAGCACCTCGTCCTCGGTGGTCCCCTCAGATCGCAGCTCGCCGGCGAGCCGGCCCTCGCGCATGACGAGCACGCGGTCGGTGGCGCCGAGCACCTCGGTCAGGTCGGAGGAGATGAGCAGCACGGCCAGGCCCTCGCGGGCCAGCGCGTCGATCATCCGGTAGATGTCGACGCGGGTGGCCATGTCGACGCCCCGGGTCGGTTCGTCGAGGATGAGCACCCGCGGCTCGGCGAGCAGCCATTTGGCGAGCACGGCCTTCTGCTGGTTGCCGCCGCTGAGCGCGGCCACCGGCATGGTGGCGCACCGGGCGGGCTGGATGCTGAGCCGGTCGATCATCCCGGCGACCCTTTCCCTGCGCCCCGGCATGTCGATCAGCGGCCCCCTGGTGGTGGCCCGCATGGTCGCCAGGGCGATGTTGTCGAGCACGGTCATCCCGCCCACCAGGCCGGTCCGTTTCCGGTCCTCGGTCACCAGGGCGAGGCCGTGCGAGATCGCGTCGGCGGGGGAGCGGAACGCCCCGCCGCCCGACGTGGGCGGTTCGGCCCCGAAGACGCACCGGGCCATCTCGCTGCGCCCGGAGCCGACCAGGCCGAACAGCCCGACGATCTCGCCGGCGCGCAGCTCGAAGGAGACGTCCGAGAACTCGCCCCGCCGCGAAAGGCGGTCGACCTTCAGACGGGTCTCGCCCGGCGCGCCGCGCCGGTCGGGATAGATCTGTTCGAGTCTGCGCCCGGCCATCAGCCGGATCAGCTCGTCCTCGGACGTGCGGGACGGCTCGGTCGTCTCGATGATCACGCCGTCCTTGATGACGACGATCGAGTCGGCCAGCTCCATGACCTCGGCGAGGCGGTGGGAGACGTACACGACGAGGACCCCGCGCGCCTTCAACCGGCGGATCAGGCCGAACAGCGCGTCCAGGTCGCCGCCCGCCAGGACGGCCGAGGGCTCGTCCAGGACCAGCACCCGCACCTCTCCGGCCAGCGCCTTGGCGATCTCCACCATCTGCTGGCGGGCCACGGTGAGGCGGCCGGCGACGGTGCGCGGCTCGATGGCGCCGAAACCGGCGGCGTCGAGCAGTTCCTTGGCCTCGCGGTGCGCGGCCGGCCAGTCGATGAGGCCGCTCCTCCGCCTCGGGAACCGGCCCATCAGCAGGTTCTCGGTGACCGACAGGCCGGGCACGATCGACAACTCCTGGTAGACCGTGCGGATGCCGCGCTCGTGGGCGTCGTGCGGCGAGCGCAGTCGCACCGGCTCGCCGTCGACGCGCATCTCGCCGGACGACATCTCGTGCGCGCCGGAGAAGATCCGGATCAGCGTCGACTTGCCCGCGCCATTGGCCCCGACGACGGCGAGGACCTCACCGTCGCGCCCGACGAGGTCGACGCCGTGGAGCACCTCCACGTCGCCGTAGCTCTTGCGGACGTCCCGGAGCTCAAGGCTCATCCGAACGCCTCCATGACCAGCACGGTCTTCTGCCGGGTGAAGTCGAGCACGGTCTCGTGCAGGCCCTCGCGGTAGCCGCCGGTGTCCTTGGTGCCGCCGAACGGCAGGTTCTCGGCCCGGATCGCGGTCGACCCGTTGACGATCACGCCGCCGACGTCGAGCAGCTTGGCCAGGGTGAACGCGCGCGAGACGTCGCGGGTGAACACCGAGGCGTGCAGCCCGTACGGGGAGTCGGAGACCAGCGCCGCGGCCTCGCGCGGGTCGGAGAACCGGGCGATCGGCGCGACCGGCCCGAAGATCTCCTCGGCGAAGGTCGGGCTCTCGGCCGGCACGTCGACGAGCACGACCGGGTCGACGAACGAGCCCCTGCGGCCACCGCCGACGACCAGCCGCGCGCCCTCGCCGACCAGCCTCCCGACGGCCTTCTCGACCTCTTCGGCGGCCTGCTCGGTGATCAGCGGCCCGACGTCGGTGCCGTCGTCCATCTGGTCGCCCACGACCAGCTTGGCCGCCTGGGCCGACAACTCCGCGACGAAGGCGTCGTGCACGCCGTCCTGGACGTACACCCGCTTGACCGCGCAGCAGATCTGGCCGTTGCCGCGCGCCAGCCGCCCGAGGGTGACAGCGGTGGCGGCGGCCTCGACGTCGGCGTCGTCGCAGACGATCATCGCGTCGTTGCCGCCGAGTTCGAGGAAGACCTTCTTCAGGGTGCCGGAGGCGAGCCTGGCGACGGCCCGCCCCGCGCCGGTGCTGCCGGTGAGCGAGATCGCGGCGACGCCCGGGGCCTCGGCCAGCGTCGCCGAGACCTCGACGCCGCCGGTGACGACCTGGTGCGCGAACTCCGGCGCGCCCGCCTCCTCGACGAGCTCGGCGACCCGCAGCAGCGCCAGGGGGCACTTGACCGGCGGCTGGACGATCACCGCGTTCCCCGCGGCCAGCGCGGCGGCGGCCTTGTGGGAGTACAACTCGACCGGGTAGTTGAACGGCACCAGCGCGGCCACCACACCGAGCGGCTCGCGGATCGTCACGGCCAGGTGGCGCTCCATGCCGGGCACGGCGTCCATCGGCGTCTGCCGCCCGAACAGGCGGGTCGCCTCGGCCGAGTAGCCGCGCCAGATCCGGATCGCGGCCTCGACCTCACCCCGGCACTGCGTCAGGGGCTTGCCGTTCTCGCTCGCCAGCAGGTTCGCCAGCGACTCGATCTCACCCTCGATCAGGTCGGCCACCCGGCGTAACAGGGCCGCCCGTTCGTGGCCGGGCATGGCCGCCATCGCGCGCTGCCCCTTCTGCGCGTCCGCGATGGCGGCCAGGACCGCGTCGGCGTCCAGGTCGGGCACCTCGCCGAGAGGCTCACCGGTCCCCGGATTCCGCACGAGAATGGTCATCTGCTGCTCCTTCGATAGGGGGTTCGCCCGCCGATGCGTTTGCTGATGTCGGCGGCCATCGCGCGGGCCTTGGGGGCGAGGCGGTGGCAGTCGTCGCGGCTGAACCGCGCGGCCGGGGCCGACACGCTGAACGCGCCGACCGGCTCGCCGGAGGCGTTCATGATCGCCAGGCCGACGCAGCGCACCCCTTCCTCGTTCTCCTCGTCGTCGATCGCGAAGCCCTGGTCCCGCACCACGCCCAGCTCGGCGAGCAGGGCGTTCCCGGTGAGGGTCCTGGGCGTGCGCACGTCGAGAGGTCCCGAGAGGATCTCGTCGCGACGGGCGGGGTCGAGCAGGGCGAGCATGGCCTTGCCCATGGCGGTGCAGTGGAGCGGCGCCCGCTTCCCGATGTGCGACACCAGGCGGATCGACTTCGCGCTCTCGACCTTGTCGACGTACACGATCTGTTCGCCGACCAGCACCCCGAGGTGCACGGTCTCCCCGCTCAGCTCCACCAGTTCGGCCAGGTAGGGCCGGGCGGCGGCGCGCAGGCCGTCCTCGTCGAGGTACTGCCCGGCCAGCATGATCAGGGTGACCCCGAGCCGGTAGGACCCGGCCGGGTCACGGTCGAGCACTCCGAGTTCGAGCAGGGACGTCACGTACCGGTGGGCGGTGCTGACGGCGACCCCGGCGCGGCTCGCGAGCGCGCCCAGGGTGATCCCGTCGCGACCGGCGTCGGAGACGGCGTGCACCAGCTCGAAGGCTTTGTCGACGCTTGCTGATTTACGACCACTCTGCATTCGAGTTACTCGAATCTATTTTCATATTCTTGTAACATGCTTGCGAGAGTTGCATTGCCCTCAAATCCTGTCAAGCCCCTGCTGTTTGGGGCTTTTGTCGTGTCTGGAGGGATTTTCTTGCAAGGTGATCCGAATCTTGCGTGTTAGTTTGTCGTTTTTGCAGACACAAAAGGTCGGCCACGCGTGGTGACCGGCCTTCCGGGTGATCTAGATAGGTGTGATCGAGTAGGTCGCCCCCGCAACAGCGGAGAAAGTGATGACATCGTTGCTCACCGACGGCGCCAGGCCGTCGCCGTTCCCGAGGAGCGCGGTGTCCGGCACGGTAGAACCGGGGGAATATCCCCGCTTTGAAAACGGTTTTCGATCCCATGAAGCGAAGTGACCTCCGCCCGCTGGTCCGGCTCCGGTCCACCGCGGGCACCGGTGTGACCTACGTGACCAGGAAGAACCGCCGCAACGACCCAGACCGGATGGAGTTGCGCAAGTACGACCCCGTCGTCCGGCAGCACGTGACCTTCCGAGAGGAGCGATAGCGCATGAAGAAGGGCATCCACCCCGAGTACCGTCCCGTGGTCTTCCGCGACCCGAGCGCGGGCTTCGCGATCCTGACCAGGTCGACGGTGCGGTCGAACAAGACGGTGGAGTGGGAGGACGGCCAGACCTACCCGGTCGTCGACGTCGACGTCAGTTCCGCCAGCCACCCGTTCTACACGGGCAAGAGCCGCGTGGTCGACTCCGCCGGGCGCGTCGAGCGGTTCCGCCGCCGCTACAGCAAGTGATCTTCTCGAAGAGCCGGCCGGGCCCTGCCCGGCCGGCTCTTTCTTTGTGCTCGCTGGCACACTGGGCGGGTGATCTTTCTCTTCTCGTACGGCAGCCTCCAGCTCGAACGGGTCCAGCTCGCCCGGTTCGGCCGCCGCCTGGAAGGTCGCCCCGACGCGTTGCCGAACCATCGCCTGACCACGGTGAAGATGCCCGGCGGCACGGTCCCGATCGTCCAGCGCTCGCCCGGTGAGGAGGTGCTGGGCGTGATCTACCAGCTCGGCGCCGAGGAGCTGGCCGCCGCCGACGCCTATGAGGGCGTCGAGTACGCCCGCCGTCTCGTCACCCTCAAGTCGGGCGTCACCGCGTGGGTCTACCTGTCCCGCGAGTCGGCCTGAGGGCTCACCGGGTCGACTCGCGGACCACCAGTTCGGGCTGGAACATGATCTGCTGGTGGGCGTGGGTGGCCGGGTTGTCGCACTCGTCGAGCAGGAGTTCGGTCGCCACCCGGCCGAGCTGGTGGGTGGGCTGGCGGACCGAGGTCAGCGACACCGCCGAGGCGGCCGCGAAGTCGATGTCGTCGTAGCCGACCAGGGCGACGTCGTCGGGCACCCGGACGCCCGCGTGGGTGAGGTCGCGCATCAGGCCGAGGGCCAGTAAATCGTTCGCGCAGAAGACCGCGTCGGGCAGGTCGCCCTCGGAGAGCAGCTTCTCGGCGGCCTGCTGGCCGGCGCGGGGGTTCATCGTGCCCATCTCGACGACCCGCAGCGGGCGGCCGTAGGCGCGTTCGGCGCCCGCCCTGCGGTCGAGGCACTGGCGGATGGTGAGGGGGCCCGTGACGTACACGATCGACTTCGCGCCCCTTTCCATGAGGTGGCGCACCGCCGTCATGCCCCCGCCGATGTCGTTGACCGCGACCGAGCACTGGTCGGGGCGGTGGGCCGGATGGTCGACCAGGACGACGCTGATGCCCCGTTCGCGCAGCCGGTCGAGCCGCGCCGGGTCTTCGTCGGACGGGGTGATCAGCACCCCGCGCACCCGCTGCTCGGCCAGCACGAGCAGATTACGCTCCTCCTTGGCCCGGGATCCGGCCGAGTTGCTGAGGATGACGGCGTAGCCGAGGTCGCTGGCGACCTCCTCCACGCCGGCCGTGACGTCGGTGAAGAACGGGTTGCCGATGTCGATCACCGACAGGCCGATGGTCTTGCTGTGCCCGGCCCGCAGCGTGGAGGCCGACCCGTGGCGCACGAACCCCAGCTCCCGGACGGCCGCCTCGACCTTCTCCCGGGTCGCCGGCGACACCTTCTCGGGCCGGTTGAGCACGTTGGACACGGTGCCCGGCGACACTCCGGCCCGCGCGGCGACATCCTTGATGCCCACGTCACTCATGGACGTCGATTAAAACGTAGCAAGCCTGCCAGGAGCAACGGGCCGGCCGCTCTGCCCATCGTGTGGCTGAGCGGGATTGAAACGTTCTGATCCGGTCACCGGAGAACGGGAACCGGCCCCCGGTGGTCCGGGGGCCGGTCGCTCACGCTAGCTGATCCGGGTCAGCCGCCACTGCTGGCTACCGGCCGTGGAGCAGGTCTGCTGCCGCACCTGGGTCAGGTCGGCCGAGTCGGGCAGCTCCAGGCACAGGTTGCTGTGCCCGGCCTGGATCCGCCAGTTCGACCCCTGCGCCGTGAACCGGTACGACTGGTTCGCGTTCGTGTGGCAGGTCCACTGGACCAGGAGCGCGCCCGCCGCGGTCGACGCGCCCGACACGTCGACGCACTTGCTGGAGTGCGTCGCCTGGAGCCGGAACGCCCCGTTCCCCGCGTCGACGAACCGGAACCGCTGGTTGGTCCCGCTGCCGGCCGCCCACTGCACGACCCTCGCCCCGTCGGCCGTGGACGCGCTCTCGATGTCCATCGCCTTGCTGGAACCGACGTTGACGATCTGGTAGACCCCGTTGGCCACCGGGCCGGTGGTCGTCGTCGTGCCGCCGACCCCCTGTCCCTGGAGGGTGAAGGAGTCGAGGTCGAACTGGTTGGCCGTCGAGTGCTTGAACACCAGGTAGAACGTCTGGCTGCCGTTCACCCCCGTCACGCTGCTGACGGGCGTCGAGACGTAGGTGTCCCAGCCTCCCGTCGAGGGCACCGACGTCGTCGCGAGCAGGGTGCCGGTCGCCGAGCCGGCCCGCAGTTCGATCGAACCGCCCGAGGAGATCGAGGAGACCCGGTAGGAGATGCCGGTCACCCCCTGCGTCGCCATGGGCGCGAACGAGATCCAGTCGTTGTTGGAGATGTCGCCGACCCGGTTGCCGTTCTCCGCCGCCGACTGCGCCACGACCCGGACCCCGGAGGAGTTCGTGAAGTGCTCGGCCTGCTTCTGCTTGGGCTGGAGGATCAGCTCGGCGCCCTTGGTGAGGCCGCCGCTGTCGGTGTACGTCGCCGACAACACGTAGAACACGTTCTGGGTCGGCTCGTGGCCCGACTGCCCGGTCGTGATCGTGGCCGAGCAGCCGGTGCGCTGCTCGACGTCGTGGCTGTGCGTGTCGTGACCGAGGGCGATGATGACCTGCACCCGTGAACAGTCGATCGACCCGTCCTCGGGGTCGCTGCCGGTGATCGTGTACGAGATCGTGTCGCCGAAGTCGAACGCGCCTCCGTTCGGCGGCGCCGAGAACTGGAGGGTCGGCGCCGTGTTGCCCACGACGACCGGCACGGTGGCGGTGCCGGTCTTGCCGCCGGCGTCCCTGACGGTCAGGCGCGCGGTGTAGTTGCCGTTGGAGGTGTAGGTGAAGCTCGGGTTGGCCGACGTCGAGTCGACCGAGCCGTTGTCGGTGAAGTCCCACGCGTAGGTGATGGCGTCACCGTCGGGGTCGGCCGAGCCCGACGACGAGAACTGCACCGTCAGCGGGGCCTGACCGGAGGTCGGCGTGCCCGACGCCCTGGCGATCGGCGCCCGGGAGCCGTTGATGTAGTCGATCCGGTAGACGCCGTCGTCGGTGTTGGCGCCGCCGAAGCCGGTGCCCCAGTCGATCATGTAGAGCGACCCGTCGGGGCCGAACTTCATGTCCATCGGCGAGCGGAACTGCATCGACGACAGGAACCGGTTGATCTTCAGCAGGTTGCCGGAGTTGTCCAGCCGCATCTCGGCGAGGAAGTTCCGGCTCCACTCGTAGAAGAACGGGGTGTCGTCGAAGTACTGCGGGAACTTGGTCTCGGAGGTGTTGTTCGGGTCGAAGTGGTAGAACGGGCCGCCCATCGGGGCCGCGCCGCCGCTGTTGCCCATCTCGGGCCACTGGGCCGCGCCGCTGTAGGTGTACCAGACGTTGGCCGCCCGCGCGGCCGGCAGCGTCTGGAGACCCGTGTTGTTGGGCGAGGTGTTGGTCGGCGACGAGCAGTTGAACAGGGCGCCCGACGTGTTGGTCGCGAAGTTGAAGTCGTTGTACGGGGTGTTGTTGCCGGTGCAGTAGGGCCAGCCGTAGAAGCCGGGCGACTTGATCAGGTTGTACTCGACCGTGCCCGCCGGGCCTCGGCTGGAGTTGGCCGAACCCGCGTCGGGGCCGTAGTCGGCCATCGAGATCCAGCCGTTCTCCTTGTTCACCGCGAACCGGAACGGGTTGCGGAAGCCCATGGCGTAGATCTCGGGCCGGGTCTGCGCGGTGCCCGGCGCGAACATGTTCCCACTCGGGATCGTGTACGTGCCGTTGGCCTCCGGGTGGATGCGCAGGATCTTGCCCCGCAGGTCGTTGGTGTTGGCCGCGGTGCGCTGGGCGTCGAAGTGGGCGCGGCCCGAGCGCTCGTCGATCGGCGCGTAGCCGGACGAGGCGTTCGGGTTCACGTCGTCGCCGACGCCGATGTACAGGTTGCCGTTCGGGCCGAACGTCAGGTAGCCGCCCGTGTGGCCCGGCTCGTCGATGCGCTCGGCCGGGATGGTGAGCAGGACCCGCTCGTCGCTCAGCGCGGTGGGCGCGGCCGACGCGGTGTACGTGAACCGCGACACCCGCACGATCGACTGGCTGCCGGCCGGGGAGTAGTAGAGATAGAGATAGCGGTTCGACGCGAACGCCGGGTCCAGGGCCAGGCCGACCAGGCCGTCCTCACCGCCGGTGTAGACGTTGAGGGTGTGCGCGGTCGCGATCTGCCCGTTCGACGGGTTGATCGTCTTGAGCTGGCCGGCCCGGCTGATGTAGAACACCGTCCGGTCGGGCGCGATGTCGAGCTCCATCGGCTGGTTCGGGGCCGAGTCGAGGGTCACCTTCTGGAAACGGTTCCAGACGGTGCCGCCGCAGCCGCCGGCCAGTTCGCCGCCGGCCCAGCGGATGCCGCCCAGCACGTGCTGCTGGAAGTAGGGCTCGCTGTACGTCGAGGCGGTGTGCCCCATCGCCGTCGCCCAGACCTTGGCCGTGCCGACCTCACGGCACCACGAGATCGGGTGGTCGTGCCCCATGGCGTTGCCGCCGGGGGAGTAGGTCGTCTCGTCGGCCGTCACCAGGATGTGCGCGTCACCCCGGATGCTGCGGTCGAAGTTGTACCACTCCTCGGTCCGCGTCCAGCGGTCAGGCAACCCGGACGTGGAGGGATGAACGTCGTCGGCCACCTTCGCGGTGCCCTGGACGATCGCGGAGTGGGCCGGCATGTGGGCGCCGGCCTGGATGAGGTTGTCCCAGTAGGGGAACGTCGACTCGATCCCCATGTCGGTGGCGTTGTGGATGGCGACGATGCCGCCGCCGCCCTCGACGTACCGCTGCAGGGCCTGGCGCTGGGAGTCGTTGTCCCAGACCATGCCGGAGTTCTGCAGCATGATGATCACGTCGAAGGTGGCCAGGTTGGCGTCGGTGAACGAACTGGAGTTGTTGCTCTGGACGACCTCGAAGTTGTTCGCGGCCGCCATGTTGTTGACCATCGTGACGCCCGCGGCGATCGAGTCGTGGACGTAGCCCGCCGTCTCGGTGAACAGCAGCGCCCGGAAGACGGGCGCCGCCGCGGCCGGGGCTGGTAGCGCTAACAAAAGTAGAAGCGGGGTCAAGAGGGCGATGAGGTACCTGCGCATGGCGCTCCCTGGGAGGGTGCGGGATGGTTCAGAGAGCCCGGAGGAACGTGAGCCCGTCGGTTGCCAGGGCGTCCTGGCTCCGGGCGAGTGGCCGCCAGATGGAGGCGGCCGTGGCTATCGTGCGGTTCTCGGCGGTGAAGGACTCGATCACGAGCGGTCCTGAATATCCGATGTCGGTCACCGCCTCGATGAAGGATTTCCAGTCGAAGTGGTCGTCTCCGGGCGTCCCCCTGTCCGTCCCGCACACCTGGATGTGCGCGACCCTCTCACCGGCGAGGCGGACCGCCTCGGCGGGACTCTTCTCCTCGATGTTCATGTGGTACGAGTCGAGCATGATCCCGCAGTTGTCCGGGATGGCCTCAAGAGCCTGCTCGACGGTGTTGACCAGGCTGGTCTCGTACCGGTTCAGCGCCTCGACCCCGACCCGCACGCCGCGTTCGGCGGCGTAGTCGACGACCGGCGCGAGGTTCTCGCGCAGTTCCGCGTACGCGGCCCGGCGCTCCCCGGCGGACAACGACCAGGTGCGGCCGACCGAGGAGTAGGCGGGGCCGCCGATCGCCGGGGCGCCCACCCTGACGGCCACGTCGACGACGTGCCGCAGGTAGTCCTGGGTCTCGCGGACCACGTCGGCCGAGGCGTCCACCAGCTCGCGGCCCGGCGGCATCACCAGCGCCACCGACGCCCGCAGGCCGTGCTCGGCCAGCACGTCGGCGGCCCGCCCGGGATCCCAGTCGCCGGGGTTCTCGACGGGGAGTTCGAGCACGTCGAACCCCCAGCCGGCGACCCGGGGCGCGAGCGCCGCCAGGTCGCCGTCGGTCAGCGGCGACACCCAGACCCAGGTGTTGACGCCGATGGGGAACATCTACTTCCCGCCCCACTTCCCGGGGAAGCCGGGCATGGACTCGCAGCCGCACAGCGCGTAGTGCAGCAGCGGCATGTCAGGCTGCAGATAGGTGCCGAGGGTCTCCTGGGTGATCTTCGGCTGCGGCAGGTTCCACATCTTCGGCACCTCCTCGCCCTTGAGGATCTTCAGCGCGGCGATGATCGGGGTCCGCCACTGGTAGGTCGGGTAGGTGGGGGCGACGGCGGTCAGGTTGCCGTCCTTCCACTTCTGCAGGAAGTCCTGCTGGTCCTCGCCGACGAAGGCGGGGACGGGCACCCCGGCGTCCTCGAACGCCTCGATGGCGGCCACGGCGGTCGCGCCCGCGTCCATCCAGACGCCGTCGATCGTGCCGTGGCGGGCGATGTAGTCGGACACGATGCTCTTGGTCTTGGCGGCGTCGCCGTCGGTGAACTCCACGCCGATCACCTGGAGCTGGGACTTGTCGAAGGCCACCTTGGCGGCCGACCAGCGGGTCTCCAGCACGTCGACGCCCGGGAGGATGCGCAGGGCCAGGATCTTGCCGCCGGCCGGCACCTTCTCGATCAGGAACTCGGCGCCGTCGGCGCCGAAGGCGTACCCGCCGATGGGCTTGATGAAGGTGACCGGGCAATCGGTCTCGACGCCGCGGTCGAAGACGATGACCGGGACCTCGGGGCAGGCGCCCGAGACGGCCGGGGTCAGCGTCGCGGTCGTGTTGGGGGAGATGATCAGCGCGTCGCAGCCCTTGGACTGGAGCTCGGCGATGTCGGAGATCTGCTTGTCGTCCTTGCCCTCGGCGTCGAGAGCGGTGAACTCCTTGATCTCCTTGTGGAGCGCGACCTCCTCCTGCATGGTCGTCCAGCCGACCTGCCGCCACGGGTTGTTGACCGCGGCGTTGGAGAAGCACAGGTGGTAGGGGCCGTCCTTCTTGTACTTGGCCGTGTCGACCATCTGCGGCGCGATCGCCTGCTCCCACGGCTTGTCGGCCGGCCCCTCGGCCGTCTGCGTCCGCATCGCGAGCTGGGCGTCGTAGTCGGCCTGGACGAAGAAGTCCGACTGCGCGCCGGTCCCGGCGGAGGCCGCCTCGGAGGCCGGGGCCGACGTGGCGGGCGCGGCGCTCGGCTGGGCGCTCGCCCCGGTCGGCGGCAGGTCACTGGCGCACCCCGCGGCGGCCAGTGCCAAGGCGGCGACCGCCACCAGTAAACGACGCATGGACGTCACTCCTTACACTTTCGAAGGTGTCAACCGCAGGGCCGGGAGCCGCAGGCCCCCGACCGCCACGGCGGCGATGATGATCACTCCCTGCACGGCATACTCCAGCGCGCCGGAGATCCCGTGCAGGTTGAGCAGGGTGAAGAGGGCTTCGAGGGTGAACGCCCCCGCGATGGCGGCGACGACGTGACCGCGCCCGCCGCCGAGCACGACCCCGCCGAGCACGACGGCGGTGATCGCCTGGAACTCAAGACTCTGGCCGACCTGCGCCGACACCCCGGCGAACCCGCCGAGCAGGATCCCGGCGACCGCGGCCGACAGGCCGGAGAGCACGAACGCGAACACCCGCACCCGGTCGACCCGGACCCCGCTCAGCCGCGCGGCCTTCTCGTTGTCACCGGTGGCGACGAGGGTGCGCCCGAAGTCGGCCCGCATCAGCAGCACGGCCGCGACCACGACCATGGCCAGGATCGCGACCGCCCAGACGCCCTCGCGGCCGAACACCCGGAACCCCTGCGACAACGCGCCGCGCGGGGCGCCGCCCGTCCACAGGAAGACCGCGCCCGACAGGATGAGCATCGCGCCCAGCGTGGTGATGAAGGAGGGCACCCGCAGCTTGGTGGTGACCAGCCCGTTCACCAGGCCGACCAGCAGCCCGATCACGACGAGCAGCACCAGCACCGGCCAGGTCATCGCCTCGTCGCCGTCGATCAGCCGCGCCGCGACCACCACCTCGACGGTGACCAGCGACCCGACCGACAGGTCGAACTCCCCGGAGACGATCACGAAGTACTGCCCGGCGGCCAGGATGGCCAGCGGCGCGACCCGCTTGAGGAACGCCAGGAACCCGGCCGGTTCGAGGAAGAAAGGGTTGGCGGCGGCGATGGCCACCAGCAGCCCGGCCAGCACGACGAAGATCGGAATGGCCCGTTTCACGACGCCCTCCTGCCGGTCCGGCGGGCGTAGACGGCGACCGCGACGACGATGACGACGCCGCGCACGACGTCCTTGAAGAACGAGTTCACCTCAAGCTGGTTGAAGACGCTGTCGAGCACCGCCAGCAGCAGCACCCCGCCGACGGTCCCGGCCACCCCGCCCCGGCCGCCGGCCAGCGCGGTGCCGCCGAGGACCACCGCGGCGATCGACTCCAGGTCGTAGCCGCCGTCGGTGCCGACCGTGGGCGCCCCGGCGCCGAGACGGCTCGCCAGCAGCAGCCCGGCCACGCCCGCGCAGAGCGAGCACAACACGTGCGCGGCGATCACCACCCGGTCGGTCCGCACCCCCGACAGCCGCGCCACCTCGACGTCGCCGCCGACGGCGTAGACGCGGTTGCCGAACCGGGTGCGCCGCAGCAGGAACCAGACGCCGACCGCGACCGCCGCCCACAGGATCGCCGCGACCGGGACCGGCCCGATCCGGGAGTACCCGAGCTGCTGGAAGTCGACCGGCACCCGCCCGGCGGGCCCGTCGTAGAGGTGGTCGAGCACCCCCCTGATCACGAGGGCCACCCCGAGGGTGGCGATGAAGGCGTGCACCTTCAGCTTGGTGATGACGACGCCGTTGACCAGCCCGACCAGCGCGCTCACCCCGAGCGCGACGACGACGGCGGTCAGGATGTTGGACGACTGCCCGGCCATCGTCTCGGCCGCGACGAGCGAGACCAGACTGATCAGGTACGCCACCGACAGGTCCAGCGACCCGGCCAGGATGGCCAGCGTCTGGCCGACCGCGACGATGCCCAGGGCGGCCGACCGCTGCTGGATGCCGACGAGGTCGTTGAGGGTGAAGGTGCCGCCGTCGAAGGCGACCAGGGCCCAGCCGATGGCGAGGGTGGCGAGGAGGGCGGCGTACACCGCCCGGGTGGGGTTGGCGACCAGGGCGACCACACGGCCGGTCATGCGGCGGCCTCGTCGGCCGCGGCCAGCGCCATGACGGCCTCCTCGGTCGCCCCGGCCGGCAGATGACCGGCCACGCGGCCGTCCCGCAGGACGACGATGCGGTCGCTCATGCCGATGAGCTCGGGTAACTCGGAGGAGATCACGAGTATCGCGGTTCCGGAGTCGGCGAGTTCCCGCATGAGGTCGTGGATCGCCGCCTTGGCGCCCACGTCGACCCCCCGGGTGGGCTCGTCGAACAGCAGGACCCTGGGGGCGACGGTCAGCCACTTGGCCAGCACGACCTTCTGCTGATTGCCCCCGGACAGGTATTTCACCTCGGTCTCCTCGCGGGGTGGTGAGAGCTGCACGCGGCGCAGCAGGTCGGAGACGGCGGCGCGGGAGCGGTGCCCGATCGCGCGGGCCACCAGGAGGGCGTTGTCCCTGACCGGCTGGTTGAGCGCCAGGCCCTCGGCCTTGCGGTCCTCGGTGACCAGGCCGATTCCGGCGGCCACGCCCTCGCGGACGCTGGCGGGCCGCACCGGCGTCATCTCGCCGCGGGTGAACGGCTCGGCCCCGAAGATGGCCTTGGCCAGCGACGACCGGCCCGATCCCTGGAGGCCGGCGACCCCGACGATCTCGCCGGCCCGCAGTTCGAGGTCGATCCCGTCGAGCTTGGCGTTGCCGGCCTGGGCGAGCGTCAGCCGGACCTCCCCGGCGGCCGGCTCGGCCGCCCTGGGCGGGAAGTAGGCGTCCAGTTCCCGTCCGACCATCATCTTCACCAGTTCGGCGACCGTGACGTCCCCGGCCGCCACGGTCGCGACGTGCGCGCCGTCCTTCAGGACGGTCACCCGGTCGGCCAGGTCGAACACCTCCCGGAGCCGGTGGGAGATGTAGAGGACGGCGATCCCGCGTGCCTGGAGACGCCGGATCAGCCGGTAGAGGAGGTCGACCTCGTGTTCGGCCAGGGCGGCGGTGGGCTCGTCCATGACGACGATCCGGGCGTCCACGCTGAGGGCCTTGACGATCTCGACGACCTGCTGCTGCGCCACCGACAGGTCCTTGACCAGGTCGCGCGGGCCGAACGAGTGCTCGTCGAGTTCGTCGAGCAGCCGGGAGGTCGCCGCGTCCATCGCGGCCCGGTCGAGCAGCCCGCGCCGGGTGGGCTCGCGGCCGAGGAAGACGTTGTCGGCCACGCTGCGCTCGGGCAGCAGGTTGAACTCCTGGTAGATGATCGCGACCCCGGCCCGCTGCGCCTCGACGGGATGCGCGAACGCCCGCGTCGTGCCGCCGATTTCGACGGTGCCCTCGTCGGGCTGGTGCACCCCGGCGAGGATCTTCATCAACGTGGATTTGCCGGCGCCGTTCTCGCCGACGACGGCGTGCACCTCTCCGGCGGTCGCCGACAGGTCGATCCCGCGCAGGACGCGGATCCCCAGAAAACTCTTGCCGATGCCAGTCATACGCAGGATGACCTGCGCGGACTCAGCGGGTTTCTGGTTTATGTCCTCCATATTGCCGGATGTTAAGCGGGACTTTTGACGGCTGCAAGGCAAAAGTCGGCACGTCAATAACCTTTTTAGGGGTGCTTTCGAGTGCCGTTCGGCGCGTGGCGCGCGGTTCTGTCGGACTTTTGCGGGTTGACAATCGAAACTGACGTGGGCGATCGGAACGGGTGGAACGCGCCAGGTATTTTAGGAGTTAGTTCAAGGCTCTAACGAGCGGACCGTAGCCTTGTTTAGGTATGGCCCAAATCGCGATTTAGGGCTCGATAACGATTTTGAGACCCTGCCGTGACTGCGCCTCGGCGAACGCCTTCGCCGCGTCCCGCAGGGCGAACCGCCCCGACACCAGCGAGACCAGATCGACCCGGCCCTGGGCCACCAGCTTGATCGCCCGCGGATAGACGTCGTTCATCCGCCGCGCCATCGCGATCGTCAGCCCCTTGCGCCGCGCGGTCGAGGCCCGGAAAACAGTGCGGTCTTCGTCTGGAATCCCGGCCAGCACGACCCGGCCGCCCGGCCGCGCCATCTCGAAGGCCGTGTCGACCGCCTGGTCGGTGCCGGCCACCTCGAACACCACGTCGAGGTCGCCGTGGGGGTCGGTGGAGGCCCCCAGCTCCCGCGCCTTCGCGGCCCGATGGGGCAGCGGCTCCACCGCGGCGACCGTCGAGGCCCCCGCGATCTGCAGCAACTGAATGAGCATCAGCCCGATGGGCCCGCACCCGACCACGCCGGCGGTCCCGCCGAGGGGGAGATGCCCCAGGTCGAACGCGTGGATGGCCACCCCCAGCGGCTCCAGCAGCGCCCCTTCGAGGTCGGACACCGAGTCGGGCAGCGGGTGGAGGCAGGCGCTCGGCCAGGCCATGTATTCCCGCAGCCCGCCGTCGGTCTGCCCGTGCCCGGCGAACCGCACATGAGGACACAGGTTCCGGTAGCCGCGCAGGCACGACGGGCACTCCTCGCACGGCACGGCCGGATCGACGGCCACCCGCCGCCCGTCGAGCGTCACCCCCGCGAACTCGTGCCCGACCACGAGCGGCCGCGTCAACTGGGCGTCGCCGATGCCGCCCTCGCCGAACCAGTGCAGATCCGACCCGCACACCCCGACCGAGGTCACCCTGACGACCGTCTCCCCGGCCTGGGCCACCGGATCGGCCTCTTCGTGAACCCGCAGATCGGCCGCGCCGTGGAGTCGTGCCACCAGCATGGGAATCTCCCCTTGAATCGGACGTCACGGCAGGTCGTACGGTTGCCGCATGTGGACGATCGGCCGACTTGCGCAGGCGACCAGAACGACCGTACGCGCGCTGCGCCACTACGACGAAATCGGTCTCCTGCGCCCGACGGAGAGAACCCCCAACGGCCACCGCCGCTACGGGCCGGAAGATCTTCGGCGACTCTATCGCATCCGGTCATTGCGGACATTCGGCATGTCATTGGAGGAAATCGCCGCATCGCTGGAGGCCCCGGGAACCATGGAGGCCCTCCTGCGCGCGCAACTGGCGGCCCTGTCGGAACGCGCCGCCGAACTCGACGCGCTGAGGGCACAGCTCACCCGCCTGCTCGCCCACGACGACCCCGACGACTACGTGAAGGCCCTGGAGATGATGGCCATGTTCGACGCCTACTTCACCCCCGAACAACGCGACTCCCTGACCGCCCGCCGCGAGGCCCTCGGCCCCGAGGCCGTCGAATCGGCCAAACGGGAGTTCCGCACCCTGGTCGAAACCCTGCTCGCCTGCGTGCGGGACGACGTCGCCCCCGACTCGGCCGAGGCGCGCGACGCGGTCGCCCGATGGGACACCCTCGGCGCCGCGTTCCACACGGCGGGCGCGGGGACCGAAGCGGCGACCCGCAGAATGTGGGACGAGAACAGCGAGGAGATCAGCGCCCGCATGCCGTGGAGCGCGGCGGACCTGCGCGCGGTCGTGTCCTTCGCGGACACGGTCCGGGCCGCCCGCCGCTGAGGGGCGGGTTTGTCGTCCGGGCTCGTTAGGGTGTGCGGGTGGCTTCCCCCGACGAACTCGTTCCCTGGCCCGACGCCGAGGCCCCCGACTGGGACGACGAAGACGAACCCCGGCTCGAAACGGCCCCCTGGGTCGAGGAGACCCGGTTCACCGACCCCCACGACGTGCTGAGCCGGGTGTTCGGCTACGACACCTTCCGCGACGGCCAGCAGGAGATCATCGATCACGTCGTCGCGGGTGGTGACGCGCTGGTCCTGATGCCGACCGGGGGCGGGAAGTCGCTCTGCTACCAGATCCCCGCCCTCGTGCGGCCCGGGGTCGGCGTGGTCGTCTCGCCGCTGATCGCGCTGATGCAGGATCAGGTCGACGCGCTGACCGCGCTCGGCGTCCGGGCCGGGTTCCTCAACTCGACGCAGGACATGGGGGAGCGGCAGGCCATCGAGGCGCTGTTCGTCGCCGGTGAGCTCGACCTGCTCTATCTCGCGCCCGAGCGGTTGCGGTCGGAGCAGACGATGAACCTGCTCGACCGGGCGAAGATCTCGTTGTTCGCGATCGACGAGGCCCACTGCGTGTCCCAGTGGGGGCACGACTTCCGGCCCGACTACCTGGCGCTGTCGGCCCTCCACGAGCGGTGGCCCGACGTGCCGAGGGTGGCGCTCACCGCCACGGCGACCCCGGCCACCCACACCGAGATCGCCACCCGGCTCAAGCTCGACGACGCCCGCCACTTCGTCGCCAGCTTCGACCGGCCCAACATCCAATACCGGGTCGTCCCCAAGAACGAGCCGAAGAAGCAACTGCTCGACCTGCTGCGCAACGAGCACAAGGGCGACGCCGGCATCGTCTACTGCCTGTCGCGCAACTCGGTGGAGCAGGTCGCCGCCTTCCTCGCCCAGAACGGCATCCCGGCGCTGCCCTACCACGCCGGTCTCGACGCCCGCACGCGGGCGGCCCACCAGTCACGCTTCCTCCGGGAGGAGGGCCTGGTGATGGTGGCGACGATCGCGTTCGGGATGGGGATCGACAAACCCGACGTCCGGTTCGTCGCCCACCTCGACCTGCCGAAGTCGATCGAGGGCTACTACCAGGAGACCGGCCGCGCCGGGCGCGACGGGCTGCCGTCCACGGCGTGGATGGCCTACGGGCTGCAGGACGTCGTCCAGCAGCGCCGCATGATCGACACCTCCGAGGGCGACGACGCCCACCGGCGGCGGCTCTCCCGCCATCTCGACGCGATGCTGGCCCTGTGCGAGTCGGTCGGCTGCCGCCGCGTCGGCCTGCTCGACTACTTCGGCCAGCAGGCCGGGCCGTGCGGCAACTGCGACACCTGCCTGACCCCGCCCGAGTCGTGGGACGGCACGGTCGCCGCCCAGAAGGTCCTGTCGACGATCCTGCGCCTGCACCGCGAACGCCGCCAGAAGTTCGGCGCCGCCCACATCACCGACATCCTGCTCGGCCGCGACAACGAGAAGATCCGCCAATACGGCCACAACACGCTCAGCGTCTACGGCGTGGGCACCGATCTGCGCGAGCCCGAATGGCGCGCGGTCATCCGCCAGTTGCTGGCCCTGGGCATCCTCGACGTCGAGGGCGGCGACTACCCGACCTTGATCCTCACCGACGCCAGCGCCGACGTGCTGCGCGGTCAGCGGACCATCACCATGCGCAAAGACCCGGAGCGCAGGGCCAGGGTCGCCGTGGCGAAGTCCGCGCCGCCGGCGGCCGACCTGTCCTCCGAGGCCAAGCCGCTGTTCGAACGCCTCCGGGCCTGGCGTGCCGCCACCGCGAAGGAACAGGGTGTGCCGGCCTACGTCGTCTTCCACGACGCGACCCTGAAGGAGATCGCCACCCGCCTGCCGTCGACCCTCGCCGAACTGGGCACGATCAGCGGCATCGGCGAGAACAAACTGGCCAAATACGGCGACTCGGTTCTTGAGGTGGTGGCGGGGGAGACCGCCGACGCCGCAGAGTGAAGCGACGCAAGGGGGGAAAGCGTGATCTGAGCGTTCGTCACGGCGCCGGTCGGATCCGCTGGCCGCTGGTGGCCGCAGCCGGTCACATGAGAGGCGGTCCCGGGTGCGGTGTCCGCCGGGGCCGTGCTCAGGACGTACACGACCTCAAGCTCCGGCGCCCCCACAGGCCGGAGCCGTGCCGCCGTCTCTTACTGCTGGGCGAGCCGTTCGAAGAGTTCCAGGGCCGCGGCCCTGACCTCCTCCGGCGAGACCCCCTCCAGCACCGATCGGGCCTGGTCCTCGTCCCGTGTGGTCGCGCAGGTGATCGCCACGGAGGTGGCGGCCGCGTGTTCCAACGTGCCGGCGGGCTGGTTGTCGGCCAGTTCGCGGGCGCTGAGGGCGAGGTCCAGGATGTCGCGTGAAGTGCCCAAAGTGATCTCCTCGGCCAGTGGGGGGTTTGACGCCATTCTGCGGTATGCGCTCCCTCACGCGACGGAAATCCGTAAGGTCAGCGCGCCGAACTAGCTTACGGCGGGCTCCCGCGACACTGACGACGAGGTGGTGCTGAGGAGGAATTCGTCGACCACGAGGGTGGCCGCGCCCAGGGCGACGGCGTCGGGGCCGAGGCGGCCGAGCACGATCGAGGCCGTCGAATAGGGCTGGGTGAGGCAGTTCTCGGCGGCTCTCTGCTTGATCGTGGTCAGCAGGTGCTGGCCGAGCAGCAGGCCGGCCCAGCCGCCGACGACGATCCGCTCCGGGTTGAACAGGTTGATCAGGTTCGCCAGGCCGGCCCCGAGGTATTCGACCGTCTCGTCGATCACCGGGGAGCCCGAGGTCACCAGTTCGGCGAAGGCCGCCTGCTCGGTCGAGGTGTCGACGTCGATTCCGGCACGTTCCAGCACGGCCTCGGCGCCGATGTAGGCCTCCAGGCAGCCCCGGCCGCCGCATCGGCAGCCCCGGCCGCCGATGGCGATCTTGGTGTGGCCCCACTCGCCGGCGGAGCTGTTGGCGCCCCGGTAGGTCACGCCGTCGGCGATGATGCTGGCGCCGACGCCCGACCCGATCAGCGCGATCACCGCGTGGCGGGAACCCCGCCCGGCGCCGAACCACATCTCGGCCTGGCCCATCGTCTTGGCCCCGTTGTCGATGTGCAGCGGGAACGGGGTGCCGGCGCGCAGGAGGCTGCCGAGCGGGACCGAGTGCCACCCGAAGGTCTGCGCGTGGATCATCGCCTCGGGGCCGCGTTCGACGATGCCGGGCACGCCGACGCCCACGCCCAGGACCTTCGACGGCGGCACCCCGCTGTCGGCCACGACGGCGTCGATGCCCGACAGCACGTGGCGCACGACGACGTCGACGTCGTGGGCGCCCGGGCGCAGCGCGAACTCGCTCTTGGCCAGTTCGTTCATGTCGAGGTCGAACAACTCGACGCGCACGTGGGTCTCGCCCACGTCGACGCCGATCGCGAAACCGTAGGTCGGATTGACGCGCAGCAGTACACGCGGACGCCCGCCGTCGCTGTCGACCAGCCCTGCCTCGACGATGATGTCGTCGGCGAGCAGGTCGCCGGTCACGTTGCTGACGGTGGCCGCGCTGAGGCCGGTCAGGGCGGTCAGCTCGTGGCGGCTCGTCGGGCCCGCGAAATAGAGAGCGCGCAACAGGACCGCCCGGTTCCCCCTTCGGAGATCGCGGACGGTACGTCGCTCGGGCCTCACCATGATCTTCCTTCCCCCATGTCTGCGCCCATGTTAGATCAGAGCCAAAAATAAGTCATCCGACGTGGTCGGAGCGTTACCAACGAGCCATGGGTGACTTTTTTCAAGATATAGACTATGTATTAGAGCAATACGGTGTACCAGCGAAGGAGTGAGCGTGGCCATCGAGGTCCGCGACGGTGTTACCGTCATCGACGGCGAGCCGCAGGTGCTCGTGACGGCCGACTACCCCTACTACCGGGACGACCCCTCCGTGTGGCGTGACCGGCTCATCGCGATCCGAGACGAGCTGGGCATCCGCGTGATCACGTGCTATCTCCCGTGGCGGCACCACCAGCCGACCCCGGACGGTCCGCCTGACTTCTCGGGGGAGAGCCAGGGGAACCGTGACGTGGTGGGATTCCTGGCGCTCTGCCACGAGCTCGGGCTCCAGGTGGTGGCCAAACCCGGGCCGTTCATCCACGCCGAGACCAACTACGGCGGTCTGCCCGACTGGGTGTGCCCGAAGAACAACTCGGCGATCGAGGCCGTGCTCGACGCCGCCGGCGAGGCCTCGAACTGGCTCGGCGACCCGTTGCCCGCACCGCTCGCGCCGCTGTTCGACGGCATGGTCACCCAGTGGCTCAACGCCACCGGCAAGGAGGTCATCGAGCCCGCGACCTGGCCGGACGGGCCGATCATCCTGATGCAGATCGCCAACGAGGGCATCTACACCAGCGGCGCGCTCCCGCTGAGCGCCTACGACTACAGCGCCTCGGCGCTGGCCTTCTACCGCGACCGGCTGAAGGACTGGTACGGCACCGTCGAGGAGTACGACCGCCTCCACGGCACCGCGATCGGCGACTGGTCCGACATCGAGCCCCCGAGGGAGTGGACCGGGCCTGCGCGATCGGAGGAGCTGCAGTCCTACGCCGACTGGGGGCGCTTCCACGCCGAGTACCTGGCCGAGGTCTACCACCGCTGGAGCGCCGCCGTCGCCGCGCGCGTCCCGGTCGTGGTCAACCTCAACCCGCCCGCCGAGCACCACCACTCGTTCGACGACTGGCTGGCCCGGGTCCGCCCGGAGATCTGGGACGGCATCCACTACGGCTTCACCAACTGGATGGGCGTCGTCTCGGCCAACCGCGACTCCCACGCCCGCTACGTGACGGCCGCCAAGCGGGCCCCGGGCCCGAACCTGGAGGAGAACTGGGGCTTCTCCAAGCTCTACGACCCCGCCTACGCCGACGGCACCACCTCCTACCACCAGACGCTGCTCGCGCTGGCGGCCGGCGCGACCGGGTTCAACGTCTACACCGGCGTCAACACCTCGGGCTGGACCACCGAACTCGACGACCTGCACGAGTCGCCCTACCCCGACTGCGCCCCGATCGACGAGAACGGCGCGGCCACCCCGAAGGCCCACACGCTGAAGTCGATGTCCGACTTCCTCACCCTGCACGGCGCCGAGTTCCTGGAGTCGCGCCCCGAGCGCGCCGGCGCCTACGGCCTCTACCTCCCCTACGCCGGGATCGCCGCCTTCTCGCCCGAGGGCTCCGACGCCCCGCGGCTGGGCCGGTCGCTGCGCGCCTACCACGAGCGCTGCCGCGCCGAGGGCGCCGACTACGCGCTGGTCGAACTCCAGAGCGCCACCGTCGACGACCTCGCCGTCCACGGGAGCGTGACCGTGCCGGGCGGGCCGTTCATGCACCGCCACGTGCAGGCGCTGCTGGCCGCGCACATCGCGGCCGGCGGCTCGGTCGTGGTCGACGGCCCGGCGCCGGCCCTCGACGAGGACCTCCGTCCCTGTACGGTCCTCGCCGACGCCCTCCCCTCCGCCCCGGCCGCCGCGGCGTCGCGGGTCCGGATCACCCACGGCCACGCCGACGCCTACCTGCGCGTCCACCCCGACCGCGACGTCGCCTACCTGACCGTGCTGACCCAGAGCGACCACGAGGGCGCCGTCTGCCTCGAACTCGACGGCCGGCCGATCGAGCTGATCACCGCCAAGGGCGGCGCGGCGCTGCTGCGGCTCGTCGACGGCGAACTCGACGACTTCCTGGTGAAGGGGATCAACACCTACCTCGACTCGGCCGTGCCCGCCGGGGTGAAGCACGGCGACCGCATCCACATCGCCGACCACCCGGCCGACCTCGACCGCGTGGGAGGGCAGTTCCGGGTGTCCTGAAACACCCTGACATGCTGTGCGGATGAACGATTCCGCGCTTGAACTCCACGGGGTGAGCGTGCGCGCCGTCGGCCGCGCGCTGGTCTCCGACGTGGACCTCACCGTCCGGAAGGGCGAGCACTGGGTGGTGCTCGGCCCCAACGGCGCCGGGAAGACCACGATGTTGTCGGTCGCCGCGACCGTGCGCCACCCCACCTCCGGCATCGCCCGGGTGCTCGGCAAGCAGCTCGGCAAGGTCGACCTGCGGGAGTTGCGCCGCCACATCGGCCTGGTGGCGGCCAGTCAGCGGCTCGTCGACGAGAGCCTGCTGGAGGAGGAGGGCGCGACCGCCAAGACGGTCGTCCTGACCGGCCACACCGGCACCAGCGCCCCCCTCTGGGACCAGTACGGCCCCGCCGAGCACGCCAAGGCCGAGGCCCTGCTGACCGACCTGGGCTGCAAGGACCTGGCCGATCGGCTCTTCGTCGTGTGCTCCCAGGGGGAACGGGCCCGCGTCCGGGTGGCCCGCGCCCTCATGGCCGACCCCGAGATCCTGCTCCTCGACGAGCCCTTCGCCGGCCTCGACCTGCCCGCCCGCGAAGACCTGATCGAGGCCCTGGAGGAGCTCGCCGTCCGTCCGGGCCTGTCGACCGTGCTGGTCACCCACCACCTGGAGGAGGTCCCGGCGACCACCACCCACGCGCTGCTGATGCGCGACGCCCGGGTGCTGGCCGGCGGCCCGGTCGCGGAGACTTTGACCGGCGAGCACCTGTCGGCGTGCTTCGGCCGCCCGCTGCGCATCGACCGCCACGACGGCCGCTTCTACGCCCGCAGGGGCTGACCCCGCACCAGCCGCGCCACCAGAGCGGTCCGGGAGGACACCCCCAGCTTCGCGAACACGTTCGACAGGTGATATTCGACCGTCTTCACGCTGAGCGTCAGCCGCCGGGCGATCTCCTTGTTGGTCAGCCCCGCCACCACCAGCCCGGCGACCGTGCTCTCCTGGGCCGTCAGCGCGTCGTTCGATCTCCCGCACGCGGCCAGCTCGCGCATGGACCGTTCCAGGAAGGGTGTGGCCCCGAGCGCCCGGAACCCGTCGCGGGCGGCGCGCAGCCGGACCGCCGCGTCGGTGCGCCGCCCCGACCTGCGCAGGAACGAGCCGTAGGCGAACTCGGCCCGCGCCCGCTCGAACGGATCGGGGGACCGCACCGCCTCCTCGAACAGCGGCGCCGCCGCCGCGCCCTCCCCGCACGCGGCCGCCACCCCCGCCCGGACCCGCGGCCCGCCCTCCGCCATCGGCAACATCCACCCGCAAGCGGCGAATCCGGCGTCGGGCGAAATCGCGGGATCGGGGGTGCCGGCCTCGACCTGGTCGGCGAACGCCGCCGCCGCGTCGAGGAACATCCGGGCCAGCCCGCTCACGGCGCCCAGCCCGTGCGAGAGCAGCGTCCGGGCGGTCGCGACCTCGCCCCGCGCGGCGTGGACCATGGCCTGCGCCGCCACGGTGTAGGGCGCGGTCCAGGTCCCCCGGGGGCGGGAGAGCGCGTCGTCCCAGGCCCCCGCCCGCACCTCCGCGAGGCACCGCAGCGTCTCGGCCACCGCGCCGGGGACCCCCCTCAGGTCGGCCAGGGCCCCGGACGCGTCGCCCGTCCAGAGCCGCGCCGCCGCGCGGCCGGTCAGCAGGTCGAGCTCCCCGGGCGAGGCCACCGCCGGGTCCGGCAGCCGGAGGTCCAGGACCTCGTCCTGCCGCCCGGCGGCGAACCGGGAGACCGCCTGGACGAAGCCGGCGCCCGGCCCCGACGCCCGCAGCGCCCACCGATGGCCTTCGTGCATCCGGCCGTCGGACAGGTGCAGGCGCGCCAGCGCCGTCGCGACCGCGCCCTCGAAGGACGGCTCCCGGTCGTGCCAGGCCCGTTCGAGCAGGCTCCGCGCCCGACCGCCGTCCCCGCACGCCTCCGCCACGAGCCCCGCCGCGAACGCCCGCGCGCCCGGATGGGCGTTGGGCTCCCGCGCGAGCTCGGCGGCCCGGCCGGGCTGCCCGGCGAGCAGCAGCGCGTGCACCGCCTCCGCCCGCGGCACCCCGCGCTCGCGCGCCGACGCGGTCAGCCGGGCGGCGCGCTCCAGGTGGTCGGCCGCCACCTCCCAGTTCCCGGCCGCCCCCTGCTCCCGTGCGAAGGCGGCCACCTCCCGGGCGAACGCGTCGTCGGCGCGGGAGACCGCGCTGATGCGATGCCGCAGCCGGTCGACCGGGTCGGGGCAGATGGCGGCGGCCTCCAGGTGCAGCCGCGCCCGCTCGCCCGGCCGCAGCCCCTCGTAGACCGCCGCCCTGGTCAGCGGATCGGGGAAGCCCACCAGGAGCTCCCCGCCGACCCGGTGGACCAGCAGCCCGGCCGTCACCGCCCCGTCGAGCAGCAGGATCGCGCCGGGGGTGCCGGCGAGCCGTTCGGCCTGCCAGAGCGGGCCCTCCTCGCCGAGCACACTCGCCGCCCGGACCAGCGCGCGGGTCCGCTCGTCGAGCCGTCCGAGCCGGTCCTGTACGTCCATCGCGTGCCCCCGCGGCGCGGGCAGCGGCCCCATGGGGTCGGCCAGCACGCCGGGCGGGGCCTGCCGGAGCAGCGCCTCGGCGTGCAGCGGGGAACCGCCGGTGTGCGTCCGCAACCGGGCCAGCGCCGCCGCCCCCAGGGGCACCGGGCACAGGTTCGCGGCGAGTTCCCCCAGTTCGGCCGCGCTCAGCCCGGTCAGCGACAACCGGGTCGCGTCGCGGAACAGCCGCCGCAGCCCGTCGGGCGGTTCGTCCCGGGTGACCACGACGACCAGCACGTTGCCGGTGTGCAGGCGGCGCAGCGCGAACGCCAGCGCCCGCACCGACGGGGGATCGGCCCACTGCGCGTCGTCGGCCACCAGGGCCACCGGCTCCGCCGAACCGGTCAGCACGCCCAGCAGGCGGGCGCCGACGTCCATGGGGTCGCCCGAGGCGTCGTCGTGGAGCCACTGCTGGGCGAAGCCGTAATCGAAGGAGCTTTCGAGGGGATCGCCGCTCGCGGCGAGCACCCGGAAGCCCTCCAGCGCGCTGCGGACCAGCGCGGTCTTGCCGACCCCCGGCGGCCCGTCGACCAGGACCAGCGCCGGGCGGCCCGAGCGGGCCCGGTCGGCGCACGCGTGGAGGGCGGCCCGTTCGCGGTCACGTCCGACGAAGGCGGCCCTCAGTTCAGACACGATTGTCACGGAAGGTAGGAGGGTGACCGGCCGCTCCTGATACCTACTCGGGGCCGCCGAGTTTGGCGCGCAGCGACTTCAGGCAGCGGGCCCGGGTCGGCCCGATGCTGCCGACCGGCATGTCGAGGGTGGCCGCGATCTCCAGGTAACTGGGCGGCGGCGTCGCCGACAGGATCCGCAGCAGGTCGCGGCAGCGTTGCCCGAGCTGCTCGAACGCCGCCAGCAGCCGGGCCGCCCGCGCGGCGTCGAGCGCCGCCTGCTCGGCGTCGAGCAGGACCTGCTCGGGGGTGCGGTCGGGCGAGCGGACGTCGGCGAGGAAGCCGTCTCCGGCCGGGGTCACCCGGCCCGCCGCCTTCGCCAGCCGCAGCGCCTCGCGCCGGGCGGTCGTGGCCAGCCAGCCGCCGACCTTGTCGGGCTGCTCGATCCGGTCGAGCCGCTCGGCCAGCCGTAACCAGGCCTCCTGCACGACGTCGCGCCGGTCGTCGTCGCCCAGCCCGAACCCGGCCGTCACCGCCCACAGCAACCCGGTGAACCGGGCCACGAGAGCGTTCCAAGCGGTCTCGTCTCCACCGGCGGCCCCTTTGACGAGGTCGGCGACGTCCATTCGTGTCCTCCTCCGCCGAGGGCCATCTAACAACGATTCGGGCCGGTTCGGTACCCGATGAGCGTGCCCGCCACAGGAGGCTGGAATCACCGATTTCCCCGCTGTCACAGGGGTTTCGTGCGCGTGGCACGCGACATTCTGGAATGATCGCGTCGTTATACCGTCGGACGTCGAGATTGATGGTTCGTATGCCTGAATTCGAAGAGGTCTCCGCCTGGGTCTCCGCGAACCCGGTCGGCGCGGCGATCATCGCCGTCTTCGCCCTGGTGGCGCTCGTCATCCTGCTCTATGTCCTGCGCGCCGTCTGGCGCGGAGCCGGCCGTGTCTTCACCAAGTACGTCGCCCCCCGGCCGACCGAAGACATCCTGACCATCGTCGCGGCGAGCATCGCGACCGGGGTGTCCGCCCAGGGCATGTGGCAGTTCGCCGGAGACGTCCTCGGATTCGACGGCCCGCTGCGGCTGCTGCTCTTCGCGTTCATCGAGGTCGCCGTCATCACCTCGGCCGTCCGGGCCCGCCGCAACATGCGGGAGAACTACGCCGCCGGCATCGACGGCCTGGCGGTCTGGGTGCTCACCGGCCTGTCGGCCGTGTTGTCGGCGATGGACGCCGCCAGCCTCGCCGAGGCGATCTTCCGCCTGGCCGCCCCGCTGGTCGCCGCGTGGCTCTGGGAGCGCGGCATGGCCATCGAGCGGGTCCGCCTCACCGGCCGCAGCCGCATCCACTGGCGGCTCACCCCCGAGCGCGCGATGGTCCGCCTCGGCCTGGCCGAGTCGAGCGACCGCACCGCCAGCGACGTCGACGCCCACCGCCGCCTCACCCGGGTCGCCCTGGCCGCCAAGCGCGCCCGCCACCTGCGCGAGACCGGCGCCTCCGAGCGCCGCATGCGCGCCGCGCTGGCCCGCCTCGACCGCGCCATGGACCAGGCGGTCGAGCACACCGGCCTGGCCAACGACGCCGAGCGCCAGGAGGCGCTGCTCTCGCAGATCGGCGCGTTGTTCAACACCAGCGCCCTGCTCGACCTCCACCCGCCGGTCCCGTGGGAGCCCGAGCCCCAGCAGCCGAGCATCGCCGTGCGCGCCCTGATGGCCCCGGCCGACGAGGAGGACGAGCAGCGCCGGCCCGTCGCCTCCCCGGTCGACATCATGCAGCGCTCGTCGTGGATCAAGGCCGCCCGCGCCTACTGGGACCAGGCCATCGAGGAGCGCTTCGTGCCCCGCGCGGCCGACATCGCCCGCGAGACCGGCGTCCCGATCGACATGGCCAAGGAGTTCCGCTCGCTCTGGAAGCTGGAGGCCAAGGCCCACGCGCTGATCGAGGCCGCCTACCTGGAGCACGGCATCGTCGACACCGGCCAGTTCCCGGCCATCCCGCCGGCCGAGCGGGTCCTGTCGGTGAACGGCGCCCACGCCGGCTGACCCTGCCGCGACCGAAGGCCCCGCTCGTCCGCGAGCGGGGCCTTCGTCTTCTCTCGTACGGGCGTCGGCGTAGATTCCCGTACATGAGCAACCTCGAAAGCGACCCCCGGGAGGCCGTCTGCGGCGGCGAGGGCGCGGGCGAACCGGAGCTGCTGCCCGGCCGTGACGTCGTGCTGGGCGGGACCCGCGGCATGAAGGTCACCCGCACGCTGCCCACCGCCGGGCGGCGGATGGTCGGGGCGTGGTGCTTCGCCGACGCCTACGGGCCCGAACCGGCCACGATGACGGTGCCGCCCCATCCCCACACGGGGTTGCAGACGGTGAGCTGGCTCGTCGAGGGCGAGGTGCTGCACCGCGACACGCTCGGCAGCGAGCAGGTGATCAAACCGGGGCAGCTCAACCTGATGACCGCCGGGCGCGGCATCGCCCACTCCGAGGAGTCCGAATACGGGCGGCTGCACGGCGCGCAGCTCTGGGTCGCGCTGCCCGAGAGCGCCCGGCACACCGCCCCCGCCTTCGAGCACCACCCCGACCTGCCCGAGCTCACCGAGCCCGGTTGCTCGGTGACCGTGCTCCTGGGGGAGCTGGCCGGGCTGACCTCGCCCGCCACCGCGCACACGCCCATCGCGGGGGCCGAGATCGTGGTGTCCGCGCCGTCGCGGCTGCCGCTGAAGCCCGCCTGGGAGTACGCCGCGCTCGTGTTGTCGGGGACCGCGCAGGTCGCCGGGACGACGCTGGAGCCGGGGCCGCTGCTCTACCTGGGCGCGGGCCGCTCCTCGGTGGACCTCGGCGGCGACGCCCGCCTGCTGCTGCTCGGCGGCGAGCCCTTCGAGGAGCGCATCGTCATGTGGTGGAACTTCGTCGGCCGCTCGCACGACGAGATCGTCGAGTTCCGCCGCTCCTGGGGCGAGGGCGCCCTCGGCCCGGTGCCCGGCTACGACGGCGACCCGCTCCGCGCCCCCGAACTGCCCTCCCTGCGGCTGAAGCCGCGGGGCCGCGTGCGCTGAGCTGGGTAGGTCTCCCGGTATGGGGGAGATCGTCGGAAAACTGCTGTCGGTCAACGTGGGCCTGCCCAAGGACGTGCCCTGGGAGGGCCGCACCGTCCACACGGGCATCTGGAAGAGCAGCGTCGAGGGGCCGCGGCGGGTGCGGCGGCTCAACATCGACGGCGACGGGCAGGGCGACCTGGCGGGGCACGGGGGTGAGCAGCGCGCCGTGCTGGTCTACCAGATCGACTCCTACGCCCACTGGAGCCGTCACCTCGGCCGCGACGACCTCACCTACGGCCAGTTCGGCGAGAACCTCACCGTCGACGGGCTGCCCGACGACGAGGTCCGCATCGGCGACCGCTACCGGATCGGCGGTGCCGTCTTCGAGGTCACCCAGCCGCGCGTCACCTGTTTCCGGGTGGGGTTGCGGATGGGCGTGCCCGAGATGGCCTCGCTGCTCGTCGGGCACCGGCGGCCCGGGTTCTACCTGCGGGTGATCACCGAGGGGTTCGTGGAGGCCGGAGACGACATCGAGCGCCTGTCGGTCGGCGCGGGGGAGGTCTCGGTCGCCGAGGCCGACGCTCTGCTCTACCTCCCCGGCCCGCGCGACCCCGCCCGGTTGCGGGCCGCGCTGGACAACCCGGCGCTGAGCCCCGGCTGGCAGGGCTCGTTCCGGGACCTGCTCACCGCCGCCCCCCTCGCCCGGCCCGCGTGGCCGGGGTTCCGGCCGCTCGCCGTCACGCGGGTGCGCCGGGAGAGTGCGGACACCGTCTCCTTCTATCTCGCCCCCGGCGACGGTTCGGCGCTGCCGGTGGCCCTGCCGGGCCAGTATCTGACGGTACGGGTGCCCGGCGGCTCGGTGCGCAGCTACTCGTTGTCGCTTGGATCCTCCGGCTATCGAATCACCGTCAAGCACGAACCCGGCGGCGAGGTCAGTGGATACCTGCACTCCCGGGTCGCCGAGGGCGACGCGCTGGAGGTGGCCGCGCCCCGGGGCGACTTCACGATGGCCGACGCCTCCTCACCGGTCGCGCTGATCTCGGCCGGGATCGGCATCACCCCCGTGCTGGCGATGCTCCACACCCTGGCCGAGACGGGCGCCGAACGGCCCGTCTGGTGGCTGCACGTGACACGCGCTGTCAGGACGCAGGTGTTCGCCGACGAGGTGCACGAACTGCTCGACCGCATCCCCGGCGCCCGGTGGAAGGTCTTCTTCACCGCCCCCGAACCCGGCGAACCGCTGCCGCCGCACGCCGAGACCGGCCGCCCGACCGCCGCCGGCCTGGCCGGACTCGGGCTCACGCCCGACACCGACGCCTATATATGCGGGCCCGCCGGCTTCATGGGCGCCATGGCCGACGCGCTGGCCGGCGCGGGGCTCCCGGCCGCGCGGGTGCACACCGAACTGTTCGGCACACTGGCCGCTGTCAACCCCGGTGTGGTGGACGCGCGGCACGTCCGGCCGCATCCGCCGGCGTCCCGGGGGACCGGCCCGGAGGTCACCTTCGCGCGCAGCGGGCTGACCGTCCGGTGGGGCGAGGAGTACGGCAGTCTCCTCGAACTGGCCGAGGCGTGCGACGTGCCGGTGCGGTGGTCGTGCCGGACGGGGGTGTGCCACACCTGCGTGACGGGGCTGCTGGCGGGTGAGGTCCGCTATCGGACCGAGCCGCTGGAGCCGCCGGCGGCCGGGGACGCGCTCATCTGCTGCTCGGCGCCGGTGCGCGAGGACGTCGTCCTGGATCTATAGCGGACGATTGGTGAAATATCCACATATGGGCGGACGGGAAACTTCTCTTCTGCCCTTCCCGTCACAGAGTTAAAACCGCCGGGCTCTATCAATTCGCTAAGTAAGGTCCGTGTCACCTTCAGGTTATGGTCATCGGGGTTCCCGTGTGACTACTTTCGGTGGGCGATATACCACGGAAAGTAAGGGGGAGCCGTGCCAGACCTGACTCTCACTCGACGTGTCGAGGGCGCGATGGAGGGGGCCGCAGTGCGGCTGCGCGCCTTCGCCGACCGTCACGAGACGCCCAGTCCCTGCCTGCTCATCGATCTGCCGACGCTCGAATCGACCTACCGGACCATGAGCCTCGCGTTCATCGGCGCCGAGATCCTCTACGCGGTCAAGGCCAACGCCGCACCCGGCGTCATCACCACCCTCGCCCGGTTAGGCGCCGGCTTCGACGTCGCCAGCCTCGCCGAGATCGAGCTCTGCCTGGCGCGCGGGGTGCCCGCGTCCCGGCTGTCGTTCAGCAACCCGGTGAAGAAGCGCTCCGACGTGGCCGCCGCCTACGAGCGCGGAGTGCGGACCTTCGCCTTCGACAACCCCGGCGACCTGCGCAACATCATCGTCGAGGCGCCCGGGTCGAAGGTGTTCTGCCGCATCCAGGTGACCCCGCCGGCCGCCGCGATGCCGTTCGGGGCCAAGTTCGGCTGCCCCGAGGAGGCGGCGCCCGAGATGCTCGCCGAGGCCGCCGACCGGGGCCTGCGACCCCAGGGCGTCACGTTCCACGTCGGCTCCCAGCAGCGCAACCTCGCCGCCTGGGACGCCGGCATCGCCGCCGCCGCGAAGATCGCCAAGATGCTCGAACCCGAGGGCGTGCGGCTGCCCGTCATCGACATCGGCGGGGGGTTCCCGATCTCCTACCGCGAACCGTCGGCCTCCTCCGAGGAGTTCGCCCGCGCGGTCGACCTGTCGCTCGCCCGCCACTTCGAACCCCGCGACCGTCCGCGACTGGTCATCGAGCCGGGCCGATCCCTCGTCGGCCCGTCTGGCATGATCCGCGCCGAGGTCGTGGCGGTCCGCGGCGGCGTGCCCGCCGACCCGCGCCGCTGGGTGTTCCTCGACGTCGGCCGCTACAACGGCCTGGTCGAGACCGAGAACGACACCATCGCCTACCGCATCCACACCCCCGCCGGGTTCGGCCCCGACGGGCCGGTCGTGCTGGCCGGGCCGACCAGCGACGGCGACGACGTGCTCTACCAGCACACCGACTACGCCATGCCCCTCTCGCTCGCCCCCGGCGACCCCATCGAGATCATGGACGCCGGGGCGTACACCTCCAGCTACTCCTGCGCGGCGGTCAACGGCCTGCCGGCGCTGCCGACCTTCTGTGTGCCGGGCTGATGACCACGCAGATCGGCCGGTTCAGCGGCATCCACGTCATCGTCGAGTTCGAGGACGCCGACCCGGCGCTCCTCGACGACGAACCCCTGCTGCGCACGCTGCTGCCCAGGGCCATGAAGGAAGCGGGGGCGACCGTCATGGAGGTGGTCTCCCACCGGTTCGTCCCCCAGGGGGTCACCGTGCTGACCCTGCTGGCCGAGTCGCACGCCTCGCTCCACACCTACCCCCAGCACCGCGCCGCCTTCGTCGACGTCTTCACCTGCGGTGACCGGGCCGACCCCCGCAAGGCCATGAGCGTCATGGCCGCCGAGCTGACACCCGGCCGGGTGACGACGAGGATCATCGGGAGAGGCGGTCAGCGAGTGGAGGCAACCCTTTGATCGAACACGACGGTCACCTGTGGATCGATGAGCCGACGACCGGCGGCATGCGCCGCCTGTGGCGGGTCGACGCCGTGCTCCACGAGGAGACGACCCCCTTCCAAGACGTCCTGGTCGCCGTCACAGAGCAGGGCGCGAGCCTGTTCTGCGGCGGCGAGCGCCAGTCGACCGAGTTCAGCCAGCTCGTCTACCACGAGGCCCTGGTCATCCCCCCGGCCCTGCTCGCCGACCGGCTCGACCGCTGCCTGGTCATCGGGTCGAGCGAGGGCGTGGCCTGCCAGCTCCTCGTCGCGGCGGGCGCCCGGGTCGTCGACCACGTCGACATCGACCGGCGGGCGGTCCGGATCTGCGCCGACCACCTGCCCTACGGCTACACCGTCGCCGAGCTCACCGCCGCCGAGCGGGGCACCGGCCCGATCACCATGCGTTACGAAGACGGCTACGCCTTCCTGGAGTCGGCCGCCGGCTACGACGTCATCGTCGTCGACCTGCCCGACGAGAGCCCCGAGGGAGACGCCCAGCACGACCGCCTCTACGGCGCCGCGTTCCTGGAGATGTGCCGCAAGGCGCTGGCCCCCGGCGGGGTCGTGTCGACCCAGGCCGGATGCATGACCCTGTGGCGCAACCACACGCTGCGCCGCTCCTGGGAGCGTTTCACCCGGGCGTTCCCGTCGGTCGTCTACTACGGCTCCGACGAGCACGAGTGGGCGTTCGTCAGCGCCCGCGCCGACACCCTCGCCGACACCCTCGGCCAGATGCGGCGCCGGCTCGCGACCCTGCCCTACCGCCCCGTCTCGATCGACGACGCGGCGCTGACCGGCAACACCGTGCCGCCCCGATCGGTCAGGGGTTAGGCGTGCCCTGCGAGGAGATCTCGGCCGTCCGTTCGCGGAGCCGGTCGCGGATCTCCTCGGGGGTGTAGGCCCGGCGACGCCGTTCGGCGCGGACCGCCACCACTCCGGTCGCCGCGACGCCCGCGAACGCGGCCAGGCCCAGGATTTTCCACCAGCGCATGTGCTTAGGTTACCGATATGAGCGGCATCACCCTCGACGAAGCGCTGACCCAGACCCGGACCGGTGACGTCTGGGTGTTCCGCGGCCGTTCGGTCCCCGACCGGGCGATCCAGATGACGACCAACAGCCCGGTCAACCACGTCGGCATGTCGGTCGTGATCGAAGACCTGCCGCCGCTGATGTGGCACGCCGAGCTGGGCCGGTCCCTCACCGACATGTGGACCGGCACCCGCCAGCGCGGCGTGCAGCTCCACGACCTGCGCGAGGCCGTGGTGACCTGGTCGAACAAGTACGGCCAGCGCGGCTGGCTGCGCCAGCTCCAGCCCGACGTGACCCGCGAGATGGAAGACGCCGTCCTCAAGACGATCGCCCGCCTCGACGGCACCCCGTTCCCCTCGACCGCCCACCTGGCCGGCCGCTGGCTGCGCGGGCGGCTGCCGTCGCGGCGCGCCCGCGACATGGCCCTGGAGTCGGCCTACTGCGCCGAGGTGGTGGCGGTGACCTACGAGGCGATGGGCCTGCTGACCAACCGGAAGGCGGCCAACTGGTACGACCCGGGGCGCTTCTGGAGCGGCGACCGGCTCGACCTGGCCACCGGATACCGGCTCGGCGACGAGATCGCGGTCGACATCCCGAAGGTGTAAGTTCGGCGGTGGCGGGCTCCACCGCCGAACCTCCTTCAGCGGGTCTCCACGCGGCTCGCCGCACGCGGAGGCAAAGGGGACCTCATCGCCTCTGGAGCGCGGCGGATCCGTGCACGGCGACAACCGAAGCGGCCGGAGCGAACATCGCGGGCGTGGACCGGGTGTCCGCGTGTGCCGCGATGGAGTCGTCATGACCGGCAAGAAGCAGCTCAAGGCGCGCATCCGGGCGCGCATGGCCAAGACGGGCGAGAGCTACACCACCGCACGCATGCACGTCGCGGGCGCGGCGGGCCCGCAGACCGACCACGGGTGGACCCTCCACGGCGGCCGCCACTCGGCCTCGGCGGCGGTGGCCAACATCCTGCGCAACGGCGGGTTCCCCGTCAGTGAGCCGCTCGTCTACGTGGCCGGGGGAGGGCTCGGCGCGGGCTACATCCTCTGGGAGTTCAAGCGCCACGGGTCGGCCACCGTCGTGCTGGGGTTCCGCAACCGCTGGCAGTACCCGCAGAGGTGGATGGACACCACGCTGACCCGGCTCGGGGTGCCGTTCGACGTCCACACCACCGGCGGCGCGAAGGGCGCGTCGGCGCGGTTGTCGGCCGAATTGGCGGCGGGCCGGGCGTGCGTGGTGCTGCCCGACCTCTACCACGTCGGCTACTGGCACGCCCCCGCCGCCCTCGACGGCCGGGGCGGGCATCCGGTCGTGGTCTACCGGGAGGACGGCGACGCCGTCCACGTCGACGACCGCAACCTCGCGCCGCTGCGCGTCGACCGGGCCCGGCTCGACGCGGCGCGGGCGCGGGTGGGGTCGTACAAGAACATGCTGCACGCCGTCACCCCCGCCCGGCCCCGGCTGGAGGAGGCGGTGCTGGCCGGGTTGCGCGACTGCGCCGCCCACCTCAGCGGGTCCTCCGACTCGTTCTCGTTGCCGGCCTGGCGCAAGTGGAGCCGGACCGTCGCCGACGGATCGGCGGCGAAGGGCTGGCCGAAGGTGTTCGCCGACGGCCGCGGCCTGGCGGGCGCGATGTTGTCGATCTGGGAGGCCGTCGAACCGGTCGGCACCGACGGCGGCAACCACCGCGACCTGTTCGCCGACGGCCTCGACGAGGCGGCCGGCCTGCTCGGCCTGCCACTGGGCGGACCGGCGGCCGAGTTCCGGCGCGTTCACGGCCTGTGGCACGACTTCGCCGAGGCGGCGCTGCCGGAGGCGGAGAACCGGCGGCTGCGCGAACTCACGGTGGCCGTCCGCGCCGCCGTGGCCGAGGGCTCGGCGGGGACGGCGGACGCCGAGGCGGCGGCCGCGGAACTGTGGGCGCTGAAGGAGGAGGCGACGCCGCCTGCGCCCGGCTTCTTCCCCGCGCTGGGCGAGCGGCTCGCCGAGATCCACCGGGCCGAGACCGCCGCGGTCGCGGCCCTCCGCGAGGCGCTGCCGGCGGAATAGTCAATGAGAAAAGGGCCCGCCGGGGCGGAAGAGGCGAAAGCCGCCCCGGCGGGCTTTCCCGGGGCGCGGGTAAGCATGGATTTCCCTTGCGGAGCCGGAATTCACACGTGACGATCGCAATCCTTCCGGCAATCACCGAAACGGGGGGACGATGGATCACAAGGTGCTGGCGGCGCAACGCTGGGTCAACGCCACCTACGCGGAGGCCGACGGGTACGTCCGGTGCCGGGAGGACGGCGTCACCGGGTGGGCCACGATGGGCTCCCTCACCCGCGCCCTGCAGATCGAGCTCGGCCTGCCCGAGGTCGACGGCGTGTTCGGGGCGGACACGCTGGCCGGGGTGGGTGTCGTCGGCACCGGTTCGACAAGGATGAACGTCGTCCAGATCATCCAGCACGGGCTGTTCTGCAAGGGCTACTGGGGCGGCGACCAGGCCGGCGTCTACGACTCCACGACCGACACCTCGGTGCGGGAACTCAAGGCCGACGCCGGGCTCGGCGCGGCCGACGGCGACGTGCCGCCGAAGATATTCAAGGCGATTCTCACAATGGACGCCTATGTCATTGTCGCCGGTGGGACGGGAAAGGTCCGGGCGGTGCAGCAGTGGCTCAATCTCCGTTATACCGACCGGGCGAACTTCTTCGTCATCCCGTGTGACGGGATATTCTCGCGGGACGTGCAGAGGGCCCTGTACCTCGCCGTGCAATTCGAGCTGGGAATGTCCGACGCGCAGGCCGGCGGGAACTTCGGGCCCGGCACCCGCGACGGACTGCGCGGGCATCCGCTCGCGCCCGGGGACACCGGGATCTGGGTGCGGATCCTGAGCGCGGCATGCGTGTTCAACGGCCGGGTGCCGGGTGCCGACGGCCTCTATCGCGAGGCGGAGTTCACCGAGACCTTCGACGCGGGCCTGGCCGGATACCTGCGGGCGTTCCAGGAGTTCTCCGAGCTCCCCGTGACCGGGACGGCCGACTACGCCACCTGGTGTCAGCTCCTGGTCTCCACCGGAGACCCCGACCGTCCGGGCGCGGCCGCCGACTGCATGACGACCGTGACGGCCGAGCGGGCGCGCGCCCTGTGGGACGCGGGCTACCGGATCGTGGGCCGCTACCTCGACGAGCGGCCGAGCGCGCAGCCGTTGCACAAGCAGATCCAGCCGGGCGAACTCGCCACGATCTTCGGGGGCGGCCTGCGGGTCTTCCCGATCTCGCAGTACTCGGGGAAGACGGCCGCCTACTTCACCCACACCCAGGGCTACCTCGACGCCCTCGGCGCGCACGCCGCCGCCGCCGGTCACGGCTTCGACGCCGGGACGGTCATCTACTTCGCGGTCGACTTCGACGCGACTCGGCCGCAGATCACCTCGAACGTCATCCCCTACTTCAAGGGGGTGGTCGGCGGGCTCGCCCACCAGGGGAAGAGATACGTCCACGGCGTCTACGGCTCGCGGAACGTCTGCGCACAGGTGACCCGGGAGACCTTCGCCCGGTGGTCGTTCGTGTCGGGGATGTCGAGCGGCTTCTCCGGGAACATGGGGTTCGCCCTACCGGAGAACTGGTCGTTCAACCAGATCCAGACCCTGTGGGTGGGGGCCGGCGCCGGGCGGATCCAGATCGACAAGAACGTGCGCAGGACGGCGGCCGACCCCGGCGTCTCCTCGGTGGGCAACCCCGTCCGTCCGGCGGCCGACTTCGTCACCCACCTCGCCGCGCTCCACGGCCTGGCGGTCGCCTACGGAGGCGGCGACCCGAACCGGCTGGTGCTGGAGTTCCTCCGCCACGAGGACTACGACGACGTCATGTGGCGGCAGCTCATCGGCGGGGTCGACGAGGGGTTCGTCCGCTTCGTGAAGAACGCGGGCGTCACCCCGCTCCGGGAGTTCACCGACCCCTTCCACGGCATCGGCCTGAAGGTCTCCCACCTGGCCGCCGCCTGCAACGCCGTCCACGTCGCCCCGCCGCCGCTGCCGATCGTCGCGGAGAACGGCTCCGACGTGGCGGGCTGGGGCGGCGACCTGATGACCTTCTACGGCGAGTGGCGGCGCGACAGCGGCAGCTACGCCTCGGGCTACACCTACTGCGCCGAACGGCTGGCCAAGCCGGTGGGCGAGGGCACCTTCAAGCTCCGCGACCTGGTCGAGGACGCCGACGCCTACAACCTGGCCGTGCGGGTGCGTTCGGGCGAGTCGATCGCGCAGGCGGCCGGCTCCTACTACCTGCACGGCGGTCATGTGACCCGCTTCGCGCAGTTCTACGAGAACCGGTTCATGGGCGAACCGGAAACGGTGGCGAAACTCGCCCGCCGCGTCCTCACCGACGACGTCGACCCGGTGATCTCGCTGGGCCGCGCCTACCTGATCGAGACGACGGGCGGCGTGCCGACGATCCCGCCCTTCGCGCTGCCCGCCGCCATGCTCGACGCCTTCGTGAGCGGTTTCGTGGCGACCCTTCTGGCCAGAGTCGAGGAGGAGAACCCGTCCTGAGGCCATGATGGTCACCGTGACCGACCAACAGGTGGACGACCGGTGGACGCTCACCCGCCGGTGCGGCGTGAGCGCCCTGCTCGCGTCGGTGGTCGCGGTCGCGGCCTGGGTGTACGGGATGGCCGGGGGCGCGTTCCCGGAACCTCGGCCCACCGGGGAGTACTGCACCGGCGGCCCGCTCGCCTTTCCGGCGACGAGCTGGACCTGGCTGCCCCTGAGCCACGTGTGCCGCTACGCCGACGGGACCACCCGCGAGCTGGTCCCGGCCGGCGCCAACCTGGTCGTCGACGGTTGCCTGATGGTCGTTCTCTGCTGCGCCGTCGTGGTGATCGGGGCGTGGGCCGGGCCCGTTTCGGCGGTCTCTCGCCCGAGCCCCGGGGCTGGAGCGTCACCGGGACGGTGACCTTCCGCACCGGGGTGGCCGTGTCGCCGATGGCCGCGTCGTCCCGGGCGACCACCGTCAGGCCGGCCGCGACGGGAGACAGACCGGCAGGATGCCGTCGAAGCGGCGGCGGTTCGCGCTCCGGGCGGACGCCCGCTGCGCGGCCGCGGTGTTAACGCCCGGTTACGAGCATCCGGGCGACATCAGCCATTTTCGATCACACGCACCGGCATTGATGTGCCAACCTACGGACAGTTCCAGGTAATTCTCAGGGAAAGTCCGTAAGGTCCACACATGAACTGGAAACAACGAGTGAACGTTGCGCTGGGCGAGTTCACCGGGTTTCATCTGACGAAGATGGGCGAGTCCGCACCGGCGAACTCGCCCAAGGCCGGGAAGGCGAAGGCGGCCAAGCCCGCCCCCGCGCCCGCCTCGGAGGTGCGGCCGCCGGCCGACGCCCGGACCGACCGCTTGCTGCGCGCCCCCATCTTCGTGATGTCGCCGGTCCGGTCGGGGTCGACCCTCCTGCGCTCGATCCTGAACGCCCACTCGCTGCTGCACGCCCCCCACGAACTGCACGTCCGCCGCCTGACCGTCGGCTTCGGCACCGGGCTGGCCGAACGGGCGATGCACGCCCTCGGCCACAACCAGGCCGACCTGGAGCACCTGTTGTGGGACCGGGTGCTGCACCGCGAACTGCTGCGCAGCGGCAAGAGCCACATCGTCGACAAGACCCCGGCCAACGCCTTCGCCTTCGAGCGCCTGGCGGCCTGCTGGCCCGACGCCCGGTTCGTCTTCCTGCTGCGCCACCCCGTCTCGATCGCCCGGTCGTGGCACGAGGCCGACCCGGAGAAGCGCGACTTCACCGAGGCGGCGGCCGACGCGCTGCGCTACATGAAGGCCGTCGAGCGCGCCCGCAACGGCCTCAAGGGTCACACGATCCACTACGAGGACCTGACGGCCGACCCCGAGGGCCAGATCCGCGCGGTCTGCGACTTCCTCGGCATCCCCTTCGAAGCCGGCATGCTGCGCTACGGCTCCGCGCAGACGGTCGTGCAGAAGGGCCTGGGCGACTGGAAGGACAAGATCCGTTCCGGCGAGGTCCAGAAGGGGCGCGACCTGCCCGACGAGTCCGAGATTCCCGACGTGCTCCGCCCGATGAGCGTTAGCTGGGGGTACCTGTCCAAGTGAAGATCCGCTATATGCTCCTCCACGCGTTCGGCATGGGTGGAACAATTCGGACCGTCATCACCCAGGCCAACGCCATGGCCCAGCGCGGCCACGACGTCGAGATCGTCAGCGCCGTCCAGCGCCGCGACCGCCCCCAGTTCGAGATCGACCCGCGCGTCAAGGTCACCGCCGTCGTCGACGAACGCGGCGGCATCGAGCCCGTCACCTTCACCGACCGCGTCATGCGGCGGCTGCGCGGCAAGGCGGTGCCCGAGGGCGAGTTCGCCGCCCACTGGTTCACCGCCCACGTCGAGAAGGCCGTCACCGAGTACGTATCCAGCCTCGACGACGGCATCCTGGTCACCACCCGGCCGGGGCTGAACCTGATCGCCGCCCGGCACGGCCGCAAGAGCGTCGTGCGGGTCGGCCAGGAGCACATGAACCTGCGCACCCACAAGGAGCCGGTGCGCCAGGACATCGCCCGCCACTACGGCCGCCTCGACCTGGTCACCGTGCTGACCAAGACCGACAAGAACGAGTACGAACGCCTCGCCCCCGGCGTGAAGACCCGGCTGATGCCCAACTCGGTGCACATCGCCGGGCGCCGCCAGTCGGCGCTGACCAGCCGCCGGGTGATCGCGGCCGGCCGGTTGAAGACCCAGAAGGGCTTCGACCTGTTGATCCCCGCCTTCGAGCAGGTCCCGCACAAGGACTGGACCCTCGACGTGTACGGAGAGGGCTCCTCGCTCCCCAAGCTGCTCAACAAGATCACCGAAGCGGAGCGCATCCGGTTCCGCGGCCGCACCGAGAGGCTCTGGGACGAACTGGCCGACTCCTCCATCTACGTGCTCAGCTCCCGGTTCGAGGGACTGCCCATGGTGATGCTGGAGGCCATGGCCCACGGCCTCGCCGTGGTCAGCTTCGACTGCCCGACGGGCCCCGGCGACGTGATCGTCGACAACGTCAACGGCCTGCTGGTGCCGCCCAAGGACGTCACCGCGCTGGCCGAGGGCATCACCCGGCTCATCGAGGACGACACGCTGCGCAAGCGGCTCGGCGCGGCGGCGCTGGAGACGGCCCGGAACTACACGGCCGACTCGATCATGCCGCGCTGGGAGGCCCTGTTCACCGAGCTGCTGGAGCGGCGCTGACCTGCTGTCGCTCCAGGGCGTGCACGAGGCGGTGGCGCTCCAGGGCATGGTCGAAGCCGGGCACGGTCCGGGTGCCGTCGCGCAGGTCGCGGGCGAGCGCCACGTAGACCTGGGCGACGTTCTGCGCCGGACCTTCCAGGCCGCGCGGCACCGGGTGGAAGTAGGAGCCGGGCACGGAGATCTCGTGGACGGTGTCGTCGCCGCCCCGGCCGCCTTCGAGCACCAGGTCGCGCGTCTGGAGGTTGCCGTTGGGGCCGGAGGCGCGCAGCACCAGGTCGCCCTCGGTGCCGTTGATCTCCCAGCGCAGGTTCTCGCCCCGCGACCACCCGCCCCGGTAGAAGAGCGAGAGCGCCGCGCCGCCCGCCAGGCGGCCGGTGACCGACACCTGGTCGGGGACGGTGACCGGGATCGTGGTGTCGTCGTCGGCGATCCGCGTCCGTGTCCGGGCGGTGACCAGGTTTCCCGACACGGCGGCGAAGCCGCCGAGCACGTGCTCGATCGCCTCCAGCGCGTGCGCGGCCGAGACCGTCAGCGGGGTCAGGCCGGTGGCGGCGTCGAAGAGGTGGGCGTGGGCGCGGTCGGTCTCGCCGCCCCACGACATGCTCGACCCGATCAGCGTGGTGCCCAGCACCTCGCCGACGTAGCCGCCGGCGACCAGGTCGCGGGCGTGCCGGACCGCCGGGGCGTAACGGGCCTGCAGCCCGATCACGGTACGCCGGCCCGCCGCCCGCGCCGCCAGGTCTTCGGCCTCGGCCCGCCCGCGGGCCAGCGGCCACTCGCAGTAGACCATCTTTCCCGCCGCCAGCGCGGCGGCGGCGTGCTCGTGGTGGCGGGTCACCGTGGAGGCCACCACCACGAGGTCGACGCCGGGGTGGGCGATGAGCGCCTCGTGGTCGTCGAAGGCCGCCGCGACCCCGAACCGCTCCGCCGCCGCCTCGGCGGAGGCCCGCCGGGACGTGCCGACCGCCCGGAGTTCGTAGCCGGGCAGCGCCTTGAGGGCGGGGACGTGACTGAAGGAGGCCCAGCCGTCCGGGCTCGCTCCGATGATGCCGACGCCGATCGTGTCCATCGACGGCTCCTTTTCTTGACTGTACGTTCCAGAATTAGGGCGTGAAAGAACTAGGCCAGGCAGCCCAGGGCGACCTCCGCGATCGCCGTGAGGGCCGCCCGGTCGGGGGTGACGGCCGCCATGACGCGCATGCCGTGGATGGTCGTCATCAGGAAGCGGGCCAGGTCGCGCGGGTCGCGGTCGCCCGCGAGGCCCTGTTCGCCGATCAGGTCGGCGAACGCGTCTTCCAGGGAGGCGGTGGTGGCCCTGATGCGCACCCGCACCTCGGGGTCGTGGGGCGCCCGCTCGACCGCCGCGCTCACGAACAGGCAGGCATGGCGGTCGCCGTCGGCGACGATCTCGTCGACGAGGTCGAGCAGGATCCCGTGGATCAGGTCGCGGGCCGGGCGGCCGGCCCGCAGCTCCTCGATCAGCGGGACGGCGTAGGTGTCGCGGTAGCGGTCGACCGCGGCCAGGTAGAGGCCCTCCTTGCTGCCGAACGCGGCGTAGAGGGAACCCCGGCCGACCCCGGTGGCCTCGACCAGGTCCTGGATCGAGGTGCCCTCGAAGCCGGTGCGCCGGAAGGCCCACATGGCCGCCTCGACGGCGGCCTCGGTGTCGAACTCCCTGATCCGTGCCACACCAGGACGGTACGCCTATCTGGAACGAGCGGTCAAATATACGAACCGGTCGCGACCCGATGACGCCGGTATTACCCTTCAGCGGTGATCCACGGCATCGACGTGTCCGACTGGCAGGGCCCCGTCGACTGGTCGGCCCAGGCCGAGACCGACGCGGTGTTCGCCTTCGCGCGCGCCACCGAGAGCGACCGGCTCGCCGACACCCGTTTCGCGGAGAACTGGACGGCCATGGGCCGGTTCGGCTTCGTCCGCGGCGCCTACCACGTGGCCCGGCCGCTGGGCGACGCCCGCGCCCAGGCCAGGCACTTCCTGGAGACCGTCCGGCTCGCCCCCGGCGACCTGGCCGCGCTGGAGTTCAAGGCCACCGACGGCCTGCCCGCCGCCGAGGTCGCCGAGTTCGGCCGCCGGTGGTGCGCCGAGGTCACCCGGCGTTGCGGGCTGCTCCCGTTCGTCTGGACGCACCTCCACTTCGCCGCCGAGGGCAACTGCGAGGGCCTGGCGGACTATCCGCTGTGGATCGCCGACCCGGGCCGCCCGATCGGCGAGCCCAGGGTGCCCGCGCCGTGGTCCGGCTGGGCCATTCAGCAGTACGCCGCCAGCCCGCTCGATCTCGACGTCTTCGCGGGCACCGTGGCCGACCTGCTGGCGCTGGGCGCCCCGGACCGGCGCGGGAAATAGGGCGCGCGAATCCCGGTAGAGTCGGCCTGACATCCGCGCCCGTCGTCCTAGGAGAACCATCGTGTCCGCTATCACCGTCACCGTCGCAGGGGTCGAGCGCTCGGTAACGGAGGGCACGACGTACGGCGAGCTGCTGGAGGCCGACGGCCGGACCGTGATCGCGGCCCGCGTGGCCTCCGGTCTCAAGGACCTCGCCGCCCCGGCCGCCGAGGGCGACGTCGTCGAGCCGGTCGAGATCGGCAGCGACGACGGCCGGGCGATCATGCGCCACTCCACCGCCCACGTGATGGCCCAGGCCGTCCAGGAGTTGTTCCCCGAGGCCAAGCTCGGCATCGGGCCGCCCGTCGAGAACGGCTTCTACTACGACTTCGACGTCAAGGCGCCGTTCACCCCCGACGACCTCAAGCGCGTCGAGAAGCGCATGCGCGAGATCGTCAAGCAGGGGCAGACCTTCGCCCGCCGGGCCGTCTCCGACGACGCCGCCCGCGAGGAGCTGGCGGCCGAGCCCTACAAGCTGGAGCTCATCGGCCTCAAGGGCGGCGCGGCCGACGGCGACTCGGGCGAGAGCGTCGAGGTCGGCGGCGCCGAGCTGACGATCTACGACAACCTCGACCCCAAGAGCGGCGACCTCGTCTGGAAGGACCTCTGCCGGGGTCCCCACCTGCCCACCACCCGCGTGATCCCCGCCTTCAAGCTGATGCGCTCGGGCGGCGCCTACTGGCGCGGCAGCGAGAAGAACCCGCAGCTCCAGCGCATCTACGGCACCGCCTGGGAGTCCCGCGAGAAGCAGGACGAATACCTCGCCTTCCTCGAAGAGGCCGAGAAGCGCGACCACCGCAAGCTGGGCGCCGAGCTCGACCTGTTCTCCTTCCCCGACGAACTGGGCTCCGGCCTGCCGGTCTTCCACCCCAAGGGCGGCGTGATCCGCAAGGTGATGGAGGACTACTCGCGCAAGAAGCACGAGGAGGCCGGCTACTCCTTCGTCAACACGCCCCACATCACCAAGGACAACCTCTACAAGGTCTCCGGCCACCTCGACTGGTACGCCGACGGCATGTTCCCGCCCATGGAGCTCGAGGGCGCGCGCTACTACCTCAAGCCGATGAACTGCCCGATGCACAACCTGATCTTCCGGGCCCGTGGCCGGTCCTACCGCGAGCTGCCGCTGCGCACCTTCGAGTTCGGCACGGTCTACCGCTACGAGAAGTCGGGCGTCGTCCACGGCCTGACCCGCGTCCGCGGCCTCACGCAGGACGACGCGCACATCTACTGCACCCGCGAGCAGATGCGCGGCGAGCTGGTCTCGCTGCTGCGCTTCGTGCTCGACCTGCTGCGCGACTACGGCCTCAACGACTTCTACCTGGAGTTGTCGACCAAGGACCCGGTGAAGTTCGTCGGCGACGACCAGACCTGGGAGGAGGCGACCGCGGTCCTGCGCGAGGTGGCCGAGGGCGAGAACCTCGAACTGGTCCTCGACCCGGGCGGCGCGGCCTTCTACGGCCCCAAGATCTCCGTCCAGGCCCGCGACGCCATCGGCCGCACCTGGCAGATGTCGACCATCCAGCTCGACTTCAACCTGCCCGAGCGGTTCGAGCTCGAATACACCGCCGCCGACGGCTCCCGCCAGCGTCCGGTCATGATCCACCGCGCCCTGTTCGGCTCGATCGAGCGTTTCTTCGGCGTGCTGACCGAACACTACGCGGGCGCGTTCCCGGCCTGGCTGGCGCCGGTCCAGGTGGTCGGCATCCCGATCTCCGACGACCACGTCGCCTACCTGCAGGACGTCGCCAAGAAGCTCAAGGCCCACGGCATCCGCGTCGAGGTCGACGCCTCCGCCGACCGCATGCAGAAGAAGATCCGCAACGCCCAGAAGTCGAAGGTGCCCTACATGCTGCTCGCCGGCGACGACGACGTGGCGGCCGGGGCGGTGTCGTTCCGCTACCGCAACGGCGAGCAGAAGAACGGCGTCTCCGTCGACCAGGCGGTGGCCGAGATCGTCGACGCGGTGGAGCGCCGCCTCGCCTAGTTGACGTCAAGTCGGCTTGAGGTTCTAGCGTCGTCTGCCATGACGACGATCAGGGAGTATCCGCCGGAGGTCCTGAACGGCCAGCCCCTCGGGGCGTGGACGGGCGAGGCCTACCGGCGGGTGGTGGGCGCGATCCGCGCCGAGCTGGCGGTCGAGGGCCTGACCCAGCCCCACTGGTGGACGATCAACCACGCGGCCGGGTCACCGGGCCGCTGGACCCGGGCGGAGCTGGCCGAGCGCCTGTCGGCGTGGGAGGACCTCGGCCTCGACTTCGACGAGGTCTTCGACGAACTGGTCCACTGGGGCTGGCTGACCGAGGACGGCGGGACGATGACCCTGACCCCGGGCGGCGAGGCCGGGCGGCGGCGGGCGTGGGAGCGGCTGGCCCCGGTCCTGGAGAAGACCCGCGCGGGCGTCGACCCGGACGACTACGTGACGGCCATCAACGTGCTGCGCCGGGTGGTCGCCAACCTGGGCGGCGACGGGAACCTGCCCGCGTAGACCGGGCTCCGCGGGGAGCCCGGTCGGGTGGCGGTCAGGCGGCGGCCTCCTCCGCCTTGCCCTCGCCCGGCAGGCGCACGTCGTCGACGGTGACGTTGACCTCGACGACCTCCATGCCGAGCATCTGGGCGACCGACGTGGCCACGCTCGACTGGACCTCGGCGGCGACCTCCATCACGACGTGGCCGTAGAGGATGACGATCGTGATGTCGATGGCGACCATGCCGTCCTGGATCTCGGCCTTCACCCCCTGGTTGGCGCGCTTGGAGCCGAAGCCGATGCGGTCGCGGACCGACTCGAACGCGCGGGCCAGGTCGCCGCCCAGGTCGGCGACGCCGGGGACCTGCATGGCGGCCAGGGCGGTCACCTTCTCGACGACCTCGTCGGCGACGGTGATCTTGCCTTTCAGGCCCGCGACGGAGATCTGGGGAGCGGGGGCGCTCTCCTCGGCGGCGGGGGCTTCTTCCTCGGAGGGGGTCTCGTTCTGGTGCTCGTACGCGACGTCGGTCACACGATCATCTCCTCAGGTCAGCAGGATTCTGCCGGAAGATCGAAGGGTTTGTCCGGCGTTAGGCCCGGTCGGCGGGGGTCGCGTGACCTGGTCCCCCTATGCTGGCCGACATGACAGACGTGCCCGACGCATTCGGACGGCTCTGGACGCCGCACCGGATGGCGTACATCAAGGGGGAGAACAAGCCGACCGGGCCGGGTTCCGGCGACGGCTGCCCGTTCTGCGAGATCCCGAAGATGGACGACGCCGACGGGCTCATCGTGGCCCGGGGCGAGGTCGTGTACGCGGTCCTGAACCTCTATCCGTACAACTCCGGCCACCTGATGGTCTGCCCCTACCGGCACGTGCCCGACTACACCGACCTCGACGCCGCCGAGACGGCCGAGCTGGCCGAGTTCACCCAGAAGGCGCTCGTCGCGCTGCGGGAGGCGAGCGGGGCGCAGGGGTTCAACGTCGGGATGAACCTCGGCCACGTCGCGGGCGCGGGCATCGCCGCCCATCTCCACCAGCACGTCGTGCCCCGGTGGGGCGGCGACACCAACTTCATGCCGATCGTCGGGCACACGCGCGTCCTACCACAGTTGCTCCGGGACACCCGGGAGTTGCTCGCGCGGGCATGGCCCGAGAAAACGTCGTAAGGCTGCACTACCCTGCCTCGGGTGACGGATGGGTTCTCTGGTGCCCCTGCTGGGGAGGCTGTCGGCCGTGTGCTGGGCACACAGTCCGCCTCGCCCCTGTCGTTCTGGATCGGCCTGGAGCCGGGAAAGGTCGTGCAGCTCGACGAGGTGGTGGTGACGCGGCGCGAGGTGCCGGGCCACGGGCCGGTGCTGGTCGCCGGGGTGGTCACCCACGTCGAGGCCCGGCACGAGGGCGCGGCCTACGACTCCGACGTGTTCCTGATCTCCGAGGGCGCGCTGCCGGCGGCCGTCGTCGAGGTCGCGGAGGTGCGGGTCACCCGGGTCGAGCCCGAGGTGTTCGTGCCGCCGCTGCCGGGGGCGCCGGCGTTCCGGGCCAAGGGGGCCGACCGCGACCAGGCGCTCTACTTCGACGTGATGGAGCGCCGGGTGCCGATGGGCCTCGGCCGCGACGGCGAACCGGCCTTCCTCAACTTCGACTTCCTCGACGGCACCCGCGGCGCCCACGTGTCGATCTCCGGGGTGTCGGGCGTGGCGACCAAGACCTCGTTCGCGACGTTCCTGCTCTATTCGGTGTTCAACTCCGGCGTGCTGGGGCCCGAGGCGGCCAACACCAAGGCGCTGATCTTCTCAGTCAAGGGCGAGGACCTGCTGTTCCTCGACCACGCCAACACCCGGATCGACGACACCGCCCGCGCCGCCTACGCCACGCTCGGGCTGCCCGCCCAGCCGTTCCGCAGCGTCCACGTGTTCGCGCCGCCGAGGCCCGGCGACGTCCACGGCGTGCCCCACGTCACGGCCCGCACCAAGGGCGTCAGCTCCTTCTACTGGACGCTGGCCGAGTTCTGCGACGCCGAGCTCCTCCGCTACGTGTTCGCCGACGCCGACGACGAGAAGGCGCAGTACAGCCTGCTGATCGGCCAGGTCGCGGCGCGGCTGAAGGTGCTGGCCGAGCCGCTGGGCGACTCGGGCGCGGTCAAGGTCGACGACGTCGAGTGCCGCACCTACCCCCAGCTCGTCGACCTGATCGACGAACGGCTGGCCGACGAGTCGAGCCGGGCCGCCTGGACCGGCTTCCCGGCCTCGCTCGGCACGGTCAACGCGTTCCTGCGGCGGCTGCGCAGCTCGATCAGGTCGCTCACCCCGATCGTGCGCGGCGACCTCCCGGCCGGGCGGCCCCACTCCATCGGCGTCTCCGACGCCCAGGTCACCATCGTCGACCTGCACAACCTGCCCGAACGCGCCCAGCGGTTCGTGGTCGGCGTGGTGCTGCGCGGCGAGTTCGCCCGCAAGGAGTTGTCGGGCTCGGCCCGGCCCCTGCTCTTCGTGGTCCTCGACGAGCTCAACAAGTACGCCCCCCGCGACGGCGACTCGCCGATCAAGGAGATCCTGCTCGACGTCGCCGAGCGCGGCCGCTCGCTCGGCGTCATCCTCATCGGGGCCCAGCAGACCGCCTCCGAGGTGGAGCGGCGCATCGTCGCCAACTGCGCGGTCCGCATCGCCGGGCGGCTCGACCCCGCCGAGGCCACCCGGTCGGAATACGGCTGGCTGACCGGCACCGCCCGCGACCGGGCCACCATCGCCAAACCGGGCACCATGTTCGCCGTCCAGCCCGAGATCCCCGTGCCGCTGGCCGTGAACTTCCCGTTCCCCGCCTGGGCGACCCGGCCTTCCGAGGCCGGGGCGGCCCCGGTCACCACGCGTCTCGACAGAGATCCGTTCGCCGGGCTGCCCGCCCCCGAAGACGACATCCCCCCGTTCTGAGAGGCGTGCCATGAAGATCCTGCACACGGCCGACTGGCACGTCGGCAAGGTCCTCAAGGGCCGGGGGCGCCACGACGAGCACCGCGCGGTGCTCTGGGAGCTGGTGGGCGTGGCCCGCCGCGAAGACGTCGACCTGGTGCTGGTCGCCGGCGACCTGTTCGACACCTCGGCGCCCACGCCCGAGTCGCAGGGCCTGGTCGTCAACGCGCTGATGCAGTTGCGCGAGGGGGGCCGCGAGGTGGTCGTGCTGGCCGGCAACCACGACAACGCGCAGCTCCTGGAGGTCTACCGGCCGGTGCTGGGGGCGTTGGGCATCCACGTGTCGGGGTTGTTCCGGCGGCCCGACCAGGGCGGCCTGATCGAGTTCACCGCCCGGACCGGCGAACCGGTCAAGTGCGCGGTGCTGCCGTTCCTGTCCCACCGCCACGTGGTGCGGGCCGCCGAGCTGATCTCCGAGACGACGGCCGAGCACAACCGCAGTTACGCCGACCGCTTCGGCCGCCTCGCCGAGGCGCTGACGGGCGGTTTCACCGGCGACACCGTCAATCTGGTGACCACCCACGGCACCCTCCCCGGCGGGAAGATGGGCGGCGGCGAACGCCAGGCCCAGACGATCTTCTCCTACTACTTCGAGTCGACCGCGTTCCCCCCCACCGCCCAATACGCCGCGCTGGGGCACCTCCACCGGCGGCAGCAGATGCCGGGGCCGTGCCCGATCTGGTACAGCGGCTCGCCCATCGCCGTCGACTTCGGAGAGGAGAAGAACCAGCCCGGCGTGCTGATCGTCGAGGTCGAGCCGGGCGTGCCGGCGAAGGTGCGCGAGGTGGCCCTGGAGAAGCCGAAGGTGCTGACGACCGTCACCGGGAGTCTCGACCGGCTGGAGGCGATGGCCGCCGACCTGGGCGACGCCTGGCTGCGGGTGGTCGTGGCCGAGAAGCCCCGGGCGGGGCTGGCCGACACCGTGAGGGAGCTGCTGCCGGGGGCGCTCCAGGTCGACCTGCATCCCGACTTCCGGCCCGCGAGCGTGCGCAGACGCCAGGCGACCGGCGCGGGGAGAGGCCCGCGTGACCTCGTCCGCGAATACCTGGCCGCCTCGGGCAAGGACGTCGAGGCCCTGGGCGCCCTCTTCGACCGCCTCCACGACGAGGTCACCAGCGAGGTCACCGGCGAGGTGACCCGCTGATGCGCCCCATCCGGCTGCACATGGAGAACTTCGGCAGCTTCCGGGCCGCCACCGACGTCGACTTCGCCGAGGTCGACTACTTCGCGCTGGTCGGCGCGACCGGCGCGGGCAAGAGCACCGTGATCGACGCCATCTGCTTCGCCCTCTACGGCAGCGTGCCCCGATGGGGCAAGGAGAACGTGGTCGCCTACGCGCTGGCCCCCTCCGCCGCGTCCGGCAAGGTCGCCCTGGTCTTCGAGGTCTCGGGCCGCCGCTACGCCGCCGTCCGCACCCTCCTGCGCGACGCCAAGGGGACCGTCCGCACCAAGGAGGCCCGGCTCGACCTGCTCGACCCGTCGGTCCCCGCCGAGTCCGGCCTCATCGAGCTGACCGCCACCTCCCGGCCGGTGGCCGAAGGCGAACAGGTCGCCGTCGAGGTCGCCCAGGTCACCGGGCTGGAATACAAGTTCTTCACCCAGTGCGTGGTACTGCCCCAGGGCCGCTTCGCCGAGTTCCTGCACGCCACCCCGAGCGACCGCCAGGACCTGCTCGTGCAGCTCCTCGACGCCGACGTCTACGAGCGGGTCCGCAAGGCCGCCGCCGCCGAGGAGACCAGGCAGGGCCAGGCCGCCGAGTTCGCCAGGGGAGAGCTGGCCCGCCTGCACGACGCCGACGAGAAGGCCGAGGAGACCGCCCGCGAGCGCGCCGCCGCCCTCCACGCGTTGTCGGAGCGGGTCGGCGCCGACCTGGAGGAACTGGGCACCCTCGACGAGGCCGCCAAGGCCGCCGACGCCGACCGGGTCACGGTGCTCCGCGCGCTGTCCCAGCTCGGCGCCCTGACGCTCCCGGGAGAGGTGCCCGGCCTGGCCGAATCGGCCCGCCGCGCCACCGAGCGGGCCGAGGCGGCGGCGGGCGAGCAGGCCCGCCTCGACACGCTGGAAGAGCAGGCCGAAGGCGAACTCGAAGCCCTGGGCGACCAGGCCGCCCTGACGCGGGAACTCGCCGGCCTGACCGACCGCGCACGCCGCACCGCCGAGGCCGACGCCGCCCGGACCGAGGCCGACGCGGTCACCGCCCAACTGGCCGAAGCCGCCGAGGCACTCGCCGCCGCCTTCCGCGACTATGAGGAAGCCGACCGCCACCTCACGAAGACGAGAATCGCCCACACGGCCGCCGACCTGGCCCGCACCCTGACTCCGGGCGACCCCTGCCCGGTCTGCCATCAGGTGGTCACCGCGGACGACCTGCCCGCGGGGGAGAACGCCCACGGAGCCGGCGCGCGTCTCGGCGGCCCCGAGTCGCACGGCTCCGACCTGCCCGCCGGTCAGCAGGCCCGCGCCGGCCGCGGCGTCCCCGAGGCGCGGGCCGCGTCCGCCGGTCAGCGGGCCGGTGTCCGTCACGCCGTCTCCGCGGCCGACGAGCTGGCCGACGCGGAACGTCGCCTCGCCGCGATCCGGGAGAAGGGGCAGCAGGCCCGCACCCGGCACGACGGTCTGGCGGCCAAGGCCGAGCTCCTCACCGCCCGCGCCCGTGAGCTGGCCACGACCGCCCCGCCCGACCCCGGGAGGGCCGCGGCCATCGGGGAACTGCTCGCGGCGATCGACCAGGCCGCCGGGAAGGTCGCTGCCATCCGGCGCGACGCCCGGGAGGCACGCCGCGTCGCCGCCCAGGCCGCCCGCGCGGTCGACGAGGCCCGGCGCAAGGCCGAGCAGGCGTGGCGGGATCTCAACGCCGCCCGTGACACCGTCGCCGCGTTCGGACCGCCGCCGCTCGACCCCGGTGACGTCCACGCCGCCTGGACCGCCCTGCTGGCCTGGCGTGACGACGCGGCGGCCGTGCGGCGGCAGGAGGCCGAGGCGGCCGAGGCGCGGTTCGACCAGGCCCGGGGGAGCGCGCAGGAGGCCCGCCGGGCGCTGGCCGGGCGGGTCGCCGAACACGGTGTCACGGTCAACTCCGGCGACCGGATCGCCGAGCAGGTCGCCCGCGCCGCCGCGCAGGCCGACGAGCGGCTCGCCCGGGTCAGGGAGGCGCGGGAGCGCGCCGCCGACCTGGCCGCGCGCGTCGCCGCCCACGAGGGGGAGGCCAGGGTCGCCCATGAGCTGGCCCTGCTGCTGCGGGCCAACCAGTTCGAGCGCTGGCTCTGCGCCGAGGCCCTCGAACTGCTCGTCGCGGCCGCCTCGGAGACGCTGAAGGATCTGTCCGACGGCCAGTACGAACTCGTGCTCGGCGCCCGGGGCGACATCGAGGTCGTCGACTACGCCGAGGCGGGGCTGCGCCGCAGCGCCCGCACGTTGTCGGGCGGGGAGACGTTCCAGGCCTCCCTCGCCCTCGCGCTGGCGCTGTCCGACCAGGTCGCCGGGCTCGCGGCGGCGGCCGCCCGGAGCCTCGACTCGATCTTCCTCGACGAGGGGTTCGGCACCCTCGACCCGGCCACGCTCGACACGGTGGCCGCCACCCTCGAAAAGCTCGCCTCCGGCCAGGAACGCGTGATCGGCGTCGTCACCCACGTTCCGGCCCTGGCCGACCGGGTTCCGGTCCGGTTCGAGGTCTCCCGCGACGCCTCCGGCTCCCACGTCAGAAAGGTGGTTCGGTGACCACCACGTACCACGCCCCCGGGTTCAGCGTCGATCCCTGGGACCCCGGCTATGGCGCGAGCCTGGCCTTCGAGGCCGAGATGGAGGGCAGCAGCGCCGCCCTCACCCTCGACGTCGAGATCCCCGTCCTGCAGTGGCGGCCGATCACCCCCGGCGCGGCGACGAGAGCGCCCGAGACGCTGCTGGTCGCCGACGGCGTGCGCCGGATCGACGCCCGGGTCTGGGTCGACGACCCCGGGGGCGGCATGCCCGCGCCCGGCATCGCGGCCTCCTACGCCGCCGGGATCGTCCGGTGCGGCGAGGGGGCCGAGCCCGTCGCGGTCGAGGTCAGGAGAGGGGTGTTCAGCCCGGCCAAGGGTGTGGCCGACCTGGTGGCGGGGCCGGTGACGTACACCTCCCATGAGGTGACCGGCGACGACGACGGGTCACTGGCGCTCCAGCAGAAACTGACCGAGCTCGAAGTCGACCTGGCCCTGAGATATCGCGCGCAGACCGGGCACGACGAGCTGCTGGTGGTCGACGGGCCGCTGCGCGGGCGCACCCATCTGCCCAACGCGGTCGGCTACGTGAAGACCCACCACACGTCCTATCTGCCGCCGGCCCAGTCGGCCGTGGTGTCCGACCTGAAGCCGGGCCAGCGCACCCCGGTCTTCTTCATGGGCACGAACTGGAGCCGCTACGCCTGGTATCTGCGGCTGCCCACGATCTCGACGGCCCCGTGGGCCGGGATCGCCCGTTGCGAGGCGGGCGCCGACCTGTCGGCCGAAGACGCCGCCGAGCTCGCCGACCGGGTCACGCTCGCGCTGCCGCCGATGGCCGGGGTCGACTACAAAGACCCGAGGGCGCCGCAGAACCTCGTCCCGATCGGCGGGCTGGAGAAGCTGCTGCGCCACCGGCTAGGCGACGCGCGACTGCTCTATCGGGCCCTCCGCACGGCCGCCGTCGCCGGGTGAGGCCCCGTCGAGCTGGATGGCCCTGATCCCGGCGCTCAGCACCAGCGGCACCGCCAGGGCCAGCGCCATCGACAACACGGCCGCGCCCGAGTCGTTCACCAGCATGCCGACGCCGCCGCTGACCAGCGCGCCGAGCAGACCGGCCTTCAGTGTGGGCGCCCGCTCGAACGCCACCGGCAGCACCCCGGCCGTCGCCGCGCCGGGCCGCAGCACCGCGAACACCAGGAACGCCACGGCGGCGATGACGACGGGCATCAGGTTGGGGCTGAGCAGGGTGCCCAGCATGGCGTCGAGCTTGCGCGCGATGACCGGCCAGAACGTGCCGTCGAAGATCTGCCCGACGAACCGCCCGAGGTGGGTCTGCGACCCGGGCGGGCGCCGGTAGTCGAGGTAGGCGATGGTCAGCACGGTCACGCCGCCGGCCACGCAGAACAGGCCGAGCTTCCAGATCGACACCCGCCGCCCGGCCACGATGAGCGCGGCGACCGCGATGCCGGGCACGAACGCGATCACGCCGCCGAAGTCGCTGCCGACCCCGGGCCAGCCGCCGAGGATCATCGCGAACACGCCCAGCGCGGCGATGAGGCCGACCGCGAGCGGCCGGCGGCCGTGCCGGACCAGCGTGTCGGCGACGGCCGTGGCGACCAGCAGCACCGCCGTGGCCAGCAGCGCGAACGGGATGTTGCCCAGGCCGTAGTAGCGGGCCCCGACCACGCCCGTGTAGCCCATGACGCTGTTGAGCTGCAGGTGCGTGCCGGAGAGGAGGTCGCCGAGCAGCACGGCGGCGGTGGCGCCCGCGACGACGATGAGCGGCGCCAGGATGTTCTCCGGCCGGGTGAGCCGGGCCGCGCGCAGGGCGAGCACGGTGAGCACGACGTCGAAGGCGGCCAGCCCGCCGACCAGGGTGAGCGTCGGCGCGGGGCCGGTCTCCCAGGGCGTCAGGTTGATCAGGTAGGTCGACACCGGGATCGAGGCCAGCGCCACGGCGGCCACCCTGACCACGCCCAGCGCCGACCGGCGGCGCAGCAGCAGGAACGCCGCGCCGTAGAAGAGCACCTGGAGCACGGCCAGCGTGGTGAAGAAGATCCCGCCCATGTTCCGGATCGTCTGCCCGGCCGTGTCGGCGTTCCTGAGCCGGTCGACGGCCTCGTCGAGCGGGATCGGCTCGCCCGCGCCCAACGGCTGCCCGATGACCGTCGGCGGGATGGCGGCGGTCTGGCCGGTGGCGCTGAACAGGGTCGCGGTCAGGTCGGGCAGGATGATCATGTCGTCGCGGTGGGTGGAGCCCGAGCCGAGCAGGCTGGTGCCGGTCGTGCCGGGCGCCCGCATCATCGCCACCCGCAGGTGGGGGACCGGCCCGTGGTCGGCCAGCCCCGCGACCAGCACGGTCGCCGTGGCGGGCAGCTTGGCCAGCACCGCGCCCACCTGGGCGTCGGCCTGCCGGACCGCCGCCGCGCGGTCGGCCGGGGCGAGCGCCTCGGGCTCACGGGAGACCTTGCCGTCGGCGGCGATGTAGGGCCGGATCAGCGTGTCGACGTCGACCGCGATCAGCGGCGCCGACCAGTCGGCGACCTCCTCGGCCGTGGCGTGGTAGCGGTCGACCGAACCCTCCCGGTCGGACAGCGCCAGCACCGCGCCGGGACCGATCGCCGTCGTGCCGGGCAGCGCGCCGACCGATCCGGCGGTGGGCACTCCGGCGACGGAGGCGAACCAGCCGAACTCGTGCAGCCGGTTGGTGCCCTCGACCGGCGCGGGCGGCAGCCCGCACCGCGAGCCGACGGCCGACCGGACCCCGGCCGACACCGTCAGCCATCCGTCGTAGGGGCAGGTGATCGTGCCGACCGCCTTCACCGACAATGACCCGACGGCGCTCTCGCCGGCCAGCCGCCACAGGTTGGGGGTGTCACTTTCGGTGACGTCGCTCCACATCAGGCCGGGCACCCCGATGAGCGCCACCTGCCCGGGGCCGTCGGCGCGGGCCGCCGCCGGCGCCCCCCACACGATCGCGACCAGCATGGCCGTGACCATCCCCGCAGCCCACCGCCGCACGGTGTCCCCCTCTGTCGACGCATCAGGCACACGGCACCGTAGGGGGTCGGCGTACGCCGCGTCCAGCGTCAACGGCGAGTGATCGTGGAAGGTTTCTCGATATGCGACTAGGACTCGGCCTGCCGTCCATCGGCCCGCTGGCCTCACCCGGCTTCGTCTCGTCGGTCGCCCGGCGGGCCGAGGCGCTCGGTTACCACTCGTTGTGGGCGGGCGAACGCCTGCTCGACCCGGTCAGGCCGCGCAGCCGCTATCCCGGCACCCGCGACGGCGGCCTCCCGGAGGCCATGAAGATCTCCTACGACCCGGTCACGACGCTGGCCTTCGCCGCCGCCGTGACCTCGCGGATCACGCTCGGCACGAGCGTCCTGTGCATGCTGCTGCACAATCCGGTCGTACTGGCCAAGCAACTGGCCACGCTCGACGTGCTGAGCGGCGGCCGGTTGCGGGCCGGCCTGGGGCAGGGCTGGTCGCTCGACGAGATCGAGGCGGCCGGGAACACACCCGAGGGCCAGGGGCGGCGCAGTGAGGAGTTCGTCGCGGTGCTCCGGGGGTTGTGGGCGGCCGGGAGGACGGCGTACACGGGGGAGTTCTTCACCGTGCCCGAGACGGCCTTCGAGCCGACGCCGGCGTCCTCCCCGCCCGTCTATCTGGGGGTGTACGCCCCCCCGCGCGATCGAACGGGCCGGCCGGGTGGCCGACGGGTGGCTCCCGGGCGGGTTGCCGCTGGAGATGCTGCTGCCCCTGCGGGAGACCCTGTTCGAGAGCGCCCGGAAGGCGGGGCGGCCGGAGCCGGAGGTGGTCGTGCGGGCCAACGTCCGTTTCACCGGAACCCGGCGGCGGCCCTTCCAGGGCACGTGGGCGCAGATCGAGGCCGACGTCGCGGCCTTCCGCGACGCCGGGATCGACGAGGTGTTCCTCGACTTCGTGCTCGACGACGCCACCCTCACGGAGGAGGGGTTCGTCGAGCGGATGGAGAGGGCGGCCCGGTTGTGAGAGGGACTCAGGTCACTGGCATCGGTTGGCCACGCACAGCGGCAGGTCGCCGGGTGAGGCCGGCTGGGGGTCGCCCGGCATGGGGGTGGCCGAGCCGGACGGCGCGCTCGCCCCGTTGTTGAACCAGGCCTTCACCCCGCCCAGGGTGTCGTGGACGAGGTAGTCGGCCCGGCGGTCGCCGTTGATCTCGGCCAGGGTGACGTCGGCGCGGGCCGCGCCGACACCCGCGGCGATCTCGCCGGCCGCGATCCAGGCCGAGCCGGAGCCGCCCCGGTTGTTGATCCAGGCGCGGAGCTGACCGTAGTCGCCGATGACCAGGTAGTCGTCCTTGCGGTCGCCGTTGACGTCGGCGAAGGTCACCGTGGCACCGGCCGCGCCGACGCCGGAGGCGATCTCGCCCTGACTGCTCCACGAGACGCCGTCGCCGGTGCCCGTGTTGCGCCAGAACCTGACGCGGCCCTGGTCGTCGACCACGAGATAGTCGTCCCGGTTGTCGCCGTCGACGTCGGCGAACCTGATCTGGTCGCGCGGGGCCGAGCCCGAGGCGAGCCGGCCCTTGCTCGACCACGCGACGGCGTCCCCGGTGCCGCTGTTGAACCAGGCCGTGACCTGACCCTGGTCGCCGACGACGAGGTAGTCGTCGCGGCCGTCTCCGTTGAGGTCGGCGAACCTGATGTGGTCGCGCGGGCCGGAGCCGGAGGCGACCTCGCCGCGGTGGTTCCAGCCGACCCGATCGGCCTCCCGGACGTTCAGCCAGGCCTGGACCCGGCCCTGGTCGCCCACGAGGAGGTAGTCGTCGCGGCCGTCGCCGTTGAGGTCGGCGAAGCGGACCTCCTGGCGGGGCGCGTCGGTGGAGGCGATCTGGCCCTGGTAGTCCCACGGGTCGGGGCGGCCCCAGCGGTCGTTCAGCCAGGCGGCGACCTCACCGGCGTCGTTGACGGTCAGGAAGTCCTCGCGGCCGTTCCCGTCGATGTCGGCCATGAGCAGCCCGGCCGGGCCGACCCCGGCGCCGCCGACGACGGTGCCCTGGTAGATCCACGGCCGGTTGCCGCCGACGTTGTTCAGCCAGGCCCGGACGTAACCCGAGTCGTCGAACACCGAATAGTCGTCGTCGCCGTCACCGTCGAGGTCGTGGAACCGCACCTGGTTTCCGCTGGCGCCGACGCCCGACGCGATCTCGCCGCGGAACGTCCACGCCCCGCCGGCGGCGGTGTAGCCGTTCAGCCAGGCGCGCACCTTGCCCTGGCCGTCGACGACGAGGTAGTCGTCGCGGCCGTCGACGTCGACGTCGGCGAACCGCACCTGGTCGCGGGTCGCGCCGACGCCGGTGGCGACCACGCCCTTGGACGCCCAGCTCACGGCGTTGCCGGTGCCGACGTTGAGCCAGGCCGACACCTCGCCGCCGTCGCCGACCGACAGGTAGTCGTCGCGGCCGTCGCCGTTGATGTCGGCGAATCTGACCCGGTCGCGCGAGGCCGCGCCGGAGGCGACCTCACCGGCGTAGTTCCAGCCGCCGCCCTGACCCGCGCGATTGTTCAGCCAGGCCTTGACCTGGCCCTGGTCGCCGACCAGGAGGTAGTCGTCGCGGCCGTCGCCGTTCAGGTCCGCGAAGCGCACCTGCGCCCGGGTGGCGCCCGGGACCGAGGCGATCTTGCCGACGTAGTCCCACCCGGCCGGTCCGGGGCCCGGGGGAGGCGGCGGCGTCGGGTTGCCGGGTGCCGGGGTGCACGGCCGGTTGTCGCCGGAGAGCGCGGGCATGATCTGGTTCGCGGCCAGCGCGGCCCTGATCTCGTTGTGGTAGGCGTCGGCCATCTTGCGGTAGCCGTTGTTGTTGGGATGCAGCGTGTCGGCCAGGTCGGCCGTGGTCACCTCGAGCTCGCCGTTGCTGACCAGCCGGACGCGCTTGCCCTCGGCGAGCCAGGTGGTGACGGCGGTCGCGAGGTAGGCGTTGAACAGCGCGATCCGCGAGTTGGTCGCCGCGGTCGTCGACGGCACGAGGCTGGAGACGATGATCGTGGTGAGCGGCGCGACGTCGTGGATGTTGTTGATCAGATCGCCGAAGCGGGCGAGCGTCGTCAGATGATCCTGGCCGTTCGCCAGGTCGTTGGTCCCGATGTGCAGGACGACCACGTTGGGCCGATAGCGGGCGATGGCACACTCGGCGGCCAGGGCGTCGATCTGGCTGACCCACCAGCGGGGATGCCCCTCGTGGTCGGTGTCGGGGAGGTGGCCCTGCCCGGAGTCCACGGAGCCGACGAAGTCGAGGGTGCTCGTGTCGTCCTGCAGCAGGTCCCACAGGCGGGCCCGGTAGCCGACGCCGCCGGGGTTCCCGCCGACGCCGTGGGTGATGGAGTCACCGAGCGGCATCACCCGCAGCGCGGTCGTGCGGGGCATCCAGCCCAGTTCCATGGCCCGCTCCACGGTGCTCGCCGTGGTTCCGGGTCCGCGTCCGCGTACGACGTGGGCCAGGGTGCGGAAGAATCCGGCGGACGAGCCCCACCACCGTGCGACCGTGTTCGCGACCGACTCGAACCCGTCGCCGATCGTCTTGTAGACCGAGGTCCACGAGTTCTTCGCGGTCCAGGGGCCGAGCCAGGCGTCCCAGATGGCCGCGGTGACGGCCTCCAGCAAGAGCGCCGCCAGGGCCCGCTCCCAGAAGTGCCAGTCGTCCGAGGGCCCGTGCTTGAGGGCGGTGATCAGCAGGACGAGTCCCTTGCTGATGAGCACCGCGAGGCCCGCGCAGATCCCCTTGGCGAAGTTCGGGTTCGCCATCACCGGGACGAGGGTCAGGACGCACGCGATCCGGAACACGACCCCGCCGGCGGTGACGCTGACCCACATCAGCACCTCCTCCCACCAGGTCAGGTCGCCGATGTGCACGTCGGCCTCGATCGTGACCGACAGGCCCGTGGCGGTCACGGTGAACGCGCCGTCGAACTCGCGGGGTTCCAGGTCCTCCGCGCCGGGGAAGTCGGCCGGATGCGCGGCGATCTCCTCCTGGATCGTCTCGCTCAGCAGGTCGTTGCGATCGTTGAACTCGCTCGCCCACGCGGTCAGGTCGGCGCGGTCGAACCCCTCGGGCATCGGGAAGTCGAGCGTGACCGACGTCGCGGCCCGCGCCACGGGCTGGAAGCCGATCTGGAGCAGCGTCGACAGGATGACGAGCAGGGCGGTCAGAACCCTGCTCCTTCTTCGTAAACGGGATGCGGGCACGGCCCCTCCACCGGTGTCCTGCCTCCGGCCACGCGCCGGAGGGCAGGTTGATCAAAACCCGCCCGTGTCATCGAACGGTGAAGGGGGCGTGAACGGAGGCGGTCAATCCTCGCCGGCGGAGTCGTCGAGGAGGCGGCGCAGGAGGCGTTCGTCCTCGGCGGCCAGGTCGCCGACGAACCTCCGGAGCACGCCCGAACGGTCGGGCTCGGCCTGGAGCAGGGCGGTCATCCGCCGGGCGACCAGGTCGGCCGGGTCGACCAGCGCGCTGTAGCGGTGGGAGCGGCCCTCACGCCGCCGGGTCACCGCCTGCTTCCCGTGCAGGCGGATCAGCGTGGTCACCACCGCGCTGTAGGACAACCCGCCCTCCGGGGCGACCAGGTCTCTCACCTGACCGGGGGTGAGCGAGCGGCCCGCCTCGCGCAGGGCCGTCAGGATCGCGGCCTCCAGCCCGCCGGGCGGGCGGCGCCCGTCGCGGTCACCGGGGTCCGTGGTCATGAGGGTCCGTGTTCATCGGGCCACACCCTATATCGGGACGTTCCGGATCTCGTGGCAGGCTGATGTCCCGGAGGTGCCCGCATGTTCGATCACTTCGTGGTCTCGGTGGTGGTCGTGCCGCCGCTCGCCGTGCTCGTCGCCGCCCTCGTCGCGGGGCGGCTCGCGCCCGCGCTGGCCGCGCGGGTGCTGGCCTGGACGGCCGTGGCCGTCGCGGTGGCCGGGACCGCGAACCTGCTGGTGTTCGCCCTCCACGCGCTCGCCGAACTCCCCGTGGTGGCCCATCTGATGGGGTGGTCCGACCGGATCGTCCGGGCCGACCTCGCCGACGTGCCGTGGGCGTCGTGGGGGTCGGTGCCGCTGCTGGCGGCCGTGGTCGCCGCGGTCGGGTGGACGCACCGGCGGCACCGCCGCGACCTGCGCGCCGGACGGTCGTTCCCACGCCCCGACGGCGACGTCCTGCTCGTCGACGACGCCGCCGTGACGGCCTTCGCGGTGCCCGGACGGCCCGGCTGGGTCGTGGTCACCCGCGGCATGCGCGACGCGCTGACCGACCGGCAGTACGCCGCGCTGCTCGCCCACGAGCGCGCCCACCTCGACGGCGCGCACCACCGCCTGGTGCGGCTCGCGGAGCTGGCCGGGGCCGCGCATCCGGCGCTGCGCCGGGTGAGCGCCCAGGTCGGCTTCCTGGTGGAACGGGCGGCCGACGAGCGGGCGGCGGCCGAGGTGGGCGACCGGCGGCTGGTGGCGCGGGCCGTGGGCCAGGCCGCGCTGGTGGCGGCGGGCCGTCCCGGGCTGGGGCGCACCCCGGGCACGCTGCACGCGGCGGCGGGCGCGGTGCCCCGGCGGGTCGCCGCGCTGCTGGCTCCGGCGCGGCGGAGGTCCGCGCTGCCCGCCCTCCTGCCGATCCTGGTGGCCGCCGGGACGGTCGTGTGGACCGGCGAGGCCGTCGAAGACCTGCGGGAACTGCTGGAGCACGCGGCCGGTTGGCTGAGTTAGGTGAGCCTATGTTAACTTCTACCGCGTGTAGCTGGAGTTCGCCGCGGTTGGAGTGACATTTGTTCGCGAGTTATCTGATCGGCCTGCGCGAAGGGCTGGAGGCGACCCTCGTCGTCTCGGTCCTGGTCGCCTTCCTGGTCAAGAGCGACCGCACCGACCGGCTGCCGCACGTCTGGGCCGGCGTGTTCGCGGCGGTGGCCCTGTCGGTCGGTTTCGGCGCGGTGCTCACCTTCACCGCCGCCAACCTCGGCCACACCGGCCAGGAGCTCTTCGACGCGGTCACCTCGCTGCTGGCGGTCGTCTTCGTCACCTGGATGATCTTCTGGATGCGGCGGGCCGCCCGCATGCTCTCGGGTGAGCTGCGCGGCAAGTTGTCCGAGGCGCTGGAGCTGGGCTCGCTGGCGGTCGTCGTCATGGCGTTCCTGGCCGTGGCGCGCGAAGGGCTGGAGACGGCGCTGCTGTTCTTCGCCTCCGTCCAGGGCGCGACCACCTCGGCGCAGCCGCTGATCGGCATCACGCTGGGCCTGCTGACCTCGGTCGTCCTCGGCTACGCCCTCTACAGGTCGGCCGTGCGGATCAACCTCACGACGTTCTTCACCTGGACCGGCCTGCTGCTGATCCTGGTCGCTGCGGGGATCTTCAAGTACGGCGTGCACGACCTGCAGGAGGCGAACATCCTGCCCGGCCTGACCTCCTACGCCTTCGACGTCTCGGGCGCCCTGCCGCCCGACTCCTGGTACGGCGCGCTGCTCGCCGGGATGCTCAACCTCACGCCGCAGCCCAGCGTCCTGGAGACCCTCGCGTGGCTGCTCTACCTGGCGCCGACCCTCTACTTCTTCCTCCGGCCGTCCCGGCCGCAGCTCGCCCCCGCCCGCGTGGCCTGAACAGGAGCACCATGTCCGCCATCACCCGTCTCGCCGTCGGCGCGCTCGCCCTGGCGGCCCTGACGGCCTGCTCGGCCGGGGAACCGGGAGACGCCGCCCCCGCCAAGGCGCCGGGCAAGGTCACGGTCGCCGCCAGCGACACCGCGTGCGAGGTCGGCGTCACGGAACTCGCCGCGGGCACCACCACCTTCGCCATCACCAACAGCGGCAGCAAGGTCACCGAGTTCTACGTCTACGCTCCCGGCGACCGCGTCATGGCCGAGGTGGAGAACATCGTGCCCGGCCTGACCCGCGAGCTGATCGCCGAACTGCCCGCCGGCGCCTACGAGACGGCCTGCAAGCCGGGCATGGTCGGCAAGGGCATCCGCAACGCGCTGACCGTCACCGGCGAGCACAAGCCGCTCACCGCCGACGCCGCGCTCGCCGAGGCGACCGCCAGCTACCAGCGCTACGTGAAGACCCAGAGCGACACCCTGCTGGTCAAGACGCAGGAGTTCGTCGACGCGGTCAAGGCCGGCGAGATCGAGAAGGCCAAGGAGCTGTACCCGGTCGCGCGCACCTACTGGGAGCGCATCGAGCCGGTCGCCGAGATCTTCGGCGACCTCGACCCGGCCATCGACGCCCGCGAGGCCGACCTGGCCGAGGGCGAGGAGTGGACCGGCTTCCACAAGATCGAGAAGGACCTCTGGGTCACCGGGGACATCAGCCGGGACGGCCCCGTCGCCGACAAGCTGATCGCCGACGTGAAGACCATCGTGGGCAAGGCCAACGCGGCCGGGCTCACCCCGCTCAACCTGGCCAACGGCGCCAAGGAGCTCCTCGACGAGGTCGCCACCGGCAAGATCACCGGCGAGGAGGACATCTGGTCCCACACCGACCTGTGGGACTTCGCCGCCAACCTGGCCGGGTCGAAGGCCGCCGTCCAGTCGCTGCGCCCGGTGCTGGAGGAGCGCGACGCCGCCCTGGTCGCGACGCTCGACGAGAAGTTCGCCGCCGCCGAGGCCGAACTGGGCACCCACCAGAAGGGCGACGGCTGGCGGCTGCACGACGAGTTGTCCAAGGACGAGCTGAAGCGGCTCTCCGACGTGATCAACGCGCTGGCCGAGCCGATCAGCAGGATCGCGCCCCTGGTGGCCCACTAGATGATCAGTCGTAGGCAGGTCTTCGGACTGGGCGCGGCCGGGGCCGTGGCGGCGGGTGCGGGAGCCCTCGCCGCCCGCGCGCTCCCCGCCGAGCCCGCGGCCCAGGCCCACGTCGAGGAGGTCTTCCCCTTCTACGGCGAACACCAGTCGGGCATCGTCACCCCCGCCCAGGACCGGCTCCACTTCGTCGCCTTCGACGTCACCACCACCGACCGGGCCGAGCTGGCCGAACTGCTCCAGGAGTGGACGGCCGCCGCCGCCCGCCTCACCCAGGGCAAGGAGGCGGGCGCCTTCGGCGCGACCGGCGGCTCCCGCGAGGCCGCGCCCGACGACACGGGCGAGGCGCTCGGCCTGCCGCCCTCGGGCCTGACCCTGACGGTCGGCTTCGGCCCGTCGTTGTTCGACGACCGCTTCGGCCTGGCCGCCAAGCGCCCGGCCGCGCTGGCCGACCTGCCGAAGTTCCCCGGCGAGAGGCTGGTGCCGGAGATCTCGGGCGGCGACGTCTGCGTCCAGGCCTGCGCCCACGACCCGCAGGTGGCCGTGCACGCCATCCGCAACCTGGCCCGCATCGGCTTCGGCCGGGTCTCGGTGCGCTATTCGCAACTCGGCTTCGGCCGCACCTCCTCGACCTCCCGGGCCCAGGCCACGCCCCGCAACCTGATGGGCTTCAAAGACGGCACCAACAACCTCAAGCTCGAAGACGCCGACCTGCTGCGCGAGCAGCTCTGGGCCGCCCCCGGCGACGGTGCCGCCTGGATGGCCGGCGGCAGCTACCTGGTCACCCGGAAGATCCGGATGACCGTCGAGACCTGGGATCGCACCTCGCTGCGCGAACAGGAGGAGATCTTCGGCCGCGACAAGCACGAGGGCGCCCCCGTCGGCAAGCAGCACGAGTTCGACCCCGTCGACCTGACCGCGATGCGCCCCGACGCCCACGTCCGGCTGGCCCACCCCTCCGCGCACGGCAACGCCCACCTGCTGCGGCGCGGCTACAACTACGTCGACGGCTCCGACGGCCTGGGCCGCCTCGACGCCGGGTTGTTCTTCATCGCCTACCAGCGCGACCCGCGCACCCAGTTCGTGCCGATCCAGGCGAGCCTGGCCAAGTCCGATCCGCTGAACGAGTACATCCGGCACGTCTCCAGCGGCCTGTTCGCCTGCCCGCCCGGGGTCGTGGACGCGGGCGACTACTGGGGCCGCGCCCTGTTCGCTTGACCAAAAAGCGCCATTAACCTGGGCATATGCGAGACCTGCCCAAGTTCCGCGAGCTCGCCGGGTGGGCGCTGATCCTGCCGGTGATGGTCGCGGCCGGAGAACTGGGCGAACCGGCGCTGCCCTCTCCGCACATGCTGATCCCGCTTCTGCTCGGCCTGGCCGCGGCCCTGACCGGGGTCGTCCGCCGCCCGCCGCCGGGCGTTCTCAACAAGGGGTCGCAGGCGCTGCTCGGCGTGCTCATGGGGTCGTACCTGAACGTGGCGGCGCTCGGGCACCTCGGCGGGTCGATCGCCCCGCTGGTCGTGGTGACGCTGCTCACCCTGCTCATCTGCCAGGGCGCGGCGTGGATCATGGTGCGGTTCGGCGGCGTCGACCGGGCCACGGCCACCCTGGGCATGATCGCGGGCGGCTCGGCCGCCGCGGTGGCCTCGGCTCGCGACCTCGACGCCGACGGCCGCCAGGTGGCCTTCATGCAGTACCTCCGGCTGGGCGTCGTCGTGGGCAGCACGCCGCTGCTGCTGAACCTGCTCTTCTCGGCTCCGGCGGGATCCGCCGCGGAGGAGGGCGGAGCCTGGCACCTGGTCACCGGAACACACCAGCTCACCGGCCTGGCCCTGCTCGCGGCGCTCGCGGTCGCCGGGGTGGTGGTCGGCTCGCTCCTGCGGCTGCCCAGCCCGGCCCTGATGGGCGCCATGCTCGTGTCGGCCGCGGCGGGCGCGACCGGCCTCGCGCACGGCTTCGCGCCCGACGGCATGTTGCGCTCGCTGCTGTTCACCATGATCGGCCTGGACGTCGGGCTGCGCTTCTCCCGGCACGCCGTGCGGCGGCTGCGCCGGATCGTGCCGGTCGCGATGGGCTGCACCGTGGGCGTGATCGCCGCCTGCGGCGCGCTGGCCTGGGTGGTCTCCCTCCTCACCCGGATCCCGTTCGGCGACACCTACCTGGCCACCACTCCCGGCGGCATCAACGCGGTGCTGGCCGCCGCCACCGCCGGTCACGCCGATCTGCCGCTGATCTCCAGCGTGCAGAGCCTGCGCCTGATCGAGATGGCCTTCCTGGCCCCGCTGCTGATCCGCCTCACGCGACGGGCCGTGCCGGCTGGCGTCGGCACGGCCCCGCCACGTCACGAGGAGTAGACCTCCAGCTCCGAGAGCTGGCCCGCCGGCCAGCCGGTGTTCGAGGTGAACCGCAGCCGCACGTAGCGCTGCGCCGACGCGGCGAAGGTGACCGTCACGGTGTTGCCCGTGGCGGGGTCGAAGGTCCGGCCCGACGCCGCCGAGAGGGTCGAGAACGCCGACCCGTCGGTGCTGCCCTGGACCTCGATCGTCTGGGTCCTGGTCTGCCACGCCGAGGCGGGCGGCAGCTTCAGCACCAGGCGGGACACCGGCGTCGCCGCCCCGAGGTCGACCTGGACCCACTGCGGGAAGGAGTTGTTCGGCGACTCCCAGTAGGAGCCCGCGTCGCCGTCGACGACGTTGCCCGACCCGTAGTTCTGCACGTGACCGCTCTCGGAGGTCGGCTTCCCGGCCGCCAGGTTCACGTTCGCGGCCGGATCGGTCGTCACCGTGACCGCGTTCGAGGGCTGCGAGAAGGCGTTCTGCCCGTCGCGGGCCTTCACCGTGAACGTGTAGGAGGTGTTCGGGGCCAGGCCCGTGACCGTGTGGGTCAGCCCGGCCGGCGAGGCGACCGGCTCGCCGTTCCGCAGCACCTGGTAGCCGGCGACCCCGACGTTGTCGACCGACGCCGTCCACGACAACGACACGCTGGTCGCGGTCTTGCCGGTGACGGTCAGGTTGCCCGGGGGAGTGGGGGGCGTGTTCTCCACCGTGTCGGTCGCGTAGACCTCCAGCTCGGAGAGCTGCGCGGCGGGCCAGCCGGTGTTCCCGCTGATCGTGACCCGCACGTGGCGGGCGCTGAGGGCCGGGATCGTGATCGTCGCCTGGTTGCCGGTCGCCGCGTTGAAGGTGACGCCGATCGGCCCGGTGACCGTCGTCCACGTGCTGCCGTTGGAGCTGACCGCGAGGGTGAGCGTCTGGACCCGCGACCCCCACGCCGCGTTCGGCGGCAGCTTGAGCACGGCCCGGCCCAGGGTGGCCGCCGCCCCCAGGTCGACCTGGAGCCACTGCGGCAGGGCGCCGGAGCTCTCCCAGTAGGTGGAGGCGTTCCCGTCGACCGCGTTGGCGGGCACGAAGCCGTTGTTGGTGCTGCTCGCGGTGGCCTGCTTGTTCAGCGCGAGGTTGGTGTCGCCGCCGGGCGGCGGGCCGCCGGTCGTCGGCGGGGTCGGGCGGACCGCCGTC
>NZ_BBXE01000034.1 GCF_001570565.1 Herbidospora yilanensis | reverse complement strand
CGCATGACCGAGATCATCCAGATCGTCGATCTCATGCTGGCGCAGGTGGACGCCCGCCTGAAGGACCGGGACATGGCTCTGGAGCTGACCCCGGCCGCCAAGCAGGTGCTCGCCGACCGGGGTTACGACCCCGTCCTGGGCGCCCGGCCGCTGCGCCGGACCATCCAGCGTGAGCTGGAGGACTCGTTGTCGGAGAAGATCCTCTACGGCGAGCTGCGCCCCGGCCAGGTCGTCAAGGTCGACGTCGAGGGTGAGGGCGAGGCCGCCAAGTTCACCTTCGTCGGCGAGGCCAAGCCGGAGACCGAGATGTACGTCCCCTCGGCGTTCACGGCGAAGCCGTAACAACGGAAGACCAAGGGCCGGGTGATCCACCCGGCCCTTCGGTTTTGCCGGAACCAGGAAATATCCCCCCCAGGCATAACTTCGGCGGCCGGGTGGCGGCCCTCCTCGACGACATGGCCGGAGGCCTGTCCACCGAGCCCGGCCCCGAGGCCGTCGGCCGCTGGATGGACCAGGCCAGGAAACTCACCTCGGAGATCCACCGGGTGGAGGCCGCGGTCGACACCGCCGACGAGACCGCCCGCCTGCGCGGCCGCACCCGCTCGGGCCACAGCCGCGCCCTGCGGGAGGCCCTCGACACCCTGGAACGCGCGATCCCGACCGTACGCGGCCTGGCCCGAAGCATCAGCGACCGCACCGCCCTGCGGATGTGGGAGACCGGCGTGCGCGAACGCCTGGCCAGTGTGCTGCACGACCTGGCCCAGACCACCCGCGACTACGCCGAGGCGGCCACCACGTGCTGCCCGGCGGAGGCCGGACGCCTCACAGGCGAGCTCGACCGCTCACTGACCGAGGGCCGCCGCATGCGCGACGAACTCGGCGCCGTCCTGCGCGAGGACCCCGGCCACTGGCCGCTGCACGGCGAGCTGCTCGTCCACCGCCGCGACATCCGCCCCCACGAGACCCGCCGCCCGATCGTCAGCAGAGCCGCCGATAGGGCTGATCGGGTACGTGCGCGCGCCACTCTTCGGGTGTGAGGGTGCGGCCGGCCTGGTCGCAGACCAGGCTGCGGGCGTCCACGCCGTAGAGGGTGGAATCCCAGATCTCCAGGGCCGGTTGGCCCGGGGCCGTGAACCGGCCGCCGCCCACGAGGGTGCCCCCGTCGGGGCTGAACGCCAGAGCGCTCGCCGCGAAGGCCGGGGCTCCGTCGGCCGGGGCCCGCCCGTGGTAGGCGCCCAGCGGCCGGCCCGTCGTGATGTCCCAGAAGCGCACTGTCCCGCTGGCGTCACCGCTGGCCAGAACGCTGCCGTCGGGGCTGAACGCGACCGACAACACGTCGCCGGTGTGCCCCAGGAGGGCCGGACCGGCGGCGACCGCCTTCGCCGGGTCCCACAACCGGATCACCCGGTCGGCGCCCCCGGTCGCCAGCAGCCGTCCGTCGGGGCTGAACGCCACCGCGCGCACGTCGCCGTCGTGGCCGCCGAGCCGGCCGGTCAACCGCCGGGTCCGGTTGTCCCACAACTCCACGCTCGGCCCGTAGGCCAGCGCGAGCGTCCGGCCGTCGGGACCCAGCACGCCGTGGTTGGTGACCTCCTGGGGCGGGTTGGCCCACAGGGGCTGGCTGGTGCGGCTGTCGACGTCGAGCAGGCTGATCACGTTGTCGGTGCTCAGCACGACCAGCCCGCCGGTCGTGGGGTCGAACACCATCGAGTGGACCCCGGAGGTCCGCGTCTCGATCGGCACCCCGAGCGGGGTGCGTGAGGCGGTCCGCCAGAGGCGCACCGTGCCGGCGGCGTCGCCGGTGGCGAAGATCGTGCCGTCCTGGTTGAAGGTGATCGCGTCGACCGTGGCGAACCGGCCGGTCTTCGGGTCGGCGACCCGGGTCGTCAGGTCGAGCACGGAGTCGTACGCGGCCATGTTCCAGACCCGGACGGTCCGGTCGGTGGCCGCGGTGAGCAGGGTGCGCCCGTCGGGGGTGTAGGCGACGGCGACGACCGTCCCGGTGTGGCCGGTGATCGTGTCGCCGACGCGGCGGCGGCCCACGGTCTCCCAGATCCGCACCGCCTCGTCGCCGCCGCCGGTGGCGAAGGTGCCGCCGTCGGGGCTGAACGCGATCGTCTCGACCGCGCGGTCGTGCGCGGTGAAGTCGGCCCGCAGCGTGAACTCCCGCTCGCCCACGCCCCAGATCTCGACGCCGCCGTCGGCGCGGCCGACGGCCAGGGTGCGCGTGTTGGGGGTGAGCGCGGCCGAGGTGACCCGCTCGGAGGGCAGCAGGCGCAGCCGGTCTCCGGTCGGCAGGTCGAAGACCTCCAGGCCGCGCGCGGTCGCGGTGTAGAAGGTGTCGCCGTCGTTGCCGAACAGCACCAGCGGGCGGTCGCCCGCCGCCGGGAACTCCGCGACCGGCTGGGCCGTGGTGGTGCTCCAGATCGTGACCGGCCGCCCCGCGGCGGCGACGGCGACGGTGCGCCCGTCGGGGCCGAACGCGACGGCCTTGCGGCCGAGGCCGCCGTCGTCGACGGTGGTCAGCAGGTCGCGGGTGGCGGTGTCCCAGATCCGCACCGAACCGTCGGAGGCGGCGGTGGCGAACCGGCGGCCGTCGCGGGTGAAGGCGAGCGCGCCGATCGGGTCGTCGTGGGCGTGCACGACCGCGAGCCGGGCGCCGTCCCGCCACAGCGTGACGTCGCCGCCCGAGGTGGTGGCCGGCAACCCGGCGGCGCTGACGGCCATGGTCTCCACGCCCGGCGGGCGCAGCACGTCGAGCGCGGGATGCGCCGCCGACGCGCGCAGCCCCGCCGCCGCCTCGGGCAGCGCGGGCGCGATCTCGGCCCCGGCCAGCCGCAGCAGCCGGGCCAGCACCGGCTGGTCGGCGGCCAGCGCGTCGCCCTGGGCCAGCAGGTGGCGGGCCACGGCGACCGTGCCGCGGTGCACGGCGACGTCGCGGTCGCGGGTGGCCCCGTTGACGAGCAGCGCCAGCGCGCCGGTGGCCCCGAAACTCAGCACGAGCAACGCCACCGCCGCGATCGAGAACAGGCCCCGGACGAACGTGCGCTTCTCGTCGGCGCGCCGCCCCTCGAACTCCTGGGCCGCGCTCGCCTCCAGGAACGCCACCTCGGCCGGGGTCAGCTCTCGCCGGATCCGCCGCACGGCCGCCCGCGCCGCCGCGAGCCGGGCGCCCGTGTAGAGGTGGGGGGCGGCGAACCCGCTGAGCACCCACCGGTCGGCGTCGGCGGCGAACTCGCGCCGCACCTGACCGGCCGCCCGATCGGCCTCCGTCCAGGCGGTGAACCGGGGCCAGGCCCGGATCACCGCCTCGTGGGCCAGTTCGGCCGTCTCGCCGTCGGCCCGGACGAGCCCGGCCGCCACGAACGGTTCGAGCTCGGGCCTCATCGGGCCCGGCCGCAGCGTGCCGTGGGGCCCGGCCAGCGCCGACAGCGCCGCCCTGGCGTCGTTGCGGACCAGCGCCCGTTCGGCGCTGCGGGGGATCGCCCCGGTCACCCGGCCGGTGGCCCGGTAGCCCTCGAACGTCAGCGGGCCGCCCTCGCGCCGGTCCCACATCACCCGCAGCGTGTGGGCCAGCAGCGGCAGGTCGCCGTTGTGGTCGGCGACGATCTCGTCGACCAGGCCCTCTTCGAAGGTCACCCCGTGGGCCAGGGCGGGCCGCTCGATGGCGGCGCGGAGGTCGTACCCGGACAGGGGAGAGACGAGCAGCGGCCGGGAAAGGGCCGCGACCAGCTCGGGGTGGGCGGCGGCGTCGCCGGTGAAATCGGCCCGCAGCACGAGCACCACCCGGGCCCGGGTGGCGGTGAGCGCCCGAACGAAAGCCTGCCGCGCGTCGAGATCGCGGCAGGCCGTGAAGACCTCCTCGAACCGGTCGACCACGACCAGCCCGGGGTCGCCGAACTCGTCGAGGTGATGGGGCGCGGCGGCCAGCCGGTCGCGGTCCATCGTGGCCCCGAACGCGGCCAGCAGCGCGCCGACCGGATCACCGCCGGGCCGTAGGCGCAGCCCGTCGAGCTCGCGGAGCCCGACGCCGACGAGCGAGGTCTTCCCCGCGCCCGAGGCGCCCGTGACGACGACGAGCTGCTCGCTCCCGGTTCGCCGCCGCAGGTCGGCCAGGAGGTCGTCACGGCCGAAGAACACGTCGGCGTCCGGCGCGTCGAACGCCGCCAGCCCCGGAAAGGGAGGCCTGCTGCTCACCTGACAAGCATGGGCCGGAAATTGCGGAAAAGTAACCGGCGGCTGTCGAAACACCGTCCGGCCGTTCGTGGAGGGGTCGTAGGTTCGCACGAGAACGAACGGAGAACACCCATGCGCTACCTGATCACGCTGACCCGGACCACCCAGCCCGAGACCCCGCCGCCCGCCGAGCTCATGTCGGCGATCATGCGCCTCGGCCAGGAGGCCACCGAGGCCGGCGTCCTGGTCGACCAGAGCGGCCTGCGGGGGCTGGCCGCCGAGGTCGAGGTCGTCGGCGGCAAGCTGACCGTCTCCGACGGCCCGTTCGCCGAGGCCAAGGAGCTCATCAGCTACGCGATCTACGAGGTCCGCGACGAGGCCGAGGCGGTCGAGTGGGCCAACCGGTTCATGAGGCTGCACCACGACATGTGGCCCGGCTGGGAGGGCGTCTCCCGCGTCTTCCCGCTGATGACATTCTGAGCCGATGACATTCTGAGGAGGTGGGCTCCGTCGATCCGATCCGCACCGTCGAGGCCGTCTGGCGCATCGAGTCGGCCAAGGTCATCGCGACCGTGGCCCGGATGACCGGTGACATCGGCCTGGCCGAGGAGTCGGCCCAGGACGCCTTCGTGCTGGCCCTGGAGACATGGCCGGCCGAGGGCGTGCCGGCCAACCCGGGCGGCTGGCTGACCACGACGGCCAAGCGGAAAGCGATCGACCAGCTCCGGCGGCAGGGCGTCTACGAGGAGAAACTCCGCGAACTCGCCCTGCGGCCGGCCCCCGGGCCCGAGCCCGAACTGCTGACGCTGATCTTCACGGCCTGCCATCCGGCGGTGGCCGTCGAAGGACGGCTGGCGCTGACGCTGCGGCTGCTCGGCGGGCTGACCACGGCCGAGATCGCCCGCGCGTTCCTGGTGCCCGAACCGACGGTGGGGCAGCGCGTCTACCGGGCCAAGACGGCGCTCCGTAAGGTCCCGATCGAGCTGCCGCCCGCCGAGGAGCTGCCCGCCCGCCTGGCCTCGGTCCTCGAAGTGATCTATCTGATCTTCAACGAGGGCTACTCGGCGACCTCGGGCGACTCGTGGATCCGCGACGATCTGTGCTTCGAGGCGCTCCGGCTGTCCCGCGTGCTGGCCGCGCTGATGCCCGCCTCCTCCGAGGCGTCGGGCCTGCAGGCGCTGCTGGAGATCCAGTCGTCCCGCCTGGCCGCCCGCGTCGGCCCCGGCGGCGAGCCGGTCCTGCTGGCCGACCAGGACCGTTCGCGGTGGGACCGGTTGCTGATCCGCCGGGGTCTCGAAGCGCTGGCCCGCGCCGAGTCAACGGGGGTCCTGGGTCCGTACGGCCTCCAGGCCGCCATCGCCGCCGTCCACGCCAGGGCCCTGACCTTCGCCGACACCGACTGGGCCCGCATGGCCGACCTCTACCGGCTGCTCGCCCACGTGGCCCCTTCGCCGATCGTCGAGTTGAACCGCGCCGTCGCCGTGGGGATGGCGGAGGGCCCGGAGGCGGGACTGAAGATCGTCGACGGCCTGGCCCTCGAAGGGAACCCCCACCTCGCGGCCGTCCGGGGCGACCTCCTCGAACGCGGCGGCCGGCTGGAGGAGGCCAGGGCGGCCTTCCGCGAGGCCGCCGAGCTCACCCGGAACGCCCGGGAGAAGACCCTCTACGAGCGCAGGGCTAGCCGCGGGCCTTGCTGAACGTCCGCCGCAGGTCGTCGACCCATTCGTCCGGGATCTCCCACGGGATGAAGTGGCCGCCCCTGTCGTGGACGGTCAGGTTCACGTGGTTGTACCAGCCGCCCCGGTCGCTGTTCGCGAAGGCGGCCACCCGCTGGTCTGTGGTGACGCCGGGCGGGTTCTCGTAGCCGACGAAGGTGATGCCCGTCGGCGCCTCGACGGCCGGGGTGCGGTCGTGGGAGGGGGTCCAGGGGTGGCGGTTGGCGTTGGCGTAGTAGCGCATCGACGTGCCGATCGAGTTGTTCACCCAGTAGATCATCGTGTGGGTGAGCAGGTCGTCGGGGGTGAAGGGGTCTCCGTCGCTCCCGTCGCTCCACGAGTCCCAGCGTTTGAGCAACCAGGCCAGCAGGCCCGCCGGGGAGTCGGACAGGGCGTGGGCGAGCGTCGAGGAGTCGAGGACGTGCACGGCCAGGTGGGAGGCGAACCGCCGGTCGAGCGCGATGATCCGGTCTCTAGTCTCCGGCGGCAGGTCGTCGGGGAGCACCTGGCCCTGGGCCAGGTCCCAGCCTCGGTCGCCGTTGAACAGGGTGAGCTTCTGGCCCGAGCCGATGTGGATGCCGTAGAGGCTGTCGGCGTACTTGTGGCCGAGCTGCCCGCTGATCAGCGCGCCGATGTCGCATCCGGCGGCGGCGTAGCGCTCGTGGCCGAGCACCTCGGTCATCAGCGTGTGCCAGAGGTCGGCGACCATCCAGAAGTTCAGCTCGGGCCGGTTCCGCAGCGGCCCGGGGAAGCCGAAGCCGGGCAACGACGGCACGACGACGTCGAACGCGTCGGCCGGGTCGCCGCCGTGCGCGGCCGGGTCGGCCAGCGCGTCCACCACCTTCGACCAGTGCCAGAACGTCCAGGGCCAGCCGTGGGTGAGGATCAACGGCGTCGGGTTCGGCCCGACCCCGGGGCGCCGCATGAAGTGGATCGGCACGCCGTCGACCTCGACCAGCTCGTGGTCGTAGGCGTTGATCGCCGCCTCGGCCTTCCGCCAGTCGTAGCCGTCGAGCCAGTGGTCGACCAGCGGTCTCAGCCGCTTGACCGGCACCCCGTAGAACCCGTCGTCGTTGCCCTCGTCGGCGGGCAGCCGGGTCAGTTCGAGCCGCCGGCGCAGGTCGTCGAGCACCTCGTCGGGCACGTGGATCTTCATCGCAGCCCGGCGAACAGGTCGTCTTCGTGGTCGGGCGCCGGGACTCTGCTGAACACCCGGATGAAGTGTTCGGCCGACATGGCCAGCCGCTGCGTCTCCGGCGGCATCGAGAGCAGGGAGATGCTGTCGCCCTGGCTGCCGTGCGCCCGCAGCGCGGCGAGCTTCACGTCGGCCTGCTCGTGGGTGTCGACCACCGTGGTGATCAGCTCGTCGGGGGTGCCGAAGTCGTCGGGCAGCTCCCACCCCGGGTCCATGCCCTGCTCTTTCATGGCGGCGTACGACGCCTGGATGATCCGCCGCGGCACGGCCGTGTAGTAGAACTTCACCGGGATCCCGGTCGCCTCGGCCGCCGCCACCGCGACCCGGTGGGCCTGGATGTGGTCGGGGTGCCCGTAGTTGCCGTTCTCGTCGTAGGTCACCACGACCTGCGGCCGATATTCCTCCATCAGCGCCGCCACCCTGGCCACGGCCTTGTCGAAGTCGACGTTGGCGAACGCGCCGGGGCTGGTGTTGCCGGCCCATCCGGCCATGCCGGAATCGTGGTATCCGAGCAGCTCAAGATGGGTGATATCGAGGTGGCCCACCGACTCGGCCAGCTCGGCGAGCCGCTGCTCGGCCACGTCGGTCTCCGAGTGGCCCGGCTCCCCCGGCTTCACCCCGCCGGGCCCGTCGCCCTGCTCCCCGTTCGTGCAGGTCACCAGGACCGTACGCACCCCTTCGGCGGCGTATTTCGCGAAGCTCCCCCCGGTGCTCATGACCTCGTCGTCAGGGTGGGCGTGCACCGCCATCAGCGTCAGCATGGCCCCCACGCTACGGCAGCGCCGGTGCCCCCGGGGAAGCACAGTCGCACCTTCGCGTGACATCTCGGATCATGTGCCGGCGCGTCTTCTTTGCGCAGTCATCGAGGAGGACGCATGAACGGCTCGGGGAACGTCACCACACTCGACTCCATCGACACGACCAGGGTCGCCCGGCTGGCGGGGGGCCGCGACCAGGTCGTCGTGGCCCGCCGCCTGGTCTCGGCGACGATCGGCAGAGACCACCCGCTGCACGACGACTCCGTGCTGCTCACCAGCGAGATCGCCACGAACGCGGTCGTCCACTCCAGATCGGGCGACGGCGGCGTGTTCACCGTGACGGTCTGGTTCTCGGCCGACGAGGTGAGGGTGTGCGTGCAGGACGACGGCTCGCCCGAACCCCCGTGTGCCCGCCACGCGACCTCCACCGCGACCAACGGCCGCGGCCTCCCGCTGCTCGACGCCCTGGCCGACCGCTGGGGCATCGTCAGGGAGGGCGGCCGCAACAAGGTCTGGTTCGAGATCTCGCTCACCACCACCCCGCCGACGGCCCTGGCCCTCCCGCTCCCCCGGTCGGCCTGAGCCCCCGCTAGTCGTCTTCCAGGCCGCCCAGCTCACGGGCCAGGAAGGCGAGCATGTCGGCGGCCAGGCCCGCCGCCCGGTCGGCCGAACGGCCCGCGTGGCCGACACCGGTCTCATGGCGGAACAGGATCGGCCGCACGCCCGACGTCGCGCCCTGGAGGGCCGCGCACATCTTGCGGGCGTGGAGGGGGTCGACGCGGCTGTCACCGTCGAAGACGGTGAACAGGGTCGCGGGGTAGTCGACGCCCTCCTTGACGTGGTGGTAGGGCGAGTAGGCCAGCAACCAGGCGAACTGCTCGGGGTCGTCGGCGGAACCGTATTCCGGCACCCACGAGCTGCCCAGCCCCGACTTCTCGAACCTGACCATGTCGAGCACCGGCGCCGAGCACACGGCGGCGGCGACCAGCTCGGGGCGCTGCGTGACGAGCGCCCCGACGAGCAGCCCTCCGCCCGACTCGCCGGTGACGCCGAGCAGGGCGGGCGTGGTCCAGCCCGCCGCGATCAGGGTCTCGGCGGCGGCGGCGAAGTCGTCGAACGAGTTCTGCTTCCGCCCGCGCATGCCCGCCCGATGCCACCCCTCCCCTTCTTCACCACCACCCCTGACCTGGGCGAACGCGAAGACACCACCCGCCTCCAGCCACGGGAGCACATAGGAGGAGTAGGAGGGCGTGAGCGGCACCCCGAACCCGCCGTAGCCGTAGAGGACACATGGCCGGGGCCCCGGCAGGCCCCTGCCGAGCACGACCATCCGGACCGGTGTGCCGTCGGCCGACTGGTAAACGACCTGGTGCGACTCGATCTCGGGCAGCTCGGCCCGGCCGGGGGCCGCCTCCCAGAGGGTGGTCTCACCGGTGCGGGCGTCGTAGCGGTAGACGCTCTCGGGCGTGACGTAGTCGGAGTAGGTGAACCAGACCTCGTGGTCGCGGGCGGACATCCGCCCGATGGAGCCGAGACCGGGGAGCGGGACCGCTCCTTGACGCTCCCCGGTCTCGGGATCGTGGACGGAGATCTCCCCGATGGCGTGGCGCACCCACGCCACCAGGAGAACCCCGTCGAGCAGGGCGAAGTCGGCGATCACGGCCTCGGCGTCTTCGGCGACCAGCTCGCGGAAGTCGTCGGGCGCGGCCGGGTCGGCGACGAGCAGGCGCCCCCGGGGGGCGTCGAGGGTCGTGATCATGTACGCCCTCCCGTCGCCCCCCACGGCCACGGCCGACCGGGCCGCGACGTCCTGCTGGACCACCCGCCGCGCCGGGCTCACCAGGTCGCACAACCACACGTCGTTGCCCGGCCCCCGGTTGACCGAGAGGGTCAGCCACCGGCCGTCGGCGCTGAGGGCGATGCCGTCGGCGGCGGCCACGTCGAGATCGTCGCCGTGGAGGCGGTGGACGCGGGCCCGGCGGTCGCGGACGTAGTAGAAGCCGTCGCCGCCCGGCAGCCAGGCCACCGGCGAGTGGCGCAGGCCGCTGATCGGGCCGTCGACGAGCGCGCCGGTCTGGGCGTCGACGACATAGAGCTCGGAACGCTCGTCACCACCCCGGGAGAGCTGGCAGGCGACCAGCTTCCCGTCGGGCGAGGGATGCCAGGCGTCGAGCAGCGTGGTCGCGCCCGGGTCGATCGCCTCGGGGTCGAGCACGACCCGGTCGTCGGCGTAGAGGACGGGCAGGCGGCGGCCCGGATCGCGGCGCACGCGGAAGGCGGTGCCCGCCCGCCAGATCGGCGCGCCCACGACGCCGGTGTCGCTCAGTTCGGCGATCCTGGCCCGGAACCGGTCGCGGTCGGGGAGGAGCTGGCTGCGCCAGACGACCTCCTGCTGCGCCTGCCAGGCCCGCGTCTCGTCGGAGGCCGGGTCTTCCAGCCAGCGGTAGGGGTCGGAGACGACGTGCCCGTGGATGATCTCGATCATGACACCTGCCTGAGTCTGGGGTCCCAATGTCCGGCCAGATCCGCGTACAGGGGGGAGGCGGCGAGGAGTTCCTGATGGGTGCCGGCGACGACCCGGGTGCCGTCCATGACCAGCACCTTCTTGGCCCGCAGGGCCGAGCTGATGCGATGGGCGACGACGACGAGGGTGCCGCCCCGTTCGGCGAAGGCCTGCTCGACGCGGGCCTCGGCCGCCGGGTCGAGGCAGGAGGTCGCCTCGTCGAGGATGACCAGCGGGGCGTCGGCGAGATAGGCCCTGGCCAGCGCGACGAGCTGCCTGTCGGCCGGGCCGAGCTCGGTTGCCTGGAGTTTCACGTGCGCGGCCCCGATGGCGTCGAGCGCCTGCCGCATCCGCCGGGGGTCGTGATCGCCGAGGTTCTCGGCGACGGTGCCCCGGAAGACGTAGGCCTCCTGCGGGATCAGCGTCCGCTGCCCCCGGTCGAGCCGGGCGGCCGGCACCCCGCCGACGGTCACCCGGCCCTGACCGGGCACGATCATCCCGGCGATCAGCGCGGCCAGGGTGGACTTCCCGATGCCGCTCGGCCCGACGACGGCCAGGTGCTCCCCTTCGGGGATGACCAGGTCGAGGCGGTCGACGACCGGCAGCGCCCGGGGCCCGTAGGCGAAGGTGACCCCCTTCAGCTCGGTGTGCACCCCCCGGGCCCTGCGGGTCTCCTGCCGGGGCGGCGGCAGCGCGGCCCGCAGCCGGGCCAGCGTGACCCACAGCCGCACCCCGCTCTCCCCCAGCCCACTGGCCAGGTTGAACAGCGCGGGCGTGAGCGACTGCATCACATAGGCGAGGGTGCCGAGCACGACCCCCGGGCTCGCCCCCAGCCGGGGCGCGTAGACGAGCACCAGCAGGATCGGCGCCCACGCCCCCGCGCCCAGCACGACCGTGCGCAGCGTGGTGACCGTCGCCAGCCGGCCCGCCGCGAGCCGCTGGCCGTCGAAGCGGGCGCCGGCGTATCGGGCGGCGTGGTCTTCGTCGCCGGAGGCGGCGATGTCGCCGAGCGCGGCGGCGACCTTGACCAGGCTCTCGGCGGTGGCCTCGTCGGCGAGCAGATAGGCGTGCTGCCGCCTGGCCAGCTCGGGCAGCGAGAAGAGGAAGGCCCCCAGCCCGAGCAGCAGCGGCGGCAGCACCAGCAGGAGCAGCTCGGGCATCAACGCCGCGACCCCGGCGACGACCCCGAGCAAGGCGAACACGAACGCCTTCACCGACCCGATCACCCCGGTGAACGCGTCGCGCGCCACCTCGACCTGCAGGTTGGCCCTGGTGACGGCGGCCGGGTCGTCGTGCCCGGCCTCCAGTGCCCCTCGGATCGTCGCGGCCAGCAGCTCCTCGCGGACGGGCTCCACGATGGACGCCAGCGAGACGACCACCTGCCGCGCTCCGACCGCGGCGAAGATCCATGAGACGCCGAGCAGGAACGTCCACGAGAGCCCGGCGACGGCGTGGTGGGCGGTGAACGCGTCGACCGCCCGCGCGACCGCCAGCCCGATGACGAACGCCGGCGCGGCCTCGACCAGCGACCAGAGGACGAACCGCCGCACCTGGCCCGGCCGGGCGTGGCAGGCCCGCCAGAGGAACGCCCCGATCCGGGTCCGGTGGCCGAAGGAGATCACCGCGGCTCCCCACCCTGGAAGACGGCCCGGTAGCCGGGGTCGTGCCAGAGGGCGAGGTGGCGGTCGAAGCCGCGTACCCGCCCGTCGTGCAGCCAGATCACCCGGTCGGCCCGCGCGGCGACGGCGGCCCGGTGGGTCACCATGACGCGGGTGCGGGTGTCGGCGGACAGGGCCGTGGAGACCTGGCGTTCGGTGATGGTGTCGAGGCTTGAGGTGGCGTCGTCGAGCACCAGCAGGCGGTTTCCCTTCGCGAAGGCCCTGGCCAGGCCGAGCCGCTGGCGTTCGCCGCCAGACATGGGGGCCTCGGCGAGGGCGGTCTGGTAGCCGTGGGGCAGGCGGCGGATGAAGTCGTCGGCCCCGGCCGCCACGGCCGCCGCACGGGAGCCGCCGATCGCGTCGGCGACGGTGTCTCCGACGAGGTGGGGCCTGGCGACGGCGTAGCCGACGGCGGCTCTGAGCGACTCCCGGGTCAGCGACCGCAGCGGCACCCCGTCGAGCAGGACCTCCCCCGTCTCGGGGTCGTCGAGCCGGGCCGCGAGCCGCGCGAACCGCGTGGTCCCCGTGCCGACCACGGCCACCGAGGTGCCGCCCTGGATCTCCAGCGCCAGGCCGGGGACGTCGTGAAAAGTCAGTGTGCCGGGGCCGGGGGGCAACGTCCGCACCCCGTGGACCCTCGGGCATTCGTCGAGGACCCCGGCCAGCCGGGCGCCGGCCGCGCGGGCGCGGGCCAGCCGGCCCAGCGAGCCGATCGCGGGGCCGAGGCCCGCGCCGATGACCACGTAGCGGGCGGCGGCGTAGAGCTCGCCGACCGACAGTTCACCGGCCGCCAGCCGCCAGCCGCCCACGGCCAGCACCAGCACCTCCAGGAGCGGCACCACGATCGCCGCCCGCACCCCGGCGTCGGCGTTGGCCCGCCACAACGCCATCGCGTGGCCGCGCACCACCGGCAGCGCGGTCAGCACCCGCCGGGTCTCCTGTTCGGCGGTTCCGGCCGCCGCGATCGTGCGGGCGCCGCCGACCGCTTCGACCAGGCGCGCGGCGATGTCGGCCTGCGCCTCCTGGTAGCCGCCGGCGATCACCGTGGAGACCCTCAGGAACCGCTTCAGCACGAACACGATCGCGACCAGCCCGCCCGCCAGCGTCAGCGCCAGCCACGGGTCGATCAGCACCAGCAGGACCAGCGCCCCGGCCGACGGCACCACCAGCGCCACCGAGGCCACCACGGCGTCGGCCGCGCGTCCGGCCTCTTCGGCGTTGAGGCCGAGCCGGGTCACCAGGTCGCCCTCGGGGATGCGCCGGGTCACTCCGGGACCGGCGCCGAGCAGATGGGAGAGCGCCCGGTGGCGCAACCAGGCCGCCGCCCGTGCGCCACCGATGGCGCTCATGTGCACACCGAGACCGTCGCAGGCGACGAGGAGCACCACGACGGCCCCGGCGCAGACCACCCAGGTCGTGGAGAAGGTGTCGACGGCACGGCCGAGCACGAACGGCAGTGCCAGCTCAAGGCCGGCGCCGATGAGCGCGACGGCGGCGAGCACGCCCGCCGCGGGCCCGCTGCGCCTGATCGCCTCGGTTGTCAGCCGGTCGGCCGTCCGCAACGCCGAGTCCCTCTCTTCACGTGGGCGGAGATTTCGAAAACGGGGAGGGCCCCGGGCTCCCGCGAGCCCAGGGCCCCCGATCGGGTGCCTAGTGGCAGAGCAGCAGGCTCAGGTTGCTGGGCGTCTGGGACGCGCAGCCGAGCAGGGTCAGCGTGCTGCCGCCGCCGCCGTGGCCGCCGCCGCCGGGGTAGCCGCCGCCGGGAAGCTCCATCGCCTGAAGGTCGAGAAGAACCATGGTCATGCTCCTTTGTGAAGTTTCTCTATCGGGAGGACATTCGAGATCTTTAGAAAGGTGGAGCTAGCTGTTCGGGGCCCCGATCACCTCCTTGGCCGGTGGACGAACGGGGACACCACCAGGCGCGGCGTATGGCTCCGCGCCAAGTGGATGCGTGAAGGGCAACGGGGTGCCGCTGAGGGCGTAGAGGACGCCGGCGGTGCCGGTCGCGAAGTCCATCGACAGCCGGAGCAGTTGGTCGCCGGGGAAGGCGATCCCGTCGCGGTAGGGCAGGACGTGCCAGTCGAGGCCGGGGATCAGGGTGCGGTCGGCCAGGACCATGCCGGCCCGCCCGGCGAACAGGCCGGGCTGCACGAAGAACCGGCAGCGGCCCACTTTCAGCAGGTCGGGCAGGGCGGCGGCCAGCGGTGAGCCGGGCCGCTGGCGCAGTAGGTCGGCCAGCACGATCGCGATGCCGACCGAGCCCTCGTCGAGATAGGGCAGCGTCCGCCAGCCCTGGTTGACCTGCAGCGATCCGTCTGACGTGGTGACGCAGCGCTTCAGGTCGAGGCGCAGCGCCCGTTCGGCCAGATCGAGCAGCGCGGGGTCGCGGGTGTGGTCGTAGGCGCGCAGGAACAGCAGGGCGGGGCCGCTCAGGCCGTGGAGCAGACCGGCTCTGGGGTGGGCGCCGCCCGAGATGTCGGGCACGTCGTGGGGCAGCCGCTCGGCGCAGAGCTCGATCAGCGGGCGGGCGTCGAGCCCCAGGTGGAGCAGGTTGAGCCCGATGCCGGCCAGCCCCGACCACAGGCCGAGGTCGAGATCGCGCCACCGGCCGGCCATCGCCCGGTCGACGAGGTCGAGCGCCCGGTCGACGTGGCCGAAGCGATCGAGCACGTAGGCGACGCCGTGGAGGCCGTCGTAGAAGCCGGGTGGCGACTCCGGCCGCCGGCTGAGCAGCCATTCTTCGAGGTCGGGGAAGCGCCCGGCCCCGGCCACGTCGAGCGCGAACAGCACCCCGGCCGCGCCGTGGGCCAGGTTGACGCCGCCGCCGGGCCGGAACTGCGCGATGTCGCCGGGGAACAGCCGGTCTTCCCGCTCCGGCGTGGCGCTGGCGAGGATCGCCCGCGCCATCGCGGCCATCGGGTCGCCCAGGGTCACGCTCGCCGTGGGCCCGCCCCCGATGGGCCCGCTGATCGTGTGGACGGCCCGCTTGATCAGCTCGGGCGGAACCGGGAACGTGTCGACGATCAGCCGCCCGAGCTGGCCCGCCTTCGCCCGCGCCAGCGGCACGGTGATCGTGAGCTGCGGCGCGAACAGGCCCAGCGTCAGGCAGGCGAGGGCGTAGTGGTCGACGTCGGCGCCCCGGCGGTCGGCCGGCGCCTGGAAGGCCGGATGGGCCAGCACCGACCGCCCGCGGTCTTCGACGAAGGTCGCGACCTCGAAGTCGATGAGGACGAGCCGCCCTTCGGGCGTGACCAGGATGTTGTTGGGATGGAGATCGCAGAAGACGACCCCGCGTTCGTGCAGCGCCTCGATCGCGGCCCGCACCTTGGGCAGCGTGTCGAGCGCCCAGACGGTGTATTCGGCGATCGACTCGGCCGTCGCGTCGGCCTTGGTCAGCGGGAACGTGCGGACCAGGGTGCGCTGCAGCGGCGTGGCGTCGACGAACTCCATCACCAGGAAATGGTGGTCGCCGAGCACGAAGTAGTCGCGGTAGCCGGGCACGCAGTCGAGGCCGTCGAGCCGCCGCAGAATGTCGCGTTCGTGCTGGAGCCGCGCCACCGCGTCGCGCTCGGCCGCGTCGAGCCCCGCCATCGGCCGGGCCTCCTTGAGCACGACCCGCTCGCCGCTGCGCCTGTCGGTGGCGAGGTAGACGCCGCCGCCGTTGGAGAAGTGCATGACGGAGTCGACCGCGTAGGGCAGCTCGGTCGTGGTGATCGCGTTCCTGGCCGCGAGGTGGGGCGTGAGGAAGTCGGGCAGCTCGACCCAGTCGGGAACCGTGAACGACGGGCCCCGGACGTCGGGCACCAGCTCACCCCGGTCGTTCTCCATCGCCGGCACGAGGTCGCCGTTGGCGGCGACGCAGCGCCGGGCCGTGAATCCGCCGTAGCGGACGAAGAGGGGCCCCTCGCCGTAGCGGAGATCACTCAGGATGTAGGGCCCCCGCACCCCCGCCAGCAGACCGTCGAGCTCCTTGAGCGTCAGCTCCAGACAGTCTTGCCGGGGGTAGATGGTGACCAGTTTGCCGCTCGCGCCCCGCGCCGCGCCTTTCGAGTTGAGCATCGTGACGACCGACCTGCTGCGCAGGAATTTGAATGGGATATCACGTTCGACGCAATAGTCCCAGACGATTTCCAGCACCCGCGCCGCGTCGGCCAGCCCGGCCGACACGTGGATCTTCCAGCCCTGCGGCGGAACATCATGGCCGGTCGGGGCGTAGTGGAACCAGGTGTCGGACGGCTGGTGGGACCAGCCACGCGGAATGTCACGTCCGGCCACGGCGAAATCGGGAATGTCGGTTCCGCGCCGGTCGGCGGTGTCATAGAAAAGCCGGTCCGCGAGGCAATAAAGCTCATACTGGTCATTCACTGCCATCTCCCTGCTTTCTGCTAACAGGAAGAATTCCGGATAACCCCAAGAGCTTCTAGTTACAAGTTCAATCAATCCTTCGTGGGCAAACGTCATGGGTGCCGTCGTGAAACCCGGCCTGACCTGTGCCGGAAGAGACCCGGTGATCGGCTTGTTGCACCAGGACATGGGAGATCGTTTCGCCGACCCGACGGTCATCAGGCGCCTGCTGAACGACACGACGACCTGGGCCTTCGTCGGCCTTTCCGGCGATCCCAGCCGGACCGTCCACAACCAGGCGGAACTCATGAAACGACGCGGCAAACGCATCATCCCGGTGCATCCCGGCGGCAGGCCGGTCCTGGGCGAGACGACCTACCCGGCCCTCGCCGAGATCCCGGTCCCGATCGACGTGGTGGCCGTCTACCGGCGCACCGTCTTCGCGGGCGGCGTGATCGACGAGGCGATCGCGGTGGGCGCGGGCGCGGTGTGGCTGCCGCTCGACGTGTACGACGAGGCGGCCGGCGACCGGGCGCTGGCGGCCGGGCTCGACGTCGTGATGAACCGCTGCCCGGCGGTCGAGTGGGCGCTACGCCGCTGACCGCAGCAACCACGCGAGCCGGAGCCCGGCCAGCGCGCTCAGGATCAGGTGGCCCGTGACCAGGGCGATCTGGAACACCCGCTGGCCCGGGGTGAGGTCGGCGGCGTACCCGCCGTCGAAGAATCCGGAGACGAACGCCAGCACCCCCGCGACGACCAGGAGCGTGGCGGCCGGGATCGCGACGGCGCGGCGCCCCCTGGTGACCGCGAAGGCCAGGATCGCCTGGGCGACCATCATCGGGAGCGGCGCCGAGAGCCGGGCCTGTGAGCCGAGCGCGTCGAGGAACGTGCGGTTGAGTCCGGCGGACGACGAGATCACGGCACCGGCGACGTCCATGACGAGCAGGACGCCGACGGCGACGACGACGGCGAGGGCGAACGGTTTCCCTGTGGATGACATGGGCTTTCCTCGTGTTGGGTGGCGACCCTCCGAGGATCCACGCCGGGACGTGCGGGCGTCGTGAGGCGACGGTCCCGACCCCGGCGGGACATGGTGACCCGCCTCAGCCCGACTCCCGGACCACCAGCTCCGTCGGCAGTATCACCGGGTCGGTGCGCCCGTCTTCGAACAGGCCCAGCAGCAGGCTGACCACCGCCAGCGCCTGGTCGGCCATCGGGCTGCGGACCGTCGTCAGCGGCGGGTCGGTGTAGAGCGCGGCCTCTATGTCGTCGAACCCGACCACGGCGACGTCGTCGGGGACCCGGCGACCGGCCCGGCGCAGCGCGTGGAGGGCGCCGATCGCCATCAGGTCGTTGGCGGCGAAGACGGCGTCGAGGCCCGGGTCGTCTTCGAGGAGCTGGCACATCGCCTGGTCGCCCGACACCCGGGTGAAGTCGCCGACCGCGATGATCGACCGTCGGCCGGTGTCGCGCAGCGTCTCCCGGTAGCCGGTCAGCCGGTCCTGTGAGGCGATCATGTCGAGCGGGCCCGAGATGGTGGCGATCCGCCGGCGGCCCCGGTTCAGCAGGTGTTCGACCGCCTGCCGGGCTCCCCCGAGGTTGTCGTTGTCGACGTAGGGGACCGAGGGGGCCGAGACGGGCTTGCCGAAGGACGCCATCGGCAGGCCCATCCGCATCAGGGCCGCGGGCAGCGGGTCGGCCCCGTAGAACGACACCAGCATCACGCCGTCGACGTGACCGGCGGCGACGTACTCCTGGACGCGCACCCGGCTCTCGTCGGACCCGGCGAGCATCAGGACGACCTGCTTGGACGCCGCCTCAAGGGCCCGCGACGCCGACCGCACCACGGCCGAGAACATGGGGTCGTCGGAGAACAGCCCGGCAGGCGGGTCGGAGACCACCAGGGCGATCGAGTTGGTCCGCTGGGTCACCAGGCTGCGGGCGACCGAGTTCGGCACGTAGCCGAGCTCGTTCACCGCCCGCAGCACCAGCTCGCGGAAGTTCGGCGTCACGGTCGTGTCGCCGTTGACCACCCTTGAGACGGTCGACTTGGACACGCCGGCGCGGGCGGCGACCGCCTCCAAGGTTGGACGTTTCACTCGATGCCGTTCCGCTGGATGACGTCCCGGTACCACAGAGCGCTGTCTTTGGGCAGGCGGCGCTGTGTGGCGTAGTCGATCCGCACGATACCGAACCTCTGGTGATATCCCTCAGCCCACTCGAAGTTGTCGAAGAGGGACCACACCAGATAGCCCCGCAGGTCGGCTCCCTCGGCGATCGCCTCGTGGCAGGCGCGCAGGTGACCGTCGAGATAGGCGACCCGGTCGCCGTCGGGGACGCGGTCGCCGACGACCTTGTCGTCGAAGGCGGCGCCGTTCTCGGTGACCAGCAGGCCGACGTCCGGGTAGTCGCGGGACAACCGGACCAGCAGCCGGGACAGGCCGGAGGGGATGATCGGCCAGCCCATCGCGGTCTGCGGGCCCTCGATGGAGACGAACTCGACGCCGTCGGCGCCGGGCCACGCCAGGGGCGCCACCGCGCCGGGCGACGCCTGGACCACACACGGGTTGTAGTAGTTGATCCCGATCAGGTCGATCGGCTGGCAGATGATCTCCAGGTCGCCGTCGCGGATGTGGTCGAGGCCGCCGTGCCGGGCCGCGATGTCCAGCACCTCGGCCGGATAGACGCCCTTCAGCGCCGGGTCGAGGAACTGCCGGTTGAGCAGCGCGTCGACCCGGCTGACCGCCTCGGCGTCGCCGTCGGTCAGCACGTGGGCGACGTCGATGATCTGGGCCGGGGTGACCACGGGGGCCATGTTCAGCGTCAGCGCGAGGGTGCCCGTGAGGTTCTGGGCGGCCAGGCCGTGGGCGAGCAGCAGGTGGTGGGCCGCCTTGAAGGCGGCGGAGGCGTCGGTGACGCCGGGGGCGTGCACGCCGCTGCCATAGCCGAGGAACGCCGAGACCCACGGCTCGTTCAGGGTGGTCCAGGTCGAGACCCGGTCGGAGAGCCGGGCGTGCACGGCCGCCGCGTAGTCGGCGAAGTAGTAGGCCGTCTCGCGGGAGGTCCAGCCGCCGCGGTCCTCCAGGTTCTGCGGCAGGTCCCAGTGGTAGAGGGTCACGTACGGCGTGATCCCGGCGCCCAGCAGTTCGTCGACCAGGCGGTCGTAGAAGTCGAGGCCGCGCGGGTTGGCCGGGCCGGAGCCGTCGGGCACGACCCGGGGCCAGGCGGTGGAGAACCGGTAGACGCCCAGGCCGAGATCGGCCATGAGGCGCACGTCCTCCGGATAGCGGTGGTAGTGGTCGCAGGCGACGTCGCCGGTGTGGCCGTCGGCGACCTTGCCGGGGGTGCGCGCGAAGGTGTCCCAGATGGACACGCCGCGGCCGTCTTCCCGGGCGGCCCCCTCCACCTGGTATGACGCCGTGGCGGCACCCCAGATGAACCTCTCGGGAAACTGGATTTCCGGCGTCATCCCTTGACCGCCCCCTGCATGATTCCTCCGATGATGTGCTTGCCGAGAAGTGCGAACACGATGACGAGGGGCAGCGTGCCGAGCGCGGTCCCCGCGAGGCCCATCACGTAGTCGTTGACGTAGCCCGCGGCCAGGGTCGACAACGCCACCTGGACCGTCGGGTTCTCCGGGGTCAGCACCATGAGCGGCCACATGTAGTCGTTCCAGGCCGTCATGAAGGTCAGCATGCCGAGCACGGCCGCCGCCGGGCGGGCCGCCGGGAAGACGACGTGCCACACCAGGCCCCAGGTCGTGCAGCCGTCGACGCGGCCCGCTTCGAGCAGCTCGGTGGGGAGCGCGCGGGACAGGAACTGCGTCATGAAGAACACGCCGAACGCGTTGACCAGGGCGGGCACGACGACGGCGTACAGGGAGCCGACCCACTCCAGCTTCACCATGAGGATGTAGAGCGGGATGATGCCGGCCAGGGTCGGCACCATCATCGTGCCGACGGTCATGAGCAGCAGGATGTTGCGGCCGCGGAACCGCAGTTTCGCGAAGGCGAAGCCGGCCAGGGTCGAGAAGAACATGACCGAGATCGAGATCGTGCCCGCCACCAGGACCGAGTTCAGCATCGCCAGGCCGAACGGCACGGTGTCGAAGACCCGGCTGACGTTCTCGAAGAAGTTGCCGCCCGGGAAGAGCGGCGGCGGCACCGACGCGAGGGAGGCGTTGTCGCGGGAGGCCACCACGATCGAGTAGTAGAGCGGGATCGTGAAGAAGAAGGCGACCGCGGTGAGCGTGAGGTAGGTCAGCCGGTTGTTGACCCGACGGCCGGTCATCGCAGGTTTCCCTTCATCCGGCTGGTCAGCAGGTAGTTGACGCCGGCGATGATCAGGATGAACACGAAGATCATCCACGAGATGGCCGAGGAGTAGCCGAAGTCGAGACGCATGTAGTTCTCGTAGAAGAACAGCGAGAGCGTCTGGTACTGCCGGTCCTGGCCGCCGGTGAGGGTGTAGGCGCCGAACAGCAGCGGCTCGGCGAAGATCTGCATCGACCCGATGGTCGAGGTGATCACCACGAAGGCGATCGTGGGCCGGATCATCGGCACGGTGACCTTGCGGAGCTGGGTGAAGCTCGACGCGCCGTCGATGGTGGCGGCCTCGTAGAGCTCTCTCGGCACGGCCTGCATCGCGGCCAGCAGGATGAGCGCGTTGTAGCCCGTCCACCGCCACATGATCATCGTCGAGATGGCCAGGTGGGAGCTCAGGCTGGCGTCGCGCCAGGCGATGCCCTCGCCGCCGAACGACGTGATGACCCAGTTGATCAGGCCGAAGTCACGGCCGAAGATCTGCGAGAAGATCACCACGACGGCCACGACGCTGGTGACGTTGGGCAGCAGCAGGGTGATCCGGAAGAAGTTCTGCGCCCGCAGCGGCCGGTTGAGCAGGTGCGCGAGCCACAGGGCCAGCAGCAACTGGGGCACCATCGAGAGGATCCCGATGGAGAGCGTGTTGTACGTGGCGTTCCAGAAGTACGAGTCGGTCAGCAGAACCCTGAAGTTCTCCAGGCCGAGGAAGGTGTGCTCGTCGTCCAGCAGGGTCCATTCGTGCAGGCTCACCCAGAGCGTGTAGCCGATGGGGAACAGCCCGAAGGCGCAGAACAGCAGGAAGAACGGCGCGACGTACGCGTACGGCGAGGCTTTGACGTCGACCGCGTGCCGCCAGTGGCGGCCGGTCGGCCGGCGCTTGCCCGCCGGTCGCCGTGGCGGCGCGGCGTCGGCGCGTTCCGGGGCGCGCGTGGCCATGGCGGCTCCTTTCAGGGGACTGAATCGGCGGAGCGGCGGGGTGGCCGGACCGGCCACCCCGCGGCGTACGGCTACTTGATCTTCTCGGAGTCCGCGACGGCCTGCTTCCAGGACTCTTCGGGGTCTTGGCCCTGGAGCTCGATGCGGCCGAGGCCGTTGCCCATGGCGACGTTCACGTCACCGGACTTGGGGCCCGTGTACTGCGGCTTCAGCGCTTTGGCGGCGTCGGTGAAGATCTTGCCGATGGGGGCGTCGCCGAAGTAGGGGTTGACGAAGGTGGCGACGGCCGGGTCCTCGTAGAGGGCGGGCAGCGACGGCAGGGCCGAGGCGTCCTTCCAGAGGGTGAGCTGGCTCTCCTTGCTGGTCAAGAAGTTGATCAGCTCGGCGGCCTCCTTGGGGTGCTTGCCCTGCTTGGGGGCGAGCAGGTGGGTGCCGCCCTGGTTGCCGCCGCCGCCGGGCACGGCCGCGATGTCCCAGGTGCCCTCGCCGGGCTTCTGGTCCTTGATCACGCCGGTCTTCCAGGCGGGGCAGACCATCGTGGCGAAGGTGCCCTTGGCGATGCCGGTGGTCCACTCGGGGGTGAACGCGACGAGCTTGCCCGACAGCTTGTTCTGGATCATGGACACCGAGATGTCCCAGGCCTTGCGCACGTCGGGGTTGGTGCCGACGACGACCTTGTCGCTGGTGTCGTAGAAGCCGACGGGGGCCTGCTCGACCATGGCGCGGAAGTGCTCGCCGGGGCCGTCGGTGAAGGCGGCCTTGCCGCCCGCGGCGACGAACTTCTTGCCGGTCTCGACGTACTGCTCCCAGGTCGGCCACAGGGCGCCGACCTCGTCGCGATCGGTGGGCAGGCCGGCCTCCTTGAAGAGGTCGGGCCGGTAGCACATGGCCAGGCCGCCGACGTCGGTGCCGAGGCCGATGAGCTGGGAGCCGTCCTTCGACAGGCCGAGCTGCCACTTCCAGTCGAGGTACTCGGACTGGCGTGAGCTCAGGCCGTAGTCGCCGAGGTTGTGGAACTTGTCGGCGACCTCGCGGAAGGTGGCGATGAAGCCGCCCTCGACGGCGACGACGTCGGCGGCGCCCGCGCCGGTGGCGACCTGGGTGACCAGGTTGTTGTGGTGGTCGTTGAACTGCGCCCGGCGCTCGGTGATCTCGACGTTCGGGTGGGTCTTCTTGAACTCCTCGTACAGCGGCCCGTAGTGGAAGTCGCTGAAGAGGGCCACGGTCAGCTTGACCGGTTCGGCGGGGGCGGCGGCACCGCCGCTGGCGGCTCCGGGGGCCGGCGTGTTCTCCCCACCACCACAGGCGGCGGCCAGGAGGGAAGCGGCGATCAGGGGTGCCAGCAGCCGCGCGGCACGGCGGCGAGGGGGGTGAGACATGCCGATGGAACCTTCCTATTTTTGATCATGAAGAGAACGTTCCCTGGAGTGAGGGTCGAGCTGGGCCCGTGGGGTTGTCAATGGGCTGAGAGATAACGATCGTCGTGACCTCTAGGGAACGTTCCCTGGAGTTTTCACACGTTTCAGCAGGTCACAGACGTGATCCAAGGATCTCCTGAATCAGGTAGAGCGCTTTCTCAAAAGTCTCGCGGGTTTCCTGCAAGTTAAACCTAGTCTTGACAAAAGTCCAGAAGTCGCAGGACGATCCGATCGCGAGAGCGCTTTCTGTTCTCTCGGGTACGGCTCGACGCCGTCTTCCAAGGAGGTTCCCATGGGATCGACCCAGGTGAGCGGGCGTGCGTCGGCCGGGGACAGAGCGCGAGACAGGGCCCGACGCAGGGCAAAAGGCAGGGCCCGGGTTTGCGGCAAGAAGGTGCAGGCCTCCGGTGCCGGAAGGGTCGCGCCGGACCCGACCGGCACCGAAGGCCGTCAGCCGGTCAGCCCCGGCTCTTCAGGGCTTCGCGCCGGCCCTCCAGTTCCTCCGCGAGGGTGTCGAGCTGATCGGCGTTGGCGATGAGGGTGGCCAGCTCCGCCGAATCGGCCGGGCCGTCACCCGCCCGGTCGCCGATCTGCTCCCGCAGGGAACGGGCCTCCGCGCGGATGCGGGCGATCTCCTCTTCCACCTGCTGCAGCTCACTCATAACGGCCCCATACCCAAGCAAACGGAGATCATGGACGAGCGCCTGTAAAACTCCGAAAGGCGCCATGGCGGACATGAACGGCTGAATCGGGGGCAGACAAGTGGGCCAAGCCACATCTGCATTCGAGGTGAGAACACATGGTTCTTCTGGGCCTTCTCCTGATCGTGGTCGCGGGTGCAGTCTTGATCGAGATCTCCATTCAGGACACGACCGCGACGGCCGCCACCCCCATCACCGTGCTCGACTGGAACTTCACGCTGACCTCCTTCGAGATGTTCCTGCTCGGCGCGGCCACCGCCGCGGGGGTCCTCATCGGCCTGGCGATGGTCAGCGGCGGCATGCGCCGCGGTGTCGCCAAGCGCCGCCGGATGCGCGAGGAGCGGCTGGCCGAGCGTGACCGGGTCTCCCGGCTGGAGAGCGAGAAGCGGAATCTGGAACAGCAGCTCGTCGACCGGAACCACAACGGCGTCGACGACCGTGACGAGACCCGTCCGGTCGACCGGGTGGAGGACGGCGACCGGCTCGTCGCCGGTGGACGCCCCTCGCGCCGCGACGACGGCTTCTGAACCGAGGACACACCGATCGGCCCCCGCCTGAGGCAAGGCGGGGGCCGATCGGCGTTCCCCCGTTGGAACGGTTCTGCCATGCTTTTCCCGATCAGCTGCGGAGAAGAGTGCGATGACCGATCTGTTCACGCTCGGCGAGGTGCTGGGCGTCGTGACCGCCGACCGAATCCGGCACGACATGTCCGCCCGGCTCGACCTGGAGGGCCCCGAACTGACCGTGGCGGTCGGCCTGGCCCGGCTCGGGCACTCGGTGGCCTACGTCGGCCGGGTCAGCGACGACGAGATCGGGGTCCGCACCACCACGGTCCTGCGCGGCGAGGGCGTGGACGTCTCCCACCTGCGGGTCGACGAGACCGCCGCCAGCGGCCTGGCCCTGCGCCAGCGCCGGATCGGCCGGGTCGCGCACGCCGTCTTCTACCGGGGCGGCTCGGCCGGGTCGCGGGTGTCGACCGGCGACGTGCCGACGGAGGTCCAGGACGCCCGCATCCTCCACGTCACCGGCATCACCCCCGCGCTGAGCGGATACGCGTGGAGCGCGGTCCACCACGCGGTGAAGCTGGCCAGGGACGCCGGGGTGCTCGTCTCGGTCGACGTGAACCACCGGCCGAACCTGTGGGAGAGCGTGCAGGAGGCCCGCGACGGGCTCCGGGAGCTCGCCGCCTCGGCCGACATCCTGTTCGCCAACCAGGACGAGCTCGGACTGGTCGAGAGCGCCATCGCCCAGGTGCCCGAGCTCGTCGTGATGCGCGGCTCCAAGGGCGCCAGCGCCACGGTCGAGGGCTTCCGGTACGACACCCAGGCCGCCCCCGTGACGGTCGTCGACGCGACCGAGGTGGGCGGCGCGTTCGTGGCCGGATATCTGAGCGCGCTGCTCGACGGCGTGCACCCCTCCGACCGGCTCAAGCGGGGCATCTCGGTGGCGGCCTTCGCGGTGGCCGCCCACTCGACCTGGCAGGGGCTGCCCACCAGGTCAGAGCTGCCCCCGTGATCTGACCCGCAGGTTCTGCGGGTCGTATACGGCGCCGTTCACGACCTCGGCGCCCACCCAGCCGCCGTTCACGCCGACCTCCGCCCGGGTGGCGCCCTTGGGCAGGTAGGCGTAGGCGATCGACCGGTCGACCCGGTGGCCGTAGCCACCCGAGGTGACCCGTGAGGTGGGTACCCCGTCGACCCGCACGGGCTCCCCGCCGAGGCAGACCTCGGCGGGGTCGTCGACGACGAGGCAGGCGAGTTCCACGGCGGATTCGGTGCGCGGCACCGACTTCCGCACCGCGAAGCCCAGGCCGGCCTCGAACGGGGTCGTCTCCGGGGTGATGTCGGCCCCCCAGACCCGGTAGCCCTTCTCCAGGCGCATCGAGTCGATCGCCTTGTAACCGCCGGGCCGCACGCCGGTCTCCGCCAGCAAATCCCAGAGGGTCAGCCCGAACTCGACCGGCGTGTAGAGCTCCCAGCCGTACTCGCCGACGAAGGTGACCCGCTGGGCCCGCACCGGCACGAAACCCACACTGATCTCGCGCGACCGCATGTAGCCGAAGCCGAGGTCGTCGTCGGTCAGGCTGCTCAGGATGTCGTGGGAGTCCGGTCCCCACAGGCAGTAGCAGGCGTAGGCCGAGGTCACGTCGGTGACGTCGACGCCGTGCCGGCGCAGCAGGGCCGCGTCGTGGCCGCCGAAGGCGGTGCCGGTCACCAGGCGGAACCGGTCGTCGCCGAGCCGGGTGATCGTGACGTCGGCCTCGATGCCGCCGCGTGCGTTGAGGAGCTGGGTGTAGACGACCGTGCCGACCGGGCGGTCGAGGTCGGCCCCGGCCAGGGCCTGGAGCCGCTCGAAGCCGCGCAGGTCGAACTTGGCGAACGAGGTCTGGTCGAACAACCCGGCGGCGTCGCGGGTGGCCAGGCACTCCTCGCGGACGGCGGGCGACCAGATCCGCCCGGCCCAGCCCCTCGGGCGCGGCGCGTCGTCTCCGGTGGGGGCGTACCAGTTGACCCGCTCCCACCCGGCCTTCTCCCCGAACTCCGCGCCCAGCGCGGCGTGCCGGGCGTAGGCGGGCGACCGGCGCAGCGGCCGGGCCGCGGTGCGCTCCTGACCGGGGTAGACGATGTCGTAGTAGGCGCTGTACGCGTCCAGCACCTTCGCCCGCGCCCAGGAGGAGGACCGGGCGTGCGGCCCGAAGCGGGCGACGTCCATGGCGAACATGTCGTATTCGGGGGCGCCGTCGACGATCCACTCGGCCGTCACCTTGCCCACGCCTCCGGCGGCGGCCAGGCCGTGCACGCAGAACCCGGCGGCGACCCAGAGGCCGCGCACCGACGTCTCCCCCAGCAGGAACTCCCCGTCGGGGGTGAACGCCTCGGGCCCGTGCACGACCTTGACGATCTCCCCGCGTTCCCGCAGGTGCGGCAGGCGGTGGACGGCGGAGGTCCACGACTCCCCGAACTTCGCCATGTCCGGCTCGAACAGGTGGCGCGGCGTGGCCAGCGGATCGGGCTCGTCCCAGACCTGCGGGGTGCGGACGTAGCCGCCGACCAGGATGCCGCCGTCCTCCTCGCGGAAGTAGACGATGTTGTCGGGGTCGCGGACGGTGGGCGTGTCGACCGGAACACCGGTCGATTCGGTCACGACGTATTGGTGCTTGATCGGCACGATCGGCAGGTCGACCCCGGCCATCCGCCCGATCACCCCCGACGCCGCGCCGGCCGCGTTGACGACCGTCTCGGTCCTGATCACGTGGTCGCCGAACCGGACCCCGGTGATCGCGCCGTTCGCGGTCTCCAGCCCGGTCACGGCGGCGCCCGTGAAGATCCGCACGCCGAGCCTGCGCGCGCCCTCGGCCAGCGCCTTCGCCAGCCGCGCCGGATCGAGCCAGCCGTCGCCGGGCAACCACAACGACGAGACGACGTCGCCGGTCTCCAGCAGCGGCAGTCGATCCTTGGTCTGCGCGCCGGTCAGGAGTTCCAGGTCAAGGCCGTAGGTCTCGGCCGCGCCGGCCTGCCGGACGAGCTCCTCGTGGCGTTCGGGCGTGGTGGCGAGGCGGAGCCCGCCGACGCCGTGCCAGCCCGGGTCGAGGCCGGTGAGATCGCGCAGTTCGGGGTACAGACCAGCCGAGTACATGATCATGCGGGTCTGGGTGACCGTCGAGCGCAACTGCCCGACGAAGCCCGCCGAGTGCCAGGTCGTGCCCTCGGTCAGGTCGTGCCGTTCGACGAGGACGACGTCCTGCCAGCCGAGCCGCGCCAGGTGGTAGGCGACCGAACACCCGGCCACCCCGCCCCCGACGACGACCGCTCGGGCGTCTGCGGGAAGTTGCACCATCGGTACCGTCCTGTAACAACTGACGCCCAAAATGCGATCAATGGTCTAAACGTAGACCAAAAGGAGCAGCGCATGCCAGATCCCGTCGCGTCCGCGCTGGGTCTGGTCGCGTCCTGGGCCGGCCGGCCGGTCACCCACACGAGGATCAAGGGCGGGCTGAGCCACTACATCGCCCGCGTGGAGACCGACGACGGCGACCGCTGGCTGCTGCGGGTGCTCGACCCGAAGATCGCCGCGACCGGCCTGGGCCTCCCTCTCGACCAGGAGATCGCCAACACCGTGGTCGCCGCCGAGACCGGCGTGGGCGCCCGGGTGCTGCACGAGCTGCCGGGCGCGCTGATCCTGGAGTACATCGACGGCCTCACCCTCGACGCGCCGGCCGTCCGGGCCCGCATCCCCCAGGTCGCCGCGGCGGCCCGCACCCTGCACGCGGGCCCGCGCTTCGCCAACGACTTCTCGATCTTCCGCAAGTACGACGACTTCGTCGCCCTCTGCCGGGAACACGACCTGCCGATGCCCGGCGGCTTCGCCGACTGGGCCGGCACCGTCCGGACGATCGAAGAAACCCTGGCGAAACGTCACATAGCGGACGTACCCTGCCACAACGACCTGCTCCCCGAGAACTTCATCGAGGCGCAGGGACGGGTCAGGATCGTCGACTACCAGCTTTCCGGCAACAACGACCCCTGCTTCGAACTGGGCGACATCGCCGCCGAGGCCTCCTTCGACCCCGACGACGTCGAACGGCTCACGCGAGCCTACTTCGGCACCCACGACGAGGCGCTGATCGCCCGCGTACGACTGAACGTGATCATGTCCAACCTGACCTGGACACTCTGGTTCGTCGTACACGACCGCCTGGTGGCCCAGCAGCGCGACTTCGACTACAGCGCCGAAGCCGCCACGAAGTACGCCAAGGCGACGGGCGATCTCACGGACCCCGGCTTCGGATCCCTCATGGAGGCCGCCGGCCGGTAACCCCCCACTGCACGGCATGAGGAGGCCTCGATGGCTCAATCCCTCGACGACGACGCCAAGCGACTGGCGGAACTCGGCTACAAACAGGAGCTGTCCCGAACCTGGAGCGGCTTCTCCAACTTCGCGATCTCCTTCTCCATCATCTCGATCCTGGCCGGCTGCTTCACCACCTTCGGCCAGGCCTGGAACAACGGCGGCCCCATCGCGATCTCGTGGGGCTGGCCGATCATCTCGATCTTCATCCTGATCATCGGCCTGTGCATGTCGGAGCTGGTGTCGGCCTATCCCACGGCGGGCGGCATCTACTGGTGGGCCGCCAAGATGGGCAAGCCGATCCACGGCTGGTTCACCGGGTGGTTCAACCTGATCGGCCTGGTGGCGGTGACCGCGTCGGTCGACTACGGCTGCGCGACCTTCATGAACATCACCCTCGACCGGTTCTTCGGCTACGAGGTGTCACTCACCAACACCTTCATCCTGTTCGCGATCATCCTGGCGCTGCACGCGCTGATCAACATCTACAGCCACCGGCTGATCTCCCTGCTGCAGAACGTCTCGGTGTGGTGGCACGTCTTCGGCGCGGCGGTGGTCGTGCTGATCCTGATCTTCGGCCCGGACTCGCACCAGTCGATGTCGTTCGTCTTCACCGAGACGATCAACAACTCCGGCTTCAGCGACAACAGCTTCTGGTTCTTCGTGCTGCCGCTGGGCTTCCTGCTCACCCAGTACACGATCACCGGCTTCGACGCCTGCGCCCACGTGTCGGAGGAGACCCAGGGCGCGTCCACCGCGGCGGCGCGCGGCCTGTGGCAGTCGATCTTCTACTCGGCGATCGGCGGCTGGGTCCTGCTGCTCGCGTTCCTGTTCGCGGCCACCGACGTCAACGAGATCAACAACCAGTTCGGCTTCGTCGGGGCCATCTTCGACACGGCCGTGCCGGGCAACCTGGCCAACGCGATCTTCGCGATCTCCACGATCGGCCAGTTCTTCTGCGGCATGAGCTGCGTGACCTCGATGTCGCGGATGACCTACGCGTTCTCCCGGGACGGCGCCGTCCCCGGGTGGCGGCTCTGGTCCAAGGTGGACCGGAACCGGACACCGGTGAACGCGATCATCCTGGGCTGCGTGGCCGCCCTGGTGCTGACCCTGCCGGCGTTGTGGGAGGCCCCGACGGGCACCCCGCTCGCGTTCTACGCGGTCGTCTCGGTCGCGGTCATCGGCCTCTACATCGCCTTCGCGATCCCGATCTACCTGCGGCTGCGCATGGGCGACCGGTTCCAGCCCGGACCGTGGACGCTCGGGCGCAAGTACAAGGTGATGGGCTGGATCGCGATCATCGAGATCGTGGTCGTGTCGATCTACTTCATCATGCCGCTGGCCCCCGCCGGGGTGCCGTTCACCGGTGACTTCACCTGGACGGCCGTGAACTACGCGCCGATCGTGGTGGGCGTGATGGTGCTCGGCGTCGGCCTGTGGTGGGCGTTGTCGGCCCGCCACTGGTTCAGCGGCCCGCGCCGGACCGTCGACGAGCCCGAGCCCTTCGTCAAGCCGTAGAAACCTAGTGGGCCTCGAAGGCCGTCGCCACGGCGGCGGCCACCGAGGTCATGTCGCCGGCGTGGGTCTCGCGGGACACCGAGGTCATGTCGACCTCGGGCATGCCGCAGGGCACCGCCAGGTCCCACGGGGAGAGGTCGCCGTCGACGTTGACGGCGAACCCGTGGCTGGTCACGCCCTTGGAGGCGCGCATGCCGATCGAGACGATCTTCCGGCCGGTGGCGCGGGTCCAGACCCCGGTGAGCAACTCGGAGCCGGGCGGCGTGTCGCGCCGCTCGGCGTCGACGCCCACCGCGGCGAGGGCCTCGACCAGCCGGAGTTCGACCTCGCGGATGTAGTCGACGACCCCCTCGCCGGTGCGCAGCTTGACGATCAGATATCCGACGAGCTGCCCGGGGCCGTGGTAGGTGAGCTGCCCGCCCCGGGTGGTCGTCACCACGGGGATGCCGTGGGAGGGGTCGGGCAGGTGTTCCGTCAGCGTCCGCCGGCCGACCGTGAACACCTTCGGGTGGCTGAGCAGCCACAGGGTGTCGGGGCGGCGATCCTCCTGCCGGTCGGCGATGAGTTCGTCCATGGTGGCCATGGCCTTCTCATAGTCGACCAGCTCGTCGTGGATCAGGGTCAGCGGCCGTGCGTCCATGGGACCGAGGATAGGTCAGCGGTGCGCGTACTTCTGCGCCGGCGCCTTGGGAAAGACCACCCACATGATCAGGTACGCGATGAACTGCGGACCGGGGAGGATGCAGGAGGCGAGGAACAGGAGCCGGACGACCGTCGGGGACATGTTGAACCGCTCGGCGATACCGCCGCAGACCCCGGCGATCATCTTGTGGTGACGGGATCGGTGCATCAGGAGTTCCTCCATCGTGTGGATCGGTTACCGGTTGAACGAACCGGTGACTAACCCCCGTTCCACCACGAACCCTGAGAAAACCCCTAAGGGGTCGGATGCCGGTCGTACACGTAGGGACTCAGCGACCATCCGAGCCTGGCCAGCGCCCCGACGGTCGCCTTCCTGACCGGGTCGTGCAGGAAGATCCAGGCGATCCACCCGATGATCAGGTTCATCCAGTACGACACCAGGCGGTAGAGCAGCACGACCGCCGCCGCCTGCCCGCCCGACATCCCGGCCGCGATGTACGTGGCCGCCATCCCGACCTCGGCGACCCCGAGCCCGCCCGGCACCACGGCCAGCGCGGCGGCCGTCTTGGCCGCGACGAACCCCAGCAGCACCGTGTGGGGGTTGGCGGTCGCCTCGATCGCGACGCACACCGCCCCGAGGCTGATGACGTCGAGCACCCAGTTCAGCAGCGCCAGATGGGCCAGCCGCAGATGGTCGCGGCGGGTGCCGCCGACCGTGTTGAAGGTGGCCCGGAACTGCTTGGCGACCGTGGGCATCCGGTCGATCAGGTGCCCGGCCTTGAAGACGAGCGCGCCGACCACGATCACCCCGCCGAGCACGATCAGCGTGACCACCCGGGTCTCCGGCGAGACGACCAGGGCCAGGAGGGCCAGCACCCCGAACGTGCCGCCGGAGTAGGCCGCCGCCAGCACCAGCACCGCCGCGATCAGCCGCTTCCCGGCCCCGAGCTTGGTGAAGACCTGCGTCGTGTACGCCACCGACACCACCGGCCCGGCCGGCAGCGACCCCGCCACGGCGTTGCGGGCGAAGGTGACGGCCAGGATGCGGGGCCGGGAGACCCGGACCCCGCCCAGCGCCAGCAGTCCGCGGAGGAACCGCGCGAAGACCACCATGGCCAGCAGTTGGAACACCGCCGCGACCAGCAGCCAGTTGGCGTCGGCCGCGGTGATCACATCCCACACCTCGGACGGTGACGGCAGGGCGTCCCGCAACGTGAGGTAGGCCAGCACGGCCAGCCCCGCCATGGCCGGCCATTTCAACCGGCGAATCATCCTCACCTCGCAAATGATGCACGTTTGACCTGAGACACAGCTGAGAGGGTCAGGGTCAAGCCCACGACCGCCCAACCGGCAAGGATCAGCAAAGGCAGTCCGAGCGCGGCCCCGTCGAAGAAGACGACGTTCCTGATGGCGACGGCCCCCTGCCCGACGGGGAGCACCTGGCCGACGGCCGCGTACCACTCGGGGATGAACCGCGCCCCGAGCGGCCCGCCACTGGCCGGCACCCCGATCAGCACGAAGAGCAGACCGGCCAGCCCCGCGCCGGGCGTCCCGATGAGCCGCACCAGCCCCATGACGACCAGCCCCAGCGTGACGACGACGGCGGCCGAGACGCTCACGAGGCCGAAGAACGCGCCCGGCAGCGCGCCGAACACCACGTCGCCGAGCCAGGCGTCGGCCAGCCCGACGGTGGCCCCGGCCAGCACGATCGCCCCGATGCCGGCGAGCGGCCTCTCCTTCGCGGCCGCCACCCCGATGGCGATGCCCGGGACGACCAGCCCGATCACGAAGAACATCCCGGCGATCCCGCCCTGGTCGCCGGGCGGCAGCGGGTGGGCGTCCTCCACGGTCAGCGGCGCGGCGGCGGTGAACACCGAGGTGATGACCGTGGCCGCCGACCGGCTCGCCGCACTGGCGACCAGGAGCTTCCCCTGCTGCGGCAGCAGGACCGCGTCGACCTCGCGCCCGGCCAGCGCCGCCCGCGCCGCCGCCTCGTCGGGGTAGGCCGCGAGCTCGAACTTCCCGGCGAGCTTCGGCGCGAGCTGCGCCGCGGCCTGAGGCGGGCCCGACGACGGCCACCGGCACGTCGTGCGGCTCGGGCGAGTGCAGGGCGCCCACGAACGAGCCGATGAAGAACATCCCGATGAGGGTGGCCAGGACCACCGCCGGGATCAGCCTCCGCATGATTTCTCTCCTTGATGACTTCAACACTGTTGAGTTCAACTTAGATGAATTCAACGTGGTTGAATAGCCCTCATGGAAAGCAGCAAGACGGGCCGGCGACCGGGCACACCCCAGACGAAAGAGGCGATCCTCGACGCCGCCGTCGCCTCCTTCGTCCAGTCGGGCTACGCCGCCACGACCATCCGCGGCGTCGCCCGCGCGGCCGACGTCGACCCGGCCCTGGTCATGCACTTCTTCGGCTCCAAAGACGGCCTCTTCGACGCCGCCCTGCGCGAGGCCATGCCGGTGAGGGAGTTGTCGACCGTCCTGGCCGGCGACGTCTCCTCACTGGGCGCCCGCCTGACCCGCCGCTACCTGGAGGTCTGGGAGAGCCCCGAGACCGGCCCCAGAATCCGCGCCGTCGTCGGCTCCATCGCCTCCACCCCCGCCGCCGCCCAGATCATGCGCGACTTCGTCGGCGGCGAACTGGCCGCCCCGCTGGCCAAGAGCCTCCCGTGCGACCAGCCGGAACACCGCGCGATCCTGGCCGCCGCCCAGCTCATCGGCATGGCCTTCGCCCGCTACCTGCTCGCCGTGGAGCCCATCGCGTCGATGACCGTCGACGAACTGGTGATCTTCGTAGCCCCGTCGGTCCAGCGCTATCTGACAGGGGATCTTGGGTAATAGGGTGGAAAAAGCCCTGAAAACGGAGGTTCTTGTGGACGCGGCGGCCCTCCAGACCCAGTCGAAGCTGATCCTTCGCCAGAAGATCACCCCGATGGTCAACCGCTACGTGGTGAGCACGACCTCACCCGACGGTTCCGAGGACACGGTGGTCGCGTTCGCCGAGCAGAAACGCCTGGCCCTGAAGGAGCAGGTGACGTTCTACACCGACGAGAGCCGTGCCGAGGCCCTGGCGGCCTTCAAGGCACGCAAGGTCATCGACCTGGCGAGCGGCTACGACGTGGTCGACGCGTCGGGAACCTCGATCGGCATGTTCCGCAAGGACTTCGGCAAGTCACTCCTGCGCTCGACGTGGCACGTGCAGCAGCCCGGCCTGCCGACCTACACGGGCACGGAACGGCGGTTGTCGGTGGCGCTGTTACGGCGTTTCTCCGATTCGCTGGAGTGGCTGCCCTACCACTTCGACTTCAGCGTGGGCGCGTCGATCGCCTTCTCGGTCGACCGCAAGTGGGGCCTCCGCGACAGGTACGCGATCGAGATCAACGATCCCCGGCTGGACCGGCGACTGGTGATCGCGATGGCGGTGGCCCTGGACGCGCTGCAGTCCCGGTGACAAATCCGCCTATCCGTCGGGGCAGATAGACACCGACTCTCACTACGTTGCGCATTACGTCTGTCACGATTTGTTTGATCGCCCCTACGTTGTCGAACATACGTCCATAGCATCAATGCTATGACCTGGGGTACCGTTGAGCTCGAACCGGAAGTGTTCACCTGGCTGGAAGGACTGACCACGGCGGCTTTCGTCCGCGCGGACTTCTACATTCGTCTGTTGGAGGACCAAGGGCCACTCCTCGGTGAGCCCTACACGCGCCAACTCGATGGCAAGCTACGTGAGCTGCGCTTCTATCTGAACAATGACCAGATGCGCATCACCTACTGGATAGCGCCGGAGCGGCGGATCGTGCTTCTCACGGTGTTCCGTAAGACACGGATGCGCGAGACCCGGCAGGTCGAGCGTGCCCGGCGAGCGCTACGCCTGTATGTCGAAGCAGCGGCGGACCGCGACGATGAGGAGGTCTGATGAGTGGGATGGACTACAGGGAACTCCGGAGCCGACGGATGGCGGAGCCCGGCGCGGCGGAAGCCTACGAGGCGACGCGAATCGCCTACGAGCTGGGCAAGACCGTCCGGGCGATGCGTGAGGAGCGGGGCTGGAGCCAGAGCGACCTGGCGGCCAGGGCGGCGATGACCCAGTCGGCGGTGGCCCGCTTCGAGGCCGGAGGGACCGTTCCGACGATCCCCGTCCTCGAACGTCTGGCACGTGCTCTCGACGCCGATGTGGAGGTCCGGCTGACTCCCCGCGTTCCCGCCGCCTGAACATGACGAGCCGGGTGCGGGCGATTCTGCGCACCCCCGGCGGGCACCTGCTGACGATCAAACGGGTCCGGCCGGGGCGGGCGCCCTACTGGGTCCTTCCCGGCGGTGGCGTCGAGCCCGGTGACGGGAGCCTGGAAGAAGCGCTGCTCAGAGAGGTGCGGGAAGAGCTGGGCGGGGCCGCGGTCATCGACTCGCTCTTCCACGTCGCCGACCGCGAACACTTTTATCTGGGCCGGATCCACGCCTGGGATCCCACCCTCAGGACAGGCCCGGAGTTCGCCGATCCGGCGCGTGGTGAATACCTCGTCGAAGAGATCCCCGTCAGCCGGCTGGCCGAGATCGACCTGAAGCCCGAGGCGGTGGCGAGGCTTCTGGCCGCACGGTTGATCGGCTGAAGTCGGGGAACACCGGCGGCTCTCTCCGTGTTACGGTGTCATCGGGATTGCGTGTTTCTGGCCCCTTCTCGGGCACACGCTCCCAGACCTCACACTCTGATTCACCGAAGGCATCCCACTGACCTTCCGTGGCCTGCCTTCCCGTGCTCCCAAGGAGCCCACCATGGCAACCCCCCTCGTTCGCCGTGCCCGGAACGTGCGCGGCATCCTCGACGGTCGTCACCTGCGGGTCGACGGCTACCTCAAATCGCCCGACGACGTCGTCGTCCCGCCTGAGCTGCTGAAAGGGCTCCGGCAGGGGGACGTCGTCGACGGCGCCGCCCAGGGCGGCAAACTCGTGTCCGTCGTGGCCGGGCCGCCTGACGATCGGCCGCACTTCGCCGATCTCACGCCCGTCCACCCCGAAGAGAGGCTCCGGCTGGAGACGAACAAGAGCGTTCTGTCCACCAGGGTCATCGATCTGCTCACGCCCGTCGGCAAAGGGCAGCGGGGGCTCATCGTGGCCCCGCCCAAGGCCGGGAAGACGCTGATCCTCAAGGCCGTCGCCGACGCCGTGAGCACCAACCATCCCGACGTCCATCTCATGGTCGTGCTCGTCGACGAGCGGCCCGAGGAGGTCACCGACATGCGGGCGTCGGTGAAGGGCGAGGTCATCGCCTCGACCTTCGACCGGCCGCCGGCCGATCACATCGCCGTCGTCGAGCTCGCGGTCGAGCGGGCCAAGCGCCTTGTCGAACAGGGGAAGGACGTCGTGCTGCTCATCGACTCGATCACCCGGGTCGGAAGGGCGTACAACATGGTCCTGCCCGGCGGCGGGAAGACGCTCAGCGGCGGGATCGACGTGCGGGCCGTTCATCCGCCGAAGCGGATCCTCGGCGCGGCGCGGAAGCTGCGTGAGGGCGGGTCTCTCACGATCATCGCGACGGCCCTGGTCGAGACCGGGTCGAAGATGGACGACAACCTCTTCGAGGAGTTCAAGAGCACCGGCAACATGGAGCTGCGGCTCAGCCGCGCCCTGTCGGAGCGGCGGGTGTTCCCGGCCGTCGACGTCACCGGGTCGGGCACCCGCCGTGAGGAGCTCCTCCTCGATCCCGCCGAGCTGCCGCTCGTCTGGCAGCTCCGCAAGGCTCCACACGCACGAGAGCTTCGAGCCGTTTCTGTCCAGGCTGAAGGACACCGGCTCCAACGCCGAGCTTCTCCTCGGTCTCACCCAGGCGGCCTAAGCTGACGGGCGTGCTCCCGGTCACCCACGCCCTGCCGCGGCTGCTGGCCGCCCTCGACTCCGCCGGCGCGGCCGTGCTGACCTCTCCTCCCGGCAGCGGCAAGACCACGCTCGTGCCGCTCGCGCTGGCCCCCCGCAAGGTCGTGGTGGCGGAGCCCCGGCGGATCGCCGTGCGGGCCGCCGCGCGGCGGATGGCCTGGTCGCTCGGCGAGAAGACGGGCGAACGGGTCGGCTACACGATCCGGGGCGAACGCCAGGTCTCGGCGAGCACCCGGATCGAGGTCGTGACGACCGGCGTCCTCCTGCGGCGTCTCCAGCGTGAGCCCGAACTCACCGGGGTCGACGTGGTCATCGTCGACGAGTGCCACGAGCGCCATCTCGACGCCGACACGACACTGGCCTTTCTTCTCGACGTACGCGCCGCGCTCCGCCCCGACCTGCGCATCCTGGCCATGTCGGCCACCGCCGACGCGCCCCGGTGGGCGTCCCTGATCGAGGGGCCCGTGGTCGAGGCCCCGGGGGCGGTGCATCCCGTCGACGTCGTGTGGGCGCCGCCGCCCCGGCCCGCGGTGATCTGGCCCCGCGTCGAGGGGGCCTTCCTCTCCCATGTCGCCGACACGGTCCGGCGGGCCTGGCGGGAGCACGACGGCGACGTGCTCTGTTTCCTGCCCGGCGTGGCCGAACTCGGGGCGGTCGGGCGCCGGCTCGGCGACCTCGACGTCCTCCAGGTGCACGGCGGGTCGCCCTCCCACGTCCAGGACGCGGTGCTCTCCCCCGGCCGGGAGCGGCGGGTCATCCTGGCGACGTCGGTGGCCGAGTCGAGCCTGACCGTGCCCGGCGTGCGGATCGTCGTCGACTCCGGGCTGGCCCGGGAGCCTCGGATGGATCACGCCCGGGGGCTGGGGTCCCTGGTGACGGTTCCGGCGTCGCGGGCCGCGGCCGTCCAGCGGGCCGGGCGGGCGGGACGGGAGGGCCCGGGGGTCGTCTACCGGTGCTGGCCGGAGGCCGAACGCCGGGCCGACCATCCGCAGCCGGAGATCGCGCTGGCCGACCTCACATCGTTCGCTCTCCAGGCCGCCTGCTGGGGCTCCGACCGCTTGTCGCTGCTCGACCAGCCTCCCGCCGGGCCGTTGAAGGCGGCCCGCGACACGCTGACGCTGCTGGGCGCGCTCGACGACGGCAGGGTGACCGCGAAGGGACGCCGGATCGCGACCACAGGCGTGCATCCCCGCCTGGCGCGGGCGCTGCTCGACGCCGCGCCGCTGACCGGGGTCCAGCGGGCCGCCGAGGTGGTCGCCCTGCTCGGCGGGCAGCTTCCCCGCGACGCCTCCGACGATCTCGTGACGGCGTGGCGGGCCGCCCGCACCCCCGAGTTGCGGCGCGAGGCCGCCCGGCTCGCCCGTGAGGCGCCTTCGCAGACCGAGGGGGGCGGCCTCTCCGACGACCAGGTCGCCGGGATCGTCGTCGCGCTGGCCTATCCCGAGCGGGTGGCCCGGCGGCGGGCCGGGGGCGGGTTCGTCATGGCCTCGGGGACGGGGGCCGAGGTCCAGCAGGGGTCGCGGCTGGCCGAGGCAGAGTGGCTGGCCGTGGCGGTCGCCGATCGGGCCACCGGCAGGGCCGCCGCGCGGGTCCGCCAGGCCGCCGTCGTCGACGAGGGCGTCGCGCTCATGTCGGGCCCGGTCGTCGAGGACGACGAGATCGCCTGGCGCGACGGCGACGTCGTCGCCCGGCGGGTGCGCAGGCTGGGGGCGATCGAGTTGTCGTCCAGAGCCCTGAAGACCGACGTCTCGGCGGCCGTCAAGGAGGGGCTGCGCCAGGAGGGGGTGGGGCTGCTCACCTGGACGCCGGCCGCCCGGGCGCTCAGGGAGCGGATGGAGTTCGCCAGGAAGGCGCTCGGCGAGCCGTGGCCCGAGGTCGAGAAGGCGCTGGTCGAAGGGCTCGATCTGTCCAGGGTCCGGCGCCGGGCCGATCTGGCCTCGCTCGACGTCGCCGCCGCCCTCAGGGGGCTGGTGCCGTGGCAGGTGCGGCTCGACGAGGTGGTGCCGGAACGACTGGAGATCCCCAGCGGGTCGCACGTGCGCCTCGACTACAGCGGCGAGCGGCCGGTGCTGGCGGCCAAGGTGCAGGAACTCTTCGGCTGGACGGCGACCCCGGTCGTCGCGGGGGTCCCGGTCACCATCCACCTGCTCTCGCCGGCCGGACGGCCGGTCGCGGTGACCGGGGATCTGGCGTCGTTCTGGCGGGAAGGCTATCGGCAGGTCCGGGCCGAGCTGCGGGGGCGTTATCCGAAGCATCCCTGGCCGGAGGACCCGCTCGCCGCGACGCCCACGGCCCGGACCAATCCCCGGCGTCGCTAGACGATCAGTCAAGATCATGTCCTTTTCGGTCAAGCGATCATCCGCGTTATTCCGTAAATGGACATTCCTCTACTTTTCGCCCATTTGTCCACTTACGGTGCTGGGGACAGCACAAATCGCATACCAGGGGGACAAATGCGACACGCTCGTCTTCGGCTCGCCGCTCTCGGCACGGCCTCGGCAGTGGTCACCGCCGCCGCCTGGGTCGGGACGACGGCGGCATGGGCAACACCCGTCCCGGACGTCCCCTCATCCGCACCCGCGGGGAGTCCTGAGCCGTCCTTGAGCCCATCAGGCTCGGAGAGCCCGTCTGCCAGCCCCACGACGACCGCAGAACCGGCGACGGCCCTGCAGGACGCTCTCACGAAGAGCGCCGAGGCCAACACGGCGTCGGGCACCATGCACTTCAGCAGCCAAGGAAAGATCGACGCGCGCGGGACATGGGCCCGCCAGAACAAACCCAACCTCCTGACCGTGAAGGTCAACCAGCTCACGCTCAACGGCAAGGCCAACTCCGCGAAACCACAGATCATCGTCGACGGCGAGACCGCCTACGTGAACGGCGACGGCCTGATCCCGAACCAGGGCAACACCTGGTGGCGGGTGGCGCTGAACAAACTGCCCGGCGAACGCGGAAAGATGATCTCCGATCTGCTCACGAGTGGCCGCCTCCAGGAACCCTCGACGATCAAGCAGATGGCCGGCGCGTACAAGGACGTCCAGAACGAGGGCGAGGAGCAGGTCGGCGGCCAGACCGTCACCCACTACAGCTCCACCCTCGACACGCAGGAGGCGGCACAGGCCGCCGGCCTGCCCGCGCCGACGCCCACGCCCACCAACTGGCCCAAGACCCTGCGAGTGGACACCTGGGTCGACTCCTCGGGCATGGTCAGGCGGCAGCAGTACCGCAACGAGGAAGGCGGCCGGCCGTTCAACCTGAACCTCACGGTCAAGGACTACGACAAGCCGGTCACCGTGCAGACGCCGCCGGCCGGCCAGGTCAAGGACGTCGACCCGCAGACCCTGAAGAACCTCCTGGGCGAGTAGCCCGGCAGCCATCTAGACGCGCCCTCCCTACGGGGAGGGCGCGTTTTGGCATGATCGCCGGTCATGAGCCAGTGGAGAGTCCTCATCGAGGAGAACGTCGGCACCACCACCCGCAAGGAGTGGCGTGTCTCGGACATCTACGAGGTCAAGGGCGAGCGCGCCGAGGCGCGGTCGATCGCGTACGAGCTCGCCGTGCGGCACCGGCCGCAGCACCCGATGAACGACGGCGTGCGCAGCGTCTACCGCATCAGCGACGACGAGTACCTGACCACCATCAAAGGGATGACCGCGAAATATCACTACAGAGTCGTCGTGGCCGAACTCTTGACTCTGAATGCTAGCGGGAAGCTATCTTAGTGATATCACTTCGATAGTCAGGAGGAAGGGCATGGAGCGAGAGGCCTTCCGGATGAACGGATTCGTCGTCCTGGTCGCGCTGCTCGTCGTGGCGGCCGCGCTGGTGCTGTTCGGCATGACCCAGGACGAGGCGTTCTTCATCGTGTGCGTGGTCGTGGCGGCGGTGATCGTGTTCCTGCCGGCGTCCGGCTTCGCCGTGGTCAACCCCAACGAGGCCAAGGTCGTGCAGTTCTTCGGCCGCTACATCGGCACCGTCAAGACCGCCGGGTTCACCTGGACGGTCCCGTTCACCGACAAGAACCGCATCAGCCTGCGGGTGCGCAACTTCGAGACCACCAAGCTCAAGGTCAACGACGCCGACGGCAACCCCGTCGAGATAGCGGCCGTCGTGGTCTACCGGGTCGTCGACACCGCCAAGGCGTCCTTCTCCGTGGACGACTACGAGAACTTCGTCGCCATCCAGTCGGAGGCCGCCGTGCGGCACCTGGCGACCTCCCACCCCTACGACAGCCACATCGAAGACCGCACCAGCCTCCGCGACGGCGCGACGGTCGCCGAGGAGCTCACCAGCGAGCTCCGCGAGCGCACCGACCTGGCCGGCATCGAGCTGCTGGAGGCCCGCATCACCCACCTGGCCTACGCCCCCGAGATCGCCCAGGCCATGCTGGTCCGCCAGCAGGCCGCCCAGGTCGTCGCCGCCCGGCGGCAGATCGTCGAAGGCGCGGTCGGCATGGTCCAGCTCGCCCTCGACCGGCTGAGCGCCGAGCACGTCGTCGAGCTCGACGAGGAGCGCCGCGCCGCGATGGTCTCCAACCTTCTGGTCGTCCTGTGCGGCGACCGGGCGACGCAGCCGGTGGTCAACACCGGCAGTCTGTATGCCTGACGAACGTCCCGCCAAGAAGGAGCCCAAGAAGCTCCTGCTGCGGCTCGACCCGGCCGTCCACGAGGCGATCGCCAAGTGGGCGGCCGACGATCTCCGCAGCGTCAACGCGCAGATCGAATTCGCGCTCCGCATGGCGCTGACTCAGGCGGGACGGGCGCCGAAAAGGTCCGACTAGGCATCGTCTTGGTTACGAGGCTTCTAATGGCAGGTACGTCCGGTCCACACTCTGGACATGTCGTGGGCCGGACGAACCGCCGTGGAGATAGCCGACGCCGTGCGCGCCGGCGAGGCGACCGCGGAACAGGTCGTGGCCGACCACCTGGAGGCCGTCGCCGCACGTGACGGCGCCGTCGGCGCCTTCCGCACCGTCCTGGCGGAGTCGGCCATGGCCGACGCGAAGGCCCTCGGGCACCGCCCCGACCTGCCCCTCGCGGGCGTGCCGATCGCTGTCAAGGACAACCTCGCCGTGGCCGGCCAGACCGCCACCAACGGCACCCGGGCCGCGTCCCCGGCACCCGCGCCGGACGACCACCCCGTGGTGGCCCGCCTCCGCGCCGCGGGCGCGATCGTGCTCGGCCTGACGAACTGCCCGGAACTCTGCCTGTACGCCATGGGCGACACCCGCAACCCCTGGGACCCGAAACGAACCGCCGGCGGATCGTCGGGAGGCGGCGCCGCCGCCGTGGCCGCCGGAATGGTCCCCCTGGCCCTCGGAAACGACGGCCTCGGCTCCTTACGCGTCCCGGGCGCCGCCTGCGGCGTCGTCGCCCTCAAACCCGGCCACGGCCTCCTGGAGCCCCCGCCCCACGACTGGTTCGCGATGTCCGAGAACGGCCCGCTGACCACGACCGTGAACGACACGATCCTGGCCCTGACCGTGATGGCCGGCACCCCGATCCTCCCCGAGGCCGAAGACCTCCGCATCGCCGTGGCCCCCAACCCCCTCCCACCGGGTTTCTCGGTCGACGCGGAGTTCCGGCAGGCCGCCCGAGCAGCGGGGGCGACCCTGCGCGAAGCCGGCCACACCGTCGTCGACCACGGCCGCCGCTTCCCGATGTCACTGGGCTGGTCGACGATCGCCGCCTGGTACGCCTGCGCCGCCGCCGACTCCGACGACCTCGACGAACACGAACTCGAACCCCGCACCCGCTCGATGGCCCGCGTGGGCCGCCTCCTGCGGCGCACCCGCCGCGACGGCTCCCGCCGCCGCGACCAGTGGCGCGCCTACGGCGCCGACCAGTGGTTCGGCGACATCGACGTGCTGGTCACCCCGACCATCGCCCACCTGCCGCCTTCGGCCGAGGGCCGGGCCTCCCGGGGGATGGCGCGCAACGCCTACGCCGACATCAGGTTCGCGCCGCTGACGGGGGCGTGGAACATGGCGGGCTGGCCGGCGATGACGATCCCGTTCGGACGGCACAGCTCGGGGCTGCCGATGGGGGTCCAGCTCATCGCGCCGCCGGACGGGGAGAGGCTACTGCTGAGCCTGGCGGGACATCTGGAGCAGGCCCGGCCATGGAAACGATCCGTATATCACCCGTGACTCATCACGTACATGTGCGAAAATAGCACCATGGAGATAGAGCCAGAATGGGTGGAGATCGGCCAGCGCATCGCAGCGGCGCGGGTGGCCAAGCAGCTCACCCAGCAGCAGCTCGCCGACGCGCTGGAGCTTGACCGGACCGCGGTCACCAAGCTGGAGGCAGGTCGACGACAGCTCAGGGCGATGGAGCTGATCCACCTGTCCGACCTTCTCTCGCGTCCCATGGACTGGTTCATCCTGCCGCCCCATCCGGCCATCGTGAGCCGTCGCGCGTCTCTCGGGGATGGCGTGGAAGACAAGATCGAGCGAGTCATCGAAGACCTGACGCGCGATCTTTCCATGCTCATCGACGCGAAGGCTCTGAAGCCCAAGCGCGACGAATACCTACGTGCGATCAAGCCCGGCGATTCAGATTGGGCCGCAGAGGCGGCTGCGGCCGACGCGCGGTCTCTGCTCTCCCTCGACCCCTACGAGCCGGTTCACGAACTGGCCGAGGTGGTCGAGCGCGCCGGTCTGCTCGCCTTCTCGTTCCCGCTGGGCGATTCGGCGGCCGACGGCGCCTACAGCCTGATCGACGGTGTCGGCATGGCCGTGGTGAACGGCGATCTGCCGGCCGGCCGAAGGCGGTCGACGCTCGCTCACGAACTCGGCCACCACCTGTTCGGTGACGCGCATTCTCTCGACTGGAGCGCCAGCACCAGTGCGACCGAACAGGCCATCGACAGTTTCGCCGTCAACCTGCTCTTTCCACGCCCAGGGGTCGCCCGCCGCTGGAAGACGCTGCGCGAAGAAGGTGGCCCCCGGCAGTCGGCCATCATCATCAGCGCCGAATATCGGGTGAGCTGGACGGCCGCTCTACGACAATTGCGTAGATTCGAATTGATTTCCGGCGATGAATACAAGACCTTGGATTCGCGTTCTCCCACCAAGGCCGACTACCTGGAATGTAACGTGCGCGTTGTGGAGGAACTCGCCCCTACCTACATCGCCACCGGCCTGTCCGCAGCGGCGATCCGCGCATATCGCACTTATGACATCTCAGCCAGCCGAGCCATCGAAATACTCCGAGACCAGGTCACCGTTGAGGAGCTCCCGCCGCCGAACGAGATTCCGCTTGAGGCACTACGCGCCGAGCTGCGCGGTGAACTGGAGTGAGCAGCGAGCGGCTCGTCATCGACAGCTCGCCCCTCAACTACTTCGCCCGCTCCAACCAGTTACCCGTTCTGGAGAAGCTGCTCAGCGGACGTTCCTGCCTGATCACCAAAGCAGTGGAGGAAGAGCTTCTGGTCGGCGCGTCCAAGCATCCGAAGCTTTATCAGGTCTCCATCCAGCCCTGGATCACCGTAGCGGAAGAGTTCACCCGGGATTTCTACGCCCTGTTGACGATGTACCACCTCCGGCTCGGTGGAGGAAGACGGGACATCGGCGAATCCATGACCCTCGCCTATGCCGAGGTGCATGGCATAACCGCCATGATCGACGATCGGTCGGCTCGCAAGTATGGCAAGAGCCGTGGCGTCAAAATGACCGGCACACTGGAGCTGCTCTGTCAGAACATCCGGAAAAGTGCGATTTCGACCGAAGAAGCATGCGAGGTAATCGACCTGCTCGCTGAGCATGAGGCCTTCCTCCCGTGCGACGGCGACACGTTCATCGCCTGGGCACAGGCGGAAGGCCTGCTCGACCCCTAGATCCCGATCGGGTGCCAGACCGTCTTCGTCTCCAGGAAGGCCGTCATCCGCCCCGTCCCCGGATCGGCCGCCCAGTCGGTCTTGCCGTTCGGCCGCAGCACCCGCTTGAGGTTCTCCGCCGCCAGTTCCTCGCACTTCTGCGCCAGCTCCGCGTCGGCCCCGGTCAGGTCGATCCCGTTGACGTCCATGTGCCCCGCCAGCCAAGGCGCCATCTCCCCCGCCGACCCCGTCAGGATGTTCACCACCCCGCCCGGCAGGTCAGAGGTCGCCAGCACCTCGGCCAGGGTGATCGAGGGAAGCGGCGCCCGCTCAGAAGCGATCACCACACAGGTGTTCCCCGTGACGATCACCGGCGCGATCACCGAGACGAGCCCGAACAGCGGCCCCATGGGAGGGGCCACGATCCCGACCACCCCGGTCGGCTCGGGCGTCGACAGGTTGAAGTAGGGCCCCGCCACCGGATTCGACGACCCGCGCAGCGAGGAGATCTTGTCGGACCACCCGGCATACCAGACCAGCCGGTCGACGGCCGCGTCGACCAGTTCCCCGGCCTTCTTCCCCGACACCCCGTCGGCCTCGGCGACCTCCGACACGAACTGCGCGCGGCGGCCTTCGAGCATCTCGGCGATCCGGTAGAGGATCTGCCCCCGGTTGTACGCGGTGGCGGCGGACCAGCCAGCGAAGGCCTTGCGCGCCGCGGTGACGGCGTCGCGGACGTCCTTGCGTGAGGCCTTGGAGGCATTGGCGAGGAACTCGCCCTTGGCGCCGGTCACGGCGTATGACCTCCCGCTCTCCGACCGTGGGAACGCACCGCCGATGTACAGCTTGTACGTCTTCCGTACCGACAGCCGCTCGCTCACGAGATCTCCTTCAGGTACGCCTCAAGCCCGTGGCGACCGCCCTCACGCCCGTAGCCGGACTCCTTGTATCCGCCGAACGGCGAGGTGGGGTCGAACTTGTTGAAGGTGTTCGACCACACGACACCGGCCCGGAGCCGGTTGGCCATCCACAACATCCGCGACGCCTTCTCGGTCCAGACGCCGGCCGACAGGCCGTAGGGCGTGTTGTTCGCCTTCTCCACCGCCTCGGCGGGGGTGCGGAAGGTGAGGACCGACAGGACGGGGCCGAAGATCTCCTCGCGGGCGATCCGGTGGGACTGGGAGACGCCGGTGAACACGGTCGGCGGGAACCAGAAGCCCTTGTCGGGCAGCGGGCAGGCCGGTGACCAGCGGGAGGCGCCCTCGGCCTCGCCGGCCTCCGACAGTTCGCGGATCTTGGCGAGCTGGGCGGCCGAGTTGATGGCCCCGATGTCGGTGTTCTTGTCGAGCGGGTCGCCGAGCCGCAGCGTCGACAGGCGGCGCTTCAGCGACGACAGCAGCTCCTCGGCTATCGACTCCTGGACGAGCAGGCGCGACCCGGCGCAGCAGACGTGCCCCTGGTTGAAGAAGATGCCGGTGACGATGCCCTCGACGGCCTGGTCGATGGCGGCGTCGTCGAAGACGATGTTGGCGGCCTTGCCGCCGAGTTCGAGGGTCACCTTCTTGTTCGTGCCGGCGACCGACTTCGCGATCAGGCGGCCGACCTCGGTCGAGCCGGTGAAGGCGACCTTGTCGACGTCCGGGTGGCCGACGACGGCGGCGCCGGTGTCGCCCGCGCCGGTCACGATGTTGACCACGCCCGGTGGCAGGTCGGCCTGCTGGCAGATCTCGGCGAACAGCAGCGCGGTCAGCGGCGTGGTCTCCGCGGGCTTCAGCACGACGGTGTTGCCGCAGGCCAGCGCGGGCGCGATCTTCCAGGCCAGCATCAGCAGCGGGAAGTTCCACGGGATGACCTGCCCGGCGACGCCGAGCGGGGTGGTGCCGTAGCCGGCGTATTGGAGCTTGTCGGCCCATCCGGCGTAGTAGAAGAAGTGGGCGGCGACCAGGGGGAGGTCGACGTCGCGCGACTCCTTGATCGGCTTGCCGTTGTCGAGCGACTCCAGCACGGCCAGCTCGCGGGCGCGTTCCTGGATGATCCGGGCGATCCGGAACAGATATTTGGCCCGCTCGGAGCCGGGCAGCGCCGACCAGACGCCGAAGGCCTTCCTGGCGGCCTGCACGGCCCGGTCGACGTCGGCCTCGGTGGCCGCGGCGACCTCAGCGAGGGTCTCCTCGGAGGCGGGGTTGACGGTCTTGAAGGGAGTTCCGGACCCGTCCACGAACTCGCCGTTGATGAACAGCCCGTACGACGGTCTGATGTCGACGACATCGCGCGACTCGGGCGCCGGTGCGTACTCGAAGATCATCTCAGTCCAGGGTGAAGTAGTCGGGGCCGGCGTAACGGCCGGTGGTGAGCTTCTGACGCTGCATCAGCAGGTCGTTGAGGACCGACGACGCGCCGAGCCGGAACCAGTCGGGGTCGAGCCAGTCGGGCCCGGCGGTCTCGTTGACCAGCACGAGCATCTTGATCGCGTCTTTGGTCGTCCGGATGCCGCCGGCCGGCTTCACCCCCACCATGCGGCCCTCACGGTCGCGGAAGTCGCGCACCGCCTCCAGCATGACCAGCGTCACCGGCAGCGTGGCGGCCGGCTGCACCTTTCCGGTGGACGTCTTGATGAAGTCTCCCCCGGCCATCATGGCCAGCCACGACGCCCGTCGCACGTTGTCGTAGGTGGCCAGTTCGCCGGTCTCCAGGATGACCTTCAGGTGGGCCTCGCCACAGGCCTCCTTGATCGCCTGGATCTCCTCGAAGACCTTCAGGTAGTCACCCGACAGGAACGCGCCCCGGTCGATGACCATGTCGATCTCGTCGGCCCCGGCGGCGACCGCCATGGCCGTGTCGGCCACCTTCACCTCAAGGGAGGAGCGCCCGCTGGGGAACGCGGTGGCGACGGAGGCCACCTTCACCCCCGACGAGCCGACGACGTCACGGGCCTCGGCCACCAGGTCGGGGTAGACGCAGACCGCCGCGACCTTCGGCACCGTGGGGTCGGTCGGGTCGGGGTGGACGGCCTTGGCGCACATCGCCCGGACCTTGCCCCGGGTGTCGGCCCCCTCCAGGGTCGTGAGGTCGACCATGGAGATGGCCATGTCGATGGCCTGGCGTTTGGCGCTGGTCTTGATCGATCGGGTGCCCAGCCCGGCGGCCCTGGCGTCGGCGCCGACCCGGTCGACACCGGGCAGTCCGTGCAGGGACGCCCGGAGCGAGGCGTTGGACGAGGCAGTCGGAATTGACACCTCCCCAGCATCGCCGACCTGGCTGAACGATGCCAAACCGGGTGCTCACCACACTGCCGGTCCGTTTTTGGCACATCTCACAACCGCCCTAAGAAGGGTCTTAGGTACTAATCCACACCCTGCCCACGGGAGATAAGGCATCCGCCCGATGTGGCGGAGGGGGTCTTAGCCGGATTCTTGAGTGTGTAAGGAAGACGGACAGAACAAGGAGAGGCCAGATGGCTCCCGAACTGCACTACCAGATCATCCTCAACCGGGTCGCCGAGCTCCAGAACGAGGCGACCACCTACCGCCGCGTCCGCGAGGCGGAGAAGGCGCGCGAGCGGGGCGGGCATCACCGGCTCCGGGCGAGCCTCGGCAAGTTCCGCTCCCAGTGACGCGCGTCAAGATGCCAGGCCGGAACCTCCCTCCCGGCCTGGCATCTCAACCCCCATAAATAGGCGCGAAACCCACCGAGTAGGCGTGACATGCTGGACGACATGATGGGTCGGGCCGTTAGCCCCGTCTTCGTCGGACGGGAGACCGAGCTGAAGTCGCTCGGCGAGATCTTCGACCAGGCCCGTGAGCAGGCCGCCGCCGCGGTGCTCGTGGGCGGTGAGGCGGGGGTCGGCAAGACCCGGCTGGTCACGCGGTTCGCCGAGCAGGCCGCCGCCGACGGAGCGCAGGTCTTCGCCGGCGGTTGTGTCGAGTTGTCCACAGAAGGCCTCGCGTACGCGCCCTTCACGGCGGTGTTGCGCCAGCTCGTCCGCGACATGGGGGCCGCGGACGTCGCGGCGCTGCTGCCCGAGGGCGCGGCCCGGGACCTGGCCCGGCTGCTGCCGGAGTTCGGTGAGCCGAGCGGCGACATCGAGACCGACACGGCCAGGGCCCGCCTGTTCGAACAGATACTGACGTTGCTGGAACGGCTCGCCGAGCGCCGCCCGATGGTCCTGGTCATCGAGGACGTCCACTGGGCCGACCGGTCGAGCCGTGACCTCATCGCCTTCCTGAGCCGGAACGTGTCGGCGATTCCGATGCTCATGGTGCTGACGTACCGGTCGGACGAACTCCACCGCACCCATCCGCTCCGGCCGGTGCTCGCCGAACTGACCCGCGTCGGCGGGGTCGTCAAGATCGAGGTGCCCCGCTTCACCGAAGACGAGGTGGCCCGCCAGATGGCCGGCATCCTCGGCACCACGCCCACCTACAGCCGGGTCTCGACCGTCTTCGACCGCAGCGCGGGCATCCCGCTGTTCGTCGAGGCGCTGCTCGACTGCCTCGGCGGCGAGACCCTCCCCGAGTCCCTGCACGATCTGATCATCGGCCAGGTGGAGCGGCTGCCCGAGGAGACCCAGCGGGTGCTGCGGATCGCCGCGGCCGGGGGCAACCGGGTCGGCCACGACCTGCTCTGCGCGGTCAGCGGCCTGTCAGAGGCCGACCTGGAGGACGCGATCAGGCCCGCCGTGGCGGGCAACGTCATCCAGATCAGCGACGGCCGCGCCTACACCTTCCGGCACGCGCTGATCCGCGAGGCCGTCCACGACGAACTGCTGCCCGGGGAGCACACCCGGCTCCACGCCCGCTTCGCCGAGGAGATCGACCGCGACCGCACCCTGGTCCCGCAGGGACGGGCGGCCATCGAGATCGCCCACCACTGGCATTCGGCCAGGAACGACCTGTGGGCGCTCATCTCGGCGTGGGAGGCCTCCGCGAAGGCGCACATGGCGTTCGCGTACACCGAGAAGGTGCAGCTCCTCGAACGGGTGCTCATGCTCTGGGACAAGGTCCCCGACGCCGCCCAGCGCATCGGGGCCGACCACGCCACCGTGCTGGAGCGGGCCTCCGAGGGCGCCTTCGCGGCCGGCGACATCGACCGGGCGCTCAAGTACGTGAAGGCCGCGCTCTCCGAGCTCGACGACCACACCGCGCCGGAGCGGGTCGCCGAACTGCTGGTCCGGATGGCCAACTGCAAGAAGCACCGGGGCCGGCCGGGCGCGATAAACGACCTGCGGCGGGCCGAACGGCTGGTGCCGCTGCCCAGCGAGACCCGGACCCTGGTCCTGACGCGCCTCGGCACGCTGCTGATCATGGCCGACGAGATCGTCGAGGGCACCGCGCTGACCCAGGAGGCGCTCAGGAACGCCCGCGAGATGGGTGACGAACGCCAGGAGGCCGACCTCCTGATGAACCTCGCGCTCGGCCACTCCATCAGCGACGACCTGGAGGCGGTGCTGGCCGCCAACTCCCGCGCCCAGGCCATCGGCACCCGCGTGAAGTCGGGTCAGGTGGTGCTGCGGGCGCTGGCCAACAACGTCGACGCGCTCGAGAACCTGGGCCGTTCGGAAGAGGCCGTCGCACTGGCCGTCGAGGGCGAGAAACTGGCCAGGAAGTACGGCCGCTACCGCAACCAGGGCGTCTTCATCGCCAACAACCGGACCGAGGCGCTCGAATCGCTGGGCCGCTGGAACGAGGCGCTCGACGTCATCACCCGGTCGCTGATGTTCGACCCGTCCCCGCTCAACCGCTGGCACCTGCTGCGCGTCCGCGCCCAGATCGTCATGGCCAGAGGCGAGCTGGAACAGGCCCTCGCCGACCTGACCGAGGTGGGCGCGCTGACCGGCCGTCCAGAAGACTGGACCCAGGAGCGCACCCTCAACACCCGGCTGGCCCTGCAGTGGCATCTGCTGACCGGCGACCCGGAGGCGGCCCTGACGAGGGCCGAGGCAGCACTCGGCCCGACGCCGCTGTCGCGCAAGCCGATGCTGGGCTGGCGCCTGCTGGCGATGATCTACCGGGTGAGCGACGCCGCGTTGCCCGTCAGCCCCAACCGGGCCAGGGCGCTGCGCGAGCGGGCCGAGGAGTTCCGGACCGCCATGGTCGCCAAGGGCCCGGTCAGCGAGGCCTACGAGCGGGAGTGCCGGGGGGACTTCGACGGCGCCGCGACCTGCTGGGCCGTCCTGAGGCGTCCCTACCAGCGGGCCCGCAACCTGATCATGGCCGCGCACGGACTCGACCGCGACGCCGTCGCCCCGCGCCTGCGGGAGGCCCACACCATCGCGACCGACCTGTGCGCCGCCCCCATGAGAGACCAGATCGAGGTGCTGGCCCGCCGGTCCGGCATCGCGCTCACCGACACCCCGGCAGAGACGGCCGCCCTGCTGACCCCGCGCGAGGTCGAGGTGCTGCGGCTGCTCACCGAGGGCCGGTCGAACCGCGACATCGCGCAGACGCTGACGATCTCCGCCAAGACCGCCAGCGTCCACGTCTCGAACATCCTGGCCAAGCTGAGCGTCTCGACCCGGGGGGAGGCCGCCGCGGCGGCCCACCGGATGTCCCTGCTCAACTAGCCCACAGCGGCTCCAGCAGCAGGAGCACCCCGAAGACCGCGAAGGCCGCGGCGGCGCCATACTTGATCCACTTCTCCGGCAGGTGCTTGCCCAGGAGCCCGCCGACCAGGATGGCCAGGGCGTCGGCGGCCACCATGCCGACCGTCGAGCCGATCCAGGTGCCGACCCAGCCGTACTGGGTGGCCAGGGTGATCGTGGCGAGCATGGTCTTGTCGCCGAGCTCGCTCAGGAAGAACGCGACCGTCACGGCCAGCAGCACCGACTTGGTGGCCCGTTTGGCCTTCTCGGCCTCCTCGTCGCTCAGGGAGTCGCCGCGCAGCGTCCACGCGGCGAAGCCGAGGAACGCGATGCCGGCCGCGATGGAGATCGCGGTGGTCGGGAGGTTGTCGCCGATGAGACCGCCGAGCGCGACGGAGAACAGGTGGACGACGGTCGTCGCGATCGTGATGCCGGCCAGGACCGGAAGAGGCCGGAACCTGGTGGCGAAGGTCATGGCCATGAGCTGACTCTTGTCGCCCAGCTCCGCCACGAAGATCACGGCGAGGGAGATCCAGAACGCTTCCACTCGGGGTCGCCTTTCGCATCTGCGCGACCGGGCCGAGTTCTGCCGGGGAGCATCACTTCGGCCCGGCAGCGATGGAACACTGTCGGGCCGAAGGTCTCGTCCGCCACACGGGCCTCCGCGGCCGGACGCACGTTTTTCATCAAACGCGTGCGTCAGTGTGTCGACCGGCGGTGTTGTGGACTACTCCCCTTCGGGTTGTCTCACAGACTAACGCCTATCATCACGGGTTCATTCACCAGGGTCACGCCGAACTTCGCTTTGACCCCGTCTCGGACTTCTCGGGCAAGCTCCAGAAGCTCGTCGGCCGTGGCCTCGCCGGTGGGGTTCGTGAGGGCGAGGGTGTGCTTGGTCGACACCCTGACCCGGCCCTTCGCGTAGCCCTTGTGGAACCCGGCGTTCTCGATCAGCCACGCCGCCGGGACCTTCACCGCGTCGTCGCCGGCGGGCCAGCGCGGATAGCCGGGGGCGAGCTTCTCCAGTTCGTCGGCCTGGGCCCGGCCCAGGATCGGGTTGGTGAAGAACGACCCGGCGCTGACCGTGTCGGGGTCATCGGGGTCGAGCACCATGCCCTTGCCCCGGCGCAGCTCCAGCACCCTCGCGCGGGCCCGGGCCAGCGGCACCCGCTCGCCGGGCGCGACGCCGAGGCTCCTGGCCAGTTCCGCGTACGCCAGCGGCTGCGAGAGCTCGTCGCTTTCGAGGTGGTACGTCACCGACAACACCACGAACCGGTCGAGGGCGCCCTTGAAGGCGCTGTCGCGGTAGGCGAACCCGCACTCCGCGGCCTCCAGGTCGAGGATCTCCCGGCGGCGGCGGTCGAAGACGCGTACGGCGACGATCGTCTGCGAGACGTCCTGGCCGTAGGCGCCCACGTTCTGGATCGGGGTCGACCCGACCAGGCCGGGGATGCCCGACAGGCACTCGATCCCGGACAGCCCCTCGGCCACGCAGCGCTCGACGAGCGGATCCCAGTCCTCCCCGGCGGCGGCCGTCACCAGGCCGCCGTAGGTCACGATCCCGCGTGTGCCGACCTTGACCACCAGGCCGTCGAACCCGGTATCGGAGAGCACCAGATTGCTCCCCCCGCCGAGGATCAGCACGGGCTCGCCCCGCCGGTCGGCCTCGGAGACCAGCTCGACGAGCCGCTCCTCGGTGTCGGCGGTGACAAAGGCCCGCGCGTTCCCGCCCAGCCGCAACGTCGTGTACGGCGCCAGCCGCACCCCCTCTTCCATGGGCGCCAGCCTAACGGCGGAGCAGATCGAGCACTCTGTCGTAGGTCCGCTTCGACTCCTCGTCGCGATATCCGGCCTCGGTGTCGAAATAGCCCCGATGGCGGGCCTGCCGCACCGGCAGGTCCTTCTCCGGCACGACCAGACGTCCCGGCAGCATGAGGGAGAACTCCAGGTCGGCGTTGCGGTAGAAGCGGGCCTTCTCCGGGAATCCGCCGACGCGCAGGGCCTTGGCCCGGTTCACCGCGAACAGGTAGCCGAGCAGCGCCGTGACCTCGCCGGCCCCCGCGTCGTGCCACGCGGTGCCGCCCGGCTCGGGTTCGACGCCCTTCCACCCGGCCCCGACCACGTCGGGCACCTCCAGCGCCCGCAGCAGCGGCCTGATCGCGTCGTCTTCGAGGATCGTCGAGGTCTCCATGACCACGTGGACGTCGGCGGTGTCGAGCTGGAGCAGCTTGGTCCGCGCCGGGCCCCACTCGGCGGTGCCCCCGCGCCAGTGGGGCTTCTCGGCGACGTGCCAGACCCGGATCCGGTCGGGGTGGGCCTCGGCCAGTTCGTGCAGGACGTCTCCCGCGCCGTCGACGTTGCCGAGGTCGAGCGCGATGATCCCGGCGTGGCTGTGCGCGAGCACCGCCGCGACACAGGCCCGCACGTCGTCGGGCCACCCGTCGACCAGCAGCGCCACCGACGCGGTCAGCTTCGGGATGTCGATCTGCCGGTCGACCCGGGAGGTGGCCAGCGCGCCGTCCCAGAGGGCCTGCGAGGCGGCCATCGACGGGGTGCCCGCGTCGTTGAGGGCGGTCTCGGTGATCGAGCCCGGATAGGGCACGGTCGACTTCACGTCGCGCTCGCCGGGCGGGCGGCCCTCGATGATCGACGAAACCGGGATCGACCGGACGCTCGGCCAGATCTCGAAGTGGGGGCGTTCGGTCAGCTCGAAGCCGCCGGCGGGCGTGTCGTAGACGTCCCAGCCGGCGTCGGCGAGGTCGTGGCGCAGCCGGTCGGCCGCCTCGAAGTCGTTGTCGGCTCGGGCGGCGGCGCGGCGTTCGGCGATTTCGATGACGTTCGGCGGTGGTTTGCTCACATGAGGAGCGCTACCCACGCTCAAGCGAGCTGAACTACGGCCCTGGCCTTGGAGAGCACCCGCGCGTCGCCCGACCTGGCGGTCAGCACGACGATCACCCGCTTGTCGGGCAGCTTCTCCTCGATGATGCCGGAGACGCTGATCGTGGCGCCGTTGTCGTCGTCGGGCACGACCACCATCGACGAGAACCGCACGCCGTAGTCGACGACCGCGGCCGGGTCGCCGGCCCAGTCGGTGACGTAGCGGCCGCCCTGGGCCATCGTGTACATGCCGTGGGCGATCACGTCGGGCAGCCCCACGGACTTGGCGAACCGCTCGTTCCAGTGGATGGGGTTGAAGTCGCCGGAGGCGCCGGCGTACATGACCAGGTTGACGCGCTGGACCTGGTATTCGGCGGCGGGCAGCTCCTGGCCCTGCTCGACCTCGTCCCACTTGATGGTGGCGCCCATGGTTACTTCGCCCCTCCGCGCTCGACGATGACGTTGAAGCTGGTGCAGACGGGTTCGCCGTCGACCGTGGTGACGTCGCCGCGCACGGTCACGAACTCGTTGCGGCCCACCGAGCGGATCTCGGAGATCGTCGAGGTGCACAACAGCTGGTCGCCGGCGTAGATCGGCCGGTCGTAGGTGAACCGCTGCTCGCCGTGGACGACCATCGACCAGTCGAGCCCGAACTCGGGGTCGTTGAGGCCCTCGCCCGCGCCCGCCAGCGCGAAGACGATCGGGAAGGTGGGCGGGGCGACCACGTCGGGATGCCCGGCGGCCTTGGCGGCCTCGGCGTCGCGGTAGATCGGGTTCGCGTCGCCGATCGCGGCGGCGAACTCCTTGATCTTCAGGCGGCTGACCTCGTAGGGCGTGGGCGACGAGTACGCCCGCCCAATGAAGTCGCGATTCAACGCCATCGGGGCGCTCCTCGTGGTTGATCAGTGCTGCTGGACGACCAGTTCTACCGTACGGCCGAACGCTCTGATAACCGAGGAGGTGTCGCCGATGGAAACGCGACTAACCGGCGGCCCTAATTGGCGTCGCCGGTTTTCGCGTGAGGACATGCACCGTGCCTGCGGCTGGGGGGCCGCCGGGCATCGTGAACTAGCGGGTCTCGCGGTGAGCCTGGTGAGTCTTGCAGTTGGGGCAGTACTTCTTCAGCTCAAGCCGATCCGGGTCGTTGCGCCGGTTCTTCCGCGTGATGTAGTTGCGGTGCTTGCACTCCTGGCAGGCCAGCGTGATCTTCGGCCTAACGTCGGTGGCAGCCACGTGGGAGTGCCTTTCTACGTCTGGGACTACTGGACAACCCGAACCGGTCCCTGTGAAGGGTGCCCGGAAGGGTAGTAGCGGAGGCCGGACTTGAACCGGCGACACAACGATTATGAGCCGTTTGCTCTGCCTGACTGAGCTACTCCGCCTGGAGGCCGACCAAAACTGACCGGCCACGCAAGGATACCCGACCCATGCGAGTGCCACACACGCGGTATTTCGCCGGGGAACGGGTTTGAGAATTCACGGGTGAATCCTCAAATCACTTTCGCGGGGATTGGTTTTCACCCGCCAAGCCAAAAGCCCCACCCGAATTCATCGGATAGGACCTGTTGACTCAGAGCCCCCAAACGGAATCGAACCGTTGACCTTCTCCTTACCATGGAGACGCTCTGCCGACTGAGCTATAGGGGCGGGCCCGGTGTTCGCTCTCGCGTTCCCGGACAGGTAAACCATACACGTCCCCCGCAGTGGATGCGAAATCCAATCGGAGGGCTACGGCGTCTGGAGTGTCCCGGCCAGGTCGGCGCCCTGTTCCTGGGCCGACTGCATGTCGTCGGGCTCGATGGAGTAGCTGGTGAAGTAGGTGCGGCCGGCCTTGCCGACGGGCGTCGCGAGGGTGATCTGGGCTTCGTAGGGCCGTTCGAGGCAGTCGGGCAGGCACCAGCTTCCGGTCAGCTTGCCGCGGCCCACCGCGGTGTCGGGGCCCCACTTGTCCCACATGAGCTTGTTCATGGTGGAGAACTCGGAGATCACCAGGTCGGCCGGCCTCTGGGCGGGTGAGCCCTGTTCGTCGCCGAAGAAGTTCAGCACGTAGACGTCCTGTGCCGACGACGTGGACGCGGGAGGGGGCGTCGGGCTCGGGATCCCGTCGGGCGCGGAGCCGCAGGCGACGAGCGCGACGCAGAAGGCGAGCACAGTGACCAGGCGCATGTCTCGACGGTAAACGGCCAGGCAGGGAAATCACCGTTACCTTGGGGTGTTTGTTATGGCCGCAGGGAGACGACTTCGCAGAGGTCGGCCAGGTCGACGAAGCGGGCGACCTCGTCGACGGAGAAGCAGTAGGCGAGGTGGCGGCCATGCCGTTCGACGCGGAGCACTTGACGGTCACCGAACAGCCCGGGCACGATCGCGTAGCCGTCGGGCCCCACCCATCGACTCCTCATAGCCCGACAAACTAGCGTCCCCCACCGTCAGTTTCGCCCCATAGGTCACACCAAGTAGACCCCAGGTCTCCGCCAGGCACCGGCATCCGGATCATCCCGGGGCCATGCGCGGCGACCCGCACCGCCTGGTCGCCCTCACCGGACACCTGACGGCCACCACGCCCACCCGGGACCAGGGCCCTCGCCCGCTTCGTAAGCCGTGGCACCACACGCGCGAGAACGAGATCGTGTGGCCGCCGACCTGACCGAGGACCACTCGCTGCTCGACCCGCTGCCGAACGAGGCCGGGCCGCCGCGAACGCCTTCGCCGCCGGGGGGCGACGCCGGACCCCTCCACCTGGCCCTGAAGCGCCTCTCGGAGCTCCTCGACGAGCACATCGAAGAGGAGGAACGCCAGATCTTCCCGGGCGTGTCGCCTCCAGCGTGTCGACGACCTTGCCGTGCAGCCGGATGCGGCGCGGCCGGGGGATGTCCTCGTAGAGCGGCTCCTGACCAGCACGTGGGGCGAACTGACCTGGCCCGGGCGGAGCTCCAGCCCGTCGAGCACGGTGTCCTCGTCGGCATCGCGCCGTCCACTCGGCAGTTCGTCGGCCGTGCGACCGCGGGCCCGGCGACGTGCGCACGGGGCCGCCTCGACGACCACGCCGGCCCAGACGACCAGCCCGAACGTCACCTTGTCGACCACCGGATGAGTCCGTCGTGCATACCCGGACCCTAGAAAGGCCCATGGCTCGTGGGAGCCCATGTCCTCATCTGCCCGGCATGTCGCGTCGTGGCCGCATCGCCCTCCTGGAGCACGACCGGTTACGGGAGGGAGAAGCCCAGGCCGTGGGCGCCGGTCGTGCTCAGTTCACGCCGCTGGAGGCCGGTGTAGTTCCCCTTCGGGAGCACGTGGACCCGCCCGACCGCGTAGACGCCCGGGGCCCCGGCGACCAAATCGGGCTTCTTGTCACCCACGACGTCGGAGATGTGCAACGACGCGCCGAACCCGGTCTCGTAGTTCTCCTTCTGGAGGGTCCGGGTCGGCTCGGCCGTCACTCCCCCGGCGGTTCCCTTGTAGATCTCGACCCAGTCGTGGTCGTCCGCCGCGACGTGGACGGCCAGCTCGGCGCGGCCGTCTCCGAGCAGGTCGCCGACGGCGAGGTTGCCCGGGAAGTTGGAGAAGGACAGGGTCTGCGGCGTGCTCACGCCGGTGCCCAGGCTCCGGTGGACGAGCACCTGCTCGCCGGTCGCCAGCACGATGTCGGCCCTGCCGTCGCCGCTCAGGTCGCCCGCGGCGAGGTCGAAGACGTCGCGCCGGGCCGGCTCGAACGACCAGGCACGCGCCGTCGACAGGCCGCTCGCCGACCCGGGGATGACCGTGACCCGCTGCGGCCCGGCCGGCTCGGGATAGGCGGGCCGGAAGTTCGCGGCCACGAGATCGGGCCGTTTGTCGCCGGTGACGTCGCCGACCGCGAGCACGGCGCCGAATCCGGCCGCGCCGTTCTTCAGCGTGCCGGATTTCGTCAACCCCTTGCTGCCGCCCTTGAAGACAACGATTTCCCCATTTCCCCGGACGACCGCGTCACCGTAACCGTCGCCGTCGAAATCGGCGGCCTTCATCGGTGCGTTGGTGATCGGCCAGGCGAACGACTTGGCGAATTTCAGCCCCGTGGACGATCCGCGGAAGACCACGACTTTCTTCCGGGCCGACGCGATGACGTCGGAATAGCCGTCACGGTCGAAATCGGCGGTCGCCAGCACCCGGCCGAGATTCTCCTTGGCGACCGGCTTGGACGAGGTGGCGATCCGGGCCTTGGCCGCCACCTTGGCGCCGCCGAACCAGACGACGACGGCGCCGGCGTCGGCCTTCCCACCGGCCTTGAGCAGGTGGGCGCCCGCGATGACGTCGGCCCGGCCGTCGCCGTTGACGTCACCCGGCAGGGCGGGGCGCTTCTTGGGGGCGGCGTCGGCGGGGGCGGCCGTCAGGGCGATCGCGGCCGCGAGGGCGACACCCGCGGCCGAGCCTTTTCTCCACAGCGTCATATAGACAATGACGTCGGACTCGAGAAATTGGTTGGCGACACGAGCAGAACGCCATTTGTGCACACCTGGCGGCCATTCTTGATCGCGCCCGGTTCACGCGCCCACGTAAGCCGCCAGATGTTCTCCCGTGAGCGTCGACCGCTTCGCCACCAATTCGGCGGGAGTGCCCTCGAACACGATGCGCCCGCCGTCGTGACCGGCCCCCGGACCGAGGTCGATGATCCAGTCGGCGTGGGCCATGACGGCCTGGTGGTGCTCGACCACGATGACCGACTTGCCCGAGTCGACCAGCCGGTCGAGCAGGCCCAGCAACTGCTCGACGTCGGCCAGGTGAAGCCCGGCCGTGGGCTCGTCGAGGACGTAGGTGCCGCCCTTCTCGGCCATGTGGGTCGCCAGCTTGAGGCGCTGGCGTTCGCCACCCGAGAGGCTGGTGAGCGTCTGGCCGATGCCCAGGTAGCCCAGGCCCACGTCGACCAGGCGCCGGAGGATGGCGTGGGCGGCCGGGATCTTGGCCTCGCCCTCGCGGAAGAACGCCTCGGCCTCGGTGACCGACATCGCCAGGACCTCGCTGATGTCTTTTCCGCCGAACTTGTAGTCGAGCACCGACGCGTCGAACCGCTTGCCCTCGCACTCGTCGCACGTGGTGGCCACGCCGGCCATCATCCCGAGGTCGGTGTAGATGACCCCGGCCCCGTTGCAGGCGGGGCAGGCGCCCTCGGAGTTGGCGGAGAACAGTGCGGGCTTGACCCCGTTGGCCTTGGCGAAGACCTTGCGGGTGGGTTCGAGCAGGCCCGTGTAGGTGGCCGGGTTGCTCCGCCGCGAGCCCTTGATCGCGCTCTGGTCGATGGAGACCACGCCCGCGCCCCGGGGGATCGAGCCGTGCACGAGCGAGCTCTTGCCCGACCCGGCCACGCCGGTCACCACGACGAGCACGCCGAGCGGGATGTCGACGTCGACCTTCTTCAGGTTGTGGGCGTCGGCTCCCCGGATCTCCAGATGGCCGGTCGGGCGGCGGACCGAATCCTTGAGAGAGGCCCGGTCGTCGAAGTGGCGGCCGGTGATCGTGCCGCTGGAGCGCAGGGCCTCGACGGTGCCCTCGAAGCAGACGGTGCCGCCCGCCGACCCGGCGCCGGGGCCGAGGTCGACGACGTGGTCGGCGATCGTGATCGTCTCCGGCTTGTGCTCCACGACCAGAACGGTGTTGCCCTTGTCGCGCAGGCGCAGCAGCAGGTCGTTCATGCGCTGGATGTCGTGGGGGTGGAGGCCGGTGGTCGGCTCGTCGAAGACGTAGGTCGTGTCGGTCAGCGCGGAGCCGAGGTGGCGGACCATCTTGACGCGCTGGGCCTCGCCGCCCGACAGGGTGCCCGAGGGCCGGTCGAGCGACAAGTAGCCGAGGCCGATCTCGGTGAACGAGTCGAGCGTGTGGGACAACTTCTCGAGCAGCGGCGCGACCGACGGCTCGTCGAGGTTCTTCACCCAGGCGGCCAGGTCGCGGATCTCCATCGCGCACGCGTCGGCGATGTTGATCCCCTTGATCTTGGACGACCTGGCCTGCTCGGCGAGCCGGGTGCCGCCGCACTCGGGACAGGAGGTGAAGGTCACCGCCCGCTCCACGAAAGCGCGGATGTGCGGCTGCATCGCCTCCTTGTCTTTCGACAACATCGACTTCTGGATCTTGGGGATCAGGCCCTCGTAGGTGAGGTTGATGCCTTCGACCTTGACCTTGGTCGGCTCCTTGTAGAGGAAGTCGTGGAGCTCCTTCTCCGTGTACTTGCCGATCGGCTTGTCGGGGTCGAGGAAACCCGACTCGGCGAAGATCTTGACCGTCCAGATGTTGTCGACCTTGTAGCCGGGCACGGTGATCGCGCCCTCGGAGATCGACTTGGTCTCGTCGTAGATCTCCGTGAGGTCGATGTCGGAGACCGAACCCCGCCCCTCGCAGCGCGGGCACATGCCGCCGACCATGTTGAACGTGCGCTTCTCGGTCTTGCCGGAGCCGCGCCCGACCGTGATCGACCCGGCCGAGGTGACCGAGGGGACGTTGAAGGAGAACGCGTTGGGCGACCCGACGTGGGGCTGCCCGAGGCGGCTGAACAGGATGCGCAACATCGCGTTGGCGTCAGTGGCCGTGCCCACGGTCGAGCGGGGATCGGCCCCCATCCGCTGCTGGTCGACGATGATCGCGGTGGTCAGCCCTTCGAGCACGTCGACCTCGGGCCGCGCCAGGGAGGGCATGAACCCCTGCACGAAGGCGCTGTAGGTCTCGTTGATCAGCCGCTGGGACTCCGCGGCGACCGTGCCGAAGACCAGAGAGCTCTTTCCCGAGCCGGAGACGCCGGTGAACACCGTGAGCCGGCGCTTCGGCAGCTCCACGCTGACGTCTTTGAGGTTGTTCACCCGCGCGCCGTGGACCCGGATCAGGTCGTGACTGTCGGCGGTGTGTCGGCTCATGATGTCTCCCTGGCTCTCGACCGCTTCGAGGGTACGTGCCGCGACCGACGTTTTCTCATCGGTCCTGGATCAGCCCGAGGACGTTGCCGTCGGGGTCGACGACGGTGGCGACGAGCCGGCCGCCGCCGACGTCCTTGGGGGCGGTGCGGAGCGTGGCCCCGGCGGCGGTGACTTCGGCGATCTTGGCCTCGATGTCCGACACGTGCCAGTGGGCGAGCGGCGAGGTCATGTCGCTGTTGGGGACGAGGCCGATCTGCTGGCCCTCGCTCTCGTAACCGACGTAGTAGGGCGAGTCGTTCGTCGGCTCGGCGCCGAGGAGGGCGGTGTAGACGGCCTTGGCGGCGGCGAGGTCGGTGACGGGGTGCAGAACGGTCTTGATGCCCAGCGTGGTCATGGTCAGTTCCTTGATGCAGGGGATGTTTACGCAGCTCACGCTATCGGCGCCCACGATGATCGCGCTTCTCCGATCCTGACCGGTTCGGGACTGCCCGCCCGGAACCCGGCGTTCCCCCTTGAAAGGGGGTAGCCATGACCGTTCAGCAGGATCGTGTGTTCGACGTCGTGTACGAGGCCCACCGGCTGACCGTCGACACCGGCCTCTCGTTCGACGAGTTCCGGCGGCGCTACGAGGACGCCGTCCCGGCGCTCGACCGCGTGGTGTTCGACCGGCTCATCCAGGAATCGGCCGACTGGGCGACGGTTCTGGGCGCCGCCGACCGCAACGCCCCACACGGTTTCGTCATCTTCTGGTCGCTGGACAACTCCGAGATCATGGCTCTCTCGGGCGACTCGTGGCGGAGCGTGCAATATCTGATGGGCAACCACACCATCGCGCAGCGCATGTTCCACCACGACCCGGCCGTCATGGAGTACGCACCGCTCCGCACGACCATCTTCGAGGACGAAGCGGGGGTCGCCCGCTTCGCCATCGACCAGCCCAGCCGGCAGTTCGCCGCCTTCGGCAACCCCGCCATCACCGAGGTCGGCGTCGAACTCGACCGCAAGGTCGCCGCGCTCCTGGACTTCCTTGGGGCGCCCGTACCGGCTCAGCTGGTCGAGAGCGAGTGAGGCCTACCAGCTACGGCCGGTGATCCGCTCGTACGCCTCGATGTAGCGCGCCCGGGTCACCTCCACGACCTCCTGCGGCACCTCCGGCGCCGGGGCCTTCTTGTCCCAGCCCGTCCCGGCCGCCCAGTCGCGGACGAACTGCTTGTCGAACGCGAACTGCGGCCGGCCCGGCTGCCATTCGTCCAGCGGCCAGAAACGGGACGAGTCGGAGGTCAGCACCTCGTCGCCCAGGGTCAGCACGCCGTCGGCGTCCCAGCCGAACTCCAGCTTGGTGTCGGCGATGACCACGCCACGCTCGCGGGCGATCTCCGCGCCCCTCTTGTAGACGTCCAGAGTGATCTTCTTGAGGTTCTCGGCGACGTCCTCGCCTTCCTGGTTCACGACGTCGGCGAAGGTGATGAACTCGTCGTGGGCGCCGAGCTCGGCCTTCGTCGTGGGCGTGAAGATGGGCTCCGGCAGCCGGGAGCCTTCGACCAGGCCCTCGGGGAGCGCGATGCCGGAGACGGCCTGGTCGCGCTCGTACTCCTTGAGGCCCAGACCGGCCAGGTAGCCCCGCGCGATGCACTCGACCTGGACCATCTTCAGCGCCTTGCAGCGGACCGCCCTGCCTTCGAACTCGGCCGGGACGTCGGTGGCGGAGATGACGTGGTTGGGCACGATGTCCTTGAGCTGCTCGAACCACCACAACGACAACTGCGTCAGGACCTTGCCCTTGTCGGGGATCGGCGTCGGCAGGATGGCGTCGTAGACGGAAACCCGGTCGGACGCGACCAGGACGATGTCGCCGCGATCTTCATAGACGTCCCGAACTTTTCCGGAGTGGATGAGCTTCACGGGGTTCCTAGCCTTTCAAGCCCGCATTCACAAGGGGACCCCCGACCCGCGTGTTGGCGGACCACTCCGGGTCGAGGTGCACAAGTACATCAGGTGACACGTGGCCGGTGTTCGGCGGGCCGAGCGCAGAGCCCGGCGACCGCCGGGACGACACACGTCGAGAATCGGCTGATTCTCCAATTCGTCAAGGTTGAGTAGATATAAAAAGAAGAAAAGGAGGTGGCTGATACATTTGATTGTGTCGCTATTCGTGTAATTTTCTGATCCACGAATGCGCGCCGACGTCGACCGGGCCCAGAGGACGGAGATCGCGCAGGTGCCGAGTTGAAGTACGACCGAGACGATCACCCGACCGCCGCGACGCGGCCGAACACCGGCCGGTGGCTGCTCGCGGTGAGCGAGCCGGGAATCGGCCGGCTCGCCCTGCAGGCCCGCGAACGGCTCAACCTGCTGTGCGCCGCCGGCTCCAGCATCGGCAGCTCACTGGACGTGACCCGGACCGCCGAGGAACTGGCCGAGATCGCCGTCCCGCGATTCGCCGACTACGCCGGCGTCGATCTGTGCGACCGGGTGTTGCGGGGACAGGAACCCACGTCCCCCGACGAGGGGCTCCGCCGGGTCGCCTTCTCGGGCGCCCGGGAGGACTCGGGTCTCTATCCGGTCGGTGCGCTGATCCAGTTGCTTCCCACCACGCCGCAGGCTCGTAGCGCGGCCACCGGGCAACCCGTACTGGAACCGGTGTTGTCCACCGACCTCGGCTGGATGGCGCAGGACCCCGAACGCGGCCGCAAGGTCTGCGAGCACGGCATCCACAGCCTCATCGCGGTGCCGATGCGGGCCCGCGGCAGCACCCTCGGGGTGGTGAGCTTCTACCGCTCGAAGGCCAGGAACACCTTCGAGGAGGACGACCTCGCCCTGGCGGAGGAGCTGGTCAACCGCGCGGCGGTGTGCGTCGACAACGCCCGCCGCTACACCCATGAACGCATGATCGCCGCGAAGCTGGAAGACGCCACCACGTCACTGCGGCACTCGCTCGACCACCAGCGGCGATTCACCGCCGACGCCTCCCACGAGCTGCGCACTCCGCTGGCAGGGCTGCGGGTGCAACTGGAGGAGGCCCAGCTCCACCCCGACGAGACCGACCTCGCCGACCTGCTCCGCCACGCGCTGACCGACGTGGACCGGCTGCAGGCCATCCTCACCGACCTGCTCTCGCTAGCCCGGAGCGAGTCCACCCCGCTCACCGCCCTGGAGCCCGTGGACCTGGCCGAACTCGTCGAAGAGGAAATGGCGCGCCGGATCGGCGATCCCCACCCGACACGGCTCGACCTCGCCCCCGGAGTGCTGGTCGAGGCCGTCCCCATCCAGATATGCCGGGTGCTGAGCAACCTGCTGAACAACGCGCAACGGCACGCCGCCCACGACGTCACGGTCGGGGTACGCCGCACCGGCGACATCGCGGAGCTCAGCGTCACCGACGACGGCCCGGGAGTGCGCCCGGCCGAACGCGAGCACATCTTCCAGCCCTTCACCCGGTTGGACAGCGCCCGCAGCCGCGACGTCGGCGGCACCGGGCTCGGCCTGGCCATCGCCCGCGACATCGCCCGCGCCCATCACGGCACCCTCCACGTCGAGGACACGATCCCCAAGGGGGCACGCTTCGTCCTCCGCCTCCCGGCCGCGACCGGTCGTTCTTTGCCCGTTTAGTAAGAACATTTACTCGGGATATACATCCAATCTCGTTATCGTGAAATGTTGGCGTGGGCGTCGACATGACTCACAAACGAGATCATGGAGTTGGTTTTGAGCATAGATTCCGCGGAGCGGGCGGTACGCGAGCCGATCCTGAATTCGTGGCGGCGTTGTCACGACGCCGGGTTGAACCCCGGCGCCTTCAAGGTCCGCGTGCTCGACGACCTGGATTTCGACAGCATGCTGGTACGCGCGGCCAAGCCCGTGCTCGACCGGTTGCAGACGGACATCGCCGACACCCCGTCAGGCGTGTTCCTGAGCGACGCGTCCGGAGTGCTGGCCCAGCGCGTCCTGGGCGACAACTCGATACGGTCGGCGGCCGACGCCCTCGGCGTCATTCCCGGCTTCAGCTACGCCGAGTCGGACATCGGCACCAACGCCGTCGGCTCCGCGCTGCTGGAGCGGCGGACCTACCAGGTGTCGGGAAGCGAGCACCTGTGGGAAGCACTGCAGAGATTCGCCGCCGTGGGAAGCCCCGTGATCAATCCCCTCACCGGGCGCGTGGAAGGGGTCGTGTGCATCGCGTCTCTGGGTGAACGGATGGACGCGCGGGTCCGGGCCATGATCCGGCGGACGGCCTACGAGGTCGAGCAGAGCCTGCTCGACCTGAGCACCAGCCGCGAGCAGGCCCTGTTCAGAAGGTTCCTCGACTCGAGAGCCGCGACCGTCGTCCCGGCCTCGATGCCCCCGGACCTGGGTCTCGGCGATCGGCTCGCCCTGGAGGACGCCGCCGTGAAGCTGGTGGCGCAGGGCCGGGAGGCGATGGTGGAGATAGTCCTGTCGGACGGCCGCACGGCGACGGTCGTCGCACAGATGGTCACCGGTCCCGGCGACCTGACGGGCGTCGCCGTGCAGGCGTGGTTCTCGTAGGAACACGAAAACGGCCCCTGACCAGTGTCTGGTCGGGGGCCGTTCTTTCTGCTGGTGGCAGGTCCAGGGTTCGAACCTGGGTAGGCTTAGCCGACGGATTTACAGTCCGCTCCCTTTGGCCACTCGGGCAACCTGCCTTGTCATCCGCCTCTCGGCGGCGACAGGTAAGAGAATAGCGGACTCACGCCGTACACGTGACATCGGTTTGTCCCAGACGTCCATCGCCCAGGATGGCCAGTGTGATCCGCCACCCCACCCCCGCCGAACTGCCCGGCCTGGCCGCCGTCGAGCTGGCCGCCGACGCCCGGTTCGCCACGCTGGGCATCGTCTTCCCACCCGGCACCACCATGATCGAAGAAGTCTCCGACCCCGGGCGTGTCTACGTGACCGGCCGGCCCCCGGTGGGCTTCGCCCTCGTGAGCGGCCTCGACGGCAACGTGCATCTCGACCAGTTGGCGGTACATCCCGTACACGAGGGAAAAGGCCTGGGGACGGCCCTCCTGGAAGCCGTCTGTGCCCTGGGCGACGTCACCCTGACGACGTTCAGGGACGTGCCGTGGAACGCCCCCTGGTACGCCAGGCGCGGCTTCCACGTGCTCGACTCCGCCGAGTGGGGCCCCGGACTCGAAGCCCTCGTAGCACACGAACGGGAGCTCGGGATCGAGGTGGCGCCGCGAGTGGTCATGAGGCGGCTAAGGTCGGTAGGAACGTAGAGAGGACACGGACACCGATGGCCGATAGCAGTTTCGACGTTGTCTCTGAGATCGACCGGCAGGAGGTCGACAACGCGCTGAACCAGACGGTCAAAGAGGTCGGGCACCGCTTCGACTTCAAGGGCACCGGCGCGGAGATCTCCTGGTCCGGGCAGAAGGACATCGAGATCAAGGCGAACAGCGAGGAGCGGGCCAACGCGGTCCTCGACGTGTTCCGCGAGAAGCTGATCAAGCGCGGGCTGTCCCTGAAGGTCCTCGACGCGGGTGAGCCGAAGCTTTCCGGCAAGGAATATCGGCTGATGGTCGCCCTCAAGGAGGGCATCGACCAGGAGAACGCCAAGAAGATCTCCAAGATGATCCGCGACGAGGGGCCCAAGGGCGTGAAGGCCCAGATCCAGGGCGAGGAGCTGCGGGTGAGCTCCAAGAAGAAGGACGACCTGCAGGAGGTCATCACCCTGCTGAAGGGCAAGGACCTGGACATCGCGCTGCAGTTCAAGAACTACCGTTAGCCTGCGGCTTTCACGGCGAGTTTGAGCCAACTTGATCGTTTACATGAGAAAAGTGCCTTTGAGCTGGGAGGATAGGGCTTGTCTAGAGTCCAATCCGCGCCAGTTCAGAAGGCACTTTTCACGTGAAGACTATCGTCTCCCAGCACAAGATCGTGGCGTCCGCCGACGGCTCGGGGCTCATCTCGCAGGCCGGCGGGCTGCTGCTGACACAGACGCTGCGAGTCACCGGCCTGGGCAATGCGCTGTCGGCGCAGCTGGAGCGGTGGCGGCCACCGCGAGCGGTCCACGACCCCGGCAAAGTCATCGCCGACCTGGCCCTCACCCTGGCACTGGGCGGGGACTGCCTGGCCGACATCGCGATGCTGCGCACCCAGCCCGGCCTGTTCGGACCCGTGGCATCCGATCCGACGGTGTCCCGGCTGATCGACCGCCTGGCCGCCGACCCCGCCCGCGCGCTCCGGGCGATCCGCGCCGCCCGGGCCGCCGCCCGGCAACGGGCCTGGTCACTGGCCGGGCAAGACGCGCCCGGAGCCGACGGCGAGCTGATCCCCTCGACATCGACGCCACCATCGTCATCGCCCACTCCGACAAACAACACGCCACGCCGACCTGGAAGAAGACCTACGGCTTCCACCCGCTGACGGCCTTCGCCGACCACGGCGCGGGCGGCGCGGGCGGCGCGGGTGAGCCACTGGCCATCATGCTCCGGCCCGGCAACGCCGGGTCCAACACCGCCGCCGACCACATCGAGGTCACCCGCCTGGCCCTGGCCCAACTCCCCCAGCCGCGCCGGAGACAGGTGCTGATCCGCACCGACTCCGGCGGCGGCACCCACGAGTTCCTGTCCTGGCTGACCACACCCGGCCGCCGGCTCGCCTACTCGATCGGGTTCACCCTCACCGACGACATCGGCGCCGCGATCCTGGCCCTGCCCCCCGAGGTGTGGACGCCCGCCTACGACGCCGACCGGCAGGCGCGGCCCGGCGCCTGGGTGGCCGAACTGACCGGCATGCTCGACCTGACCACCTGGCCCAAGGGCATGCGCCTGATCGTCCGCAAAGAACGCCCGCACCCCGGAGCACAACTCCGCTTCACCGACATCGACGGCCACCGCTTCACCTGCTTCGTCACCAACACCCGGGCCGGCCAGCTCGCCGACCTGGAACTACGCCACCGCCGCCGCGCCCGCTGCGAGGACCGCATCCGCGCCGCCAAGGACACCGGTCTGCGCAACCTGCCGCTGCACGACTTCACCCAGAACCAGATCTGGTGCGAGATCGTCGCGCTGGCCTGCGAACTGATGGCATGGACACAGATGCTCGCCCTGGACGGACCGGCCCGCCGTTACGAACCCAAACGACTGCGGCTGAGACTGTTCGCCGTCGCCGCCCGCCTGGTCCGCGGCGGCCGACGCCTCCGCCTGCGCATCGCCGCACACTGGCCCTGGGCCAGCCACCTGGCCGCCGCCATCACCCGGCTGCAAGCCCTCCCGGCCCCGACCTGACCAGGACGAATCCGCCCCAACGACGAGAAAGAACACCCTCTGCGGGCCCGTGGAACCCCGCCCACCCGGCGCGACAGCCGGGCCGCCAGGCTGACCAGTAGAGCGAAATCAACTCCCAGCCGAACCGCTCAGGCAACCCGACGAAGATCGTGAAACATCGAGGTTAGTTACGTGCTTCAACGGAGAAGATCTCATAGTGGCTCTATGCAGCATCGAGAGTTCGCGAATAGTCCTCACCCTCGTATGGCCAAGTGAACGGCAGTCGAAAGCTGCCCGAAGGGTTGGCGGCCACTGGCTGTTCCGGAAGTGGGACGCCAAATATCCAAACCCCTGAACCTCAAGATTAAAATATGCGGACTTAGTGTCTGCCAATGCCGCGGGCTATCCATTTCCATTAGACCGCCCGGATTTGCCGCGGTCAAAGTCCCCACTTGTAGTGCGCAATGCCGTCCAGTAACGCGTACTGCCGAGCAACCGCCCGAGCAACCAGTAGTTATCCCGTCGGGTGTATTCAAACATGATTGTGCATACTTGGCGTACGTCCTAAATCAAAGCGTCTGAGCTGCTGGTCGTGAGGGCTGGACCTCCATGCCAGGAGTCAGGAGAACGCCTTTGCGTGTGCTGGTATCACATGAGAACTGGGTGCGTCTGTCAATAAACCAAGACATTGTGACCCTCGTCGCGCGGCCAGGCGTGATTCTCTATGTCCATCCGTCCGGCGAGAAGCGGCAAACACTCATGTCTCTTTAGCTTCACTCGGCGGAGTCCTTCGCGAGTATTGAATATGACTTTTAACTGCGTAGTGATATTTCGGCAGGCGGAGAGTCAGTGACGCCGCAGATGGCGGTGGGTGCCCATTGGGAGTGATCGCGCAGCGGTGAGAGTTCCGGTCGTGTCTGCCCTCCTCGCAGGTGTTTCTCGAGGAGTACGGGTGGTCGCCGGCTGCTCACCGGAAGCAGTGGACGGAGCGGTCTGCAGCCTGGCCGCCACGACGAATGCGTGTTGCCGTGAAATCTCATCTGCACGAGGCCGGATGTTGCCCTTCCGTTCATATTTCCGCGGTTGACGTATGCCTTCCTGAGGGATCACGGAACACGCATTTCCCGATACAAAATTGATCTTTACCGTTGCCGTGACACGTGTGATCATTGTGGTGTCCAGCCTTCCCCGCATTTAGGTCGAAAGGCTTGAGTGAACACATCATCATCACGCTCGGCACGGTTGGGTCGACGAAGTGGACGGGTGGCGCTGGCCGCTGCCCTTGTCCTACCCCTGTCGGTCGTCAATCTGCCTGCGGCAGCCCAGGTTCCCACGCCGAAACCCACGTCAACTTCATCGAATCCCGCCGTGCTGAAGCCACACACCGACTCGGCGCTGGCTGCGGCGTTCGAAGAGGCCAGGAAGACAGGGAAACGAGTCGAGGTTCCATCGCGATTCACCGAAAAAAATGAAGGTGTATGCGAGCCCTGAAACAAATCGTTTACAAGCTGAGCTGCATACCCGTCCGATTCAATTGCAGAACCCGGCCAATCAGGCCTGGCAGCCGATCGACACCAGCATTCGGCACAAGGACGGGAAACTTCAGGCTGCTAGGGTGAAGACCCCATTGGTTTTCGGGCGGTCCGGCGGTAAGAACCTGGTCTCGGCCGCTGGAGAGGACGGCACCAGCGGTCTGCGCGTGACCCGGGCGCTGCCTGAACCGAAGATCTCGGGCAACGCGGTCACTTATCCCGACGCCGTCGCGCCCGGCGCGGACCTGGTAGTGCTGGCCCAAGCCGATGGTTACATCTCCCAGGTGGTGTTCCGGCGCAAGCCGTCGGCCCCTGTGACTGTCCGCCTGCCGCTCACCCTTCCTGAGGGCTCCACCTTCGGCAAGACCCCTCAGGGGCTGCCCCAGCTGAAGGACGCCAAGGGAGATCCGGCGGCGGCTCCTGTGGTGCTGACCGCTGTGGACGCCAGGGCGGAGGATTCGCCGGAGAAGGGCAGGACCTCGTCGGTTGCGGCCCGCGTGGAAACCACCGGTTCCGGCCAGGAACTCGTCTTCTCACCGGACACGGCGTTCCTCTCCGACCCGGGTGTGACGTTCCCCGTGACGATTGCCGCCGCCTCGGAGTGGTTCGGCGGCGCCGAACCCACCGACGCGTGGGTCAGCAAGAACGACCCGTACAACAACAACGCGGCGGCCGGCTGGTTACGCGCGGGCACTACCTCGAGCAGCGCGGACATCGCCCGCGTTTATCTCAAGTTCGACCTGGACGCGCCGGAACTCGAGGACGCCACGGTCCACGACGCGGATCTGATCGTCTGGAACTACAAGTCCGGCGGGCCCGGTAACGCGTTGTGCGGAGACCCGCTGGGTTCGGGGATCGTCGCGGCGCGCCTCGCCTCGTCATGGACGACCACCGGCCTCAACTGGTACGCGCAGCCTTCGACCGTGGGCGGTACCGAGGGCCGGAACCAGGCCGGGTACAACTACGATGCCTCACCCGGAATGTGGTGCGCGAAGGAAGAGCCGCTCTGGCACGACGTGACGACTATGACCCGCGCCTGGATCCAGCAGGGCGCCCCCAACCACGGTCTGGTGCTGAAGGCGTACAGCGAGACGGCCGCGATCAACTGGCGCCAGTACTACTCCAGCGAGTACGGCGGCGATCCCTATCCGGGATATCGTCACGCACCCGCGCTGATGATTGAATACGAGGCTCCGCCAAGTTATCTGATCGCCTCATGGACCTATTCGGACGAGGAGGAGATCGACACCTACGAAGAGGCGGTGGCGGCGCTGAATGACCCGAGCCTGGTGAACACGGCCGCGTCACTCAACGCCGACGCCAACATGACGTGGGAAGAGGCCTACGATTCGAGCACCAGCTCGACCGACTCTATGATCACGAAGGCCGAGGAACTTCTCAGCGAGCCGGAGCCCGGGCCGGAAGAATTCCCCACTCCGACGCCCGATCCAGGCGGGGACGTGACGCCTCCAGATGTCGTCACGGCGACGCCGGACCTCGGGGCGATCGGTGTGCCGGTCGGCACCCAGGTGGCCGTCACGTTCTCCGAGCCGGTCAGTGATGTTCAGATCGGTCTGCGGGACCAGGCAGGGTCAGGAACAGTCGCGGGCGCCGTCGCAGCTTCCGCGGACAACATCACCTGGACGTTCACGCCTTCGCAGCAATTGACTGGGACGTATTACCGGGCGGAAGTTAGTGGCGCGAAAGATTCTGCCGGAAATGAAATGCCGGCCCCGTTCCTCTGGGAATTCACCACGACCGTGCCGCCCCCTTCGCCCACTCCCTCTCCCTCTCCTTCTCCTTCGCCCAGCCCTTCCCCGCCGCCAGCGTCGGGGCTGGTGGCGGCTTATGGCATGAACGCGTCGTCGGGAACGGTAGTGGCCGACTCCTCGGGCCGTGGGAACGCGGGTGTGGCCCGGGATACCGGGTGGGTCACGGGCAAGTACGGTCAGGGGTTGTCCTTCGACGGCTTGACTGATGGCGAGCCCAGTTGGGTGACGGTCAACCATGCGAGTTCTCTGCGGCTGACGACAGGGATGACGTTGTCGGCCTGGGTGAGGCCGAGCTCGGTCACCGACTGGAGCACCGTCGTCATGAAGGAACTGATCGGCATGGAGGGGGCCTCCTACGGCCTGTACGCCTCCGACGAGACGGGTCCGTCCGCGTGGCTGCAGTTCGGCATGTTCAATGCGAGTCCCGTGGGGATCCCCACGCCGTTGCCCCTCAATACCTGGAGTCATCTGGCGGTTACTTACGACGGCAGCTTCGCCCGCTTCTACATAGGTGGCCAGGAAGTCGTCAGTGAACCGGTGACCGGGACGTTGATCGACGACGGTGGCGCTCTTCGTATCGGTGGCAACGATGTGTGGGGTGAGTTCTTCGAGGGCCGGATCGACGAGGTCCGCGTCTACAACAGGGCCCAGTCCCCGGCCGAAATCGTGACCGACATGAACACCCCCATCGGCAGCGCGCCCATGGCTGTGGCGACGACCCGCGGGGATGATCAGTTGAGGGTGCGCTCCGCGCCCGAGGTCCTCAAGCTCGCCGAATCCGATGGTGCGGCCGAACTGACCACATGGATCGCTCGGCCGGGCAACGCCGACGCCGTGGTCGACGTGGAAGTCGTGCGTGAGCCCAAGAATGACTTCAGCGCGAAGAAGAAGGTCGCCGGGCCACAGCGAATCTGGACAGGCCGGGCTTCGGCCGGATCCCAGGATTCTCGCGTCACCATTCGTGTTCCGCAGGGAAAGCTGAAGGCGGGAGAGCCGGCGCTGTGGCGGGCGAAGGTGACCGCCAACGGAGTGTCCGGGGCCTGGTCTGCTTGGCGGTCTCTGCGAACAGCGGAGTCCCCGTCCCCATCTCGTAAGACCTCACAGGCGGCAGAGGCCCGGACCACCTCATCGCTCACACCTCCTCCGGCGACGAACGAGCGTCCTCGAATCACCCCGGAGAAGTGTGAGGAAAACGAGGGCCCTGCGCGACGCCGGTCGGGCTGGGCCATGAATCGCTTCTCGTGGTGTTCGATTGCCACGATCAAGATCGTGGAACTCCGGGGGTCCAAGACCAAGACCCATTTCAAGGCGAAAGTGATGTTCATCGGCTACACGTTCAACGGCGAGGCGAGCAGGCGCACCTTCCCGAGCGCGACGACCCGTGACATCTTCATTGATCTTCATGTACGAGAGATCATGGACAGGACGCCGCTGGTAGCCGCCCATCGGATGAAGCTCGGGGTGATGTCAGGCGATTCGGAAGTCGTGAACGCTCGAGAATGCGATCACGTCACCCAGTGGAACGGAGAGGTACATCACAACAATCAGGAGAAGTCCCTCCTTGACTGGGCGGAGGGTGACGCGCACAGATTCTATCTACGGTGCCCCGAGTCGAAGGCGAAAAACCTGCGAAGCATCGTGTGGGATCAGGACGACGGATACACCGTCTCCCTACCCAACGATGAGGACGCGACAGTGGAAACGCTCATGACGTATGGATTTTTCCCGGATCAGACACTGATTCTGGCCAACGGCGCCCGCTACATGGGAAACACCGGTCAGGCGAATCGCACTGCCTTCGTTCAGTGCGACTCCGCCACCTATAACTGGGGAAGCGGCGGTTGTACGTTCGCGAACGCTGTGCCCTCGGTGCTGAATCAGCTTGGCCAGGGATACGATGCTGCCTATCATCACCAGTGGAACGCGTGTTACGAGCCAGACGACACCTATCCGTCCTTCAACCCGAACGCCGGATTCATCGCACTCGAAGAAAAGAACATCCCTGGTTGTTGGGATGAGAACAAGACGATGAAATACAATCTCCTGCACCGCATCGATCGGGCGGTGGGGGACGCCAACCGTCGAAGCATCACCAGGCCCAGATGCAACCGGATGTGGGGGAGTAACACGGGCGGGACCTCCGGGAATCAGTGCGACGAATTCCCCTACGCCGCGACATGGGAGAGGTGGAACGCATCGTATCCCGGAGCGCTTATCACCAATGCTGGGTTCTCACTCTGTCCTATCCCGGCTACGGAGAACGAATTGGCGGGAGGTGTCGTAGGTCGGTTCTACAGCAGAAATCGCCTCCTTGTCGGAGACCCCTTCTATGTTCGATTCGAGTCGGAGCCAGAAAATCTTCAGAAATGTATCCTGCCAATTTCTAATCCATAATTAGGGTCACTGTGGGGTCGGATCGCGGAAATGATTCCGGTATCCGGCCCCACAGTGTCAGGGAAGGTTTACGTATGCGTCAGGATGCCGCAGTGCTTCATTATCTGGACATGTTCCGGCGGACCCCCCTCGCGGAGAGCATGGCCTGGTCTGTGATGCTCTCTGACGGCGGTCCCGCCGACCTGCAGACGATCGCGACTACGCTGTCGGGAGGCGCCCCGCCGGAGGTGTATGAAGAGCGTCCACGAATGGTTGCCGACAGAATTACACCCGTCAACCATTTCATCCTCACCGAGACGGAACTCGGAGTGAATATCGTCGAACTCGGCACGGTCCACACGAACACCGCTGAATTCCGTCGTTGGCTGAGTTACGGGTGTCGGCTGTGGTCGACGTCCTGGCACACGTTAGGGGGAGAGACAATCGTCTGTGTCGAAGACGATGAGGTCCTGTTCGGAATCGGGGAGTATTTCGATATCGATGAGGCGTTCGGCAGCGATCTGGCCGAGTTCCAGCGCGAGCTGGACATGATGCGTCAGACGGATATTACCGAGGGCAAGGCCGACGCCCTGGCTGTCATGGAGATGCACGGTGGAATGCGGCTCGGGCTCGACTGGCTGGACACTCCGCAGACGGTCGTTGTCGTCGACCATCCGATACCGGCCGGTGCTACGCCGCCGAGTGCGTTCGCATCCTTGGATCCCGAGCTCGCCGAACATCTCCGGAACGTGACGCCCGATGCCCGGCAGGTCTTTCTTCGCCGCCTGATCGACATGCTGGCGAGCCGCTATGAGATCGACATGCCGGTGAGCCACGATGAGTCGCTGGACCTCGCGCAGGAGCACTGGTTCGGACCGGTAGAAAAGGCGTCACCAGAGTGGCATCGGTGGCAGGCCGCCATCGCGATCCGGCAGGGGGTACGCTCCCTCGACACTGGTAGCCGGAACATGGAGGCGCTGCTGCCGGCGCGGAACGCTCTTTTCCGTGAATGGGACGCTCTCCGAGCAGACATTCTGGCTCTTCCCACGACTTGAGTTCGGGCGAGATCCGCCGCCATTCTCAGCGCCTCCTCCAGGCTAGATAGAGCAACTTGCTTGGGCTCTCACCAAGCGGTCCCGAGGTTCACAGGTATCCAGACCCCGACCCAACGGGCTCGAAGCGGGGGCTTCCCAGCCCCCTGCCCCCCGTGTGCCGGAACACTCGTCCACGCGATCCACACCGTCTCACCGTCCGCGTGGACGAGCACCTCGGAGCGTCCGTGCGGAGCGATGACCTTGCTAACGCTGTTGCTAACGACGAGCTTGCATATGTACGGACGCGCTGAGCACTCAAGGGGCTCCGGCGCTGGTCAGCAGACATGCCCGGACCCATGTGGACAGGGTGCGCCTGACTCGTAATGCGTAGGCGTTGGGTTTCCGCAAGGCCACACGCTTACTCCGGTCCGGCGGCAAAAGCTGGCCGGACTGAGCGCTTCGAAAATCCTGGATGAAGGACGGAAGATCGGCTGCCGCACCGCTTCCGGTGCTCGGGCCTGGCGGCCCTGCGCTCCGGGTCGGCTTGCCATCGGGTACGTCGGGTTGATCACCGCAGGGCACAACGAGGGCACACGAGACCGAGTACTGCCCGCAGGGAACGACAACCACCGGCAGACATCTCCCAGGTCGTCGCCCAGACGCCGCGATCACTCCAGGCAACAGCGACCCACACGCAGTTCAAGAACTATCGCTGACACCTGCGTCTTCGCGTCCGGCCGAAGATCAGAGGGCACATTCAGGGCACACGGTCGCCGAAGCGGCCATGTGCCCTGAGTCCTTTCCGGGGTCGCACAGGCGGCGTATACGACCCGGTCTCCGCCGAACGGCGGAAATGCATCAGAAAAGGGCCAAAGCCACCAGCAGGCCGAGAACTCCGGCCACATACCCGACCGAAATAGGCCTCTCCTTGGCCTCGCGCCGCGAGGAAACGACCAGGATCGCGGCCATGGCGAGGGTTGCGGCGATGTGGGCGGCGAACCAGAGCGGAACGGGAGCGTTGCCCTCCGCCATCTGCGCACCGGAGAAGGACGCCACCAGCGCCAGCGCGAAGGCCGGCAGCGCGTAGCGGAAACGGCCGAGCACCGCCCAGATCACCAGCCCGACCAGCAGCACCGTCCCATACTGGTTGTGGACCTGGCGCAGCAGCAGCCCGCCGGGCACCTCGTAGCTGATCGTCAGGACCGACTCGTAGGCGGCGGGCATCTCGACGCCTCGGAGGGGCTCATACGTCCCGGAATAGGGCACCGTCTCGTCGCTGATCGTGTAGTGACCGCCGAGATAGGCGCCGCCCGCCATGACCACCAGTGTGATGCCGATCAGGACATCGCCCAATAACTGGCGTGCGCGTTCCATTCGCCAGATTCCATCACAACCGGGTCATCCTCATGCCGGATACCGATTCGCTGCCAACTTCCGCGCCGGTTCCGGCATCTACTCCGGTGACGAAAGGAACGCACATGCAGAAGCGTGCATACGTGGCCGCCGTGGTGACGGCGCTCGCGGTCGTGTCGCCGGCGGCGGTCGCGGAGGCGTCGACGGGAGCCGCCTCCTCGCCCGCGCGGTACGTCTGGCTGAAAGCGTGCCCCAAGGCCACTTACACGGTGCCGTGCGGGGAGTGGATGGTCTACCGCCGGGACGGCAGCACGACGCCGCTCCCGGACGCGCAGGTGCACCAGGTCACGGCGTCGGGGGGCGTCGACCGGGAGAGTTCGCTGCAGCCGGCGCTGAGCGGCGACGGCAGGCGCATCGCCTATTTCACGGCCAAGACGAAGAAGCTGGTGGTGCGCGATCTCGTCACCGGCAGGGTCTATCCGATGCGGGGAGCGGCGGCGAAGCCGCCCAAGGGGCTCCTCATCAACGACGTCGACACGCTGCTGTCGTACGACGGGAAGCAGATCGCCATCGACTACGTCCAGGGGAAGCAGCCGACGAAGGTGGTCGACGTGGCGTCGGGGAGCTATTACACGCTGCCCGCCGACGCCACCCTTCAGGGGTTCAGCGGTGACGGCTCGAAGGTGATGGTGACCGGCACCTCCGACCAGAACACGACGATCTTCTCGTCGTACGACGCCGGCGGCGAGGTGAACAGCCAGGAGGTGCCGCAGGTCGTCGACGACAACTATCCGCTGGCCCTGGCCGACGACGGGCGGTCGATCGCGGTGTTCATCGAGGGCCGGCAGGCCGCGTTGCGGGTCTACGACCTGTCGTCCGACTCGGTCGGGGCGCCGGTGAAGCTGACGATGCCGAAGGGCGAGCGGGCGAACAAGCTGGTCTGGCAGACCTCTGACCGGCTGCTGCTCTGGACGTACCGGAACAGCCCGAGCGGCGACGTCATCGGCGGCGGGCTGCGGACGATCGACGTCGACACCGGCGAGATGAAGAAGGTCGACACCTGGAGCCTGCGGTCCAACCTGTGGATATGGTGGCTGCCGGGCGAATGATCGGAGTTATCGTCCGGTCATGGGCAAACAATATGACGTGATCAACGACCGGCTGCGGGAATTCGTGACCTCACAGCCGGTCTACTTCGTCGCCACCGCCCCCGAGAGCGGCGGCCATGTCAACGTGTCTCCCAAGGGCTACGCCGACACCTTCGCCGTCCTCGACGACACCACCGTCGCCTATCTCGACCTCGACGGCAGCGGCGTCGAGACCATCTCCCACCTGCGGGACAACGGCCGCGTCACCCTCATGTTCGCGGCGTTCTCCGGGCCGCCGAAGATCGTCCGCCTGTACGGCACCGGCGAGGTCGTCACCCCGGCCGACACCCGCTTCGAGGAACTGCTGAAGAACTTCGGGCCCCATCCCGCCGTCAGGTCGGTGATCGTGGTGAGCTGCGACCGCATCTCCGACTCCTGCGGCTACTCGGTGCCGTTCATGGCCTTCGAGCAGGATCGCACCCTCCTCGACGAGCACCACGAGCTCGACAGCTCGAAGAAGCGCCAGACGCAGCGGTCGAGCGCCCTCCGGGAGAGCATCGACGGCCTGTTCGGGCTGCACCCCGGGGAGACCGACCCGGCGAACCGGCGCAGCTAGCGCAGCCGCTCCAGGTTGGCGACCCGCTCGGCGGTGGTCGGACGGGTCGCGAACGGCCCCGCGAACAACATGTGGCTGGCGCTGGCGATCCGGCCGTTGCGCGGCAGCGGCCGGGCCCGGTTGCTGGCGTCGATGCGCCGCAGCGCGGACGCGAGCGCGAGCGGGTCACCCGTCATGCGCGCCGACGCCTCGTCGGCGGCGAACTCGCGGTCGGGTGGCAACGCGAGCCTGACCAGGCCGGTCGCGATCGGCGCGAGCAGCGCGGCGACGAACCGGGTCAGCGGGGCCGGGGTCTCGTCGTCGGCGCGGCGCACCCCGAAGACCGGGCCGAGGTAGCCCGACGTGGTGAACATGGTGGCCAGCGCCCCGGCCACCGAGGCGAGCAGGGTGTCGTGGTTGTGTACGTGGGCCAGTTCGTGCCCGATCACCCCGCGCAGTTCCCGCTCGTCGAGCAGCGTCAGCAACCCCTGCGTGACGATGACGGCGGATTTGCGCGGTGTGCGGCCGGTGGCGTAGGCGTTGGGCTGGGCCAGCGGGGAGACGTAGAGGCGGGGCATGGGGCGGCGGGCCTGCGTGCAGAGCTCCCGCACGATCTCGTAGAGGGCGGCGTGCTCGACCTCTCCGACGGGCCGGGCGCGGAGCGCCGCGAGGGCGAACCGGTCGGAGAAGAAGTAGGCCACCCACACGGTGACCGCGGCCAGCGGCACCCCGGCCACCAGGCCGGTGACTCCCCCGAGCAGCCCCGCGACGACGACGATCAGCACGGCGGACCCGCCCAGCATCCCCGCCGTACGCGTCCCGTTTCTCCGCATCGTCCACCTCCGCACGCTCCTCCCCTCCAACGTGAGGAGACGTTTGGGCGTTCCCGTCCCGAACGTCAGCCCAGCGTGGCGAGGACGAACTGAGGGGCGGCCGAGAAGCCGACCGCGACCGCCGTGGCCACCCCGACCGCGATCCAGGCGGGACCGGAGGCGGCGGGCCGGGTGGCGTCGGCGGGGGTGAACAGACGGGCCGTCCAGGCGATGTAGTAGTAGAGGCCGATCACCGTGTTGACGGCCATCACCACCGCGAGCCAGCCGAGCCCGCCCGCGACGACCTCGCGGAAGACGACGACCTTGGCGAACAGCCCGGCGAGACCGGGAGGCAGCCCGGCCAGGCAGATGAGCGCGAACGCCAGCGCCAGCCCCGCGACCGGACGGGCGGAGACCAGGCCCCGGTAGCCGTCGAGCGTGTCGTGGGGCACGGCCATGACGACGGCGAAGGCGGTCAGGTTCATGGCGGCGTAGAAGACCAGGTAGGCGGTGGCGGCCTGGGCGTCGGTGGTGGCGACGGGCGCGAGGATGTATCCCGACTGCGCCACCGACGACCAGGCCAGCAGCCTGACGGGGTGGATCTGCCGGAGGGCCAGCACGTTGCCGACGGTCATGGTCAGCGCGGCCAGCACCGCCACGATCGGCGTCCAGGTGGCCGACTCGCTCGGCAGTGCCTGGGTGAGGAGGAGGATGAGCCCGGCGAACCCGGCCGCCTTCGACACGACCGACAGCAGGGCCGCGACCGGGATGGGCGCGCCCTGGTAGACGTCGGCGGCCCAGAAGTGGAACGGCACCGCGGCGATCTTGAACCCGAACCCGGCGACGACCATGACGGCCCCGACCGCCACGACGGGCCCGGCTCCCGGGCGTTCGGGCTGCGCCAGCGCCGCCGCGATGGCGTCGAGGTGGACGGCGCCGGTGACGCCGTAGAGGAGGCTGACCCCGAACAACATCACGGCCGTGGAGACGACGGAGACGACGAACAGCTTGAGGGCCGCCTCGGCGCCGCGCCCGTCGTAGCGGCGCAGCGCGGTGAGCGCGACGACCGGCAGCGAGACGAGTTCGAGCGCGACGACCAGCATGATCAGGTCGCGTGAGGCGGGCAGGGTGACCGCTCCGGCCAGGGCCGCGAGCAGCAGGAAATACCACTCCCCGACCGGGATGTCGCCTTCGGCGAGCTGCGCCATCGACAACAGGACCACGACCGCGCCGGCCCCGAGGGCCAGCCCGGCGAACACGATCGTGGTCGCGTCGACGACGTAGGAGCAGCCGATGGACGGCACGCAGAACGTCTCCCGGACGCCCCGCTGGGCCACCACCACGACGAACGCCGCCACCAGCGCCGCCAGGGTGACGCAGCCCAGAGCGGCGCGGACGCCGGGCCGGGCGGGCAGGAAGGCGTCGAGCAGCAGGACGAGCCCGGCGGCCAGCGCCAGGATCAGGGGCGCGGCGATCGCCCAGTAGTCGATCGACTGGATCACGGCACCCCCAGAAACGCCTGTACGGCGGGTGTGGTCAGCCCGAGCAGCGCCGACGGCCACACCCCGAACACCAGGATGAGCACGACCAGCGGCACCCAGGCGGTGAGCTCGATCGGGGTGGCGTCGTGGATGGTCGGCCCCGGCCCGCCCCACGGCCCGTGGGTGAGCCGCGACAACATGACCAGGAAGTAGGCCGCCGTCAGCACCGCCCCGAGCCCGCCGATCACCATGAACGTGAGGAACAACCCCCGGGGCAACCCGGCGGCCGGTGCATAGGCGCCCTGGAGGGCGAGCATCTCGCCCCAGAACCCCGCCAGCCCGGGCAGCCCGAGCGACGCGACGGCGGCGAAGGTCAGCAGCGACGCGACGTGAGGCAGCCGCCCGAGCAGCCCCGACCCGAGCCGGTCGAGGTCGGACGTGCCGTAGCGCTCCTTCAGCGCGCCGACCAGGAAGAACAGCAACCCGGTGATCAGGCCGTGGGCGACGTTGCCGTAGAGGGCGGCGTTGATCCCGACCGGCGTGAGCGTCGCGAACCCGAGCAGCACGAACCCCATGTGCCCCACGGACGAATAGGCGATCAGCCGCTTCAGGTCGCGCTGCGCCAGGCAGGCCAGCGCGCCGTAGACGATGCCGACGACGGCCAGCGCCCCCAGCCACGGCGCGACGGCCGCGGCCCCCTCAGGCAGGATCGGGATGGCCACCCGCGCGAAACCGTAGGTGCCCATCTTGAGCAGCACCCCGGCGAGCAGCACCGACCCCACGGTCGGGGCCTCGGTGTGGGCGTCGGGCAACCAGGTGTGCAGCGGCCACATCGGCGTCTTGACGGCCAGCCCGAGCCCGATGGCCACGAACGCGAGGATCTGCGGCGTGCGTCCCATCGGATGTCCTGCCGCCAGCCGGACCATGTCGAGGGTGCCGGTCTGCGCCCAGACGTAGAGCAGCCCGACCAGCAGCACCGCCGACCCGAGCAGCGTGTAGAGGATGAACTTGTACGCCGCCCGCCGCCGCCCCTCGCCACCCCAGACGGCGATGACGAAGTACATGGGGATCAGCACGACCTCGAAGAACACGAAGAACAGCAGCAGGTCGAGCGAGAGGAAGGTGCCGATCATGCCGAGTTCGAGCACCAGCAGCGCGAAGACGAGCTCCCTGGCCCGTGTCGGCCGGTGTCCGGCCAGGTAGACGAGGCACAGGAGGGTCAGCAGCGCGGTCAGCACGACGAGCGGCAGCGAGATCCCGTCGATCCCGAGGTGGAACCGCACCCCGAGCCAGGGGATCCAGGGGAGGTCGACGGTCCCCTGGACCCGCCCGGCCGCGGAGTAGTCGAACAGGGACGCCACCGCGACGGCGACCACGAAGACCACCCCGGAGACCGCCAGCCCGAACCGCACGGCCACGATGCCGAGCGGCCCGGGAACGAGCAGCGCGGCGGCCCCCAGCAGCGGAAGGAGCAGCAGCGCGACCAGCAGAACACTCATGGCCACACCACCCCGTCACCCGAGCCGAGCGGCGGGACGTTCGCAGACCTCTTCAGCCCAGCAGCATCCCGAAAGACCACAGGTGACCCCGGCACCGTCACGAGGGCGGCCACGGTGCGGCTCATCCCAGCACCACCGCCCCGACCGCGATCAGCAGCACCCCGGCGAGCAGGCCCGTCACGTAGAGCTGGGCGTTGCCGTTCTGGAGGTGGCGGGTCAGCCCCGACAACCCGACGGCGGCCCGGCCGGTTCCCCGCACCGCGCCGTCGACCACGTGGTCGTCGGTTCGCACCACCCCCCGCGCCAGCGCGAGCACCGGCCGGACGAACACGACCGCGTAGAGCCGGTCGACGTAGAACGCCTGCTCGCACGGATCGCGGAAGGCCCCCAGCAGCCGGGCCGGGTCGCGTTCGGGCGCGCCGCGCCAGACGACGTAGACGAACGCCGCTCCCAGCAGCGCCACGACCAGCGCGGTCAAAGCGGGGGCGAGGTGGAACTCGCCTGCGTCGGTGAAGCCGAGGAGCAGGGCCGGAATCGCCAGGACGCCCATCGGCCACAACATCGACAGCGGGGCCTCCCGGCCGTCGAAGACGTGGGCGGTGCCGGGCGCGGGCTCGGGGAGGGCCTGGATCTTGCCGGTGCCGAAGAAGGTCATCAGCCACGCCCGGGTCGCGTAGGCGCCGGTCACGCCGACGGTCAGCAGCGCCGAACCGTAGAGGAGGAGCTGGATCGGGCTCGACGAGCGCTCCAGGCCGTAGAGGATGGCGTCTTTGCTGAAGAAGCCGCTCGCCGGGGGCAGGCCGATCAGGGCGGCGTAGCCGACGGTCATGGCCCAGAACGTCATCGGCATCGGCCGGCGCAGCCCGCCCATGTGGCCGAGCAGGTTGGAGCCCACGTGGTGGATGACCGCGCCGGCGCAGAGGAACAGCAGGGCCTTGAAGGCGCCGTGGGTGACCAGGTGGAAGACGGCCGCGTCGCGGGCGCCTCCGGCGAGGGCGGCGGCCATGTAGGCGAGCTGGCTGATCGTCGAATAGGCCAGCACACGTTTCAGGTCGGTCTGCGCGAAGGCGGCCAGGGCCGCGCCGAGCATGCCGATCGCGGCGGCGACGCCGAGCACGTCGAGCGTCGGCTGCGGGAACAGCACGTAGAGGCGGGCCACCACGAAGATGCCCGCCGCCACCATCGTCGCGGCGTGGATCAGGGCGCTGATCGGGGTCGGGCCGGCCATCGCGTCGGGCAGCCACGTGTGCAGCGGGACCTGGGCGCTCTTGCCGGCCACCCCGGCGAGCAATAGCAGCGTGGCCAGGACCAGCGTGGACTCGGGGATGTCGGCGACCAGGATGTCGGCGACGCGGAACGAGCCGGCCGCGAAGCCCAGGACGAAGATGCCGAACAGGAAGCCGACGTCACCCAGGCGGGTCACCAGGAACGCCTTGATCGCGGCCCGCGAGTTGGCCCTCTCCTCCCACCAGTGGCCCACCAGGAGGTAGGAGCACAGGCCCATGATCTCCCAGCCGACGTAGAGGACCAGGAGGTCGGCCGCGAACACGACCAGCAACATCGCGCTGGTGAACAGGCTGATGAAGGCGCTGAAGGAGGGATAGCGGGACTCGCCCCGCATGTATCCCACCGAGTAGACCTGCACCGCCAGCGCCACCACGCCGACGAGCATCGCCGTGAGCACCGACAGTTCGGCGACCTCCAGCCCGGCGGTGATCGCGATCCCGCCGGTGTCGATCACGGTCAGCACGCTCGTCGACGGCGTGTTCTCCCAGGCCAGCCAGCCGATGAGCGCCGTCGACAGGGCTGTCGGCAGCACCCCGAACCAGGCCGCGCGTTTGTTGGCGGCCAGGTTCTCCGCAGGGCCGCGGCCGTGGGGACGACGGGACAGCAGCAGGCCCAGCACGGCTCCCGCCAACGGCAGGACGACCACGAGGGAAACGATCACGGCTCCCCCAGTTCGCGCAGCCGGTCGAACTCGATGGCCTTGCGGGTGCGGAAGACGGCCAGCACGATGGCCAGCCCGATCCCGACCTCGGCGGCGGCGATGACGATCACGAACAGGGTCAGCACCTGCCCGGAGTGGAGCATGTCGCGCAGCCAGACGTCGAAGGCGACCAGGTTCAGGTTGACGGCGTTGAGCATGAGCTCGACCGACATCAGCACGAGGATGGTGTTACGCCGGGCGAGCACGCCGTACACGCCGATGGAGAAGAGCAGCGCGGCCACGACGGCGGGATAGACGACGTGCATCAGCGCCGCCCCTTGATGTCGGTGCGGGACAACACGATCGCGCCGATGAGCGCGGCCAGCAGCAGCACCGAGAGCGCCTCGAACGGCAGCACCCAGTTCCGGAAGATGCTCGCGCCCAGTTCCTCGGCCGAGCCCGCGCCGGGCCGGAGGTCCGCGTAGGCGTGCTGGAACCCGCCCACCACGACGCTGACCAGCACCCCGGCGGTGGCGACGGCGACGACGGCCGCGACCACCCGGTTGCCGGAGTCGAGGTCGTCGCTCCTGCCGATGGGCGCGCGGGTCAGCATGATCCCGAACAGCAGCAGCACCACGACCGCGCCGACGTAGATCAGCACCTGGACCCAGGCGACGAACTCGGCGGTCAGCACGAGATAACACCCGGCGAGCGCCCCGAAGCAGACCACCAGCCACAACGCGGCGTGCACCAGTTGCCTGGTCGTCACCACCAGCAGCGCCGACCCGACGGCGACCAGCCCGAGCAGCAGGAAGACGATCTCCAGCGTGGACGGCGGCCAGAAGTCGACGGCTCTCACAGCCCCTCCTCGTCGGGCCCCTCGCCACCCTCCGGCGACGGCCGCTCACCCTCGCCGCCGGCAGATCGGTCGGGCAGCCGCCCCGGCGGCCGAATCGACCGCACGTCACGCGGCACCCGGGGTTTCGGCGGCGGCCCAGCCGGAGGCGCCTCGTCACCCGGAGCCGACTTGCCCTGATCGGGCGCCTCAGCAGGCGTCTCACCGGGCGTCCGGTCAGGAAGCCGGCCCGGCGGCCGGATGGAGCGGACATCGCGCGGTGCACGCGCCTTCGGCTCGCCGGCGGTCTCCGCAGTGTCTCCAGCGCCCTGATCGGGGAGGCGGCCCGGCGGCCGGATCGCGCGGACATCGCGCGGTGCACGCGACTTCGCCTCGCCGGCGGTCTCCGCAGTGTCTCCGGCGCCCTGATCGGGGAGGCGGCCCGGCGGGCGGATCGCGCGGACGTCACGTGCCGGACGTGGCCTGGCCTCGCCGGGACCCTCGGTCTCGGCGGTCGATGGTGGCGGCTTCTCCGCCCCCGTGCCGCCCGGTCCCCTCGCCGGGCGGCGGCCGGCCGTCACCTCCTTCGGAGGTTCGGCGTTCGGCTCGTGCCTGGGGGGCGCGGGGACGCCGGAGACCCACTCGCCCAGCCGGTCTTTCTCGTGGAGGAGGTTGCGGATGTCGCCTTCGGCGTATTCGAACTCGGGCGCCCAGAAGAGGGCGTCGAACGGGCACACCTCGATGCAGATCCCGCAGTACATGCACAACGAGAAGTCGATGGCGAAGCGGTCGAGCACGTTGCGTTGCCGGGGACGGCCGCCCTCGGGCGCGGGCAGGGTCTCCTTGTGGGAGTCGATGTAGATGCACCAGTCGGGGCACTCACGCGCGCAGAGCATGCACGACGTGCAGTTCTCCTCGACCAGCGCGATCACGCCGCGCGATCGGGGCGGGAGGTCGGGTCTGACCTCCGGATACTGCTGCGTCACCGAGCGCCTGAGCATGTGTCGCAGCGTCACGGCCAAGCCCTTGGCCAGGCCTGTTCCTGGTATGCGCGCCACGATCCATCATCATCCCCTAGAACAGGCCACTCGTGAATGTGACGACCCGGCCCTATCGGTTTTCTCCAGGTCGAGACAGAAAGTCCGTATCCTTCGCATATGGACCAGGTGCCGCGGTCGGCGGCTCGCGGCTTTCTGTGGGCGGTGGCGCCCCTGGTCACCATTGGTTTCGCGACGCCGTTCACGTTCGGGTGGGCGGCTTTCTGGCGGCGGAGCTGGTGGCTGGCGCTCTCCGGGGTCCTGTACGCCCTCTCGATGGCCGCCTGGCTCCTGATCGGCAACGTGACGGGCACCCCTTCCGGGATCTGGGCCGCGGTGATGGTGCTGGGCCTGTTCCTGTCGTGGCTCGGCGGAACGCTCCACGCGTTCGCGGTCAGGAAGAAGGTCTTCGGCCCGGCCTGCCCGTTCGAGCGGGCGCGGCTACTGCGGAAGGAGGCCCGCGCACTCGCCACCCGGAACCCGGGCCGGGCGCGGCGGCTGGGCGTGGGCCGGCCCGATCTGGGGCGGCGGTTCGACGACGGGGGGCTGGTCGACATGAACCACGCGCCCGCGATCGTGCTCCGGACCGTTCCCGGCATGACGCCCGACCTGGTCGAACGGGTGCTGGAGGCACGCAGCCGGACGGTCACCTTCACCTCGGCGGAGGACCTGTCGGACCTGCTCGACCTGCCGGTCGCCAACAGGGATGAGCTCTCCGAATACGGCGTCTATCTCCCGTAATAGCGGCGCTTGGCGTCGGAAGTACGTATTGTTCGCGCTGTGCATCCGTACTGGCAACCGCCGCAGCAACCGCAGAAGCCCGCCTCGAACGTGGCGCTGTCCTGGTTGTGGGCGATGGTTCCGCTCTTCACCTGCGGGTTCGGCACGCCGTTCGCCATCGGCTACGCGGCCGCGAAGAAGCGCAGCCCCTGGCTGATCGTCGCCACCGGGATCTACGCCCTGAACTTCGTCATCTTCGTCATCGCCATCGCCAGCTACGAGGACACCAAACTGTGGCCGACCTGGCTCGACACGACGACGACGATCGGCCTGTGCGTGAACTGGTTCGGCGGGCTCGCGCACACTCTGATCATCCGCCGGGGGGTGTTCGAGCCGGGGTACGCCTGGCAGCCCGTCCAGCCGCAGGCCGTCCAGCAGACCGTCCAGCAGCCGCCGCAGTACCAGCCGCAGCGGCCGATGCCCATGCCGCCCCGGCCGGCCTACCCGCCGCAGCAGCCCCCGCGCCCGGCCCATGTCCCGCAGCCGCACCTGAACACCCCACCGCAGCCGCCCCGGCCGTTCACGCAGCCGACCCATCCCTCGACGATGGGGGTGCAGCCGCGGCACCAGGGGCCGCAGTGGCTCGGGCCCTACCGGGTGATCGGGGATCTCGGGCAGGGCGGGCAGGGCGCCGTCTACCTGGGGGTCGACCAGCGCGGGCAGAAGGTCGCCATCAAGGTGCTGCACGCCCACATCGCCAAGGACAGGGAGGCCCAGGCGCGGTTCCTGCGTGAGGTCGACGCGGCCCGCCGGGTGGCGCCGTTCTCCACGGCCCGGGTGCTCGACGTCAACATCACCGACGACCTGGCCTACGTCGTGTCCGAGTACGTCGACGGGGTGTCGCTGGAGCAGCTCGTCAAGGAGAAGGGGCCCCGCACCGAAGACGGCCTGACCCGGCTCGCCCTCGCGACGGCCGGCGCGCTGGCCGCCATCCACAAGGCGGGGATCGTGCACCGCGACTTCAAGCCGAGCAACGTGCTGATCGGCTCCGACGGCCCGCGCGTGATCGACTTCGGCATCGCCAAGGCGCTCGACCAGGTGAACGCGACCGCGAGCCAGGTGATGGGCACCCCGGCCTACATGTCGCCGGAGCAGGTGGGGGGCCGGCCGGTCGGGCCGGAGACCGACATCTTCGCGTGGGCGGCCACGATGGTGTTCGCGGCGTCGGGCAAGAACGCCTTCGGGCAGGACACGATCCCGGCGATCCTCAACCGGATCATCAACCACCAGCCCGACCTGAGCGAACTGCCGGTGTCGTTACGGGCCCTGGCGGCGTCGTGCCTGGACAAGGACCCGGCGAACCGGCCGACCGCCTCCGACATCATGTTGCGGATCGTGCACTAGAGGACCTTCACGACCCCGGTCAGCGCGAGCTGCACCAGCGCCAGCGGCACCAGGCCGACCCAGGCGAGCCGCTGGAGCTGGTCTTCGCGCATGCGGGGGAAGCTGACCCTGACCCAGATGACCACGAACGCCAGGGCGAAGATCTTGATGAGGGTCCAGACCGGGCCGGGCAGCAGCGGCCCCTGCCAGCCGCCCAGGTAGAGGACCGTGGTGAGCGCCGACAGGACCACGATCCCGGCGTACTCCGTCAGCATGAACAGGGCGAACCGGATGCCGGTGTATTCGGTCATCGGGCCCATGATGATCTCCGACTCGGCGATCGGCATGTCGAACGGCGGACGGCGGAGCTCGGCCAGCCCGGCGACGAAGAACACCACCGCGCCGATCGCCTGCCAGGCCAGCCACCAGGGCTCCCAGGCCTCGACGATGCCCTGGAGCGAGAGGGTCCCGGCCGCCATGGCCACACTGGATGCGGCCAGGACCAGGGGCAGCTCGTACGACATGAGCTGCGCCGCCGACCGCATCCCGCCCAGCACGGAGTACTTGTTGCCGGACGACCACCCGGCCATGATCGACCCGAGCACGCCGACGCCCATCACGGCCAGCACGAAGAAGATCCCGGCGTCGAGGTCGACCCCGAGCAGCCCGGGTCCCACCGGGATCACGACGAGGACGACCAGGTAGGGCACCAGCGCGACCGCGGGGGCCAGCTTGAAGACGGCCCGATCGGCCGCCGCCGGGATGACGTCCTCCTTCTGCATGAACTTGACGCCGTCGGCGATGAGCTGGGCCCAGCCGTGGAAACCGCCGGCGTACATGGGGCCGAGGCGCGACTGCATGTGGGCCATGGCCTTGTGTTCCATCTGGCCGACGATCAGCGGCAGCAGCAGGAACGCCCCGACGATCACGATCACCCTGATCGCGACTTCCAGCAGCTCAGGCATTGCGCCCCCAGTCGGCCGGCACGCCGGGCGGCGACATCTTCCGTCTCGACGGCGCGCTCGACTCGCCCGGCTCCTTCGCGCCGGGCCAGGTCTTGGCCACCCGGGCGGCCAGCACGAAGTCCTTGCGCAGCGGGTGGCCCTCGAAGCCGTCGGGGAGCAGCAGGGGCCTGAGGTCGGGGTGGCCGTCGAAGACCACGCCGAACATCTCGAAGGTCTCCCGCTCGTGCCAGTCGGCCCCCCGGAACACGCCCACCGCCGACGGCAGCACCGGGTCGCTGTGCGGCACGTGGGTGCGTACCAGCAGACGAAGGTGTCTCTCCTGGTCGGCGAGGTGGGCGACGACGGCGAAGCCCTCGGGCGGGTCGTCGACGGCGGTGAGCCAGTCGAAGAAGGAGTATCCCCGGTCGCGGCAGAAGGTGAGCACCTCGATCCAGTCGGCCGGGCCGACGTCGGCGGTCGTCTCGCCGAAGGACTCGGAGATCACCACCCCGGAGCCGAACTCATCGAGGATCATGCCAGCGACTCCCCCGCGATCTTCTCCTGGAGCTTCATGATCCCGTGGAGCAGCGCCTCGGGGCGGGGCGGGCAACCGGGCACGTAGACGTCGACCGGGATGATCTGGTCGACGCCCTTGGTGACGCAGTAGGAGTCCCAGTAGGGGCCGCCGGTGTTGGAGCAGGCCCCGAACGAGATGACGTACTTCGGGTCGGGCATCTGCTCGTAGAGGCGCAGCACGGCGGGGGCCATCTTGTCGGTGACCGTGCCCGAGACGATCATCAGGTCGGCCTGGCGGGGGCCGTTGGCGAACGGGATGACCCCGAACCGGATGAAGTCGTGGCGGCTCATCGAAGTGGCGATGAACTCGATCGCGCAGCAGGCCAGGCCGAAGTTGAAGACCCACAACGAGTAACGGCGGCCCCAGTTCAGCACGAACTTCATCGGCTTCGGGGCCAGCCTCGCGGCGGGTCCGAACGTCGGGGTGGGCAGGTCAACCATGGGTCACCAGATTCCTCCAGCGTCGATGCCCGGAATGGCGCGGCATTTCGATACCCCGTTTTTGTCGGTGACTTTCGGTAAGCTTCCGGTCATGTCGCGCTACCGGCTTGCCCCGACGCCCGTCCAGGAGGCGGCATTGGCGGAGCATTGCAGGCACGCGCGATATGTGTGGAACCTCGCTGTCGAGCAGTACTCGCACTGGAAGCCGGGCCGGAAATCCCCTCCCGGGTTCGCCGAGCAGTGCAGGCAGTTGACTGAGGCGCGCGCCGAATACGCGTGGCTGCGGGCGGGTTCCATCGTCGTCCAGCAACAGGCGATCAAGGACTTCGCGCAAGCCGTGACGAACTTCTTCGGAAGAACGCACAAGCGGCCGACGTGGCGTCGGCGAGGACGGCATGAAGGGTTCCGTATCGTCGCCGTGAAAGCCGACGACCTGCGCCGGCTCTCTCGTCACGTCGGCGAAGTCAGGGTCCCCAAGGTCGGCTGGGTGCGATTCCGCTGGTCCCGAGCCGTTCCCGAGAATGTCAAGTCGTTCAGGATCACCTGCGACGCGGTCGGGCGCTGGTTCGTGGCGTTCGCCGCTGTCCCGGAGCCGATCTCCGCACCTGGATCGGGTGAGGCCGTGGGCGTGGATCGGGGTGTCGCGGTCAGCGTCGCGCTCTCGAACGGCGAGATGACCAACGCGCCCGTCTTTCGGGAGGCCGAGAAGTTCCGTCTGCTCCGGCTTCTGCGCATGCTCGCGCGGGCGAAGCACGGCTCCAACCGGCGCGGGAAAGTCAAGAAAGCGGTCGCGAAGCTGAAGGCGCGCGAGAAGGATCGCCGCAGAGACTGGGTCGAGAAGACCAGCACCGATCTCGCCCGCCGGTACGACATGATCGCCGTCGAAGATCTGCATGTCTCCGCCATGACCCGATCGGCCCGCGGCAGCATCGAGGCCCCCGGCAGGAACGTCAGGCAGAAAGCCGGGCTCAATCGCGGCATTCTCGCCAGCGGCTGGGGTTACCTGCTCGACCGCCTGGAGCACAAAGCGCCTGGCCGGGTCGTCAGAGTCAGTCCGGCATTCACGTCGCAGACCTGCAACGCCTGCAAGCATGTCGCCCGGGAGAGCCGCGAGAGCCAAGCTCTCTTCCGGTGCGTAGCCTGCGGACTTGAGTGCAACGCCGACGTGAACGCAGCCAGAAACATCCGAGACATCGCCGCCGGGCATGCGGTGAATGCGCGCGGAGGCGACCGGGTCACCGGGCCGGTGAAGCGCGAACCCCAACTCGTCCTCCTTTCAGCGAGAGATGAGGTGGAATCCCTTCCTTCCGGGAGGGGAGGATGTCAAGTCCAACTGAGCACGCGCTTGCGCCACGCGTAGACGATGCCGAGCGCGATGAACGCCAGGAACACGAACATCTCGACGAGGGTGGTCATGCCGAAGCCGGGCGCGGCGAAGACCGTCGCCCAGGGGAAGAGGAACACCGCGTCGACGGCGAACACGACATAAAGATATGTGAAGACGTAGTACCTGACCTGCGACTGGGCCCAGCCGTCGCCGACGGGGTCGACGCCGCACTCGTAGGAGGTCAGCTTCGCCTCGGTGGGCCGGTCGGGGCGCAGCAGCCGGTTGATCAGCAGGGCGCCGGCGAAGATCGCCGCCCCGATGGCCAGCAGCACGGCCACGACCGCGTACGACCCGAAGTATCCGTCCACCCCCTGATAATCGCGCACCTGAACGCCGAACCAAAGAAGCTCACGGAGACTGCCAAGTCGCAGCAAACCACGCTCAAGCGCCAATAATCTGACATTTATGCCCGTTTTGCGATTCACCGGAGGAATCGCGATGCTCGCCGCCGCCTGCTGCGCGTGCGGCGTTGGCTTCAACTCCCCGGGAGACAAGGTGCCGCCGTCGTCGGAGCCGACGGTGCTGACCTTCGTCGACCCCGCCGCCGTGCCCGGCCTCCAGGTGCAGACCATCTACAAAGAGACGGGCAAGACCAATGTGCACCTGACCTACCCCCAGATCCCGGGCGCGACGCCGCTGAGCGACCAGATCCGGGCCGACCTCGTCGCCGAGGCCAAGGCCTTCAACGAGAAGACGGCCAAGGGCAAGGCCACGCTCCCCAAGTCCGAGATCAACGTCGAATGGCAACTCACCGCCGTGTCGCCGAAGGTCAGCGGGGTCCGCCTCCGGACGGGCCGCTACGACGGCGCGTCCTGGGTCAACTCGACCCGCACCCTCTGGTACGACGGCGCCCGCGTCGTCACCTCCGATCTGCTGGTCAAGAACCTCGACGCCCTCGCGCGAGTGGTCGGGGCCCGGCTGGCCGGCGACGCCGAGGTCGACCACGCGGCGATCAAGCCCGACCCGGCGCTGTTCGACTCGCTCGACTTCAACTCTCGGGGCGACCTGGTGGTGGAGTTCGACGACTACGAGATCGGGCCCGGCGCGCTGGGCCGGGTGGCCACGGCGATCCCCAAGCAGGACGCGGCGCCGCTGCTGTCGGACTTCGGCCGGGCCGCCCAGCGGGCCGTCGAGTCGGCCCGGCCGACCACCCCGCCGGAGCTGCGCGAGCCGCCGGAGGTCACGGCGCCCGCGGTGCCGGGGAAGGTCGACTGCCGGGTCGCGCGCTGCGTCGCCCTGACGTTCGACGAGGGGCCGGGGCCGTACACCGACCGGATCCTGACCGCCCTCGGCACCACCCGCGCCACCTTCTTCCTCACCGGCACCAGCGCGGCGGCCCGCCCCGACCTGCTGCGCCGGATGGCCGGCGACGGTCATCTGGTCGGCAACCACGGCTGGTCGCACCGCGACCTGACGACACTCCCGGACAACCGCATCTACGAACAGCTCTCCCGCACCCAGGACGTCATCGCCCAGTCGACCGGCAGCCTCCCGGCCCTGATGCGGCCCCCCTACGGCGCGACCAACCCCGACGTCGCCAAGGTCGCCGGCGAGCTGAAGCTCAGCGTGGTCACCTGGGACGTCGACGGCGGCGACGGCCGCGAGGCCACCGCGAAGGAGATCTGCAAACGGGTCACCTCGGGCGTGAAGCCCGGTTCGATCGTGCTCCTGCACGACCTGGCCCCCGCCACCCCCGAAGCCATCCCGCTGATCCTCAAGACACTCAGGGACCGTGGATACTCTTTTGTCACCGTTCCCGAGTTGTACGGAACACGCCCGATGCAGCCAGGCGTAACCTACGAATCGGCCACGGACGTCGCCGTCTCGCGCTATGGGCGCCCGCTACCGTGAATCCAGCGGGGACATATAGTTAGGCACCGTGACCCGAATCATCCTCTTCGCTCGCCGGCACGTCGACCTGTGCCGCATCGCGTCGGGACTGTGTCAAAGCCTGCCCGACTGACGCCCATCCCCCCACACGAGCGACAAAGGTCACAACCCACGCGCATTCGTATAAGCGCGGCAAAGGGATCTAGCATTGAATTCACACACGTGCCACGAGCAGACCGCGCCTTGGTCTGTCGAGGAGGACTGAGCGCTGTGACCAAGCAGGTGCAGCAACTCGACCGCGTGATCATCCGGTTCGCGGGTGACTCCGGCGACGGCATGCAGCTCACCGGCGATCGATTCACCGCGGAGACGGCGTCGTTCGGCAACGACCTGTCGACGCTGCCCAACTTCCCGGCCGAGATCCGCGCCCCGGCAGGCACCCTCCCCGGAGTGTCGAGCTTCCAGCTCCACTTCGCCGACCACGACATCCTCACCCCGGGCGACGCGCCCAACGTCCTCGTCGCGATGAACCCGGCCGCCCTCAAGGCGAACCTGTCCGACCTCCCGCGCGGCGCCGACATCATCGCCAACGCCGACGAGTTCACCAAGCGGAACCTGCAGAAGGTCGGCTACGACGTCAACCCGCTCGAAGACGAGAGCCTGGCCGAGTGGCGGCTCCACTCGGTGCCGCTGACCTCGCTGACGGTCAAGGCGCTCGAAGAGTTCGACATCTCCAAGAAGGACGCCGAGCGGGCGAAGAACATGTTCGCGCTCGGCCTGCTGTCGTGGCTCTACGGCCGCCCGGTCGAGGCGACGATCAAGTTCATCGAGACCAAGTTCGCCAAGAAGCCCGCGATCGCCAAGTCCAACGTGGCCGCGTTCAACGCCGGCTACAACTACGGCGAGACGACCGAGGCGTTCTCGGTCTCCTACGAGATCAAGCCCGCCCCGCTGAGCGCCGGCGTCTACCGGAACATCTCCGGCAACCAGGCGCTGGCCCTCGGGCTGGTCGCGGCCTCGGTCCAGTCGAAGCTGCCGCTGTTCCTGGGCTCCTACCCGATCACCCCGGCCTCCGACATCCTCCACGAGTTGTCGAAGCACAAGCGGTTCGGCATCCGGACCTTCCAGGCCGAAGACGAGATCGCCGGCGTCGGCGCGGCGCTGGGCGCGGCGTTCGGCGGGGCGCTCGGCGTGACCACCACGTCGGGCCCGGGTGTGGCGCTCAAGGCCGAGACGGTGGGCCTCGCGGTCACCACCGAGCTGCCGCTGATCGTGGTCGACGTGCAGCGCGCCGGCCCCTCGACCGGCATGCCGACCAAGACCGAGCAGACCGACCTGCTGATGGCGCTGTTCGGCCGCAACGGCGAGTCGCCGGTGCCGGTGATCGCCCCGGCGACGCCGTCGGACTGTTTCGACGCCGCCGTCGAGGCCGCCCGGATCGCGATCAAATATCGCACCCCGGTGATGCTGCTCTCCGACGGCTACCTGGCCAACGGCTCCGAGCCGTGGAAGGTCCCGTCGCAGGCCGAGCTGCCCGACATCTCGGTGCCCTACACGACCGAGCCCAACGGCGACGACGGCACCACCTTCCTGCCGTTCAAGCGTGACGCCGAGACGCTGGCCCGCCCGTGGGCGATCCCCGGCACCCCCGGCCTCGAACACCGCATCGGCGGCATCGAGAAGGCCGACGGCACCGGCAACATCTCCTACGACCCGAACAACCACGACCTGATGGTCCGGCTGCGCCAGGCCAAGATCGACGGCATCGACGTGCCCGATCTGGAGGTCGACGACCCCGACGGCGACGCGCGGGTGCTCGTGCTCGGCTGGGGTTCGACCTACGGCCCGATCGCCGCGGCGGCCCGCCGGGTGCGCCGGGGCGGCGGCAAGGTCGCGCAGGCTCACCTGCGTCACCTCAACCCGTTCCCGAAGAACATCGGCGAGGTGCTGAAGTCCTACGACAAGGTCCTGCTGCCCGAGATCAACCTGGGCCAGCTCGCGCTGCTGCTGCGGGCGAAGTACCTGGTCGACATCATCAGCTACAACCGCGTGCGCGGGCTTCCGTTCAAGGCCGAGGAGCTGGCCGGAGTGATCCAGGAAGTGATCGACAGTGAGTGAGTCTCTCAACGGCAAGGGCCTGGCCCTGGTGCCGAAGGCCGAGGGCAAGCAGACCCTGAAGGACTTCAAGTCCGACCAGGAGGTGCGCTGGTGCCCCGGGTGCGGTGACTACGCGATCCTGGCCGCCGTGCAGTCGTTCATGCCCGAGCTGGGGATCAAGCGCGAGAACACGGTGTTCGTGTCGGGCATCGGCTGCTCCTCGCGGTTCCCCTACTACATGAACACCTACGGGTTCCACTCGATCCACGGCCGCGCCCCGGCCATCGCGACCGGTCTGGCGGCCTCCCGCCCCGACCTGTCGGTGTGGGTGATCACCGGTGACGGCGACGCCCTGTCGATCGGCGGCAACCACCTGATCCACGCGCTGCGCCGCAACGTCAACCTGAACATCCTGCTGTTCAACAACCGGATCTACGGTCTGACCAAGGGCCAGTACTCGCCCACCTCCGAGGTCGGCAAGATCACCAAGTCGACCCCGATGGGCTCGCTCGACAAGCCGTTCAACCCGATCTCGCTGGCCGTCGGCGCCGAGGCCGGGTTCGTCGCCCGGACCATCGACTCCGACCGCAAGCACCTCCACTCGGTGCTGCGCGAGGCCGCCGCCCACCGGGGCACCTCGCTGGTGGAGATCTACCAGAACTGCAACATCTTCAACGACAACGCGTTCGAGGATCTGAAGGACCCCGAGAAGCGCGACGTGATCACCCTGCGCCTGGAGCACGGCCAGCCGATCGCCAACGCGACCCAGGCGGTCAGGCTCGCCCCGACCGGTGGTCTCGAGGTCGTGGCGCGCGACTCGATCTCCCCGGAGGAGATCCTCGTCCACGACGTGCACAACCCCGACCCGTCGCTCGCGTTCGCGCTGAGCCGGCTCGACGAGCCGGCCTTCCAGCACGTGCCGATCGGCATCTTCCGGTCGGTCGACCGGCCCTCCTACGACCACCTGATGAGCGAGCAGCTCGAGATGGCCGTGGCCCAGCGTGGCCCCGGCGACCTCGACGAGCTGCTCCAGGGCGGCGATACCTGGAAGATCAACTAAGGGTTCCGTAGAAGGCCGTACACGTCTCGAAGTCAGGAAACAGGCCCTCGTCGAGGGCCTGTTTCATTGACGGCGCCTGTACGTCCTTCTCCGAGAGCACCGGGTTCTCCACCTGCCAGTCGATCCCCAGCTCCGGGTCGAGCGGGTTGATGCCGCGCTCCCGTGTCGGGGCGTAGGGCTCGGAGCACAGGTAGAAGACGGTGGCGTTGTCGGTCAGCGCGGCGAAGCCGTGGCCGAGGCCTTCGGAGATGTAGACGCTCTGGAAACTCTCCGCGTCGAGGACGATCGAGTCATGCCGGCCGAACGTGGGTGAGCCCACGCGGAGGTCGACGATCACGTCCAGGATGCGGCCGGACAGGCAGGTCACATACTTGGCCTGGCTCGGCGGCACGTCGGCGTAGTGGATGCCCCTGATCACGCCCCGGGCGGAGACCGAGGTGTTGGCCTGGGACAGGCGCAGGCCGTGGCCGGTCGCCTCGGCGAGGTCGGCGGCCCGGAACGACTCCATGAACGTGCCCCGGTCGTCGTGGAACAACCTCGGGGTGTGGAGGTAGGCGCCCTTGATCGACAGTTCTTCCATATGGACTCCTTACATGACAGATGCCCCGCCGGTCAGCACCGGCGGGGCATCAGTGGTTCATCAGGCGACGTTCACGGTCTGGACGGCGACCGAGGTCCGTCCGTCGGTGCCCGTCACCGTCAGGGTGATCCGGTAGGTGCCCGGCGTCGTGAACGTGTGCGAGGCGGTCTGGCCGGTGCTGGGGGCGCCGCCGTCACCGTAGCTCCACGTGTAGCTCGCGATCGCCGCCGACCCGGCGGTCGAGGCCGAGGCGTCGACGTCGCAGGTCAGGCTGGTGCAGGTCGGGGTGAACGCGGCCGTCGGCGCGGCGGCCAGGTTGCTCGCGGCGAGGTCGTCGACCGTCAGGACGATCGGGGCGTTCGTCGCGGTGCCCGACAGGTAGGCGCCGATGCCCACGCCGCCCGCGACCTGCATGTTCGCGGTGGCGTCGGTGGTCGTCGCCTGCCAGGCGGCGGGTTCGGTCCCGGCGGCGTTCCAGACCTTGCCGGAGATCGTCGTCGGGTTGGTGCCGGTGACCAGCACCCGCATGTTGAGCACCAGGCCCGGCGTGTAGGTCAGGCCGGGGATGGTGGTCTCGGCGGTGATGAGGGTGTCGGTGCTGGCCCCGGCGGTGCGGATCAGCGACAGGCCGACGCCCGACGGGAGCAGCCGCGCCCGGACCTTGTACTCGCCGACGCCCGCGACGCGACGGCCGGTGGCGAACAGGTAGGTGCCGTTGCCGGTGCCCACCTTGTCGGACGCGATCGAGAACGACAGGTCGGCGGTGGTGCTGGACACCCCGTCGAGGTAGGCGCGCGGGTTGGCCGTCGTCGCCGGGAGGACGAGCTTGGCCGCGTTGCCGTCGACGGAGAAGTTGCCGGCGCCGCCGACGAGCGTCCACGGGCCGCCGGTCTGGGCGGTGCCCAGCGAACCGTTGAGGGTCCGGCCGAACGTGTCGTCCGCGATGATCGACGGGGGGTTGGCGGCCGGACGGGGCACGACCACGTCGCCGCTGTTGGCGGTGGCGTCGTCGTTGTCGGTGACCGTCAGGGTGACCGGGTAGTCGCCGGCGGCCGGGTAGATGTGGCTCGGCGTGGCGCCGGTGCCGGTCTGGCCGTCGCCGAAGTCCCAGGCGTAGCCGTCGATCGAGCCGTCGGCGTCGGCGGACGCCGAAGCGTCGAACGAGCACGAAAGATCGGTGCAGGTCGAGGTGAACGACGCGGTCGGCGGCTGGTTGGCCGGGCCGGTGCCGCTGCCCTCCTGGTAGTGCTGGGCGACCTCGGCCGGGGTGAGCACCTTGGCGTAGATCGCGCCCTCGTCGATGAACCCGTTGAAGTTGTCGGAGCTCGGGCGGTTGGGCCAGGAGTTCAGGTTGTCGCCGCCGAAGCGCCAGTAGCCCGAGTAGCTCTCGGCGCCGGTCTGCGCGTGGGTGCCGACGAGCGCGCCGTCGACGTAGAGCTTCATGCCGTCGGCGCCCTGCGTCGCCACGAGGTGGTGCCACTGGTTGTTGTTGTACGCGGCCGTGGTGGTGATCAGGTTGAAGGCGCCGGTGTAGGTGCCGAAGACCAGGCGGCCGTCGTTGCGCATGTAGACGTGGCGGTCGTAGTTGCCGCTGGTGCCGGTCGCGGTGTTGCCGAAACCGACGATCTTGCCGCCCTGGTTGGACGAGCTGCGGAACCAGGCCTCGGCCGAGTAGGTCGTCGGGTTGCTCGTCAGGTTGCCGGAGATGGCCCGGCCGCCGCTCTGCACCCGGACCGCCCGGTTGGTCGAGCCGACGATCGCGCCCGTCTGGTCGTAGGTCACGCCGGTGTTGCTGAACGTGCCGTTGACGCCGCTGGTGCTGGCGTCGATCGCCGTCGGGCCGTTGGCCTCGTTGAAGCGGAAGTAGGTCACCGGCTCGTCGTCGTAGACGACGCGGCCGTAGTCGTCGGCCGGGCGCGGCGGGATCGGGCTGGTGCGGCCCGAGGCGACGAAGTGGGCGTCGACCTTCGACAGCGGCAGGGCCGTCGGGTAGATCGCGACGTCGTCGATCTGGCCGTTCAGGTAGAGGCTGGTCGGGCGGTTCGGCCACCCGTTGAGGTTGTCGCCGCCGATCCGCCAGTAGCCGGAGTAGGACTGGGCGGTGGTGACCGACGGGTCCTGGCCGACGCGGCGGCCGTCGACGTACAGGGCGATGCCGCCGCTGCCCTGGGTGGCCACGATGTGGTGCCACTGGCCGTCGTTGAAGCCGGGGGCGCTGTTCACCGTGCGGACCGCGTTGGGGTAGACGCCGAAGTAGACGCGGCCGGCGTTGTCCATGTAGACGTGGCGGTCGTAGCTGCCCGACTCGCCGGTCGCGGCGTTGCCGTAGCCGACGATCTTGCCGCCCTGGTTCGACGTGGTCTTGACCCAGGCCTCGATCGAGAAGGCCGGGGTGGTCGCGACGGTGCTGTTGGTCTTCACCAGGCCGGTGCCGGTGCCGTTGAAGGCCGCCGCGGCGTCGGCGTCGCCGTTGATCGCGCCGGGGCTCGCCTGGGAGGTGCCCGCGTCACGGGTGGCGTCGGTGAAGGCGGCGTAGTCGAAGGCGGTGGTGCCGGAGGCCTCGCCGAGACGCCAGTAGGCGCTCGCGCCGTCGTCGATGACGGCTTCGGCGTAGTCGCTGAGCGCACCCGCCGAGGAGATCGTCACCGGGGCTGAGGTGCCGCTGCCGACGGCGTTGCCCTGGGGGTCGACGGCGCGGACCCGGTAGGTGTGCACGGAGCCGGGCGCGAGGCCCTCGTCGATGAAGCCGGCCGACGGGAGGGTCCAGAAGTTGGAGTCGACCTCGACCTCGCCGATCGGGGTCGTGCCCCCGTCGCGGAGGATCTGGTATTTCAGCTTCGCGTGGTCGCGGTCCCAGGTGGTCTTCCAGCTCAGCCGGGCGGTGCCCGCGTTGAGCGAGACCGCGGTCGGGGTGAGGTCGGCCGTCGGGATCGGCCCGGAGGTCTTCGGTGCGTTCGCCTTGAGCGCGAACCGGGTGAGGCCCTGCTGCGCGCTGCCGTTGACGGTGGTGAACTCGCCACCCATGACCAGGTAGTTGCTGTTGCCCGACAGGGCCCAGCCACCCTGGTTCATGCCGGTGTAGGAACCGGCGTTGACCTGCGGGAACCAGTGGAGCAGGGTCGGCGTCGGCTGACCGCTGTACTGGCTGTTGTTCGACGGCGGCATCGGGTCGGTGCCGGTCGGGACGGTCGTGGTGGCCAGCGCGCGTTGCCAGCGGGTCGGCGAGACCTCGGGGAAGCCGCGCAGCGACTCGCAGTCGTGGGCGTGGCCGACGCTGTAGAGCACCTGGTTGATCGGGAAGACGCTGTAGCTGGCGCCGTAGCAGTTGTCGAGCCAGATCAGGTCGCCCGTGTTGGGCTCGACCGCGAACCGGCCGTCGAACCAGTGCCAGCCCTCGCCGTCGGCCGCGGCGTAGATGTTGGTGCCGTCGGTGGTGAGGTCGTAGGTCATCGAGTAGTCGTTGCCGATCCGGGCCGGGATCGGGTTGCTGCTCCACGGCAGCGAGTCCCCTGTGACCGGGTCGAGGGCGCCGATGCCCACCCGGGTGGCGTTGTTGAGCTGCTGGAACTTGCCGCCCACGATGACCCGGCTCTGGTCGGGCGACATGATCAGGGCGAAGACCTCGTCGTCGGTGTCGGGGGCCCACGGCTGGTTGGCGCCGTTGCTCCGGTTGACCGCGGCCAGGCGGTTACGGCTCTGGCCGTTGACGTTGAAGAAGTTGCCGCCGAGGAAGACGGTCGAGTTGGAGACCGTGATCGCGCGGACCACGTTGCCGACCGAGGGCGCCCACGACTCAAGGTTGCCCGTGGCGACGTCGAAGGCCGCGACCCGGTTGCGGGTCTGGCCGTTGACCTGCGTGAAGTCGCCGCCGATGTAGATCTTCGTCTGGTCGGGCGACACGGCGATGGTGCGGGCCTGGGCGTTGAGCGTCGGCGCGAAGGAGGTGACGTTACCCGTGGTGATGTTGAAGGCCAGGATGTTCGACCGCACCACCTCGGCCGCGTTCCCGGGGGCGGTGCCCGGCGGGCGGGCGCGAGTGAAGCTGCCGACCGCGTAGACGGTGTTGCCGACCGTGGCCATCTTCCAGACCACGCCGTTGATCTGCCACGTGGGCAGGGCGTCGGCCGTGACGGTCTCGGGGACTCCCGGCGGCGGGTCGATGTCGGCCCGGGCGGGGAGGGGGATCGCCGCGAGCGACGCCCCCAGTAATGACGCGGCCAGGAAGGCGGCCACTCGCGATGATCGAATTACCACGGTTACCTACATCTCAGGAGATCGTTCTCACATCGCTGCAAGCGTAATGGAACGGTTTAATCAAGCAAGGAGTAACGCCTGGGGCGTGAAGTAACGATTAAAGTTCACCTTCTGGAGCGCCGGATTTAAGCACCGCCCCGGCTTCCCGGCCGAACACCTTCGCGACGTCGGAAGGCCACGGCGCACCATCGGGCAAATCACCATTTTTCGGCTCACTGCCGTGGATTTCCTGACCGGTCATCCGGCGCAGATCGGCGAGGGTGGCCACCTCGGCGTCCGCCCGCGTCCAGTCGGCCCAGTCGGCGAGCGGCCCTGGTCCGCGGCGGTGATAGACGTTGTGGTCGAGGTCGGCCATGTCGGCGGCGCCCTTGCGGCGGGTCAGGTCGCGCACCGCCACGAGGGGTTCGGGCCCGGCCGAGGAAAGCACGTTGTTTCGCACCTCGACGCCACTCACATTCCAGGTCACCCCCGGCGTGAGTTGCTGCCGCGCCCCGTCGATCGCATAGATCTGCCGGCCTTTGTTGTCGGTCACGGTGTTGTTCCAGATCCGTACGTCGCTCGACTCGTTCACATAGATGCCGTGAGTGCCGTTGCCGGTCACCACGTTTCCGGCGATGAGCGCGTCGGCGGAGATCTCGAAATGGATGCCGTGGTGGGCGTTGTTCCGCACCATGTTGCGGGCGACCACGGCGCCGACGACCGATTCGTCGAGCCAGATGCCGGGGCCCCGGTTGTCCTCCATGAGGTTGCCGACGACCGTCATGCGCCTCGACTCGGTGATCTTCAGGCCCCCGGAGACCGGGGTCATCATGAAACGCTCCACGTTGTTGCCCCGGCTGATGTTGCCGACGATCGTGGCGTCGTCGGACTTGTGCCCGCCGAGGCCCACCTGGCCGTTGCCCTCGAACAGGTTGTTCCTGACGGTGATCCGGGCGCCCTTGAGGGACAGGCCGGTGACCGAGGTCTGGGCGAAGACGCTGTTCTCGATCGTCATGTCGTCGGCGAAGGCCTTGACGGCGGCGATCCTGGCCAGGGAGGTGGCGTAGCGCCGTACCCCCACGCCCCTGAGGGACGACCCGTCGGCGCCCTCGAAGTAGAGGGCCTCGTCGAGGGTGGTGGCGCGCACGTCGCGGCCGGTGGGGTCGTCGCCGATGAACAGGCGGCCGGCCTGGTAGTCGACGAAGAAGGCGCCGGGGCCGACCTGCTCGGCGGTCTGAACCTGGGCGAGCGGCCGGTCGTCGACGAAGACCTGGTCGGGCCAGTTGGCCATCGGATGGCCGGGGTCGACCATGTGCCAGTCTTCGCCGCCGCCCGCGGTGAAGTCGGTGTTGTCGAACCGCACGTCCCAGCCGTCGCGACGCCATCGGGAACCGTCGCGGACCCAGCCGCCGACCGGTTCGCTGCCGTCGAACCACACGACCTCGCCGGGGTGGTTCTGGATGGCCAGGCGCTTGCGGAAGATCTCCACCTTCTCGTGGTAGACGCCTTCGCGCAGGACGATCGTCGAGCCCTCGGGGGCGGTCTCCACCGCGTGGGCGAGGGTCCGCCAGGGTTTCGCTCCGTCGCCGGGCGCGTCGTCGTCGCCGTCGGGGGCGACGAAGAAGGCGCCCTCGGGGACGGGATAGTCGGCCGTGCCCAGCGGGGCCGGCCCGGCCGTCTGCCACGACGGCTGGGCCGGCCCGCCGGTGTCGGGCCGTATCAGCGCGGCCCAGATCAGGACGCCCGCCACCGCGAGGGCGACGGCCCCCGCGGCGGCGAGCCCCCGTCTCACGAAACGATCACCGCCGCGCCGGTCGGGCTGGAGACGCGGTTGTTGTACGGGTCGATCGCGCGCACCCGGTAGGTGTGCGAGGCGCCCGGGGTCCGGCCGGTGTCCTGGCACGACAGGTTCGGCAGGTTCCAGAACACCGAGAAGGCCTCGGCGGTGCAGGCGACCTGGCCGTCGTTGCGCAGCACCTCGTAGCGGACCTTGCGGTTGTCGAGGTCCCACGTGGCGCCCCAGCGCACGGTCACCTTGCCGCCGCCGACGGCCTGGGCGGTCGGCGCGGCGAACCCGGCCTGGATCGGGCCGCCGACGTCGGGGCTGGTCTCGTGGAAGGTCCAGCGGGTCAGACCCTGCTGCGCGACGTCGTTGACCTCGGTGAAGTCACCGCCGGCCCACAGGTAGACGCCGTCGTTGGCCATCGCCCACGGGCCCTGCACCCAGGGGTAGGTGGTGCCGGGGGCCGAGTTGGGGAACCAGTGGAGGATCGTCTGCTTGGCGCCCTGGGCCGTGCCGGCCGGCTCGGCGAGGTAACGGCGGTGGGGCTTGGTCTCGGGGAAGCCGTCGCCGCCGTAGTAGGACTGCATGCTGCAGCGGTGGGCGTGGCTGCCGCTGTAGAGGACGCCGCCCATCACCGAGATCGCCTGGGTCGCGCCGAGGCAGTTGTTGATCCAGATCCGCGAGCCGTTGTCGGGGTTGAAGGCCAGGCGGCCGTCGAAGGTGCCCTCGCCGTTGGCGCTGGCGTACATGCGGGTGCCGTCGGAGACGATGTCGGTCACCCACGAGCGCTTGGTGGAGCTCTCGGCCGGGATGTCGTTGCTGTTGAACGTGCCCTTGGAGCCGTCGCTGACGTTGACCGCCGACAGGCCGTGCTGCTTGACGCCGTTGATGCGGTCGAAGTCGCCGCCGACGATGAGGCGGTTGCCCGCGGGGGTGAGCGCCATCGCGTTGACGCGCCTGTCGGCCGTCGGCGCCCACGAGGTGAGGACGGCGGTCGAGGCGTCGAAGGCGGCCAGGCGGGTGCGGGTCTCGCCGTTCACGGTGGTGAAGTGGCCGCCCGCGTAGACGGTGGTGTCGGAGACGGCGACCGCGCGCACCCGGTTGTTGAACACCGGCTTGAAGTCGGGGTCGAGGGCGCCGGTGGCGGTGTCGAAGGCCGCCATGCGGTCGCGCCGCGAGTTGTCGATCTTGTTGAAGTCGCCGGCGACGTAGATCTTCGAGCCGTCGGGCGAGGCCTTGATCTCCCAGACCGTGTCGCAGCGGTAGGTGTCGGCGGAGATCTTGTCGCACTCGTTCTGCGCCGTGTCGCTGGTGAACGTCGGAGAGAAGGCCACCGGGTTCCACGGCAGCAGGTCGCCGGTGGCGGTGTCGAACGCGGCCAGCCCGACCCGCGGCACCTCACCCGCGCCCCCCTTGGGGACGCCCGGCGGCCGGACGTTGTCGAAGTTGCCGCCCACATAGGTCACGCCGTTGACGATCTCGATCGTCAACACCACGCCGTCGGTCTGCCAGGTGGGCAGCGCGTCGGCCGTGACCGTGGCGAGTTCCCCGGTGGCGGGGGCCGTGTCGGCCATCGCCGCGGGGACGGGCGTCACCGCTAACGCGGCGATCAGGCCCGATATCAGGGTCTTGCGCATTTGGTCCCCTTCAGGGCACAGGTGAGACCACACCGGTCTCACGCGTATCGTGACGCTCGTCACGTCTCACAGGTTTACGTGTGATGACACAAGTCCACGCCACGATGAGGAACATCCAGATGGACGCGACGTTCGCCGCGCCCGCCATCTGATCGGCGGTCAAGCCGTCGATCACCAGAAACGTCATCAAACCGAGCAGCAGCGCCGCCTCGACCCGGACCTCCCTGACCCTGGTGAACGACAGGTTCACCGTCAGCACCACGACGAGGAGCAGGCAGAAGATCGCCCCGCCGACGAGGCCGCCTTCGACCAGCACGTTGACGAAGATGTTGTGACCGCCGCCGAGCCCCAGGGCGTCGAGGAACAGACCACGCGCCGACGACATGCCGTTGCCGAACACCGGCCGGTTCATCACCGCCTGGTAGGCGAAGGTCCACAGGTCGGTACGCGAGTTGAGGCTCTCCAACTGTTCGACGGTCTCGCCACGGGTGGCGAACTCCAGGAGCCTGTCGCCGAACAGCAGCGGCAGCAGCACCACGATCGGCGTGCCGACCATGATCACCTCTATCCGGCCCCGGGTGCCCCGGGCGGTGAGCAGGAACGCCGCCACCCCCGCGAGGATGCCGACCGCCGCCCCCCGGGTGCCGGTGGCGACCAGCGCCGCGGCCGTGACCGCCGCGGAACCGGCGTAGACCGGCCACGGGAAACGTCTCGGCAACCCGTTCGGCAGCAGGAACGCCAGGCACAGCAGCAACGCGACGCCCAGGAACATGCCGGCCGTGACGGGATGCACGTAGAGCCAGTTGAACCGGTCGACCGTGTTGGGGGTGCGTTTGAGCGGCATCGCCACGCCGAACGCCACCGAGACCACGACCAGGCCGACGAACACGTGGGCCAGCCGGTAGAGGTCGTCGCGCCGCGCCCGGGTCGCGATCACGTGGCAGACGATCGCGGTGACCAGGAGCTGGCTCGCCCGCACGGCGGCGAACGGGGGGAACGGGGTCCACAACACCGACAGGGCGCAGTAGGCCGCGAACAACCAGGCCAGGATCAACGCGGCCGGAGCCGCCCGCCGGGGGGCCCGGAGGCCGAACCGGCGATAGAGGTAGAGGGCGCAGAGGCCGTAGACGCCGATCTCCAGCAGCACGGTGGCGTCGATGCCGCCGCCGACCGCTTCGGACACGTCGCGCGAACGAAACTTGTAGTCGCTCGCGAGGATCATGCCGAGAGGCAGCAGCGTCGGCCACCACTGCGTGCGGAGCCGCCGGTGGCGCGCACCTCTCACGCCGGTCCCCCCGAATCGCCGCTCCGCTTGGTGACGTGTGCCAGCATACGAGCGGTTAATAACTTTTCACTATGGACCGGTTGAGAGGACGAGTCAGATGAAGCTCCCTGAACCTGTGATGAACGCGGGCCGAACCGCCATCCGGGGCTGGGGCATGGCGACGGCGGCGTTCCGGCCCGACCCCGATTTCCTGCTCATCGGGGCCAAACGCGGGGGATCGACGTCGTTCTATTTCGCACTGCTCGAGCATCCGAGGGTGATTCCGCTGTTCCCGGCGGCCGGGCTGCTGCCCAAGGCCAACCACACGAAGGGCGTGCACTACTTCGACTCGAACTACACCCGCGGCATGCGGTGGTACCGCTCGCACCTGCCGAGCCGGTTCAGCCGGGCGCGGGCCGAGCGCCGGGCGGGCGGCCCGGTGGTCGCGGGGGAGGGCTCGCCCTACTACCTCCACCATCCGCTGGCCGCCGGACGCGCCGCCGGGAACGTGCCAACGGCGCGCATCCTGCTGGTGTTACGCGATCCGGTGGAGCGCACGTTCTCCCACTACCGGGAGCGGGTGCGCGCGGGCGCGGAGACCCTGTCGTTCGAGGAGGCCCTGGCCGCCGAGGAGTCGCGGACCGCCGGGGAGGAGGCGAAGATCATCGCTGATCCGGCGTACCTGTCCTACGCCCACGAGCAGCAGTCGTACGTCGCCCAGAGCGAGTACGCCCGCTGTCTCGAGCGGTGGTTCGCCCACTTCCCCCGCGACCGGTTCCACATCCTGACCAGCGAGGACTTCTACCGCGACCCACAGGCCGCCTGCGACGGCGCGGCGGAGTTCCTCGGGCTGCCGCCCGCGCCCCTGCCCGCGGCGGGCAAGGTCTGGAACGCCGCCGCCCCGGGTGACATGCCCGACGACGTGCGCAAGAGGCTGGCCCACCACTTCGCCCCGCACAACCGGCGGCTGGAGGAGATGCTCGGGCGCGGGCTCAGCGACTGGACGGCCGGCTGAGCACCTCAAGCGCCGCGAGCATGCCGCCGTTGAGCGGCAGGTCGTCGCTGCGCTTGGAGATCACGGCCTCCCAGTGGGCGGCCGCCTCGGCGTAGCCCGTGGGCACCGGGTCGACCCCGAACAGGGTCGTCTCGGCGGCCCGGTAATAGACCTCGTCGGCGCCGGGGGGCGCCCAGGCGGCGTCCTCCCAGTCGATCAGCCACGGTTCCCTGCCCCGGGTGCGGCGCAGGTTCCACGGAGTGAGGTCGCCGTGCATCGGCAGCCAGTGGCCGGGGGTGCCGGGGGGTTTGGGCAACCGGGCGAGCAGCCGCTGGATGCGGCCGGTGAGGTCGACGACGTCGACCTTCCTGACCGGCCGGGCGGGGACCGGCTCCATCGCCGAGATCAGCAGCCACGAGTGGCCCTCGCCCAGGACGACCGGCACCCGGAACCCGTCGCCGCCGTCGAGCAGCCGCAGCACCCGGGCCTCGCGGTCGAGCCCGTCGCGCACCTTGAGGAACCCGACGGGATGGCCCTTCTGGATCAGGAGGGCGGCGGCGCCCGGCCGGGACGCCTGCGGGCGCAGGTAGAGGGCGACCTCGTCGATCGGGCCGACGACCCCGGCGACCTCGCGGAGGATCTGGTCCCAGCGTTCGACCGGGGGTTCCCAGCGTTCGCGCCGGCCCGGCAGCAACCACGGCCCGCCGACCAGCACCACCCGGTGCAGGATCCGCTGGGCCAGCAGCGGGAGGGGCTTGGAGAAGGTGAGCAGCGACAGCCCGGCGGCGGCCGACCGGGCGTCGCTGACCGGGATCCAGACGTTGGCCCGGCCCGGCGGGTAGCGCACGAAACTCATCCGCGCAGGTCCTGGCAGAGTTTCTCGTAGCGGGCGGCGACGTCGTCCCAGGTGTAGTGGACGCGGGCGCGCCCACGGGCCAGGTCGCCCCGGTGGCGGCACGCGGCCGGGTCGTCTTCGGCCTGTTCGATCACGGTCGCGAGGTCGTCGGGGCCGCCGAAGAACACGCCCGACTCGGCGAGGACCTCGCGGTTGAACACGACGTCGTAGGCGATCGTCGGGGCGCCCGCGCCCATGGCCCGCAGCAGCGACGGGTTGGTGCCGCCGACGGAGTGGCCGTGCAGGTAGGTGGCGCATCCGGCGTAGAGGGCGTCGAGCAGGTCCTGGTTCCAGACGGCGCCGACCAGCTTCACCCGCTCGTCCTTGGCGGCCAGGTCGTCGATCTTCCGCACGTACTCCTCGGCGTAGGGCGCCGAGCCCACGACGACCAGGGGCAGCCGGGCGGCGCTGCGCGAGTAGCCCTCGACGATCAGGTCGACGTGGTTCTCGGGCTCGAACCGGGCCACCACCAGGTGGTAGCCGCCGGGTTCATAGCCTTCGGCCTTCAGCAGGTCGTCGTCGCAGCGCTCCTGGACGGGCGCGCCGTAGGGGATCATGACGCTGCCGGCCGCGTAGGTCTCGCGGTAGTAGTCCTGGATCGCGACGGCGTCGGCGATGATCTGCTTCGACCAGCGCACCGACAACTTCTCGACCGCCAGGTAGTAGCGCTGCCCTGCACCGTTCCATTTGGCCCGCTTCCATTCCAGCCCGTCGACGTGGGTGGCCACCGGGATGCGCGCCAGCTTCAGGAACGGCAGCAAGGGCGCGTTGGCCGCGTTGAACACCAGCGCGACGTCGGTGCGGTGCAGCAGCACATGGCCGACCGACAGCGCGGTGTGGCTGAGCGTCTCCATGATCTTGTGCCGCACGGCGGGAAGATGGACGAGCGTCATCCCCTTGTACGCCGGGATCTTCTCCACCGCCCCCCGGCAGTAGACCCGGACGTCGTGCCCGGCGTCGGCCAGGCGTGCCCCGATCTCCTCGACGGCGGTCTCGAAGCCCCCGTAACGGGCCGGCACCCCGCGAGTCCCGATCATGGCGATCCGCATGCGTCCCCTTCGATGGATGACAAGATGAACATCCAACCGTAAACGGTAATCAAACATTTGGATGCGGCAACCATGGTTCGAGTGGTGATGGCCCACCCGTCGCCCGATCTCTACGGCTCCGACCGCATGCTCGTCGAATCGGTCCGGGCCCTGGCGGAAAAAGCCGAAATCACGGTCACTTTGCCCACCGACGGCCCTTTGTCCGTTTTGATTCGTGCGGCCGGGGCGAAGGTCGAGATCCTGCCCGTGCCGGTGCTCCGCAAGGCCTATCTGAAGCCGGCCGGCCTGGTGAGGCTGGCCTGGGCGCTGGCCACGACACTCCCCCGCATGGTGTCCTACCTGCGGCGCGACCGTCCTTCGGTGCTGTACGTCAACACGGTCACCATCCCCTGGTGGTTGCTGGCCGGGCGGCTCGCGCGGGTGCCGAAGGTGGTGTGCCACGTACACGAGGCGGAGGAGGGGGTTCCCGGGCCGATCAGGCGGGCGCTGACCCTGCCGCTGCGGCTGGCGCACACGATCATCGCGATCAGCCGGAGCGTGCGCGACCGGATCGTGGCCGACGGCGGCCCTGACGGCAAAACGACCGTCATCCACAACGGCGTCGCCGGTCCCCCGCCCGCCGATCCCCGCCCCGAGCACGAGGGACACCTGGTCCTGGTCGGCCGCCTGTCTCCCCGCAAGGGCAACGACGTCGCGGTCGAGGCGGCGAAACTCCTGGTCGGCCGGGGTCACACGATCAAGCTGACGCTGGCCGGCACCATCTTCCCCGGCTACGAGTGGTACGAGGCCGAGCTCCGCGCGAAGGCGGCGGAACTCGGGCCCGGGGTGGTCTTCGCGGGGTTCACCGACCCGGTGTGGCCGCTTCTGGCCACGGCCGACGTCGTGCTGGTGCCCTCACGGGTCGAACCCTTCGGCCTGGTGGCCGTCGAGGGCATGCTGGCCCGCCGCCCGGTGGTCGCCAGCCGGGTGCAGGGATTGGCGGAAATCGTCGACGACGGGAAGAACGGCCTGCTCGTGGCGCCGGGCGACCCGGTCGCGCTCGCCGACGCCGTCGAAACCCTGCTTAACGACTGGACCGCCGCGAAAGCCCTCGCGAACAGGGGTTTCGACGACGCCACGTCCCGATTCGGCCTATTGCGTTACACGACGGCGATGGAGCGGGCGATTCTCGGGCCGGACGCTGATGTCTAAACTGTGAATCGACCACTTCTTTACGTGAAGAGGAATGCACAAGCGGGGAGAACAGGCATTCGTGGCCACAGACCAACGTGACGAGACCCCCGAGGTCGGTCTTCTTGAGGCCGTGTGGCGCTATCGATGGTCGTCGCTCGTACTGATCCTCGTCGCCGCGGTCGCCGCGGGGGCGGCGACCTTCTTCGTCTTCGGCAACGTCGAGGCGACCGCCCGGTTCGCGGTGGTCGACCCGCGCAGCACCACCTATCTGCGCATGGGCGTGTCCTCCGACAGCAGCTACATCGCCTACACCGCCCAGCGGGCCGCGTTCGCCCAGTCGGCGGGCGTGCTCGACCGGGCCCGGCAGCTTCTCGAGAACGAGCAGAAGGTCGTCGTCGACCTGGAGACCCTGCGGCAGAGCGTCACCGCCTCGCCCGGAACGGCCGGCGGCATCGTCGTGGTCACCTCGACGGCCAAGACCGACAAACTGGCCGCGCAGATGGCCAACGCGGTGGTCGCCGCCTACCAGATCCTCACCGAGGCCGACGCGCAGCGCGAGCAGGAGAAGCTGCTCAAGAGCGTGCGGTCCACGCGCGCCCGCGTACAGGACGATCTGAAGCGGGCCCCCAACGGCAGCGCCACCGAGTCGTCGCTGACCGAGGCGCTGGTGCAGCTCCAGCTCAAGGAGTCGGAGGCGACGATCGACCTCGCCCAGTTCGGCGGCGGTGTGCGGTTCGTCGACCAGGCCAACCCACTGAAGATCACGCCGAGCAAGGTGCCGACCAACATCGCGATCGGCCTCGCGGTCGGCGCGCTGCTGGCCATCGTCATCGCGTTCCTGCGCGCCACCAACCCGATCGGCACGATCCGCGAGGTGACCACCCCGACCGGTCAGCGCCACAAGCCCGCCCAGCCGCGCCGCCCGCTGCTGCCCCGGCCCGAGATCAACGGCTCGGCCCCCGTCAAGGCCGAATACGACGACCGCCCGACGGCCGCATTCGAGCGCATCAGCCTGCCCGCCAAACCACCGGAGCCCGCGGCCCCCGCGATCGAGAGAGCGGCGGCCGAGAAGCCCGCGCCGGAGCGGCCGACACCTCCGCCGCCGATCCGGAGCTGGCCCGAACCGCCGCCTGCCAAGACGCCCGCGTCCAGGAAACCCGCGACCAAGGCGCCCGCCGATCCGCCCGATGACGACGCCGAGCCCGTGGTGACGATCGACACCGGCGCCGCCTCCTGATGGCCGGTTCCCTCCGCGGGCTCCTCGCACGGGCGGGCGGCTCCGTCACCTCCCAGGCCGTCACGGCGGGCGGGAGCGTCGTCTTACAGCTCATCGCGGTCCGGTTCCTCGGCCCCGAGGCGTTCGGCGCCTACGCGATCATGATGGCCGTGCTCGTCGCGGTCACCACCGTCTTCTCCTCATGGGTGGGCGACTCGCTCACCGTGTTGGACCGTTTCAATCCGCGGGTGCGGGCCGCGTTGTGCGCCTCGATCCTGGGGCTGACCACCGCCGGGACCCTCGTCGGCGTGGTGTTCGCGCTGGCGCTCCGCCTGGCCGACGCGCCGGGCGTCGCGGCGTTCGCGCTGCTCACGGTGTTGTGGTTGCCGCAGGAGAGCGCGCGGCGGCTGCTCAACGCGCGGCTGGAGTTCGGCCGCCTGGTGCTCAACGACGTCGTCTACGTCGGGGTGACGCTGGCGATCCTGGCCGGGCTCTGGCTGACCGGCACGCCGTTCACGCTGACGTGGATCCTGGGCGCGATGTGCGCGGGGCAACTCGTGTCGCTGGGGTTGACGCTGGCGCTGCTGCCGTCGGCGGAATACCGGCTGCCGCGCCCGAGCCTGGCCGGGCTCGGCGAGGTGACCTCCTTCGCCGCGTGGCGGTCGGCGCAGGCGTCGTTGCGGCCGGTCGCGCTGCTGGTCATGCGGGTGGCGATCGACACGTTCGCGTCGCGTGCGGTGCTGGCCGCCGTCGAGGCCGGGCGGTTGCTGATGTCGCCGGCGCTGACGGTCGTCCAGGGCGCGGGCTCCTATCTGCTGCCGACGTTCGTGCGGCGGCGCGACGCCGGGGCGCCGATCCGGCCGCGCAACGCGCTGGCCGCGTCGCTGGTGCTCATCGCCGGCACGCTCGCCTGCGGAGTGGCGGCCATCGCGGTCCTCGGGTACGCCGGCCCGCTCATCACCGGCGGCGCGTTCACCCTCGACGCGGTGACCGTGGGCGGCTGGGTGGCCTACACGGTCAGCTTCTCCGCCACGCTGCCGCTGTCGATGATGGCGGCCGCCTACACCCTGTCCCGCCTGGTGTTCATGGTCAGGGCGGCCGAGACCGGCATCGGCCTGACGGCCATGCTGGTCGTGCTCGCGGTCGCCCCCGATCTGGCCCACCTGGCTCCCTACTGCATCGGATTCGGCGGCCTGGCCTCGGGTTTCCTCCTATGGTGGCACCTTCGCCGCACGGCCCCCGTCCCGTCACGGAATGAGATCCCCCATGAGACGCACGCTGCTGAGTAGCGCCGTTCTGGCGTTCGCCCTGACGGCGGCGGTGCCCGCGTACGCCGAACCGGCCCCCCCGGCGCCGTTGAGGGCCACCTGGAAGCAGGACCGGGTCATCGACAACCCGAAGATCACCGAATCCAGCGGCCTGTACGCCTCCCCGCTCCACCCCGGCGTCGTCTGGACCCACAACGACGGCGCCGGACCGGCCACCCTCTACGCCATCGGCCCCGACGGCACGACCCTGGCGACCGTCACCGTCGAGGGCCCCGCGGCCGTCGACACCGAGGCCATGGGCGGCTTCGTCGACCAGCGCGGCAACGCCCTCGTCTACCTGGCCGACACCGGCGACAACGACAAGACCCGCCAGGCGGGGGTGACGTTGTTCGTCTTCCCCGAGCCGAAGGTCCTGGCCGACACGACGGTGACCGCCGAGCGTTATCCGATCGTCTACCCCGACGGCCCGCAGGACTCCGAGGCCGTGCTGATCAACCCGACCAACGGCAACCTCTACTTCGTCAGCAAGACCCCGACCGGAGGGGCCGTCTACGGCGCCCCCGCGTCGCTGGTGCCGGGTGTGGCCAACCGGCTGGAGAAGCTGGTGGCGGTCCCCCATGTCATCTCCGACGGCCTGATCGGCTACGACGGCCGCATGTACCTGCGCGGCCTCAACAAGATCCGCATCTTCACCGACGTGACCGGGCAGGTGGTGCAGACGATCGACGCGCCGAAGCAGCCGCAGGGCGAGTCGATGGCCCTCAGCGCCGACGGCAAGACGCTGCTCGTCGGCAGCGAGGGCGAGAAGAGCGCGGTGTTCGCGTGGGCGCTGCCCAAAGACCTGGTGACCGGCCCGATCCGCAAACCCGGGCCGCAGCCCGACCCGAACGCGATCCAGCAGACCGCCAGGGCCACGGAGCCGTCGAGGTTGCCGCAGCTCATGCTGGGCGGCGCGGCGGGGCTCGTGGTGCTGATCGGAATCGGCGCGGTCATCCGTCGACTGAGGCGTTAATCGGGTTCATACTCCGGCCATGCGCAGACGCTCGATCCTGGCCGTGTTGTCTCTCTCGTTCCTGCTGACCGGGCTGCTGGCGGCCCCCGCGTGGGCGGCCGACTACTCGGCCCAGCCCCGCGCCAACTGGCTGCCGAACGGCCGGGTCCTGGCCATCGCCCACACGGGCGACCGGGTGGTGATCGCGGGTGAGTTCACCAGCCTGCGCCACTCCACGACCGGCGAGACCGTCGGCCGTCAGCGGGTCGCCCTGCTCGACGCGGCCAGCGGAGACCTGATCCGCACGTGGTCGCCCGCGGTCAACGGCGCGGTGCAGGTGCTCGCGGTCGGGAACGGCCGGGTCTTCCTCGGCGGCGACTTCACCACGGTGGCCGGGCAGGGCCGCACCCGGCTGGCGGCCATCGACCTGGCCACCGGCAACGTCGTCGGCGGCTGGACGCCCGCCGCGAACAGCACGGTGCGCGGGCTGGCCGTGATCGGCGACACCCTCTACGCCGGTGGCGCGTTCACGCAGGTCGCCGGGCAGAACCGGACCCGGCTGGCGGCCGTCGACCTGAACAGCGGCGCGCTGCGCGCCTGGAACCCGGGCGCCAACAACACGATCATGGCCATGGCGGCGGCCCCCGACGGCGGCAGCGTGATCGTCGGCGGGCAGTTCCGCACCCTCGGCGGCGCGACGCGGCTGTTCCTCGGGTCGGTCGGCCTCAACGGCGCGGTCACCGGCTGGACCCCGCCCGCGAGTTGCGACGTGCCGAGCAACCAGTGCTGGGTGCTCGACCTGGCCGCCGACGCCGACAGCGTGTACGCCGCCATCGCCGGGGTCGGCGGACGACTGGCCGCCTACCGCCTGAGCAACGGATCGCGCCGCTGGGAGCGTACCGCCGACGGAGACGTGGAGTCGGTCGCGGTGCGCGGCTCCTACGTGTACGCCGCCGGCCACTTCTGCCCTGACTTCTCCGGGTTCCAGCGTTGTGACTTCGTGGCCGTCGACGCCGGGACCGGCGCGGTCGACACCGACTTCGCGCCCACGGCCAACGGGCAGGTGTTCGCGTTGCACGCCGGGCCCGACGCGCTGCGCGCGGGCGGCGGCTACAGCCAGCTCAACGGGGTCTCCCGGCCCAACTACACCGAGTTCCCGCTGATCCCGGCGTCGGGCGACGTGATGCTGGTGCCGGCGGGCTCGTCGTGGCGCTACCTCGACGACGGCAGTGACCAGGGCACGGCCTGGCGGGCGGCCGGGTTCGACGACTCCGGCTGGCCGCAGGGCCTCGCCCAGTTCGGGTTCGGCGACGGCGACGAGCGGCAGCAGGTCGCGCCGGGCCGCATCACCTACTACTTCCGCACGACCTTCGGCGTCGCCGCCGCGTTCAGCCAGGTCACCATGAGCGTGATCCGCGACGACGGCGCGGTCGTCTACCTGAACGGGACGGAGATCTGGCGCGACAACCTGCCGACCGGCACGGTCACCGCCGCCACCCGGGCGCTCTCCACCATCTCGGGCACGGCCGAGTCGCAGTGGACCGACGTGTCCCTGTCGCCCGGCCAGCTCCAGCAGGGCCAGAACACGATCACGGTGGAGATCCACCAGGACCGGCCCGACTCCAGCGACATCAGTTTCGACCTGCGCCTGCGGGCGCGCTGAAACGGCGGGGCGGGCGCGACTTTCCTGATCGAATTGGGCCCCCATAAACGACCATGGTCACCCTTATTGTGGGTCGATACCTTTGCCCCGATTCGAGAGAAGTCCATGGTCGAAAAGCTCTCGCCCGTCCTGCGCGCCCGGGTCCGGGCCCGGGAACTGCTCTCCCGCGCCCTCGTCGTGGTGCCGCCCGGAGTGACGATGAAGACCCGCTCGGGATTCCACTCCTCCTCCGGGTTGTCGCGCACCCTGCTCGGCCAGGTGGTGAAGGTGCTGCGGCACCGCCCGCTGGGATTCGTCGCGGACTTCGCCCTGCCGGACAACCCCCGCATCCGGCTGGCCGCCGTCGAGTCGCGCCTGGTGCGCATCCTGTTCTGGTACGGCGAGCGCGGCTACGAGGGCATGGAGACGGCCTGCTGGCGGGACCTGTGCGCCAAGGCCACCTCCATCCTGGAGTTGGGCGCCAACATCGGCTACTACACCGTCCAGGGCGCGGAGGCGGCCGGGACGACGCCGTACGTCGCCGTGGAGGCCAACCCCGAGGCGGCGGCGATCGTGTCGCGCAACGCCGATCTCAACGGGCTCGCCAACGTGAAGGTGATCCAGGCCGCCGTGGTGCCCGACGACGCCCCCGCCACGCTGGAGTTGTCGCTGCCCGACCAGGAGAGCTACGTCGCACCCACCGGGGCCTACCTGTCGGAGGGCGGCGAGGGCATCAGCAACCGCCCGGCCTCCCGGACGATCACCGTGCCTACGGTGCGGATGTCGGACCTGGTCGAGGGCGTCGACCTCATCAAGCTCGACATCGAGGGCTACGAGGCCGGCGTGCTGCGCGCGGTCTGGCCGCAACTGCTGGCCTCCCGGCCCACGATCGTCGTCGAGGTGCTCAGGAACGTTCCGGCCCTCCGCCAGGTGCTGCGCGACCTGCGCGCGGAGAACTACGAGATCCGCGCCATCGGCCACGACGCCCTGCACGTCATCACCGACGCCGAACTGGCGTCCGAGGAGCCGCTGCCGCGCTACGGCTCCCGGGACGTGATCGTCGTGCCGGCGGAGAAGGGTCTCTAGAGCTCGGGCCAGGCGTCGTGCAGGGCCTCTCGCCAGTCGCGCATCGGCTTGAGGCCCGCCGACGCCCACGCGCCGTGGGACAACACGCTGTTCTTCGGGCGGGGCGCCGGGCGGGGGAACGCCTCCGAGGGGACCGGCCGGACCCTCGCCGGATCGGCGCCGAGCAGGCGGAAGACCTCCTGGGCCAGGCCGTACCAGGTGGTGGCGCCGGAGTTGGTGCCGTGGAAGACCCCTTGGACGCCCGAATCGACCAGGTCGACGATCCGGCGGGCCAGGTCGTGGGTCCAGGTGGGCTGGCCGTGCTGGTCGTCGACGACGGTGACGACCTCGTGCGACCGTTCGAGGCGGGCCATCGTGCGCACGAAGCTGGGGCCGTGGGCGCCGTACAACCAGGCGGTTCTGACGACCGTGCCGTGATGGTCGAGGACCGTCTTCTCCCCGGCCAGTTTGGTGCGGCCGTAGGCGTTGATCGGGCCCGTCGGGGCGTCTTCCGGCCAGGGCTCGCCGCCCTCGCCGGAGAAGACGTAGTCGGTGGAGATGTGGACGAGCTTGCGGCCCGCGGTCTCGGCGAGCGCGTGCGGCGCGTTGACCTTGAGTGCCTGTTCCTCGTGGGTCTCCGCGTCGTCGACCGCGGTCCAGCCCGCGCAGTTCACGACCACGTCGGCCCAGCTCACGGCCTCTATAAGGGCGGCCTCATCGGTGATGTCGAGTTCGGCGCGGGAGGGTGCGCGGACGTCGGCGCCGAGTTCGGCACGGTCGAGGACGCGGACGAGATCGGAGGCGAGCATGCCCCCGCCGCCGGTGACGAGCCAGCGCGTCATGCCCAGCCCCTCAGCGGCTTCCACCAGGTCGGGTGGTCGCGATACCAGGCGACCGTGTCGGCCAGGCCCTCGTCGAAGGCCTGGCGGGGGGCGTAACCGAGGGCCCTCAACCGTGTGTCGTCGAGGCTGTAGCGGCGGTCGTGGCCCTTGCGGTCGTCGACGAAGTCGACGCTGTCCCAGGTCGCGCCGCACGCGGCGAGCAGGTGGCCGGTGAGCTCGCGGTTGGACATCTCGGCCGTGCCGGCGATGTGGTAGACCTCGCCCGGCTCCCCGAGTTCGGCCACGAGGCGGATGCCCTGGCAGTGGTCGTCGACGTGCACCCAGTCGCGGATGTTGCCGCCGTCGCCGTAGAGGGGGACCCGCCGCCCTTCGAGCAGGTTGGTCACGAACAGCGGGATGACCTTCTCGGGGTACTGGTAGGGGCCGTAGTTGTTCCCGCAGCGGGTGATCGAGACGTTGAGGCCGTGGGTGACCGCGTAGGCGCGGGCGATCATGTCGCCCCCGGCCTTGGCCGCCGAGTAGGGCGAGCGCGGGTTCACCGCGGCGCTCTCGTCCCAGGAGCCGGTCTCGATGGTGCCGTAGACCTCGTCGGTGGAGACCTGGACGACCTTGGGGACGCCGGCGTCGAGACAGGCCTGCATGAGGGTCTGGGCGCCGAGCACGTTGGTGCGCACGAAGTCGGCCGCGCCGTCGATCGACCGGTCGACGTGGCTCTCGGCGGCGAAGTTCACCACCAGGTCGTGGCCCGGCACGACCTCCGCGAGCAGATCGGGGTCGCAGATGTCGCCGTGGACGAAGTCGTGGTCGACGCCCTCGATGTTGGCGCGGTTGCCCGCGTAGGTGAGCTTGTCGAGGACGGTGATCTTCGCGTCGGGCAGGGTGCGCACGAAATGGGAGCCGATGAACCCGGCGCCGCCGGTGACCAGGACACGTGTCATGCGGAGATCTGCACCTTACTGTGGTCGCCGAGCACCAGCCGGTGGGCCCGGGGCGTGTTGGGAGCCGGGGTGACCTCGACGTCGTGGCCGATCAGCGACGCCTCGACCCGGCGCACCCCGGTGATGGACGAGCGCGCCAGCAGGATCGAATACTCTATCTCGCTGTCGGCGATCACGCAGCCGGCCGCCACCGAGGTGAACGGCCCGACGTAGGAGTCGCGGACGAGCGCGCCCGGCCCGATGACGACCGGGCCGACGATGCGCGAGCCGGTCACGACCGCGCCCTCGTCGACGACCACGCGCCCGATGAGCTCCGAGGCGGCGTCGACGTGGCCGCGCACCTCCGGCTGCAGCGACTCCAGCACCAGCCGGTTGACCTCCAGCATGTCGGCGACGTTGCCGGTGTCCTTCCAGTAGCCGGAGATGACCGTCGACTCGACGCGGCGGCCGTCGTCGATGAGCCACTGGATCGCGTCGGTGATCTCCAGTTCGCCGCGCGCCGACGGCTTGAGCTCGGCCACCGCCTCGTGGACGGCGGCGGTGAACAGGTAGACGCCGACCAGCGCGAGGTCGCTCTTGGGCGCCTTCGGCTTCTCTTCGAGGGCGACGACCCGGCCGTTCCCGTCGAGTTCGGCCACGCCGAACTGCGTCGGGTCGGGGACCTGCGTGAGCATGATCTGCGCGGCCGGGCGGTCGTGCCCGAACCGGGCGACCAGCGAGCGGATGCCGCCGACGATGAAGTTGTCACCCAGGTACATGACGAAGTCGTCGCCGCCCAGGAACTCACGGGCGATCTTCACCGCGTGCGCCAGCCCGAGCGGCGCCTCCTGCCGCAGGTAGGTGACGTTCAGGCCGAAGCGCGAGCCGTCGCCGACCGCCGCCTCGATCTCGGCCTGGGTGTCGCCCACGACGATGCCGACGTCGCGCACCCCCGCGTCGGCGATGGCCTCCAGGCCGTAGAAGAGCACCGGCTTGTTCGCCACCGGTACGAGCTGCTTGGCCGACGTGTGCGTGATGGGCCGCAGGCGGGTGCCCGAGCCCCCCGCCAGAACCAGGGCCTTCATGGTGTCAGTACGCTCCCCGCCCGCCGAACACGGCCGACCACGTCTTCCAGAGAATGAGCACGTCAAGGGTGAGCGACCAGTTCTCGACGTAGCGCAGGTCGAGCCGCACGGACTCCTCCCACGTCAGGTCGGACCGCCCGCTGACCTGCCACAGGCCCGTCATGCCGGGCTTGACCAGCAGCCGCCGCCGGACGTCGTCGCCGTACTGGGCGACCTCCTCGGGCAGCGGCGGGCGTGGTCCCACGAGGGACATCTCCCCCTTGATGACGTTGATGAGCTGGGTCAGCTCGTCGAGGGAGTACCGCCGGAGCCACGTTCCGAGCGGGGTGACCCTTGGATCGTTCCTGAGCTTGAAGAGCACCCCGTTGCCGTCGTCGCCGAACGTTCGAAGCGTGATCTTGCGGTGTTCGGCGTCGACCGTCATCGTGCGGAACTTGTAGACGGTGAAGACCTCGCCGTCCTTGCCGACCCGGGCCTGCCGGAACAGCGCCGGCCCCGGGCTGCTGATCCTGACCGCCGCCGCGATGGCCAGCATGAACGGCAGCAGGATCAGCAGCACCATGCTGGCCACGACCCGGTCGAACACGCTCTTCACGGCCTGCCGCATGCCCCTGATGTCGGGGTGTTCGACGTGCAGCAGCGCGAGCCCGGCCACCGGCCGGATGTTGATGCGGGGCCCGGCCACCTCCATCAGCGCGGTCGCGACGAGCAGCTCGGTGCCGCGTTCCTCAAGCTGCCAGGCCAGCCGCCGCAGCGCGTGGCCGTCGAGTTCGGGGCAGGCGAGCACGGCCACGCTGTCGGCCTGCGACGCCACGACCACCTCCGGGACGTTCCCGAAGTCGCCCAGCACCGGGAACCCGTCGACCTGCGCGGGTAACTGCCCGGCCTGGTCGGGCGGCACGCACGCGGCCACGATCCGCATGCCGTGGTGGCGTTCGCGGGAGAACTGCGCGTGCAGGTCGAGCACCGAGGTCCAATGTCCGACGACGACCACCCGCCGCAGGCACTCGCCGTTGCGACGCCGGCGGTGCAGCCGCTTGCGCAGGGCGTAATGGACGCCGAGCGTGAGCAGCGCGCAGATCGGGATGCCGGCCATGACGTAGGAGCGGGCGATCGACGTCTGGGTGACGTAGGCGCTGATCGCGACGACCGACGCGAGGATGGCGGCGGAGTGGATGATCTTTCGGTATTCGTCGGCGCCGTCACCGATGTGGCGCCGGTCGTACCCCCCGACGAGCCCCACGGTGAGCGGCCAGCCGGTGGCGATGGCCAGCCCGAGAGGCACCTCGATGGGATGGGCGATCCCCAGCGCGAAGCGCGCCAGCAGGACACCCTGAATGGCCACGGCACCACTCAGGGTGTCCATGGCGACAGCGGCGCGGATGTAGCGCCGTGACCAGCCGGGATCATTGACCCCGGAGCGAACCACCTCTTCAAGAGCAACATCCATGTCGCAGATGCGCCTTTCCCCCACACTTGTTACCTGACGGACGCCCCACCTGTACCGTTGGTTTACCTAGATCACTGACCGATCTTGTTGACCTTGAAGCCAGTGAGCGGTGGAACGATCGTAAGATCGCCGCAACATAGAGGAAAGTTCATCTGAATGTCCACATAAGGCCATTTATACTTCAGACGCGGCTCTGGACAGCTGCGCGCACATCCACTTCGACCTGGATATTTTCGGCATCCTCGCAGCTCTCCACCCGGGACGTCCTGACGTGAGCCAAACCACAGACGAGCCAGCACCGAAAAAGCGTTCTACACGCAAACGTAACATTCTTATCGTTTCCTTACTGGTTCTGTCACTTCCGCTGGCCGCCCTCTTCACCATCGCGATGGAGCGGCAGTACACCTACGACCGCAACATCACCCGCATCGACGACGTCTTCCCCGCCGAGCCCGAACGCCCGGCCAAGCCCGTGGGCGAGGCCCAGAACTGGCTGCTCATCGGCTCGGACGCCCGCCCGGGAGAGAAGGGCTTCAACCGCGCCGACTCGATCATGCTGGTGCACCTGCCCGCCGACCGGGCGCGGGTGTTCTTCGTCGGGATCCCGCGCGACTCCTATGTGCCGATCCCCGGCCACGGCACCGATAAGATCAACTCCGCGTACGCCTATGGCGGCCCCAAACTGCTCATCTCGACCGTGGAAAAGCTCACGGGAGTGCGCGTCGACCATTTCGCCGCACTCGACTTCAGCGGTTTCGTCGCCATGAGCAAAGCCATTGGCGGAGTGGAGGTCGAGGTCTCACGGGAGACGTACGACTCCGCCAACAAGATCACCTGGCCGCAGGGAACGGTGCATCTTGAGGGCGAGAAGGCATTGTTGTTCGTCCGCCAGCGCTACGGCCTGCCGGGCGGCGACTTCGACCGCATCAAACGCCAGCAGGCCTTCCTCCGCGCGGTCGCCGACAAACTCATCAACGGCGGCGTGCTGACCGACCCCTTCGCCCTGAACGACTTCCTCGGCGCCCTGACCAAATCGATCAGCGTCGACTCCGGCGTCTCCATCGGCACCCTGCGCGACCTGGCGATCGAACTCCGCAACATCCGCGGCGGCAGCCTGGTCGCCTCGACCCTGCCCCTGGCCGGAACCGACACGGTCAAGGGCGCGAGCATCGTCCGCCTCAACGAGAAGGCGGCGAAGATCATGTACGCGGCGATCAGAGACGACAAGCTGGAGCAGTACTTCGACGACTACGGCGGCACGTCCAACACCAAACAGGTCAACTGACGTAGAGGCTCCGGTGCGCGGCCACGAACTGCTCGACCGTCTGCGCCGGGTGACGGGTGACGCGGAAGACGTCGTCGGTGTGGCGGTCGTAGCGGTTCTCGCGGTGGAGCCGGGCCATCGTCGCGACGTGCTGCTGAGCGTGCGGCGGCAGGCCCGTCTTCGGCAGGACGTCGGCGATCCACTGGTCGAGCGGGACGTCGCGGTAGGTGACCGACCGGTCGAGGGCCTTGGCGAACTCCTCGGCCACGCCGTGCATGTCGAGGGTGTTCGGGCCGGTCAACTGGTAGACCTCGCCGATGTGCGGAGAGGGGTCACGCAAGATCACCGCGACCACGCGGGCGACGTCGTCGGTGGCGATGGGCGAGGTGCGGCCCGAGCCGAACGGGAGCGCGATGGTGCCGTTCTCGCGGATCGACCGCGCGGCCAGGGTGGTGAACAGCGGGTTGTCCAGGAAGACGGTCGGCCTGACGTGGGTGACCGGCAGGCCCGACCAGTCGAAGACCCGCTCGGCCAGGTAGTGGAGACGCTGCTGGTCCGACTCGGCGGTGCTGGTGGAGGTCATCTGGGACACCGTCATCTGCGACAGGTCGACCAGGCCGTCGAGCACCCGCATGTCCCTGGCCACCGACGCCACGACGGCCGCCGCCAGGAGATGGTCGGGCGACACGGCCATCCCGAAGTACATCCGCGAGACCCCGTCGAGGGCCGCGGCGACGGTCTCCGGCCTGGTCAGATCGCCGATGACGACCTCGACGCCGAGGGCCCGCAGGTCTTCGGCGCGCCGGTCGTCGTGGCGGACCATGGCGCGGACGGGCACGTCCATGCGGTGCAACCGCTCCAGGACCTTGCGCCCCAGGCCCCGGGATCCCGGGACGAGAACCAGCCTTCCGGCCACCACAACCCCCTATGTCACTCTGAGTGATCATACGGAAACGAACTTCGCGGCCGTCCGGGGCGTCTACCCCCGCATGATCTCGCCACCGTTGTGCCCGGGGTGCGGCACGGGCCGCCTGGTCCCGATCGCGTACGGATATCCGCACTTCACCGACGAACTGAAGCTGGCCCTTGAGGAGAAACGGCTCGTGCTGGGCGGCTGCGTGGTCGGCGACGAGAAGTGGGCCTGCCCGTCCTGCGACACCCGCTACCCCGAAGAGCTGTAACCCCACCTTCCCGGCCGTGCCCGCCCGAACGAATTGACCTCGGGCGATTTCCACAGCTAGCCTTACATTCAGTGACGGGTCCACTGCGGTGAGATCCGGAAGTGAGCCTCGGGAGATCCTGCCGGACGACAGGGCCCGGGGCTTGCGTCATTTCTCGCCTTGACCATCTGCCCGGATGAGGTGCACGGTCACCCGAGAGGTGAGCCGTTCCAGGTACTCCACGGCACCCGTCCGAGAGTGGCCGACCGCACCGCACAGGACATCCGGGATCCACAACATCGGATCACTGGGCCCAGGTTCATGGAAGAGGCGCAACGGAGCGGCGAGACACCGCCGACGCCGGAGGTGTTCCAGCATCTCGCGGTCACGGCGGTCGTCAGCCGGACCTCTCGATTCCAGCACCAGCTCGCCGCATTCCAGAACGGCCAGCTCCCGGAACAACACTTCAAGGCACTTCCGGCGGCGACGTTCCGGCCGATCGGCCTCCCCGGCCACCCGGACGACGACGAAGCCTTCGACGGGCAGGTCGGCTATCGCGTCGACCAGTTTGAGCCGGCGATCGTGAGACTCGTCCCGCCAATGGACCTTGCGTTGCCCCCGCAGGAGAAGCCCCCGCATCTGCTCACGTACATGCGAGACCACCCGGGGCTCCCCGATGGAGCAGAGTGTCCGACCCCGACTCGTCTCCCCAAGCGATGAACATAGACGACCCCTAGACCTCTACTCATGAGATCTATAGCAGGGATCCTCGTCGAACAGGGCGAACTTCGCCCCACAAAGTGTCTTTCTCAGGGGGCGGCGTAGACGCCGCCCTCCGACAGCACGTGGATGATCGCCGGGTAGATCGCCGGGTTCCAGGCCGATCCGTCGAGCCGTTCGCGGTGGGCCCGCAGGGCCGTCTCCAGCAGGAACAACCAGGCCACCAGCGGGCGGGCCTCCCTCGGGACGCCCAGTTCGCCGAGCAGCCGGACCGCCGCGACGCCCGCCGCCGAGGACGCCTCGTGCAGCGACGCGCCGCGGGTCGTCAGGGCGTCGTGGAAGTGCCAGTGGAGGATGTCGAAGCCCAGGGGCACGTCGGGGGCGCTGAGGCCCCAGCCGTCGAGGCGGGGTCTGCCGCCCGACCACAGGACGTTTCCCGGGATCAGGTCGCCGTGCCAGCGGCCGAAGGTCAGGGGCACGTCGCCGTAGCAGCGTTCCAGGCGTTCGGCCAGGCGGTCGGCGACGGTGGCCAGGCGGGGGGCGTCGCGGAGGGCGGCGATCTCCCCGCGCAGGCGCCTCCAGTACGCCGACTCGCCGAGGATCACCCGGCTGCGCGGGCCGCTGAAGGCGATGTCCCTGATGATCTGGGGTGACGGGGCCGGGTCGCCCTGACGGTGGGGGCGGCCGGTCCAGGAGGTGACGGTCACCGGGTGGCCCTGCCACCGCGACTCGGCGAGCAGGCGGGGGGCCAGTCTGTGGCCGTCGAGGGCCGACACGGTCACGGCCTCGTTGACGGCCAGGACGCTCGTCGCGGTGTTCCAGCCGACCGTCGCCCGGGCGACGGCGCGGCCCCGGGAGTGGAGCCACACGTAGGGGCGCTCGGGGCGCAGGGAGAACGACGCCCGCAGAGGGCCCCGGCCCAGGAGGCCGGTGAGCCAGGAGACGAGCAGCGTCTGGCCGGGGTCGGCGTCGGCGCGGACGCTGACGACCACCGGGTGGAGGGCGAACACACCACGTGGACGGAGCTTTCCGCCGGTGTAGGAGTAGCGTTCGGCCTCGCGGTAGCCCGGCGGGATCTCTCCCGTGGTCACGCGGACGACGTCGCCGGCCGGTTCCCAGACTCGCGCGATGAGACTGCGCAGATCGCCGTTCATGATCTGAATCCAAACCCAGGTGACAAGAGACACTCTTTGTCACTCTATGTCGGATTCAGGGGTGATCTTGGCTAGTCGTATTCCAAATCTGGAAGCGGATGGGGTGGATCAGGGCTGCGCCAGACCACGACGAAGCCGTCGTCGGCGTTCTCGACGGCCCACGAAAGGCGCTCGAGGTCGAAGTCGGGGAGGTAGCGGAGGCGGGCCAGAAACGTCGCGTCGGTGGCCGAACGGGGCACCACGCAGTTGTCGCCGGCGCGGTCCTCCAGGACGATGAGCACGTCGGACTCGGTGACGCCGCCGACCCTGACCTCTATGACGTCCTCCCACGCCAGCGCCTCGACGGAACCGTCGGCGTAGTGGCGGGTCACGCCTTCTTCGGTGACGTACACGTAGGTATCCGGCACGTGCATGGGCGCGATTGTGTCGGGCTTTGGGTGGTCCGGCAAGATGGCCCGGATTCACCCGGGCTCAGATGCGCCAGACGAGGTGGTCGCGGGCGGCTTTCGCCGCGTCCTGCGGGGTTCCCGCTTCCAGTCGTTCGAGCAGTTCGCGGTGCTCTGTCACCATTTCATCTCGATCTGGGTACGCCTCCCTGAGGCGGACCACACCGAGACGGGTCTCGGCCGACAACGACAGGTAGAGGCGCAGCAGCCGGGGGCTCCCGGCGGCGCGGGCGAGGGCCTCGTGGAGGGCCATGTGCTGGGCGACGACGCCGGCCCAGGGGGCGTCGTCGGGGAGCGTGGCCATGGTGTCGAGGGCCCGGCGCGCCTCCTCGATCCGCCGCCCGGCCACGGCGGCGCCGACGAGGTCTTCCAGGGGACGGCGTACGTAGAGGAGGTCGTCGAGGTCGTCTCGGGTGAAGTCGGGCACGTACGCCGACTTGTTGCGCTCCCGCCGCAGGATGCCCTCGTGGACGAGGGCGGCGATGGCCTCCCTGACCGTGGGGCGGGCCACGCCGTAGGTCGCCGAGATCTCCTGCTCGGGGAACTGGGTGCCCGGGGCGACGTCACCCGACAGGATGCGGGTGCGCAGGGCGTCCGCGAGGGCTTCCACGGTGGAGACGGGGCGCAGCTTCACGCCGGAGAGCCTACTTTTTCCGGCCGGGCGACCACGATCAGACTGACGGCGAGCATCGCCAGACCGGCCCACGAGCCGGGGCTCAGGGTCTCGCCCAGGACCGCGACGCCCAGCAGGGCGGCGACGGCCGGTTCGGCGAGGGCCAGGGTGCTGGCGGTGGCGACGGGGGTGCCGCGCAGGCCCCGGCCGTACAGGACATAGGACAGGGCCGTGGTGACCAGGCCCAGATAGAGGAGAGTGACCAGGCTCGCGGGGTCGGTGAGCCAGGAGAGGTCGCCGGCCAGCAGGACCGGGAGCATGATCACGGCCGAGACGCCGAACATGACGGCCATCACGTCGTCGCTGGGCCGGCCGGCGACGATGGCGCGGGCGGCGATGACGGCGTACGAGGCGTAGATGAAGCCGCCGACCAGGGCCAGACCCACGCCGAGCGGGTCGACGGTGCCGCCGCCGGGCAGCAGCAGCACGGCGCAGCCGACGATCGCCGCGGCGGTCCCCCACATCCACTGGCGGCTGGGAGCCCGCCGGTCGAGGGCCCACGACAGCAGGCCGGTGAAGACGGGGCCGCTGCCGATCAGGATGACGGTGCCGATCGCGACGCCGGTCATGTTCACCGCGACGAAGAAACAGAGCTGGTAGAGCGCCACGCACAGCCCGCCGAGCAACAGCGTTGGGCTGGGCCGAACCCTCACCCCCGGCCTGAGCAGGACGAACGCGGCCAGCGCCGAACCGCCGATGACGAGCCGGGCGGCGGCCAGCGCGACCGCCCCGGCGGCGGCGAAGGTTCCGGCGGTGCCGGCGGTCCCCCAGAGCACGGCGGCGAGCACGACGAGAAGAGCGAGAGGCGGACGGCCAAAGGCCGGCCGTGGCTCGCTCCCCGAACCCGCCCGAGGAGACAGGAGACGCGGCCGGCCCAAGGACGGCCGTGGCTCACTCGGCGAACCCGCCCGAGGAGACAGGAGACGCGGCCGGCCCAAGGACGGCCGTGGCTCACTCGCTGAATCCGCCCGAGAAGACCCGAGCCGCGGCTCGCGCGGGTGGCCGGAACCGGGTGAACCCGCCTGAGAAGTGGCGACCCCCTGACGGCCGGAGTCCTGCCGTGGGTCGCGTGGCGAAGCCGCCCCTGAGATGCCCATGCGTCAGATTGTCTGACAACCAGACACACGATCGCAAGCGATTTGCCGCCGACTACCATTTATGACCCGCAGTAAAGATCTGACAGGAATCATTGACTTGCCAGGCCAGACCCCATGACAATGCACCGAAAAAGCGGTGCATTAGTTAATGAGAAGAGTTGTTTTTACCCGGATGATTCCCAGACACGTGGGAAGCGCCTCTCTCGGGGAAGACCGCAACCATGCTGAGTCGGTTTGTACGGGCTCCCCGGACCGTCGGGGTCGCCACCGCCATCGCCGAGGTCAAAGAGCGGGGGGCCACCCCCCACCTCCTCGACGGCGCCGAAATGATCACCTCCGCCGCCGCCTTCGAAGCCATCGCCCGCGCTCTCGATTTTCCGGAAGGTTTCGGTCACTGCCTCGACTCCCTCTACGACCACCTGACGGACCTGTCGTGGTTGTCGCCCGGCGAGCACGTCCTCATCTGGTCGAAGCCGTCGGTCCTCCGCAAGCTCGACGCGACGGCCTACGACGGCCTCGGCTCCGCGCTGTCGGACGCCGCCACCGACGGCACCAAGGGCGACGCCACGCTGACGGTGATCATGCTCGACAACTGAACCGGGTCGTTCGCCAGACGGCCATCCGGGGTCACCGCTGACCACATGCGTCCACTACGTTGACCGAAACGTTGCTTTCGGGTGGCGTCCTACTTCGTATCCGCGACCGGCGGGCTACACAGCGGAGTGTGACCGCCGTCACCCTCGCCGACGATAGATCAGCCATCAATGCAGGTGGGGAACGGATTCGCAGACGACGGAGTGTCATCGTCGAGGGGAACCTCACTCGGCGCCCCGCGACAGAAAGCCGCGAATCGGTGTCAAACCTGAATAGCCCCCATTTTGTTGCGAACGCCACCTAGTTCCACAGCTCACGCGTTGCTATTGTTTCGCCACTATTAACGCATGTGTTCGCCCTCTGCTGAGGTCCCATGGCTGGCCGCAAACGCTCCATCCGGTTCAAGATCTTCGCGGTCTTGTTCGCCCCCGTGACCGCTCTCGCGGTCATCTGGGCGTTGACCGCGGCTATTACCCTCACTTCCGGCCGGGAATACCTCCGCGTCGGGATGGTTTATGAGCACATCGTCCTGCCCTCACGCGCCGTGCTGACCGAGTTACAACACGAGCGCCTGATGTCGGTCACCTATCTCGGTGGCGGTTCCTCCTTCCACGCCGACCTCGACACCCAGCAGAAGCGCACCGACGAGATCGCGGCCGGCCTGGCCGGGCACGCCGTCTCCGGGCGCGAATACGCGCCGCCGGCGCTCTGGGAGCGCGTACAGGAACTGCTCCGGCAGCTCGACCGGCTCGACGCGCTGCGCAGCCAGGTGGAGAACCGGGAGATCGGCCGCCTCGACGCGCTCACCCAGTACAGCGAGATCGCCGAGGTCGGCTGGCAGGTGTACGACCGCATGATGATCGCCCCCGACCTCGACCTGATCGGCCAGACGAAGGCGGTCGTGCTGGTCGGCCGGGCCCGCGAGATCGTCAGCCAGCAGTCGGCGCTACTCTCCGGCACCCTGGGCACCGGCCGGATGAGCAAACGCGAGCAGGAGATGTTCGTCGAGATGGCCGCCAAGCGCTCCCTTCTCTACGACCTCGGCTTCAGCGGCCTCGAAGGGTCGATGCGCGACCCCTACGTGAAGCTGAACGGCTCCGCGGCCTACCTCGACTTCGTGAAGCTCGAAGGGACAGTCCGCGACAAGGTCCGGCCGGAGGTGCCACTGCCGCCGGAGGCGGGCCGCTGGCAGGCCACCACCGAGACCCTCTCGATCACCCTCGACAAGCTGGGCGGCCAGGCCAGCGTCGAGATCGGCAACCGCATGCAGCCGGCCGTCATGAACGTGCTCATCCGGCTCGGCGTGCTCGCCGTCGTCGGGTTGATCGCCCTCGTGGTCACGCTGCTGGTGTCGGTCAGGTTCGGCCGCCGGATCTCCGCCGAGCTGGGCGCCCTGCAGAACGCGGCCGTCGACCTGTCGGACCGGCGGCTGCCCGACATCGTGCGGCGGCTCAGCCGCGGCGACGACGTCGACGTCAGGGCCGAGACCCCGCCGGTCGAGGTGCCCGGCAACACCGCCGAGGTCGCCACGGTCACCAACGCCTTCACGTCGGTGCAGTCGACCGCCGTCCAAGCGGCGGTCGGCCAGGCGCAGCTCCGGCAGGGCGTCAACAAGGTGTTCCTGAACCTGGCCCGCAGAAACCAATCGCTGTTGCACCGGCAGCTCGGCATCCTCGACGGCCTGGAGCGGCAGACCGACGACCCGAACCTGCTGGAGCAGCTCTTCGGCCTCGACCACCTGACCACCCGCATGCGCCGGCACGCCGAGGGCCTCATCATCCTCTCGGGCGCGGTCCCGGGGCGCGGCTGGCGGGAACCGGTCGCCCTGTTCGACGTGGTGCGCGCCTCGGTCGAGGAGGTCGAGGACTACCTGCGGGTCGACGTGAACGTGCCGCACCACGCCAAGCTGGTCGGCCCGGCCGTCACCGACGCCATCCACCTGATCGCCGAGCTCGTCGAGAACGCGACGATCTTCTCCCCGCCGCACACCCGGGTCACCGTCCACGGCGACCTGGCGGCGCGCGGGTTCGTGCTGGAGATCGAGGACCGGGGGCTCGGGCTGAGCTCCGAGGAGATGGCCGCCATCAACGAGCGGCTGGCCGATCCGCCGGAGTTCGACCTGGCCGACAGCGACCGCCTCGGCCTGTTCGTCGTCGGACGGCTGGCCAAGCGGCACGACATCACGGTCAACCTGCGGCCGTCGCCGTACGGCGGCACCACGGCCATCGTGCTGATCCCGGCCGAGATGGTGGTCGTGCCCGACCCCGCGGAGATCGCGGCGGCCGAGCGCCTGGTGCCGGCCCAGCCGACCGAGGCGCCGGTGTTGTCACCCGTCTCCGGCCGGCACGCGTCGGAGGCCAGGGCGACGGCCGAGACGAACCTGCCCCGGCGGGTCAGGCAGGCGAACATGGCGCCGCAACTGCGGGAGGAGCAGGGCAAGCCCGACTTGTACTCTTCCTTCCAGGCCGGTTGGCGCCGAGCGGAGGAAGACGAAGCGTGACCGAAGAACCACCTCTGCTGCGCCCGTACACCCTCACCCGAGGGAGAACCCGGCCCACCGGGCCCGAGTTCGAGCTGATGACGATCATCCGGGCGGTGCCGGGCGCGCGGCTCGGGGGGCTCACACCGGAGGAGCTCCGGATCGTCCGGGTCTGCCAGTCGCCCGCGTCGGTCGCCGACCTCGCCTCCGACGTGGCCCTGTCGCTGAACGTGGTCAGGATCCTGCTGAGCGGCCTCCGCGACCGGAACATCATCACCGCCCGGCCGCAGGCCACCGTGGCCCAGTTGCCGGAGGAGCGGATCCTGCGCGAGGTCATCCAGGGTTTGCGAGCCCTCTGAGGGCCTCGTCGAGGTGCCGTCGTGCCGGTTCGAGCACCTGCTCGGTGTAGTCGCCGAGCAGGTCCGCCGGACCTTCGGGTAACAGAAGTAACTCCTCGCCGTCGAGGTCGACCGTCCCGTCCACGGTCCAGACCGGGCCGTGGGAGCGGAGCCGCACCTCACAGACCAGTTCGCGGCCGTCGGGAAGGGTGAACGAAACCCCGAGGCGCACCTTTCCCACGAGATCGGTGATCGGCGCCCAGCGCCGGACGTCGGGATGGAAGTCGAGGTAAAGGTCACGACCGGCCTCGGAAAAAGCGCTGGCAGTGGCCATGACAGCCCGGAGAAGATCGTCGCGCACGGCTCGGTTAATCCTCGTTAATACAGGCATTCGCTGTGACCTGAGGGACTCAGGCCGTTTTTGTAACTTCTGTGTACACGATCACGACCCTCTCGGTATGAAAGGGCCTATGCCTCTTCGTTATAGAAGATTCGTCATCTGTTCGCTTGCCGTCAGCGGCGCGATCGGAGTCGACATGGCCACTCAGGCGATCGCGGCCCCGCCCGCCTCAGACGCGATCCACGTGTCGGCGAGCTCGGGCGACGACGCCAACCCGGGAACCGAGAGCGCGCCGCTGCGAACCGTCGCCGCCGCCCTCAAGCGCGCCAAGGGCGGGGTGATGACGACGATCGTCCTCCGCGGCGGCGAATACCGGGAGTCCCTGGGCAGCATCGCCAAGCCGGTGACGATCCAGTCGGCGCCCGGGGAGCAGGCCTGGTTCAAGGGCAGCACCGAGATCCCGGCCGCGAAGTTCGTCCGCGACGGCGCAGCCTGGCGCCTCGACGGGTGGGACCCCGCGATCTGCCGGAGCGCCTGCGTGTACCCGCCCGACATCACGACGGGCAACCTCGTCGGCGGCGACCCCGAGATGGCCTTCTACGGCGGCAAGCCGCTCCAGCAGGTGACCTCCCGCGCGGCCGTCACCGCCGGCACCTTCTTCTGGGACGGCCGCGGCGCCGTCTACCTCGGCAGCGACCCCGCTCGCGCGCGAGTCGAACTGTCCTCCATCGCCTACGCCGTGCACTTCCTGCCCGGTTCGGAGAACTCCGTGCTCCGCGGCCTCGGCTTCGCTCACTACGCGACCAGCCAGGACTACCGCAAGAAGCCGGCCGCGATCATCTCGCAGGCCAGGGGCGTCGTGCTGGAGGACAACACGGTCACCCTCAACGCGGCGGCCGGGGTGTCGGCGCTCGCGGACGACATGCGCCTGACCGGCAACACGATCACCGCCAACGGCTTCACCGGGATCAGCTCCCACAAGGCCGCCAACCTCACGATGTACGGCAACGTCGTCTCGGGCAACAACACCGAGAAGATCGGCCTGGTGGCGGTCTCCAGCCTCGCCGGGGCCGGGATGAAGGCGACCTTCCTCGTCAACGCCAACATCCGCGACAACGTGTTCGACGGCAACCAGGGCGCCGGGTTCTGGTGCGACCTGTCGTGCGAGAACGTGCGGCTGGTCCGGAACGTGGCCCGGGGCAACGCCAAGCACGGCATGTACTACGAGGTGTCCTCGCGCGCGCTGATCGCCTCGAACCTGCTCGCCGGGAACGGGCAGTTCGGGCTCAAGATCAGCGGCTCGAACAAGGTCCGCGTCTACAACAACACCATGGCCGACAACGCCTCGCCGATCCAGATCGCCGAGGACCCCCGCCCCCACCTGGACCGCTGCAACGCCGACAACTGCCCCGCTCCCGACGCGGTGGCACGCGGGGTGACCTGGGACACCGCCGATGTGACCCTGATCAACAACATCTTCTCCGGCCGCTCCGGCGGCGGCGCCCTCGTGGACACGGTCGACGCCAACAGCGCGTCGTCCGGCAAGCGGGTCGGCGCGGCGAAGATGATCCCCGCCGGGCAGATGGACAACAACGGCTACTACCGGCCCACGGCCGCCTCCCAGGTGGCGAAGTGGGCGCTCCCGGCCGGCAACGACCAGGCGTTCACCAGCCTGACCCAGCTCAGGTCGACCGGCCGCGAGAGCAACGCCCACTACCAGGAGGGCACGGAGGGCTACTTCAGCGGCGGCGACTACAAGCTGAAGTCCGGCTCGCCCGCGGCCTCGGCCGGCGCCCCACTGCCCGAGGACGTCGCCGCGGCGATCGGCGTCGACGCGGGCAAGAAGGTCCCGCTGGGCGTGTTACGCGGCCCGTCCGTGGAGACGACGCCCCCGCCCCCGACGTCGATGCCGACGCCCACCCCGACACCCACCCCGACACAGTCGCCCACGGCCTCACCGAGCGCCACCCCGTCGGCCAGCCCGTCCCCCACGCCGGCGCCTTCCCCCTCGCAGACGCTCGCGCCGGTGCTGGAGCTGTTGCGTAGGCCGCTGTACGTCGTCACGCACCCCACCGAAGGCCACTCGCTGCTGACCCTGAGCCGAGGCGAGGCCGACAAGGCCGTGGCCCGCTACGGCTACGTCGACCAGGGCGTGACGCTGTTCGTCTCCGGGCGCGCGGCCAACGGCCTGGTCCCCATCCACCGGCTGGTCCACCCGACCTCGGGCGACCGCCTGTTCGCCCGCAACACCGTCGAACGCGACAACGCGGTGAACCGCTCGGGCTACGTCTACGAGGGCGTCACCTTCTACGCCGTCAACCAGAACACCCCGGGCACGGTCGCCGTCTACCGCCTCAGGAAGGGCGCCTACCACAACTACGTCGTCGGCCCCCAGGCCCGCGACGCGGCGATCGCCGAGGGCTGGACCTACGAGCACATCGCGTTCTACGCCCGCCCGGCCTGACGCACCCCGAACAGCTCCCGCAGGTGGGGAATGCGCCGCACGACCTCGTACGCCGCCAGCGTCACCGCGAACGACACCGCGACGATGGCGGCGTACTTGACGATGATCGGCGCCTGCCACTGGACCACGAAATAGGCGGCCACCACCACGACGGGCTGGTGGACGATGTAGACGAACAGGGCGGCGGCCGTCAGGTAGCCGCCCTGTTCCGGCCAGGCACGCCGGTCGAGGAAGCCGAGGATGGCCACGCAGAAGCACCAGGAGGCCGCGCCGTAGAGCGCCCGGACGGCGAGGTGGTAGGGCTCCATGTCGGTCATCGGATCGCCGGGGACCAGCAGGAACCCGGGCGTGCCCACGCCGAAGAGGACCGCGCCGACCAGGGCAGCCAGCGGCGCGTCCCGTCGCATGGCCTCCCGGAGCCGGTCGTCGGCGGCGATGAGGTAGCCGTACAGGAAGAAGAGCAGGTAGGCCCATCGGCTCCAGGCCGCGAACTCCTCTTCGAGCCCGGCGAAGGCGCAGACCAGCGAGATCGGCAGGAAGGGCAGCAGGACGAAACCGCGGCGGGTGGGGAAGCCGTGATCCGACGGGATCCAGCGCGCGACCACGGCCAGGATGAGCGACCAGGTGACCAGCATGACCACGAACCACAGGTGCCCGGCCTCGAAATACTCGCCGCGCAGGACGAACGGGAAGTTCGCGAGGTCGATATGGACGTCGAAGAACTTCGGCAGGAACGCCCAGTAGCTCTCGGTCATCCCGGTCCTGATCCACTGCGGGATCGGCACGATCGTCATGACGGCGACGACGAGCGGCAGGCCGAGGCGGAGCAGCCGGTCTCTCACGAAGCCGCCCGCGCCGCGTTTCCGCAGGGAGTGGAAGGCCGCGACGCCCGAGACGAGGAAGAGCATCGGCATGGCCCAGATGACCAGGAAGCCGGCGATGATCATCGTGACCGAGGTGGTGTCGGCGTTCTTCACGTAGAAGTCGTCTTCGGCGTCGAACACCAGGGCCGCGTGGGCGAAGATCAGCGCGAACACCACGACGGTCCGGATCAGATCGAGTTCCGGGCGTCGGGTGGACGTCCGCTGGGTGACCATGCCAGCCAGTGTCGGCCCCCGGGGCGCCGGACGCCAGATCACGGCACGGTGAGGACGATCTTCCCGGTGGTGCGGCCGGATTCGCCCAGTTCCATGGCCTTGCCGAGTTCGTCGAGCGGGAAGACCGCCGCGATGGCGACCCGCAGCCGCCCGGCCTCGATCAGCGCCGCGAGGCTCTTGAGCGCCGACAGGTCGGGTTCGGCCAGCATCGACTCGACCCGCACGCCCTGCGCGGCGGCCTGTTCGCGCAGGTCGGCGGCTTCCAGGGTGCGGACGAGCGAGACCAGGACCCCGCCGGGCCGCAACACGGTGAGCGAGCGCGGGCCGTAGTCGCCGCCGATGGTGTCGATCACGGCGTCGAGCCCGTCGCACACGGTGGTGAAGTCGGTCGACCGGTAGTCGATCACCTCGTCGACGCCGAGGTGGCGCAGGAAGTCGTGCTTGGCCGCGCTGGCGGTGCCGTAGACGTAGGCGCCGCGGGCCTTGGCGATCTGCACCGCCAGGTGCCCGACCCCGCCGGCCGCCGCGTGGACCAGCACCTCGCCGCCCTCGCGGACGCCGGCGACGTCGACCAGCGCCTGCCAGGCGGTCAGCCCCGCCAGCGGGACCCCGGCGGCCTGGACGTGGTCGAGCGCCGCGGGTTTCGGCGCGAAGGTGCGGGCCGGGGCGGTGACGTACTCGGCGAAGGAGCCGTGCCCGAACGGGTAGCGCAGCATGCCGAAGACCTCGTCGCCCGGTTTGTAGATCACCGACCCGACGCCGGCCGCCTCGACGACGCCCGAGACGTCCCATCCGAGCACGAACGGCGGCTCCCCGAGCAGGCCACCGGTGGCGCGGTGTTTCCAGTCGGTCGGGTTGAGCCCGGCGGCGTGCACCCGGACGAGCACCTCGGTCGGCCCGGGAACCGGCTTGGGCAGGTCGACGGTGTGCAGGACCTCGGGCCCGCCCAGCACGTCTTGGCTGACGGCCTTCATCCGAGCTCCTCGAACAGGGTCAGTTGCAGCCCGTCGGGGGCGGTCAGCCGGGCGTTGAGCGAGTTCCACGGGGTGCGGGTCGGCGGCGCGAGCACGTCGGCGCCGTGCTCCTCCAGCAGGGCGGCCGTGGATTCGGCGTCGGGGACCTCCAGGGCGACCCTGATGTGCCCGGCCACCCGCCGGCCGACCTCGACCCGGTCGATGAACTGCGCCTGGCGTACGTCGACGATCTCCACCGTGGCCCGGCCCGCCGACAGCAGGCGGACCCGGCCGTCGTCGGAGGAGAAGTCGGCGATCTCGTGGAGGCCGAGCACGTCGCGGTAGAAGTGGAGGGCCTCTTCGTAGTTCTCGGCCGTCACGACCAGCCGCAGTTCCCGAACCTCAGTCACGTGATCTACGTTACCCGCCGATGATCTAGCGGCGGGTGAAGTCCATGGTCCAGTTGGTCAGCCAGGTCTGGCCGCCGTCCTGGGAGAAGGCCTGTTCCCAGTGGGCCGACTCGGGGGTGATGGCGTTCCAGATGAACCGGGCGTGGATCTCCTCGTCGTCGTAGAGGTCGCGGCCGAAGAACTCGCCCACGCCGTCGGTGAAGGTGCCGACGACGGGCGGCTGGAGCACCCCGTATCGGGAGTTCGACCAGTAGAGGGACCACTCCTTCTTCTCCACGTCGAACAGGCGCAGCGTGATGCCGCTGAAGGTCGGGCAGACCATCTCCTCGATGTTGGCCGAGCCGTCGAACAGCGGGCGGCAGGTCGAGTGGCCGGTGAACTCCTCCCACGCGCTGTCCGGGTCGAGGTAGTTCAGGCGGCGGCGGTTGGCGACGGTCCAGTCGCCGATGAGAAAGTCGAAGCCGGTCATCCGGTCATCCCTTCGGGGAGCGAGTCGGTCAGGTAGGCGGCCAGGTCGGGCCGTTCCGGGGTGAGCACGTGCCGAACCCAGGCGTCGCGTTCGTGGGTGATCGGCGGCAGTTCGTAGACGCAGCCGATGAAGTCGGGGGCCAGCCGCACGAAGTGGGCCGGGTCGTCGTCGGGACAACCGAGAAACGGCTGGCCCCCGGCCGCGCCGGTGAAGCGCAGCGCGTTGTCCCAGGCCCAGGAGTAGACGTTCAAATAGGCGCCGGTGTCGCCGCCCCGGTGCAACACCACGAACGAGGCCGGCGGGGTGCCGTCGGCCTCGGGCAGCAGGTCGGGCAGCAGGGTGTAGGCGGCCTTCTCCACGTGGGGCTCGGGGGAGCCCACATGGTAGCGCTTGACGTGGCGTCCACCGACCTCGATCGGCGGCGGCACGGTGAGGATCTTCTCCGCGAAAGCCATGCCTGGACGATAGGGAGCCTCCACTGCCAAGGTGTGTCAGTGAAGTCGAGCCGACTACTCGCGATGGTGCTGCTGCTCCAGACGAAGGGCCGCCGCACCGCCGCCCAGCTCGCCGAGGAGCTCGACGTCTCGGTCCGCACCGTCTACCGCGACGTCGAGGCCCTGCACGCCGCGGGCGTCCCCATCTACGGAGACGCCGGCCACCAGGGCGGCTACCAGCTCGTCGCGGGCTACCGCACCCACCTGACCGGGCTGAACCCGTCCGAGGCCGAGGCGCTGTTCCTCTCCGGCCTGCCCGGCCCGGCGGGCGAACTCGGCATGGGCGACGCGCTGGCCGGGGCGCAGCTCAAACTGCGCGCGGCCCTGCCGCCCGACCTGCGCGCCCAGGCCGACCGCATGCGGGCCCGCTTCCACCTCGACGCGCCCGGGTGGTACACCAAGGACACCTCCGTCCCGTTCCTCGGCGCGGTCGCCGACGCCGTCTGGCGCGGACGCCTGCTCCACGTGCGTTACCGCAGGTGGAAGGCGCCCGAGGAGGTCGATCGGGTGCTGGAGCCGTATGGGCTCGTGCTGAAGGCCGGCCGCTGGTACCTCGTGGCCGGGCCGGGGCCGCGCACCTACCGGGTCGACCAGATCCTCGCGCTGCGCACCTCGGCCGAGGAGTTCGACGTGCCCGCGGACTTCGACCTCCCGGCCTACTGGCGCGACCACCAGGAACGGTTCCACGCCTTCCTCCAGCAGGGCGAGGCCGTCGTCCGGGAAGACGGCGTCGAGCGGACCGTCCCCATCGAGTCGATCCCGAGGGCGGCCCGCCACTTCCTGTCGCGGGGCCCCTCGGTCGAGGTGCTCGAACCCCCCGAACTGCGCGACGAGGTGGCCCGGCTGGCGGCCGAGGTGGCCGCGCTCTACCGCCCTATCCCGTAGCCCGCGACACCAGCGCCACGATCAGCGACGCCACGCCCCCCTGCACGATCGACAACACGGCGTCCTTGGCGCCGCCCGCGACCGCGGCCCCGAGCGCCCTCAGCCGTCCCGGCTGCTCCTGTACGGCCGCCACCACGGCCCCCGGGTCGGCGACCGACCCGTCGGGGGCGACGGCCCCGGCACGGCCGAGCTCGGCGATCAGCGCCCGCAGCTCGGCCACCGCCGCGGCGACGTCGACCCGGTCGTCACCCCGGTTGTTGACGGTCACGTTGCCCTGGTCGCGGACGTTGAAGGTGTCCCGTCCGTAGTAGGTGTCGCCCATCGCCGCTCCTAGTTGTTGACGGTCGCGCGGCCGCCGCCGCTGACGTTGTAGGTGTCCCGCCCGAAGGTGTTGCCGATATAGACGTCGCCGTAGATCGGGTGCCCCTCCTCCTTGTGCGGAGGATCCTCGATGGCGGCCACGATCAGGCCCTCGATACGGCGGATCTCCCCCAGATCGGTGCCGGTCAGCGCGGTGTACTGCGTCCCGGCGGTCTCGATCACCAGCGAATACGGGGTCCGCCGGAAGATCAGCCGGTAGAGGAACCAGAGCGCGAGCAGCCCGCCCCAGACCCCCGCGACGGCGAGCGCGGTGGGCAGGAACTCCCGCGCCTCCGGAAGCACCTCCTCGGCCACGAACGACGCCGCGGCCGCCAGCGCCGCCACGACCACGAGTTGTCCGAGGGGATAGAAGGTGGAGAGCCGCCCCTTGAAGACGACCCGCAACGTCTGCACACGGGAGATGTTCGCCAGCGGATACACCTCGTGCCCGATCCGCACGATCCGCTTGCTGATGCGAATCTCGCCGACCTTTTTCTTGGCCATGCCCGCCATGATCGGCGCCGATCCCCCGGCGCGCTTGAGTAGCCCCCTACTCATCTCGCCCTAGCGTGAACCGGTGCAGACCTTCCTGCCCTACCCCGACTTCACCGCGACCGCCGAGGTCCTGGACGACCGCCGCCTGGGCAAACAGCGCGTCGAGGTCATCCAGGTGCTGCGCGCGACGTCCGTCGACGACTACGGCTGGCGGCACCACCCGGCGGCCAGGATGTGGCGGGGCTACGAGGAGGCGCTGGTCCGGTACGGCCTGGAGATCTGCGACCGATGGTGCTCCACCGGCCGCGCCGACACCTGCGCCGCCACCCTGCGGCAGGACCTCGCACGCTTCACCGGCCGCGCCGCCATCCGCACCCAGGCCGCCCTCGGCGCGGCCGGCGAACTGCCGCCGTGGCTCGGCGACCCCGCCTTCCACCGGAGCCACCGGTCGGCCCTGCTGCGCAAGGACCCGGCCTTCTACCGCCCGCTGTTCGGTGACGAACCAGACGATCTCCCCTATGTCTGGCCCGATTCCGACCGGCCCTAGCCTGGTGGCGTGACGGAGATCGAACAGGTGGCGGCCCGCCTGCGGGCTTTCGCGGCGGCCCGCGACTGGGAGCCCTTCCACACGCCGAAGAATCTCGCGATGGCGCTGGCGGGAGAGGCGGGCGAACTGCTCGCCGAGTTCCAGTGGCTCACCCCGGAGGAGTCGGCGTCGCTGAGCGGGGAGGAACTGGGGCGGGTGAAGTCGGAGATGGCCGACGTCGCCACCTATTTGATCCGGCTGGCCGACGTCCTCGGCGTCGACCTGATCGACGCGATCCACGCCAAAATCGACGAGGTCGACAAACGCTACCCTCCGCTAACCTCAAGATGACCATGTGATGCGGCCCGACGGGCTTCCGGCGACCGGATACGCCCCCACCCGCACGAGTGACTTCGTGCTGCCTGGGGGACGCCCGTGTCGGCGATTCGGCTGTCGGTGGAAGACCTGCTTTCCCCTGCGGAGACGGCGTTCGCCGGAGCGCTGGCCGACCATGTGAGGGCCACCACCGGCCAGGGACCGTCGAAGGCCGAGGTGCTCTCGTGGCGCAACAGCCTGCCCGTGCTCGCCGAGGACCTCGTGGCGGCCGGGCTGGGCGGGGTCACGCTGCTCGCCGAGTACAAGCTGCCGCTGTCCAGCCGCCGCGTCGACGTCCTACTGGCCGGGGCGCATCCGGAGACCGGCGCCGACTCGTATGTCCTCGTCGAGTTGAAGCAGTGGACCCAGGCCGAACTGTCCGAGCTCGGCGACCGTCTCGTGCTGACCGGCGGCCGAGAGGTCCTGCACCCGGCCGAGCAGGTGCGCCGCTACGGCGAGTACCTCGTCGACTTCCTCGACGTGCTCACCCCCGAGTCGGTGAGCACGGCCGCCTACCTCCACAACGCCATGGATCTCGACGTCGCCGACCTCGCCGGTGAGGTCTTCACCGGCAGCCGGCGCGAGATGTTTCGGTCCTTCCTGCGGTCGAGGCTCGCTCCCGACTCCGGCGACGCCGCGGCCGAACGGCTGCTGGGGAGCCCCGTGGCGCCGAGCCGCCAGCTCATGGCGCACGCCGCCAAGGAGATCCGGGAGCGCGAGCAGTTCACCCTCCTCGACGAGCAGCAGGTCGCCTTCGAACTGGTGATGCGGGCCGTCGACACCGACGAGAAGCGGGTCGTCATCGTCACCGGAGGTCCGGGCAGCGGGAAGAGCGTCATCGCCCTGTCGCTGCTGGGCGAACTGTTCCGGCGGGGTCGCACCGCCCTGCACGCGACCGGCTCACAGTCGTTCACCGAGACCATGCGGCGCTATCCCGGCAGGGGCAACACCCGGATCAAGAACCTGTTCGTCTACTTCAACAGCCTCACCGACGCCAAGCCCGACGGGCTCGACGTGCTGGTCTGCGACGAGGCCCACCGCATCAGGGAAACCTCCTCGAACCGCTTCACCCCCGCCGCCAAGAGGACCGGCCGCCCGCAGCTCGACGAACTCCTGAGCGCCGCGAAGGTGCCCGTCTTCCTGCTGGACGAACACCAGGTCGTGCGGCCGGGCGAACTCGGCACCGTCCAGGCGATCGAAGCCTTCGCGAGATCGAAGGGGTACACCGTCAGCCACGTCAGCCTCGACGAGCAGTTCCGCTGCGGCGGCAGCAGAGTCTACGAACGCTGGGTGCTCGACCTCGTGGGCCTGTCGGGCGAGAGCCCGTCGCCATGGACGGGCGACCCCAGCTTCGAGGTGCGTCTCGCCGGCAGCCCCGAGGAACTCGAGTCGATCCTCCGTGGAAAGTCCGGCACCGCCCGGATGACCGCCGGATACTGCTGGCCCTGGAGCGACCCGAGGTCCGACCTCACCCTCGTCGACGACGTCGTGATCGGCGACTGGGCCCGACCGTGGAACGTCAAGAAGCACCGCGCCGTCGGCGACGCCCCGCCCAGCATGTTGTGGGCGACCGAGCCTTCTGGGTTCGGCCAGGTCGGCTGCGTCTACACGGCCCAGGGATTCGAGTACGACTGGGCCGGGGTCATCCTCGGTCCGGATCTGACCGTCCGCGACGGCGTGCTGGCGACCGTGCGGAGCGCCAACCGCGACCCGGCCTTCAAGAGCGTCAAGAGCGTCCCGGACGCCGAGTTCGACCAGCTCGTCCGGAACGTCTACAAGGTGCTGCTGACCAGGGGGATGCGCGGGACCGTTCTGTACGCGGTGGACCCGGCCGTCAGGAGGTTACTGGCGGAACTAGTGCCCTGAGGTGCTCCCTCGTCTGGTCGTCACAGGCGTAGATGACGACCCCCTTGAGACCGCGCGTCAGCAGCACCTTGTAGGTGTTGCGGATGAGCCGGTCGAACTGCTCGTCGCTGACCGAGCGCTTGACCAGGTCGCTGTCCCGGTTCGCCTCGCGGACCGTACGCAAACCGCCGCCGCGGGCGATCAGATCCGGACCGACGATGACCCCGGCCCAGTCGAACTCCAGGCCCTGGGCGGTGTAGATGCAGCCGATCTGGTCGAAGCCGCCCGGAAGCGTGGCCCAGAACTGGCTGGTGGGCGCCTTGCCGACGCGGACACCGTCGCCATTGGCGTTCCAGGGCCGGGCCCAGTCGCCGATCACGACGTCGTCGACGAGGCTCTTGTCGTCGTTCGGGTCGCTCCACGGCCAGCAGTATCCGGCGGTGATCCGGGCGGTGCTCCCCTCGACCATGCGGGCGCGCAGGAACTCCTCCATCTGGGCGGGCGAGTCGGCGAGCCGGACCTCGAAGTGCTCGTCTCCCGGCCATGGCCGGGCCTCGGAGTCGCCGTCCCACTGGCTGTCGGCGGCGCCGAGGTTGAGCAGCCCGCGGACCCATTCGTCGTAGACGGCGCTGCCGCCGCTGCGCCACTGTCCATCGAGGTTGACCCGGTGGTACTTGATGTTGAGGGCCTGGGCCTGCGCCTCGATCGCCGCGACGGTCCCGACCTCGCCGGGCTTGACGACCTGGTGTTCGTCGAGGAGGAAGACCGGCACTCGGGCCGCCTCCATCAGGCTCTCGATCTGCGGGCGGTCGCTGCGCCGGGCCGCGTTGAAGCGGTCTTGCGACTTCGCCCGCACCCGGTGGGCCTCGTCCACGATGATCATGTCGAGCCGGTTCCTGGGCGCGTTCGCGTAGTCGTTGTAGTACTGGAAGAGCCCGGCGATGTCCTTGTCGCGTCCGCCGATGGCGCGGCGGAAGGTCCTGGTGAGCGTGCGCGAGCCGGTGACGTAGGCGACCCGGTCGCGCGCCTCGGCGAATTCGCGGAGCAACGAGAGCGCGATCGCGGTCTTCCCGCTGCCGGGGCCGCCGGTGATGATGACGACCCGTTTGGTGTTGGCCTCGAAGGCGGTCCGGATGTCGTGGCGCACCAGTTGGAGAGCCTCCTGCTGCTCGTCGAGCAGCACGAACTGGTCGCGTCCGCGCAGCACGTCGGCGGCCCGGTCGAGCAGTTCGCCGGTCGGCACCATCGCCCCGTTGTCCAGGATGTCACCGGCGGACTGGCCGGGCTCGTCGGAGAACCGCCGTTGAAGGTATTCGACGAAGGCGCCGCGTTCGCTCCGGCAGAAGAGCGGCACCTCCTCGGTCACCGATTTCTGGTAGAGGTCGCGGATGTCATCCCGCCGCGCGTTCTGCAGGTAGACGACGGCGCTCACCGCCTCGGGGCGGCCGTCGAGCGCCGAGCAGGTCCTTCTGAGCTGGTCGCGATAGCCCTTCACCTGTACGGCCGGATGGCTCTGGTGCGGGCGCATCCCCGGCACGTCGACGAGCGCGTCGTTTCCCTCGAAGAGCGCCGCCTCGCTCCACTGCTTGAGTTCCACGACCACATAGGCGACCCGGCCGGCGGAATCGTATCCGGCCAGCACGACGTCGGCCGAACTGCGTTTGTTGCCCGGCATGGGGAATTCGAGGAAAACCTCAAGCCTGCCCCGTTCCGCGTCCATCAGTGAGCGGGAGAGATCGGACAGGCTGTTGACCCAGGCGCGTTTCTCGGATTCCCGGGCGACGCGGCCGGTCGTCTCCTTCACCTTCGCCGCGAGAGCCGCGACGAAGGTCCGTTCGACCATGGAACGCGGCTGAAGCAGCAGGTCATAGAGACTCTTGGCAGACAACCGCTCGGCGGGAGCCGGAACGCTCGCCACGATTTCCCCCAGGCAGCACGAAAGGACTTCGTGCGGTATGGGGGCATGTCCTCAGAAGAGAAAGCCCGTCGGGCCGCAGCTTCGACCGGAAGACGATATCTCACGAATATGCGCCCGACATTATGAATACGTCGTCTGCCGTGCCAGCATCTCGACGATCGCCTTCGGCCCCCGCTCCGCCGCCCGCCGCTGCCGGTCGGCCCCCGTGCCCGTCCGACCGATCCACTCCAGCAGCCGCCGCGCCTCGCCGATCTCCCCCGTCTCCTCCAGCGCGTCGCCCACGTGCCTCAGCAGCCGGTCGACCAGTTCGGTCGCCGGGATCTCGCGTCCCTCGACCGGGCAGATCCCGGTTCCGGCCAGTCCGTTGCGGGCCGCGTTGAACAGTGCCGCCGTGCAGACGGGCTCGGGTACGTCGGGGCCCTCCCGGCCGGCCGCCAGTTCGGTCAGCGCGGTCGTCACCAGGGCGCGGGTCAGCAGGGCCTGGAGGAGGGCGTCGTCGACGCAGCCGGCCGCGTCGGCGGCGCGGATCTCGACCGTGGGGGTCCGGACGCCCAGCCGGGCGATCCAGAACGTCATGGCGGTGTCGACCAGGACGCCGCACTCGATGAACTGGCTCACGGTCTCGTCGTAGTGGGAGAGGTCGGCGAAGCGGGGCGGTAGGCCGGAGCCGGGGAACCTCAGTTGCTCGGCGATCCGCCAGCTCGCGAACCCGGAGTCGCGGCCCTTGTCGTACGGGGAATTGGCCCCCAGAGCCACGAGTGTGGGCAACCACGGGCGGACGTGGTTGAGCACCGCCACCCCCGTCGCGCGGTCGGGCACGCCCACGTGGACGTGGCAGCCGCAGCACTGGTAGTCCCTGATCGTCGCCCGGTGGGTCTGGACGATGTCGGCGTAGCGGTCGCCGGCGGAGACGGGCGGGCTGGAGCCGGGGAGCACGGGGGTGCCGACCGAGACCAGGCGCAGGCCGTGGGCGTGGGCGGCCTCGGCCAGGCGGGTGCGGGCGCCGGACAGTTGGGCGCGCAGGTCGGCGAGGTCGGCGCAGACGCCGGTGGCGGCCTCGACCTGGGTCTGGAACAACTCGGCGCTGTAGACCCCTCCCGCGCCGGGATGCGGGCCGGCGTCGGCCAGCACCTTCTCGACGTCGGGGGCGGGTCGTCCCGTCACCCCGTCGACCAGCAGGAATTCTTCTTCGACCCCGAATGTCCGCCCCATGCCGGTCCCCTACCCCCTCTGCGGAGGTTATGTAAATGCGTAACCTATAGGTTACGCTTTACCCTATGGACCAGGCCGCGGAGGCGATCGCCGACCCGATCAGACGGGCGATTCTGCGCATGGTGCGCGACGAGCGGCTCACCGCCGGTGAGATCGCCGCCCGGTTCCCCGTCAGCCGACCCGCCGTCAGCCGGCACCTGCGGGTGCTCCGGGAGAGCGGGCTCGTCGACGACGATCTGTCCGGCCGGCACCGCTACTACTCGCTCAACCCCGACGGCCTCACCGAACTGCATCGATGGTTGTCCGACCTCATGACCCCCGCGGGCTGGGAGCAGCGCCTCGACGCGCTGGAGACCGAGGTCTACCGGGCCCGCCGCGACAACAGGGAGACCGCGTGAACCCGACCGGCCGCCTCTTCGGCGCCGACCTTCATCTGACCCGCAGCTTCAAGGCCCCGGCCGCCGACGTGTGGGCCAGCGTCACCGAATCGGAGCGCACCGCCCGCTGGTTCGGCCCCTGGCGGGGCGACGCCGACCCGATGATCCAGGTCCAGCTCACCTCAGAGGAGGGCGCGCCCTGGGTCGACATGCGAGTGGAGGCGTGTGAGCCGCCCCGGCGGCTGGCCCTGTCGTCCCAGGATGAACACGGCGCCTGGCACGTCGAACTGACCGTCACCGAGATCGACGGGGTCACCGAGTTGTTGTTCGTCCACCACCGGATCGACCCGGCGAGCGCCGGAGAGGTGGGGCCGGGCTGGGAGTACTACCTCGACTGCCTGGTGGCGGCCCGCGAAGGGGCGCCCGCGCCGGACTTCGCCGACTACTACCCGGAGATGAAGCCGTACTACGACGGTCTCGGGGCCTGAGGGCTTGACGGGGAGCCGCCTCGAAGGCGGCTCCCCTTCTTGGTCGCCTCAGTGGTCCGGTGGTTCTTCCGCCCGCCCGCCGACCGGCGGTTTCGGGGTGCGCGGCTCACGGACTCCCGCCGAGCCGCCACCGCCGTCTCTCATCCACACCTTGACGGTGTCCCAGCGCGACACCCTCGCGCCGGGGAGTGGTTCCTGTCTGGTCACGATGCCGTGCATGACCGATTCGGGTCCGTCGGGGGACGGGCCGATCAGGAGAACGCCCGCGTCGTGACCCACCAGCCATGCGTTGAGTGCCTGCATGCCCCGGAAGTCCGGGACTTCCACTTCGATCAGGTTCATGCAACCTCCCGAACCCGATCGTAAGTGTCGATTACGAACATGCACCCTTTTTGAGTAGTGGCCCGCCGGTCACCTTGTTGTCACACGCGATGGTGTTTCCGCCGACGGTGTCGTTGACGCCGACGCCCTTCGCACCGGAAAGATTGATGACGTTCCGCCGGAAGACGTTTCCGGTTCCCCAGCCGTCGACGATCTCGTGGGTCTGGAATCCGTCGAGCGGTGTTCTCCGGCCCCGGTTGTTCTCGATGACATAGTCGTTGCCCTTGACGTCGACCCAGGAATCGTTGGTGCCGTCGTTCACGAGCGCGGAGCCGTCGAAGACGTTGCCGACGATCCAGCCGCCGCTGGTGCCTTCCTTGATGTCGATCGCCTCGGCGGTCGACTTGATCTCGTTGCCGCGCACCCAGTTGCCGTCGCTGCGGTCCATCTGGCCGCCGGTGTACTTCTTCCAGTTCGACTCGGCGCTGCCGATGTAGACGCCTTCGCCGAATTTCGGCTGCCGGAGACCGGTGTTGTAAATGCGGTTGTACTGGACGATGTTCTTGGTGCTGAAATTGCGCAGATGAATGGCCTCGTCACCGATGGAGTGCACGGTCAGCGACTGGATGACCGAACCGCGGGTGCGGTCGGCCATCACGCCTTTCTGGCTCTTCCTGACGGTGAAACCGACCAGGCGCCAGTAGTTTCCCTTGTTGATGTGGAAACCGTAACCGCCCTTCGGGCCGCCGCCTTCGATGATCGATTTGGCGGTGCCGCAGACGAAAATGGGGCGGCTCTGCGTGCCCGATTTCTGGGCGACGAAGTTCCCCCGGTAGATGCCGGGCCGTAACTTGATCACATCACCCGCGCGGGCACCGGCAAGCGCGATCTTGAGCTGGCTCGCGGTGCCCACGGTCTTCGTCGCGCGTGGGCATTTCACCATCCCGGGGCCGGTCGGCGCGGCGGCCTGAGCGGGGCCGGCGACCATAACTCCACTGGTGGCCAAGAGCAACGCGCCCACCACATATCTCGTCTCCACCTTGAGCATCCTGTCAGTGGAGTCACAGATGTCACAAGTTTCGCCGGCCCGCTCTAATAATCAGAAGCCGGGGAAAACCTGTCGCAGTTCCTCCAAAGTGATCGAACCGGTGAGTTCGACGACCGGCGGGGTGTGCTCGGGCGCGTGCCGCCCGGTCACCAGCCGCAGCCACCATTCGGCCGGCGCGGTCAGCACCGCGTCGGGCTCGGCCGGGACGTCCACGATCTCGGCCTGCTCCCCGATCGCCAGGCCGAACGACCGCTCGGGCGCGGTCACGTGGACGGCCAGGGTGACCGCGCGGCCGAGCCGGTCGGGCTTGGCGGTCCAGCCGAGCATGCCGCCGATCCGGTCGAGCAGGATGTCGGTGGCGTCCGGGCCCAACCCGGCGGCCTGGTCGAAGGTGACCTGGACGTCCCAGGTGTGCAGGGCCAGTTCACTCAGCCGGAACTTGGCGAAGGTCTCCACGTCGAGCGGGTCGATCGGGAACCACAGGGCGATCCGCAGGTTCTCGCGGGTATCCGCGTCGAGGCCCTCCAGGCGGGCGATGTGGTTCTCGTTGGCGTCGAGGAAGGCGTTCGCGCGCTCCTCGGGGGACATCGTGTCCCAGCGGGCCCAGATGGCCCGGATCGTGTCGCCTTCGGGGGCTCCGGTCCCGTTCAGGGCGCCTTCGAGGGCGGCGAGGTTGATCTCGGCGCCGCTGCCGAGGTGGCTGAGCACCTGCGAGACGTCCCAGTCGGATGCTCCCGACTGTCGGACGAGGTCCTCCGGCGCGAAGGCGCGGACCTGCGCGGCGAGTTCGTCGAAGGTGGAACGCAGGGTCTTGGTCGCCTGGTCGGTCATGAGTGGGGTTCTCCGTGTACGCGAGGTAAGTGGCGTCGACAACGCGAACGCCACGAACCTCAAGGATCATCCCTGTTTCACCGCCCGAGGGCGGCGCCGATCTTCGCCCTCGGGTCGGCCGCCCCCGCCAGCACGCCGGAGGGCAGCACGTCGATCAGGTGGGCGTGCCCGAACCCGTCGCCGTAGTTCTCCCGCACGGTCCGGTGGCCGCGCTCGGCCAGTCCCGCCTCCCACGGGGCGCCGTCCTCGACCTCGACGAGGTGTTCCCCGCCCCGCCAGGTGTCGAAGCCGGTCTCCGAGCCGAGCGCCCAGCGCGGGGCGGCGATGATCTCGCCGGGGGCCTGGTCGTGGACGAGCAGCCGCGTCACGAGCTGCAGGAGGATCTGCGGCTGGGCGTCGCCGCCCATGGTGCCGACGACGGTGCGCAGCGAGCCGTCCGGGCGGGTGATCAGGGCGGGCGCGAGGGTGTGCGGCGGGCGGCGTCCGGGGCCGTATTCGGCCGGGTGGCCTTCGGCCAGGGAGAAGCCGATGCCGCGGTTGTGCAGGTTGATGCCGGTCGACGGCTCGAACAGGAGGCTGCCGAACCCGGCGGCGTTCGACTGGATCAGCGAGACGCCCATGCCGTCGGAATCGACGGCGCAGAGATAGGTGGTGTCGCCCTTCTTCGCCGGGGCGGTCAGGCCCGGGGCGCCGACCAGTGCCCGGCGGGCCTCGGCGGTGTCGAGGGGGGCGGTCGCGTTCTCGTACAGGACGTCGAGACGGTCGTGACCCGCGGCCACGGCCGCGTCGATCAGCAGGTGGGCCCAGGCCGGGTCGGCCGGGTCGCCCGGGACGTCGAGGCCCTCCAGGATCTTGAGGGCGAGCAGGAGCAGGTAGCCCTGGGAGTTGGGCGGGATGGTGTGGACGCCGTGCCCGAAGACGCTCGCCGACAGCGGCGTCACCCAGTCGGCCTGGTCTCTCGCGAGGTCGTCCTCGGTGTACTCGCCGCCGCCGAGCTTCAGCAGGCCCTGGCCGAACTCGCCCTGGTAGAACCCCGCCCGCCCGGTCTCGGCGACGGCCTCCAGCACCCTGGCCGCGCCCGGTCTCCTGATCGGGTCGCCGACGTTCTGCACGTGCGCGTAGTCACTCTGCAGGGTGCCGATGAACGCGGCGCCCGGGGCCAGCAGCGGGGAGGCCGGGAAGCCGCCGGCCGCCAGGCGGATCGCCGGGGCCAGCACCTCGGCGAGCGGCAACCGGCCGAACCTGCCGTGCAGGGCGAGCCACCCGTCGACGCATCCGGGCACGGGGACCGATCTGATGTCGTACAGATGCGGCATCCGGTCGTGCCCCTCGGCCCGCAGCCGGGCCGGGTCCGCGCCGCTGCCGGCGCGTCCCGAGGCGTTCAGGGCGTGGACGCCCGATCCGTCGTGGACCAGCGCGAACAGATCTCCCCCGAGGCCGCACATGTGCGGCGCGGTGACCGCCAGCACCGCGTTCGCCGCCACCGCCGCGTCGGCGGCGCTCCCGCCCTTCTCCAGTACGACCAGACCCGCGGCCGACGCGAGGTGGTCAATGGTGCAGACCATGCCGTTTGCTGCATACCGGGTGGAAGTCATATCAGGACTCTACGATGCGGCCCTCGACGAGAAACGGGCCCGGCGGAGAACCGCCGGGCCCGTCCACCGTTCCGGGACTACTGGACGGTGATCTTGTCGACTTCCTGGGTGACGCCCTTGACCTGGTCGGTGACGACCGAGGTCGTCACCGAGCCGACGCCGGTGATGGCGCCCTTGACCTTCATCGTGTAGGTCAGGGTCTCGCCCGGGGCGCCGGGCGTGCTGGCGATGGTGTAGTCGCTGGTCACACCGGTGCCCGCCGGGATCTGGCTGCCGGCGGTGCCGTCGCTGTTCTCCGCGCCCACGGTCAGGCCGTAGGCGTCACCCGGGTAGGGCAGCGGGCCCGGGTAGGCGAAGCTGACGTCCTCGACGCCGTTGACGCCGATCCACGCCTGGAACGTGCGCAGCGTGTTGGTGCCGTAGAGGCGCAGGCGCCACTCGACGACGATCCAGTCGGACACGCCGTCGGTCAGCGTGGTCGCGTAGACGCCGGGGGCGCCGGTGCCGTCGAGGTCGGTCCAGAAGGGCGCGAGCACGCCGTTCGGGCGGGTGTCGTCGGGCAGCGTCTGCGGGGTGAACTGGATGTCCGCCGAGCCGTTGGTGCCGCCGGCCACGAGGTAGCCGTTGGACGTGATGCCGATCCGGGTGAATGTCTGCCCGGCGAACCGGTAGGCCGGGACGTTGTAGTTCACGGCCTGCTCGTCGCCGACGGGCGTCGGCGTGGTGCCGAAGGCGTCGAGCGGGATGTAGCCGAACAGACCACCCGGGGTGATCACCGGCGCGTCGGGCTGGCGGCCGTCGAGCGTGGTGGTGACCGTGGCCTCCTGGCTGCTCACCTGGGTCGCGCCGGTCACGCTGTTCAGCCGCAGACGGCCGTCGAGCACGCTGGTGGCGGTGACCTCGGTGTCGTCCAGGGTGCCGTTGGAGACGGTGACGGTGCAGGTCGTCTCGGCGTTCTTGGCGATGGTCGACGGGGCGCAGGTCTGGTCGACCGGGATCGCGCCCTCCTGGCGGTAGAAGGCCACCGGGATGCGGTGGTCCTTGTTGCCGTCCTCCTGGCGGAGGTCGATCTCACCGAAGTACTGGCCGTCCGGGACGTCGGGGGCGCTGATCGTGATGGTCAGCTCCTTGGTGCCGCCCGCGGGGACGGTGAAGCGCTCCGGCGTGACGGTGATGTGCGTGCCGGCGGTGGTGGTCTTGCCGCGCGAGGTGTACTCGACCTCTTCGCCCGTGACGTTCTTGACGGTACGGGTGGTGGTGATCTGGCCCGGCATGGTGGGCGCGTTCACCGACGGGATGTTCAGGTCGATGCGGTTCAGCGGGTCGTCGGCGGAGATCGCGAAGTCGGCCGCGCTCTCGTCGATGGTCAGAACCGAGTTGTACGCCTGGCTCAGGTCGATGCGGCCGCCGCCCATGTCGAACGGGTCGGCCGGGGTGACCCGGTCCTGCTTGGTGACGTTGGTGCGGGCGGTGGTCTCCAGGGCCGACTTGACCTGGCCGGGGGTCCAGCCGGGGTTGGCCGCGAACACCAGCGCCGCCGCGCCCGCGACGTGCGGGGACGACATCGAGGTGCCGGCGATCACCTGGTAGAGGTTCCCGGGCGGGCCCTCCAGCGGGGACTCGGGGGTCGGCGTCGTACCGGCGAGGATGTGCAGGCCCGGCGCGGTGACGTCGGGCTTGAGGAAGTCGCCGCCGGGACCGCGCGAGGAGAACGTGGTGATCACGTCGCGCTGCCAGTTGGTCTTGGTGCCCTGCGTGAAGGTCGCCGTCGCCCCGGGAGTGGCGGCGAGGTGGGCGAGCAGGACGTCGGTCGCCGGCTTGTCGATGTGGACGGTCGGCAGCCAGTGGTTGTCGGTCATGACGTCGAGCGGCGTGCTGTTGTACAGGATCATGCCGACCGCGCCGCCCTGCCGCACGCTGAAGCTCTTGAGCACGCGGTTCGGGCCACGCTCACACGCCACGATCTTGCCGGCGAAGAGGCCGGGAGGAGCGGGGTTGATGCAGAGCGCGTCGCTGTACGGCGGCGCCGAGGCCAGCACCACGGGGGTCGCCGACGAGATGCCTTCGGTGATCGAGGCGCCCTTGATGGTCGGGCCGCCACCGCCGAAGGTGATGGTCGACTCGAAGGTGCGCTTCTGGGTGTTGGCCGCCACCGTGGTCACCCACGGCGAGCGGTGGTCGGTCGTGGCCGCGCCGGGACCGGCGTTGCCGGCCGAGGCGGCGACGAACACGCCGGCGGCGTAGGCGTCGAGGAAGGCCAGCTCGACCGGGTCCGTGTACGGGTTCGCGCCACCGGAGATCGAGAAGTTGATCACGTCGACGCCGTCGAGGATCGCCTGGCCGACGGCCGCGGCCGAGTCGGTCTGGTAGCAGCCTTCGGCGCCGCAGACCTTGTAGACGGACACGTGCGCGGCCGGCGCGATGCCGTGGATGGGGCCGCGCGAGATGCCGAGCGGGTTGGCGTCCGCGACCGGCCCGCCGGCGGCGGTGGTGGCGGTGTGGGTGCCGTGGCCGTTCGAGTCACGCGCCGAGTCGGGGTAGACGTCCCCGCCGACGACGAGGTTGTAGGTGTCGAGGAACGGCTCGCCGCCGATCAGCTTGTTGTTGCAGACGAAGACGTCGGCCGCCGGGGTCAGCGGGTTGTCTCCGAAGTCACAGGTCCGAGGCGTCCCGTCGGCCTTCGCCGGCGGCGCCGGGAGGTTGGGCTTCTCGGCGAGGGAGGGGTGCTCGGGCCACGCGCCCGAGTCGAGGATGCCGACGATGACGCCCTTGCCCGAGTTCGGCGCGCCGCCGAGCGAGTTGTAGACGGGCGTGGCGTCGATGGCCTCGGCGCTGGAGTCGGTCAGCGGCTTCTCGAGACCGTCCTCCTGCACGGCCGCCACACCGGGCAGCTTCAGCAGGTCCTTGGCCTCGTTGGCCGGGACGGTCAGCGCGACGCCGCCGTAGACGGTGCGGAGCTTCTGGCCGACCTTGGCGCCCGCGACCTCGCCGGGCAGCGCGGCCAGGAACTTGTTCTCGATGCCCTCGATGTGCTTGACGTACTTCTCGGCCGCGGCGCTCTCGGGGTCGAGCCCCTTGCCGGTGGCGCTGGGGCTGGTCGCGGCGTATCCGCTGACCCCGCCCTTGTAGGCGGCGAGCGAGTCGTAGTCGAGCTTGACGACGACGTTCACCGGTTCCGTCGAGGTCGCCTTGAGCAGCGCCTCGTCGCTCTTGGCGAGCTGGCCGGTCAGCGACTTGGCCCCGGTGACCACCTCGGGGTCGGTCAGCGGGACGGCGGTGAACGAGGGCTTGGGAGTCGGGGTGGGGTCGGCGATCGCCGACCCAGCCGGGACCAACGCAGCCACCAGGCCGACTGCGGCGGCCGTGGCGACGGTCAGTCTTAACCTTGACACGAAACCTCCATGGGTGCTGGGGGACTCGTCACCGCACAAGGAGGAATCGCGCCACCCCCCGGGCAGCGTCCGAAATTGGACGCGCAAAAGGGCTGCAACCCTCCCCGGTTGGTTGACGATAACCGGAGCGTTCGGCTTAGAACGTTCCGATCTGTCAGGGAGTTTAGTTAGCTCTTATTTGTCCCGCTAGATGAGATATTGCCAAGTGGGCTGTCCAGATTGGGACGCCGCGCGCTTTCGCTGATAAATGGCCCTCTACCTGCGCTTCGGTGGACGACCAGGGCGGTGTGTCGGCCACAGAGGGGACTTGCCTACCGGCAGCATTGGACCGTGAGCGAGCGAGTTAACGAGCAGAACCTGCCGAGGCAGGAGTGCGCGGCGACGGTTCTGGGCGGTCCGACGGCCGTCATCGACATGGGTGGCCTCCGGATAGTCGTGGATCCCACTTTCGACGCTCCGGGGCCACACGGCCATCTGACCAAAACCCTTCCTCCTGTGGTCGATGAGACGGGCCTGGGTTTCGTCGACATGGTGCTGGTCAGCCATGACGCGCATCCTGACAACCTTGACGACCGGGGCCGCGCGTTCGCCTCCGAGGCGGTGCTCACGTTGACGGCGCCGGGCGCCGCCGCCCGGCTGGGCGCGACCGGCCTCGCCCCCTGGACGACCTTCACCGTGCCGCGCCCCGACGGCGGCGGCGACCTGTTCGTGGTGGCGGTGCCCGCCGTCCACGGCCCGGAGGACGGCGAACGCGACGCCGACGGCTTCGTCAACTGCGAGGTGACCGGTTTCGTGTTGTCCGGCCGTGGCCTGCCCACGGTCTACGTGAGCGGCGACAACGCCTCGATGCGCGCCGTGGGCGAGATCGCCCGCCGGGTGCCGGAGATCGACGCCGCGGTGCTGAACGCGGGGGCGGCGCGGGTCCGGGGCAAGTTCCGGGAACGCCCGGTGTCGATGGACGCCCGGCGGGTCGCGGCGGCGGCCGCGGTGCTCGGCGTCGGCGTGGTGATCCCCGCCCACTACGACGGGTGGACCCACTTCTCCGAGGGCCGGGCCGAGGTGGAGACCGCCTTCGACGAGGCCGGCCTGTCGGCCGTGCTCCGCGTGGCCGACCACGGGACCTGGTCGTCGTTGCGGAGCTGACACGCGGTCAGCCCCGGGGCGGGGCGGTGCTGTCCCGGACCACCAGTTCGGTGCCGAGTTCCACCCGCCGCTGGAGGAGGGGCTCCCCCTCGGCCAGGTTGATCAGCATGAGGGCGGCCATCGCCGCCATCTCGGTCAACGGCTGGCGTACGGTCGTGAGCGGCGGGATGGCCCACCTCCACGGAGGCATGTCGTCGAAGCCGACCACGCTGAGGTCGTCGGGGATGCGCAGGCCCAGTTGTCGTGCGGCGTGGTAGACGCCGATCGCCTGCCCGTCGTTGGCGGTGAAGATCGCCGTGGGCGGCTGCGGCAGCTCCATCAGCCGCTGGGTGTGGACGACGCCGTCGTCGACCTGGAAGGCGCCGTGGCAGATGAGGTCGGGATCGACGGGCACTCCGGCGGCGTCGAGGGCGGCGCGGTAGCCGTCGAGGCGGGCCCGGCTGGAGAGGGCGTAGTCGGGGCCGGTGATCATGGCGATCCGCCGGTGCCCCAGTTCGAGGAGGTGGCGCGTGGCCTCCAGCCCGCCGCTCCAGTTGGTGGCCCCCACCGACGGCACCCCCCGGCCCGGGTCGCCGGCCGGATCGAGCACGACCAGCGGAACCTCGCGGGTCGCGAGCAGCATCCGCTGCTCCTCGGTGGGCCCGGAGAAGACCGTGATGACACCGGCGGGACGGCGGCTGAGCACGTCCTGGATCCACTGCTGACCGGGGACGTGCCGGCCGCCGAGCTCGGAGACCACCACGCTCAGGCCGTGTTGCCCGGCCACCGACTTGACGCCTTTGACGATCTCTATCGGGTAGTCGCCGGCCAGTTCGTGGAACACGAGCTCGATCAGGCCGGCGGGCTTCACGCGACGGCGCTGCCGCCGGAAGCCGTGCTCCCTGATGAGTCGCTCGACCAGTGCCCGGGTGTCGGAACCGACCTCGGAGCGTCCGTTGACGACTTTGGAGACGGTGGCGACCGAGACGCCGGCCATCTCGGCGAGTTGTGAGAGAGTCAGGGCTTCGGAGGACGCCGGACCGGCGTGGGGGGCATCGTCGGTCGAGGTCATAGCGGAATTCTATGGGTGTTTTCGGACGTCACGCGGCGTCGTTTGTGCTGCTGGTGCGAACACTTCCCATCTCGGCACGGACCTGAATCCGAAATTTTTCGCAACTTGCCTGAAACTTTCTAGGAACCGGGGTTCACCCCCTCTGACACCCGTCCGAACCATGGCGGAAATCTACGGTTGCCAACTGGTAACTTCTATGAAATTTTCACATGCACGGACCGAAAGGTGCGGCCCCCCGCGGGGCGAATGGGCAGGCCGGGCGCTGTCTCGCCGGTAATGCCCAGCTCAGCGAGGGTGGCGGCACTGTTGACGCCGAATCGGCAGTTGGGTGTACTCAGGCGACCGCGAACCCCCCGCAGGAGCAGACCATGGATCACTGAGATCACGAATGTTAGCGATAACAGATTTTCGGTGATCACGCCCGTTGACCGGACCGTCCTACCTGCTGACTCCTCACCCCCCAAGGAACCGGCATGCTCCCCACCGCGATCCTGACCATCGCGCACTCTTCCCGACGAACCCCCACCCTCGCCGCCGCCCCCGCCTCCAGAGCCGGCGCCACGGCGACCACCCCGCCTTCCGCCTTTGCCACCTGCCGGAACAGCGGTTATCTCCGCGCCATCGCAACCGCGGAGAACCGGACCGACTCGACGGACGCGCATCAGGCCGTCGTCGAGACCGGTCCCCAGACAGAGCCCGAACGCGACGCCGCCGCGCCGACCACCCCCGCACCCCATCGGTGCAGGCGCTTCCACGTCTGAGCGCCGCGGCGCAGAGCAATGTTCCGCCGGGCGTTCTCCGGCGCTGAATGTTATCGCTAACAGAATCCGCAGGCCGTCACCCGGCCTGACCAGGTGAAAACCGATGACCGGCCGTGAGCCAACCCGCCGGTCGTCTCCCCCCTCCCCAAGGAGAGCTCCCCCATGTCCTTGAGCCGTCGCCAGCTCTTCCAGGCCGCGGGCGCGACCGTCGCGTTCTCGGCCGCCGGCCAGGTGATCAGTACCTCCGCCGCCCAGGCCGCGCTGCCCTGGGCCCGGGCCGACATCGGCGTGTCCGCCTACGAATTCGATTTCGGCCAGGTGAGACTCACCTCCGGCCGCTGGCTCGACAACCAGAACCGCACCCTCGCCTACCTGCGGTTCGTCGACGTCGACCGGTTGCTGTACGTCTTCCGCGCCAACCACGGCCGGTCCACCAACGGGGCCGCGGCCAACGGCGGGTGGGACGCCCCCAACTTCCCCTTCCGCTCGCACATGCAGGGGCACTTCCTGACCGCCTGGGCGCAGGCCTACGCCGTGCTCGGCGACACGACCTGCCGGGACAAGGCCAACTACATGGTCGCCGAGCTGGCCAAATGCCAGGCGTCCAACGGCTACCTGTCGGGCTTCCCCGAGTCGGACATCACCGCGGTGGAGAACCGCACCCTGTCGAACGGCAACGTGCCCTACTACTGCATCCACAAGACCCTGGCCGGGTTGCTGGACGTATGGCGGCTGATCGGCAACACCGAGGCCAGGACGGTGCTGCTGAACCTGGCCGGCTGGGTCGACACCCGCACGTCGCGGTTGTCGTCGAGCCAGATGCAGTCGATGCTCGGCACCGAGTTCGGCGGCATGAACGCCGTGCTGACCGACATCTACCAGATGACCGGCGACTCCCGCTGGCTCGCCACCGCCCAGCGGTTCGACCACGCCGCCGTCTTCAACCCGCTGGCCGGCAACCAGGACCAGCTCAACGGCCTGCACGCCAACACGCAGGTGCCCAAGTGGATCGGCGCGGCCCGCGAGTACAAGGCCACCGGCACGACGCGCTACCGCGACATCGCGTCCAACGCCTGGACCATGACCGTCAACGCGCACAGCTACGCCAACGGCTCCAACAGCCAGGCCGAGCACTTCCGCGCCCCCAACGCCATCGCCGGCTACCTGAGCCGCGACACCGGGGAGGCGTGCAACACCTACAACATGCTGAAGCTCACCCGGGAGCTCTGGCAGCTCAACCCCTCTCGGGCCGACTATTTCGACTTCTACGAGAACGCGCTGATCAACCACCTGATCGGGCAGCAGAACCCGGCCGACGCACGCGGCCACGTCACCTACTTCACCCCGCTCAACCCCGGCGGGCGGCGCGGCGTCGGCCCGGCCTGGGGCGGCGGCACGTGGAGCACCGACTACAACTCCATGTGGTGCTGCCAGGGCACCGGCATCGAGACCAACACCAAGCTGATGGACTCGATCTACTTCCACAACGGCACCACGCTGTTCGTGAACCTGTTCCAGCCCTCCACGCTCAACTGGTCGCAGCGCGGCATCACGGTCACCCAGACCACCTCCTATCCGGTCAGCGACACCACGTCGTTGCAGGTCACCGGCAACGTGAGCGGCTCGTGGACGATGCAGATCCGCATCCCGGGCTGGACCCTGGGCGCGACGATCAGCGTCAACGGCGTGCCGCAGAACATCACCACCACGCCGGGCACCTATGCGGCCCTGACCCGCACCTGGACCTCGGGCGACACCGTGACCGTGCAGCTCCCGATGCGCGTGATCATGAAGGCCGCCAACGACAACCCGAACCTCCAGGCCATCGTGTACGGCCCGGTCGTGTTGTCGGGCAACTACGGCAACACGTCCCTGTCGGCGGCCCCGGCCCTGACCCCCTCGACGATCACCCGCACGAGCACCTCGTCGCTGGCCTTCACCGCCAACGGCTCGGTCAACCTCGGCCCCTTCTACGACGCGCACAACCACAACTACGTCGTCTACTGGGCGACCAACGGCGGCGGAGGCGGCACGCAGGCCAGCTTCCGCCTGCTCAACGCGGCCAGCGGCCTGGCCCTCGGCATCCAGAACATGTCCACCGCCGACGGTGGCCTCGCGTTGCAGTGGACCGACAACGGCACCGCCGACCACGACTGGGTGCCCATCGTCGACGGCAACGCCCTGCGGTTCCGCAACGTCAACAGCAACAAGGTGCTGGGCGTCGAGAACATGTCGACGGCCGACAACGCCCGCGTGCTCCAGTGGGCCGACAACGGCACCGCCGACCACCGCTGGACGATCACCGACAACGGCGACGGCGCGGTCAAGATCCGCAACGTCAACAGCGCCAAACTGCTCGGCACCCAGAACGGCTCCACGGCCAACGGCGCGCAGGCCGTCCAGGACTCCGACAACGGCAGCGCCGACAACCTGTGGCGGTTCGTGCCCAACGGCGCCCGCCGCATCCAGAACGTCGGCACCGGCATGGTCCTGGGCGTCACGAACATGTCCACCGCCGACGGCGCTCTCGTCGTGCAGTGGGGCGACACCGGCACCGCCGACCACCTGTGGACGGCGGTCGTCGACACCGCCGGTTACCTGCGCCTGCGCAACTCCAACAGCCAGAAGGTGCTCGGCGTGGAGAACGCCGCCACCGCCGCCGGGTCGCGCATCTTGCAGTGGGCCGACAACGGCGCCAACGACCACCGCTGGCGGTTGCGGTACGGGTCCAACGCCGCCTTCCGCATCCAGTGCGCCAACGGCGGCCGCGTCCTCGGCCTGAGCGGCACCGCTCAGGGCGCGCAGGCGGTGCTCGCCGACGACAACGGCTCGGCCAACAACCTCTGGAGGTTCCTGTGAGACGCCTGCTGGCGATACTTTCCTCGTTACTGCTGGTGGGGGCGTTCATCACCACCCAGCAGGCGTCGGCCGCGACGGTCGACACCAACGCGTGGTACGTCCTGGTCAACCGCAACAGCGGCAAGGCGCTCGACGTCTACAACCTGGCGACCAACGACGGCGCCCGCATCACCCAGTGGACCCGCAACAACGGCAACCAGCAGCAGTGGCAGTTCGTCGACTCCGGCGGCGGCTACTACCGGGTCAAGTCGCGCCACAGCGGCAAGGTGCTCGACGTCTCCGGCGTCTCCACCGCCAACGGCGCGGCCGTCGTCCAGTGGACCGACCTCAACGGCACCAACCAGCAGTGGCGGCTCGCCGACTCCCCCGACGGCTACGTCCGGCTGATCGCACGGCACAGCAACAAGGCCCTGGAAGTGCAGAGCGCCTCCACGGCCGACGGCGGCAACATCGTCCAGTACGACGACTGGGGCGGCGCCAACCAGCAGTGGCAGTTCGTGCCGGTCGGCGGTGCCACCCCGACCCCCACGCCCACTCCCACGCCGAACCCCGGCGGCAACTACACCAACCCGGTGGTCTGGCAGGACTTCGCCGACGGCGACATCATCCGGGTCGGCGACGCCTACTACTACTCGGCCTCGACCATGCACTACTCGCCGGGCGCGCCGATCCTGCGCTCCTACAACCTGGTCGACTGGGAGTACGCGGGCCACTCGGTGCCCCGCCTCGACTTCGACTCGAACGCCTACGACCTCAACGGCGGGCGCGCGTACGTGAAGGGCATCTGGGCCTCGACGCTGAACTACCGGCCCAGTAACAGCACCTACTACTGGTACGGCTGCACCGAGTTCAACCGCACCTACGTCTACACCGCCTCCGCCGTCGACGGCACGTGGACCAAGCGGGCCCGGATGAACCAGTGCTACTACGACGCCGGCCTGCTGATCGACACCAACGACACGATGTACGTCGCGTACGGCAACGGGACGATCAGCGTCGCCCAGCTCTCGGCCGACGGCCTCAGCCAGGTGCGCGCCCAGCAGGTCTTCCAGACCCCGAGCAGCGTGGGCACCCTGGAGGGCGCGCGCTTCTACAAGCGCGGCAACTACTACTACATCTGGCTCACCCGCCCCGCCAACGGCCAGTACGTGCTGCGCTCCACCTCGCCGTGGGGCCCGTACACGATGCAGCAGGTCCTGCTCAACATGCCCAGCCCGATCTCCGGCGGCGGCACGCCGCACCAGGGCGGGCTGGTCCAGACCCAGAGCGGCGCCTGGTACTACATGTCCTTCGTCGACGCCTACCCGGGCGGCCGGGTGCCGGCGCTCGCGCCGATCAACTGGGTCAACGACTGGCCGGTCATCCAGACCGTGAACGGCGGCTGGGGTGTGAACTACCCCAAGCCGAACATCCAGACCAACCGCACGGTCGCGTCCATGATCGGCCCGGACACCTTCTCCGGGAGCAGCCTGGGCCACCGGTGGGAGTGGAACCACAACCCCGACACGAGCCGATTCTCCACCGGCAACGGCCTGCGCCTGCAGACCGCGACGGTGACCAACGACCTCTACAACGCCCGCAACACGCTGACCCACCGCATCCAGGGTCCGACGTCCACGGCGACGATCGAGCTCGACTACTCGCAGATGGCCAACGGCGACCGCGCCGGCCTGGCCATGCTGCGTGACCAGTCGGCCTGGATCGGGGTCAGACGCGACAACGGCGCCTACCGGGTCGTGATGACCAACGGGCTGACCATGAACAGCAGTTGGGCGACCACCGGCACCGGCAGCGAACAGGCGGGCGCGAACATCTCGGGCGGCCGGATCTGGTTGCGGGTGAACGCCGACATCAGGCCGGGTTCCGGCAGGACGGCCCGCTTCTCCTACAGCACCGACGGGACGAACTTCACCACCCTCGGCCCGGCCTTCACGTTGAACAACGCCTGGCAGTTCTTCATGGGCTACCGCTTCGGGATCTTCAACTACGCGACCCAGTCGCTCGGCGGAGCGGTGACCGTGAACCGCTTCGACCTCACCACCCCGTAGCACATCCGAGCCGCCCGGTCCGTTCGTGGCAGGACGACCGGACCGGGCGGCCGGGCGACCACCTACCCAAGAAAGGCAAGTACGTTCATGAAACGACTCTTGTCACTGGTCACCGCGGCGCTGCTCGGTGCCGGCCTGTCGGTGACGCTGACCGGGCCGGCCGACGCCGCGTCGACACTGGGCGCCTCGGCGGCCGAACGCGGCGGCCGCTACTTCGGCGCGGCCATCGCCGCGGGCCGCATGGGCGACTCGACGTACATGAACATCCTCAACCGGGAGTTCAACCAGGTCACCGCCGAGAACGAGATGAAGTGGGACGCGACCGAGCCGTCGCGCAACAGCTTCAACTTCAGCAACGGCGACCGCATCGCCAACCACGCGATCTCGCGGGGCATGAAGATCCGCGGCCACGCCCTCCTCTGGCACCAGCAGCAGCCGGGCTGGGCGCGCGGGATGGAGGGCTCCGAC
>NZ_BBXE01000033.1:154802-166228 GCF_001570565.1 Herbidospora yilanensis | reverse complement strand
CACGGTGAGGGCCCTGTGACCGGTACCGGCACCTTCACCTCCATGCCCGACCCCGAACTCCTCAGCGCCTGCCCGACCTTTGGCTCGGCCGGCTTGGGGCTTGGGCTGGGTGCAGACTCGGAAGGTTGCTCCATCGGAGCGGCAGCCGGAGGGTTGGCGGTCGGCGCGGAGGGTTCGCTGGAGCAGGCGGCGGCGACAACGAGGAGGGCGAGGGCGGCGACGCGACGCATCTGATGCTCCGGAGGTCAGGGGATGAACGCCATGATGACGGGCCCGGCCCGCCGCCTGGTTGCATCGGCTGGTGCCGCAGGTGCCGCCGAATGTCCTGATCGCCGGGCCGGCCCGCTCTATCTGTCATGAACGATGAACCCGCCCTCCGCTCTGCCGCCCGAGCTGCTCGCTGAGATGGGCCCCGGGGAGCACCTTGCCTACCTGCTGGCCTTGGACGAGGACCCGCCGCCAGCGTCCTGGTGGGCCGCCCTGCTGCTCGCCGCCAGGGCATAAGAGCCTGGCGTGTGGCCATGTCGAACCGCACGCCGGCCCACAGATCCCCGGCCCCACCTTTACCCCGCAGGCAACGCGACGCGCCCCCACCTCTGGTCTCAGGACCGGGGTGGGGGCGCGTCGTGTGAGACGGGCCCGGCCAGGGCCATGGACAGGGTCAAGGTGGCCAGTGCGGTCGCGATGATGCGCATCGGAGATCCTTTCGTCGGGGCCTGGCCGCCCCGGCACCCGCCTCTGCCGCCCAAACGGACCTCTGCTATCCCGGCTACATCTGTTTCTATCCCCAAGCCAACTTCCAGGGGGAAATGACCTCCCACTACAACCCCTGGTGGGGCAACTGCGGGCACATCCCCGGCGGCGGCACCGCGCGGTCGGTCGTCAACAACGACGACCAGACCTGGATCATGTACGCCGGGGAGTACGGCCGCAAAGTCTGCGCCGGCCCCGATATCGAGGTCCCGCCCGGAACTAGCAACGCTGACCTTGGATTCGACGCCACAAACTGGAACTGACGTGTCCGGCCCGGGGCTGTGACCGCTCCATACGTTGGGCCTCGTCCCAGCGGCTGGCGGACAGTGCAGAGCCCTTCACCGTCACGGTGAGGAGTTCTTTCGTCGTGCTCAGGAGTCGATCGTGTAGAGCCGGCCGGGCACCATGCCCGACCCGCCGTCGACCGGGCAGTCCTGACCGCCGCACTCCTCGTGGTCGACCGGGTTGTCCTTGTCTACTCCGGAGGCATGAGGATGAGACGCCCTCCCTTTCGGAGAGGCGTGCAGCGTCTTCGTTGTTCCCGCACATAATCGCAGGTCAGATACATTGTGGCGTGGCAGTCTGGCGTGGGCCTCGCGGTATCGAGGTGGAAGTGATCGTGCTAGGTAAGGCCGCGCGCCTCCGCGTCACCCAGGTCCTCGGCGGCCGGCGCTGGCACGTCGCCAATCACCGAACGATCCGCGAGGTCGAGCAGCACGTCGACCTGGCCGACCTGGTCGAGGTCATCGCGTTCCCGGCCGGGCCGGTCGCGGGTCTTGCCGACGCCACCTCAAAGGACCTCGCCGGACTGCGCGCACCACGGGGGTAGAGATGGCCGACTTCGAGCTCCCGAACGACTTGGTCGAGCTCCAGCAGAGGTTCTTCGAGGCCGAGGAGAAGATCGGGTGGGCCGACGGCGAGGAGTTCCGGCGCGGTTGGGTGGCTGCTCGGTCACCGGAGTCCTCTGGAATCCCGCCAGAACGTGCTCATATCGCGGTCACCTGGACCGTCCACGGGCACGGCGCCGACACCTCGATCACGAACGTGCCCACCTCGGTGCGCTGGACGCGCTCGTCGATCTGGTCGCCGCGGTCGTTGGCCAGGCCGTCGACATATCGCGTTCCGTCCAGCAGGGTGAGGCCGATCCCTCCGGCTCCCTCGGGGACCGCGGTGCCGGCGCAGTTCAGCGTGTAGTGGAGCTCCCACGGGCCCGCCGTGATGAACGGGTCGGTCTTCCCGGCGGCGCTGCCCGAGACCGAGAGCCGGACGCCGGCTACCTCCGGTAGGGGAGTCGGCGGAGCCTCCTCGACGACCGCGGGCTGGTCGGACTGAGGTGTGGAGAAGGCGGCCTGAGGCTCCACATGAGTCGCTGTGGGAGTCGTCGTGCTGAAGACGACCGTAAGCGCGGCCACCCCCAAGGCGCCGAAGGCGAGTACGCCGACAACGATTATGGCCAGGGGTGCGATCTCGGACCAGCGGTTGGACATGTGGGGGTGACGCGCCTGATGATCGACCGGTTGTCCGGCGTGACCTGATCGAATTTGGGCGGGGTAACGGTCGCCCGTTAAATGATGTCGCCGAGCGTGCGCCTTTCCCCGGCCCTGAGAGCTCGTTCAGCAGCGGTGCTCGCCGCATATCGGTCGACCATCAATCTTGAACGCCAGCCGGTCAGGCACATGAGCTCCTTTGCGCAGGCAGTGGGCACCATACTGGACGTATGTCGGGGTATTTGCCTCCTGGAGTGGACGTGGTGAGGTCGCCAGGCCTCGACCGCGAGCCGTTTCAGCACCCAATTGCTGGCGGGTTTATGAGTGGGACTGGCTGGCCGGGCGGGCTCGACGAGAAGCCGGGCTAGCTGGGCTGAAGACTGCGCTAATGGGCTGGGCCCGCTGGTTCGCGACGACTTGGCTGCCCCTCTTGACTACCGGACTTTCGTCGAGAGGATCTTTCCGGCAAATCACTTCTTAAGGATCTCCGTGCCCGATTTCCGCACATCACGAAGGTTCACCCGGCCGCCATCCGGCTGATCAGGCTCCAGGCGCACCTGCTGCCGCCGGTCCATCGGTCGCGCTACAAGGAGGAACTCGCGGCGGAGCTCGAAAGTCTCGCCGGGGCGAAGGTGACGAGGGCGGCACAGGTCGTGTACGCCATCCAGCAGTTACGCCGTGTGTGGGCACTACGGGCTGCCCTTCAGGCTCCCGACCGGCCTCGTTTCCATCGGATGCGCCGCGCCGCCTGTTGGATGCCGGCCACGCAGGTCAGCACCTGGGTGCCCGTCCTCGGTCTGCTGCTGGGCGGCGGTCACCTTCATCGTGCTCAGTGGTTCCGGGTACGCGCTCGTGGTCGAGAAGCTGCGCGGGCGCCGGGGCGTCGAGGTGAAACGGCGCCGACGTCCAGAGATCGAGTAGTCCTGGATCGTCGAATTCGGCGGACGAAGATCATGGAACATAACTGTTCCGCACTGTCCGCCGGACGACTTCTATCTCGTTCGGTGCTTTGACCATGATCAAAGCACAGCCTGTTCAGATCTGTCGGCGGAGCCAGTCCAGGGCCCCTTCTGCGTGGCCGGCGATCGTGAAGTGGCTGGCGTCCGTGTGGAGCCGTAGTTCGGCGGTGGGGCAGTGGGCTGCCAGCCAGGTCCCGTGTGAGGCGGGGATGACCCGGTCCGCGGTGCCGTGCAGGAGCAGGACGGGAGCGCTGATCGTGCCGGGGTCGCAGCCCCAGGCGTGGGTGTAGGAGACGTCGTCGTCGATCTGGCCGTAGGGACCAGCAGTCAGGGCCGGTTCGCTCACCTTGCCCAGCCAGCCCCACGGGCCCTCGAAGAAGGCGAGATCGGTCGCGGTGAACTCGCAGTCGTAGGCGAAGTCCGACTCTTCCAGCGCCGCTCGCACCTCGCGGCCCGCCGCCGCCGTGCCCAGGGCGGCCACCCCGGACGGGATCATCCCGGCGAACCAGTCGAGCCCCTCCGCGCCGTAGGGGGCGATACCGGCCAGGCTCAGCACCGCCCGGACGCGATCACCCAGGACGGCGGCACAGCCCAGAGCGTACGTCCCGCCGCCGGAGTACCCCACCACGGCGAACCGGCCGATGCCCAGCGCGTCCGCGACGGCTGCCGTGTCGGTGGCGACCGAGGCGACGGTGCGGCCCTGCGCGACGGCGGACCGGCCGTAGCCGGGGCGATCGAACGACACCCAGCGCAGCCCCAGCCGGTCGGCCGCGGCGAAGAGCGGCTCGGGGGGTGCCCCCAGGTTGGGGGTGCCGTGATGCCACAGAACCGGCAGCAGCTCGCTCCCCGCCGGGGCGGTGTCGTACACGTGCAGCGTGCGGCCCCCGGCCACCTCGACGTCCAGCTCGATCATGCCGTGATGGTAAACGACCGCGCCTTTTAGAGCGCGGGCGGTGATATTGCGACTTGTGCGGTCAGCTCTCCAAGAGAGGTACGCCGAGGTCTTCCAGTAGGTCATTGATGGCGGGGTCGGCGGCGTGGAGGACGACACCACGCATGGCGCGAGTGGCCAGCACGCGTAGGTGTGGCGGACCAGGGTGTCGAAGTCATGGGCGCTGTTTTGGTGAGCACGCCTCGGTTCTTCTCGGCCAGCCACAGCTGGGGGAGTCGGCCCACTTTTGCTTGGTCCGCTCCCGCAGATAGCGGTCGAGGGCGAGCGCCCCCTTCCGGCTGATCGTGACCACCCGGATCATCGGAGATCCAAGTCCAGATCATCCACGGTCAGTCCGGCCAGTTCCGCTCGCCGAACTCGGGCATCCATGAACATGTAGATGATCGCGAGATCTCGTCGGTTCACGAACTCCTTGCCCTGGCAGGACCTGAGCAGAGCGCCCAACTGCTCCTGCCGCAGCACGGTCACCGGTTGCATGCCCGCCGGCCGTTACCGCGCACATTGTGCAAGGGGACAAGATCGCGGATTGCACGGTACTCGGCGATCTCCGCTGCCTGCCTTATGGCTGACCATTCGAAGAAACAGGTCGTCGGTCACGCCTACATAGAGGATCTCACCCTTTCGGCCGTAGATCCGACAGGTGTAGCTGCTGGCGCCGCGCGACGGATGGGATCGGGGCCATAAGCAGACGATCTTGACCAGGCGAGTGGTCGCTCAGCGATGTGGCGATTGGGAAAGACAAAACCCTCCACCTAATCATGCAGGTGAAGGGCTATTTGTGGGCGGTACTGGGTTCGAACCAGTGACCCCTCGCTTGTAAGGCGAGTGCTCTACCGCTGAGCTAACCGCCCCGGACCGCTTACACCTTACGGCACTCCCACGGCCTAAGGCACCTCGGTAACCCGCACGACCGCGCGCCCGCCCCGCGTACCCTCCCAAGCCGTCCCGACATCATCAAGCCCCACCACATGGTGATCAACCGCCAGCTCCCCGCGCGCGGCGAACCCGAAGACCGCCTCAAGCGCCGCAGCCCGGTCCTCCCTGCTGACCGCGTTGTTCGAGTACCCCAGCACCGAAACCGCCCGGCTCCGCAACGCGGCGGAGGAGAACGTCGCCGAGTCGGACGCGGACCCGCCCAGGTTCACCAGCCGGCCCCCAGGCGCGAGGACCTGGAGGGCCGCCGCTGCGGGTTCCCCGAACACCGGGTCGATCACCACGTCGGCGGCCCCGATCGCCTCGCGAAGGCGGGCGGCCAGCGTCGGCACCGGCTCCAGGGGGACGCATCCCGGTCCGGGCCTCCGGGACACCCCCACCACGTCACCCGCGCCCAGCAGCCGGGCCGCCCGCAGCGCCACCTGGCCCACGGTCCCGCCGGCCCCCAGGACCACCACTCTCTCCCCAGGTGAAAGCCGGGCCCGCCAGGTCAACGCCAGCCAGGCCGCCACGGCCGACAGGCCCAGGGAGGCCGCCGCGACGTCGTCGCAGCCGTCGGGCAGGCGTACCAGATCGGCGGACGGCACCGCGCAGACCTCGGCCAGGCTGCCGTCGCCCGGAGCCATCCCGGCCGACGTGGGGAACCACACCCGCTCCCCGGACGGGGTGATCCCGACCCCCTGTACCCCGGGCACGTAGGGCAGCGCGGGCTCGCCGAAGTACGACGTCCCGGTCGCGCACAGCAGGTCAAGTGGGGTGATCGGCGCGCAGGTGACGGTTACGAGAACGTCCCCGGCCCCCGCAAGAGGCCGGGGGACGTTCCGTATCACCGGCGGGCGGCCGCAGGTCTCGATCAGGGCCGCCCGCATCGGTGAGCTCATGTGGCGATGTCCGGATAGGGGAGCGAGAAGTGGGAGAGCCGGGCGGCGTACTCCTTCTGGAACGCCAGTGGCTCCTCGTAGTCGCGCTCGAACATCGCGATGAACAGCGTCAGCGTCAGGAACGGGTGGGCGCCCAGCTCGAACAGCTTCACGTAGTCGTGGCCGGCCAGCGCCTCCCGCTCCACGTCGTCGAAGGTCAGCCACGTGCTGGCCTCGCCGCCGTGGCAGTTGAGGATCTCGTTGGCGATGGTCGACTCCCACCAGGCCACCGTCTCGTGTGGCGCGGAGCGGTAGCGCTCGACCAGGTCGGGGTCGCGGTCGACGGTGAACAGGAACTTGTTCAGCAGGTATTTGCTCATGCCGGGACCCCGTTCGGATACCAGGTGAAGTAGGCCTCCATCGTGTGGAACAGGTCGAGCGAGTCGGCGTAGTCGGCCTTGGCGCCCTCTCCGGCCACGCCCATCATGAGCATGAAGTCCATGAAGCCGTGGGTGGCGTTGCCGGGGGTCCACAGGGAGTCGAGGGTGACCTCGGCCAGGGCCCGTTCGATGTCGCCGGAGGCGATCCACTCGACGGCCTTGCGGTCGAACTCCGGGTCGGGGCCGTGCGGGCCGAACTGCCTCGGGCCGCCGAGTTCGAGCGACAGGTGGCCGGTGCCGATCACGGCGACCCGCAGGTCGGAGGGCCAGGTGTCGATCAGGCGCCTGATGGCGTGGCCCAGTTCGACGAAGCGGGCCGGTCTCGGCAGGGGCGGGGCGAAGATGTTGGTGTAGATCGGCACGATCGGCAGGTCGGCCTCGGGGCGCAGCGTGATGATCGGGCACGTGATGCTGTGGTCGATCCGCAGCTCATTGGAGAAGGCCAGGTCGAAGCCCTCGTCGAGGCCGCCGCGCAGGATGTGGGACGACAGCTCCTCGTGGCCGCGCAGCAGCATGCGGGGCAGGCCGAACTCGCGTTCCTCGTTGTACCAGTTGGCGTCGTAGAAGGGCGCCTTGCCCACCAGGAACTGCGGCATGTTGTCGAGCCACAACTGGTGGAAGTGGTCGGAGCCGACCATGACCAGCACATCGGCGCGGGCGCGGGTCAGGGTCTCGCGGAAGGCCGTGATCTTGGCGACCCACTCGTCGGCGAACGGCGGGCGTTCCTCCGGGGGCGCGGTGCTGGCCTTGTAGTAGAACGGGTGGTGCGTGGACGCGATCACGGCGGCCAGTGTTGCCATGCGGGCACCTTCTCTACGGTTCGTACGTCGCGTTCCGGTCGACGGTCAGGTAGACATCCATGCCGATGGGGCGGCGGCGCTCCTCGGCCAGGTGACCGAGCAGGCCGGCGGCGCGGGCCAGCAGGGCGAAGCCGCGCAGCAGGTCGACCGGGAGGCCGAGGTCGGCCAGGGCCGCCCCGCAGACCCCGGCGCCGTTCAGCGGGAGTCTGCGGCCCAGCACCTCGGGGTGCACCCGTCCGATGGCCTCGAACAGCGCCAGATGGGGGCCGAAGACCCCTTCTTCGCGGGCCAGGGCGAACAGCACGGGGGTGCGGGGGTCCTCCTCCTTGTGGACCGGGTGTCCCAGGCCGGGGATCAGCCGCTTCTCGGCGCGTGCCTCGCGTACGGCCTCCAGCGCCACGTTGTCCCAACAGTCGTCCCCGTTGGAGAACTCGACCAACTCGTGGAGGAAGCGCCCCGCGTCCTCGGTCACGCCGAGGAACCGGGACCCGCCGCCGAGCAGCCCGGCGGCCAGCGCCCCCTGGACGCTCTCGGGGGCGCTCAGCAGTGTCAGCCGGGCGGCGATGGCCGTCGGGGTGAAGCCGTGGTCGGCCAGGGCGACCAGGACCGCCTCGAACACCCGGGTTTCCCCGGGCGTGGGGCGGCGTCCGGCCACGAGCCAGAAGGCCAGTTCCCCGAAGCCGACCTTGCCCATCAGGTCGTGGGCCAGGTCGTGCCCGAGCAGGCTGATGGAGTCGGCGTCGGACGTGCCGATGCCGGTGGGAAAGTTCAACGCAGCCACTTCCTGATCTCGTCTCCGTGCTCGTCCAGGGCGGGCGGCGGCAGCCGGTAGCCCGCCGGAGTGCCGGAGAAGCGGATGGGATGCCGTACCGACGGTACGCCGCCCGGTTCCACCACCGGCTCCAGGCCCAAACTCTCGGCCAGCGCGACCCCTTCGGTCACCGTGTTGATCGGGCCGCAGGCCACCCCCGCCGCGCTGAGCTCGGCGAACAGGTCGGCTCGCGTCCGCTTCCTCAGCTCCGCGACCAGCAGCGGTTTCAGCTCGGCCCGGTTCGCCGTCCGGTCTCGGGTACGCGCGAAGCGCGCGTCCTCGGCCAGTTCGGGCACCCCGAGGACCTCGCACAGTTTCCGGAACTGCCCGTCGTTGCCCGCGGCGATGATCAGGTCGCCGTCGGCGCACTCCAGCGGCTCGTAGGGGAACAGCGACGGGTGCGCGTTCCCCATCCGGTGGGGCGTGACCTCCCCGGCCACCACGGCACTCGAATGGTTCACCAGCGCCGACAGGGCCGACGACATGAGGTTGACCTCGACCCGCTGGCCGCCGCCGGCGTAGAGGGCGGCGAGGATGCCCGACACGGCGTGCAGGCCCGTGATCACGTCGAACACCGACATGCCCGCCCGGTAGGGCGGACCGTCGGCCGAACCGGTGAGGCTCATCAGCCCCGAGACCGCCTGCACGATCAGGTCATACCCCGGCAGATGGGCGCCGCCCTCGGCGCCGAAGCCGGTGATGGACGCGTACACCACCTTGGGGTTGCGCTCCCGGACCGCCGGATAGTCGAGCCCGTAGGAGGACAGGCCGCCGGGCTTGAAGTTCTCGATGAAGACGTCGGCTCGGGCGGAGAGCTCGTGGGCCAGCGCCTGGTCGGCGGGGTCTTTCAGGTCGAGGGCGACCGAGCGCTTGCCCCGGTTCACCCCGAGGTAGTACGTCGAGACGCCGTCGCGCTCGGGGGGCAGCCAGTTGCGGGTGTCGTCGCCGCCGGGCGCCTCGACCTTGATGACGTCGGCGCCCATGTCGGCCAGCAACATCGTGGCGTAGGGCCCGGCGAGCACCCGGGAGAAATCGGCCACGAGGATGCCGTCGAGTGCGCCCATGAGGTCCCTTCGTCCGTCACGCGGACAATCGTCCGCGAGCCCGAGTCTGGTCGGGCGGCGAAGGTGATGTCAAGCGGGCACCTGTGCGGTCGACTGGGGGATCGACTCGTGGAGGGCCACGTCGGCGCCGATCGCGCCGGCCGTGCGGAGCAGCGCGGGCAGGAACTCCTCGGTCAGCCTCTCCATCGAGGTCTCGGCCGAGTGGGCGTTCACGTTGATCGCCGCGATCACCCTCCCGTGGCCGTCGCGCAGCGGCGCGGCCACCGAGCGGATGCCCGGCGCGAGCTGCTCGTCGGTCACCGCCCAGCCGCTGGCCCTGACCGCGCGCAGCGCCGCGTGGCGTTCCTCGGCCGAGGGGCGCCAGCGCGGCGTGATGCCCGACTGGCTCGGCGTCTCCAGGACCGCATCGGCCTCGGCGGCCGGCAGGGCCGCCAGCAGCACCTTGCCCAGCGACGTCTGGAGCGCCGGGAACCGGGTGCCGATGCGCACCGACAGGGTGACGATCTTGGGCACCGCGACCCGGGCGACGTAGACGATGTCGGAGCCGTCGAGCTGCGCGATCGAGCACGACTCGCGGGTCAGCGCCGAGAGTTGTTCGAGGTGGGGCCGGGCGATCTCCCACAGGCCCATCGAGTGGACGTAGGCGACCCCGAGCTCCAGCACGCGCGGAGTGAGCGCGAAGCCGCCCTCGGCGGCCCTGACGTAGCCGAGCTCCTCCAGGGTCAGCAGGATGCGGCGGGCGGTCGGGCGGGCCAGTCCGGCCGCCGTGGCGACCTCGGTGAGGGTCATCACCCGCTGGCGCGGGCCGAACGCCTTGATCACATCGAGCCCCCTGGCCAGCGCCTCGATGAAGTCGGGTCCGGTGTCCTTGCGTGGCATGGGTCGACTTTAGACGGCCCGGAGTGTCTTGACATCGGCGAAGGGGGCTCGCATTGTTGCATTCACATTTCCGCGACCGCCAGGCGGACGTTGGTCCGCGACTCTGGGAGGCAGCTCTATGCCCATCGTCCTCCGCAACGGACTCGTGCTGACAATGGACGACCGGCGAACCGTGCTGGCGCGCGGCGACGTGCTGGCCGACGGGGAGACGATCGTCGCGGTCGGGCCGGATCTGGAGGTGCCGGAGGGCGCCGAGGAGATCGACGCGTCCGGCGGCATCGTCATGCCGGGCATGATCGACACCCACCGCCACCTGTGGCAGACCGCGATGCGCGGCTACGGCGCCGACTGGACTCTCACCCAGTACTTCGTCTGGTACTACCTCGAATGGGGCAAGAGGTTCCGGCCCCAGGACGTCTACGCCGGCAACCTGCTGGGCGGCGTCGAGGCCCTCGACGCCGGGGTCACCACCACCGTCGACTGGTCGCACGGGCTCCAGACCGTCGACCACGCCGAGGCGGCCGTCGACGCGCTGGAGGCGGTCCCGGGGCGGTTCGTGCTCGCGTACGGCAACATTCAGCAGGCCCCCTGGGACTGGGCGCCCTCCGCCGGCCTGCGCGACTTCATCGGCCGGCGGTCATGGGGCGACATGCTGGGCCTCCAGCTCGCCTTCGACGTCACCGGCGACCCCGCCTTCCCCGAGAAGGCCGCCTTCGAGGCCGCCCGCGACCTCGGGCTCCCCGTGACCACCCACGCGGGCGTGTGGGGTGCGACCAACGACGACGGCATCCGGCTCATGTACGAGAACGGCTTCATGACGCCCGAGACCACCTACGTGCACGCGGCGACGCTCAGTCCCGACTCCTACCACCGCATCGCCGCCACCGGCGGTTCGGTGTCGGTCTCGACCGAGAGCGAGCAGAGCGCCGGGCAGGGCTACCCGCCCACGTGGCAGCTCCGGCACCACGGCATCCCCGTGTCGCTCTCGATGGACACCAGCGTGTGGTGGAGCGGCGACCTGTTCTCCGCCATGCGGGCCACCCTGGGCGCCGACCGGTCCCGCGAGCACCTGGAGGCTCATCTCAGGTCGGAGACCGTGACGCACTGCCATCTGCGGGCCGAGCAGGTCGTCGAGTGGGCCACCCGGGGCGGCGCGGCGGCCCTGGGCCTCTCGGACAAGATCGGCAGCCTGGAGCCCGGGAAGAAGGCCGACATCGTCCTGATCAAGAACGACGCCTCGCCCGTCATGTTCCCGATCCTCAACCCCTACGGCCACATCGCCTTCCAGGCCCAGCGCGGCGACGTGCACACCGTGCTGGTGAACGGCCGGGTCGTGAAGCGCGACGGCCGAGTCGACGGCGTCGACGCCGCCCGCGCGGCCGTCACCCAGACGGTCGACCACCTGATGAGCGAACTGGGCGACGCCTGGCTCTCCGGAATGAACCCCGACATCCCGGAGACCAAGATTCTGGACAACCCCTACATGTA
>NZ_BBXE01000033.1:0-154184 GCF_001570565.1 Herbidospora yilanensis | reverse complement strand
GGCCCAGTCGCGGACTCCCGCCGCGCGCCAGCCGAGGATGCCCGCTCCCAGCATCCCCGCGCGGACGCCCAGCGCCGTCTGGCGCAGCGGCGGGGGCTTGCGGAAGCTCAGGCGCTCGGTCATGCGGTCTCTGAGCGGGGTCAGCAGGGCCTCGCCGGCCTCGCCGAGGCCGCCGCCGATCACGATCATCGCCGGGTCCATGAGCAGCGTGTACGACGCCATCGAGATCGCCAGCGCCTCGACGGCGTCGGCCAGAACCGCGTAGGCGTGGGGGTCGGTGGCCGCCTGTGCCATGACGTCGACCGCCGTGGCGGGCTTGCCGGTGCGCTCGGTGTAGCGGCGGCCCAGCGAGGCCGCCGAGGCGTAGGTCTCCAGGCAGCCGGTCTGGCCGCAGGCGCACCGCTCGCCGTCGGGCCACACGGGGGTGTGGCCGATCTCGCCGCCCCAGCCGTTGACGCCCCCGTAGGGCTCGCCCTTGATGATCAGGGCGCCGGCGATTCCCGTGCCGATGGGCAGGAACAGGAAGTCGGTCACGTCGCGGCCGGCCCCGAAGACGCTCTCGGCCAGGCCCGCCGTCTGCACGTCGTGGCCCAGCTTCACCGGCAGCCCCTCGGGCACGAACGCCGCCGCCGGCACGTCGCGCCACCCGATGTTGGCCGAGAACAGGGCCGTGTCGGCGTCGACGATCCCGGGCACCGCCAGGCCGACGCCGCGCGGCGGCCCGTCGCCGGAGGCGGCGAGTTCGGCCACATAGGCCCGGATGTTGGCGACCACGGCCTCGGGCCCGTCTTCACGCCCGGTCGCACGCCCGGGAAAAACGGTCACCTCGCCCGATTCGCTGACGAGGCCGCCCTTCATCGATGTCCCGCCCACATCCAGGGCGACCACGTAACTCATCCGGACATCTAATCTCACGACCGGCCGAGTACGCGAGACAGGGCCGCCTCCACCTCCGCCGCGAGGTCGGCCGGCACCGAGGGCCGCCGGAAATCGTACGGGGGGCCGCCCTCGCCGGCGCTGCGGACGTGGCCGCAGGAGCGGCACTCGACCTCGCCGAGGCGGCAGACGAGACTCGTCGAGCCGCACGAGGAACAACCGTCGAGTTCGAGATCATGGGCCCGCTGGCACCCCGGGCAGATCAGGACCTGGACGTCAGAGCGCACCCCGCGCCTCCACGGGCTCGCGCCACGAACCGGGTCGGTCTGCCGGGCCCCGCATCGGTAGCAGGGCATGTCGGCCTCCCTACAGCTCGCTGAGGACTTTCCGGTAGTCGGCGACGTCGCGCGCCTGCCCGATCGCGGTGGCGACCGTCCAGCGCACCACGCCCTCCCCGTCGATGATGAAGGTCCCCCGCGAGGCGACCCCCTTCACCTCATCGAAGACACCATAAAGACGCGCGACCTGACCGTGGGGCCAGAAGTCCGAGAGCAGGGTGACGTCCCAGCCCTCGCGGTCGGCCCAGGCCCGCTGCGCGAACATCGAGTCGACGGAGACGGCCAGCACCACCGCGTCGTCGAACCCGTGAAGATCGTGAAGTTCGCCCTGGCAGACGCCGGTGAAGGCGAAAGGGAAGAAGACGAGCAGCACCTTCCGGCCGCGCAGACCCGACAGCCGGACCGGTGTGCCGTGCTGGTCGGCCAGCTCGAAGTCGGGCGCGGGAGACCCGGCGGCCGGCATATCCATGATCACTCCGCCCGTAGTGAGCCTGCCGTACGGCGGCGGCCGTACGGCAGGACGGGGCCCAGCCGGCTAGCGGCGGCCCTTGAAGACGAGTCTCGTGCCCGACCAGTCTCTGGCCGCGCTGATGCTGCTGGTCTGCGCGAGGCCGGCGGTCGTGGCATCCTCACCGATGTCGCTCGGCTCGACGTGGCCGTCACGGCCCGCCTTGGGGGTCAGCAGCCAGATCTGGCCGCCGTCCGCCAGCGCCGTGGTCACACCGCTCAAGATGTCGAACAGATCGTCATCCCCGTCGCGGTACCACAGGAGCACCACGTCGACGACCTCTTCGTAGTCCTCGTCGACCATCTCGTTGCCGGTCAGCTCCTCGATGGACTGACGAAGCGCCTCGTCGCTGTCCTCGTCCCAGCCGACCTCCTGCACCACCTGACCCGGCTTGAGGCCGAGTCGTTCGGCCAGGCCGCGCTCGCCCTGCGCCTGACCCGCGGTCGCGCTCACTCTCATCCCTCCTGCTCGGATCGACCCCGCTCGGAAACCGCTGCGGGTATCGTTCGGCACAGTCCACACGCTGTGACCCATCGTCGTCAACGGTCGCCACGGTCAGTGACCCGCACCGTTATCTACGATTCGGACAAATAGGACAAACGAACACGACGTTCCATGTTGTCCACGTTGAGATCCACGATGGCGATCGACTGCCAGGTGCCCAGAGCCAGCCGCCCCCCGATGACGGGTACCGTCGCATAGGGCGGAATCAGGGCCGGCATCACGTGAGACCGCCCGTGGCCCCGCGAGCCGTGGGCGTGCCGCCAGCGGTCGTCGGCCGGGAGCAGGTCGCCCAGCGCGGCCAGCAGGTCGTCGTCACTGCCGGCGCCCAGTTCGATCAGCGCCACGCCCGCCGTCGCGTGAGGCACGAAGACGTTGAGAAGGCCGTCGCCTCCCTGGTCTCCGACGAACCTCGCGCATTCCGCGGTGATGTCGTGCACCCGTTCCCGGGAGCCCGTCCGCACCTCGATGACCTGAGATCTCACATCGGGATACTAAGGTGCGGCCTGCCCCCAAATCGGGGCCGTGCGACCAGGTGAGGGACAACCTAGGTCAAAACGTTACGCTGACGAAGTGAGCACACCCGGTGGTGGCGGGATGTGCAAGCTTGGGCGAAAATCGTCCTACCATCGGTGGTCTAGGCCAAAGACCGCCCGGTTACCCCGCGGTAGAGATGCATCTTCCGCAGGGAGCAGCCAGGATGGAACCAGAACCCTAGACCGACAAAAGTCCATTCTCGGAAGGCGAGACCCAGTGGCTTCCGGACGCCAGCGTTTCTCGATCATCAGTGACGGCCTACCCAGCCAGTTCCCTGATGTCGATCCAAGCGAGACCCAGGAGTGGCTTGAGTCGCTCGACAACGTCGTCAAGACGGAGGGGCGAACCCGAGCGCGCTATCTGATGCTCCGCCTGCTCGAACGGGCGCGTGAGCATCAGGTCGGCGTCCCGGGTCTGCGCAGCACCGACTACATCAACACCATCGCACCCGAGCGGGAGCCGTGGTTCCCCGGCGACGAATACGTCGAGCGGCGCATCCGCGCGTACAGCAGGTGGAACGCCGCGATCATGGTGACCCGGGCCAACGCCCGCACCAACGTGGGCGGCCACATCGCGACCTACGCCTCCGCCGCGTCCCTCTACGAGGTGGGCTTCAACCACTTCTTCCGCGGTAAAGACCACGGCGAGTCGGGCGACCAGGTGTTCTTCCAGGGCCACGCGGCCCCCGGAATCTACGCGCGCGCCTTCCTTGAGGGCCGCCTCACCGAGACCCAGCTCGACGCCTTCCGGCAGGAGTTGTCCCACGGGTTCAAGGGGCTGCCCTCCTACCCTCACCCGCGCCTGATGTCCGACTTCTGGGAGTTCCCCACGGTCTCCATGGGCCTGGGCCCGATCGGCGCGATCTACCAGGCGCGGTTCAACCGCTACCTGCACGACCGCAAGATCAAGGACACCTCGCGCAGCCACGTGTGGGCCTTCCTCGGCGACGGCGAGATGGACGAGCCCGAGTCGCTCGGCGCCATCGGTCTCGCGGCCCGCGAGGAGCTCGACAACCTGACCTTCGTCATCAACTGCAACCTTCAGCGGCTGGACGGCCCGGTCCGGGGCAACGGCAAGATCATCCAGGAGCTGGAGTCCTACTTCCGGGGCGCCGGGTGGAACGTCATCAAGGTCGTCTGGGGCCGTGACTGGGATCCGCTGCTGGCGGCCGACGTCGACGGCGTGCTGGTCAACCAGATGAACACCACGCCCGACGGCCAGTTCCAGACCTACTCCGTCGAGAACGGCGCCTACATCCGCGACCACTTCTTCGGCGGCGACCCGCGCCTGCGCAAGATGGTCGAGCACCTGTCCGACGACGAGATCCGCAAGCTCTCGCGCGGCGGCCACGACTACCGCAAGGTCTACGCGGCGTTCAAGTCGGCCCGTGACCACGTCGGCCAGCCGACGGTCATCCTGGCGCAGACGATCAAGGGCTGGACGCTGGGCAAGGACTTCGAGGCCCGCAACGCCACCCACCAGATGAAGAAGCTGAGCAAGGCGGAGCTCAAGGAGTTCCGCGACCGGCTCTACCTTCCGATTCCCGACAAGGACCTCGAAGGCGACCTGCCGCCCTACTACCACCCGGGTCCCGACAGCGACGAGATCGCCTACATGAAGGAGCGCCGCCACGCTCTGGGCGGGTTCCTGCCCAAGCGCGTCGTGCGCGCCAAGAGCCTGAAGCTGCCGGGCGACGACGCCTACAAGCAGCTCTCGAAGGGCTCGGGCAAGCAGAACGTCGCCACCACCATGGCGTTCGTGCGCCTGCTGAAAGACCTCATGCGCGACAAGGAGATCGGCCACCGCTTCGTGCCGATCATCCCCGACGAGGCCCGCACGTTCGGCATCGACGCCATGTTCCCGACCGCCAAGATCTACTCGCCCTACGGGCAGACCTACGAGGCGGTCGACCGCGACCTGCTGCTGTCCTACAAGGAGTCGACCGAGGGTCAGATCCTCCACGAGGGCATCACCGAGTCGGGCTCGATGGCCTCCACGATCGCGGTCGGCTCGGCGTACGCCACCCACGGCGAGCACATGATCCCGATCTACATCTTCTACTCGATGTTCGGCTGGCAGCGGACGGCCGACCAGATGTGGCAGCTCGCCGACCAGATGGGCCGCGGCTTCCTGCTCGGCGCCACCGCCGGCCGCACCACCCTGAACGGCGAGGGCCTCCAGCACGAAGACGGCCACACGCCGCTCATCGCCTCGACCAACCCCGCCGCGATCTCCTACGACCCGGCGTGGGCCTACGAGGTGGCCCACATCGTGCGCGACGGCCTGCGGAGGATGTACGGCGAGAACGCCGAAGACGTCTTCTACTACCTGACCGTCTACAACGAGCCCTACCAGCAGCCCGCCGAGCCGGCCGGCCTCGACGTCGAGGGCCTGCTCAAGGGCCTCTACCTCTTCGCCCCCGCGCAGGGTGACGGCCCCAAGGCCAACATCCTCGTGTCGGGCGTCGCCGGGCCGTGGGCCCTGGAGGCGCAGCGCATGCTGGCCGAGGAGTGGGGCGTGGCCGCCTCGGTGTGGTCGACCACCTCGTGGTCGGAGCTGCGCCGCGACGCCCTCGCATGCGAGGAGTACAACCTGCTCAACCCTGAGGCCGAGCAGAAGGTCCCCTACGTCACGACCAAGCTGTCGAACGTACCGGGGCCCTTCGTGGGCGTCAGCGACTACATGCGGGCCGTACAGGACCAGATCGCGCAGTGGGTGCCGGGCGACTGGACCTCGCTGGGCACCGACGGCTTCGGCCTGTCCGACACGCGGTCGGCGCTGCGGCGGCACTTCCACGTCGACGCGGCCTCGATCACCCTGGCGGTGCTGACCCAGCTCGCCAAGCGCGGCGAGGTCAAGCCGGAGACGCTGAAGGAAGCGATCGCCCGCTACCACCTCAAGAACGGCGTCACCGAGGTCGGCACCACCGCCGAGTCGAACGACACCGAGGCGATGGGCGTCTGAGCCCAGGCGTCTCGCAAAAGGCCCCCGAGTGCTTCGGGGGCCTTTTCGTTTCCCCTCCCGGGTGAGGACCCGCCGCCGGCGCGGTTTGACGACCACGTCGGGCAGCGGCCGCAGGAGGGGGCGGCTCCACGGCCACGGCCGCAACGGTAGGACGGGGCGGCCGGGGCCGCCACGGGGTCTGCCCTGGGGTTTTCCCTGAGGTAATGGAAACCCCAAGTCACTCACAAGTGGTGGACAAGGCGGCTGTCCGACGATCAGTGCCGTGAACCTCAGAAGAATCATCGTCGCCACTGCGGCGGTGTCGGTGCTCGCCGCATCTCCCGCGTACGCGGATGAGACGCCCGACGTCCCGATCGGGACCAGGCTGGCCGCGCAGACCCACCCCGCCGTCCAGCTCACCAGCCTCACCTACACGGGCAAGGTCAGCGTGCCCACCCCGGCCGTCAACGAGGCCAACCTCTACGCCCTCGTCGACAAGATCACCGCCGACGTCGTGGCCGGCAAGGTCGCCTCCGACCAGCGCACCATCGCCAAGTACATGTTCGAGCAGATGAACGCCAACGTGGGCGCCTACCTCGTGCCGGGCAGCCCGAACCGGGTCGTGGACGCCGAGGTCGGCGGCATGTGCACCGGCTGGTGGGTCACCCCCGACGGGTACATGGTCACCGGCGCGCACTGCGTCGAGATGGGCGAGAAGGAGCTCTACGACGTCTTCGCCCAGCAGGCGCTCACCAAGTTCTACGAAGAGGACGCCCAGGGGATCCTGGAGATGGTCAAGGACCTCTCGCCCGACGAAGAGATGATCAAGCTCGCCGAGAATCTCTTCATCAACTTCAACGCGGCCAACATGCAGGTCAACGGTCTCAAGAAGGAGATCGCGGTGCTGCAGGCCCACCCGGGCGGCGGCGTCGACAAGACCGCCAAGCCGATCGTGGCCGAGCTCGTCGACGTCGGCGAGAGCTACCCCGGCAAGGACTACGCGCTGCTCAAGGTCAACGGGCAGCAGAACCTGCCGACCGTGCCGCTGGGCGACGACACCGACGTGCAGGTCGGTTCGACGTTGTACATCAGCGGGTTCCCCGGGCTGGTCACCAACACCCCGTTCTTCAGCCTGGAGTCGAAGCTCGACCCGGCGCTGACCGAGGGGCCGTACAACGCGCTGCGGACGACCGACAAGGGCGTGCCGTACATCCAGACCCAGGCGCCCTCCTACCACGGCAACTCCGGCGGCCCGGTGTTCTCCAAGGACGGCGACGTCATCGGCATGCTGATCGCGGGCACGGTCTCCGAGGGCGGGGAGGCGTCGGAGAACGAGTCGTTCGTGCTCCCGGTCTCCGTGATCAAGGAGAAGCTGAACGAGAAGGGCATCAAGCCGACCGCGTCGGCCACCACGACCCGCTGGAACACGGCGCTGGACGCCTTCTTCCTGAAGCACTACTCCGTGGCGCTGCCGATCTTCCGTGAGGTCCAGGCGCTGCACCCGACCCACCCGTGGGTCGCCGAGTACATCACCAACTCGCAGCAGGCCATCACGGCCGGCAACGACGAGTCGCCGCAGTCGACGAGTTTCTGGGTGCTGATCGGCGCCGGGGTGCTCGTCGCGATCCTGCTCGGCCTGGTGCTGCTCCGCCTGCTGGTGAAGAGGGCCAAGCGCACGAAGCGCGCCCAGATCCCGGTCTACAACGGCGCGCCGCCCTACCAGGCGCAGCAGATCCCGGCCTACCAGCCGCCGCCGGCCCACTCGCTGCCCCCGGCCGAGAGCACGACCCGCTACCGGCCGCCGTCGCAGCCCTACCAGGCCTACCAGCAGTCCCAGGGCAACCAGCACGGGAACCAGCACGGGCAGCAGGCCGGACAACAACCGGGCAACCAGTACGGGCAGCAGCACGGGCAGCAACACGGCGGTGGACCGGTCCCGCAGCACCAGCAATACGGCCACCAGCCCCAGCAGCCGCAGGACCGGAACGTCGCCGACCTGGAGCGCGAGCTGGAGCAGCTCCGCCGCCAGCTCGGCAACCGGCCGCAGCAGTAACGGGGTCGTGAGAAAGGCCCGTCTTCGCCACGGGCCTTTTCTGTTCACATAAACATGGGATAAGCGAATTCGCTTAAGGGGTGTTTAACGGGGTTTCGCTAGAAATTGCCCATGACCAGAATCAGAATGGCTTTGATCGCGGCGGTGCCGCTGTTCCTGGCCGCGTGCGGAACCGCTCAGCAGAGTGGTGTCGCGACCGCCGGAGGCACGTCCGCCTCCGCCCCGGCGCCCAGCCCGGCCGCGTCCGGAGACGCCGTCAAATTCGCCCAGTGCATGCGTGAGCACGGCATCGACGTGCCCGATCCCGAGCCGGGCGGCAACGCCGTCAGGGTGCGGATCAAGGAAGGCGTCGACCCGGCGACCGTCGAGAAGGCCAACGCGGAGTGCGCCGAATTCCGGCCGATCGGGGCCGGGCCGAAAATGGGCGACGCGGAATTCGCGGACGCCGTCCAGAAGTACACCGACTGCATGCGGGACAACGGCGTCGACATGCCCGACCCGCAGGTCGACGGCGGCCGGATGCTCATCCGGGCGCCCAAGGACGTCATGGACTCCCCGGAGGCGGAGAAGGCGCAGGCGATCTGCGAGAAGCACCTGCCCGGCGGGGGCCCGAAGTGAGGAAGGGGCTGCTCGCCGGGGGAGTGGCGGTCGTCGCGCTGGCCGGGGGCGGCGTCGCGGCGACCACGCTCGACCCGCCTCCGCCGCCCGCGCCGGCCGCGGCGGCGACGGCCGAGATCACCCGAGGCGACCTGGCCGACGCCGAGACCGTCGGCGGCACCCTCGGCTACGAGAACCGGCGCGACCTGCCCAACGCCGCCCGCGGCACGGTCACCTGGACGCCCGAGGAGGGCGCCGTCATCCGGCGCGGCAAGCGGCTCTACGCCGTCTCGGGCAAGCCCGTCGTCCTGCTGTACGGCTCCACGCCCATGTACCGCCGGCTGGACACGACCACGTCGGGGCGCGACGTCCGGCAGCTTGAGCGCAACCTGAAGGCGCTCGGCTACGACCCCGGCACGGTCGACGACGACTTCACCTGGTCCACCCGGGAGGCCGTACGGGACTGGCAGGAGGACCTGAACCTCGACGAGACCGGCACGGTCGGGCCCGAGGAGGTGGTGGTCGCCTCCGGCGCGGTGCGGGTCGCCCAGGTGGCGGCCGAGCCGGGCACGCCCGCCGGACGGTCGGTCATCGCCACGACCGGCACCAAGCGCGTCGTCCACGTCGACCTGGCCGCCTCCGACCAGCAGCTCGCCCGGCTGGGCGCGGCGGTGACGCTGGAGACGCCCGACGGGCGGACCGGCAAGGGGCGGATCACCTCGATCGGCACCGTCGCCCGGCCGCCCGCGCAAGAGGGCGGGGAGGCGACGATCGACGTCGAGATCACCTCCGAGGGCCGGCTCGGCCGGTTCGACCAGGCCCCGGTCGACGTCGGGCTGACCAGCGAGACCCGCGAGGACGTGTTGTCGGTGCCGGTCGAGGCGCTGCTGGCGCTGCGCGAGGGCGGCTACGGCGTGCGGATCGCGGGCGCCGTCACGAAGGTCACGACCGGGCTGTTCGCCGCCGGGCGGGTCGAGATCGAGGGCGCGGGGCTGGCCGAGGGCATGAAGGTCGAGGTGCCCGCCGAATGACCGCCGTCATCGAGCTGACCGGCGCGGCCAAGACCTACCCGGGGGGCGTGCGCGCCCTGCGCGGCGTCGACCTGCGCGTCGCGCCGGGCGAACTGGTGGCCATCGCCGGGCCGTCGGGCTCGGGCAAGTCGACGATGCTGCACCTCATCGGCACCCTCGACCGGCCCTCCGAGGGCACCGTGAAGATCGCCGGATACGACGTCGCCGCGTTGTCGGACCGGGAGTTGTCGGCCCTGCGGGCCCGGCGCATCGGTTTCGTGTTCCAGCAGTTCCACCTGGCCGACGGCGTGAGCGCGGTCGACAACGTCGCCGATGGCCTCCTGTACGCCGGGGTCGCCCGCCGCGAGCGCCGGGAACGGGCCGCCGAGGCGCTGGCCCGGGTCGGGCTCGGCCACCGGCTGGGGCACCGGCCCAACGAGTTGTCGGGCGGCGAGCGGCAGCGGGTCGCGGTGGCCCGCGCCGTCGTGGGCGAACCGGCGCTGCTGCTCGCCGACGAGCCGACCGGCAACCTCGACTCGGTCTCCGGCACGGGGGTGCTCACCCTCCTGGGGGAGCTGAACGCGGCCGGCACCACCGTGGTGATCATCACGCACGACGCCGACGTGGCCGCCGCGGCGCCGCGCCGGATCCGGTTGCGCGACGGAGTGGTGGTGTCCGATGGCTGAGCTGCGTCCGGCCCGGCTCACGTGGGGCGACCTGGTCAGGGTCGGCGCGGCCGGGCTGCGGGTCCGGCCCGCGCGGGCGGTGTTGTCGGCGCTCGGCATCGCCATCGGCATCGCGACCATGGTCGCCGTCGTCGGGATCTCGTCGTCGTCCAAGGCCCAGTTGCTGGCCGAGCTCGACCGGCTCGGCACCAACCTGCTGCGGGTCACCCCCGGCCAGAGCCTGTTCGGCGAGCCGACCGCGCTGCCGGAGAGCGCGCTCGCGATGGTCGGGGCGGTCGGGCCGGTCGAGGTGGCGGGCGCGACCGGCGACACCGGGACGCCCGTCTACCGCACCGACCGGATCAACCCGCAGTCGACCGGCGGGCTGACCACCCGGGCCGCCTCCCCGGAACTGCTGCGGGCGCTGCAGACCCCGGTCGCCGAGGGCGTCTGGCTGAACGAGGCCACGGGCTCCCAGCGGGCCGTCGTGCTCGGCGCGGTGGCGGCCGACCGGCTCGGGGTGCGCGACGTGGGGGCGCAACTGTGGATCGGGGGCCGGTGGTGGACCGTCGTCGGGATCCTCGCCGCCTCGCCGCTGGCGCCGGAGGTCGACCGGTCGGCGCTCGTCGGGTTCGGGGCGGCCGGGACGTACCTGAACTTCGACGGCCATCCGACCACGATCTACACGCGGACCGACCCCGCCCAGGTCGACGCCGTGCGGGCGGTCCTCCCGGCCACGGCCTCGCCGGAGAGCCCGGAGGAGGTGGAGGTCAGCCGTCCGTCCGACGCGCTGGCGGCGCGGGCCGCCGCCGACTCGGCGTTCACCGGCCTGCTGCTGGGGATCGGCGCGGTCGCGCTGCTCGTCGGCGGCGTGGGGGTGGCCAACACGATGGTCATCTCGGTGCTGGAGCGGCGCAGGGAGATCGGCCTGCGCCGGTCGCTGGGGGCGACCCGGGGCCAGGTGCGCGGCCAGTTCCTCGCCGAGTCGCTGCTGCTCTCCGGCCTGGGCGGGGTGGCCGGGGCGGTGCTGGGCGGGGCGGTGACGGTGGCGTACGCGACCTGGATGGGTCTGCCCCCGACGGTGCCGGCCTGGGCGCCGGCCGGGGCGCTCACGGCGACCCTGCTGGTCGGCACGGTCGCCGGGCTCTACCCGGCGATGCGGGCCGCCCGCATGTCGCCCACCCTCGCCCTGAGCGCGTGAGACAGGGCGCTTAACCGGTGTTTACCCCCGGACCGGCAGGATGCGGACCATGCGGGTGCTGGTGGCCGAAGACGAGCAGGTGCTGGCCCGGGTCGTGGCGGCCGGGCTGCGCCGGGAGACGATGGCGGTGGACGTCGTGCACGACGGCGACGCCGCCCTGGAACGCGCGCTGACCAACGACTACGACGTCATCGTGCTCGACCGCGACCTGCCGGCAGTGCACGGCGACGACGTGTGCCGCCAACTGGTCGCCCGGCGGGTCCCGGCCCGCATCATCATGCTCACCGCCGCCGGCGACCTGCGGTCGAAGGTCGAGGGCCTGTCGATCGGCGCCGACGACTACCTCGCCAAGCCGTTCGACTTCCCCGAACTGGTCGCCCGGCTCCGGGCGCTGGCCCGGCGGGCGCCGCTCGCGCACCCGCCGGTGCTGGCGCGGGCCGGGGTGCGGCTCGACCCGGCCCGCCGCGAGGTGTTCCGCGACGGGCGGTACGTCGCCCTCAGCCCCAAGGAGTTCGCCGTGCTGGAGATCCTGCTGCGGGCCGAGGGAACCGTGGTCAGCGCGGAGGACCTGCTGGAGAAGGCCTGGGACGAGAACATCAGCTACTTCACCAACTCCGTCAGGGTCACCGTCATGACCCTGCGGAAGAAGCTCGGCGACCCGCCCGTCATCGAGACCATCACCGGCGCCGGATACCGCCTGTGAACCGCATGCCGATCAGGGCCCGGCTCACCCTCGTCTACGGGAGCCTGTTCTTCGCGGCGGCGCTGGTCCTCGTGATGATCAACTACATCGTCGTCAGCAGGCAGCTCACGCGGCGCGTGACGATCCGGCTCCCGCTCGACGACCTGCCGCCGCTCACCGGCGACAAGCAGCTCTTCTTCTTCAACAAGCAGGTCGAGGACTACCACGAGACCGTGCTGGGCTCGCTGGTGTGGTGGTCGCTGCTCGCCGCCGTGCTCGTCGGCCTGGTCGGCCTGGCCGTCGGCTGGTATGTCGCCAAACGTGCCCTCGACCCCCTCCAGCACGTCACCGAGACGGCCCGCCGCCTGTCGACCGACACCCTGCACCGGCGCATCTCGATGACCGGCCCGCACGACGAGATCAAGGACCTGGCCGACACGTTCGACTCGATGCTCGAACGCCTCGACAACGCCTTCGACGGCCAGCGCCGCTTCGTCGCCAACGCCTCCCACGAACTGCGCACGCCGCTGGCCATCGACCGCGCGCTGCTGCAGGTCTCCATGTCGGACGCGCTGATCCCCGTCGCGCTGCGGCCGGTCCGCGACGAGCTGCTGGCGTCGAACTCCCGGCAGGAGCGCCTCATCGAGGGCCTGCTCACCCTGGCGCTGAGCGAACGCGACCTGTCCGGGCGCGAGCCCGGCGACCTGGCCGAACTCGCGCGGCCGTCGCTGCTGGCCCACGGCCTGACGGTGCCGGGCCGGTTCCCGGCCCCGGTGGCGGGCGACGGGGTGCTGCTGGAGCGGATGATCCGCAACCTGGTCGACAACGCGGTGGCCTACAACGACGACCGCGCCGAGGTGACGGTCCGGACCGGCAACGGCGCGGGCCACTCCTATGTGACCGTGGAGAACACCGGCCGCGAGATCGCCCCCACCCAGGCCGCCCGGTTGTTCGACCCCTTCGTCCGCCTCGACCCCGACCGGACCGGGTCGGCGGGCGGGGCCGGCCTGGGCTTGTCGATCGTGCGGGCCATCGCCCGCGCCCACGGGGGCACCGCGGAGGCCCGGCCCCGGGAGGGCGGCGGCCTCATCGTGACGGTCCGGTTGCCGCTTCTCGCCGGCTGAGGCCGACGCGCGTTCCTTCTCAGCTCAGGACGGGCTGGCGCAACATTCCCGTCTCCGAGGCGAAGGCCGCCGCCGGACGGTCCGGGGCGCGTTCGCCCGTGGCCTCGGCGCCCGCGATGCGGTCGAGGCGGAACACCCGCACCGCCTTGCGTAAGCGGCACCAGCCCACCAGATACCACTCGCCGCGGCGGTTGCCGACGAACACGCCCGGTTCGACCTCGCGTTCGGTCGGCACGCCCTTGGCGTCGGCGTAGCCGATGCGCAGGACGCCGCCCGACAGGACGGCCTGGTCGATGACGGTCGCGATCGGGTCGGCGGGGCGCTCGTCGTCGCGGATGAGCTGCACACGTTCGGCCAGGGCTCTGGCGCGGTCGCCCTCGCCGTCGGGCATGGCCTCCATCACCTTGCGGAGGGCGCTCCTGGCCTGTTCGGCGAAGGGGAGCTCCTCGTGGCTGAGGGCGACCGCGATGGCCACCGCCTCTTCGGGGGTGAAGTTGAGGGGCGGCAGCGACATGCGCCTGTCGAGCACGTAGCCGCCGCGGCGGCCGAACTCGGCGTAGATGGGGACCCCCGCCTCCTGGAGCGCGGCGACGTCGCGCTCGATGGTGCGCACGCTCACCTCGAACCTCTCGGCCAGCTCACGGGCCGACCGGGGCCGGGGCGAGACGGCCCGCAGTTCCTCGACGAGGGCGTAAAGCCGATCCGTACGGTTCACACGGGCAGCCTAGATACCCCCACCGACAAAACCGCGCCGCAGCGCCTCGATCTGCTCGGCCGTCGAACGCCGCCCGATCGGGGTGTCCGGCAGCGCGCCCGCGAACCCGTGGAAGGCGCCCGGCCACAGGTGGAACTCGACCGGCACCCCGGCCGCCGCCAGGCGCAGCGCGTAGAGGGCGTCCTCGTCGCGGAAGACCTCCAGCTCGCCGACGTCCACGTAGGCCGGGGGCAGGCCCGACAGGTCGGTCGCGCGGGCGGGGGCGGCGTAGACCGGCACGTCGGCGAGGTCGCCCAGGTAGGCCTTCCAGGCGAACCGGTTGTTGCCGCGCGGCCACGACACGGCCTCCTCGAACTGGGCCGCCGAGGCCGTGTCGTCGCGGTCGTCGAGCATCGGGCACAGCAGGAGCTGGAACCGCAGGCGCGGGCCGCCCCGGTCCCTGGCCAGCAGGGCGAGGCCGGCGGCCAGGCCGCCGCCCGCCGAGTTGCCGCCGACCGCCAGCCGGTCGGCGTCCACCCCCAGTGCCGCCGCGTTCTCGGCCGTCCACACCAGCCCCCGGTAGCAGTCGTTCAAGGGGATCGGGTAGGGATGCTCGGGCGCCAGCCGGTAGTCCACCGAGACCGCCGCGCAGCCGAGCGCCTCGACGAAGCGGGAGATCCGGGAGTCGTCCATCTCCGGCAGGCCGATGACCATCCCGCCGCCGTGGATCCAGTACAGGCACGGGAGCGGCTCGTCCCCGGCGCCGGCCGGTCGGTAGACACGCAGCCGCAGGCCGTCGGCGTCGACGTCGCTCACCTTGGTCCCGGCCCCCGGCGGGAGGCACGCGGCGGCGCGCCCCCGGCGGACCTGCGCCAGATCGGCGGTGTTCAGGTCGTAGGACAGCGGTGGGGCCGCTTCCAGGGCGGCGCGCAGATCAGGGTCCAGATTCGGGGGAAACGTCATGGGCCCATGCGTATCAGGCGAGGTAGGAGCGCGCCACCCGGGAGGCCGTCTCGTCGTCGATCTTCTTGGCCAGGCCCAGGAACAGCCGGACGATGCTGGCGATCAGGCTGACCAGCGCGGGCAGGTCGCCGCGGCTCACCCGGTCGTCGAACTGGATCGCGATCCCCGGATCCGTGACGCGCGCCGAGGTGATCGTCGAGCGGATCTCGCTCTCGGTCGCGTACTGCATGCTGCCCGGCCCTCCGCCCGTGACGAATATCGTCTCAATTAGACCGGGTTACAGACGCGTACCTATGACGGCCATTCGGCTGACAGCCGGGCGAACCGCTTTACACTCTCAGGGCGCGGTCATGATCCGGCCTTCGAGTGGGGCGTCTGATGTCATTGGGTGGTCGGCTCGACGTGGGTGGCCGCATGCCCGCGACGGCCGCGCTCGACCGGGTGACCGCCCGCTGCGGGGCCGTCATGCGCGGCGTCGCCGGGGTCGTCGCCGCCACGGCGGCGCTGCTGGGGCTCGCCCCGCCGGTCGACTCCACCGTGCTGGTGCCGGTCGTGACCGGGCTGCTGTGCTGGAGCCTCTTCTTCACCTGGACGGGCTGGACCCACGGCCTGCCGTCCTGGATGATCACCGCCGAGGTGCTCATCACCTCGGCCCTGTGCGTCTTCCAGGGGGAACTGGTCGCGGGCACGCTCATCGGCGACAGCGCGAGCTGGGTCGGCGGGCTGGTGACCATGACGATCGTGGCGGTCAACCTGGCCTGGCGGGCCGGTGCGGCCGTCCCGGCCGGGCTCGTGGTCGTCGTGGCCCACCTCTACGGCTCCGGCGCGTTCGCGGTGGCCGGCATCCACGTGCTGCAGGTGGGTGCCACCGCCGTGCTGATGAGCCTGCTCCGCAAGGGCGCGGCCGACGCCGACCGGGAGCTCGCGGCGGCCCGCGACGCCGAGGAGAAGGCCACCGTCGAACGCGAACGCCGCCGCGACGAACGTGCCCAGAACAGCCGCATGCACGGCAGCGTCCTGGCCACCCTCATGATGATCGGCGCCGGCGGCATCGGCGCGACCTCGCCCATGCTGCGCGAGACCGCCGCCCGCCACCTGGCCGACCTCGACCGCATGTCCGAGGGCGGCGGCGCCGGGCCCGACCACGTGCCGCTGCACGAGCGGCTGGCCGCCGGGGCGGCCCGGTCGGGGCTGACCATCCACACCCGGCTGACGCCGGTGTCGGTGCCGTGGGAGGTCGCCGAGGCCTTCCTCGAAGCCGTCGCCGAGGCGGTCGCGAACGTCGTGCGGCACGCCAACGTGACCGTCGCCGCCGTCACGCTGACCGAGACCGACGGCGAGGTCGTCGTCGAGGTCCGCGACCGGGGCATGGGCTTCGACGTGGCCGGCGTCCCCGACCACCGCTACGGCCTGCGGGTGTCGATCCTGGCCCGCATGGAGATGGTCGGCGGCCGGGGCGTGGTCGAGTCGGGCCCCCAGGGCACCACGATCACCCTCAGGTGGGCGCCGTGACCGCGTCGGAGACGAGCGTGCGCCGCAACTACAGCCTGGGCGCGCGCCGGGCCGCCGTGTCGATCGTCGCCGCCTGGCATCTCGGCTTCGACCTCGTCGGCACCGTCGGCACCTGGGAGTCCTACCGCTTACCGTGGCTGGCCGGGCTCGCCTGGGTCCTGTACGCCGGGATCGGCGTGGTGGCCGCGGTCGCCCTGCTGACCGAGCGGCCCCTCCGCTTCGGCGTCTGGCCCTGCGCGGCCGGCGCGCTGGCCGCGTCGGCGATGGTGATGGCCGCCTGCGCGCCGGGCGACGTCGTGAACGCCGCGAACTGGGGGTGGGGCTCGGTCGGCTGGCTGGCCATGGTCGTGTTCTGGCCCCGGCCGACCTGGCTGCGCGACCTGAGCGTGTTCCTGCTGGCCAACGTGGTCGTCACGCTGGCCGGGCTGGCGCTGGCCGGGGCGCTCGACCCCCGGTCGCTGAGCAAGTTCCTCGTCGTCAGCGTCGGCGCGATCACCCTCCAGGCGGGCGCGAGCGCCGGTGGCCACGCCCTCGACCTGGCCGCCCGGTGGGCGGTGGAGAACTCCAACCGGACCGCCGGGGCCGAGGCCGCGCGGAAGGCCGCCGACCAGGTGCACGCCGACCGGCTGGCCCGCTACGCCGAGGTGCGCTCGGCCGTCGCGCCCGTGCTGACCCTGCTCGCCGGGGGCGCCGACCCGGCCGACCCCGACGTGCGGCACGAGAGCGCCGTCGGCGCGGCCCGCCTGCGCCGCCTGATCGCCGAGACCGACGACGCCCCCGACCCGCTCCTGCACACCCTGCGGGCCTGCGCGTTCGACGTCGAACGGCGCGGCGTCGTGGTGCTCTTCCTGACCGCGGGCACGGTGCCGCCGCTACCGCTGGAGGTCCGCCGCGCGCTCGTCGAGGCCCCCATCGAGGGCATGGCGCGGGCCCGCCGCCAGGCCAGGGTCACCCTCGTCGCGACCCCGCGCGAGGTCATCGTCAGCGTCCTCACCGACGCCCCGTCGCTGCCCTCGGCCGACGGGTCCCGCGCCGCCAACGTCGCCACCCGCGTCGAGGCCGAGAACGGAGGAAGCCAACTGTGGATAGAGAGCCGCTGGACCGCCCCGTGACCCTCGCGGTGGTGGAGGACACGCCGGTCGTGCTGGAGGGCATCCGGTCGTGGGTGGCCGCCGACCCCGGGAGAAGGGTCGAGATCGTGGCCAGCGGCAACACCGTCGACTCGGTCCTCGACGGCGCGGGCTCGCACGCCGACGTGCTGCTGCTCGACCTCGAACTCGACGGCGTCAACTCGCTGCCGCGCATCCCCGAGCTGGTCGCCGCCGGGCGCCGGGTGGTCGTCTACTCCGTGCACGAGGACGACGCGACCGTCATGGCGGTGCTCCGGGCGGGCGCCGCGACGTTCATCGCCAAGACGGAGACCAGGGAACACTGCGTCGACACGATCGTGGCCGTCGGCCGCGACCGGCCCTACGTCCCGCCGGTGATGGCCGGGGCGCTGGTCGCCGCCGACGGGCAGACCTCGCGCCCGATGTTGTCGGCCCGCGAGCGCGAGGCGCTGCTGTTGTGGTTCCAGGGCATGAACAAGCAGTCGGTCGCGCTCCGCATGGGCATCTCCGAGGCGACCGTGAAGCAGTACATCGAACGCGCGCGGGTGAAGTACGCCAGCACCGGCAGGGCCGCCCCGACGAAGACGACCCTGCTGGCCCGCGCCATCCAAGACGGCCTGATCACGGCCGACGACATCATCGAATACCAGTCACTCGCCGCCGACCATCACCCGAGGGACTGAAGCGGCACCGGCTCCGGTCTCCCGCAGGTGCTCTCCACCGTCTCGGCCCGCCCGGTGGCGGCCGAGCGGAGCAGCGACTCCATGACGTCGAGCACGTGCAGGGCCAGTTCCCCGGAGGCGCGCGGGCGCGGGGCGGTGACGAGGTCGTACACGCCGATGCCGCGGCCGGTGTCGCGGTAACCGGCGGTCACCGGGAGCGTCTCCCACGCCCCGCCGACCCGGTGGACCAGCACGTCGCCGTCGAACCGGTTCGGATCGGGGACGATCATCGTGCCGAGCTCGCCGTGCACCTCGATGTTGGGCGCGCGGGAGGCCGCGCCGTCGAACGACATGATCAGCGTCGACAACGCGCCGGAGGCGTGCGTGAGCACCCCGGTGACGTGCGTGTCGGTGGTGACCGGAAGGCGCTCGCCCTGGCGGTAGCCGCTGCCGATCACCCGTTCGTCGCGGGTACGGCTCGCCGCCCCGAACGCCGACACGACCGGCCCGAGCAGCGTCACCAGGGCCGTCACGTAGTAGGGCCCCATGTCGAGCAGCGGCCCGCCGCCCGGCCGGTAGTAGAAGTCGGGATCGGGGTGCCACGGCTCGGGACCGGCGGTGACCATGGTCGCCACGGCCGCCGCCGGGCGGCCGATGAGGCCGGCGTCGAGGTGGTGGCGGGCGGTCTGGAAGCCGGTGCCCAGGACGGTGTCGGGGGCACAGCCCAGCTTGACCCCGGCCCCCTTCGCGACGATCGTCCTGGCCTCGTCGAGGGTCGCGGCCAGGGGTTTCTCGCCGTAGACGTCCTTGCCCGCCGCGATGGCCCGGAGCGCTACCTCGGTGTGCGCGGCCGGGACGGTGAGGTTGACGACCAGGTCGCAGGCGTCGATCAGGTCGTCGACGCCCAGGGAGCGCGCGCCCGTCTCGGTGGCGGCGGCCAGGGCGCGGGCCGGGTCGAGGTCGGCGACGGCGTACAGGACCAGACCCGGGAGGTTCGTGAGGGTCGTCGTGTACTGCACCGAGACCTTGCCGCAGCCGACCATCCCCACCTTCACCGGCTCGCCCATGCCAGCCCCCTCTCGATGAGGGTCCGCACGCTCTCGTGCCGGAGGGTGGCCAGGTCGTGGCCCGGCGTGGCGACGAAGACGCGGCCTTCGCCCCACTCGCGGGTCCACACGGCCGGCACGGTGACCGGGCGTTTCCACGGTCCCTGCGCGGCGTGGGTGGTGGTGGCGAGGACCGTGCTGTACGGGTCGGTCAGCACCCAGTACTGCTCGGTGCGCAGGTCGAAGTCCGCGATGCCCTCGGTGATCGGGTGGTCGTGGTCGGTGATCTCGATCCGGTGGTCGACGAAGGTCTCCCCGCCGGCCTCGGGGTGGCAGGCGAACTGCCCGCCGGTCAGGTGGAGGTAGTCGGGTTCGGCGCGGAAGGAGTCGACGACGCCGCCGTGCCAGCCCGCGAACCCGGTGCCCGCCGCGACCGCCCGGGACAGGCCGGTGCTCTGCTCGCGCGTGATCGTGCCCATCGTGAAGCACTGGACGACCAGATCGACCCCCGCCATGAGATCGGGGTCGGCGTAGGGGGCGAGGGAGTCCTCGACCGTGAGGGAGAAGCCCTGGTCGGTGAGGTACGGGAGGAAGAGATCGGTGGCGGCGACGGGCTCATGGCCCTCCCAGCCGCCTCGGACGACTAGAGCGTGACGTAACTTCACCATTCGAATTATCCCATTTTGCGGGGCAAATGAGCAGATCTCCAGGTGCTTTCGCTACAGCTCCGACCTCGACGGAAGGCGGTGCCGTTCGCCGGGGTCGCCTACGCGGTGATCATCCTGCCGCTTCAGTGGTCGTCAGGGTGAGCTCGTCGCGGTTGACCAGGGCCGCGTAGTGGCCGCCCAGGGCGAGCAGCTCGTCGTGGGTGCCGCGCTCCACGATGCGGCCGGCGTCCAGGACGATGATCTGGTCGGCGTCGCGGACCGTGGACAACCGGTGGGCGATCGTCAGGGTGGTCCGGCCTTCGGCCAGCTCGTCGAGGGCCTCCTGGACGGCCCGCTCGGTCTGGGTGTCGAGCGAGCTGGTGGCCTCGTCGAGAATCAGCACCGGAGGGTTGCGCAGCAGGGTCCGCGCGATGGCCAGGCGCTGCTTCTCCCCGCCCGAGAAGCGGTAGCCGCGTTCGCCGACGAGGGTGTCGTACCCCTCCGGCAGCGACATGAGGTGGTCGTGGATGCGGGCCGCCCGCGCCGCCGCGTGGAGCTCCTCGTCGCTCGCGTCGGGCTTGGCGAAGCGCAGGTTGTCGGCCACCGAGGCGTGGAAGAGGTAGGTCTCCTGGGAGACCACGCCGACCGTCTCGGCCAGTGACTCGAAGGTCAGCTCCCGCACGTCGACGCCGTCGATGGTGACCCGGCCGGCCGTGACGTCGTAGAGGCGGGGGAGCAGGTAGCTGAGGGTGGTCTTGCCCGATCCGGTCTCGCCCACGATCGCGAGACGGCTGCCGGGCGGGACCGCGATGTCGATGCCGGTGAGGGTGGGGGTCTCGCCGTAGGAGAAGTCGACGCCCTCGAACCGCACGTCGCCCTTGACCCGGTCGAGCGCGCGGTCGCCGGGGTGGATGTCGACCTTCAGGTCGAGGTATTCGAAGATCCGCCCGAACAGCGACATCGAGCTCTGCACCTCGACCCCGAGTTGCAGCAGTTGCACCGACGGCCGGAACATCGAGGTCTGGAGGGTGGTGAACGCCACCAGCGTGCCGACCGACACCGCGCCGGTCCACCCCACGGCCCAGTAGACGACCGCCGGCATGGCCGCCATCACGATCTGGATCGACGACTGCCGCCACCGCCCCGCCATCGACGACCGGACCTCCAGGTCGGCGAGGTCGTCGGAGGAGGCCGCGAACCGGTCGGTGAGGGTTCCGGTACGCCCCATCGTGCGCCCCAGCAGGATCCCGCTGATCGACAACGACTCCTGCACCATCGAGGCCATCGACGCCATCTTGACCTGGCGCTGCGTGGTGATCCGCCGCCGCTCCTTGCCGACCTTCCGGCTGATCCACACGAACACCGGCAGCAGCCCGAGGGAGATCAGCGTCAGCCGCCAGTCGAGCGCCACCATGGCCGCGATCGTGGCGATCACCGAGGTCAGGTAGGAGATGAACGAGGTCGCCGTGGTCGTCACCACGGCCTGCATGGCCCCGATGTCGTTGGCGATCCGCGACTGGACCTCACCGGTCTTGGTCCGGGTGAAGAAGGCCAGCGACATCCGCTGGAGGTGGTTGTAGACCGACTTGCGCAGGTCGTGCATGACCCGCTGGCCGACCGTCGTCGAGATGAACGTCTGCAGCACGTCGAACACGCTGGTCGTCACGGCGATCACGATCATGCCGAGGGCCAGCATCGACAGCAGCCGCGCGTCGCGGTCCGGCAGGGCGGCGTCGAGGATCTCCCGCAACAGGAACGGCGAGGCCAGCGACACCACCGACGACAACACGATCAGTGCCCCGACCGCGCCCAGCTTGCGGCGGTAGGGCCTGAACAGGCGGATGACGCGCCTCAGCGGCGCTCGGGGTTCTTTGTCCATGATGTACACTCAAACAGAGGTTAGCTCACATTCATTCCACGAGGCGAGTGCTTTGTCTGACGGCGAACTGTTCGAGCTGGTCCACCGGGTCGACCACCGCATCCGGCGGGGCTACCGCGAACGCCTCGAACCCCTGGGCATCAACCCGGGCCAGTCGCGCGCCCTGCGCGCCCTGGTCTCCGCCGGAGAGCCGCTGCGCATGGCCCGGCTCGCCGAACTGCTCGGCATCGTCCCCCGTTCCCTGACCTCGGTCGTCGACGCCCTGGAGGCGGCGGGCCTTCTCGTACGGTCCGTCGACCCCACCAACCGGCGCTCCACCCTCGTCTCCGTCACCCCCACAGGGTTGTCGGTCCACGAGCAGGCGCGCGTGGCCCGGCGGGAGGCCGCCGCGGAGGTCTTCTCCGTACTTTCGGACGAACAGCGCCGGCAGTTGTCGTCCCTGCTGCGGCTGCTCGACGGCTGAGAATGTCGGTGGGGTCTGGTAGCCCTAGGGGCATGGCGGTGAGTGTGGACGAGTTCCTGAAGATGCTTGACCATCTGCCCGAGGTGAAGCAGGGCTTCGGCGGCGAGTGGGTGTCGTTGAAGGTGCGCGGCAAGGGGTTCGGCTACCTGTGGGAACGCACCCGGACCGTGGGCCTCAAGTCGACCATCGAAGAACAGGCGGCCCTGGTGGCCGAACGGCCCGACGTCTTCGAGGTGCAGTTCACGACCGAGTCGACGGGCTGGGTGGTGGTCCACCTCGACCGCGTCGAGGCCGACGAGTTGTTCGAGCTGGTGACCGAGGCGTGGTGCATGACGGCCCCGAAGTCGCTGGTCGACAACCATGAGATCGTGTTGTGGCCGGATCTGACACGGTGATCGTCCAGCCCGGCGTGTCCTCTCATAGATCGACGACGAACAGGAACCCCATACCGTGGCCTCCGCCTGGGAATCCGCGCTGACGCACGCCTTCGGGCACCTGCTCGGCCGCCCGCTCGCCGACCATGACGCCACCGCGACCTACGGGGCGTTCTACGGCGGCAACTGGCTCTACGAGACCGGGCTCGACCGTCACCCCGGGTGGGTGCGCCGGGAGGCGCTGTCGGGGCGGGAGACGGTCAGCCATCCCCAGGTGCTGATCCTGCTCGACGGCTACGCCGACCTGGTGTTCGACGCGAGCGGCTCCCTCTTCGAGGTCGACCCGGCCGACTTCGCCGACGGCCTGGTCGCGTCGGTGTCGGTGTTCGCCAAGCCGGGCATCGTGCGGGGGTCCGACCTGGCCGCGCTGCTCGACGGGCACCCCGGCGAGCCGGGATGGCAACTCTGGCAGGCGCGCATCGCCTCCGACGGCACCCTGCTCGGCGCGCTCAAGGCCGCCACGGCCATCGGCGACTCACCCCGGAGCCTCATCCCTCCGTCCGACGAGCCCGACGAGCGGGCGGTGATCGCGCATCTGGAGGCGTTCTCCGATCCGGTGTCCGACGATCTGGCCTACTGTCCCCAGGCGCTGAACGAGGCCGTCATCGCGATGTGGGAGGGCGCGGTCGACCAGTACGAGATCACGATCTGGAACCTCGACCAGCTCACGGCACAGAGGGCGACGACCTAAGGCCGGCCATTGGGAGTTCGGGGGTCGTGGGTGTCGATTCGCCGTCCGGTCGGCAGATCGACTACTGAGGCGGCAGGTTCGCCAGGAGCAGTGCGGCGCATGCATCCATAGCAGCCTTGATCTCGCGGCCCACCGTGGGATTGACCAGAAGGTTCTGCCAGACACACCGTGGGCGGTTCGGCAGGACGGCCACAGTCGCTCCGGCAGATCCACCATCACTGTACCGGCAGAATGACCACGACGCCCTCGGCAGATCGACCACTGAACCACCGGCAGATCCGCCATGAGATTGGCGTTTGGCCATATCATCGGCCAAGTGGACACGGATGAACTCGCCCTCTATTCGCGGCGGACCGAAGCGATGGTCTGGGAGGCGCTCGCCGACACCCGGGTCGTGGTGATCAACGGCGCCCGGCAGGTCGGTAAGAGCACCCTGGCCCTCTCGGTCGCCCAGCGAACCCCCGGCTCCCGGGCGATCTACCTCGATCAGGCCGCCGTCCGGGCCGCCGCGCGCCAGGACCCCGACGGGGTCGTCCATCATCACGGGCTGCTGGTCATCGACGAGATCCAGCGGGTGCCCGATCTCCTGCTGTCGATCAAGCGTGAGGTCGACGCCGACCCGCGTCCCGGCCGTTACCTTCTCACGGGTTCCGCCCGGCTGTTGGGGCTGCACGACCTTCCCGACGCGCTGCCCGGAAGGTCGGAGACCATCGAGTTGTGGCCGCTTTCCCAGGGAGAGATCGACGGCCGCCCCGACGGGTTCGTCGACGCGGTCTTCCGCTCGCGGGCCGACACCGTCTTCCCGCCGTCCTCACTCCGCCGGATGGACTATCTCGACCGCGCCCTGCGCGGCGGTTATCCGGAGGCCGTCCACCGCCCCACCCACCGCAGACGGGCCAGGTTCCTGGAGTCCTACGTCTCCGACCTCATCAACCGTGACGTGAAACAGATCTCCGACATCGAGCGGCCGCTGGACATGCGCCGGCTGCTCAACGTCCTGTGCGGCCGCATGGGCGGGCTGCTCGTGCTCGACAACATCGGCCGCGACCTGGGCCTCCCGCGGAGCACCGTCAAGCGTTATGTCGACCTTCTCGACCTGGTCTATCTCGTCCGGCGTATCCCGGCCTGGTCGTCCAACGCCACCACCAGGGCCGTGGCCACGCCGAAGCTGCTCGTGGTCGACTCCGGACTGGGCGCCCACCTGGCCGGTCTGACGCCGTCGAGGGTCACCGACATCACCGCGCCCATCGGCCCTCTCATGGAGAACTTCGTCCTCGGAGAAATGGCCCGCCAGCTCACCTGGAGCGAAGAACCGGTCCGGCTCCACCACTACCGTGATCGTGACGGCGTTGAAGTCGACGCCGTCCTCGAACGGGCGTCCGGCGAGATCGTCGGCATCGAGGTCAAAGCGGCCGAGACCGTGCGGGCGGAGGACTTCCAGGGGCTCCGCAGTCTCTCCAGGAAGGCGGGCGAGCGATTCATCGCCGGGTTCGTGATGTACGCGGGCAGAGACGTGCTCCCCTTCGGCGACGGGATGAGGGCGGTGCCGATGTCGGCCCTATGGGAAACCTCGCCATGATCGGCGGGACAATGCAGAAGACGGCCGGGCGCCCCCCGAATGGGTGCCCGGCCGTCCCGGTCGTGCTATTCCGCGTCGAGGTCCCGCTCCAGCAGTTCCGCCAACGTCGTCAGGGCCGCCTCCGCGCCCTCTCCCTCCGCCGACAGCGTCACCTCGGTCCCGTGGGTCGCGCCCAGCGACAGGACCGCGAGCATGCTGTCGGCCCGGACCGCCTTCCCGTCCCCGATCCGGATCTTCACCGGGACCCCCGTCCCGGCCGCGGCCTGGACGAAGAGTTTGGCCGGGCGGGCGTGCAGGCCCGTCGAGGAGGCCACGGTCACTGTTCTCTCTGGCATCACGGCTCCACGGTGACTTTGATGGCCTCGCCGCGCATGACGATGTCGATGCCCTCCAGGACGTCGGTGAGCGGCAGGCGGTGGGTGATCAGGTCGGCGACCGGCACCGCGCCCGTCGCGATGAGTTCCAGGGCCTGCTTGTTGTGGGCGGGGCTCGAACCGTTCGCGCCGACGATGGTCAGTTCGCGGTAGTGGACGAGGTTCGAGTCGAGGCGGATGATCGGGTCGTCCTTCGGCAGGCCGCCGAAGAAGCTGATCCGGCCCTGGCGGGCGACCATCCCGAGCGCCTGCTCCTGCGCCACGCCGGAGGCCGCGGCCGTGATGACCACGTCGGCGCCGCGGCCCTCGGTCAGCTTCAGCACCGCCTCGGTCACGTCGTCGCCGTGCAGGGCGGCGTCGGGGTTGACCAGGACGGCGGCCATCTCCAGCCGGTCGGGGTTCAGGTCGGCCAGGATCACCCGGCGGGCGCCGCGGGCGCGGGCCAGGCGGACGTGCAGGCAGCCGATCGGGCCCGAGCCGATCACGACCACGTCGTCGCCGGGGCCGACGCGGGCCAGTTCCTGGCCGTTCAGCACGCAGGCGAGGGGCTCGGCGACCGACGCCTCGGCGAAGCCGACCCCGGGGGGGATGCGGTTGACGCCGTCGACGGCGAGGACCTTCGCGGGGACGACCATGTACTCGGCGAAGCCGCCGTCGTAGTGGTAGCCCATCGACTCCTGGTTCGGGCAGACGGTCATCCGGCCCCGCTCGCACTCGCCGCACTCCCCGCACGGGATCGCCGCGATCACCTGCACCCGGTCGCCGGGCTCGAAGGCGCCCGTCCCGGTCACGACCTCGCCGGCGATCTCGTGGCCCATGACGCGCGGGGGCCGGATGTGGTGGTGGCCGAACTTCAGGATCTTGGCGTCGGTGCCGCAGGTGGAGCAGTTGCGTACCCGGATCAGGAGTTCGCCCGGACCCGCCACCGGCTCCGGGCCGTCTTCGACCCGGATGTCGCCGGGCGCGTGGAAACGCGCGACCTTCATTCTGTTCCCTCCAAGAGGAGTCGGAGGACCTCCGCCTCGTCGGCCGTCTCGCGCAGAGCCTCGGCCGCGTCGGGGTCCATGAGTATTTCGGCCAGTTCGGCCAGCAGGCGGACGTGGCCGTCGCCCTTGGCGGCGATGCCGACGCACAGGCTGACCTGTTCGCCGTCCCAGTCGACGCCGCCGGGGAACCGGAGCACGCAGACGGCGTCGCGGTGCACGACCTCCTTGGCCTTCACCGTGCCGTGCGGGATCGCGACGCCCTCCCCCACGTAGGTGGAGAGCGTGCGCTCACGTTCCAGCATCGCCGCGATGTACGGCTCCGCCGCCGCCCCGACCGCCACGAGCGTCTCGCCACACTGGCGGATCGCGTCGTCGCGGTCCTTCGCCACGCAGTCGAGCCTGATGGCGCGCGGGTCGAGCGGGATGTCAGCCACCGACCACGCCGCCGTTCTTGATGGTGTTCACCAGCTTCGTCACCGCCGGGTCGCCGATGAACACCTGGAACGGGATCAGCACCGCTCCCTCGGGCGTCGACTTGCGGGCGCGGGCGGCCAGGCCCGCGTGGGTGACCACGACGTCGGCGTCGCCCGGGATCTGGTCGACCGGTGAGTGGACGACCTCGATGCCGTTGCCCTTGAGCTGCTTGCGGAGCGTGGAGGCCAGCATCACGCTGCTGCCCATCCCCGCGTCGCAGGCGATGACGATCTTTTTGACTGCCGCGCTCTCGATGCCGGCCATGGGGATCACGCCTCCTGCGGAGTGGTGGTGGGCTGGGAGTCCTCGGCCGGCGTCTCCTCCTTCTCGCCCCGGCCGAAGCCGAGCAGCGCCGAGGCGACCACGAAGGTCACGCCGGTGGCGACGAGGACACCCGCGAGTACGCCGAAGTAGCCGCCCGCCGGGGTAACGGCCAGATAGGCGAAGATGCTTCCCGGGGCGGGGGAGGCCACCAGGCCCGAACCCGTCGCGATGAACACCAGGATGCCGGAGGCGCCACCGGCGATCATGGCCAGGATCAGGCGGGGCTTCATCAGCACGTACGGGAAGTAGATCTCGTGGATGCCGCCGAAGAAGTGGATGACGATGGCCGCCGGGGCGCTCGGCCGCAGGGCGCGCGGGCCGAAGAAGAAGTACGCCAGCAGCAGGCCGAGACCCGGGCCGGGGTTGGTCTCCAGCATGAACAGGATCGACTTGCCGGCCTCGGCGACGTCGGCGGCGCCGAGCGGGGTCAGCACGCCGTGGTTGATCGCGTTGTTCAGGAACAGCACCTTGGCGGGCTCGATGATGATCGAGGCCAGCGGCAGCACGTTGTTGGTGACCAGCCAGTTGGCGGCGTCGCCGGCGACCTTGGTGACGGCCTCGATGACCGGGCCGATGCCCCAGACGCCCAGCAGCGCGACCGCGCCGCCGATGATGCCCGCCGAGAAGTTGTCGACGAGCATCTCGAAGCCGGCCCTGACGCGGTCCTTGACCGCGTCGTCGAACAGCTTCAGCAGGAACGCGGCCAGCGGGCCGATGATCATCGCGCCGAGGAACATCGGCACCTCGGCGCCGACCACGACGCCCATCGTGGCGACCGCGCCGACCACGGCGCCGCGCTGGCCGTGGACCATACGCCCGCCGGTGTAACCGATCAGTACCGGCAGCAGCACCTTGATCATCGGGTCGACCAGGCCCGCGAACATCTCGTTCGGGATCCAGCCGGTCGGGATGAACAGGGCGGTGATGAGACCCCACGCGATGAACGCGCCGATGTTCGGCATGATCATCCCGGCCAGGTAGCCGCCGAACCTCTGGATCGTGGCCTTTATCCCGGTGCCCTCCACGGGCGGGGTGTAGTCGGTGGTCATGTGTGCTCCTTTCCGGGGAGCTCGGGGGGTGGAAAGGGAGAGCGAGACGCGGACGGCCCGAGGCCGCCTGCCTCCGGAGACAGGAGATCTGGCCGCGATCAGCCCCCCGAAAGCGGCCGGTTCGGATCGGGTTCGCTGACGGTCACCCGGTCACGTCTGATGTCGCCGGGCCCCGGCATGCGGCTGCCCGGAAGCTGCACCGCCGCCGTCGCCCAGGCCAGCCCCTCGACGAGGGCCGCCTTCCCCCGGGCCCCGGCGGCGAGGAACCCGGCCAGTAACGCGTCGCCGGCCCCGACGGAGCTGCGCGGCTCCTCCGCCGCGCACTCGCCGTGCCAGACGGTTCCGTCGTCGACGAGCAGGGCGCCGTCACGTCCGAGGCTCGCCAGTACGGTCTCCGCCCCCATCGCGCGCAGTTTCGCGGCCGCCTCCATGGCGTCGCCGACCGTGTCGATGGGGGAGCCGGTGGCCTCGGCGAGCTCCTCGCGGTTGGGCTTGACCAGCCGGGGCCCGGCCTGCACCGCGGCCAGCAGGGCCGGGCCGCTGGTGTCGACGGCCACGTTGATGCCGGCCTGGCGGAAGCGGCGGCAGAGGGTGGCGTACACGTCGGAGGGGACCTGGGGCGGCAGGCTGCCCGAGGCGACCACCCAGTCCGCGCTGTGCGCGGCGCCGAGGACGGCGGTGGCGATCTCCTCCAGCTCGCGCGCGCTGAGCGTGGCCCCGGGCTCGTTGATCTTGGTGACGGTGCCGTCGGGTTCGGCGAGGGTGATGTTGGACCGGGTGGTCCCGGCGACCGGAACCATGATCATGTCGATGCCCTCGACGTCGAGCAGATCGATCAGCCGCCGCCCCTCCTCGCCGCCGTAGGGCACCACGGCGCACGAGCGCACGTGGTTGGCGAGCAGCGCGCGGGAGACGTTGACGCCCTTGCCGCCGGGGTCGAGATGGGCGGCGGCGGCCCGGATGACCTCGCCCCGCGCCAGCGACGGGATGTCGACGGTGCGGTCGAGACTGGGGTTGAGGGTCAGCGTGAGGATCATGCGCGCGTCACCTCGGGTCCGTGCGGCGCCAGGCCGAGCGGGTCGGGGGTCCGCGCAGGAGTCATACGGGGACCGTTCGGGCCGTGCGTGGCCGGGCCGGGCGGGCCGGGGATCCGCGCAGGAGTCATGCGCGGACCGTTCGGGCCGTGCGGGGCCAGGCCGGGCGGGGTGGAAGTCATGCGCGGACCATTCGGGTGGTGCGGGGCCGGGCCGGGCGGGTCGGGGGTCATGCGCGGACCACCTCCGGGCCGTGGAGGGCCAGGTCGGCGGCCACCTGGGGGTCGAGGGTGGTGTCGGTGATGACGACGTCGATCTCCGACAGGGTCGCGAAGCGGGCCAGGAAGGTGTCGCTGAACTTGGTGTGGTCGGCCAGCAGGACGCTGCGCTGGGCGGAGGCGATCATCGCGCGCTTGATGGCGGCCTCGGCCGGGTCGGGGGTGGTCAGGCCCTTGGCCACGGAGATGCCGTTGGTGCCCATGAACGCCACGTCGACGTGGATGCCGGCCAGTGGGCGCAGCGCCCAGTCGTCGACGGTGGCGAGGGTGCGGCCGCGCACCCGGCCGCCGAGCATGATGACGTTCAGGTTGGCCCGCGCGGCCAGGATCGTGGCCAGCGGCGGGGAGTTCACGATGACCGTCAGCTCGCGGTCGGCGGGCAGTTCCTGGGCCAGCCGCCGCGTCGTCGACCCGGCGTCGATGATGATCGCGCCGTCCTGGGGCAGTTCGCCGAGGGCGGCCTTGGCGATGCGCTCCTTCTCGGACGTCATGACCTCGTCGCGCGCCGCGAGCGCGGGCTCGAAGCCGAGTCGTTCGACGGGGATGGCCCCGCCGTGGACCCGCCGCAGCACCCCGGCCTTCTCGAGGGCGGTCAGGTCGCGGCGCACGGTCTCGGTGGTGACGGCGAACTCCTCGGCCAGGGTCACCACGTCGACCCGCCCGGCGGCGCGGGCCCGGCGCAGGATCTCCTGCTGTCGCTCCTCGGCGTACATGATGTTGGTTTCATCCTTGGGTGTGTTGTTTTATCTGTGATTACACCCGTTTTACCTGGATGGTCAAGAGTTGAAACCAATACGAAACCAAGCGAGCGCCGCGGATCAGGCGCAGACCGGGGTGGCCGGCCGAGGGGCGTACCTCCCATTCGGCCCCGTCTCTCCCCGGGTGGGCCGTGATGTGGCGACATGTCACTGTGTGATCGCTTTTCGGGGTGAAATCGCTGTGTCACGATCGAGGCGGCACGACTCGTAATTCGAATTCGGCGGCGGGGTGCCCGTGCACGAGACACGTGACCTACTCGACCCGGAGACCAGGAGCGACAGCGTTCTCCAGGTCATCAGGGCGCTGATGTGCCGTTCCGGCATGCGCACCGAGCTCGCCAGGCGCACCGGCCTGTCGATCGCGTCGGTCAGCACGGCGGTGCAGCGGCTGCTCGACGACGACATCGCCCACGGAGGCAAGAAGGAGGCCGTCGCGTTGCGGCCGGTGACCGGGGTCGCCGTCGGCGTGCAGGTCGGCACCCGCCACGTCACCGTGGCCGCGCGGTTGCCCCACTGGCCGCGTGAGCGGGTGCGGCTCGTCTCGCTCGGGCACGGGCTGCGTGACGGCGGGGCCTGGATCGACGCCGCGGCCGGCGCCGTGGCCGACCTCGCCGGGTCGATCGGGCGCGGCCGGGGCGACGTCGCGACGATCGGGCTGGCCGTGCCCTGGCCGGTCGACCCGCGCGACCTGTCGCCCTCGCCCCCCTCGCCCTGGTTCGCCGCGCCCGACCTGCACCGCCGCCTCTCGGCGCGGTTCGGCGAGGTCAGGGTGGTCGTCGACGCCGACGCCCGGCTGGGCGCGCTCGACGAGCAGACCTACCACCATCCGTACGAGACCCTGCTCTACGTCGAGATCGCCGAGCACGTGCTCGGCGGGCTGGTCGTGGGGCCGCGCATGGTGCGCGGCGCGCTCGGCCGGGCGGGGAGCGTCGGGCACCACTCGGTCGACCCCGTGGGGCTCGACTGCTGGTGTGGCGAAAGGGGATGTTTGGAACGTTACATCAGCGTTCCGGCGGTGCTGGAGGGGGTGTACGTGACCATCCGGGCCCGAGGGGAGGAGCCGCCCACCTCGATCGGCGCCCTCATCGACCGTGCCCGGGGCGGTGACCCCGACTGCCGCTGGGCCCTGGTCGCCGCCGCGAAGAGGCTGGCCCGCGCCCTGCGCGAGAGCGCGGTGACCCTGGAGACCCGGGCGGTGGTGCTGGGCGGCCCGCTCGCCCCGGGCCTGCGGCTGGTCGCCGCCGAGTGCGAGCAGGAACTCCGCCGCTCGGCGTGGACCCGGCACATGGAACTGCGGTTCGCCCAGCCGGACGCCGCCGCCCACGGGGCGCTGATTCTCGGGCTCATCGGCCATCTCCACTGACTCTCGGTAGAGTCACTCTGGTCTCTTCCCTATCCCACTTCACAGGCACAGGTGGTCATTCATGTCAGCAGAGGGGCCCGAACCGCTTTCGCCGGAGCCCGACTATGAGCCGCCCACCCTCATCCGCCTCGGCCGGGTCACCGAACTGTTCGGCGGGAACTCCAGCAGCGGAAACGCCGACGCGAATTCCGACTATTACTGGTGATTTCGGAATTCTGATCAGGACGGTCGGCGGCCGTCTCGACGGGGGCACCGACCTGCCGGGAAGACCGGTCTGGCCCGCCGCCGAAGCGGTGCGGGTCTATGGATCGCCCCCGTCCGGCCTGTTCAGAGCCGTCGACCGAGGCTCCTGCCGGGCCGTCTTCCTCGGCCACGTCCTGGCCACCGAGCGGGAACTGCGCACCGCCCCGATCCGCGAGTTGCCCGGCGCCTATTCCTGCGTGATCGTCACCGCCGACCGGGTCGAGCTGCACACCGACCGCGCGGGTCAATTCCCCTTCCATTTCTCGGTACGCGGCCACGAGACCCTGACCGCCCATCACGCGACCCTTCTGGCCGCGCTCCATTCCCGCGTGCCCGACCCGCTTTCCGCGGCCATTCAGATCGTGTGCCCGAATGTGCTCGCGCTGACAATGGGCCGTTCCTTCTTCACCGACGTCGGGCGCTACGAGAACACGCACCACGGCCCCGTGGTCCCGCTGCGCGCGGCGCTGGTCGAGGCCGTCCGGCGGCGGGGACCGGGGGTGAGCGCCGACTTCAGCGGGGGCATCGACTCGACCTCCCTCGCCTTCCTCGCCGCGGCCGGGGGACCGGTCGACGCGGTCGTCTACCACCACGACCGGCTCCCCGCCGCCGACCTCGCCGCGGCCCGGCGGGCGGCCGCCCTGAGCGACCGCATCAGGCTGAGCGTGGTGACCGGAGACCAGGAGACGCTGCCCTACCAGGGGATCGACGAGGCGATGATGCCCGATGGGAGGGCCTGGATGCCGGGGTTCGACCTGCCCCCCGCGCCCGGTTTCCCGGCCCATCGCACTTCGGCGGGGCTCGACTGGCCGGCGCCCGGAATCCTGGCGCGTCGGCGGGCGGCGCTGCGGCTCGACTGGGCCCGCCGGAGAGGAGCGGGAAGTGCCGTCCACCTCACCGGCGAAGGCGCCGACGCGTTGTTCCAGCCGCCGCCCTCTTACCTGGCCACCCTGGTCAGGCAGGGTGAGCTGCGGAGGTGGGCGAGCCACAGCGCCCGGTTGAGCCGATTGCGGCAGGCGTCGGCGCTCGACCTGGCGGTGCGGGCGGCCCGGCTCGCCACGACCTCCCACGGCCGGGCGCTCCGCGTGCTGGCCCGCTCGCTGACCCGCGCCCCGGCCGACGAGGCCCCGGGACCGGCCGACGCCGTCGGCTGGTGGAGCGTGCCGGGCCAGGCGGCCGGATGGCTGACTTCGGGGATCAGGAAGGATCTGTCCGACCTCGCCGGCGACCCGGCCACCGCCCGGCGGCTCCCGGCGGGCCTGACGCCGGCCCGGCACGCGACCCTGGCGGCCCTCCGCTCGGCCGCCGCCGCGCAGCGGTTCCTCCGCACCCTCGGCGACCACCTCGGGGTGGCGGTGCACGCCCCCTACCTGGACGACGCGGTCGTCGGCGCGGTCCTCGACGTCCCGGCGCCGGTCCCCGACCCGTCGAGGGCCAAGCCGCTGCTGGCCGACGCGCTGACAGGCCTGGTTCCCGAGCCGGTGCTGACCCGCCGGACCAAGGGCGCCTACCAGGCCGAGGAGTACGCGGGCGCCCGCGTGGCCCGGCGGCGGATCGCCGGCCTGCTGGGCGACTCACGTCTGGCCGACCTCGGCGTGCTCGACCCGGCCGCCGTCACGGTCACGCTGAGCCGGTTGAACGCCGGGGCGCCGGTCCCGCTGAGCGCGCTCGGGCGGCTCGTGGCCCTGGAGGTGTGGCTGCGCGGATGATCTACCAACTGGCCGACCACGAGCGCGGCCTCGTCCTCGTCGACGTCCGCACGGGCGAGTGCCATGTGCTCAACCGGCCCGGCATGGTGACCTGGAGCGTGCTGAGCTCGGGCGGCACCCGTGACGACGCGGTCAGCGCGCTGGCCTCCCGTTATCCGGCCGTGCCCGGCGACCGGCTGCGCGCCGACGTCGACGCCCTGCTCGACGACCTCCACCAGGTCGGCCTGGTGCCGGTGGCCGCGCCCGGGCATCCGGCGGAGGGCCTGGGCCGGGCGCAGCCGGTCGACGTGCCGATGGCGGCCGGGCCGCCGGGCCGCCCGGGTTTCCGGGCGGCCCTCTTCCTGGCGGTGGCCGCGGCGGTGCTGCTGCTGTTCCCGTTCAGGGTCGCCCACCGGCTCGCCCTGGGCGCGGGCCGGAACCGGCGGGCCCTCGATCCGGCGACCGCGCGCCGGATGGTCGCCGACGTCGGCCGGGCCGCCGGCTGGTTCCCCGGCCGGGCGGCGTGCCTCCAGATCTCCCTGGCCACCGTGTTGTGGGCGGGATGCCGGGGACGCCGGGCCGACTGGTGCTTCGGCGTGCTGCCCGACCCGTACACCTTCCACGCCTGGATCGAGGCCGGCGGCGAACGCGTCACCACCGGCGACGAACCCTCCTACCACCGGCTGCGGCCCTTGCCGTAGTCCATGGGCAGCGCCTGGAGGCGGTCGACCGGGATCTCCGACAACACGAAGTACTTCTCCGGGCCGTCGGGCTCGACGAGGTGGTCGGGGTCGAACAGCCCGAAGTAGGGGTCCACGCCGCCGTTGCGCGCCATGTGGGGGCGGGGGTCCTCCGCGTACGTCACCAGCGCGCCGCCCTTGTCGGTCATGATCAGGCCGTATTCCTGCATCGCGCGGGCGATGGTCCGGGCGGCGGGGGAGGTGAGGGTCGAGACGTCGAACGCCGGGTCGAGGCGGAAGCGCTGGCCCTCGCACGGGATGTCGTCGCCCTCGACGAAGCCGTCGTCGCGGGTGGCGGGCCAGCTGTGGCAGTTCGCCCGGGTCCGGACCGTCACGATGTTCAGCGCGTGGTCGATGTAGCCGCGCCGGAGCTCCTCGACGCGGATCGTGAACGCGCCGAACGGCAGGCCCGTGGCGGTCGCGCCGAGCGGGTCGTCGAAGACGCCGGGGTTGCGCGAGTAGTCCTCGATCTTGCCGCCCCAACAGGCCGACCAGTTCCCCAGGGCGTCCTTCTCGGCGCGCCAGAAGTCCCAGTAGGTGTCGGTGGAGGGCTGGTAGATCGCCACGGAGGCGTCGGTGCCCTTCGAGACGATCAGGTCGCCGGGGGTGGGCACCGACCGCAGCGAGTCGGCGATGACCGGGGCGAGGTGGGGCAGGCCGAGGCAGTCGGAGAAGCGCCACTGCCTGCGGGGGGTGTGCCTGCCGACGGTGTAGATCGGAGCCGAGTACTCGTCGGTGTTGATCGCCCAGCTTCCGTAGTTCTGTTCCTTGTCGAGCTTGATGTTGTTCACGATGGCCTGCGAGTTCGGGGCCAGCGGCACGTCGCGGGGGAGCTTCTGGTTCCACGGGCCCCACTTGGCGAAGCCGTTGGTCGGCCTGGGGTGGGCGTCGGCCGTCGCGGGCGCCATGACCAGCGCCGTGGTCAGGGTCAGGATGAGCGCTTTGCGCAGCAGCATGGCGCGAGGGTAGGCGCGGCCGGCGGCCGGAGGCTTCAGGGTGCGACCCCGGGAATTCCGGCCGCCGACCCCAGTTCGCGCAGCTCCCGCCGCGAGGTGATGTCGAGCCGCCGGAACACGTGCCCCAGATGGAACTCGACCGTCTTCACGCTGACCACGAGCCGGTCGGCGATCTCCCGGTTGGTCAGGCCGTCGCAGGCCAGCCCGGCGACGGCGCGTTCGGCGGGGGTGAGGTCGTCGAAGGGACGGGCGGCTCCGTCGACCACCAGGCCCGCGTCGCGGGCGGCGGCGCGCGCCAGGTCCTGGTAGGCGCGCGCGCCGATCCGCTCGAACTCCCGGTACGCCGCCCGCAACGCCCGCTCGCCCGCCTTCGTCCGGCCCCGGAGCAGGTGGCAGCGGCCCGTGAGGAGGTCGACGAACGCGCGCTCCAGCGGGAAGGGCGCGGCGTGGCGGCGGGCCTCGGCGAAACAGGCCAGCGCCCGCTCGTGCTCGCCACGCGCCATCGCGATCAGCCCCCGGGCCCGCGAGGCGCCCAGGCCGTCGGGGAGATCCGGGGGGTCCCCGAGATCGCCCGCCCGGCCCAACTGGGCGAGGGCCTCCTCCCGGACCGCGCCGAGCAGGTGGGTGCCCGGTTCGCCGGCCGGATAGATCCCGGCCAGGTCGGTCGAGGCGGCCAGCGCCCACGACGGGTCGTCGCGGGCCCGCGCGACGGCGATGGCCGCCGCGGCGGCGTAGACGCGGGCGGCGGGCACGCCGGTGGCGCGGGCCCAGCGGGCCGACTCCTCGGCGTGGGCGCCCGCGCGGGCCCATTCGCCCATCGCGGCCAGCGGGTAGGCGGCCTGGGCGTGCAGCATGGCGTAGTCCCAGACACGCTCGTTGTCCTGGGCGTCGGCGACGGCGAGCTCGGTGTGCAGCACCGCCTCGGCCAGCTCGCCGCGCCGGTAGAGCGCCTCGCCGAGGAAGCCGAGCGCCTGCCCGACCCGCAGCGGTTCGCCCTCGGCGGCGCGGTGGACGGCCAGCCGCAGGTCGGCGCAGGAGCCGTCGAGGTCGCCGCGCCACAGGCGGATGATGCCGCGGGCCACCAGGCCGTCGAGCCCGGCGGGCGCGCCGGGGCTGTCGGCGGAGGCCAGCGGCTCCAGCGCCTCCTCGCCGCGTCCGGCGACGGCCAGGCCGAGCGCCCGCGCGAACCAGGCGAAGGCCGCCACCCAGGGTTCCCGCGCGCCCGCCACCGCCCGCGCGCCGAAGGTGATCATGTCGTGGTCCGAGACGGTGACGACGCCGATGACGGCGAGCTGGCTCGCGATCCGGGCGTCGAGGTCGGCCGGCCCCTCCTCGTCGAGGTCCAGCGCGCGCAGCAGGAGCGATCGGGCCTCGGCCACCTGGCCCATCAGGAGCGTCTGGTAGCCGTACACATAACGGCCGCGCCTGCTCCGGTCGGCGGCCAGCCAGCCGCGGAACGGCAGGGTGCGGGCCAGGTCGCCGGCCACGAGCATGGCCTCCAGCGCGGCCAGCCGGAGGTCCCGGTCGCCGGTCAGCGGGAGCGACTGGGCCAGCAGGACCGCCGCCTCCTGGGTGCGGGAGTCGCGCTGCAGCCGGATCGCCTCCCGGGCGATCTCGGCCGCCAGCACCTCGTCCGGCGCCCCGCCGGCGGCGGCGATCCGGTGCCGGAGCGAGTCGTGCCGGGCGTGCAGGGCACGCCGGCGGGCTTCGGGGATGTCGTGGTAGAGCACGCTGCGGACCAGCGCGCTGGTGAACTCCAGCCCCTTGCCGGTCCGCCGCACCAGGCCCGTCGCCACCGCCGCGTCGGAGTCGGCGGTCCAGCGCCGCCCCTGCACGGAACCGGCCTCCAGCAGGGCCCTGACCTCGGGCGGGCATCGTTTCAGGCGGTCCCGCACGGCCGTCACGACCGAGCGGGGCGCGGGCAGCGGGCCGGAGCCGTAGGCGAGGGTGTGCGGGTCGAGTTCGTCGAGCAGGTGGCGGGCGTGCAGGGGATGGCCGCCGGTGTGCTCGTGCAGGCGGGCCGCCCCGGCGGCCGACAGTTCCGGATGCCCGCACAGGGCGGCCAGCCGGATCAGGTCCCCGGCGCTCAGGCCCGACAGGGTGACCCGTTCGGTCATGAGGCGGCGCCAGCCGTCGCCCAGGGCGCCGAGGTCGCCGACGACCACCACGAAGACGTCGGGGCGGCGCCGGATCGCCAGGCGCAGCGCGCCGAGCTGGTCGCGGTCGGCCCAGTGGGCGTCGTCGAGCACCACGACGCAGTCGCGGAACACCGGTTCTGGGCCCTCCCAGGCCAGTTCCGGTTCGTGTTCGTCGGCGGCGGCCCAGAAGACCGGCCGGTCCTGGCTCGCGGTGAAGCGGCGGGCCAGCGCCGTCTTGCCGATGCCCGGTTCGCCGTCGATGCCCACCACGTGTGCCCTGGTGGTGGCCAGCCAGGTCAGCTCGGCCTGGCGGCCGACGAAAACCTCCCGCATTCCGGCTATTCAACGGTCTCGCCGTGGATCGCCAAAGGGGTGGCGGCAGCCGTACCGGAAAAGGGCTCTTGGCCGGTGAATCTTTCACGGGCTCCCGGCCGCGCCGAGCCGGGAGCTCTTCAGCGGCGCGTCACGGAAGTTCGAAGTTCTCCGTCAGTGCCGCGCCTCGATGCGGTTTGTAGAGGTCGTAGCCGCGCGGGTTGCACTGGAGCCCGCCGTTGATGCAGTGGCGGACCAGCGCGGCCAGGATCGCCGGGTCGTCCCAGGCGTTGAAGAAGTCGTAGTGCCACGAGTAGCCGCGGCCACTCGACAACCTGGCGTTCGACAGGTCTCCGCTCGCCGGGAAGGCGATCTTGAATTCCAGCATCGGCACCGCCACCGGGTGGGACGAGGGGCAGTAGCCGCCGACCGGGTAGGCCATGTGGCTCTTGTGGTTGGCGCTGTCGAGGTTCACGCCGTCCCAGCAGCTCGGGGCCTGGTAGCGGACGTTGACCTGGCTGCCGGCCGGGCAGTTGGCCGGGATGTCCCACTGGAAGGAGATGTCTCCGCACTCGAAGCCCTCGACCCGGCCGGGGGAGTCGCGGAACTCGGCGAGCGTGGCGGTCGGGCTGCCGACGACGAAGCGCAGCCCCTGCGGGAAGGGCACCACGCGCCAGTATTCGTGGATGCCGGACTTGTAGTAGATGACCTGGTTGCCGATCGGCGCGATGAGCTGGTCGCCCTTGTAGAAGCTCGGGAACCAGTAGGCCGACTTGTCGTGCGGGTTGGTGCACGACGTCGAGCCGTTGAGCAGCGACGCCGAGGTGCTGGCGGCGTTCGTCGTGGTGTTGCCGACGAAGGTGTGCATGTGGGAGGCGCCCGGCAGGTTGGGGTAGACGATGGGGTCGTCCGGGCGGTGCTGGGTGAGCGAGCAGTTGGCCTGGAACTCGCGGTGGGTGACCGGGTCGGTGAACGTCGGGCTCGGGACCGGCTGCTGGCCGGAGCCGCCCGTGCCGTAGATCTTGAACTCCCACAACGAGTAGCCGTAGCCGGTGCCGCGCTGGGTGCCGTAGAGGCGGACGTAGCGCCCCGAACCGGTGACGTTCAGCGTCTGCGTGCCGCCGGTGCCGGTCGTGGTGGTGTAGACGTCCGTGTACGGGCCGCCCGCGTTGGCGGAGGTCTGGATCGTGAACGACTTCCCGTAGGCGCCCTCCCACTGGAGGACCACCTGGGAGATCGTGGCGTTGCCGCCCAGGTCGACCTGGATCCACTGGGGGTCGCTGAAGGCGCTGGCCCAGCGGGTGCCGGTGTTGCCGTCGAACGCGGCGCCGGCGGCGTAGCCATCGCCCTCGTTCGACGAGGCGGTGGCCGGCCGGTTCTGGGAGATGAGGGCGTCGGCGGCCATCGCGGGCGCGATGACGGCCAGCCCGGCCGTGATCGTCGCCACGATGGTGGCGACGATCAGGCTCAGGCGTATTCGTGGATGCACGGCGTCTCCTCGGCAAGAAGGGGGGTGATGGAGAGCGCTCTCCAAAGGAGAGTGGGCCGTGTCATCTCACCTTGTCAATACCGTGTTGGAAACACGCAGTTCACACAGGTTGCTCCCAGACCAGGTCGACCTGGTGCTCGATGGTGACGTAGCCCGCGCGGGCGAAGGCGCGGGCCATCGGCACGTTGGTGACGTCGGTGCTGGCGCGGATCCTGGGAACGTCGTTTCCCGCCAGGATCCGGGTGCCCTCGGCGAGGAGTTCGCCGACGAGCCCCTTCCCCCGGTGGGCCGGGACGACGCCGATGTAGGCGATGATCGCGTTGTAGGCGTTCCTGGCCGGGATGACGAAGCCCGCGGGCTCGCCGTCGACGATCCCGATCCGCCACCACTCGCGGGGCGACCGGTAGAGGGCCAGTTCCTGCTCGTACTGGCTCTCGGCCTGTTCGCGGGGGGTCATCTGGGCCAGTTCGGCCCGGGTGTGGGCGTCGAGGCTGCCCTCGACCACCTCGGTCATCAGGCCGACCAGTTCGTCGCGGCCGGCCGGCTCGCGGAACTCCAGCGTGGTGGGCGCGATGGGCGTGCCGGGGCGCCATTCGAGGCGCAGGCGCTCCACCAGCGGTTTCGCGCCCGCCTCCTGGAGGACGTCGAGCCAGGTCGTGTCGTGGTCACGCCAGTCGGGCGGGACGAACCGCAGGAACGGCGGCGGGGTGCCCGTGACGACGTGGCGCATCGCGGCGTCGAGCAGCGCCCGGCCGGCCTCCGGGGTGTCGAGGTCGAAGACGTCCATGACCAGCGGGTCTTCGTCGCCGTCGCGGCACCACCAGGCGACGCGGGCGACCGGCTCGCCGTCGCGGAGCGCGAGCCACGACCAGTCGAGGCGGCGGCGGCCGGCGTCGAGGTCGGCCTCCAGTTCGGCGTTCAGCGACGACGGGAAACGGCGGAACAGGTCGAGTTCGTGACGGCCCTTCAGGGGCCGGATTTCCAACATGGGCTTCCTTCGTGAGAGGTCGCCCGATCACTCCTCGCCCTGTCGGGAGGAATCGGGCGTGATGATGCCACGCATATCGATCCCTCCTTTCTTCCGGCCACCATTGATAGTGGTCACGGCGATGGGGACGCAACGCATTTAAGGCGCAGATCGACCACCGAGCGTCCGGCGTGCACGACGAACTCCCCATCCTCGGTACGCCACCCGCCCGCCTCCCAGTGCTGGAAGGCCCTCCGGGGCAACCCGACGACCACCTCGACCGCCTCGCCCGGATCGGCGCGCACGACGGCGAACCCGGCCAGCCAGCGCGGCGGCCGGCCCGACCCCGGTTTGCACAGGTAGACCTGCACGACCTCCCGCCCCGGCCGCTCGCCGGTGTTCCTGACCCTGACCCGGACCCCGTCGCCGACCGGCGTGAGGCTCTCGTAGGACCACGTCGTGTAACCGAGGCCGTGGCCGAACCAGTAGCCAGGCGACCTGTCGGCGGTCAGCCAGCCGCGATGGCCGACGTTCGGCCCCTCGGCGTAGATCACCTGCCCGTGCACCGGCGCGGCCGGGAGGAGCGGGACGTCGCTCCAGGTCGTGGGCAGCCTGCCGCCGGGTTCCCGGCGTCCGGACAGGACGTCGGCGACGCCGTGCCCGCCCTGCTGCCCCGGGAACCAGCAGAGCAGCAGCGCGTCGACCTCGTCGCGCCAGGGCAGCGCGACCGGCCCGCCCGAGTTGACCACGACGACCGTCCTCGCGGCGGCCGCGACGGCCTTGACGAGGTCGTCCTGGCGGCCGGGGAGCGCGAGGTCGGCCCGGTCGTGCGCCTCGCTCTCGATCTCCTCGGTGGTGCCGACCACGACGACCGCGACGTCGGCGTTCCGCGCCGCGTCGACGGCGGCCTGGATCGCGGCGTCGTCGTCGGGCCGGGGCGGGTCGGCGGCCAGCACGCAGGCCCGGCCGGTATGGGGCTCGATGGCCCGGGTGCCCGTGACGAGCACCTCGACGCCCTCTTCGAGCCAGACGACGGCGTGCCGGAACGGCGGTTTGAGGTGGACGGTGGCGGGATCGTCGCTGTCGCAGGGCACATGGGTGTCGAGCACCCGCTGACCGTCGACGCTCAGGGTGAGGCGTCCCCAGCCGGCGATGGAGAGCCGCCAGTGCCCGGAGACCTCCGGGCGCAGGAAGGAGCTGACCTCGACGGTCGTGGTGCCCTCGACCACCGACGGCTCGGGCAACCAGCCGGTCCGCCGGTCCTCGGCGAACAGCTCCTCGCCGTCGCCGCCGAGCATCCGCACCCACGCCCGGTCGACGGGCGTCGGCCCGGCCTGGACGTCGACCCCCGGCACGTGGACCAGTCCGGGCGCGACCTCCCGCAGCCCGTCGAGGATGGAGACGACACCCGAGGGGTAGACGCCTCCGCTCCCGCCGCCCTGGATCCTGGTCCGCGCCGCGTGCGCCCCGATGACCACGATCCGGGGTGTGGCCAGCGGCAACACCCCGCCGTCGTTCTTCAGCAGCACGCACGAGTCGGCCACCGCCCGCCGCAGCAGCGCGAGTTCGGCGGGGTCGCCCGCGTGCCCGCCGGCGGCCTGCTCCGATCCGGCCGTCTCCGGCGCGAGCCCACCGTTCCGGGTGAGCTGCACCCGCTCGGCCAGCGTCTTCGGAACTGCGCGGGGAGCTTCACGACCGGGGTGCGGACGGTCGGGCGAGGTCGTCTGGAGGGGCGCGTCGCATTCGGCGTGCGGCGTCGGCCCGGTCGCCGCCTCAGGCAGGACGCGGACCCGGTCGGCCAGCAACCTCAGCCGGGCGATCTTGTCGTGGACGACCGCCTCGGGGACCGTTCCGTCCCGGACGGCCGCGCGTAACGGGTCGCCCCAGAAGTCGTTCGGCCCCGGCATCGCGAGGTCCTGGCCCGACAGGGCCGAGGCGACCGTCGAGCGCACGCCGCCCCAGTCGGAGACCACCACCCCGTCGAAGCCCCACTCGGTCTTCAGCGGGTCGCGCAGCAGCGGATTCTCCGCCATCGAGGCCCCGTTGACCCGGTTGTAGGCCGACATCACCACCCACACCCCCGCCGCCACCGCCGCCTCGAACGGCGCGAGGTAGACCTCCCGCAGCACGCGGGCGGCGATGAGCGAGTCGTAGGTCATGCGTTCGGTCTCGGCCTCGTTGCCCACGTAGTGCTTGGCCGTCGCCGCCACCCCGCGCGACTGGACGCCGGCGATGTAGGCGGCCCCGATAAGCCCGGTGAGCAGGGGGTCTTCGGAGAAGCACTCGAAGTGGCGGCCCCCGAGCGGGGAACGGTGCAGGTTGAGGTTGGGGGCCAGCAGGACGTCGACGCCCTTGCGGCGGGCCTCGGAGCCCAGGAGGGCGCCGAGCTCGCCGACGAGACCGACGTCCCAGGTCGCCGCCAGGGCGGTCGGGGAGGGCAGGACGAGCGAGGTGCGCCGCTCGTCCCAGCCGGGGCCGCGCACCCCGACCGGGCCGTCGGACATGACGAGTTCGGGCAGCCCCAGGAGAGGTTCCGAAGCGGTCCGCCATACCGACGACCCGGACAACAGCCGGACGAAGTCCACAGATCCCCCCGCGTCTGAGTGGGTTTGGAGAGCGCTCTCCATTGAAGGGATCCGGGACCGGCCCTGTCAATCCACCAGCCGGGCCGCCTCCTCGTCGGTGAGGGCGTCGAGCTCCTCGGCCAGCAGGTCCTCGATGGTCCTGGCCAGCTCCTCGACCGTCCGGCGGAGGAACAGGTACCTGATCGGCACGTCGAGGTCGATGATCGCGCGGATGCGGGCCGCCACCCGTACCGCGATCAGGGAGTGGCCGCCGACGGCGAAGAAGTCGTCGAGCGCGCCGACCCGGTCGAGGCCGAGGACCTCCTGCCAGATGTCGGCCACCAGGCGTTCGGCGTCGGTGCGGGGCTCGACGAACTCGGCCCCGCTCTCGGCGACCGGATCGGGCAGCGCCTTGCGGTCGACCTTGCCGCTGATCGTCATCGGCATCGCGGCCAGGCGGGTCCAGAGCGCCGGCATCATGTACGCCGGAAGGATCCTCTCCAGGTGGTCGCGCAGGTCACCGAGGTCGGCGTCGCCGACGACGTAGCCGACGAGGATGTCGCCCCGCGCGGTCACCGCCGCCTGGTCGACCCCCGGACAGGTGAGGATCGCCGCCTCGACCTCGCCGGGCTCCACCCGGAAACCCCGGACCTTGACCTGGTTGTCCATCCGGCCGAGGAACTCCAGGTTCCCGTCGAAGCCCCACCGGGCCCGGTCGCCGGTCCGGTAGACCCGCTCGCCCTCGAACTCGACGAACCGCTCGGCGGTCAGCTCCGGGCGGCCGTGGTAGCCGTCGGCCACCCCGGCCCCGCCGATCAGCAGCTCACCGGCGACGAACGTCGGCGCGACGCCGCCCGCGCGGTCGGCGACGTAGCACGTGGTGTTCGCGATCGGCCGCCCGATCCGGGGCTCCCCGCCGCCGGCGGGCACCTCCCAGGTCGTCGACCAGATGGTGGTCTCGGTGGGGCCGTAGACGTTGACCAGGCGGCCGAGCCTCGGCCGCAGCTCGCGCGACAACTCCTCGGGCAGCGCCTCGCCGCCGACCAGCCCGGTGATCGCCGGGGCGCAGAACCCGGCCTCGATCAGCACCCGCCAGCCCGACGGCGTCGACTGGATGTGGGTGATCCCGGCGTCCTCGATCAGCTTGATCTGCGCCGCGCCGTCGACCGCGACGTCCCGCTCGGCGATGACGGCCCGGCCCCCGCCGACGAGCGGCAGGTAGAGCTCCAGCGCCGAGATGTCGAACGACACCGACGACAACACCAGCCAGACCTGCCCGGGGTCCGACCCGAGCAGGTCGGCCATCCCGGCCAGGAAGTTCGCCAGCGCCGAGTGCCGGATCACCACGCCCTTGGGCCGCCCGGTGGAGCCCGAGGTGTAGAGCGTGTACGCGTGGTCGTCCGGCCCCGGCGGGAACCCGCCGGACGGGTCGGCCGCCAGGGCCTCGGAGACCGTGACGACCTCCACGCCCGGCGGCAGCCGGTCGGCGGGCCCCTCGTCGGCCAGCACCAGCACCGCGCCGGAGTCCTCCAGCATGTACTGGATGCGGGCCGGCGGGTTGTCGGGATCGATCGGCAGGTACGCCGCCCCCGACCGCATCACGCCCAGCAGCGCGGGCAGCACCCGCACCGACCGGTCGACGCACACCGCGACGACCGACCCGCGCCGGTCGCCGAGCCGCCCGGCGATCCGGGCGGCGGCCCGGTCGAGTTCGGCGTAGGTCAGCACGTGCTCGCCGTCGGAGAAGGCGATCGCGTCGGGGGTGCGGGCCACCTGCTCGGCGAACAGCCGGGGCAGCGGCGCGGGGACGGGCCGCGTGGTGGCGTTCCACGTGGTGACGAGCTTCGCCCGCTCGTCGCCGGTCATGAGGGGCAACCGCGAGAGCGGCAGCGCCGGGTCGTCGGCGATGCCGCGCAGCAGCACCCGGAACCGTTCGAACAGGGCGGTGACGGTCGGCTCGTCGAACAGGTCGGTGTCGTAGCGGACCACGGTCACCAGGTCCCCGCTGTCGTCGCCGGCCCAGAAGACGTCGACCGCGACGTCGCAGCGCACCCACTTCCACCCGTGCGGGAAGGGGGTCGCCGTCAGCCCGGAGAAGTGCTGCTCGCGCTCCAGCTCGCCCGGGTGCAGGGTGAACGTGGTCTGGTAGAACGGCGTGACGCTGAGGTCGCGGCCGATGTCGAGCTCCTCGACGAGCCGCTCGAACGGCACCCGCCGCCGCGACAACGCCCCCAGCAGGGAGGCCATCGTGCCGCGCAGGAACTTCTGGAACGGCGGGTCGCCGGACAGGTCGCCGCGCAGCACCAGCATCCCCGACAGGCCCGCCACCAGCGCGTGCGCCTCCTCGGTGTCCCGGCCGCCGTCGGGGACGCCGACCGTCACGTCGTCCTGGCCGGAGTGCCGCGACAGCAGCACCTGGTAGGCCGCCAGCAGCAGCGCGAACAGCGTGCAGCGCGAGGAACGGGCCACCTCGGAGAGCCGGGAGACCAGCGACGCCGGGATCCGGAACGCGATCTCGTCGCCGTGCCCGAGCCGTTCGGCCGGGCGGGGCCGGTCGGCGGGCAGCTCCAGGGTCGGCGGGTTCGCCAGGCGCTCCCGCCAGTAGTCCAGCTCCTTCGGGTCGACCTCCGGCGTCTGCGCGGCGTGCTCGCGGGCGGTGACCTGGAGCGGGCCGGGTTCGCCGCCGCCGTAGAAGACCGCCAGGTCGTCCATGAGGACGTCCAGCGACCAGCCGTCGGCGATGATGTGGTGGGTCACCAGCACCAGCACGTGGCTCTCGGGCCCGAGCCCGACCACCGACACCCGGAAGGGCAGGTCGGCGACCAGGTCGAAGGGCCGGTTGGTCCGCTCGGCGACGAGCGACTCCGCCTCCTCGGCCGACGACGCGCGCAGCCACTCCACCTCGACCGGCGCGGCCGGTTCGACGACCAGCACCGGCCGCCCGTCGACGGCGGGGAAGCGGGTGCGGAGCGTCTCGTGCCGCCGGGCCACCGCCGTCACCGCCCGTTCGAGCGCGGCGGGGTCGAGCGGCCCGGTCAGCAGCCGGACCCGGTGCAGGTTGAAGGCGGCGTCCTCCGGGTCGAACTGCTGGAGGAACCAGGCGCGTAACTGGGCCGGGGTCATGCCGTCTCTCCTGAGCGCAGTCGGCGGGCGAGCGCCAGGCGCTCCTCCCGGGTGAGTAGATGTCTGGCCGAATAGGGGGCCGGGGTTCCGGCCAGCCCTTCGATCGCCTCGGCCGCCGCGCCGAGCCCGCCGTCGGCGGGCACCCGGACACGCGGCCCGGTCAGCGCGGCCTTCAGCAGCGCGGCCGCCTCCTCGGGCGACCACCGCTGCTCGGGCAACCACGACCCGAGCCCGGCCGCCGCGACCCGGGCGCCGTTCTCGGCCCGGTCGAACCCGTGGGCCAGGACGACCTGCGGGGTGCCCGAGGTGGCCGCCCTGATCAGGGTGCCGATCCCGCCGTGGTGCAGGATCGCCCCCACCCTCGGGACGACCCGGTCGAACGGCAGGCCGGGAAACCAGCGCATCCCGTCGGGCAGCGTCGCGGGCACCAGGTCGCGGTGCCGCACGGCCAGCAGCGCGGGCCGCCCGACCGCCCGGCAGGCCTCGACGGCGACCTCGTAGAACCGCTGGTGCAGCATCCGCCCGGTCCCGCCGGTGACCAGCACGGCGTCCTGGTCGAGCAGTTCCGCGGCCTCCGGCGGGAGCTCGTGGTCGCCGTCGGAGTCGCCGAGCGGCGCGCCGGTCAGGCGCACCCGCTTGGGCGAGGGAGTGCCCGCCCGGTCGAACCACGAGGGCCAGAGCGCCACGTCGAGGTGGGCCGACGCGAACCAGGCCGCCCAGTCCTTCACCGGCGGCAGCCCGACGCCCGCGCGGACGGCGTCGAGGCGGTCGGCCATCGTCTGGGCGTAGGTGTGCGCGATGCCGCGCTCGGACATGTACTGGATCGGCGTCACCGCGACCCAGGCGGCCGGGGCGTCGAGCGCCTCGGCGGCGAACAGGGTGGAGATGGCCGTGGTGTGCCGCCCCACCAAGATGGTCTCGCCCGGAACGTATCGTTCCATCGTGTGCCGGATCTCGAACACGATCTGCTCGAACAGCCCGTTGGCCTCGTAGTAGTCGCGCCACCGCCCGAGGCCGGCGCCCAGCAGCGGGGGAGTGTCCGCCAGGTTCGCCTCGTACGCCTCGCGCGTGTCGATCGCCGTGAACTCCAGGCCGGCCCGCTCCGCCAGGTCCCGGAAGGGCCCGTGGGTGAGCAGCTCGACCTCGTGGCCGCGGTCGCGCAGCGCCCGGCCGAGGGCCACGAACGGCAGCACGTCACCATGGCTGCCGTGCGTGGACATGATCACTCGCGCCACGTGCGGTCTCCCAGAAGCGCCCTGATCTCGCCCGTGGGCAGGGCGTCGACCTCGGCGAGCAGCGCGTCGACGTCCTCGCCCTCCTCGTCGAGGATCTCCTGGATGGCCCGTGCCGCCCCGGACGCGGTCAGGTCGCCCGCGAACAGCACCTCGATCGGCAACACCACGCCGAACTCGCTCTCCACCCGGGCTAAGAACTGCACCATCGCCAGCGACTGACCGCCGAGGTCGAAGAAGTCCACGTCCGGGGACGTGACCGGAACCCCGAGGATCTCGCTCCAGAGCCGCATGACCCGCTCTACGTTCACTTTTCCTCCGTGCTGAGCTTTTTCGCACCAACTGCTGCGAACCCGATGACATCGTCGGGGATGGCGTCCGGAACCTCCAGATCGAAATTCCACAACCGCCGCATCCGTGTCCCGATGGCGACCGTGGCCGCCATGACCAGGGCGAACAGGACGTACATGAGAGCGATCCCACGCCCTTCCCCGGTTGCGATGATCATGCCGACCGTACTGCTCAGGGGGCCGTCCGCGGCCATCAACGGCTCGAACAGCGCCGTTCCGTAAGGGGCGATGAGCCCATAGCCGATAGGGAGTGTCGAAAAGGCCACAAGCTGGTTCAGCGCGAAGACCCGGCCGTGGAACCGCTGGGGAACCTTGACCTGGATGATCGTGTTGTAGATGCCGTTCAGCACGGTCAGCGAGGCGAACATGCCGAAGGCGCCGGCCGCGATCACGACCAAGTCCTCACGCACCCCGACGACCAGCGCGAACGCCGCCAGCGAGAGCGTGGCGAGCAACTGGCCGCGCAGCCGGAGCCGGCGCGGGCCGCCCCAGAAGGTCATCGCGAGCCCGCCCAGGAACACCCCGAGCCCGCCGAAGAACGCCACCCGCCCCACGTCGGCGGTGTCGCCGAAGCTCAGCACCAGCGGCGAGACCAGCAGGAACAGCGGCGACATGAACAGGTTCACGACCGCGAAGAACAGCAGCATGCGCCGGATGCCCAGATGCCCCCAGGTGTAGCGGAACCCCTCGGCCATCTCTTTCAGCACGGTCTCCCGCCGCTTCCACGGCAGGCTGCGCGGGAACCTGATCGCGGCCAGCACGGCGATCGCCACCACGTAGCTGACCACGTCGATGACCAGGATCCCGCCCAGCCCGACCACCGCGAGCAGCCCCGCCGCGACCAGCGGGACCACGAGCTGGGCGACCCCGGTGGCCATCCCGACGACGCCGTTGGCGTGACCGAGGTACCGCTTCGGCACGAGCTGGGGGATGGCCGAGGCGTAGGCGACCCGCTGGAAGGTGAGCGCGACCGAGAGCGTCACGAGCAGCGGGTAGACATGCCAGATCTGTATCGTTCCGGTCCAGACGAGGATGCCCAGCCCGAGCTGGGTCCCCCCGGCCGCGAAGTCGGCGCACAGCAGCACCGCCCGCCGGTTGAACCGGTCGACCACGGCCCCCGCGAGCGGGGCGGCGAGCAGCCCCGGCACCAGGCCCAGCACCGAGAACAGCGCGAAGTTGGCCAGCGAGCCGGTCTCCAGGTAGATCCAGAGCGGGATGGCGAACTCGGTCAGCGCCGACCCGGTCATCGAGACGAGCTGACCCGCGGCGAGCACGAGGAAGCGCCGCATGCTCGGCGCGGGCCCGGCCGATCTGGGCAGCCCGGCGTCCGGGACGGGGCTGTCCGTCCGGGAGACGCCCTCGACCCACCACGTGCCGGTCCCCTTCGCGGGCAGCACGTCACCGGACGCGTCTTCCGCCAGCTCGCCGTGGACGGTGGTCACGATCGTGGCCAGTTCCTCGGCCCGGTATTTCACGAAGTAGTGCGCCGCCTCGTCCAGGACCACACAGGCCGTCACCCGGGACAGGCAGTGCCACTCGCGGTAGCGCTCCTGGTAGAACTCCATGACCGGGTCGCGTTCCCCGGCCACCGCGATCACCGGGGCCGACAGCGGTTCCGCGCCCTCCTCGAAGAGGCGGGCGAAGTACCGCTCCGCCTCCCGGGTGCCGCGCCGCCGGTTGCGGACGATGAGTTCGAGTTCGGCCTGGTCGAACTCGGCCACGTCCAGGCCCGAGGCCACCAGGCCGTTGATGCGGGACTGGTCGCTGCCGTGGTCCTCCAGCCACTCGCCCACCCGGGCGAACAGGCCCCGGGGCCGGGTGAAGGGGAACACGCCGCCCAGGTAGACGGCCTCGGCCGGCCGCCCGGCCGCTTCGAGCCGGCGGGCGACGGCCGCGACGAGGGTGGTGCCCGCGCCGCAGTGGCCGTACAGGACGACGCGGCCCTCGACGGTGGCGAGGATCTCGGCGGTGACCTGCTCGGCGACCTCCTCGGCCGGGCGCGGCTCCTCGCCGAGTTCGTTGCCGGGGACGGCGATCGAGTGCAGCGCCCAGTCGCCGGGCATCGCGTCGGCCAGCGGCTTGTAGATGACCGCGCTGCCGCCGCCGTAGGGGGCGCAGACGAGGGAGGCGGTCACCGGGCGCTCGGGGGTCAGCCGGTGGAGCAGGCCGCCGGAGCCGCTCTCCTCCCGGGCCAGCTCACGCACGGTCGGGTGGGTGAACAGCCGCATCAGCGTCACCGGGTGACCGGCCTTGCGCATGCGGGCCACCACCTGCATCGCGAGCAAGGAGTGGCCGCCCAGGTCGAAGAAGTCGTCGGTCACCCCGACCCGTTCCAGCCCCAATACCGCCGCCCAGATCGCGGCGATGGTCTCCTCGGCCTCCGTCGCGGGCGCGACCAGGCCGGTCAGGACCGGCTCGTCGGCCGACGGCAGGGCCGCGCGGTCGACCTTGCCGTGCGCCTTGAGCGGCAGGACGTCGAGCCACACCCACCGGGCCGGGACCATGTAGTCGGGCAGCCGGTCCCTGGCCCAGGCCCGCACGTCGACGGCCGGGATCTCGTCGCCGACCAGGTAGGCGACCAGCCGCTGGTCGCGCAGCTCCACCACCGCCTGCGCGACGGCGGGATGTTCGGCGAGCACCGTCTCGACCTCGCTCAGCTCGACCCGGTAGCCCCGGATCTTGACCTGGAGGTCGCGGCGGCCGAGGAACTGCAGCACCCCGTCGTGGGTCCAGCGGCCCAGGTCGCCGGTCCGGTAGACGCGGGAGCCCGGCGGCCCGTAGGGGTCGGGGAGGAACTTCTCGGCGGTGAGGGCGGGCTTGCCGAGGTAGCCGCGGGCGAGCCGGTCGCCGCCCAGGTAGATCTCGCCCGTCACCCCGGCCGGGACGGGCCGCAGGTGCTCGTCCAGCACGTAGACCCGCGCCCCCGGCAGCGGCCGTCCGATGGGCAGCGTGGCCTGGCCGGTCTGACCGGGCTCGACCTCGAAGGTGGTCACGCCGACGGTCGCCTCGGTCGGGCCGTAGTGGTTGACCACCCGGCAGTGCCCGGCCAGCTCGGAGGCCCAGCCGACGGTCGAGGCCTCGCCGCCCAGGATGAGCAGCTCCTTCGGGAGCTCGACGTCGAGGGCCGCCAGGTGGGAGGGGGTCATCTTCAGGTAGTCGGGGCGGACCGGCCACGGGTCGGTCGACTTCGGCGGGATCAGGTGCAGGGTGCCGCCGGTCATCAGCGACAGGTAGAAGATCGTCACCCCGAAGTCGAAGGCGAGCGACTGGGGGAGGGCGAACACCTTCCCGTCCTCGATCCCGAACCGCTCCCGCACGCCGGACAGGTAGGTCAGCACCTCCCGGTGCCGCACCGCCACCCCCTTGGGCCGGCCGGTCGTCCCGGAGGTGTAGATCACGTAGGCCAGGTCGCCGGGCGTCACCCCGGTGTCGGGCGGGCCGGCCGCCTCGCCCGCGTCCAGGCCGAGTTCGACGGTCCCGCCGGGCAGCGGGCGTCCGGTGACCGACACCCGCGCCCCGGAGTCGCCGATCAGGTAGGCCAGCCGGTCGTCCGGCTGCTCCGGGTCGAGGGGGACGTAGGCCGCGCCCGCCTTGAGGACGCCCAGCAGGGCCGCGGCCACCCCGGCCGACTGCTCCAGGCAGACGGCCACGCGGTCGCCGGGGCGCACCCCGGACGACCGCAGCCGGTGGGCCAGGTGGTTGGCGCGCCGGTCCAGTTCCCGGTACGTCACCACCTCGCCCCCGAACACCACGGCCGGGGCGTCGGTGACGGGCGGCAGCTCGTGCAGCAACCGGGCGGGCAGCGGCCGGGCCGGGGCCGCGACCCCCAGGGCCAGCACCTCGTCGGCGTCGGGAACCCACGCCACCTGCGACAACGGGGTCTCGGGCGCGGCGCGCAGGACGGTCGTCAGCGACTCGGTCAGCCGGGTGACGGTCTCGGGCCGGAACAGGTCGGGGTTGTAGATGACCAGGCCGTCGCCGCCCCACAGGTAGAAGGCCAGGTCGAAGCGGCTGACCGTCACCTCGGGATGGAACGCCGAGACCGTCAGCCCGTGGTCGTCCCGGGGCCCGTAGTTCTGCAGCGCGAGCAGCACCTGGAACACCGCCGACCGGCTGACGTCGCGCTCCACCTTCAGTTCGCCGACCAGCTTGTCGAACGGCAGCTCCTGGTGGGCGTAGGCGTCCAGGCAGGAGTCGCGGACGCGGAGCAGGAACTCCCCGAAGGACGGGTCGCCCGACAGGTCGGCCCGCATCGCGAGCGTGTTGACGAACATGCCGGCGAGGGGTTCCAGCTCGGGCAGCGGGCGTCCGCTGACCGGCGAGCCGACGGCGAAGTCGTGCTGCCCCGACCACCTGCCGAGGGTGAGCTGCAGCGCGCCCAGCATGAGCATGTAGGGCGTCACCCCCTGGTCGGCGAACCGGGCCAGGAGATCGGGGTCGACGCGGAAGCGGTGGCCCCGGCCAGAGGTGGTCTGCTCGGCCGGGCGGGGGAAGTCGAGCGGCAGCTCCAGCGGCGGCACCCCGGTCAGCCGGTCGCGCCAGTAGGCGAGGTCGCGGGTGTGGTCGCGGGTGCGCTCCCACAGGGCGTAGTCGCCGTACTGGATCGGCAGCGGGTCGAGGGCGTCGCCCCCGTGCAGGGTCAGCAGCTCGCGCAGCAGGATCTCGGCCGACCAGCCGTCGGTGACCGCGTGGTGGGCGGCCATCAGGAGGACGTGGTCGTCCGGGGCCAGGCGGACCAGCAGGACGCGGAGCAGCCCCCCGGCCGCCAGGTCGAAGGGCCGGGCCAGCGTGGCGGTGATCAGCTCCTGGGCGGCCTCCTCGGAGGCGGCCTCCACGAGGGAGAACTCGGTGGCGGGCTCGGCGTCGACGACCACCTCGGGCAGCCCGTCGTCCGAGGCGAGGAAGCGCATGCGCAGGCTCTCGTGCCGGCGCGACACCTCCGTCACCGCCGCCGCGAAGGCCGTCGCGTCGAGGGCGCCGGTGAGGCGGGTCGTGTAGGGGACCGTGTACGCCGTCGTCCCCGCCCGGTAGTGCTCCAGGAACCACAGGCGCTCCTGCGCGTGCGACAGCGGCGGGACGATCTCGGGAGAACGCGGCGCGATGGTCTCCGAGACGGTCCGGCGCTGGAGCCGGCGGGCGAGAAGTGCCTGTTTGGCCGGGGAGAGACTGGTCAACAGATGCTCCGGATTCGTCGAGGCCCCTCGTCGGGGCCGATTCGCAGCCCGGGCCACGACCGGCCTGCGGCCGTCCGCGTCCCGCTCACGCGGACAGCACGAATCCGCGCCCCCGCCGACTGATTTGGGAGCGCTCCCACTACGCCCTTCTGTGAGGCTATGGACGCGTTTTCGGCAGGGTCAAGGAAACGACGAAATTTCATTACGTTTCATGACATCGCGGTAACGGCCTGCAGTTTCAGCCCCGATTCGGCGCCCGCCCTTGACAATCCGGCGCCGGCCTGCCCGAAGTCAGATCGGGTCTTACTGCAGGTCAAAGCGGGTGTTTCGGTCAGCGGGCCGGCCGCATGGAGAGCGCTCTCCACCTGCGTCGATGCCTGCTTCCGGCCATCCCCGGTGTTTCGGTGGTGTTTCCCCGCGCGGGATTGGGGCCTTGACACCTGTCAGCCGCCCGCGCGAGTCTCTTGATTTGGAGAGCGCTCTCCAACCGCGAAGCCCTTCACCCCCCAAGGAGCGGCCGTGTCCCGCTTAGGCCTGTTCATCGCCACCCTGGCCGCGCTCGTCGCGTCCGGGCTGGCCGTCCCGTCACCGGCGGCGGCCGCCGACCCGCCGATCTCGCAGGGCAAACCCGCGACCGCCTCCTCCTCCGAAGGCGGGGCCTTCGTCCCGGCCGCCGCCTTCGACGGCGACCTCACCACCCGCTGGGCCTCCAACTTCAGCGACCCGCAGTGGGTCCAGGCCGACCTCGGCTCCACCCGGCAGATCAGCCAGGTCGTCCTGCACTGGGAGGCCGCCTACGGCCGCTCCTTCGCCATCCAGACCAGCACCGACGGCACGACCTGGACCGACGTCTACACCACCACGACCGGCACGGGCGGCGTCCAGACGCTGAACGTCACCGGCTCGGGGCGCTACGTCCGCCTCTACGGCACCCAGCGCGGCACCGGCTACGGCTACTCCCTCTGGGAGTTCCAGGTCTTCGGGCCGGGCGGCGGCACCGGCGACCCCGGAGGCACGTGCGGGACCGCCAACGTCGCCCAGGGGAAGACCGCGACGGCCTCCAGCGTCGAGAACGCCGGCACCCCGGCGAGCGCCGCCTTCGACGGCTCGGCGACCACCCGGTGGTCCAGCGCCTACAGCGACCCGCAGTGGGTGCAGGTCGACCTGGGCTCGGCCCTGCCGGTCTGCAAGGTGGTGCTGACCTGGGAGGGGGCGTACGCGACCGCGTACAAGATCCAATCGAGCCTCAATGGCACGACCTGGACCGACCTGCACAGCACCACGACGGGCGCCGGCGGCACCCAGACGATCGACGTGAGCGGGACCGGCCGCTACATCCGCATGCACGGCACCGCCCGCAACTCGGGCTGGGGCTACAGCCTGTGGGAGATGGCGGTCTACTCGGGCGACGGAGGCACTCAGGAACCGGAGCAGCCGGGAGACTGGACCGAGGTCTGGCGTGACGACTTCACCGGCGGCGCCGGCACCTCCCCGAGCGCCGCGAACTGGCTGCTGCGCACCGGCACCTCCTATCCCGGCGGCGCCGCCAACTGGGGCACCGGCGAGGTCGAGACCATGAGCGCCTCCACCGCCAACGTGTCGCTGAACGGCCAGGGCTTCCTGGAGATCAAGGCGCTGCGGGACGGCGCCGGCAACTGGACCTCCGGCCGCGTCGAGACCCAGCGCACCGACTTCGCCCCCCAGCCCGGCCAGATGCTCCGGTTCAGCGCCCGCCTCAAGCAGCCCGACGTCGCCAACGCCCTCGGCTACTGGCCCGGCTTCCGCGCCACGGGAGCCGCCTACCGAGGCGACTACACCAACTGGCCCGGCGTCGGCGAGACCGACATCATGACCAACGTCAACGGCCGCAACCAGCTCGCCCAGACCCTCCACTGCGGCACCGCGCCCGGCGGCGTCTGCAACGAGTACGACGGAAGGACCAGCGGTTTCGCGTCGTGCACCGGCTGCCAGACCGGCTACCACGAGTACACGCAGGTCATCGACCGCACCAAGACCGACGAGGAGATCCGCTTCTACCTCGACGGCCGGCAGACCTGGGTCGTCAGGGAGTCCCAGGTCGGCGTGGCGGCCTGGCAGGCGGCCATCCACCATGGCTTCTACCTGCGCTTCGACCTGGCCATCGGCGGCTCGCTGCCGAACGCGCTGGCCGGTCAGACCACCCCGACGGCCGCGACCACGCCGGGGGGCGTGCTGAGCGTCGACTGGGTGCAGGTCGCCCGCCAGACCGGCGCCACCCCGGCCGCGATGACCGACCCCCCGACTCCGGCCGGGCCGTCGGTCGTGCGGGTGACGGGCACCCAGGGCAACTGGCAGCTCCAGGTGAACGGCCAGCCCTGGGAGGTCAAGGGCCTCACGTACGGCCCGCCGCAGAGCGCCGGCGACGGCTACCTGCGCGACCTGAAGAACATGGGCGTCAACACGATCCGCATCTGGGGCGTCGACGACGCCACCCCGGCGCTGCTCGACAAGGCCGCCCAGCACGGCATCAAGGTGATCGTCGGCCACTGGCTGAACCAGGGCGCCGACTACGTGAACGACACGGCGTACAAGACCGCCGTGAAGGCCGAGATCGTGGCCCGGGTCAACACGCTGAAGGGCCGCCAGGGCGTGCTGATGTGGGACGTCGGCAACGAGGTCATCCTGACGATGCAGGACCACGGCCTGCCGGCCGCGACGGTCGAGGCCCGGCGCGTCGCCTACGCCCAGTTCGTCAACGAGGTCGCGGTCGCCATCAAGGCGGCCGACCCGAACCACCCGGTGACCTCGACCGACGCCTACACCTTCGCCTGGACCTACTACCGGGCTCACTCGCCGGCCCTCGACCTGCTGGCGGTCAACTCCTACGGCGCGATCCACACGGTCCGCACCGACTGGATCAACGGCGGCTACACCAAGCCCTACATCGTCACCGAGGCCGGGCCCGACGGCGAGTGGGAGGTCCCCGACGACGTCAACGGGGTGCCGACCGAGCCGACCGACCTGCAGAAGCGCGACATGTACACCGCCAGCTACAACGCCATCCACAACCACACCGGCGTGGCGCTGGGCGCCACCCAGTTCCACTACGGCCTGGAGAACGACTTCGGCGGCGTGTGGCTCAACACCCTCACGGGCGGCTGGCGACGGCACGGCTACCACTCGCTGAAGCGGGCGTACACGGGCACGGCCTCGGCCAACACCCCGCCGGAGATCAACTCCATGACGGTCCAGAACCAGACGGCCGTCCCCGCGGGCTCGCAGTTCGTCGTGGAGACCGGCACCACCGACCCGAACGGCGACCTGATCCGCTACAACCTGATGTTCTCCAACAAGCACGTCAACGGGAACCGCGGCTTCGACCACGTGAGGTTCACCGAGACCTCGCCGGGCCGCTTCTCCGTGACCGCGCCGCAGGCCATGGGCGTCTGGAAGGTGTACGTGTACGCCTACGACGGCCACGGCAACGTCGGCATCGAGACGAAGTCGTTCCGCGTCGTGCCGCCCGTCGCCCCCGGCGTCAACGTGGCGGCCGGCAAGACCACGACGGCCTCGACCTTCCAGGCGACCGGCGACGGCGGCCCCTTCAACGCCGCCCGGGCCACCGACGGCAGCTACACCTCCCGCTGGGCCAGCGAGTGGGCCGACCCGCAGTGGATCCAGGTCGACCTGGGCTCCAACCAGGCGGTGAAGCACGTGCAACTCGCCTGGGAGGGCGCCTACGGCAAGTCCTACCGCGTCCTGACCAGCACCAACGGGACGACGTGGACCGAGTCCTACGCGACGACGTCGGGCGACGGCGGCTTCGACAGCCTGAACCTGACGGCGACCGCCCGGTACGTGCGGGTGGAGATGACCCAACGCGGCACGCCGTGGGGCTATTCGCTCTGGGAGTTCGGCGTCTACGTGTAATCACCCTGTGTGGCAGGTTCGCCCGGTTCCGGGGCCGGGCGAACCCGCGGGACGGCCGTCAACCGGCGTTCCGGGTGGGGAGCAACTGCGGCGCGTATTTGTACAACAGGTTCCGGAATGGATTCTCGAATCGCTCCACCCGTGCCATGTAAACGCCGAAGAGCCAGCTGGCGGCGATGAGCACGGCTATTATGATCGCCCAGTTCCAGGGGCCGACATGCTGACGCAGGAAACCCTGCGTGGCCGCGAAACCGTTGCCGGCCAATATCGGTGCGCCGGGTATCACGGAGAGTGCGAAGATTCCCCAGGCCGTGTCGCTCTCGATGGTTTCCGGCTCCATCGCCAGGCCGACGGGCAATGATATGACGGCTGCCGCGACGGCGATGACCGCAATAATCGCCAGCCAGGAGGGTCCCCAGGCGTCCACCCCTCTGACCGTGTTGATCAGCTGAACTCCGCCCGAAACCGAAAGGACCAGTCCGATTCCCGTCCAGACGGTTTTGGTGAGCATGCCGAGGAAACGCGGCCTCGGCGCGGGCTGCGCGAGGTTCTCCCAGTCGTCGCGGCGGCATTCCCTGATCCCGAGGCCGGCCACGAGACCCCACCTGACCGGGGAGTCCAGCGTGCTCAGCAGTTGGTCATATCGCGTGGGTCGTGAATCGCGGAACGCCCTCCGGAGTACTTCTGTGGTGAGCGTGTCGGCGAGCTGGGCCGTGCTGCTCTCGATCGACCCGGCTTTGGCGGCCAGACCGATGTCGTCGATCAGCCTGTAGACGTCCGAAGCCGAGGCGATGATGTGGGGCAGAGACGGTAGGGCCGGATCTTCGGCGGCGATTTTCCGGGTCAGTTCCTTCAGTTCGGAATCGACGGTGAACAGTCGCGTCGTGACCTTCGGCTGCAATTCCACGTGCAATGGAAGAACTATCAGCGGGCTCAGGGGAGGCAATGTGTCCGGCACGCCCCCGTCGAGGTTCTCTCTGATGAGCCAGGCCGTCCGGCCGATGATCGATCTCAGGTGAGGCGACCATTCGCCGTCGAAGGGCTCCGTGATCCAGTCGATGCGATCACCGGAGATCACTTCCTTGTTCTTCTGGTCCCTGTTCAACGTGGCCAGGACGTCGTCGCTGTTCAGCAGCGCCGCCATCCACCAGGCGGCGGGCGCGCAGGTGGATTCCGGCGTGCCAGGACCGGCTGTGAGCAACGGGACCAGGGCCTCGGCCGCGGCTGGCGTTCCGATCCGGCCGATGTCGTCGATCGCCCACACGCTGCCGTCGCGAGCCGCTCTGGCCAGGGCCGGAATCGCCAGATCCCCCATTGACCTCAGTTCGGCCCGGGCGGCCGATTCCGTCGGGGTCAGGCTGATCAGAGCGTCGACCGCGTCGGCACGACCCGTGGCGGCGAGCACCCTGAACGTCTGGCGCCTCGACATGGAATTCCTTCTGACCGCGGACGGATTTCTCGACGCCGCCGCCAGCAGGTGGTTCATCAGACGGTCGCCACGCGGCCCACTGGCGCTTCCCAGAGCGCCGAGCGCGCGGATGGTCGGTTCGGAAAGCTTGGTGTTCGACTCCAGCCTGCCGACATAGTGGTCGATCACCTCGCCGGAGAACACGCTGTCGATGCGAGTGGCCTCGGCCAGGCAGCGAAGGATCAGCAGTTTTCCGTCTCCGCCGTCGAGTTCGTAGATTCTCCGGAGAAGGGGGGTGGAGTCGTCCGAAGAGAGTCCGCACCACAGCCGGACCACTTCGTGCCAAACCTCCGGATGGCGAGAATAGCGACCGAGCAGCCCATGCCAGTCCGTACGCAGTTCCAGCGCGACGAGATACTCCTGCAGCGTCAGGTGCCGGAATCCGTAGGTGTCGTTCTTCCCCTCCAGGCGGATGAGGAGGCGACTCCGCTCCACGATCTCGCGAATCAGGTCGTCGGCCTGGCCGGAGTCGAGGTTGAAGTGTTCGCCCTCGCTCCGGATCACTCGGAGAAGCTCCAGATGGGTTATCACGCGGCGGTCATTCGAATCGTCGGAGGAGTGCCGGTCCATCAGCAACAGCGCGACTTTTCGCAGGATCGCGAGCTTGACCGCGGGACCGTGCCGGGTGATCTCGCCGAGCCCTCTGGCCTCGTCGCGGCGGAGCAGGTAGGCGATCGCCTGTTCGTAGAACTCCCAACGGGAACGAGGCATGAGCTCTCCTCGCCCACCGAACACTCCTTCGACATAGAGATAGGCGATCATGGTCAGTAGCATCGGGCTGCGGGCGAGCGTCAGGACGGGCCGGTTGCCCTGCAGGGATCTGAAGAGCGCCTCGACGCTCAGGTCGCTTTCGAGGAGATGCCGCAAGAGCAGCCGCAGCGCCTCGTCGTCGAGTTCGACCACGGCTATGGGGGGCCCGAACTCGGCCGCCAGCTCGCCGTCGTACACCTCGTCTCTGCAGGTGACGAAGATCGGGCAGTTGTGATGCTGCCTGGCCAGGTTCTTGATATCCGAGAGCGCCGCGTTGTAGTGGGCCTGCAGGATTTCGTCGAGGCCGTCGAAATAGAGACGCAGCCGCCCGTCGGCCAGAGCGCTCTCGAGTTGTCTCGGGGTGAACTGCCATTTGCCGTGACTCCGTCGGCTTCGTAGCGGGCCGGCACATACACCTTCTCCACCATGATCGGGGCATCGTCGCGACGAAATCCCAACGTGTGGCTGCTGTGATTCTTGTGCACGGCCGCGGTGTAGGCCCTCAGCGCCTTGGGCTTCAGAACGTCTTGCTGACGGTTGGACTGGAAACGTCCGAGAAGCTGTTTTCCCAGTTCCTCGACGATGCCGCCGGTGAACTTGTCCACCACCCACAACAGAACGAACAGGGCCAGCAATCCGCCGCCGTAGGGGAGTAGAGCTTCAAGCGACGCCTGCTCCAAGATCGCTCCTCTGGTTGGGGTGACTGCGCTGGTTCTATCCCAGATCTTCGCGAACGGAGGGCCTGATCGTTACGTCGTGCATTATTTAGTGAAAGGCAATTCGTTCGGACATCTCATGACGTGGCCGGCCGCACCCGCCTCAGGCGCACGGCCACGGCGAGCATGGTCACCCCGTGCCACAACACGCCCGAGTAACTCCCGTGCGCGTTCAGCGGCGCCCAAACCGACAGCGTCACCCCCGCCGCCGTCGTCATGACCTGGCTCGTCGCGATCAGCGCCGCCGTCCACCGGGGGAAGACCCCCGCCCGCCAGGTGGCGACGCCGAACACCGCCAGCCCGGCGCAGAACACCAGCGGGCCGACCGGAAACGACAGGAACGTCAGCGTCTCGGTGCCGAGCACCAGCCCCACGTTCCCGGTGATCGCGACCGCCGCCCCCGTCACGATCAGGGCGAGCCCGGCGATCCCGGCGCGCCCCGTCCGGTGGCGCTGCGCCAGGTGCACCCCCAGCAGCGTCACCGTCAGCAGTGTCCACGGCACTAGGACCAGGGCGTCGCGGAAGTCCGCCGGCTCGGGCCGGGCGATCGACTCGGCTCCCAGGCCGAACCACCCGAACGCACTCACCGCCCCCGCCACGGCGAAGGGGGTGAGCTTCTCGGAGGACGACGTCATGCCCCCTGCCCGAACGAGGGGGCCGGTGATCTGCCGGAGAGGGGTCTGGTGGTCATGGGCCCAGCCTGAGGCGTGCCGCGCGGCGGGCGCATGAGCTCCTGATCACGTCTGACCCGGGACTTCTCGTCCCATGACGCCGGGACGTCCTGAATGCGACGATAAGCCGAATGAACCGCATGAACAGCCGGATTCTCGGCGATTCCGGGTTCGCGGTCGCCGGGGTGATCCTCCTGTTCGTCGCGGGGGCGCTCGCCGTCGAACCCAGGCTGCGGGAGCTGGGGGTGGCGGGGTTCGTCGAGCGGTTCGACGCGTTCCGGGCGGTCGCGGCGGTCGCGTTCGGGGTGCCGGGGGCGTTCGTGGTCACCCGCAGGCCGGAGTTGCGGGTCGGGTGGTTGCTGCTGGCGGTCGGGTTCGCGCAGGGGTTCTCGCTGGCCGCCGGGGCCTACGGGCTGGTCGGGATCAACGACCGGCCGTTGCCGTTCGACGACGAGCTCATGTGGGTGTCCGACTGGTTGTGGGTGCCGCCCTACCTGGCCGTGCCGACGTTGTTCCCGCTGTTCCTGCCCGACGGGCGGCTGCCGTCGCGCCGCTGGTGGCCGGTGGCGGCGCTGGCCGTGGCGGCGATGGTCACCGGCTCGGCCGGCTGGGCGCTGACCCCGGCCGAGGACGTCGACGTGCCGCACCTGTTCCCGCCCGGCTACACCGGGGTGGTGCCGCCGTTCCAGCAACTCGCGCCGCCCCTCCAGGCGGCCGGGCAGATCCTCGGGCTGGCCGCCGCCGTGGCCGCGATCGGGTCGCTCGCCTGGCGCTACCGCCGCGCGTCGGGAGAGGTCAGGCGGCAGGTGCAGTGGGTGCTGGCGGGTGGTCTGCTCACGCTCGCGGTCGTCGCGGCGGCCGCGCCGCCCGTGCTGGACAGCCCCGCGCTGATCGTGCTGGCGCCCGTCCCGCTGCCGGTGGCGCTCGCCGTCGCGGTGCTGCGGCACCGGCTGTGGGACATCGACCTGCTGCTCGCCCGCACTCTCACCGTCGCCGCCCTCGTCGTGACGCTCGTCGTCGTGTACGCCGCCGGCGCCCTCCTGCTCGGCAACCTCTCGCCGCTGGCCCTGGCCGCGGCGGCGGTGCTGGCGCATCCGGCGTACACGAGGATCCACCGGCGGGCCAACCAGGTGGTCTTCGGCGAGCGCGACGACCCGGTGGCCGCGCTGCGCCGGCTCGGTGACCGGCTCGCGGGCGCCGGGCACCCCTCCGAGCTGCTCGAACAGGTCACCGAGTCGCTCGGGCGGGCACTGCGCGTCCGGTACGTCGCCGTCGAGGAGGCCGGGGAGGTCGTCGCGGCGTGGGGCGAGCCCGGCGGCCCCCTCGAACGTGTCCCGCTGCGGCACCGGGGCGCGGAGACCGGCACGCTCGTCGTCGGCGAGCCGCTGCGCCGCCGCGACCGGACGGTGCTGACCGAGCTCGCCCCGCACATCGCGGTGACCGTGCGGGCCCACCGCCTGGCCGCCGACCTCGAACGGTCGCACCGGCGGCTGCTGGCGGCCCGCGAGGAGGAGCGCGCCCGCCTCATGCACGAACTCCACGACGGCGTCGGCCCCACCCTGGCCGCGCTGGCGTTCCAGGCCGACCGGGCCCGCCGCCAGGCCCCGGAGGCGGCGGAACTGCTGGCCGGGCTGGCGACCCAGATCAGGGCGACCGTGGTGAACGTCCGGGCGATCGTCAACGACCTGCGCCCGCCGCCCCTCGACGACCTCGGGCTGACCGGCGCGCTGGAGGAACTGGCCGGCAACTTCGCCGGCGGCCTGGCGGTGGTCGTGCGGGCCGGGAGCACGCCGCCCGTGCTGCCCGCGCCCGTCGAACTGGCCGTCTACCGGATCGCGGCGGAGGCGCTGAACAACGCCGCCCGCCATTCGGGCGCGTCATGCTGCGCCATCGACCTGGACGTCTGCGAAGGTGGCTTGCGACTCCGGGTCGACGACGACGGCTCCGGGCTGCCCGAGCCGCTGCGGCCCGGGGTCGGACTGTCGTCGATGCGCCGCCGCGCCACCGACCTCGGCGGCACGTTCGACCTGGTCACCGAGCCCGGCGGCGGCACGTCCGTCCGCGTCGTCCTGCCCCTGGAGGAGCCATGGGAGGAGCCATGAAGGTCCTCGTCGTCGAAGACCACCCGATGTTCGCCGACGGCCTGGTCGCCCTGCTCGGCGACCTCGACGGCGTGGAGGTCGCCGGGCACGCCGCGACGGGCGAACGCGCGGTCGAGTTAGCCCGCGAGACCCGGCCCGACGTCGTGCTGATGGACCTGCACCTGCCCGGGATGAGCGGGGTCGAGGCGACCCGCGTCATCGTGGCGGAGCTGCCCGGCGTGGCGGTGCTCGCCCTGACGATGCTCGGCGACGACGCCACCATCCACGACATGGTCCGGGCCGGCGCGCGCGGTTACCTGTTGAAGGAGGCCACCCCCGAGGAGATCGCCCGTTCGGTCGCCGCGGTCGCCGCCGGGCAGGTCGTGTTCGGCCACGGGGCCGGAACACGCGTGCTGGCCGCGCTTTCGAACCCATCGAAAAGGTCAAGGCCGTTCCCGGAATTGACCGAACGCGAATCGGAGGTGCTCGCCCTCCTCGCGCGCGGGCTGACGAACCACGCCATCGCCAGAAAGCTCGTACTGAGCGAGAAAACCGTCAGGAATCACGTCTCCAACATCTTCACGAAACTCGGCGTGACCGACCGCGCGGCGGCCGTTGCCCGAGCTAGAGACGCTGGTATGGGGGAATGAGGGTGATTCCTCCGGGTAACGCTCCGAGTATGAACGTTCTCGGCATCGACATCGGCGGCTCCGGAATCAAGGGCGCGCCCGTTGACACGAAAACGGGCGAACTCACGGCGGAGCGCCACCGAATTCCGACCCCGCAGCCGGCCACGCCGAAGGCGATCGCGGAGGTCGTGGCCAGACTCGTCGACCACTTCGAGTGGACCGGTCCGGTCGGCATCACGTTCCCGGGGGTGGTGGTCGACGGAGTCATCCGGACCGCCGCGAACGTCGACAAGTCGTGGATCGGCGTCAACGCCAACAAGCTGTTCGGGAGAAAACTCGACAGCGTCATGGTCATCAACGACGCCGACGCCGCCGGTCTGGCGGAGATGGCCTTCGGCGCGGGCAAGAACAACCAGGGCGTCGTCCTGGTCCTCACCATCGGCACCGGCATCGGCAGCGCCCTCTTCGTGGGCGGCAAGCTGGTGCCCAACACCGAGTTCGGCCATCTCGAACTCAAGGGTAAGGAAGCCGAGTCGAGGGCGTCCGACGCCGCCCGCGACAAACGCGACATGTCATGGCAGAAATATGCGAAGCGCATCGGTCAGTACCTGCGCCACATGGAAATGCTCTTCAGCCCCGGCCTGATGGTCATCGGGGGCGGCATCAGCAAGAGGAGCGACAAGTACCTGCCCATGGTCGACCTGCGCACCCCGGTCGTCCCCGCCATGCTCCTGAACGAGGCCGGCATCGTCGGCGCGGCCCTGGCCGCCGAGGAGACCATGGCCCCGCAGCCGCGCACGACCACGCGCCGCACCACCGCGCGCCGCACCACCACGACCGCGTCGAGACCCCGCGTCGCCCGCGCCACCACGGGCGCGACGCGCAGCGCCGCCCGCCGGTCCGCCGCGACCACCCCGACCCGCGGCACGACGACCAGGTCCGGCGCCACGACGACCCGCCGAGCCGCTTCTTCCGGCACACCCCGGACCACCCCGGGCCGCACGACCGGAACCTCCCGAACGGGCACCTCACGGACCACCACAGCACGTGCGACCACCGGCCGTGCGACCACGGGACGTGCCACCACCGGACGCTCGACTACAGGCCGTGCGACCACCGGCCGTGCGACCACCGGGCGCTCGACTACAGGCCGTGCGACTACAGGCCGGGCAACCACGGGCGGCGCGACTACAGGCCGCGCGACCACAGGCCGCTCGACCACGGGCGGCTCGACTACAGGCCGTGCGACTACAGGCCGGGCAACCACGGGCGGCGCGACTACAGGCCGCGCGACCACAGGCCGCTCGACCACGGGCGGCTCGACTACAGGCCGTGCGACTACAGGCCGGGCAACCACGGGCGGCGCGACTACAGGCCGCGCGACCACAGGCCGCTCGACCACGGGCGGCTCGACTACAGGCCGTGCGACCGCCGGGCGCTCGACTACAGGCCGGGCAACTACGGGCCGCTCGACCACGGGTCGCTCGACCACAGGAGGTGCGACTACGGGTCGCTCGACTACAGGTCGTGCCACCACGGGGCGTGCGACCACGGGCGGCTCGGCCACCGGGCGCTCGACCACGGGCCGTGCGACCTCCTCCGGTGCGGCCGGCACCTCGCGGACTCCCGTGGCCCGCTCGACCGGGGCCTCGCGGACGTCCACGCCGCGTTCGAGCTCGACCTCCACGACGCGCTCGAACGGAACCTCGACCAGCCGTTCGACTTCGGGCCGTTCGACTTCGGGCCGTTCGACTTCGGGCCGTTCGGCGTCGAGCCGTTCGGCGTCGAGCCGTTCTACGCCGGCCGCGCGGACGTCGCGGTCCCGGTCGACCAGCTCCGTCCGGAGCTCGGCGAGCCGCTCGAACGGCAGTCCGGCGAACGGTTCGCGGTCGGCCGCGCGCCGCACCGCCCGCTCTGCCGGGGGCACCACGCGCCGTTCGGCGACGCCGAAGAGGTCGTCCGGGTCGCGCCGGACGAAGGGCTGATCCGGGGCCCCGGCCAGATGGAGCCGGCCGGGCCGTTATTACGTCACGGGGTGCTGACCTGGAGATCGGGCAGCACCCCGCAGGGTGTGGTCAGGCGCTCTTCGCGTAGGGGGCCGCCTCCGGCACGCAGAAGGTGATCGCCTTCGGGACGATCTTGACCTTGAGCTTGGCGGCCCGGCCGCGGGCGCCGCCGTCCATCTCGTACGTCGTCGGCTCCGCGAACCGGACCGTCACCTTCCGCGCCCGGGTGATGCGCAGGAACGGCGACTCGTCCGACCGTCCCGACGACATCTGGCCGAGGGTGCGCGCCCACTCGATCGGCCCCTTGGCCGTGGACACGCCGACCTCCAGCCACCCGTCGTCGGGCTTGGCGTCGTCGAACGCCTCGATGCCGCCGCCGACCGTGCCGACGTTGCCGAACAGCACGCAGGACGCGTCGCCCTCGAACCACCGCTCGCCGTCGAGGTCGATGCTCGTGGCGACCACGCTGGAACCGGCGTGCCGCAGGCCCGTCCACCAGTAGGCGAGCTTGCCCATCCGGTCCTTCATGCCCCGGTCGGCGTCGGCGATCATCTCGGCGTCGAAGCCGGCCCCGGCCATCACGGCGAAGTGCTCGCCGTTGAGCCTGCCGAGGTCGAGCCGCTCGCGCCGGCCGTGGAACCCGATCCGGACCGCCTCTTCGAGGTCGGTGGGCACGCCCAGGTTGCGGGCCAGGAGGTTGGCGGTGCCGGCGGGCAGGATCGCCACCGCGGCCTTCGACCCGGCCAGCACGTCGACACAGCGCTGCACGGTCCCGTCGCCGCCCCACACGAAGACCAGTTCCGCGCCCTTCTTCAGGGCGGCCCTGGCGGCCTTCGGGGCCTTCTTGCTCTTCGGCACCTCGTACCAGAGCAGTTCACCGTCATGGTGCTCGGCCAGCAGCGACCTGAGGCGGTCGAGACCCCCGCCGAGCGTCTTCTTCTGATGCGCGACAACAGCGATCGTCTTCACGCGCGCCTTGCTACCCGCCAAAGTGCCGCACATGCCCGGACCTCCAACCCTTAATTCCTACTTGTATAGGTGGTATTGTTCTCGGTAACTACGAGGAAAGGGGACGACCATGACCCATGCGACAGTCATCGATCTCATGGCTCGCCAGCGCGACACGGCCGGAGCCGACCCCGGCGAAGGCGCCGTGCTGGGCGTCATCCCCGTGCCGGAGACGGGCGCCTCCCTGGTCGTGGTCGGCTACCTGGTCGGCGACACGGGCCGGGCCCCCCGCCCCCAGCGCGAGATCGAGATCGACCGCGACAGCCGCACCGTCACCGCCGACGGCGCCGAGATCGACCTGACCTACCGCGAGTTCGAACTGCTCGACTACCTGGCCGCCGCGCCGGGCCGCGTCTACAACCGCCGCCAGCTCCTGGCCGCCGTCTGGGACCGTTACGACGACGCCGGCGCCCGCACGGTCGACGTCCACATCCTGCGCCTCCGCCGCAAGCTGGGCCGCCACGCGGGCCGGATCGTCACGGTGCGTAACGTGGGTTACAAGTACGCCGGGTAAAAACCATTGGCTGGAGGGCCGGGCAGGCTGCCTATCCTTGAGGATGGGATGAACACGCTCTCCGATCTCCAGACCCGCCTGTCCGGCCTGATGCTGCGCGACCAGCGGCGGTTGCGCCGCCGTGTCGACGGCGTGCGCAAGGTACGCGACCCCAAGGCCCGCCAGAAGATCCTCACCGAGTTGTCCGGCGAGGTCGAGACCGCCGAGGCACGGGTCGCCGCCCGCCGCGAGGCGCTGCCGGTGATCGGTTACCCTGCGCAACTGCCGGTCAGCCAGCGCAGAGACGACCTGCTCGAAGCCATCCGCGACAACCAGGTCGTGATCGTCGCGGGGGAGACGGGGTCGGGCAAGACCACCCAGCTCCCCAAGATCTGCCTGGAGCTCGGGAGGGGCGTACAAGGGCAGATCGGGCACACCCAGCCACGCCGCCTCGCCGCCCGCACCGTCGCCGAGCGCATCGCCGAAGAGCTGGACATCGAGCTGGGCGAGGCGGTCGGCTACAAGGTCAGGTTCACCGACCAGTCGAGCGACAACACGCTGGTCAAGCTCATGACCGACGGCATCCTGCTGGCCGAGATGCAGACCGACCGCTTCCTCAGCCAGTACGACACCCTCATCATCGACGAGGCCCACGAGCGCAGCCTCAACATCGACTTCATCCTCGGCTACCTGAAGCAGCTCCTCCCGAAGCGCCCCGACCTGAAGGTCGTCATCACCTCGGCGACCATCGACCCCGAACGCTTCTCCCGCCACTTCGACGACGCCCCGATCATCGAGGTCAGCGGCCGCACCTACCCGGTCGAGGTCCGCTACCGCCCGATCGAAGACGAGCAGGACGACCAGACCCAGGCCATCGTCGACGCCGTCGACGAACTGGTCGCCGAGGGGCCGGGCGACATCCTGGTCTTCCTCAGCGGCGAACGCGAGATCCGCGACACCGCCGAGGCGCTGAAGGGCCGCCGCGAGGAGGTCCTGCCGCTCTACGCCCGCCTGTCGGCCGCCGAGCAGCACAAGGTCTTCCAGCGCGGCTCACGCAGACGGATCGTGCTGGCGACCAACGTCGCCGAGACCTCGCTGACCGTGCCGGGCATCAAATACGTCATCGACCCCGGCACCGCCCGCGTCTCCCGCTACAGCCACCGTCTGAAGGTGCAGCGCCTCCCCATCGAGCCCATCTCCCAGGCGTCGGCGAACCAGCGGAAGGGCCGCTGCGGGCGTACCAGCGACGGCATCTGCATCCGCCTCTACGGCGAGGACGACTTCACGGGACGCCCGGAGTTCACCGATCCCGAGATCCTGCGCACCAACCTGGCCAGCGTGATCCTCCAGATGACCAGCCTGGGCCTGGGCGACATCTCGGCGTTCCCGTTCGTCGAGCCGCCCGACAAACGCCAGATCAACGACGGCGTGAACCTGCTCCAGGAGCTCGGCGCGCTCGACGCCAAGGGGCTCACCCCGATGGGCCGCAAGCTCGCCCAGCTCCCGGTCGACCCCCGCCTGGCCCGGATGGTGCTGGAGGCCCAGACCAACGGCTGCGCCCGCGAAGTGATGATCATCACGGCGGCGTTGTCGATCCAGGACCCGCGCGAGCGCCCCGCCGACAAGCAGCAGGCCGCCGACGAGAAGCACCGCCGGTTCGCCGACAAGGAATCCGACTTTCTGACCTACCTGAACCTGTGGCGCTACCTGCGCGAACAGCAGAAGGAACTGTCGTCGGGCGCGTTCCGGCGGTTGTGCAAGGCCGAATACCTCAACTATCTGCGCGTGCGCGAATGGCAGGACATCGACGCCCAGCTCCGCTCGGTCGCGCGCACCCTGGGCGTGGTCCTCAACACCGCCGACGCCGACCCGCAGCGGGTGCACCTGTCGCTGCTGGCGGGCCTGCTGTCGCACATCGGCGTGAAGGACGTCGCCAAGAAAGACCAGCCGGGCGGCCGCCGCCCGATGACCGAGTACATCGGCGCCCGCAACGCGCGCTTCGCCATCTTCCCCGGCTCGGCCCTGGCCCGGCAGCAGCCCCAGTGGGTCATGTCGGCCGAACTGGTCGAGACGAGCCGCCTGTGGGCGCGGGTGAACGCCAAGATCGAGCCGTCGTGGATCGAGCCGCTGGCCCAGCACCTGGTCAAACGCACCTACAGCGAACCGCACTGGGAGAAGGACCAGGCCGCCGTGATGGCCTACGAGAAGGTCACCCTGTACGGCGTCCCGATCGTCACCGAGCGCAAGGTCAACTACGGCCGCATCGACCCCGAGCTCTCCCGCGAGCTGTTCATCCGCAACGCCCTGGTCGAGGGCGACTGGCGCACCCACCACCGCTTCTTCCACGACAACCGCAAGCTGCTCGCCGAGGCCGCCGAACTGGAGGAGAAGGCCCGCCGCCGCGACATCGTGGTCGACGACGAGACCCTCTTCGACTTCTACGACCAGCGCATCCCGAACGACGTCGTCTCCGGCGCCCACTTCGACACGTGGTGGAAGAAACAGCCCGACAAGTCGTCGCTGACCTTCACGCCCGAGATGCTGGTCAACGAGAACTCCGGCGTCTCGGCCCAGGACTACCCCGACGCCGTCCGCCAGGGCGGCCACCGCATGCGGCTGACCTACCAGTTCGAACCCGGCACCGAGGCCGACGGCGTGACCGTCCACGTCCCGCTGTCGGTGCTCAACCAGGTGACCGACACCGGCCTCGACTGGCAGATCCCCGGCCTGCGCGAGGAACTGGTCACCGCCCTGATCCGGTCGCTGCCCAAGCACCTGCGCCGCAACTTCGTCCCGGCCCCCAACTACGCCAAGGCCGTGCTGGCCCAGGTGAGGCCCGGCAGCGAGCCCCTCCTCGACGCCCTCGAACGGGAACTGCTGCGGCAGACCGGCGTCGCCGTCCCCCGCGACGCGTGGAACGTCGAGGCCCTGCCCGACCACCTGCGGGTCACCTACCGGGTCGTCGACGACAACCGCCGCACGGTCGCCGAGGACAAGGACCTCCAGAGCCTCAAGCGCCGTCTGGCCCCGAAGATCCGCGAAACCCTGTCGGAGGCGGCCGACACCCTCGAACGGACCGGCCTCACGTCGTGGACCATCGGCACCCTCCCGAAGGTCTTCGAACAGGGCCGCCTCAAGGCCTACCCGGCGCTGACCGACCAGACGACCAGCGTCGCGGTCCGCATGTACGAAACGGCGGCCGAACAGGAGCGCGCCATGTGGGCCGGCACCCGGCGACTGGTGCTGCTCAACGTGGTCAACCCCGCCAAGCAGATCCTGCGCGGCCTGTCGACCGCCGAGAAGTTGTCGTTGTCCCGCAGCCCCCACGGCGGCGCCCCGGCCCTGTTCGACGACTGCGTCGCCTGCGCCGCCGACCGGCTCATCGCCGACGCCAAGGGCCCGGCCTGGGACGAGACGGCCTTCACCGCCCTGCTCGACCAGGTCCGCGCCGACCTCTACGCCGTGACCTGGGAGACGGTGACCAGGGTGGAGAAGGTGCTGGGCGTCTGGCACACCGTCCAGAACCGGCTCCAGGGCCCGCCCGACATCGTGGCCGACGTCAACGACCAGCTCTCGTCGCTGGTCTATCCGGGTTTCGTGCTGGAGACCGGCTACCAGCGCCTCCCCGACCTGCACCGCTACCTGCGGGCCGTCGAACGGCGGCTGGAGAAGCTGCCCGACGACGTCCACCGCGACCGCACCCTGATGCACCAGATCCACGACCTCGAAGACGACTACCGCGACCTGGTCGCGGGGTTGCCCCCGGCCCGGCGGACCGCCCCCGCGGCAGGCGAGATCAGGTGGATGCTGGAGGAACTCAGGGTCAGCTTCTTCGCCCAGCAACTGGGCACCCCGACCCCCGTGTCGGAGAAACGCATCAGAAAGGCGATGGCCCAACTATGATGATCCGCTCCGTGGTGCTCGACGTCGGCGAGACCCTCATCGACGAGTCGCGCATCTGGTGGCGCTGGTCCAAGCGCCTCGGCGTCACCCCGCTGACCTTCATGGGCGCCCTGGGCGCGATGGCCGCCACCGGCGGGTCCTACCGCCAGGCCTTCGAACTCGTCGCCCCCGGCCGCGACATCACCGCCGAACTGGCCGCCTGGAAGAAGGACGACCCCGACGGCCTGCGCGAGAACTTCGACGCCGACGACCTCTACCCCGACGTGAGACCGTCCCTGGCCGCCATGCGCGACGCCGGCTACCGGGTCGTCATCGCCGGCAACCAGCCCATCCAGGCCTACGACCAGCTCGTCGTCATGGACCTGCCCCACGACGGCATCTACACCAGCGCCGGCTGGGGCGTCTCCAAGCCCGCCCCGGAGTTCTTCGCCAAGGTCCTGGCCGTCACCGGCCACGCGCCCGAGGAGATCCTCTACGTGGGCGACCGGATGGACAACGACGTCCTGCCGGCCCTGGCGGCGGGGATGAAGGCGGCGCTGCTGCGGCGGGGACCATGGGGCCACCTGCACGCCCGCCGCGACGACGCCGCGAAGGCCGACCTGATCGTCGACAGCCTCACCGAACTGGCGGAGCGGCTTGCGTGATGATTTCAGGCCCTCTCGTGCGGGAATCCCGCATGAGAGGGCTATTCTTGTGCCGGGGAGGCCTCTGTCATGTTGCTCAACCTCCGGCTGGCCAACGTGTTGTCGTTGCGCGACGAACAGCAGCTGTCGCTGATTGCCACCGACCTGAACGGCGGTTCCGCACGCCCACTGGCCATCAGAGAAGCGGGGCGGACGCTCTCCGCGCTGCCCGTGGTGGCCATTTACGGCGCGAACGCCTCCGGCAAGACCAATGTTCTCAGCGGTCTGGCATATATGCAGCGAGCAGTGCTGGACAGCGTGTCCTGGTTCAGCAAGACCGACCTGGAGCGGCGGGTCGCGTTCGCGCTCGATGACACCATCGCGAGCACGCCGTCCTACTTCGAGGTCGATCTGGAGATCGACGGCATCCGCTACACCTACGGATTCGAAATCGATGACGAACGGGTGCGGGGAGAGTGGTTGCACGCCTACCCGCGGGGCCGACGGCAAGCCTGGTTCGATCGCGTCGACGACGACTACCAGTTCTCCGGTTATCTCAAGGGCGACAAGCAGGATCTCGTCCGTAGGACACGCCCGGACGCGTTGTTCCTCACGGTGGCCGCAGAGTGGAACAACGAGCAGCTCGTGACGGTGTTCGAATGGTTCAGGGCGAGTCTCAGGGTGCTGGGTGCGCCACTGGAAACGCGGTTCCGGAGAAGTCGACCGTTGATGTACACGGCCAGGTTGGCCCGCGACAGCGCCTACCGCGACCGGATCATCCGGCTGCTGGCCATCGCCGACAGAGGAATCACGGGTCTCGACTCGCGGGCGCTTGACGAGGGCGAGATCTATTTCCTCCACGGTGCCAAGTCGCTGCGGTTCAATCAGGAGTCACTTGGGACGCGGACCTGGTTCGTCATGCTCGGTCACCTCATCCGTGCCCTCGATCAGGGCTCGGCTCTGCTCGTCGACGAGCTGGACGCCAGCCTCCATCCGGTCATGGTCGCCGAGGTCATCCGGATGTTCGAAGACCCTGAAGTCAACCGGGCGGGTGCACAGCTGATCTTCACGACCCACGATGCGACCCTCTTGCGCCCGCTCCCCGGCGGTGGGCGCGTACTCGACCGCGACGCGGTCTGGATGACCGAGAAGGACGCGTCGGGCGCCACTGAGCTCTACGCCGTCTCCGGCCTTCAGCCGCCTCCGCGAAAGGATGAGAACCTAGAACGCGGCTATCTCGTGGGCCGTTACGGTGGCACTCCACGGGTCGCTCCGGGAGAGCTGGCACGCGGGATCAGCGAGGCCGCCGGTGAGCCCTGACCGGACCAACCGCACCCCTCCTTCGATTTTTGGTTATATCTCCACTTCGCCGGATACGACGTCCCGCTGAACGGTTCGAGCCAGGAGATTGTCCGACGGCTCAACCAGAGGGAGCCCTGGTCGAAGTTCGGGCGCGACAAACGCGTCACCGAGGCGCGGGCGGCCGACCTGGCTCCGCACATCGTCGCCGCGGCCGGCCGCGCCCGGAGTCTGGAGAAGAGATGCGCGGCCAACGACTGCACCCACGCCCGCGTCGGTGCGGCGTGCGGCCTCCTGGACCGTGATCCCGGCAGCGGCATGGGCGCGCTGATCGAGAGTCTCGGAATCCGGTGAGCTACTTCCGCGTCAGCGTCCCGGTGTAGGAGACCAGGCCGAGGTCGTCGTTCCAGACGTATTCGGCCTGACCGCCCTTCAGCGTCAGCACCACGGTCCCCGGCACGCACTGACCCCCGAGCCCGTCGAGCCGGAACTCGGCCGATTCGGCCGAGGCCTTGGTGAGCGTGAGGGTGCCCTCGCACGGGTCCTCGGACCATTCGCCGGTGGTCTCGCCCGCGTCGAGGTCGATGGAGACGTCGTGCTCGCTCATGACGGGGTTGGACGGCACGATGCGCCCCTCCCACCGCCCGGCGAACGCCTCGGGTATGCCGGAGCCTGACGGTGCGGAGGTCTCGGCGGTGGCGGGCGTCTCCTCGGCCGCCGGGGTGAGCGTCGACCTGACCGTGGTGGTCTCCGGTTCGCGGTCGGGCGCGAGCAGCGGCGGGACGACGATGACCGCCACCGCGAACAGCGCCGCCCCGAGCGCGGCGAGGGCGAACGCGAGCGCCTTCCGGTTGGCGTGGGCCGGTGGCAGGGTGGCATCGGATGAGGCGGGTCCCCGGGTCGAGTGCTGAGGCGCGCCGGACGCCGCGCCTGCCGGCGCCGGATGCGCCGCCCACGGGGGCGGCTCGGTGAACCGTCGGCGATCGGGATCGTCGGCCCAGAGGCCGGGCGCGGGGTCACTCGAACCCCGGCCGAAAGCGGGCCCGTCGAATCCGGGGCCGCCGTGGGCCGCGGCCTCGCCCGCGCGTAACGGGTCGGGGGCCGCCCCCACCAGCGTCAGCAGCACGTCGCGCGCCGACGGCCGTGCCGCCGGGTCCTTGCTCACGCACCGCGCCACCAGTCCGCGCAGCGGCGCGGGCACGCCCGACACGTCGGGGTCGACCGTCATGATGCGGTGCAGCACGGACGCCACCGAGTCGGCCCCGAACGCCGCCCGGCCCGTCGCGGCGTAGACGATCGTCGCGCCCCACGCGAACACGTCGGAGGCCGCCGACGCCGGGCGGCCCGCGATCTGCTCGGGGGCCATGTAGGAGGGGGTCCCGATGGGGCCGCCGGTGATGGTCTCGCTCTCGCTCGGCCGGGCGATGCCGAAGTCGACCACCCGGGGCCCGTCGGGGCCCAGCAGCACGTTGCCCGGCTTGAAGTCCCGGTGCACCACCCCGGCCGCGTGGATGGCCGCCAGAGCCGTCGCCGTCCCCACGGCGAGCCGGTCGAGCTCCCCGCCGTTCAGCGGGCCGCCGGAGGAGACCCGCTCCTGCAACGAGGGCCCGTCGACGTACTCGGAGACCACGTAGGGCCGCCGGCCGGACAGGTCGGCCGCCAGCACCCGGGCCGTGCAGAAGGGGGCCACGTCACGCAGGGCGGCCAGTTCCCGGCCTAGTTGGTGGCGGACGCCGTCGTCGGCCCCGCGCAGCAGTTTCACCGCCACGGGGCCGCCCGCCGGCGCCACACCCAGGTAGACGACCCCCTGGCCGCCCTCCCCGAGGCGTCCGGTCAGCCGGTATTCGCCCAGGGAGCGCGGGTCGTCGGGGTCGAGCGGGGTCACCATGCCCCAAACGGTAGACCGTCAGCGGATCTCGTAGATCGCCGTCGTACCGGAAATTTCGTGACCCACCACGAGCAGCGGCTTGCGGGTCGGGCTGTCGGAGGCGGGCACGAAGAGCACGCCCTCGGGGCCGGAGTCGCCGCCGGTGCCGGCCTCCACGTCGCCGGCGAAGTTCCGGCTGTTGACGTAGTCGGCGATCTTCGGGTGGCGGGGGTCGGTCACGTCGAAGGCGACGACGCCGCCGACGCGCTCCAGGCCGGCGAAGGCGTAGGTGCGGCCCCTGACGTCGCCGACGGCCACGCCCTCGGGCTCGGGGCCCTTGTTGTCGCTGCGGGAGTCGAAGGTCTTGTTCTCCTGGTCGGCGTTGAACTCGGCCGGGAGCTCCTTGGCGACGAGCCGCTCGATCTGGTCGCCCGAGTCCCACACGAGTCGGCCGCCGGCGTCGCGGACGGAGATGGAGCGGGCGCCCATGGCGTGCAGTTCGGTGGTGACGCCCTCGGCGTTCTTCGGCGAGGTCGAGGTGACGGTCAGCCGGCCGAGCTCGGCGTCGGCCTTGAGCGCGTCGGGGAGGGTCGTCTTGAGGTCCTTGACGCGGACCTCCTCGGCGAAGCACTCCCAGTCGCGGGCGTCGCCCTCGTTGGCGGTCACGATGTAGGTGCGGCCGTGCGACTCGTAGGAGGCCAGCGCGTCCGGCTGGTACATGCCCTTGACCGGGCGCGGCACGATGTTGATCTTGCCGTCCTTGTCGGAGGCGTCCAGGCCGTCGCCGGGGCGGTTGTGGTCCTTCAGGCCCAGCGGCACGACGTCCTCGACCCGGCCGGAGCGCAGGTCGACGATCGCGAGGGCGTTGTTCTCCTGGAGCGAGACCCAGGCGGTGCGGCCGTGCCGGTCGGTGGTGATGTACTCGGGCTCGAAGTCCTGGGCGGCGTTCGCCTTGGGGCCGTAGACGCGGACGCCCTGGGCGCGGAGCCGGTCCTCACTGCCGATGTACTTCTTGAAGTCGGCCGTCTTCACCGAGCCGCGGCGGACGTCCACGATGCTGATCGAGCCCTCGGGGTCGACGTCGCCGTCGCAGTAGCCGGACGGCTCGCCCTCGTTGGCGACGAGCACCTTCGAGCCGTCGGGGGTGAAGGTCACCATGTCGGGCAGCGCGCCGACGGTCACCGACCGGAGCCTCTTCAGGGTGGCGGCCGAGAAGAGGCCGACCGTCCCGGGCCTGGTCTTGTCGTCGGCCTGCTGGGCGACGGCGACGAGGCCGTTCTTGACGGCGACGCTGTTGGCGCCGGGGGTCTGCAGGGTGCCGGCCTTCCTGGGGGCCCTCGGGTCGCGGATGTCGAGCACGTCCACGGTGCCGTCCTGGGCGTTGACGACGAAGACCCGGCGGGTCTTCGCGTCGTACGCGGTGATCTCCGACGCGCCCGCGTCGAAGGCGCCGGTGGTGTACCGGCCGAGGAACTGCAGCGTGATGCCCTTGTGGGGGGTCGCCGCCGCGGGGGTGGCGGCGAGGAGCCCGGCGACGAGCGCGCCAGTGACGAGGAGGGTCCTGTTGTGCATGCGTGAAAGCGTGGCGAAGGCGCGTGAACCAGCGCTTAAGCGGCGGTGGCCCGCCCGTTAACCGGACGTCTCAGACGATCTGGGACAACCGAAGTGAATAGGCCAGTTTCCGCCGGCCCGCGTCGCTCAGGTGGATGTGGTCGCCCGAATCGTAGGAGGCGCGCAACTGGTCGGGGTAGGTGGGGTCGCGCAGCGCCGCGTCGAAGTCGGCCACGGCGTCGAACGCCCCGCTGGTGCGGATCCACCTGTTCACCTGCTGCCGCACCGCCTCCCGCTCCTCGCTCCACGCGGGGTAGCCGTAGAAGGGGGTCAGCGTGGCGCCGACGACCCGCACTTTCTGCCGGTGGGCCAGCGTGATCAGCCTCTTGTACGCGTTGATCAGCGGCGCCGCCGAGGTGTAGTCGCCCTTGCAGATGTCGTTGATGCCCGAGAACACCACGACGGTCTTCACCCCCGGCTGGCCGAGGGCGTCGCGGCCGAACCGCTGGAGCACGCTCGCGCCGGTCACCGGCTGGAGCAGCCGGTTGCCCGAGATGCCCACGTTCAGCACCGAGGCCCGGCCCCTGAGCCGCTGGCTGAGGAAGTCGGTCCAGCGGCGGTTGGAGTCGGTGGGCTGGCCTGCGCCGTCGGTGAGCGAGTCGCCGATGGCGACGATCGCGGGCACCTTCGCGGAGGCGGTGACGGCGACGCGGTCGAGGAAGTACCACTGGGTGCTGGTGTAGCTGAACCGCATCCCGTCGTCCTTGGCGGCGTGGTCGCCGGGGTCGGACAGGAAGGTCGTCGCGTAGGCCCTCTCGTGGCCCGTCACCCGCGTGTGGGTGCCGGGGACGAACAGGCTGACGACGAGGTCGCTCCCGGCGGCGTACCGCTTCGGCAGCGGGTCGCTCCACACCGCCTTGCCGGCCGGGATGCGCACGTAGTCGCGGCGGTTGAACAGCACCGGCTCGTTGGTGCCGGTCTCGATCTCGGCGCCGTAGGCCTGGAGGCCGGCGTGGATCGACCGCAGGACGATCGGGGCCGAACCGTACAGGTTCGACAACCGGACGCGCAGGCCCGAGCCGCCCGCGGAGAGCCGGACGATCATGCGCACGGTCTGCCCGCCGATCGCGGTCGGCAGCCGGTCGGTCGCGGCCGACCAGGTGCCCACCAGGTGATTCCTCGGCGCGGCGGCGGCCTGCGCTGGCGCGGTTAACCCCGCGACCAGCACCGATATCAGAACGATCACTCGGACGACCGGCCGCGACATCCCTCTCCCCTGAACGTTCGATCTCTGAGACGCCATACATTACGGCCATTTAGCCCAGGAGACGGTTGGTTGCGGATGAATGGTGACAGGCGTGCTTGAATCCTGACTAGATCACTTTCGTGAGGGGACACCCAGGATGTCGGAAGCTCCCCGCGACGACGACGATCGCCTGCCGTCGACGCGCCGCTCGTCCGTCGCCGCCCCGGCCGCCGTCGGGGTCGTGGCCGCCGTCGCCAGCGCCATGGCGGCCGTCACCAACATCTGGGACCTCCCGGTCGTGGCCGGGATCGGCATCACCGGGGTGGCCGCCGTGCTCGCCGGGGTGCTCGCCTGGGCCACCGCCGACCCGTCCGGCCGCCGTGAGCGCAGGGCCAAACCGGGCGGCACGCCCATCCCGGCCGAGCTCCCGCCGGTCATCGCCCACTTCACCGGCCGCGCCGACCTCCTGGCCGAGCTGCGCGACCTGTTCGCCGGGCGCGACGGCGACTCCCCGATCGTGGCGTCCCTCTACGGACAGGGCGGCGTCGGCAAGTCGGCGCTGGCCTCCCGGTTCGCCCACGAGATGGTCGGCCGCCACCCCGACGGCCAGCTCTACTTCGACCTGCGCGGCGCCGACGGCGCGGTGCGGCCGGAGGAGGTGCTGATGGCCTTCCTGCGGGCGCTGGGCGCCCGCCTCACCACCGACGTCGGCAGCCTGCGGGAACTGCAGAAGCTCTGGTGGACGTGGACCACCGGCCGGCGCCTGCTGATCTTCCTCGACAACGCCCAGGACGGCGACCAGATCAAGGACCTGATCCCGACCGAGCCGCGCTGCGCCGTCATCGTCACCTCGCGCAAGTCGCTGATGCTGCGCAACACCTACGACGCGCAGGTGCAGGCGTTCACCGAGGCCCAGGGCGTCGAGCTGCTGGCCCGCCTGGCGGGCTCCGAGCGGGTGGCGGCCGACCTCGACGCCGCCCTCGGCATCGTCCGGGCCTGCGACCGGCTGCCGCTGGCCATCAGCATCTGCGGCGGCCGCCTGGCCACCCGGACCCACTGGTCCCTCTCCGACCTGTACGACCGCCTCGAAGACGAACGCCGCCGCCTCGACCAGCTCGAAGTGGGCCGGGAGATCGACAAGAGCGTCCGGGCCTCGGTGCAGCTCTCCTACGACGAGTGCACCGGCACCCAGCGCCGCCTGTTACGCCTGCTGGCCCGCTTCCCCGCCCCCGACGTGCCCGACTGGGTGGCCGGCGACCTGCTCGACGTCTCCGAGACCGACGGCGCCGACCAGATCGAGGCGCTCGTGGCCAGCCACCTCGCCGAGGTGACCGGCCGCGACCTGACCGGCCAGACCCGCTACCGCCTCCACGACCTGGTCCGCCTGTTCGCCCAGGAACAGCGCGCCGACCACGCCCCCGCCCGGCACGCCGCCATGGAACGCGTCCTGTACGGCTACCGCCGCCGCGCCGAGGCCGCCGCCGCCATCCGCTGGCCGCAGGACTGGAGCCCCCGCCCCGGTTCGCACCCCACCACCCGCCCGGCTGAGGAGATCACGTGGCCCCGCATCGAGGCCTCCGGCTCGGCCATCCGCGTCCTGAAGAGCCCCGAGGTCACCTCGGGCACCTGGTTCTCCGCCGAACGCCTGTCGCTGCTGTCGGCCGTGCAGACCGCCCAGGCCGAGGAGATGTGGGACCTGGCCTGGGGCATCGGCCGCGCCTTCTGCTCCCTGTGCCACTCGCTGCGGGCCTACTGGTCCGACTGGCAGGCCGTCGCCGACGTCATCTGCGACGCGGCCGAACGGATGGACGACCCCCGCGCCCTCGGCATCGCCCTGCTCGAACGCGCGGCCGTCGCCGGGGGAGTGGGGCGCGGCGAGGAGGCGCTGAAGGACGCCCAGCGCGCTCTCGACCTGCTGACCGAGCAGAACGAGGCCTGGTGGGCGGCCCGCGCCATGCGCGCGGTCGGCATGACCCTGTTCACCAGCGGCCACCTCGACCGGGGCCAGGAGTACCTGATCGGCGCCATCACCGCCTTCAAGGCGGGGGGAGACGGCTGGTGGACCGCCCGCACCCAGCGCAACCTGGCCGAACTCCGCCTGGCCCAGCGGGGCTACACCGAGGCCCGGGAACTGCTGGAGGAGGCGCTCGGCACCTTCCAGCGGGCCGGCAACCGCTACTCCGAGGCGCAGACCCAGCGGGCCCTGGGCGAGGTGCTGGGCGCCGAGGCCCGGATGTTGCTGACCCGGGGCGACGTCCACGCGGCCGAACGCAATTTCGTGCTGGCCGGCAACGCGCTCGGGTTCGCCATCCGCTCCTTCCGGGACCGGGGCGAGGAGTGGGAGCAGGCCCGCAGCCTGCGCGCCGCCGGGGAGATCGGGGACCCCTCGAACATGCTCACCGAGCACGCCAACGTGCGCGACGCCAAGGAGATGCTGGCCAAACTGGGCGACTCCTGGGGCGTGGCCCGGTCGGAGGTCAGCGAGGGACGGGTGCTGGAACGCCTGGGCCGGGTCGACGAGGCGGTGGGCATGCTGCGGGGGGCCGTACACGACTTCGAGGCCCTCGGCGACCGGTGGTGGCAGGCGCGGTGCCTGCGCACGGAGGCCGAAGTGCTGATCCGGGCCGGCCGCCTGAGCGAGGCCTACGAGCCCGCCCGCCGGGCGCTGGACATCTACCTGCACCTGGGCAACGAGTCGGGCGCCCGCCGCGCCCAGGAGGCCCTCGACCAGGCCAGACCGCCCCGCTGATGGGGTACGGAAGGTTCATATAGGGGCCATGTGACTGACATTAGCTACCAGATAGGCTCATAAGTGATGAATGAGAATGGGCGTTGGATAGTTCTCGAAGGCGCGGTCAACGTCCGGGACCTGGGGGGCCTGCCGACCGTTGACGGCGGCGTCACCCGTTCCGGCCGGGTCCTGCGCGGCGACAACCTGCAGAGCCTGACTCCGGCCGACGTGAACCTGCTGGTGGCGGAGCTGAAGCTGCGCCACGTCATCGACCTGCGGTCGAACACCGAGGTCCGGCTGGAGGGCCCCGGCCCCCTCACCGGCGAGGCGGCCGTGGAGATCCACCACCACACGCTCTTCGCCGAGGGCGGCCTGTTCACCGACGCGGCCAGCGACGACCCCGACGAGGCCGAGATCGACGAGCGCGCCCTCCCGTGGGCCGACGCCGAGCGCCTCGACCCCGAACTGCGGGTCACCGGCCACTACTACGGCTACCTGCGCGACCGCCCCGACTCGGTGGTGGCCGCGCTCCGCGTGATGGCCCACGGCGACGGCGCCGCGCTGGTCCACTGCGCCGCCGGCAAGGACCGCACCGGCGTCCTGTGCGCCCTGGCCCAGGAGATCGCCGGAGTGACGAGGGAGGCCATCGTGGCCGACTACGTCGCCACCGGCGAACGCATCGCCGCCATCCTGGAACGCCTCCGGTCGAGCGACACCTACCGCGTCGACCTCGACTCCAAGCCCGCCGACAGCCACGTCCCGCGCGCGGAGTACATCGAGCACTTCCTGGACATCCTCGACACCCGCTACGGCGGCCCGATGGGCTGGCTCGCGGAGCACGCCTGGACCGGGGACGACACCGCCGCCCTGCGCGCCCGCCTCCGCGACTGACCGAACCTTCTTCCGTTACGGCTCCGCCTGGCCGGCCCCCCGACCAGGCGCGACCACTGTGGAGGCTTCGTGAACCTCAGGGGCCTTCGTCTCCCTGACCGGGTCCGCCGGTGGTTCGGCCTGCGACCGGTGCACGGTCCCCTGATCGAGCTGGCCGTGCGGTACCTCGCCGAAGCGGGCGCCGACGACGTCGACGACGCCCGCCCCTATCTCCGGGCGGCGATGATCCGGTGGCTGCCCGAATTCGAGCTCGACATCGAGCAGGCGGAGCGCGAGCACGACTCCATCGAGCCCGACTACCCGCTCTCCTATCGCGAATTCCTGCAGATTCTCTGGGACCGCCTCTGGCCGGCCATCGAGAACAGGGACGCGGCGACGCTCTCCCGGCTCTCCGGGCTCATCCTGGAGATCGCCGCCGAGAGCGCCGACGCCGACAGGACCTATCTCAGGGGACTGGTCGAGGAGATGATCCTCGACTCACTCGGCTTCTATTACGCCGAGATCCGCGAGGTGCTGCCCGAAGAACTCAGATCGGCGGCCGAAGAACACCATCGCCCGGCCAACGCGTATTCGCCGGCCCACGACCCGAACGGCCCGCTGTTCCCTAACTGGTCGTGATGACGCGACGTTCGTCGGCCGAGACCCGCGCCGCCCGCAGCACCGTCAGGGTCTCGGCCGCCGACTCCGGCGTCACCGGCGGTGGCCCCTCGCCCCACAGCGCCCGGACCACGCCCTCGTAGAAGGCCAGGTAGTTCCCCGGCTCGGTGGGTACCCGCTCGTCGCCGACGAAGCCCGGCTCGCCGTCGCCGAAGCCCGGTTCTGCGGGGCTGCGGCCCGCCCGCAGGCGGTCTTCCTGGGGGTCCATGCCCCACTTCACGTAGGCCGCCTCGGAGCCCAGCACACGGAACCTGGGGCCCAGGTCTGCGGCGACGGCGCTGACCCACAGGTGCGAGCGGGCGCCGTTCACGTGGGTCAGGGCGATGAAGCTGTCGTCGTCGGCCCGTACGCCCGCGCGCCGGATGTCGGCCTCGGCGTACACCGAGGCGACCGGACCGAGGAGCTGGAGGGCCTGGTCGACCAGGTGGCTGCCCAGGTCGTAGAGGAGGCCCGCGAGGTCTTCGGGGCCGCCCTGCTCGCGCCAGCCGCCCTTCGGGACCGGGCGCCAGCGCTCGAAGCGCGACTCGAAGCGGCGGATCTCGCCCAGGCGGGGGCGCAGGCGCTCGATCGTCAGGAAGTCGCCGTCCCAGCGGCGGTTCTGGAAGACCGTCAGCAGCAGGCCCCGCTCGCGGGCCAGCGCGGCCAGCTCCAGCGCCTCCTCGGCGGTGGCGGCCAGCGGCTTGTCGACCACGACGGGCAGCCCGGCCCGCAGCGCCTCGGCGGCGATCGGCACGTGGGTGCGGTTGGGCGAGGCGACCACGACGAGGTCGACCAGGGGATGAAGGTCGGCGGCGTGCCGGACCACGGCCACGCCGGGGCTCACCCGGGCGGCCTTCTCGGGGTCGCCCGTCACCACGGCGGCCAGCCGCAGGCCGGGGGTCGCGGCGATCAGCGGGGCGTGGAAGAACTCGCCGGCCGGGCCGTAGCCGACCAGCCCGACCTTGATCTCGTCAGCCATCCCGGTCGTCGCGCTCCGCCAGGAAGGCCTCGAACTGGGCGGCGAGCTCGTCGCCCGTCGGCATGGGCGTCGACTCGGCCAGCAGGTTGTCCTTGCCGGCGGTGAAGGCGTCGTACTGCTGCTCCAGGCCCGTGATGGCGCCCGACAACTCGGCGCTGGCCTGGATCTGCTCCTCGATCTCGGCGGTGGTCTTGTCGGCGGCGTCGCGGAGGGCGTCCATCGGGAAGACCAGGCCGGTGCCCCTCGTGATCGCCTCCAGGGCGGTCACCGCGGCCTGGGGGTACTCCGCCTGGGCCAGGTAGTGGGGGACGTGGATCGAGTAGCCGAGGGCGTCGTGGCCCTTGGAGCCCAGGCGCAGTTCGAGCAGGGCCGCCACGCTGCCGGGCACCTGGACCCGGCCGAACGGGCTCACCTGCCCGTTGATCAGGTCGGGGCGGCTGCCGTGGGCGGTCAGGCCGATCGGGCGGGTGTGCGGGACGCCCATCGGGATGCCGTGGATCGTCACCATCTTGCCGATGTTCAGCCGGGTCGCCAGCATGCCGATCGCCTCGGTGAACAGCTCCCACTCGCGGTCGGGCTCGGGGCCGGTGAGCAGCAGGAACGGGGTGCCGGTCAGGTCGTGGGCCAGGTGGAGCGACAACTCCGGCATGTCGGCCTCGACCCAGCGGTCGGTGTCGAAGACCATGATCGGGCGCCGCGAACGGTAGTCGATCAGGCGGTCGACGTCGAAGGTGGCCACGACCCGGTGGTCCAGCTCGGCCATCAGGTGCCCCAGAGCCAGCCGTCCGGCCCCGCCCGCGTCGACGAAGCCTTCGAAGTGGTAGAGCATCACCGGATCGGTCAGCTCGGGGACGTCACCGTCGAGCCGGTAGAGATCCGTCGGGTCGTACACGACTGGCAGCCTTTCTCACGGTCTGTTTCATCTACAGAACCTACGGCGAGGTGAATCGATTCCACGCCGTTTCGGGGACCCTACCGTTGGACAATAAGGCGCATGGAGCCGGATCCGGAACTCGTCGACTTCGCCACCCGACTGTTCGGCTACGCCCGCGCGGGGCAGACCGCCGAACTGGTCGCCTACGTCGACGCGGGCGTGCCGGCCGACCTGCACAACGAGAACGGCGACACCCTGCTCATGCTGGCCGCCTACCATGGCCACGCCGACACGGTCCGGGCCCTGCTCGACCGCGGCGCCGACCCCGGCCGGCCCAACGACAAGGGCCAGTCGCCCATGGCCGGGGCCGTGTTCAAGAAGAACCACGACGTGGTCAGGGCGCTGTTCGAGGCGGGCGCCGACCCCCACCAGGGGCGGCCGTCGGCCGCCGACACCGCGCGGATGTTCGGCGACACGACCGCCCTGGAGATCTTCGGAGAGGCCTAGAGCGACTCGGAGATCTCCAGCTCGCCGAGGGCCACCGCGATGGTGTCCTCCAGCGACAGGGCCTGCCCGGCGGTGAACAGGCGGTCGAACTCCTTGACGCCCAGGGTCTCGCGGCACTCCTTGATGGTGCGCTTGAAGTCGTCGCTCAGGAAGGGCGAGCCGAGCTGGGCCAGCCCCGAGGCCCGCCAGTTGTGCTCCGAGGCGCCCAGCAGGTAGGCCGCGTGGGCGACCTCGCCCGACGACGCGGCGTGGCGGGCCATCGTCTCCAGGCACAGCAGCACGCCCGGCACGTCGTGGAAGTGCCGCTTGATCCGCAGCGCCTCCCGGGCGCTGGTCTTGACCTGCTCGGGGCGGTCGGTCTCGATCTCGATCAGGGCCTGGATCCACACCGCGTAGGAGCGGATCCACAACTCGCCCCGCTCGTTGCAGATCTTCAGGCAGTCCTGGACGAGGGTCTCGGCCTCCGTGTAGTCGCCCTGGTAGGTGAGCACCAGCGCGAGCTCCGCCACCGCCGGGAGCAGGCCCGGGTTGAGCTCCCGGCCGCTCTTGTGGAACTCGATCGCCACGCCGAGCAGCGCGGTGGCCCGCTTGAAGTCGCCCTTCAGCATGGCGCTCGTGCCGAGCATCTTGGTCGCGAAGATCACCGCGCCCGAGTCGCCGACCTCCAGCGCCTCCGAGGAGCACTTCTCCGCCGCCTCGGTCGCGCCGTCGTGGTCGCCCTGCATGTTGCAGACGTACGCGAGCGTCCACAACGCCCGGCAGCGCTCCTTGCTGGCCTGCCGGGACAGGCCCAGGGCGCGTTCGAGGTAGTGGCGGCCCTCGCGCATGAAGCCGCAGGCCACCCACATGAACCACAACGACGACAGCAGTTCGAGGCCGATGCGGTGTTCGCTGTTGGTCGACAGGCAGTAGTCGACGGCCGTGCGGACGTTGTCGTGCTCCTGGCGCATCCGGACGAACCAGTGCACCTGGCGCGGGCCCGACCAGGCGTGCTCGCCGCGTTCGGCGAGCTGGAGGTAGTAGTCGCGGTGGCGGCGGCGCAGGTTGTCGGTCTCGCCGAGCTTGTCGAGCCACTCCTCGCCGTATTGGCGCAGGGTGTCGATCAGGCGGTAGCGCTGGCCCGACACGGTGTTGTAGCTGAGCAGCACCGACTTGTCGACCAGGCCGGTGATGACGTCCATGATGCGGTCGGGCGGCAGCGTGTCGCCGGCGCAGACGTAGCGCGCGGCGTCGAGCTCGAAGTCGCCCGCGAAGACCGACAGCCGCGCCCACAACAGGCGCTCGGGCGGCTCGCACAGTTCGTGGCTCCAGCCGATCGCGGCCCGGAGCGTCTGGTGGCGCGGTAACGCGGTGCGGGAGGCGCCCGCCAGCAGGGAGAACCGGTCGGTCAGCAGCCCGAGGATCTGGTCGACCGACAGGGCCCGCAGCCGGACCGCCGCCAGCTCGATCGCCAGCGGGATGCCGTCGAGCCGCACGCACAACTCGGCGACCGACGTGACGTTGTTCTCCTCGACGGTGAAGTCGGGCACCACGGCGGTGGCCCGCTGCCGGAACAGCTCCACGGCGTCGTTGTTGTAGGGGGACTCGGCCGGGTCGTCGCCCGGCACCGGCAGCGGCGGGATCGGGATGACCGACTCGCCGGCCGCGTTCAGCGACCGGCGGCTGGTGGCCAGCACCTTGAGGTTCGGGTTGCGGCCCTGCAGGTCTTCGATCAGCTCGGCGCACGCCTCGACCATGTGCTCGCACGTGTCGAGGATGAGCAGGACGGTGCGATCACCCAGCCAGTCGGCCAGGGAGTCGCCGCTGGTGCGGCTCGACTGGTCGGCCAGGCCGAGCGCGGTGCGGACGGTGTGGTGGAGCATCGACGGGTCCTGGAGGCGGGCCAGGTCGACGTACCAGATGCCGTCGTCGAACTGCGAGCGCAGCTGATGGGCGACGCGCAGGGCGGTGCGGGTCTTCCCGACACCGCCGATCCCGGTCACCGTGACCAGGCGCGACTGCTGGATGCGCTGTCTGATCTGGGTCAGGAGCCGCGACCGCCCGACGAAGCTGGTGAGCTCCGCGGGGAGATTGCCGTCTCTTCGCCAACCTGCTGGGGTCGCCATGCCGCCTCACGGGGGTGTCGCGTTCCGGCCTACACCTGCTTCGGCATCGTACCTTTGATGCGATTTGCCGGGGGGATCGTCGTGGAGATACCTGATCCGGCTCCCTGCTTCGCTAGGCTTGGAGCCATGTCTGAGCCGCAGCCCGATGAACTGCGCCCGGTCGACCTGTCCGACGACGGCCTGCCGGTGCTCCCTGACCAGACCATCGACGACACCGATCACGGGTGGGGCGAGTGGCGGGAGTCCGACGACGACGCCCGCCTGCTCGAAGACCGGCCGCCTCACTGGTAAAGCGAGACGCGCACGGCCGAAGGCCGGGTGTGGCTCGCGTTTCTGGAATCTGCCCAATCAGACAGAGCCCAGTTGGTCCCACCACCAGGTGATGGCGGGCAGCGGCAGCGGGTCGAGGCGGTCGTCGCTGGCCCGCTCCTTCCACGTGCCCGGCATGGCGACCGGGTCGGCCGCGGCGCGGTCGGTCGGGTTGCGCGGGTCCAGATAGCGGCCGGTGCTCATCGCCCAGGCCAGATAGCCCCTGATCCACTCGCCCAGGCCGTAGACGTAACGGTCCAGTTCGGGTGAGGCATCGGCGCGCACCTCGTCGCCGACCTTCAGGAACAGGGTCATCACCCGGTCGCGCATGCGCACCGCCTCGGCCGAGGCCTCCTCGACCGACCTGCCGCCCGAGGTCAGCACGCTGACCAGGTTCTGGATCTGCGGATAGCCGTAACGGTGCTGCCGGTACGACTCCTTGTTGAAGGAGATCAGGTCGTTGTCCCAGGCGATGATCGCGTTGGCCATCTCGGTGAGCGCCCGTACCCTCGAGTCGGCCATGTCGTCGGCGCTGACCTCGTAGCCGGCGCTGATGTCCACGAACATCACGCTGGCGCCGCACGCGCTGGCGTTCAGCCACATGGTCACGTAGTCGTCGACGGGCGGGATCCGTCCCTCCAGCCGGTTGGCCGTCTCCCAGATCAGCCCGAAGAGGTATTTGCGCTGCTCCTCGACCCAGCGGGCGAGCTGGACCGGGGTCGCGGTCCGCTCCATCCGTAACCGGATGTCGCGCAGGCCCTCGGCCCACGGGTCGTCGGTGAGGATCTTCGCGGTGGGCGCCTCGACGATGCGGGTCAGTTTGCTGACGAACTGCACGAACGCGTCGAGCGACATCTCGTGGACACGTTCGTCGCAGTACATGTCGTCGAATGTGAACAACCAGAAGACGTAGTCGGCCGCGAGACGGAGCCCTTCTCCGCGGCCGTGCGGAAGCGCCAGGGCGGCGCAGTGGCCGATGCGCTGGGCGGCGAGGTACTGCCGTTGTTCGGGGGAGCGGAAGAGGCCGAAGTCGTCCATCCATTTCACGGTGGCACGGTCCACGTCGTCGGCCTCGGGGGAGATGGCGTAGGGGAAGGGGCAGTAGAAGGAGGGGACATCCAACCGGGGCGACGAAACGACACTGGTCACGAGCAGGTCCTTCCGGTTCGTCTGGCCGGGCGCGACGAAAAGGGAACCGGCAATGGCACGGTCCCAGGGGCGCAGGAGGTTTCGGCCCGGTGCGTTGTGTGGGCGTGATTGCGCTTAATTAAAGCGTCCGAGCTTAATTGAGCCTTTTTGTCCCATCGATTCCTACACGAAATCGGAGACCTGTCAATGTCAGGAAACGACGTCCTTACGGCGGAACCGGCGGAACGCGAAGGCCAGCAGCACGGCGGCGTACGTGACCGCGATCGCGGTGCCCTTGATCATGCCACTGTAGTCGGGGACCGGCGCGAGGGCGTCGAGCCAGGCGGTGTTCCAGAAGGTCGGCAGGAATTCGCGCAGGCCGCCCAAGGCCTCCACCGCCTGCAGGATGGTGCTGACGATCACCAGGCCGACCGCGCCGCCGACCGCGCCCAGCGGTGAGTCGGTGCTCACCGAGAGCAGGAACGCCAGTGATGCGACGACCAGGTTGGTGACCATGGCGTACAGGATGACGATTCCGAATTTGGGCAGGACGTCGAGGGCCGCGATGACCTCGCCGGTGCCGGGCACCCGCACGTCGTTCCAGCCGAACGCCAGGGTGCCCGCCAGCACCGCCATCACCGGCACGACCGTGACGGCGGCGGCCGAATAGGCGAGGGCGACGATGAGCTTCTGGCGCAGCAGCCGGTCGCGGGGGATCGGCGCGGCCAGCAGGTAGCGCAGCGACGACCAGTTGGCCTCGCTGGCCACGGTGTCGCCGCAGAACAGCGCCACCGCGACCATCAGCAGGAAGCTCGCCGAGACCGACAGGGCGAACGCGGCGAAGTTCAGGCCTCCCTCCATGGCCAGGTCGGAGATCCGCAGGCCGGTGCCGCCCCGGTTGTTGTTCGGGCCGAACTGGAAGGCGATCACCAGGATCCACGGCAGCGCCGCGAGCAGCCCGAACATGACCATCGTGCGGCGGCGCCGGAACTGGCGGACGAACTCGACCCGCAGCGGGAGGGTGCGCCCGGGCGCGTAGCCGGTCGCGGTCATGCCTTTTCTCCGATCAGGTCGAGGAACACGTCCTCCAGGCGGGTGGAGCCGTTGAGTTCGCCCCGGCGGAGCAGTTCGGCGACCGGACCGGCCGACACCAGGCGGCCCCGGTGCATGACCACGGCGTGGCTGCACGTCTGCTCGACCTCGCCGAGCAGGTGGCTCGACACGATGACGGTCCGGCCCTCGGTGGCGTACGCCTTCAGCACCCGCCGCATCTCGGCGATCTGGGGCGGGTCGAGCCCGTTGGTGGGCTCGTCGAGCACGAGCAGGTCGGGCAGGCCCAGCATGGCCTGGGCGATGGCCAGGCGCTGCCGCATGCCCTGCGAGTAGGTGCGCACGGCGCGTTCGACGGCGGCGCCCAGACCGGCGATCTCCAGCGCCTCCTCCAGGTGGGCGTCGCCGGCCGGGCGGCCGGTGGCCTGCCAGTAGAGCGTGAGGTTGTCGCGGCCCGACAGGTGCGGCAGGAAGCCCGCGCCCTCGACGAAGGAGCCCAGCCGCGACAACACCGGCGAGCCCGGCACGACCTTCTCACCGAAGATGCGGATCTCGCCCCCGTCGGGGTGGATGAGGCCCATCATCATCCGCATCGTGGTCGTCTTGCCCGCGCCGTTGGGCCCGAGCAGGCCGAGCACCTGCCCCTTCTCGACCCGGAACGACAGGTCGTCGACGGCCTTGTGGCCGTTCTTGTAGCGCTTGGTCAGCCCGGTGATCTGCAGCGGCACCTCGGCCGGCGCGGGGTCGGGCGCGACGATGGCGCGGCGCGGCCGGCCGGTCAGCAGGATCGCCGCCGCCGCCAGGACCGACGCGAGCGGGAACGCCCACGTCCACCAGGCGGGGCCCCGCGCGGGCGCGGCCAGACCGGCGTCGACCGGCATCGTCAGCGTCGTGGAGGCCAGGCCGACCCTGTGCACGCTGGGTTGCGCCGGGAGAGCGTAGGCCATGTCGGTCGTGGTGATCGCCAGGCGCAGCACGTGGCCCGCCTCGACGCGCCGGTCGATGGCCGGGAGGGTGACCCTGACCGGCGTGCCGGTCGGGGTCGCGGTGACGCGCAGCGGCGCGGCCAGGCCGCCGGGGAGCACCGCGAGTTGTCCGGAGGCGGCGTCGTAGAGCTTGGCGAAGAGGGTGACCTCGCCCTCGCCGTACACCTTGATCTCGGCGGTGGGCGAACCGGTCACCGTGAGCGTGCGGTCGAGTGGACGGGTCTGGAAGACCGCGACCTGGCCCGGCAGGTCGAGCGAGGCGCCCGCCGGCCCGCCGCCTCCCGCGCCGCCGCCGAGCAGGCCGCTCAGGCCCGGCACCGAGGAGATGGCGGCGGGGCTGCCGCCGGGCGGCGTGGCCACCTCCTGGTCGGGGCCGAGCAGGTCGAGTTCGGTCGTCACGGTGCCGCCGAGGCCGGGGTAGGCCGCGCCCTCGGCATGCAGCAGGACGTTCTGCCGGGTGCCGGGGTCGCGGCCGCCGTCGCGCGAGACGGTGAACGCCCGGCCGGTGGCCGCGCCGTCCTTCTTGAGGTGGGCGTCGAACCAGTTGAGGGTCTGGGCGAAGACGAAGTCGGCCTCGGCGTCGCCGCCGTCGTGGCCCCCGGCGATCCAGGCGACCTCGACCGGGGCGCCGGTCGCGGCGATGGCCTTGGCGTTCAGGTCGGCGTGGCCGAGCGGGAACAACGAGTCGCGCTGCCCCTGGATGATCAGCGACGGCACCTTGATCCGGCCCTGCACCGAGACGGGGCTCGACCGGCGCAGCAGGTCGACGGCCTCGGGCGTGGCCTTCCCGGTGGCGGCGATCTGCTGGTAGACCGCGCAGATCGACGGCAGGAACCGCCCGCACTGCGCCTGCTCGGGGGTGACCCCGTCGGGGGCCGGCTGCCCGCCGGAGCCGCTCAGCAGCCGCGCCAGCCCGTCGGCCTGCGAGGCGGGGTTGAGCCCCGACCCGCCGGCGCTGAAGAAGATCCCGGCCCACATCTTCTTGAACACGCCCGTGGCCGGCCCGGCCCCCGACGCCTCGGGGAACAGGGCGTCGGCCAGGTCGTACCAGGTGATCGAGGGCACGATGGCGTCGACGCGGGGATCGTGGGCGGCGGTCATCAGGGCGATCGCGCCGCCGTAGGAGCCGCCCGCCATGCCGACGCGCGGGTCGCCGGCCGCGTCGAGCAGCACCTCGGGCTTCTTCGCCAGCCAGTCGATGAGCTGCCGGACGTCCTTGACCTCGTAGTCGGGCGAGTTGAGCGCGATCTCCCCGGTGGAGCGCCCGAACCCGCGCGCCGACCAGGTGAGCACCGCGTAGCCCTCCCGGGCGAGCTGCCCGGCCTGGTCACGGACGCTGTTCTTGCTGCCGCCGAACCCGTGCCCGAGCAGCACCGCCGGCGCCCTGCCGTCGCCCTCGGGCGGGAAGTAGGAGGCGTCGATCAGCACCTTCTGGTCGTCGGCCGGGCCGTCGACGACGGGGATGACCACGTCCTGCCCCTGGGGGAGCCCGTCGGAGGGCCAGGCGATCCAGATGATCCCGGCGACGGCCACGAGCACGGCGGCGAGCACGGCGAGGCCGCGCCGGCCCCCGCGAAACGTCATATCGCGATGCTATCGGCGCCGACTGAGAGTCCGCTGAGGACGCGATAGCGCCCGGGGACGGCCTGCCAGCCGTTCTCGGTCCAGACCTCCACCGCCCGCCGGGGGATCTCCACGCCGACCGAGACGGTCTCGCCCGGCTCCGCCTCGCACGTCGTGAAGGCCGCCAGCCAGCGGGCCGGGCGGTCGCCCGGGTCCTCGGGGGCCAGGTAGACCTGCACGACCTCGCGTCCGGGCCGGTCGCCGGTGTTGGTCAGGGTGACGGTCACCGTCATGCCGTCGACGGCGATCTCGTCGTACGACCACGTCGTGTAGCCGAGGCCGTGGCCGAACGGGAAGGCCGGGGCCGTGTCGTGGCGGTCCCAGGCGCGGTAGCCGATGAAGCGGCCCTCGTCGTAGGCGAGGACTCCGCCGGTGGGTGTGACGTTGGTCACGGGGCAGTCGCCGAGGGCGGCGGGCCAGGTGGTGGGGAGGCGGCCGCCGGGTTCGGCGGCGCCGGTGAGGACGTCGGCCAGGGCGTGGCCGCCCTCCTGGCCGGGGAACCAGGTCAGGAGGATCGCGGCGACCTCGTCGCGCCACGGCATCTCGACCGGTGACCCGGCGTTGACCACGACGACCGTGCGCGGGTTGGCCGCGGCGACCTTCGCGACGAGTTCGTCCTGGCGGCCGGGGAGCCGCAGCGACGTGCGGTCGAAGCCCTCGCTCTCCACCTCCTTCGAGGTGCCGACCACGACGACGGCCACGTCGGCCGCCGCGGCCGCCGCGACGGCCTCGGAGATCATCCGGCCCGTGGTGGGCCTCGGGGGGCGGTGGCAGAGGGAGAAGCCGACGAAGGGCTGGTAGGTGGGCGCGTGCGTGACGGTGTGGACCAGGCTGACGACGACCGGGCCGGGCAGGTCGGCGAGCACTTCGTGCTGCGGGGGGAGGAAGAACGCGGCCATGGGGTCGTCGCCGGTCGGGTGGACCACGCCGTCGAACAGCGTCCGGCCGTCGGCCTCCAGGGTGAACCGGCCGACGCCCTCGACGGCCAGGGTGTTCCAGCCGGGGGCCGCGTCGAGGACGCCGCTGATCTCGACGCTGTGCAGGTCCTCGTAGGGGACGGGGACGTCGCCGAGCCAGACGAGCGTGCCGTCGTGGAGCGGGAACTCGCCCAGGATCCGCCCGGCGGCGTCGCGCGCGGTCGCGGTGGCGGCCATCACGGCGGAGCCGATCCGGTCGCTCGCGTCCGCGCCCCGGCTGTAGGTCACCTCGACCCCGGCGGCGGTGAGGCCTTCGAGCGGTGAGACGGCGTGCTCGGGGAAGACCAGGGCGCTGCCGCCGCCGAGGATCCGGGCGTCGGCGGCCAGGCCGCCGATCAGCGCGACCTTCGCGGACGGCGCGAGCGGCAGCACGCCGTCGTTGGCGAGCAGGGTGGCCGACCGCGCCGCGACCTCCCGCGCGAGCGCGACCCCGTCGGGCGACTCCCGCCCGGACAGGTCGGCCCGGTCGAGGAGCGTCCGGAGCCTGGCCACCTTCCGGTCGAGGAGCTCCTCCGGTACGAGCCCGTCGCGCACCGCCCTGGCCAGCGGCTCGCCGTAGACGCTCCCCGGCCCCGGCATGGCCAGGTCGAGCCCGCCCAGCGCGCAGCCGACGGCGTCGCGGGCGGCCGTCCAGTCGGACATCACGACCCCGTCGAACCCCCACTCGCCGCGCAGCACGCCCTCGATCAGCCCGGCGTGCTCGCACATCGGCAGCCCGTTGACGCCGTTGTAGGCCGCCATCACCCCCCACGGCGCCGCCCTGCGCACCACCAGCTCGAAGGGGGCCAGGTAGAGCTCCCGGAGGGTGCGCTCGTCCACCCGGACGTCCACGGTCATCCGGTCGGTCTCGGAGTCGTTGGCCACGAAGTGCTTCAGCGTCACGCCGACCCCGCCCGACTGCACCCCGGTCACGTACGCCGCCCCGATCTCCCCTGTCAGCAGCGGGTCCTCCGAGAAGCACTCGAAGTGGCGTCCGCCCAAGGGGGTGCGGTGCAGGTTGACCGTCGGCGCGAGCAGCACGTGCACGCCCTTGCGGCGGCACTCGGCGGCCAGCAGTTCGCCCACGCGGCGGGCGAGGCCGACGTCCCACGTGGCGGCCAGGGCGGTCGGGGAGGGCAGCGCGACGGCCGGGTCGCCGGCGATCCACCGGGGGCCGCGCACCCCGATCGGGCCGTCGGAGGTCACCAGCGACGGCAGGCCGATCTCGGGCGCGGCGGGGAGCGTCCACATGTCCTGCCCGCCGAGAAGGGCGGCTTTGCGATCGAGGTCCATTCCGTAACCTCATCTCTTGATTGCGCCGCGAGTAAAGGGAACGGCATCATTTCGCGCGTGGTGACTGGAACGATGCTCACGCGGGTGCCCCGTCAGGTCGTGGCCTGGGGCCTGCCCCTCTGGTCGCGTGGCCTGCCCGGCCGCCCGACCCCGCCCGACCTCTTCCGGGTGCTCTACACGGCCTGGATCGTGGCGTTCTGCCTCAAGGTGCTCGGCGCGTCCTGGGACGTGTCGTGGCACTTCCGCTGGTTGCGCGACGACCTCGCGCCACCCCATCTGATCAACACGGTCGGCACGATGATCGTGGTCGGGCTGACGATCGTGCACTGGTACACCGGCTACGGCGTCGACAGGGCGGCCCAGCGGCTGATCCTGTGGGGGACCGGGACCTTCCTGGTCGCCATCCCGCTCGACCTGATCAACCACCGGATCAACGGCCTCGACATCACCGCGTGGAGCCCGTCGCACGCGCTGTTGTTCATCGGCACCGCGTTCATGATCGCGGGAGTGATCCGGGGCTGGTACGTCGGCGCGCCCCCGGGCCGGCGGCGGACCGTCGTGCTGGCGGCGCTCTTCGGCTTCTTCCTGGAGAACGCGATCTTCCCGAGCGAGCACCAGGAGTACGGCGTGATCGGGCTGGCCGCCTGGGTGCGCGGCGAACCGGAGGCCGAGCCGTCGCTGCTGGCCTTCGCGGCCGAGGACCTCGGGCGGCCGGTCGACCTGATCGCGGTGCAGAACTTCGCGCTGCCCGTGCCCGACCAGGTCTACTCGCTCTGGGCCGGGATCGTCGGCATGGCGATCCTGGTCGCGGCGCGGGCGGCGACCGGCTACCGGTTCACCGCGACGCTGGTCGCGGCGGGCTACGTGGCCTACCGGATGGTGATCTGGCCGCTGCTCGCCGGGGTCGGCTTCCCGACCTCGGCGATCCCGTTCTTCCTGCTGGTGGCGGCGCTCTGCGTCGACCTGGCGTTCCTGGTGCCCGTGCTGTACGTGCGGGTGGTCGTCGGCGCGCTGCTCGTCACGGGCGGCGTGTTCGGCGGGCTCTGGCTGCAGGACGCCTACCTGATCGCGCCGCCCTACGCCCCGTGGGCGTGGCCCTACGCGATCGGCGGGCTCGCGGTGGCGTGGCTCGTCGTGGAACTCGTCGGCAGACGGCTCAGCCGCCCGTCCGCGTGATGACGACGGCCACGCCGTAGGCGAGGCCGAGCACGGTCAGCTCGACCGCCGCCCAGGCCGCGAAAGCGGTCGGGCGGCGGTCGACCACCCCCGGCAGCAGCCGGAACCGGATGTTGGCGCCCAGCAGGGCGATCAGCCCGGCCAGCGCCGTCTTGACGAGCACCAGGACGCCGTATTGGGTCGTCACCAGCGAGGCGGGAAACGCCTCGGCGGGGGAGAGCAGCAGCTCCACGATCCCGCTGAACAGGCCCGACGCGGCGACCACGAGCAGCGCCGTGGTGGCCAGCTTCGAGAACCTCGGCAGGGTGCGGCCCAGCAGTTCGCGGTCGGACGCCAGCAGCAGCGCCACCGCGAGCAGCCCGCCCGTCCACAGGGCCGCGCCGATGACGTGCAGCTCCATCGCGACCATGCTCAGGTCGTGCCAGTACCAGTTCGTGGCGTGCCCGGTCACCGGCAGCGGCAGCAGCCCGAACACGGCCGCGCCGACCCGCAGTTCGGCGGGCACCTTCTCGCCGAACCTGACGGCGAACATCCCGATGGCCGCGCTCAGCGTGGCCGCCGCCGCGCTCACCACGAGCCCCTGCCCCGAGCCGATCGCGTCGACGAACAGCGGGACGTCGGGGAACCGGTCGGGCATCACCTCGGCGGCGCTCAGCAGCGTGGAGACCAGCGCCGCGAACGCCCACACGATCGCCGAGTAGACCGCCCAGCGCCGCGCCCGGGACGCGGCCGGTTCGGTCGCCTCCGGATGGTCGAACCCCAGCAGCTTCGGCAAGAGGCTGAGACCCACGGTGACGAGCGCGGCGACGTCCAGGATGAACCGGGTCACCGGAAGCCCGAACTCGACCCAGGGGCCCGCTGTGGGCAGCCCGAAGGGCGGTTCCGGGAGTGTGGCCCACGTGGCCACCACGACGGCGGTCAGCCCCGCGCCGGCCAACCCGGCCAGGGGCAGGGCCCGCAGCCGCCGGTCGACGGCGGCGGGGCGGGAGTCGAGAAGGGTCATGCGAGGGTCCGGTCGTGGGCCGGGCGCGTCGAGCCGGCGCGGCGGGGGCGCGACTCGTGGCGGTGCAGGACCCAGGTCGACAGGGCCAGCATCAGCAGGGCGAAGACCAGCAGGCCCCAGACCCAGCTTCCGCCCGAGGCGGCCGGGATCGGGGCCGACACCGCGCCGGGCGCGGGCGCCAGCGTCGCGGCGGCCCCCGTCGGGGTGCCCGCGGCCGAGGGGGTGTAGGTGAACCGGATCGTCCCGGTCACCGGGTGGCCGTCGTTGGAGACGATCTGCCAGCCGATGACGTACACGCCCCCGGAGGGAAGGGGTTTCACCGTCGCGGTCACGACCTCGTCGCGGACCGTCAGGCCGGCCTCGTAGCGCGCCCCGTCGGGGCCCGTCAGCGCCAGTTTGGCGAAGTCGGGGCGGACCGGCTGGTCGAAGGTCAGCGTCACCCGGTCGAGCCGGGAGACGGTCGCGCCGTCGGCCGGGTCGCTGCTCTTCAACACGTTGTGGGCCGACGCCGGGAACGGCAGCAGCAGGACCGCCAGGAGGACCAGCGGGACGGTGAGAAATCGCACGATTGGCAGGGTAAGCCCGGGCCGCGTGAGCGTCACCTTTCTCACGCGGCCCGGACGCCTCGGCGGGCAGAGTCGTTCCGCCCCGATGACCGTGAACCTAAGCCGCGTGATCAGGTGAGTCAATGTCTTCTTTTAAGAAAGTTTACTGATAGTACTGCTTTAAGCCGCTCTTAAGCCGCGCTTATCCGGGATAGGTGAACAGATGCCCGCACATGCCGTCGCGCGGCTCGCCGGACGCCTCCTGGATGCGGGCCTCGCGCAGGTAGTCGTAGTCGCCCCGCCGCAGTGACGCGAGCTGCTTCTCGGTGTCCTCGACGGCCTTCAGCGGGCCCTCGCGCCACAGGTCCTCGAAGTCGTCGAGCCGGTCGCCGACGATCCGCACGGCGTGCTCCAGGAACTTCTCGAAGCCCGGCCGGCCCGCCTCCTTGAGCTGGCGGAACCCTTCCAGGGCCAGGTCGCGCCGCCACCGGGGGGCCATGCCGGCGGCCCGGTTGTAGTCGCCGCTCAGCACCGCGTTGGGGAAGGTGAACACCGCGTCGCCCGCCTCGGGCAGGCCGCTGTTCTGCATCACCACCACGATCTTCAGCCCGCCGTCGTTCACTAACCGGTGGACGGTGCCCGGCGTGAACCACACCACCGCCCCCGGCGCGAGGGGGGTCTCCTGATAGCCCTCCCAGGTCAGGGTCTGTACCGACCCGCTGCCCGCCACCACGACGTAGGCCTCCGCGCACAACGTGTGCAGATGCGGGGATCCCCCGCAGCGGCCGTCGGCGCCGGGCCAGTCGTAGACACTCAGGGCGGTGACGCCTATGCCGAACATGCGTGCTCCTTCACGTACGCGACCAGCCGGGGCCGGTCCCAGGCCCCCGAGCAGACGACGACGCGGTAGCCAAGCCGCATGCTCTCTCCAGGCGGCAGGTTAACAATCTCGTCGAACGCGATCGAGGGGTTGACCGCCGCGAACGGCGTCGTCCGCACGAACCACGTCACCGGGACCGGGGCCTGGAAGAGCAGCGTCGACGATCGGTCGACGCCGTCGTGGCGGCCGACGTAGGCCAGCCACCGGGAGGTGCGGCCCATCATGTCAGGCCCCTCTCCCGCCTCGGCGATCACCTCGCCGTGCTCGAAGGAGCGCGGGCCGCGCCAGAAGAGGCCGCAGTAGCCCGCCATCGGGCGGCCGTTGGTCGTCGGGCTGCCGAACACCAGGCCGGCCCCCCGGACGTTGCGGAGCGTCGTGGCGAACTCCAGCGCCCACGAGTCGTCCTCGACGTCGGTCACCCGGAACTCGCGCAGCTCGTCGATCCAGTGCTCGCCGTCGCGGGTGTGCCAGCTCAGCCGCTGGACGCCCGGACGGTCGAAGCCGTCGTGCCGGATCGTGCCGGTGTTGGGCAGGTCGACGTAGCCCGCCCTCTCGCGGACGTAGGTGCCGCCGCCCCAGAAGTTCTGGCCCGACAGGTCGGAGACCGTCATCGCCAGGCCCTTGTGCCAGCGGTGGTCGTGCGGCCGGAAGGCGCTTACCAGATCGCCGTCGAGCGTCCTGATCGGGTGGAAGTAGGGCTTGGGCGACTCGAAGACGTCGGTGTCGCGGTCGTCGTAGACGTAGCGCAGGATCTCCACACCGCGCTCGTCGTAGATCAGCTCGTCCATGCGCCGCCGTCCAGCCGGTGGTAGAAGGGGTCGTCGGGGGTCAGCTCGGCGCGGGTCACGGGGCGTCTGCGGTGGGCCGAGGCGTAGATGCCGGTGGCCAGTTCCAGGGCCTGGCGGCCCTGGCGGGCGCTCATGGGCGGGCGCTCGTCCTTCTCGTAGGCGTCCAGCAGTGCCGCGAGCTGGGCCTCGTGGGAACTGGGGCGGTCGTCGGGGGGCTGCCACAGGTCGGTCGTGGCGGTCCAGTTCTCGTTGCGGTAGCCGTACAGATGGCGGAGTTCCACGGTCGCGTCGGTGAAGTCGAAGCGCAGGTAGCTCTCCTCGCGGCGGGACAGCAGGCTCGTCACGACGGAGGCCAGCGCGCCGGTGGTGAAACGGACCGTGGCCATGGCGACGTCCTCGTACTCGACGTCGCGGTCGAGGGTCGCGGTCGTCGCGCTCACCTCGGCCCAGTCGCCCAGGATCGAGAGCATGACGTCGATCTGATGGATCGCGTGGCCGACCGTCGGGCCGCCGCCCTCGGTCCGGAACCGGCCCCGCCACGGGACCGTGAAGTAGTCGTGGTCGCGGAACCAGGTCGTCACGCACTGGGCGACCAGCGGGCGGCCCAGCAGGGGCGCGATCTCCTTCAGGTGGACGGCGCCGGAGCCGAAGCGGTGCTGCGAGACCACGGAGGCGTAGCCGGGTCCTTCGGCGGCGGTGATGGCGTCCCACTCGGCAAGTGAACGACACGCGGGCTTCTCGATCCACACCCAAGCGCCCGATTTGAGACATTCGATCGCCTGGACGGCGTGCATCCCCGGCGGCGTGCACAGGTGCACCAGGTCCGGCCGCTCGCGCTGGAGCAGCTCCGCCAGCGACGAATAGGCGCTGGGGACGCCGTGCTCGCGGGCGAACCGCCAGGCGCGGCCCAGGTCGACGTCGGCGACCGCGACCACCTCGGCCCGATGGGCCTCCGCCCGCAGTGCCGGCAGGTGGCAGAGGCCGGCGATCCCGCCGGTCCCGACGACGGCGACCCGGATCATCCGGCCATCCCTTCAGGTTGTGACCCGCGCGGGCGCCCACGCTCCCAGGGGCGCCCGCACGGGCGTCTCACCTCACGACGAGCGTCGTGAGCGATCAGAGGCCGGGGTTCCGTTCGGTTGACGACGAAACATGCGGAAACCCGTTTCCCGAAAGTTTCATAAGATTGCCGAGACTTTTCGTTGCGGGTAACGTAAAGGCTGCATACGGCGCGCGTCAACGCCCTGCGGTGGAAACGGGTGGCGGAGAAGAGTCAGAGAACCCATCCGACGAGCCAGGCCGTGAAGACGAGCCCGGTCGCCGCGGGAAGGATGAGCACGCCGGGCGCCCGTTCGCGGAACGCCGCCACGACCGACAGGCCCGTCGACACGACCGCCAGCGCGCTCGTCCAGAAGATGAGCGGCGGGATCCCGACGGCGAAGGCCACCTCGTCGTCCACCGACAACACGCTCCAGGCCGCGATGGCGCAGAAGACCACGCCGGTGATGCCGGCCAGCAGGGTCAGCAGCCCGTCGCGGCGCACCGTGAGCGCGCCCCCGGCGAGCTGGAGGAGCGACAGCAGCGCGAACGCGCCGAGCGGCGCCAGCACCCACGGCGCTCCGGCGGCCGTGTAGGCGGCCCCGGTGAAGTGCACCGAGGCCGGGTCGATCAGCGCCCGGGGAGCCGCGGCGGCATCGCAGGGCGCCGGGGCGGCCGGGTCGGCCAGGAACGCGGTGATCGTCCGGCGGCCGCACTCGCTGCCCAGGAACACCCCGTGGCCGACGCCGGCGAACTCCTGGAACCGCGCGCCCGGCAGGTTCTCGGTGGCCCGGCTCGCCGCCGCCGACGGGGTGGTGGGGTCGTACTGGCCGGCCAGGATCAGGACGGGGGCCTGGGTGATCGCGCCCTCCTCGCCGGAGGCGGGCAGCCGCCACTCCGCGCACACGGTCGCGTCGTTGTCGGCGGTGAACAGGCGGCGGTCGGCGAAGGTGTTGGCGGGCGCCTCGTCCTGGCACTGCACGGCGTAGTAGAGGCCCCACTCGTGGCTGGTCAGCGCGCCGCCCGCGCCGTCGACCAGCGGCTGCAGCAGGTCGGTGTGGCCGCCGGCCAGGCCGTCGACCAGGGCCGGCAGGATCGGCAGCGCCTCGGGGTCGGCGAACGACTCGGCCAGCAGGGTGGCGACGTCGTCGCCGGTCAGCCGGACCATGACGCGCCGGCGGGTGAGCGGGTCGCGGGTGGCGAGGGTGACCGGGGCGGCGTTGATGTTCTTCACCGCGAGGTCGAACCGGGCGGTCACGCCGAGGCGGTCGAGGGTGGCGCGCAGGGCGGCCATCGCCTCGTCGTACCACTGGCTGCGCTCGGGCAGGTAGGAGTCGAGCACGAGCGACTTGGCGCCGTCGGGGTCCATCGCGGCGGCCAGCAGCATCACGCGGGTGGAGTAGCTGACGCCGAACAGGGTCCACTTGTCGTACCCGAGCGAGCGGCGCAGCTCGACCACGTCGGCGGCGATCTCCTGGGTGCGGTAGCCGCGCAGGTCGACCGTCAGCCGCGCCTTGCACGTGCGGGCCGCCAGGCCGATGGCCCCGTTGGGGGCGGGCGCGGGCGTGGCCGTGATCGGCATGGGGCTGGGACTGGGGCTGGCCGTCACGGCGGTGGGCGGCGCGAGGTCCTTCAGGACGCCGTCCACGATCTCGGGGCATTCCAGGCGCGGTTCCGACCATCGCCCGCCGCGCTGCTCGATGACCACGACGTCGCGGTCGGGGGCGATCGAGGTGATCATCTCGGTCAGCGGGATCGACGCGGAGCCGGGGCCGCCGCTCATGAAGACGACCGGCTCACCGGCCGGGCTGGCCACCTTGCGGATCGCGTAGCCCACCTTGATCGTGTCGCTCTGGTAGGCGTCGCGCCGCTCGGGCACCAGCAGGTAGCCGCACGTGGTGCCCTCGGGCACGGCGACCGGGCAGGGCCGCTCCTCCATGTCCGCGCGCGCCCGTGCGGACGCGGGAGCTGAAAGTCCCATGAGCGTGACGGAAGCCGCGATCAGGCTCACCGCCGTCTTCCATCCGGGCACCCGTCAACCTCACTGCCAAATCCGCACTTGATGGGGGATCGCACGTGATTTCACGTGATCTCCGCCCGGACCACGGCAGAACCCTAGCGGCAAGGGCCGAGTAACAGCTCCACAACGGCCGTTGATCCCATGGAAAACGCGATGTAACCTCCCTGCCATCAAGGGAAACTATCGGAATTTCATCGAAAGTTTCTTGGAGTCCATTCCCGGGACGGAAGGAACCACCGATATGTCGCTGACACGACGCGCAGTGGTGACGGCGGCTGCCGCCGCACTGCTGCTGGCGGGCTGCGGAAGCGGAAGCGAGGAAGCGCCCGCCGCCGGGGGCCAGGCGGCGCAGGAGAAGGTCGTCATCGACTGGTGGCACATCCAGAACATCGAGCCCATGTTGCCGGTGTGGGACGCGATGGCCAAGGAGTACATGGCCGCCCACCCCAACGTGACGATCAACATCAACCCGCTGGAGAACGAGGCCTTCAAGGCCAAGATGACCACGGTGGCCCAGTCGGGCGAAGGCCCCGACATCTACCAGACGTGGGGCGGCGGCGTGCTCCAGCAGCAGGCCGACGGCGGCATCGCCAAGGACATCACCGCCGACATCGCCGACTGGTCGGGCACGTTCAACCCGGCCGCCCTGGCGGCCTACCAGTTAGGCGGCAAGACCTACGGTGTCCCGTACGACATCGGCATGGTCGGCTTCTGGTACAACAAGGACCTCTTCAAGAAGGCCGGCATCGAGCAGCCGCCCGCGACCTGGACCGAGTTCCTCGACGCGGTCAAGAAGCTGAAGGACGCCGGCATCACCCCGATCGCCCTGGCCGGCAAGGCCAAGTGGCCGGGCCACTACTACTGGACCTACCTCGCGATGCGGATCGCCGGTCTGCCCGCGCTCCAGGAGGCGGCGACCGCCAAGTCGTTCGAGAACCCCGACTTCATCGCCGCCGGCCAGAAGCTCAAGGAGCTGGCCGACCTCAAGCCGTTCCAGAACGGCTTCCTCGGCGCCCCCTACGACACCCCCGACGGCCAGGCCGCGGCGATGGGCGGCGGCAAGGCGGCCATGGAGCTCATGGGCCAGTGGGCGCCGACCGTCCAGAAGGACACGGCCGGTGACCTCGGCGAGGCGCTCGGCTTCTTCCCCTTCCCCGCCGTCGAGGGCGGCAAGGGCGCGGCGACCGAGGCGCTCGGCGGCGGCGGCGGCTTCGCCGTCGGCGTGGACGCGCCGAAGGAGGCCACCGACTTCCTGAAGTTCATCCTGTCGGCCGACAACGCCCGCAAGGAGATCGCCACCGGCGCCCTCCTGCCCGTCGTCAAGGGCACCGAGGACGCCGTCACCGACCCCCGCGGCAAGATGGTCGTCGACGTGCTGGCCAAGGCGACCGGCTTCCAGCTCTACCTCGACCAGGCCTACCCGCCGGCCGTCGGCGCGCAGGTCAACGACAGCGTGGCCGAGCTGATCGCCGGGACCAAGTCGCCGGAAGAAGTGGTCAAGGCCATCACCGAGACCGCGCAGGCGGAGTAGTCGCGGCGTGAAGACGACAAAAGGACCGGAGAGCGCCTTCGCGGCCTCTCCGGTCCCGCGACGATTGGTCCCCCCGCCGCAGCCCCGGGCGAGCAAGAACCGGGGCAAGGCGCGGAAGCGGATCACCATCATCCTGTTCCTTCTCCCCGGCGTCATCCTGTTCTCGCTGCTGGTGCTGGCGCCGATCCTGCTGGCGATGTACTCCAGCGTCTTCAAGTGGAACGGCTTCGGCCTGCTGCCGACGAACTTCGTCGGGCTGGACAACTTCACCCGGCTGCTGGACAACGAGATCTTCCTCGGCGACCTGCGGCGCGGCGCGCTCCTGATCGTGTTGTCGCTGGTGGTGCAGCTACCGCTGGCCCTGGCCATCGCGCTGCTGCTGAACCAGAAGATGCGCCTGCGGGCCCTCTACCGGCTGCTGTTCTTCGCGCCGTACGTGCTCAGCGAGGTCATCGCGGCCGTGCTGTTCAGCATGCTGCTGTCGCCGGAGCGCGGGCTGGCCAACGAGGTCCTCGGCTTCCTCGGACTCGGGACGTCGAGCTTCCTGTCCGAGCCCGATACGGTCATGTTCTCGTTGTTCATCGTCATCACGTGGAAGTACTTCGGGTTCTACGTGATCCTCTACCTGGCCGGCCGGCAGAGCATCCCCAAGGAGCTCACCGAGGCGGCCCAGATCGACGGCTGCGGCCCCTGGCACGTGTTCCGCTACGTGACGCTGCCGCTGCTCGGCCCGACGATCCGGATCACGATCTTCCTGTCGGTGATCGGTACCATCCAGCTCTTCGACCTGGTGTACGTGCTGACAGGGGGCGGCCCCGTGCACGCGTCGGAGACGCTCGGCGTGACGATGTACGACATCGGCTTCAACCGCTTCCAGGTCGGTTACGCCAGCGCGATCAGCGTGGTGATGTTCCTGCTCAGCCTGGTCTTCGCCATCGGCTACCAGCGGTTCGTGCTCAAGCGCGACCTCGACGGGGCCACCACGACCATGGGAGGTGGCCGCAGATGAGCGTCCACGCGCGGGAACGCCGGAGCACGCCGGCCAGGATCGCCCGGCCGATCGCGCTGCACACGATCGTCATCGTCATCGGCGTGTTCATCATGGTGCCGATCGTGTACGGCATCCTGGGCGGCTTCAAGGACAACCCGCAGCTCGCCAACAACCCGATCGGCCTGCCGGCACCGTGGGTACCTGAGAACTATACGAACGTGCTGGCGTCGTCGGACTTCTGGCGGCAGGTCTTCAACAGTTCCCTGATCGCGCTCAGCACGGCGCTGGTCACGGTGGCCGTCTCGGCGCTGGCGGCGTTCGTGTTCGCCCGGTTCGCCTTCCGGGGCCGGGAGTTCCTGTTCACCATCTTCGCGGCCGGGCTGATGTTCCCGTTCGCGGTGGCGATCCTGCCGCTGTTCATCATCCTGCGGTTCTTCGGCCTGCTGAACAACCCGCTCGGGGTGATCCTGCCCCAGGCCGCCTTCGGCCTGGCGCTGACGATCATCATCCTGCGGTCGTTCTTCCGGTCGATCCCGCACGAGGTGGAGGAGGCCGCCATCCTCGACGGCTGCTCGCCGTTCGGGTTCTTCTGGCGGATCCTGCTGCCGATGGCCCGTCCCGCGCTGGCCACGGTGTCGGTGCTGGCCGTCGTCAACAGCTGGAACAACTTCTTCCTGCCGCTGGTGGTCTTCAACGACAAGGTGTGGTGGACGCTCCCCGTGGGCGTGCAGCAGTTCAGCGGGCAGTATTCGGCCGACACCGCCAAGATCCTCGCGTACGTGGTCTTGGCGATGATCCCGGCGCTGGCCTTCTACGCGGTCGCCGAGCGGCAGCTCATCGGCGGCCTCACTGCGGGGGCGACGAAAGGGTGATCGGCGTCGTGCTCTCGCGGACCACCAGATCGGTGGCCAGCTCGACCCGGCGGGCCTCGGGGTGTTCCCCGCGGCCCATCGCCAGCACCATCCGGGTGGCCAGCGCGGCCATGTCCTGGAGCGGCTGGCGGACCGTGGTGAGCGGCGGCCACGCCGACTGGGCCAGCGGCAGGTCGTCGAAGCCGACCACGCTGAGGTCCTCGGGCACGCGCAGCCCGCGCTGCCGGGCCGCCTCGAACACCCCGAAGGCCTGCATGTCGCTGCCGGCGAAGATGGCCGTCGGACGGTCGGGCAGCGACAGCAGGGCATGACCGTGGTCGTGGCCGGCGTCGGCGAGGAAACTGCCGTAGCGGATCAGGCCCGGCTCGACGGGCACCCCGGCGGTCTCCAGGGCGGCGCGGTAGCCGTCTATGCGGGCCCGGCTGCACAACATGTCGGCCGGGCCGCCGATCATCCCGATCCGGCGGTGGCCGAGCTCCAGCAGGTGCCGGGTGGCGGCCAGGCCGCCGTGCCAGTTGGTGGCGCCGACGGAGGCGACGCCACCGGCCGGCTCCCCTTCGGGGTCGACCACGACGAACGGCATCGACCGGGCCGCGAGCTGGTTCTGCAGACCGGCCGACAGGCGCGAGGCGACGACGACGACGCCGTCGGTGCGGCGGGCGGCGATGCGCTCCAGCCAGTCGCGGCCGGGGCCCGCGTGGGTGTGCAGGACCGAGATGACCACGCTGGCCTCGGCCTCGCGGGCGGCCGTCTCGGCGCCCCGCACGATCTCCATCGCCCAGGGGCTCTCGATCTCGGCGAACACGAGGTCGATCAGCCCGACGGGGCCGTCGCCGGGGCTGACGCGGCGCTGGTAGCCGTGTTTGTGCAGCAGTCGTTCCACCCGCTGCCGGGTCTCCGGCGCGACTTCCGGGCGACCGTTGATGACCTTGGACACCGTGGGGACCGACACACCCGCCTCTTGGGCGATTACGGCGATCGTCACCCGCCTTTTCGCTGGCATGGCCGGAAGTGTATCCGAAAGGTTTCGGATACGCGTACCTGGGGTGTCATTCCCGGTGGTAGCGCTCCCAGCTCTTTGTTGACGGTCCGCGAGCTGGATATCTATGCTGCGGCTTGCGAAATATTCGGTAACACTCCGAAACTTTCAAGGGGAAGCGATGCCCGACCTGCGCGTGTCCGGATCTCACCTCGTCGACCCGTCCGGGCGTCCGGTGCGCCTTCGTGGCGTCGGGCTCGGCGGCTGGCTCAACATGGAGAACTTCATCACCGGCTACTCCGCCAACGAGTCGACCATGCGGTCGGCCGTCCGGGAGGTGCTCGGTGAGGAGCGCTCGGAGCTGTTCTTCGACCGCCTGCTGACCTCGTTCTTCGGCCCTGAGGACGCCGACCTCTTACGGGACCTGGGCATGAACTGCGTCCGGATCCCGGTCAACTACCACCACTTCGAGTCGGACGACCGCCCGTTCGAGATCATCGAACACGGCTTCCGCCACCTCGACCGCGTCATCGGCCTGCTCGGCGAACGCGGCATCTACAGCGTCATCGACCTGCACGCCCTGCCCGGCGCGCAGAACCAGCACTGGCACTCCGACAACCCCACCCACATCGCCTCCTTCTGGCGCTACCGCCAGTTCCAGGACCGCGCGGTGCACCTGTGGGAGGTCATGGCCGACCGCTACAAGGACAACCCGTGGGTGGCGGGCTACAACCCCATCAACGAGCCCGGCGACGTGCACGGCCGCGTCGTCGGCCCCTTCTACGACCGCCTGGTCAAGGCGATCCGCGCGGTCGACCCCGGCCACGTGCTGTTCCTCGACGGCAACACCTACTCGACCGACTTCTCGATCTTCCGGGAGGTGTACGAGAACACGGTCTTCGTCTGCCACGACTACGCCCTGGCCGGGTTCGCGCACGGCGGCCCCTACCCCGGCGAGACCCGCGGCGAATGGGTCGACCGCTCGACCCTGGAGGCCACCTTCGAGAAGCGCACGGTGTTCCAGCGGGAGACCGGCACGCCCATCTGGGTGGGCGAGTTCGGCCCCGTCTACACCGGCGACGCCGGGGTCGACGCGCAGCGCTACCAGATCCTCCGCGACCAGCTTGAGATCTTCGACGCGCATTCGGCGGGGTGGTCGTTGTGGACGTACAAGGACGTCGGTCTCCAGGGACTCGTCACGGCCGGTGAACCTTACATCGGAGTCTTCGGCGACTTCATCGCCAAGAAGGGCCGTCTCGGGGCCGACCGGTGGGGTTCGACGATGGAGGAGATGGCCGGCGAGCTCGCCCCGCTGCACCGGTTCATGGAGGCGGAGTTCCCCTCCTGGGACCCCTACCCCTGGGGCGCGCGCTACCAGATCGACGACCTCATCCGGCACATCATGATCGCCCAGGCCCTCGTCCCCGAGTACGCCGAGGTGTTCCGCGGCCGTTCCGACGAGGAACTGCTGGCCCTGGCCGACTCCTTCGCCCTCGCGTCGTGCGCCCGGCGTCAGCCGCTGCTCGACCTGCTCCACGAGAACCTGCACTAGGAGAAGACACCCCCCATGTTCCGAGCCGCGACGGCCGTACTGCTCGTCCTGTTATGCCTGGCCGTCCCGGCCAGGGCGGATGTCACCACCATCGCCGCCTACGACTTCTCCTCCGGGGCCCAGGGCTGGGGCCCCCGGGGCGACGGGGTCGTCCTGGACACCTCCGCCGGCGCGTTGCGCGTCACCGGGCGGACCCAGAACTGGATGGGCGCCCAGATCACCCCGCCCTTCGAGAAGGGGGTCACCTACAACGTGACCGCCCGCGTCTCGGGGGCGGTCGCGCTTACCGTCGAGCGCACCCCGGCGGGCGGCTCGACGACCTGGGAGCGGGTCGGCGCGGCGACGTCCGCCCCCGGGGAGTTCACCGAGTTGTCCGGGTCGTACGGCTACGCCGCCGACTCCGCCCTGAACCTCTACTTCGAGAGCTCCGACGCGACGGCCGAGTTCACGGTCGACGACATCGTCATCACGTCGGACGGCGACCCCACGCGGTCGGGCCTGTCCACCGACTTCGAGACGGGGACCGCGCAGGGCTGGAACCCGCGCGGCGGGGCGACGCTCACCGCGTCGGGTCCGGCCGCCCGCGCCGGGAACTTCGGACTCGCCGTCACCGACCGGCAGGCCTCCTGGGACGGGCCTTCGCTGAACGTGCTGGGCAAGATGGCCAAGGGGTCGAAGTACACCCTCTCGGTCTGGGTCCGCAGCGCCGAGGCGCAGTCGCTCGGCCTGTCGGTCGAGCGGCGGCAGAACGGCACGCCCTCCTACGAGCGCGTCGCGGCCCCCGCGTCCGTCACCGGCTGGACCCGGCTGAGCGGCACCTACACCCTCGCCCACGACGTCGACTTCCTGAGCGTCTACGTCGAGTCCGGGGAGGGCGCCCTGCCGTTCGAGATCGACGACTTCACGCTGGAGTACGTCGAGCCGAAGCCCATCCAGACCGACATCCCCTCGCTCAAGGACACCGTGCCCTTCACGCTCGGCGCGGCCTTCTACCGGGGCGCCACCCTCGGGGAGCACGCCGGGCTCATCGGCAAGCACTACGGGAGCGTCACCCCCGGCAACGCGCTGAAGTGGGACGCGACCGAACCCGAGGAGGGCCGGTTCACCTTCGACGAGGGCGACGCCCTGGTCGACTTCGCCACCGGCAACGGGCTGGAGTTCCGCGGCCACACCCTCGTCTGGCACAGCCAGACCCCCGCGTGGGTCTTCGAGGGCGCGACCAAGGAGGTCCTGCTCCAGCGCATCGAGAACCACATCCGCGCCGTGATGGGCCGCTACAAGGGCCGCATCGGCACGTGGGACGTCGTCAATGAGGTCATCGACGAGAACCAGCCCGACGGCCTGCGCCGCTCGCCGTGGTTCGAGATCACCGGCCTCGACTACATCCGGACCGCGTTCCGGGTCGCCCGGGAGGTCGACCCCGCCGCGACGCTGGTGTTCAACGACTACAACACCGAGTTCCCGCGCAAGCGGGAGGCGATGTACAAGGTCGTCAAGCGGCTCCGCGACGAGGGCGTGCCGATCGACGCCGTCGGCCACCAGCTCCACGTCAACATCGAGCAGCCGCCCGCCTACCAGATCGAGGACTCGATCGAACGCTTCGCGACGCTGGGCGTGGAGCAGCAGGTCACCGAGCTCGACGTGTCGGTCTACACCGACTTCGTGTCGACCTACCCGACCGTGCCCGCCGAGGTCCTCGCCCGGCAGGGTCACCGCTACAAGGAGATCTTCGACGTCTTCCGCCGTCAGGCCGCCAAATTGTCGTCGGTGACCATCTGGGGCGTGGCCGACGACGAGACCTGGTTGTCGACCTTCCCGATCAACCGCGTCAACGCGCCGCTGCCCTTCGACGACGAACTCCAGGCCAAGCCCGCGTTCTGGGGCGTCGCCGACCCGTCGCGGCTGCCCGCCGCCCGGCTCTCCCTGACCGTGCCCGCCGGCACGGTGACCGTCGACGGCAGGCGCGACGAGCAGTGGGACCGGCAGCCGGACCAGCCCGTGGCCCGGGTCGGGTCCGTGTCGGCCTCCTTCCAACTGCGAAAGGCCCCTTCGGGCGTGTACGTCTTCGCCGACGTCACCGACGCGACCGACGACGGCACCGACTCGCTGTCGCTCAAGGTCGGGCCGGCGACGTACCGGATCCAGCGCGGCGGCACCCACGCCCAGGGCTTCAAGGCGCACACCAGGAAGACCGACAGAGGCTGGCAGGCGGAGGCCCTGCTGCCCTCAGGGAGCGCCACGTCCCTGGACCTGGTGGCCGACGACGTCAGCACCGGCCCCGACGCGGTCTACAGCGGGACCCTGACGTTCGTCCCCGAGGTGAAGGAGTTCACCGCGCCGAAGGAGACCCCGGTGGTCGACGGCGTCGCCGAGGCGGTCTGGAACAAGGCCACCCCGGTCGGCACCGGCACCTGGATCGAGGGCACGTCGGGCGCGACGGCCAAGATCCGGGCGTTGTGGTCGCCTTCGGGTGTCCTGTACGTCCTGGCGAAGGTCACCGACCCCGTCCTCAGCGAGGAGTCGCCGAACCCGTGGGAGGAGGACAGCGTCGAGATCTTCGTCGACCCCGGGAACAACAAGACCAAGGGTTACGACGACGACGACGGCCAGTACCGGATCTCCTTCACCGGCGCCGAGTCGATCGGCGGCACCTTCGACGCCTTCGCGATCCGCGGCAACCTGACCAGCGCCGTCTCGCGCACCTCCACCGGTTACATCGTCGAGGCGGCGATCAAGCTGCCCACGGTGACCCTGTCCCGCGACCGGGTCCTCGGCTTCGACGTGCAGATCAACGACGCCACCGGCGCGGCTCGTACCGCGGCGGTCACCTGGCACGACCCGACCGGACAGAGCTATCTGTCCACGGCGCGATGGGGAGTGCTACGGCTCGGTAAGTAGTGCATGGTCCAATAGGTTCTGGCGCCGGGCCCCGCCTTCCGCAGCGTGCGGGGCCCGGCGCCACTCAGCCCGGAGGCTCCCGCCGGTGTCCACCAATCCCGTTCTGTCCGGCTTCCACCCCGACCCCTCGATCTGCCGCGTCGGCGACGACTACTACCTGGTGACCTCGTCGTTCGAGTGGTTCCCCGGCGTCCCGATCTTCCACAGCAGGGATCTGACGCACTGGCGGCAACTCGGCCACGTGTGCCACGACCTGGACCTCGACGGCCTCAAGCCGTCGGCGGGCATCTTCGCCCCGACCATCCGCCACCACGACGGCGTCTTCTACATGATCACGACGTTGATGGAGACGGCCGGCAACTTCCTGGTCACCGCCACCTCCCCCGAGGGGCCGTGGACCGACCCGGTCTGGTTCCCCGAGACACGCGGCTTCGACCCCTCCCTGTTCTTCGACGACGACGGCCACTGCTGGATGCACGGCACCCGCGAGCGCGAGAACAAGGACTACGACGGCGACACCGAGATCTGGCTCCGCGAACTCGACCTGACGTCGCTGAAGCTCGTCGGCGACGAGCACGTCATCTGGACGCCCCACCTGCGCGGCGGCATCTGGGCCGAGGGCCCCCACATCTACAAGACCGGCGGCTGGTACTACCTGCTGACCTCCGAGGGCGGCACCGCCGAGGACCACGCGGTCATGGTGGCCCGCTCCCGCGCCGTCACCGGCCCCTACGCCGGCAACCCGCGCAACCCCGTGCTGACCCACCGCCACCTGGGCCTGCGCCACCCCATCACCTCGACGGGCCACCCCGACCTGGTCGAGACCCCCGACGGCGAGTGGTGGTCGGTCCTGCTGGCCACCCGCCCCTACGGCGGCACCGGCGCCACCCCGCTGGAGATGTCGGCCTTCCGGCGGGAACACGGGTACAACCTGGGCCGGGAGACCTTCCTCACCCGCGTGACGTGGGAAGACGAATGGCCGGTCTTCGACCAGGTCACCCTCGACTTCGCCGGCCCCGCGCTGCCGGTGCACCGCTGGCCGGCCCTCCCGTCGTGCGACCACTTCGACTCGCTCGCCCCGGCCTGGCAGTTCCTCCGCACCCCACGCGAGACGTTCTGGACGGTCGGCGACGGCCTGACCCTGAAGGTGCGCCCGCCCGGCCTGACCGAACACGGCAACCCCAGCCTGGTGGCCCGCCCGCAGGCCCACATCGACTTCGCCGTCCACACCGAGCTCACCTTCACCCCCGGGGCGGGGGAGCACGCCGGCCTGGCCCTGATCCAGAACGACGACTTCCACATCCGGCTGTCCCTGCGCCCCGACGGCCTCGAACTCGTCCACCGCGCCGAAGGCGTCGACACCCTCGCCGGGTGGGCCGACGCCACCGGGGGCCGCGTGTGGCTGAGCTTCGAGGCCCACGGCCAGGACTACCAGGCCCGCTACGCCCTCTCACCCGGCGAGTGGCGCCCCCTGGGCCCGCCGCTCGACGGCCGGATCCTGAGCTCGACGGTGGCGGGGGGCTTCATCGGCACGATGATCGCCCTGTACGCGACGTCGGAGGGGCGGGAGAGCTCGAATTCGGCGCGTTTTTCCTGGTTTGACTATCAGGCACTCTGAGATTCGATCGGCTGTTCTATTGAAACGGGTGTGCGGACGGTAATCGGCCGGTAACGTCCTGACGTGTGCCGACAACACAACACGATTCACTCAACCAGCTCTTCCGAGAACGGCCGCAGCTCGCCCTCGACCTGGTCAGGCGGGCCAAACTGCTGGAGGTGCCCGACGGTCTCCCCGTCCGGGCACACCAGCTCGAACTGAGCGACCGCGTCTCCAAGGAGCTCCGTCCCGACCTGCTGCTCACGCTCGGTCCCGAGCGTGAGCCCTGCGCCGCGCTGATCGTCGAGATGCAGCTCCAGCCTTCGGAGGCGAAGGCCCGCCAGCTGCCGCGCTACGCGGCCGCGGTGTGGCTGCATCTCGACTGTCCCGTCCACGTGGTGGTCGTCTGCCCTGACCGGCGCACCGCCCGATGGGCCGCCACCCGCATGCCCACCCGGCTCGAGACCCTCTATGTGGAGCCACTGGCCATCGGGCCCGACGACATCCCCCTGGTGACCAGGGCGCAGGTCGCCGACAATCCCGAACTCGCCACGCTCTCACTGATGGCCCACGGCGCCGACGCGGGGGTGGCCGAGGACATCCTCGACGGGTTCGACGCCCTGCCCGTCGAACACGCTGCGTATTACTATCAATACGCGTTCCACTTCGCCGCCGAGTCGGCCAAACACAGATTGGAGCAGGTCGTGAAGACCAAGCCCGTGTTCAGCCCGTTCGCCAGGGAACACTTCGGCGAAGGCGTCGCAGTCGGCGAGACCCAGGGTGAGATCAAGTCGCTCCTCGCCATCATCGACGCCCGCGGCCTGACCCTCGACGAGGGCCAGCGCGACATGGTGACCGCGTGCACCGACTCGGCGCAGATCCTCGCATGGGTCAGGCGCGCCGCGGTGGTCGACGAGGCCGCTGAGCTGTTCGCCTAACGCAGGTGGCGGTTGAGCCAGTGGAGCATTCTCTCTGAGCGGTCGATGCGTCGATCCAGGCGGGCGTCGTGGGTCATCGAGTGGCCCGAGTCCGGATAGAGGATGTATTCCACCTCCCTCCTCAGCCGTCGCAGTGCGACGAACATCTGTTCCGCGTCCGACGGCGGGCAGCGGTAGTCCTGTTCCCCCTGCAACAGCAGCAGCGGCGTTCTGATGCTCGCCACGTTGCGCAGCGGGCTGATCTTCCAGAGGTGGTCCACCCCCTCTTCCGTCCAGGTGTCGCCCAGGCCCGAGTCCACGTCGTAGACGGCTCCGAGGTCGCAGGCGGCGAAGCCCGACACCTGGTTCGTCACCCCGTTCTGGCTGATGGCCGCCGCGAAGCGGTCGCTCGTGCCGATGAGCCAGTTGACCAGGAAGCCGCCGTAGGAGTTGCCGTAGCAGGCCAGCTTTCCGGCCAGGCCCGACTCCGTCAGGCGGTCGAGGACGGTGTGGCAGTCGTCGGCGTCCGGGCCGCCCCAGTTCGCGCCGAGCGCGTCGCCCCACGCGCGGCCCCGGTGGAACGAGCCCCGGATGTTGGGGCGGACGACCAGGTAGCCCGCCGACGCCAGCAGCAGCGCGTCGGAGTCGGGGGCCACGGGCCAGGCCCAGGCCGGGCCGCCGTGCAGCGCCAGGACCGTCGGGAGGCCCCGGGCGGTGTCGAGGTCGGTGCCGGGCGGGGCCGTCAGGAAGACCTGAATCCCGTCGACGTCGAGCTCCCGCCGGACGGGGGCCGGGTGGCGGGAGAGCCAGACCGAGCCCGAGGGCATCAGCCGCGTCAGCGGGTCGAGGCGGTAGAGGTCGGGGCGGGCCGCGCCGCCGAACGACACGATGGCGCAGACGACGCCGCCGCCTTCGGCGAGGGCGTGCACGACCGGGTCCCGTTCGCGTGGCGTCAGGTCGCGGCCGGTCCTCAGGTCGTGGGCGTATTCTCGGCCGTCGTCGCAGACGACCGTCAGGCGTTCGTCGGTGGTGGGGGCCTGGCCGGCGAACCTGTCCAGGTGGGCGGTGAGGGGCTCGGACTCGTGCCAGACCGTCTCCGGGTCCCAGTCGGTGGGGCGGCGGGCCGGGGGCGCGACCGCGACGACGTCGCCGTCCTCGGTGTAGGTGAAGCGGAGCACCGGGCCGGTCAGGCCGGTGCGCCGGGTGAGCTCGCCGGTCAGGGTGACCTCGTGGACCTGCGGGTTGGGGTCGCGGTCGTCGCCCCGGTCGGCGATGAAGCCGATCTTCTCCCCGTGGACGCGCAGGCACGACGCCCACCAGCCGCCACTCGTCAGGCGTGCCACCGTGTCGCCCACCACGTGGACGTGGGTCGGGTACAGCCGCAGCCCGTGGCCCTCCTCGCGCCAGTCGAGGCGGCGGATCACCCGGGCGACGTCGCCGCGCATCACGGGCGACTGCTCGTCGGGGGCCAGCACGGCGAAGCGGTTCTCGCCGAGCCAGGCGAACTCGGTGACGCCCCGTTTGAACGACGTCACCGTGCGGGCGGGGCCGCCGTCGAGGGGGCGTACACACACCTGGTTCCTGTGCAGGTAGGCGATGGACGTACCGGAAGGAGAGAACGCCGGTGCGGAGGCCTCGGCGGTGAGCACCCTGGGCGGGCCGCCGGCCGTCGGGACGAGCAGGAGACGGTGGCGTTCGCGGCCCGCGACGACGCGGCGTTCGACGACGGCGACGTGGGAGCCGTCGGGGGAGACGGTCAGTTCGGTGAGCAGACGGTCGGTCGCCAGGTCCTTCGGTTGCATCGGCGCTCCCGTTATTGCCAAGGTAAACCCCGCTGTGTTTGAGTAGCGACTCAGTAAAACAGGAGGGGAGGACCGGTGGCCAGAGCGGTGCGGTGCGCGCGGCTCGTCGACGTCGTCGGCGAGCGGGTGCTGACCGATCAGCTCGTCGTCATCGAGGGTGACCGGATCGTCTCGACGGGTCCCTACACCGGGTTCGACGGGGAGCTGCGCGACCTCGGCGACGTCACCGTGGCCCCCGGGCTGATCGACCTGCACACCCATCTCGTCGGGGTGGCGGCGTGCGGCGACTACGCCCAGGAGCTCAAGCACAGCGCGGCCCGGCAGGCCTTCGCCTCCATCCCCAACGCCCGCGACACGCTGCTGGCCGGGTTCACCACCGTCCGCGACGTCGGCACCTTCCGGGCCTTCGTCGACGTCGCGCTGCGCGACGCCGTCGACGCCGGGCACGTGCTCGGGCCGCGCATGGCCGTCGCCGGGGCCTACGTGACCGTTCGCGGCGGCGGCGGCATGCTGACCGGGTTCGCCCACGACGTCGAGGTGCCGAAGGAGTTCCGGTTCGGCGAGACACGTTCGGTCGACGACATCCGGGAGCGGGTCCGGGAGATCGTCTTCCACGGCGCCGACCTGATCAAACTGATCGCCACCGGCGCGGTGCTGGCCAACGGCACCGTCCCCGGAGCGCCCGAGCTGACCGAGGCGCAGATGCGCGCCGCCGTCGAGGAGGCCTCCTGGTACGGCCGGTACGTCGCCGCCCACGCCCACGGCGCCGAGGGCGTCAAGCGGGCGGTGTGCGCCGGGGTGCGGTCGATCGAGCACGCCTGCTTCCTCGACGACGAGGGCGCCGAACTGATGGCCGCCCACGGGACCTACCTGTCGGCCGACATCTGGTGGGCCGACTGGATCCGCGAGACCGGCCCGTCGCGGGGCTACGACGCCGAGCAGCTCCGCAAGAACGACGAGACCGCCGAGGCGCAGCGCGAGGGCTTCCGCAGGGCGGTGCGGGCCGGGGTGAAGATCGGGTTCGGCACGGACGCCGGCGGCTTCCCCCACGGGCTCCAGGGCCGGCAGCTCGCCACCATGGTCGAGCACGGGCTCACGCCGATCCAGGCGCTGAAGGCGGCGACGCTGACGAGCGCCGAGTGCATGGGGTGGGACGACCGGGTCGGCTCCCTCTCGCCGGGCCGGTACGCCGACCTGATCGCGGTGCCGGGAACCCTGGACATCACGAAGTTCGCCGACGTGGCGTTCGTGATGAAGGGCGGGGAGGTCGTCAAGAACACTCTGCGGGGCGTCTCATGACCACCGGCGACCTTGCGAACGGGGCTGAGACGGCACCCGCCTCGCCCCCCAGGCGCCACTACCACCTGGGCGTGCTCGCCCTGGTCTCCGTCACCGCCGTCTGGGGATCCACGTTCCCGCTCACCAAGGACCTGGTCGCGCGGTTGCCCATCGCCGACCTCTACGCCGCCCGGTTCGGCATCGCCGTGGTGGTCCTGATCGCCGTCCGGCCGCGCGCGCTCCGCAACCTCACCCCGCGCCTGTGGGGGACGGGCGCGCTGCTGGGCGGCGTCTACGGCGTCGCGCTGACCCTCCAGACCATCGGCCTGGCCGAGCTGCCGTCGTCGGTCTCCGGTTTCGTCACCGGCTCCTACCTCGTGCTGACGCCGCTGATCGCCCTGGTCTGGCTGAAGACGCGGGTCAGCCGGCCGACGTGGGCGGCCGTCGGGCTGGCCACCGTCGGCACCGCCTCGTTCAGCCTGCTCAGCGGGCCGGTCGGCGCACCGGCGGGCGCGGTCGCGCTGACCGCCGTGTCGGCGGCGCTCTACGCCGTGCACCTGGTCGCGCTCGGCAAGTGGTCGCGGCCCGAGGACGCGTACGCGTTGTCGGTCGTGCAGATCCTCACGCTGGCCGTGGTCATGACCGTCGCCGCCGCGCCCGGCGGGATCACGCTGCCGCACGGCGCCGCCGACTGGACCGGCGTGCTCTACCTCGCCACCGTGGCCGGGGCCGGGACGTTCCTCGCCCAGACGTGGGCGCAGGCGCACGTGCCGCCGACCACCGCCGCCGTCGTCATCGCGGTCGAGCCCGTGTGGGCGACCGCCTTCGCCGCCGTCCTGTACGGCGAGCCGCTCACCTGGACGGTCCTCGTCGGGGGCGGTTGCATGCTGGCCGCCATGGGGATCGTGGCCCGGCCCGTACCCGAGGAGAGACCATGCCCAGAATCCCCCGTCTCGGCCGTGAGCTGAGCCCGGAGCAGGCCGACGTCGTCGCGCTGGCGCGGCGGTTCGCCGCCGAGGAGATCCGGCCCCGGGCGCGGGAGGTCGACGAGGGCGACCACGTCTTCCCCCGCGAGATCTGGGCGAAGGCGGCGAAGGCCGGGCTGACCTCGTTCATGATCCCCGAGGAGTTCGGCGGGGGCGGGGTCGTCGACCTGGTCACCCAGTGCCTGGTGCAGGAGGAGTTGTGCCACGGCGACATCTCCATCGGCAACCTGATCACCTCCGGGGGGTTCTTCGCCTCACCCGTGCTGGAACTCGGCACCCCGTCCCAGAAAGAGCGGCTGCTCGCGCCGCTGACCGGTGACGATCCGCCCCTGACCGCGCTGGCCACGACCGAGCCCGGCGTCGGCTCCGACGCGGCCGCGATCACCACCCGGGCCGAACGCGACGGCGACCACTACGTGCTGACCGGGCAGAAGACGTGGATCTCCAACGCGCCCTTCGCCGAGTGGTTCGTCGTCTTCGCGACGGTCGCGCCCGGCACCCGCGCCAAGGGGGTGACCGCCTTCGTCGTGCACCGGGACGCGCCCGGCTTCACGGTCGGGCCGCCGATGCCGAAGATGGGCCAGCGCGGCATCGCCTGCGCGGAGCTCTTCCTCGACGGGGTCCGCGTGTCGGCGGCCGACCGCCTCGGCGAGGAGGGCCAGGGGTTCCGGGGGCTCATGCGGACCTTCGACGCCTCCCGGGTGCTCATCGCCGCCGCCTGCACGGGCCTGTCGCGCGCCGCCCTGGACGTGGCGCTGGCGTACGCGAAGGAGAGGGAGCAGTTCGGCACGCCCGTCATCGGCCACCAGGCGGTGGCGTTCCGGCTCGCCGACATGGCGGCCAGGATCGACGTGTCGGCGCTGCTGACCCGGCGGGCCGCCGACCTCCACGACCTCGGCGAGACCGTCACCGAGGAGGCCGCGATCGCCAAGCTGACGGCGTCGGAGAACGCGGTGTGGTGCGCGTGGGCGGCGATGCAGACGTTCGGCGGGTGGGGCTACTCGCGGGAGTTCCCCGTGGAGAGGTGGCTGCGCGACGCCAAGCTGGAGGAGCTCGAAGAGGGCACCTCCGACATCCAGCGGCTGATCATCTCCCGGTCGCTGGCCCGCTCATGACCGGCGCGACGGCGGTCGCGGCCACCCTGGCCGCCCACGGGGTCGACACGGTTTTCGGCATCCCCGGAACCCACAACCTCGCCCTGTACGACGCCCTCGCCCGCCAGGGCGCCCGGCTGGTCACCCCCCGGCACGAGCAGGGGGCCGGGTACGCCGCCGACGGCTACGCCCGGATCTCCGGGCGTCCCGGCGTCGTGCTGACCACGACCGGCCCCGGTGTCCTGAACGCCGCGGCGGCGGCCGGGCAGGCCTACTCCGACTCGATCCCGATGGTGCTGATCTCGCCCGGCGTGCCGACCACGCATCCGCGCCGGAGCACCGGCTACCTGCACGAGACGAAGAACCAGTCGGCGGCGATGGACGCGGTCTGCGCGTGGAGCCACCGCGTGACGACCGTGGCCGAGATCCCCTCGGCGCTCGCGGCGGCGTTCGTGTTCTTCGCGGCGGGCCGGCCGCGACCCGTGCACATCGAGATCCCGGCCGACCTCCTCGACGCCGAGGGCGACTACCCGCTCCCCGCACGTGGCGGCCTTCCCGAAGCCGCTCAGGCCCTGGCCGGAGCCGGACGGGTGGGCATCGTCCTGGGCGGCGGCGCCCGCGAGGCGGGCGCGGCGGCCCTCCGGCTCGCCGACCTCGTGGACGCCCTGGTCGTCACCACCATCAACGGGACGGGCATCCTCCCTCCCGCTCATCGTCGCAACCTCGGCCCCGCCCTCTTCCTGGCGTCGGCCCAGGCGTGGCTGAAGTCCTGCGACGCGGTCGTGGCCGTGGGCACGGAACTGGCCCCCTCGGACCTGTGGACCGACTTCACCTACGAGGGCACCCTCATCCGCATCGACGTCGACCCGGCCCAGACGACGACCGCGACGATCCCGATCACCGCCCACGCGGAGACCGCCCTCCCGGCCCTGGCCACCCTGGTGGCAAAAGCCGTGGAAGCGGATCACCTGCCCCGCACCGGCCCCGACTCGCCCGCGATCAACGGCGGGCACCCGCTTCGCACCGGCCCTGACGTGCCCGCGATCATTGGGGACGCCGGTGACGGGAGGGGCGTGGCCGTCTGGCCCGTGATCACAGACGACCGCGGTGAGATGCCGGGGCGTGCGGCTCTCGCGGAGGTCACCCGTCGGATCGCTCAGGAACGCGCCGCCCTGGCCGCCCCCTGGCGGGCCGAGCTCGACGCCATCGCCCAGGCCCTCCCCGCCCACGCCGTGGTCGCCGCCGACAACTCGATGTTCTGTTACTACGGCGCCCTGGCCACCCTCCGGCGCCGTTTCCTGTTCCCCGCCGGCTTCGGCACCCTCGGCTACGCCCTCCCCGCCGCGATCGGCGCCAAGGTCGCCGACCCGGACCTGCCCGTCGTGGTCCTGGCCGGTGACGGCGCGCTCCAGTTCACCGTCCAGGAGCTGGCCACCGCGGTCGAACTCGGCCTCAACCTGCCGATCGTCGTCGCCGTCAACGGCGGCTACGGCGAGATCCGGGCCGAGATGACGGCCCGCCCGATGACCCCGGTGGCGGTCGACCTGCACGCCCCCGACTTCGTCCAGCTCGCCCGCGCCTTCGGCGCCCGCGGCGTCGCACACCCGGCGGACCTGCGGGGCGAGATCGGCGCGGCGTTCGCCGCCGACCGTCCCACGGTGATCGTCATCCAGGAGCACTCATGACCCCGTTCCTCCAGGTCGTCTGGACCGACGACGTCACCGGCCGCCCCGGCTACCTGGTCATCGACCGGCTGGGCCGGGGCGTCAGCAGCGGCGGCCTGCGGATGCGCGCCGGCGTCACCCTGGAGGAGGTCGCCGACCTGGCCCGGGGCATGTCCCGCAAGGAGGCGATCGCCTACGAGCCGGGCCTGGCCTACCAGCCGCTCGGCGGCGCGAAGGGCGGCATCGACTGCGACCCGCTCGACCCCGAGGCCACCGGCATGCTGCACCGCTACATCGCCGCGATGAAGCCCCTGCTGGCCACCTACTGGGCGACCGGCGAGGACCTGGGGCTGCGCCAGGAGTCGATCGAGGAGGCCTGTCACGCGGCCGGCCTGCGCACCTCGATCGACGCCGTCCTGCCGCTCCTCGACGACCCAGACACGGCACTCAAGCGCCTGGACGCCGCCTTCGCCGTCACGGTCGACGGCATCGGCCTGGGCGACCTGGCCGGCGGCTGCGGCGTGGCCGAGTCGGCCCTGACCGCGCTCGACCGCCTGGGCATCGAGGAGCCGACGGCGGTCGTCCAGGGCTTCGGGTCCATGGGCGGCGCGACCGCGCGGTTCCTGGCGCGGGCGGGGGTGCGGATCGTCGGCGTCGCCGACGCCGACGGCCTCGTCACCGACCCCGGCGGCCTGGACGTGGAGGCGCTGCTCCGCGCCCGCGACCCCTTCGGCCGGATCCCGGGCGGCAAACGGCCCCGCGACGAGTGGCTCGACGTCGACTGCGACCTGCTGGTCCCGGCCGCCGTCTCCTACTGCGTCGGCGCGGAGGAGGCCCCTCGGGTGCGGGCCCGGCTGGTGGTGGAGGCGGCCAACGTCCCGGTCACCCCGGAGGCCGAACGCCTGCTCGCGGACAGGGGGGTGGTGGTCGTCCCGGACGTGGTGGCCAACTCGGCCACCAACTCCTGGTGGTGGTGGACGCTGTTCGGCGACATCCCGGCCGACGCCGACGCCGCCTTCGCGAAGATCCGCTCCTGGATGCGCCGGATGACGACCGAGATCATGTCCGACCCGGCCCGGACCCCGAGAGAGGTCGCCCACGACCTGAGCGCCCGCAACCTGGCGGCCAACCTGGCGGCCCGGCGATGACCGAGGCGCTGTTCGACCCCCGCACGGTCGCCGTGGTCGGCGCCTCCGGCGACCCCGCCAAATGGGGCTACTGGCTGGCCAGGGGCGCCCTGAGCGGCGCGTCGCGGCGGCCGGTCCACCTGGTGAACGCCCGGGGCGCCGACGTCCTCGGCCACCGCACCCACCGCTCGCTGCGCGACCTCCCCGAGGCCCCCGACCTGGTCGCGATGGCGACCCCGCCGCACACCTACGAGCAGGTCGTCGGCGACGCCCTCGACGCCGGGGCCCGCCATCTCGTCGCGATCACCGCCGGGGTCGTCTACCCGGGCGGCCTGCCCGCGCTGGCCGCCCGGGTGCGCTCGGCGGGCGCCCGTCTCGTGGGCCCGACCAGCATGGGGGTGTACGACTCCGCCGCCGGCCTCTCCCTCACCTGGGGCACGCTGACCCCCGGCCCGATCGGCGTCGTCTCCCAGAGCGGCTCGGTCGGCCTGGAACTCGGCTACCTGGCCGCGAAGGAGGGCCTGGGCCTGTCGCGGTTCGTGTCCGTCGGGGACGCCGCCGACCTGGGGGTCCGGGAACTGGCCGAAGCGGTCGTCGCCGCCCCGCACACCCGCGTCGTCGTGCTCTACCTCGAAGACCTGTCGATCGGCCGCGACCTGATCGCCCTGGCGGGCGGCAAGCCCGTCGTCCTGCTGACCGTCGGCGGCTCGGCGGCGGGCCGCCGCGCGGTCACCTCCCACACCGGCGCGCTCGCCACCCCCGACGCGATCGTCGACGCGCTGTGCCGGGCGGCGGGGGTGATGCGCGCCCGCACCCCGCAGGAGGCGATCCACATCGCCCAGGCGTGCCTGGCCGTCCCGTCCCCCGTGCGCCGGGTCGCGGTCGTGGCCGACAGCGGGGGCCAGGGGGCCATCGCCGCCGAACTGGCCGAGCGCCTGGGCCTGGAGGTGCCCGCGTTCGCCCCGGCCACGGTCGAGGCGCTGCGCGCCCTCCTGCCGCCGGACGCGGGCCTGTCGAACCCGGTCGACATGGCGGGCGCGGGGGAGTCCGACCTGGCGACGTACCCGAAGATCACGGAGATCGTCGCGCCCGAGGTCGACGCGGTCGTCCTGACCGGCTACTTCGCCAGCTACGCCGCCGACAGCCCGGCGCTGGAGGAGGCGGAGCGCGCCGCCGCCGCCCGTCTGGCCCGGACGCTCACCACGAGGCCCTGCCTCATCCACACGATGCGCCCCGAGGGCCCGACGGTGGACTTCCTGCGGGCGGCCGGCATCCCCGTCCACGGCACGATCGACGCCGTCATGACCGGCCTGAGCGCACTGACCTCCCGGCCCGCCGCCGGGGGTGCGACGCCGGCCTCGCGGCCGTCCGGCGAGATCTCGGGATACATCGCCCTCCGCCGCACCCTCATGGCCTGCGGAGTCGCCTTCCCCGCCGGGCTGCTCTACGACGGCGGCGACCCGGGCCTGGCCTACCCGCTGGTCCTCAAGGCCCTGGGACCGGCCCACAAGACCGAGGTGGGCGGCGTCGTCCTCGGCATCGCCTCCCCGGAGGAGCTCCACCGGGCGGCGGCGCGGATGCGGGAGAGACTGCCGGGGCTCCCGCTCTGGGTCGAGGAGCAGCTGACGACGCCGGGCGTGGAGCTGATCGTCGGCGCGCACCGCGACCCCCACGCCGGGGCGGTCGTCACCTTCGGGGCCGGGGGAGTGCTCGCCGAGCTCATCGCCGACACCGCGACGGCCCTCGCCCCGCTCACCCATCGGCAGGCGAGGGAACTGATCGCGGCGACCCGGGTTTCGCGTCTGCTGGACGGCTGGCGCGGCGCCCCGCCCGCCGACCTCGACGCCGTCGCGCAGGTGATGGTCGTATTGGGGGACATTCTCGAAGCGCGTCCCGAGCTCACCGAAATCGAAATCAACCCGCTGAAAGACGGATTCGCCCTCGACGCCTACGCGAGCTGATCGGGCTCCAGCCCGAGTTCGACGGCGGCCGCGGTGCGCACCAATTCGAACAACCGCGCCCGGGTCAACATCCTCTTGTGCACGGTCACCTGAACCGTCAGCCCGTCGATCAGCGACATCAACCGCCACGCCGCCCCTTCGGGGTCGGGGCACTCGAAGACCCCGTCTTCGGCCCCGGCCGCCAGGATTCCCCGCAGGGCGTCCTTCCACCGCAGGTCAAGCGCCCGGGAGACGTCTTCGAGCGACGGGTTTCGCATCGATTCCGACCAGGCGTCGATCCACAACGCCCACGATTTCGATTTACCACTCGGCGAATACAACTTGAGCATCGCCCGCAGTTTGTCGATCGGCCCCCCGGCCGATTCGAGAAGCGCCTCAAGATTGTCGAGGTCGCGTTCGGCGGCGTATCCGAACGCCGCGGCGAACAGTTTCTCCTTCGTCTCGAAATGGTAGAAGAGCAGCGCCTGGCTCACGCCCGCCGCCTGGGCGATGTCGACGGTGCGGGTGTGCCCGAATCCCTGGGCCGCGATGACGTCGCAGGCGACCTTGAGCAGATCCTCCCGGCGCATTCGGCTGATTCCCCGTGCCACATCGGAACCCTAGCGCGACACGGGGATTCGCATCACGAACCGGGCGCCCTTCACGCTGTCCTCGATGCCGAGGCTGCCGCCGTGGCTCTCGCAGATCTGGCGGGCGATGGCGAGCCCGAGGCCGGTCCCTCCGGCGTCGCGGGAGCGGGCGGCGTCGAGGCGGGTGAACCGCTGGAAGACGTGCTCCCACTTGTCGTGCGGGACGCCGGCGCCGTCGTCCACGACCTCCAGGACGCCGGAGCCGTCCTCCTCGTAGACCTTGACGACGACGACCGAGTTGACGTGGCGTTCGGCGTTGTCGAGCAGGTTGGTCAGCACGCGGGCCAGGCGCAGGCGGTCGCCCGTGATGACCACGCCGGGCTCCAGCTCCCGGATGATCCGCACCCGGCGTCGGCGGCGGTCGAGTTCGGCCGCGGCGAGCTGGCCGAGGTCGACGGGGTCCATCCGCCCCGGGGCGCCGGAGTCGAGGCGGGCGATCTGGAGGAGGTCGTCCACCAGGGCCTGCAGGCGGTCGACGCTGGTCAGGATGGCCCCGCCGGTCTCGCGCCAGTCGGTCGTCTCGACGTCGAGCAGGGCGCCCTCGATCTCGGCGCGCATGGCGGTGAGGGGGCTGCGCAGGTCGTGGGAGGCGTCGGAGGCGAACCGCCGCTGCTGCTCGACGGCCTCCTCCAGGCGGTCGAGGGTGGCGTTGGCGGTCTCGGCCAGGCGGCGGATCTCGTCGTGGTGCTTCGGCACCGGCACCCGGTGGTCGAGATCGCTGCCGGTGATCGTGGCGAGCTCCTCGCTGATCGCGTCGACCGGCCGAAGCGCCTTGCCCATCAGCCAGTACGTGCCGAAGGTCGTCACCACGACGATGAGCCCCGCCCCGAGGAACAGCAGCAGGTCGGCGCGCGGGTCGACGTACCAGGGCACCACCGGGTCGGCGGCGTAGATCAGGTAGTCGCCGTCGGGGTTGTAGACGCGGATGGCGACGATCACCATGCACTGGCCGGGCCACAACTTGGAGTCGCAGTGGACCATGTCCTGCCGCACGGTCGTGTTCGGCGGCTGGAAGTACGCCATCCGCGGCTTGCCCTGCAGCAGCACGCTGGACGACTCGACCGACCCGTCGGGCCGGATCACCTGGAGCCCGGCGATGCCCTGGCTCGGCAGCACGTCCGGGATCTGGTCCTTCTTCAGCAGGTGGATGGTCTTGAGGGTGACCCGCACGACCCGGTCGACGTTGTACTGGCTCGCCAGCCCGCGCAGGCCGATGAGGGCGGTCGCGAGCACGGACAGGCACAGGAGCGTCATGACCAGACCGGCGACCAACGTCAACCGGCCCCGCATCGACCATCGGTGCCATCCGAACAACCTCTTCCCCCTGATGTCCCAGATGATCACATAACGTCAAATAGCGGCTACTCAACGTGGTCAAGGCTGGGCAAACAGGTCGTCTGGCGCGATGCTCGACGTATGGACCCGAGCTTCTACCTGATCGCCCGGACCGACCCCGGCCGCCTCGCGGTGATCGACGTCGACGGCACGGAGGTCCGCGCCGGGGAACTGCTCGCCCTCGCCAACCAGGTCTCCCACGGCCTGCGCGACCAGGGCCTGTCCGCCGGCGACGTCGTCGCCGGCACGCTGCGCAACGGCCTGGACGCCCTGGTCATGCTCCTGGCCACCGGCCAGACCGGCCTCTACTACGTGCCGGTCAACTGGCACCTCACCGAGGCCGAGATCGGCTACATCGTCACCGACAGCGACGCGAGACTGGTCGTCCGGACCCCGGAGGACGTCGCCGCCCTGGCCCTGGGCAACCCGGTCACCGACCCGCCCGACCGCACGTACGGCCAGGTCATGTGGTACACGAGCGGCACCACGGGGTTCCCGAAGGGCGTCCAGCGCCCCCGGACGTCCAAGACCCCGGAAGAGGTCCTGCCGCTCTACCTGTGGTTCATCGAGGAGGTGCTCGACCTGCGCCCGGGCGACGGCGTGCACCTGGTGACCTCACCGATGTACCACTCGGCCCCCTGCGCCCACGCCCAGTTCGCCCTCCACCTCGGCCACACGGTCGTCATCACCCCGAGGTTCGACCCGGAGTCGGTGCTGGAACTGATCGAACGCCACCGCGTGACCGACACGATGATGGTGCCGACCATGTTCCACCGCATGCTCCGCCTGCCCGCCGAGACCAGGGAACGCTTCGACGTCTCCTCGCTGCGCCAGGTCACCCACACGGCCGCCGCCTGCCCCGTACCGGTGAAGCGGGCGATGATGGACTGGTTCGGCCCGGTCCTCTACGAGTACTACGGCTCGACCGAGTCGACCATCGCCTTCGCCGTCAAACCCGGCGAGTGGCTCGCCCGCCCCGGCACGGTCGGCCGCCCCGTCCCCGGCATGGAGGCCCGCGTCCTCGACGAGAACGGCGCGGACGTCCCGCCCGGCGTGCCCGGAATGATCTACGTGAAGTCGTCGCTGGGCACCTTCGAATACCGCAAGGACCCGGAGAAGACGGCCGCCTCGAAACGCGGCGACTGGTACGCCCCCGGCGACATCGGCTACCTCGACCCCGACGGATACCTCTACCTGCTCGACCGGCGCACCGACCTGATCGTCAGCGGCGGGGTGAACATCTACCCGGCCGAGATCGAGGCCGCCCTGCTGAGCCACCCGGGCGTGGTCGAGGCCGCGGTGATCGGGGTGCCCGACGAGGAGTGGGGACAGTCGGTGGTGGCGCTGGTCCAGACGGCGGAGAAGGTGCCGGAGGAGGAGCTCAGGGAGCACCTGGGGCCTCGGCTGGCGAGGTTCAAGCATCCCCGGGTGATCGAGTTCCGGGAGCGACTGCCCCGCACGCCGACGGGGAAGTTGTCGCGGACGAAGGTCCGGGAACGCTACCTGTCCGAGGGCGAGCGCAACACGTAGCCGCCGTCGCGGAACATCGTCGCCGGCGTTCACCTCGTCGGCCATCGCGCCGTAGAAGTTCTCGTAGTACCGCTCCGGCCGCGCCCCGAGCTTCACCAGGTTGAAGTAGGCGTTCCGCCGGACGAGGGGGTCGAACGTCCACGTGATCGTCGAGATCCCGCGGGCCAGCGCCCACGATCGCTGGTGCCGCTTGAGCGCCAGCCCGGCCCCGGGTGAGACCGCCCCGGTCACGTGGGAGTGGAGCGTCGCCTCGCCGGGCGGGGAGCAGAAGCCCACCGACCCTCCGGTCAGCCGCCCGTCGACGAACGCGCCCGCCACGTAGTTGCCCGCGTGGGAGAAGGCCCGCATCAGCTCCACGGTCACCGGAGGGTTCGACGGCTGGGGCCGCCAGATGGTGTCGAACACCCCGTAGAGGGCCTCGAACTCGGCCAGGGTGGTCAGTTCCCGCACGATCACGCCAGCACCGACCGCACCAGTTCCGTCAGCAGCCGGGCCCTGACGGGCATGTGCTCCACCAGGACGTGCTCCTCGGGCGCGTGGGCCCCGCCGCCGAGGGCGCCGAGCCCGTCGAGGGTGGGGGTGCCGACCCCGGCGGTGAAGTTGCCGTCGGAGGCGCCGCCGACCGACACCCCGGTCAGCGGGGGCATGCCGAGCGAGGCGGCGATCGCCACGGCCCGCTCGAACAGGGCGGCGGAGGAGGCCCCGTCGAAGGGCGGGCGGTTCGGGCCGCCGAGCAGTTCGAGCCGGGTTCCGTCGACGACGGGCGTGAGGGCCCGCATCAGCTCGTCGACCCGCTGCTGGGAGGCCACGTCGGGCACCCGCACGTCGATCGCCACCCGCCCGAGGGCGGGGATCGTGTTCGTGGACGTGCCGGCCGACATCAGCGTCGGGGTCACCGACAGGGCGCCCGGCCGGGACGACGACGCCACGGTTCCGGCGATCCGCGTGATGGCGATGATCTGGTGCGCGAGCTCGATGCCGGCGTTGGCGCCCTTCTCCGGTTCGAGGCCGGCGTGGGCGGCCCGGCCGTGCACCAGGAGTTCGTACCGGGAGATGCCCTTCCGCGCCAGTTTCAACGCCCCGCCGTCGGCGCTGGCCTCCAGGACGAACGCGGCCGACAGGCCCCGGGCCGACTGCTCGATCAGTGGTCGGGAGGTGGGGGAGCCGAGCTCCTCGTCGCCGACGACCAGCACCGACACCCCGTCGAGGGAGGGCAGGCCGGACAGGGCGTGGAAGAGCTGCACCAGGCCGGCCTTCATGTCGAAGACGCCGGGGCCGCGGGCGACGCCGTCGCGGCAGCTCCACGGCATGTCGCGCAGGGTGCCGATCGGCCAGACCGTGTCGTGGTGGCCGAGCAGCAGCACACGCGGCGGCCCGAAGGTCCACCGCAGGTGCGACACCCCCCGGATCGTCACCCGGTCGGGCGCGGCGCCCAGCCGCCGGGCCCCGACCTCGGCGACCACCTCGGCGCTCTTGGCCACCGCCGCGTGGTCGGCGGAGAACGACTCGCAGCCGACCAGTTCCTCCAGGTCGCCGACCATCTCGCCGAGGTTCACCGGCGGACCCCCAGTTCGGCGCGGAACAGGCGCAGCACGTTCTCACCCAGGATCAGCCGGATCTCCTCGGGGGAGAAGCCGTGCTTCTCCAGCGCCTCGGTCACCAGCGGCAGGCCGCGCGGGCCGTCGAGGCCGGGGATCACCGCCTCGACGTCGAGGCCCGACGGGGTGGCCTCGCAGCAGGGCGGGGTGACGTCGTGGAGGACCTCGCGGATGAAGTCGGGGCCGAGGCCCACGTGCTCGATGCCGGCCACCGAGGCGATGTGGGCGATGTGGTCGACCAGGTCGTCGACCGTGACCTTGCGGGGGTGCTCGGTGAGGAAGGCCGGCAGGAAGTTCACGCAGATCACGCCGCCCGTGGCGGCGACGCCGCGGAGCTGGTCGTCGGTCAGGTTCCGGTGGTGGTCGAGCAGGGCCCGCGCCGAGGAGTGGGTCGCCATCACCGGCCGCCGGGCCAGTTCCAGCACGTGGGCCACGCCGGAGGCGCCCAGGTGGGAGACGTCGAAGACGATACCCAGGTCCTCCATCGCCGCCAGGGCCTCGACCCCCGCCGCGGTCAGCCGGGAGCCGGTGGCGTCCTCGCCGCTGCCGTCGGCCAGGGGGGTCCGCCCCCAGTGGGCGATCGACGCCACCCGCACGCCGAGCCGGTGGAGGGTCGGGATGAGCTCGACGCTGGAGTCGAGGCCGGGCATGCTCTCCATGGCCAGGACCAGCGCGATCCTCCCGTCGGCCAGGGCGGCGGAGACGTCGCCGCCGTCGAGGCAGAGCCGCACCTCGTCGACCTCGGCGGCGATCACGTGGGCGGCCTCGATCATGCGCAGGGTCTGCCGCAGCGCGCCCTCGGGGCGGTACCAGTCGTCGATGAACACCGGCAGCACCTGGAGGTCCACCCCGCCCTCGGTGAGCTGGGGGAGCCAGGTGTCACGGAAGTAGCGGGCCCAGTGTTTCGGCGGGCGGGCGGCCACCGCCATCAGGAGGTCGTTGTGGGTGTCGGCCACCACCGCGTCGAAGTGCAGCATGGCGGGGCTCCTTCCGGGGAGGGCGTCTACCGGACGTTACCGCCCCGCCCCGAACTTGTATGCCCCTGGCCTGGGACGCCGGGTGATCCTCCGGTATTCGCGGGCGGTCCTCGGCCAGTTGGTGGTGATCCTCCCGCCGGGGGTCTTGTACCAGCTCCGGCAGTCGCCGTTCCAGACCGTGGCCGCCAGAGCCCTGTTCAGAGCGGTCGTGTACGCCGCCAGCGCCTCCTCCGTGACCTCCATCCGGCCTCTCCGGGCGATCAGGTCGAGGCAGCCCAGCACGTACCCGACCTGGGCCTCCAGCATGTAGACGATGGAGTTGTGGCCGAGGTTGGTGTTGGGGCCGTACAGGAAGAACAGGTTGGGGAAGCCCGGGGCGGCCATGCCCAGGTAGGCCTCGGCGCCGTCCTTCCACTGGTCGTGCAGGTCGCGGCCGTCGGCGTTGGTGACGGCCATCGGCAGGAGGAACTCGGTGGAGCGGAAGCCGGTGGCGTACACGATCGTGTCGGCTCTTCTGAGCCCGGAGGGCGTCTCCACCCCTTCGGGGACGATCCGGACGATCGGCTCGGTGACCAGGTCGACGTTCGGCCTGGTCAGCGCGGGATAGAAGTGGCTGTCGAAGACCACCCGTCTGCAGCCGGGCGGATAGGCGGGGGTCAGCCTGCGGCGTAGTTCGGGGTCGGGGACCTGACGGCGCAGGTGGGCGAGCGCGGTCCTCCTGATCAGGTCGGTGCTCCACCCGCCGACCAGGGCCGGCCAGACCGTCTTCTCGACGTAGTCGAAGAACCATCGCCGGTACGCCCGATGGGCCCCCGGCACCCATCGGAACACCGCCCTGGTCAGCGGCGCGAACTCGGCGTCGGCCTTCGGCAGCACCCAGTTGGGGGTGCGCTGGTAGACGTCCAGATGCTCGGCGGTCGCGGCGACCGGCGGGATGAGCTGCGCGGCCGAGGACCCGGTGCCGATGACGGCGACCCGCCTCCCCGCCAGGTCGCGGCCCGCCCAGCGGGCCGAATGGAAGGCGTCGCCCGCGAAGGTCCCGGCGCCCGGGATGACCGGCACCCGCGGCCGGTTGAGCTGCCCGACGGCCGTGACCACCACGTCGAACCGCTCGGCCGAACCGGGCGTGACGACGAGCCAGCCGGCGCCGTCGTGGGCGAGCTCGGTCACCTCGGTGCGGAACCTCGGCCGCACGCCGTACCTGGCCGCGATCATCTCCAGGTAGGCGAGGATCTCCGGCTGCCCCGGGTAGCGCCGCGACCAGTCGCAGTAGGGGTCGAACGAGTAGGAGTACAGGTGGGAGGGGATGTCGCAGCCCGCCCCGGGATAGGTGTTGTCGCGCCACGTGCCGCCGACCCCGTCGCCCTTCTCGAAGACGACGTGGGGAATGCCCTTTCGAGCCAGTCTCACGGCCATGCACAGACCGCCGAACCCGGCTCCCACGATGGCGACGCGCATGAAACCACGCTAACCCGGCGGCCGGTAACCTCCCAGGGTGACTGAGACCACCCTGCAAACGGTCATTCGCACGCTGGAGTCGGCCTACGACCCCGCCACCGCGGAATCGTGGGACGCCGTCGGCCTCGTCTGCGGCGACCCCGCCCAGCCGGTGCGGAAGGTGCTGTTCGCCGTCGACCCGGTGACCGCCGTCGCCGACGAGGCCCTCGACTGGGGCGCCGACCTGATCGTCACCCACCATCCGCTCTACCTCAGGGGCGTCACCTCGGTCGCCGCCACCACCGCCAAGGGCCGCATCGTCCACCGCCTGATCAGGGCGGGCGTCGGCCTCTACACCGCCCACACCAACGCCGACGTCGCCGACCCCGGCGTCTCCGACGCGCTGGCCCGCGCGGTCGGCCTGAGCGGGTCGCTGCGCCCGCTCGCCCCGCTGCCCGACCGCCCCCGGCTGGGCCTCGGCCGGGTGGGCGAGCTGCCGGTGTCGATGACGCTGGCCAAGTTCGCGGCGCTGGCCGCCCACGGCCTGCCCCGGACGTCCGGGGGCCTGCGCGTCTCCGGCGACCCCGACCGCCTGGTGAAGACCGTCGCCGTCTCCGGCGGCGCCGGAGACTCCCTGCTCGGAGCGGCCAGGCGGGCCGCCGTCGACGTGTTCCTCACCGCCGACCTGCGCCACCATCCGGCCAGCGAGTACGCCGAGGAAGCCGGCCCCGCCCTGATCGACGCCGCCCACTGGGCCACCGAGTGGCCCTGGCTCACCGACGCCGCCGAACGGCTGACCACGGCCCTCGCGGCGACCGGCCATAATGTGGAGGCGCGCGTCTCCGAGAGGGTCACCGACGCCTGGACCACAACAGCACAGCGAGGATAGGGATGAAAGCCGCACCGGACGCACAGAAGCGACTCCTCGACCTGGCTGAGCAAGATGCAGCCCTCGACCGGCTCCGCCACCGCCGCCGCACCCTCCCCGAACTGGCCGGCATCGACGACCTGAGCAAACGCCTGGCCCAGATCGCCACCCAGATGATCGCCGCCGAGACCGAGGCCGCCGACCTGGGCCGCGAGCAGTCGAAGGCCGAGTCCGACGTCGACGCCGTCCGCCAGCGGGCCGAGCGCGACCAGAAGCGCCTCGACTCCGGCGCCGTCTCCTCCCCCCGCGACCTGGCCGGCCTCCAGTCCGAGATCGCCTCGCTGCACCGCCGCCAGGGCGACCTCGAAGAGGTCGTGCTGGAGATCATGGAACGCCGCGAGACGGCCGACGCCCGCGTCGACGCCCTGCGCGCCGAACGCGAGACCATCACCGCCGACCTCGTCGGCGCCGAGAGCCGCCGCGACACCGCCTTCGCCGAGATCGACAAGGACGGCTCCGAGGTCACCGCCCGCCGCAAGACGATCGCCGGGGAGATCCCCGCCGACCTGCTGGCCCTCTACGAGAAGCTGCGCGAGTCCAGCGGCGTGGGCGCCGCCCTCCTCCACGGCGGCCGCTGCCTCGGTTGCCGCACCACGTTGTCGATCGCCGACCTGAACGCCATCCGGGCCGCCAAGCCCGACGAGGTCGTGCGGTGTGAGGAGTGCCGCCGGATCCTGGTCCGCACCAACGAGTCGGGCCTTTGACGTCCGCCCCCGCCGCAGAACGGGGGATTGCAACTCATCTCAGCCGGAAAGGAGGACAAGTTGAGGTTCACGGTTCACAGGCCCCGCAACCGGGTCGCCTCCCCGCGCGTTCACCGCACGCCCTGCGGCGATATCGCGAATGTTCCTGGCCGCGTTTACGTCGGCGTTGGCCTGATGCCCGCAGGCGCGACACCGGAACACCGCTTGGCTCTCACGGTTTTCCGGCGCGCGATTTCCGCACGCATTACAGATCTGCGACGTGAAACGCGGGCTCACTTTCACCACCCGGCCGGGCGCTTTCTGCTCCAGGCGGGTGACAAGCCGGCCCCAGCCGGCGGCGAGAACGCCCCGATTGAGTCCGGCTTTCTGACGGACATTCGTGCCGGGCATCTCCAGTGTGCCTCTCGCGGACCTGGCCATGTCGAGGATCTTCAGGTCTTCGACGCCGATCACGTCGAAGGCGCGGGCCAGGCGGGTACTGGTCTTCTCCACCCAGTCCTTGCGCCGGTCGCTCTCGCGCGCCTTCAGGCGGGCGACGGCGGCCTTGACCCGGCCGCGCCGGTTCGACCCCCGCTGGGCGCGGGCCAGCTTACGCAGCAGGCGCAGCAGACGGTCCTTCTCGCCCTCGCGCAGGCCAGGGACGGTCTCCACGCCGCCGGTGGACAGCGCGGCACTGACGGTCACACCACGATCGACGCCGACGACCTCGCCCGTACCTGGAGCGGGGATCGACTCGGGGACGGCCGCAAACGCCACATGCCAGCGCCCGGCCGCATCCCGCGTGATCCGGTAGGACTTCACGTCGCCGGAGACGGCGCGGGACCAGCGGAACCGCACCCAGCCGACCTTGGGCACCCTGACCTCGCCCACGTGGCGGGACAGGCGGCGCACATCACCCGGCTTGACGGCCACAATGCGGAACCCGTCACCCCGGCCGCGTTTACGCCAGGTCGGCTTGCGGTGGGTCGTGCCAAAGAAGTTCGCCATCGCTTGTGCGAAGTCCTTGAGCGCCTGTTGCTGGACGATGATGGAGCCGTTTCGCAACCATTCGAATTCCAAGCGGGCTTCGGTCAGTTGACGGCATTGTTCGGCGAATCCCGGCGCGCTTTTTCGTCCTGGCTTCCAATACGAATGCTGCTCAACGGCGAGATTCCACACGAAGCGCGCGTGCCCGCAATGCTCCGCCAACGCCGCCTCCTGGACAGGTGTCGGCGAAAGACGATAGCGGGACATGCGGCTGATCCTATCGATAAGCAACGGCCGAATCGGGAAAACGAAATGTTTCGCCGTTCCATGTGTCCTGGCCGCTCTGAAGGACGGGGCATCGACGCTGTAGGTGCAAGGTGACGACCTACTCCATCGAGGCCGACGGCGGCTCCCGGGGCAACCCGGGCCCGGCCGGCTACGGTGCCGTCGTCTACGCCCCCGACGGCACGGTCATCGCCGAGGCGGCCGAGTCGATCGGCGTGACGACCAACAACGTGGCCGAATACCGGGGCCTGATCGCCGGCCTGACGGCCCTTTCCGGGCTGGGCCTCGACGGCGTCCCCGTCGAGGTCCGCATGGACTCGAAGCTGGTCATCGAGCAGATGGCCGGCCGCTGGAAGATCAAGAACGAGGGCCTCCGGCCCCTGGCCACCGAGGCGGCCGCCCTGGCGCGCCGCTTCCGCGTGACGTGGACGTGGATCCCCCGCGAGCGCAACACCCACGCCGACGCCCTGGCCAACGAAGCGATGGATGCGGCGGCACGTGGCGAAAAATGGACGAGTACGAGTACGCATACGACGACGCGGATCTTCGACGCGGATACGCATCCGGCGCGGGAAGACGAGGGTCCGGCTGCGGACGGGCCGCCGGGGCCTGCTGAGAAGGCTGCTGGCACGCCTGCTGAGACGGATCTTCTAGACGCCTCCCTCTTCGAGTCGCGAACCGGTTCCGTCTCGACGAGCACCCGGACGGAGACCGTTTCGCCGGCCAAGACCGGAAACCTCTGGACCGGCGCGACCCGGGTGGCCACCACACTGGTCCTGCTGCGCCACGGCCAGACCCCGCTGTCGGTGGAGAAGCGCTTCTCCGGCCTGGGCGACCCGGCCCTCACCGAGCTGGGCGAGGCGCAGGCCGAGAAGGCGGCGGCCCGGCTGGCCGGGGCCAAGCTCGACGCCATCGTGAGCTCCCCCCTGGCCCGCGCCCGGCAGACGGCCGAGGCCGTGGCCGAGGCGACCGGCCTGCCCGTCCACGTCGACGACGACCTCCGCGAGATCGACTTCGGCGCGTGGGAGGGCCGCACCTTCGCCGAGATCAGAGACCGCTGGCCCCACGAGATGAACGCCTGGCTGGCCGACCCGGCGGTGGCCCCGCCGGGCGGGGAGAGCTTCCAGTCGGCCGGCCACCGGGTGCGACGGGCGCGGGAACGCATCCTGGCCGGCCACCCGGGGGAGACCGTGCTGGTCGTCTCCCACGTGACCCCGATCAAGCTCCTGGTCCGCTACGCCCTCAACGCGCCCCCCGAAGCGCTCTACCACATGCACCTCGACCTGGCCTGCCTGTCGGCGATCGACTACTACAGCGACGGCCCGTCGGTCCTGCGGGTGTTCAACGACACCGCCCACCTGACGTTCCCCCGCTGACCGGCGAGCGGGAGCCGGACGTCGAGGACCATCCCGGTCATCGACGGCTTCTCGGCCCCCGCGCCGTCAAGAAGCGAGAGCATGCGCGTGTTGGTGGCGTACACACTGGCGGTGACCACCCGCACCCGCCGGGACGGCGCGAGAGCGAGCGCATGCCACAGCAGCACCCGCCCGAGCCCCCGCCCCTGCCAGCGGTCCTCGACGAGCAGCGCCACCTCGGCCTCCCCGGGTGCGAGATCCATCAGGTTCGTCATCGCGACGACCTTTCCCGGCTCCCCCGCGACGTGCGTGACCAGCGTGACACCACGCTCCGGATCGGTGAACAGCCGCATGACCGCGTCGCTCAACCGCGGCGCCGGCCCGAAATAACGCAGCCGCAGAGACTCGGGGGAGCACCTTTCGTGCATCTCCCGCACACCCTGTGCGTCGTCCGGCGTCATGGGCCGCGTGACCAGGTCGACCCCGTCGACCCGCAGCCGGTGCTGACCCTGCTGACCGGCCCGGATCGGCCGCGGGCCCCTCGGCGGCCGGTTCGTGGCGTTCATCGTCGACTACCCCCTGTGGATTTCCGTGCGACCACGTTCTGTGACATTTGACGGGTTGCCGCTTGCCACGGGGTTGGGGTGCGCTTGAGAATCGGGCCACTTGGCGGGGGGCCACTACTCGTTTGCCGAGTTCGCCGCCCTGCGGGCTGATGGGCCACTTGGAGGGGGCCACATGCGGGGCTTGGAGAGCCGATAGGGTTGGACGTACGGCGGACGAGCCGGCCGGACGGCCGCGTCGGGACCCTTTACCGGGTTTCGCCGAGGAAGGTCCGGGCTCCACAGGGCAGGGTGGTCGGTAACGCCGACCCGGGGTGACCCGCGGGACAGTGCCACAGAGAACAGACCGCCTTTCCCGCATGGGGGAGGTAAGGGTGAAACGGTGGTGTAAGAGACCACCAGCGCCTCCGGTGACGGGGGCGGCTCGGTAAACCCCACCCGGAGCAAGGTCAAGAAGGGGACCCTCGGGTCCCCGCGCGCGCCGCTTGAGGACTGCCCGTCCGATGGTGCGCGGGTAGACCGCTTGAGACCACGAGCAATCGTGGCCCTAGATGGATGGCCGTCGGTCAGCGATGACCACAGAACCCGGCCTATAGGCCGACTCGTCCGCCTTGTAACCCTCTGACCTGCATGGGTGTGCCCTCCCGGCATGATCCAGCAGCCGGGAGGGCACAAATCGGGCACAACGTCAGTGATCAAGGACTCCGGCGGAGGCCTTCACGGTGACTCGCGGAACCACCTGAGCAATCTCTGACCTGCGCAGCAGAAGATCGCGGGGTTGTGGGTCCGCACTCTTCAAATCTGGTTGCTTGGGATACTGTTCCACCTGCATTGCTTAGCTATGCGCATTGGGTAGAAATGCGCATGTATCAAACGTACACTCGGGGCATGGAACGCCCTAGGTCACCATGGGTCCCCGTAGGTATCGACGCTGTCGCTGCACATCTCGGCGTGTCTGAGAACACAGTCATCGCCTGGCGTCGGCGCTCGGCAAAAGAGTGGGTGAACGTGCCGAAGTTCCCCACTCCCGCAGGGAAGATCTCTGGTCGGGACTGGTGGTGGCTGTCAGATGTTCTCGACTGGGCACACCTGACTGGCCGCCTCAAGGAGCCGATACCTAAGGACTGGTCGCCTCCTGAGTGATGAACTGAGCGACAGCCGCCGGAAAACGCGAGCGAACCTCAGCGAGCGGTGACGGTTCGTAGGCCTTGCTTTCCGCACCCGGTCAGTATCTCGGATCCTTCGGGCACATCCAGGGCACACGAGCGCGGAAACTGCTGCAAAGCGATGACAACCAGCGGCAGCGTTTTTGCAGCTCAGAAGCCATCTCTCTGGTTCCGGTGCAGGTCACGATCCTGCGGAATTAGAACCCGGCCTATAGGCCGACTCGTCCGCCCCTAAGCCTTCGATCAGGCGCGAGATCATTTACAAGATCGCCGGTTCCGTCAGGGGTTCGCGAGCGAAACTGATCATGATTTCGATGGGTGCCGTGCCCAGTCTTCCTCTCCGAGGAACGGTGTTTATTGGCTTCTCCGCCTTCGGCATTTACGAGCTGCACGGATATGCGCTCCCAGGAAGATCCAACAGCCGTGAGGGCGTTCGAGGTAGGCGGCGAACACGGTTTCCCCTCTCAAAGTGACCCTTCGTGTTGTATCCTTGAGGTACATGGGTACTAGGAGCTCAGGAGGGTGTCCATGACGATGCCACGCCCGGCCAAGAGGCAAGCGCCGCTGAAGGTCGACCCGGCAACCGATGAGCTGATCTCGCAAGGAGCCCACTTCCTCGGAGTGACCAAGAAAGACCTGGTCGCCACCGCAGTACGTGTCTACCTGGACCAGCAGCGGGAACAGGTCCGACGCGGGATGATCGAGTCGATGAAGGTTCTGGACGGCTCCCTGTCTTCCAGCGTGTCCCTGCTAAGCGGTCTGTCGCCCGAACGCGTCACCGAACTCGGCGGCACTGGCGACTGGGAGGAATGACATCGCCACGCATCGCGTCCGTCCCACGCTGCGCGCCCTCCGCGACGATCTGAAGCTGTCCCTGCCCTCGGCGCAGATCCCCTTGGACGCGATCACCCACCCCCTGCTCGACAAGGCTTCCGAGCAGTTCGCCGATCCCGGTACCGCGCACGAGCGCATCCGCGCCATCGACGATGTGGTGCTGTTCAAGGTGAAAGTGCAGCGCTGGCGCGGCGCCGTATGGATCGACGATCCCGACGCCGAAGTTTCTGCGTGGTTGGTAGCCGCAGGCACCCGCGAAGACGGCTCCGGCGATGACTTCTACGCGGCTCTGGAAGCCGGCGGAAATGCGGCCCGTGCCCGCCACAACGCGAAGCACGACCAAGCCCTGACCACCAGCACCTACAGCAGGCATCTCCTGCCCACTGACGCCGACTACGACCGCTACCAGCTCGAAGCGGCCACCAGATTCGCCCAGCGCCTCAACTCCACGATTCGCGATCTCGCACGCGGTTCCCTGCGCGACGGACACGAACACGCTGCCGACTTCCCCGGCTTCCGCCTCGGCATTCTGATCCGCGCTGACGACGGAAATGAGACTTACGCGGCTATTCGCATCACCGGCTCAGCTCCGGCCAACCTGACCGCGATGATTCTTAGCCGGGTTCCCGGCTGTGAGGCGGACGCGTGGTTTCCCGAGTACGCACTTCCTGAACGCGATCTGCTGCCCGCCGAACAGGTCTGGTCTAACATCATGGATCCGAAGGCCGCAGCGGAACTCGTTGAGGAATCCTGACCCTTTGGCTTTAGTCAGGTGGCAGCCCGTGCGCGTGCCCTGGCCGGCGATTTGCCGTCGGGCGTTTTCAGGGCACATGGCGTTGAGAACTGCTGGCAAGCGACGAGAACGAGCGGCAACATTCTCGCAGGTGGCACGCGGTTCCAAGCATCTTCGTGCAGGCAACGCTCACGCGGAAGCGGCACCCGGCCTAGAGGCCGACTCGTCCACCTTAAGCCTCTGAGCTGGCTTTTCAGCCAGCGGTTCGCCGCCTGGCGGCTCGACGACGTCGCTCTGCGCAGCTCAGCCTTCCTGAAGGAAGACCATCGGGTAGCCGCTTAAGAACGGTTCGTCGTGGTCCTCACTCGCGTTCCAAACGATCGGTGACGGACGTCGCGTCCTTCCCGGCCAGGCTCTACCGGAACGGGGCGGCGTACTCAGCCGGTTCGTTCTCGGTAATGGCGAGGGAGACGGTCGAGCCGGCGGCGTCCGGCGTCCATCCCTCGTCGAGTGCCCGCCGGATGACCGATGCCACCAGTCCCGGCCGCACCGTCACAGCTCTCGCGCCGACCCAGTTGTCCGGCCGTGCCCAGGGCAGACTGACCAGGAGCACACTTCCGGGACGCATCCCGTGTTCCACCGAGAAGGACAGCGGACTCCAGATGAGTCGGCCTGTGCCGAACTCGCCGGCGATAGACCGTGCCGTTCACGGTGATGAGCCGGGAGCCTTTGCGAGGTATGGCCATCGACGCACTGTACCGACGGCGAACAGCCGGCCGTCCAGACTTCCACCCCCCTCTCCACCCAAAGCAGGGCCGACTCCACCCCGCCCCCTCCCTACCGTCCACCACATGACAAAACGCTCAGGCATGTGGCTCGACCTGCTGCACCGCCTTCTGGACGCCAACGGGGGAAAGATGAACGGCAAGCTCCTGCTCGCGATCGTCGTCGTGGCCATCCTGGTGGTGGTCGGCTTCGTCGCCTTCCGCCTTATCTTGGTGGACATGATGCTGACCCTGAGGGACGCGCGCTGAGCCGATGAGCGAGGTGCGCGCACGGGTCATGCGCCTGCTGGCGGCCGACGACCCGGAGACGGGCCGCCTGGTCAGGCTGCTGATGACGCTCGTCCTGGCCTGGTCCCTCGCGACCGCCTCGCCCGACCGCGCCCCCGCGCTCGTCTGGTCCGCGCTCGGCCTGTCGATGGCCTGCTGGCTGGCCTTCGTCCTCCTCGACGCGCGCCGCCCCCGCACGGCCGCGACCCTGCTCGCGGCCGCTTCGGGGGCCGCCGCGGCGGTGTCGGGGTCGGCGGAGGCGGCGCCGACGGTCTTCCTGTTCGCCACGTTGCTGCTGTTCGCGGCGCACCTCACGCCGTCGACGGCGGCGATCGTCGCGGTCACGGCGGCCGATCTGGGGCTCATGGCCGCGAGCATGGTGTGGTGGACGCAACCACGGTCGGCGATCGTCGTCAGCGGCGCCGTCATGACGTGCACGGTGCTGTTCGCCCTGCACCGCCGCCACTACCGCCGGGCCCAGCACGACCGGATCAGGGCGACGGCCCTGGCCGAGCGCGCCCGGATCGCCCGGGAGCTCCACGACGTCCTGGCGCACTCCCTCGGGGCGCTCGGGGTGCAGCTGGAGGTCGCCGAGGCGCTGCTCAGCGAGAAGGGCGACGTCGACGGGGCGGCGGCGCGCATCCGGCGGTCGAGGGCACTGGCCAGGGAGGGCTTGCTGGAGGCGAGGTCGGCGGTGGCGGCGCTGCGGGAGGACGTGCCTCCGCTGCCCGACGCGCTGAGCCTGCTCGTCGCCGAGCATCGCCACGATCACGACGTCGCCGCCGAGTTGCGGACCACCGGCGTCCGGCGGCCGATCACCCCGGCGGCGGAGGTCTGCCTGCTGCGCACCGCGCGCGAGGCGCTCACCAACGCGGCCAAGCACGCCGCGAACGCGCCGGTGACGGTCGAGCTCGGGTACGGCGAGGACGTGGTCCGGCTGGTGGTGCGCAACCCGTGCGCCGACCTGCCCCGGACGACCGGGCACGGGCTGCGGGGCATGGGGGAGCGGCTGGCCCTGGCGGGTGGGACGCTGACCGCCGGCCCCTCCGGCGGCGAGTGGACGGTCCGGGCGGAGGTGCCCGAGTGAGGGTCGTGGTGGTCGACGACCAGCAGGTCATGCGTGAGGGCCTGGTGGCGCTGCTCGGGCTGGTCGGCGAGATCGAGGTCGTGGGCGACGCCGGGAACGGGGAGGAGGCCCTGCGCCTGGTGGCGCAAACGCGTCCCGACGTCGTGCTGATGGACTTGCGCATGCCCGTCATGGACGGCGTCGAGGCCACCCGGCGGATCTCCCGGCGGTATCCGGAGACGGCGGTCGTCGTGCTGACCACCTACGACGACGACCGGTCCGTCGACTCCGCGCTGCTGGCCGGGGCGCGCGGCTATCTCACCAAGGACGCCGGGCGGGCCGAGATCGCCGCGGCGCTGCGTTCGGCCGCCGCGGGGCAGTCGACGTTCACGGCCGCGGTGTCGCGGCGGCTGGTCGAGGCGCTGACCCGTGCCGCGCCGCCGCCACCGGCGACCCTCCCTGACGGGCTGACCGCACGGGAGGCCGAAGTGCTGCGGCTGGTGGCGCGGGGGCTCAGCAACACGGAGATCGGCGCGGCCCTCTTCATCGCGGAGACGACCGTCAAGACGCACATCAACAACGCCTTCGCCAAGATCGGCGTCCGGAACCGGACGGAGGCCGCCGGGTACGCACGCGACAACCTGTGAGCGAAGCCAGTGACGGTTCTGAAGGACTGCGAAGCCTTGATCACGTAACGGCCCGGGACGTCTTCGGGCCATCCGGACATCTCCGTGAGACACGGGTTCTGGAACGGTCCGCCGGACCTTATGGTGATTCCAGATCATCATGCGACCCGAACCTCACGTCCCCCGAATCCGTCTCTCCGGTTGGGATCCCGAAACGGGAGGCGTCATGCGCAGGTTCCTGGTGCTGCTCGCCGTCGTCCTCGCCGTCGCCGCCTGCACCCCCGACCCCAACGCCCCGCCGAAGGCCCCCGGCCCGAAGGTTGCCGACCTGTGGCGCGACTTCCCGGTCGACTCGGCGCTCGACCGGCCGCTGATCGTCCTCGATCCGCTTCCGCTCACCGACGAGGCGGCCAGGGGGCGGGCGCCCGCCCCGGCCGTGTTGTCGGCGGCCGCGCCGCCGTCGAGGCAGCTCACCGTTCAGGGCCTGTCCCGGTACGTCACCCTCACCAGCGCCCGGGACGCCCTGGCGGCCATCCGTTCCCAGACCGCGCACGCGGCCCTGCCCGAGGCCCGGGTCACGGGCACGGAGCTCACGGTCTCCCCGTTCCGCACCGATCGGGGGCCGGTCGAGTTGCCGGCCTGGGAGTTCCGGCTGGCCGAGGGCGGCACGATGCGATGGCCGGCCCTCACGGCCGGCCACTTCTGGCGGCTGGGGTCGATGGTCCCCTCAGCCCTGGTCGGTGACCTGGTGGTGCACGGCCGGACGTTGTCGGCGACCTTCACCGTCAGCTGGGGCCTGCCCTGTCCGGGCACGGCGGCGCCCTGGATCACCCCGACGGTCGTGGAGTATCCCTCGTTCGTCTCGATCGGCCTCAAGGTGTCGAGCACCGACATGGGCGACTGCGACCAGCGGGTGTCGGTGCCGTTGCGGAAGGCGACCCTCACCCTGAGGGAACCGCTGGGCAACCGGGTCGTGGTCGACTTCGCGGGCCGCGTCGTCCCGGGTGACTACGGCTGACCGATCAGCGTGAACGGCAGCCCCGCCCGGATCTCCCCGTTCACCATGATCTCCAGCCGGCGGTCTCCCGCGGGTTCGCTGCGGGTGGTGACCGGGCGGAACGAATGGGCCTTGACCAGCGTGAACGTCTGCCCGGCGGCCGTCGCGACCCGTTCGCCCAGGTGGAAGACGCGCCGCGAGCGCTCGCGGGTGACGGCGTAACGCAACACGAGCGGGCCGGGGGCGTCGGCCCGGACGGTGACCGTGAACCGCAGGTGCCCGCCGATCTCGACGGTCGCCGACTCGGCGGCCAGGTCGTCGACGGACCCGCCACCCGGGGTGGCCCCCACCAGGGTCAGCGCCCGGGGGTGACCGGCGCGCAGCAACCCGCGCAGCGCGTGGCGCAGCACGGCCCGGGTGTGTTCGCCCGGTTCGGACCGCCAGCGTTCGAGCAGGTCGAGCGCCAGGTCGGGATGGTCTTTGGTCAGGTCGTTGACGTGGTTGGCGACCGACCGGCGCACGTATTCGCTGGGGTCGTCGCGCAGCGCGTCGAGGATCGGCACGGTCGGGCCGCCGTTGAGCCACGGCACCCGCGACCCCCACGGCAGGCGGGGGCGGGACCCCTCGGACGCCAGCCGCCGCAGATGCTCGTCGTCGGCGTCGGCCCAGGAGCGCAGCACCGCGAGGGCCTCGGCCCGGTGGCGGGCCAGGAAGGGGCGTACGGCGAACTCGCCGGTCGCGAACGGGGTCAGCACGCCCAGCGTCGTCATCGCCTCGCCCAGGTGGTCGAGCCCGGCGAGCGCGACCCATTCGGTCGCGGGCCAGCCGCTCCACATGTCGAGCCGGACCCGGGTGGTGGCCGCGCGCAGCAGCGCGGCGGCCTCGGGGAAGTCGGCCGGCATCGCCTGGGCGAGGGCGGCGGCGACGAAGCGCACCCGATTCTTGAGTTCGAGGCCGTCGAGCCCCGGCAGGGCCGAGGCGACGAAGCGGTCGCGGGGGAAGGCGGGAGAGCAGGCGGCGAGGCCGTCGGCGAGCAGGGTCACCGAGGCGGCGTTGATCTGGTCTTTCAGTGGTTCAGCCATAACCCGCCCATGCTGCCAGCCGCCACCGACAGAATCTCAGCCCAGCAACGCGCATCCGTCGAACGACAGGCATCCGCAGCCCGCGCATCGGGTGAACCGGTCGCGCATACGTTCCAGCCGGTCGATGCGCGACTCGATGTCGGCGCTCCAGCATTGCGAGGCGCGTTCCCAGAACTCCCGGGTGGGCGCCCCGTCGGACGGCAGCAGGGCCAGCACTTCGCCGATCCGGGCGAGCGGGATGCCGAGGTGGTGGGCGGCGCGGATGAACGCCACCCGCCGCAGGGTGGCGCGGACGTAGCGGCGCTGGTTGCCGGTGGTCCGGCGGCTGTGGATGAGGCCCTGGCTCTCGTAGAAGCGCAGCGCGGAGTGCGGCACGCCGCTGCGGCCGGCCAGCTCGCCGATCGTGATCTCCGGGGTCATGTCCGGCACCCTAGCTTGACCTCAAGCCCGGTTGAGGTTCCAGGGTGGAGCCATGAAGCTCGTCGTGATCGTCGGCAGTACCCGCCAGGGCCGGTTCGGGCCCGTCGTGGCCGAGTGGTTCACCGGCCACGCCCGGCAGCGGGCCGGCCTGACCGTGGAGGTCGTCGACCTGGTCGACGGGGAGCCCGGGAGTGAGGCGTTGCAGGCGGCGGACATGTTCGTCGTGGTCACGCCCGAGTACAACCACAGCTTCCCGGGCCCGCTGAAGACGGCCATCGACCGGCACGTCACGCCGTGGCAGGCCAAACCGGTGGGGTTCGTCTCCTACGGCGGCATCTCGGGCGGCCTGCGGGCGGTCGAGCACCTGCGGCAGGTCTTCGCCGAGTTGCACGCGGTGACGGTCCGGGAGACGGTCTCCTTCGTCTGGGCGCCGGGCCAGTTCGGCGACGACGGCCGTCCGCTCGATCCCGGTCCGTGCGGGGCCGCCGCCGACCGGCTGCTCGACCAGCTCACCTGGTGGGGGCGCGCGCTCGCGTCGGCCCGCCGGGCCCACCCCTATGGAGTTCCCGTTGCCTGACCTGTTCTTCACCACCGAGTCGAACGCCGCCGACGGGTGGTCTCCCGCGCCGTGGCCGGAGGGGCTCGTCTCCTTCGAGGTGTACGAGAGCCTGGACGCGGCCACCGTCCTGACGTACAGCCGATGGACCGCGGACGGCGCCGCCTTCCTGAAGGACCTCACCGGAGCCGAGCCCACCGCCTACCACCTCTACCGGCACGGGGCCGACGGACGCGAGCCCGGCTGCGTGGTCGCGGTCGAGGCGGAGTTCGACGGCCCCGACCCCGACCGGCTGCGCCGCTGGATCGACACCGTCTTCGACGCCATGGCCGGTGAGGAGCCCCACCCCGGCGGCATCTCGGGCCGCTTCCACACCAGCCTCGACGGCACCCGCATGCTCAACCTGGCCGGCTGGACCGGCGCGGAGGCCCACGAGGAGGCGCTCACCCTGCGCAGCCCCGCGTGGCGACGCGTCTACGACTTCCCCGGGATGACGAGCGGTGGTTTCCGCCGGTACGCCCCCATCAAGCCGCGCGCCGACATCGACCCCAGCCCCACGGGCTGGGTCGCTAGCCACGTGTCGGACTACGTCGAGTCGGGCGGCACCAAGGGTCACACCTACCAGGGCAGACCGGCCCTGCTGCTCACCACGACCGGCCGCAGGTCGGGCCGCCCCCGCCGCACCGCCCTCTTCTACGGCGCCGACGGACCCCGCCACCTGCTGGTCGCCTCGAACGCGGGCTCCCCGTCCCACCCGGCCTGGTATCTCAACCTGACCGCCGACCCCCACGTGACGGTCCAGGTCGGCCCGGAGGTCTTCACCGCCCGCGCCCGCACCGCGACGCCGGAGGAGAAACGGCGGCTCTGGCCGACGATGACCGAGGTCTTCCCCCTGTACGCCACCTACGAGGCCCGATCGCCGCGCGACCTGCCCGTGGTGATCCTGGAGAGAACCGTCCCGGGCTGGGGGAGCTAACCGAACCACCCCGGCACGTCGAGCCGGAACAGCTCGCCCGGCGTCATCCGCCGCAGCGCGTCCTCCAGGTCGTCGAGCCGCCCGGCCCCGAGTTCGGCGGCCCACCGCGCCCGCAGCTCGTCGAACACCTCGGCCGACCGCCGCAGGGCGTCGGCCCCGTGATCGGTCAGCACGACCGTCTTGCGGCGGGAGTCGGCGGGGTCGGGGACCCGGGTGACGTAGCCGAGCCCTTCGAGGGTCTCGACGGTCTTCCCGGCCGCCTGTTTCGAGACGCCCAGCGTGCGGCCCAGCGACGCGGCCGAGTCGGCCCCCCGGGCGACGGCCTGCAGCACGAACCCGTGCATGGGCCGCATGTCGGGGTGGCCGCGTTCGGCGAGTTCCTCGTGGAGGGCGTCGATGAGCACGCGGAACGCCATCAGCAGCCGCAGCGGCAGCTCGAACCCGTTTGACATAAAAGACAACCTGATTGACTATATGGACAACGACATTGTCTACCTTAGGGGATCGAGATGACCGTCATCCGCGCCGCGGCGGCCCGCCGCTCCGAGACTCCGGCCGGGGTCATGACCACCTTCGCCTCGCCCGGCCAGGGCGGGTCCGGCCAGTCCGTCTGGCGGGTCGACGCCGAACCCGGTGTGGCCGGGCCGGCGCACGACTTCGACCGCGAGCAGATCTGGGCGTTCGTCACCGGCGGCGCGACCGTCGAACTGGGCGGCGAGACCGTGGAGGTCGCCGGGGGCGACACCGTGATCATGCCGCCGCACACCGCGCGCCGGGTCACCGCCGCGGCCGAGGGCTTCACCGCCGTCGTGACGGCCGCCGGGGACGCCAAGGCGATCCTGCCCGACGGGACCGTGCACGGCACCCCGCCCTGGATCGCCTAGAGCTCCGGCCTAGAGCACCGGCCGCGCCTGGGCCAGCCAGGCGTGCGGGTCGGCCGTGTCGACCGGGTAGACGAAGAACAGGTCGGCGTGGCCCGACGTCATGCTGTCTTCGGCCCAGAAACGACCACACGACGTGCAGCGGAGGATGCCGAGCCACCGCGAGTCGTCGCGTTCGACCAGGTCGAGCAGGGGTGCGATGACCAGCAGGTGCCGGGCCAGCACCAGGCCCTCGGCCTTGTCGCGCGGCGCCCGGTACCGGTCGTGCCCGCACCCGCATTCGTCCACGGGATCACGATAGTCAGGGGGCGCTCTCGCGCAGCACGGTCGTCGTGCCCGCCGTCACCGTGACCTCCCCGGCCGGCTGCGCGCCGCCGTTCGGCCCCGGGGTGGCGATCAGGCCGCGCCCGGCCAGGACGTCCTTGACCGTCGGGCCGGTCACCGTGATGCGGGCGACGTCGCGGCTGCCCGCGACCAGGTAGTACCACTGGCCCGACGGCGCCTGCCACCACGTCGCCGCCACCACGTGGCGCTTCAGGCGGCTGCAGTCCCACGTGCCCGCGAGGGAGCCGGTCGGGATCGTCACCGTCCGGCCGGGGGTGGCGACGGCGAGCACCGCCCTGACCGAACTCGTCCCATCGGTGTTGGAGAACCGGGCGCACATCCACCGCGCCCGTGCCGACTCCGGCAGCTCGCCCGACCAGAACTCCCAGGCCGTCGCCGCCTCGGCCTCGACCGGCGGGAACGGCAGCGCGCACGACAGGTGCGCCCACGCGCTGAACCCGCCCGGCGACACGTCGATCTCCGCCGGCCCCGTCCGGTCGATCTCGGCGGGCGGCGGCGCCTGGTGGGTCACGTTCGCCAGCGCCAGCCGCCCCAGGTCGAGCATCGTGTAGGCCATCCCGTGGGCCACCCCCGGCGCGCGCAGCCGCAACACCGGGCCGCGCCAGCACGGACCGGCCGTGACCTGCGGCACCGGACCGGTCACCCCACCGGCCAGGGCGACCGGACGCCACTTCGCGCCCAGCCGGCTCAGGTTGGCCGCCGACACCTCGGTCACCCACGGCGGCACCAGGTAACGGCCCCCCGACAACTTCAGCGGGGTCGACCCGTCGGCCTTCAGCCGAGGCTCGGGGAACACCTCCAGCGACCGCGACCGCCCGGTCTCGGCGTAGCGGGCCACCCGGCCGGAGTCGCGGAGCAGCACGACCGTGGTGCCGTCGAGACGGCCCGCGTAGAGGAGCTGGGGCGCGACCGGCGGGCTGGGCAGCGCGCCCGACACCGGCTGCGGGGTCACCTCGCCCTGCCAGGCCCGGACCGCGCGGGCGACCAGCCCGTCGTCGCCGGTCAGGTCGCCCCGGGGCTCCCAGGTGTGCAGGTCGAGGGTGGTGGTGGTCCGCCACGTGCCGGGGGAGACCCGGCCGACCTCGGGTAACGCGGGGGCGGCGGTGGCGGCGCGCACGTCGTGCAGGCCCAGCAGGTGGGGCACGCCCGAGACGGCGAGCAGCCCCGCGGCGGCGGCCAGCGCGATCAGGACCTTGGACGGGCCCCGGCCGTAGATGCGGGCCAGCGTCGGGTCGGCGGCCGGGCGGTGGTCCTCCAGGCGGCCGTGTTCGTCGTCGAGCGCGTCTATCAGCGCCAGCGCGATCGTCGGCTCGGCCACCCCGGCCGCGCCCAGCAGGCGGCGGGCCTCGCCCGCGTCGAGGCCCTCGATGCGGGTGAGCGCGTAGCCGGCGCGGGCGGCCGGCGGAAGCTCCTCCAGCGCGGCGGTGAAGGCGCGCTCGTCGCTGCGGACGACCGCGGGCACCACCTCAAGACGGCGCCCGAACCCGATCAGCGGATAGGGGCGCCGCTTCAGCACCCGTTTCAGCACGTCGAGGCGGGCCTGCTGCGGGTCGCCGGGACGCCGCAGCAGCGCCCGCGCGGCGAGGCGGTGGGCGAGCAGCACCCGCCGCTCGCCGCTGTCGGGCGGCAACGTCAGATAGGCGAGCCACACGAGGTCGCGGTAGGGCCGGGCAAGGGCGGAGTTCCCCTTGATGGACCTTGCCATGGAAACGCTTCTCCCGAGTCATCACGTGGCGTAGCCGTCTGAACGCGGCTCGTGAATCCTAGGGGCAGCGTTCCGCTCTCGGTGGGGATGCCGGGAAAGTCGTCAGCTCCGGTTGTCCCAGTCGGCCAGGATCGCGGCCTCCTTGTCCGGATCGATCCCGTGGGCGAACCGCGCCCCGAACACCCGCTCCCCGACCGGCACGTGCCGCAGCCACTCCCACGTGTCGCGCACCGTCTCGCTGACCGGCCGGCACGTGAGCCCCGCCGCACGGGCCTTCGAGGAGTCGGTCAGCCACACCCCCGGCATGCTGTCGTCGGCCCACAACGGGAACTCCGTCCACATCTGCGCCCCGTGCTCGTGCAGCACCGCGTCGTCGACCCAGACCAGCTCGGCGTCCGACCCGGTCACCTCGACGCAGTCGCGCAGCCACTGGCCGTAGGTGGTGTTGGCCGGGACTCCGCCGGTCAGGAACTTGCCCGTGGTGCCCTTCTCGACCTGCGCGATCGTGAACGCGGCGATGTCGCGGGCGTCGATGAGCTGCATCTCGCGGTCGGGGTTCCCGGGCGCGACCACCCGGCCGCCGCGCTCGATCCGGGTCAGCCACCAGGGCAGCCGGCCGACGTTCTCGTGGGGGCCGAGGATCAGGCCCGGCTGGACGATGAGCGTGCCGCCCTCGAAGTTCTCGCTGACGGCCAGCTCACACCCCGACTTGAGCGGGCCGTAGTCGCCCTCGGTCGCCTCGGGGTCGCCGGGGAACTGCTCCGACTCCTCGTTGACGCCGATCTCGCCCGGAAAACCCTTGTAGGCGCTGATGCTGGAGATGAACGTGTAGTGGGAGGCGTGCCCGTTCAGCACGCGCACCCCGTCGAGCACCTTCGCCGGGGTGTAGCCGCACACGTCGACGACGGCGTCCCACTCCCGGCCGTCGACCAGGCGCACCAGGTGGTCGTGGTTCTCCCGGTCGCCGTGCACCGACTCGACGTCGGGCCGGTCGGCCCGGCTCACCCCCCGGTTGAACATCGTCACGTCGTGGCCCCGCGCGAGGGCCTCCTCGACGACGGCCCGGCCGAGGAACACCGAGCCGCCGATCACCAGAATTCTCATGCCCCCATCCTGGATGCCCGATGTCGGGCGGTCCGCCCCGTTTCACGACGGGCCGATTTCACCGTCGGTGAAGCTCCGGTACGGGCGTGAACCCCTCCTCGTCGAGCAGGTGCACCCGGGCGGTCGCGATGTCGAAGTAGAGCCCCGACAACTTCAGCTTCCCGGAACGTTCCAGCCGCTCCACCATCGGATGGCTGCGCAGGTTCTCGAGCTGCTGGATCACGTTGACCCGGCACAGGTGGTCGAGCGGCGCCTCCTCGGGCCCGTGGGGGGTGTTCTCGAACCGCTCGACCGAGTGGTGCCCGTGGCGCAGCCAGTTGCCGACCGCCGTCAGGCCCGTGGGCGCGTCGCCGAGCAGCGCCACCATCGCGCCGCACCCCGAGTGGCCGCACACCGTGATCGTGCTGACGCCGAGGACGCCGACGGCGTATTCGATCGCCGCCGCCACCGAGTCGTCGGCCGGCACCGACTCGAACCGCGGCACCAGGTTGCCGACGTTGCGGACCATGAACAGGTCGCCCGGCCCGCTCGCGGTGATCACCGAGGGCATCACCCGGGAGTCGGCGCAGGTGATGAACAGATGGGACGGCGACTGCGTGCGCGCCATGCGGGTCAGCAGCGGCCGGATCAGCGGCGCGGTCCGGCGCTGGTATTCGCGGGTGCCCTCCAGCAGGTCGCCGGGCTCGGCCGCCGGGGGCCGCCGGTAGGCCCACGGCAACCACGACCAGTCGAGCTTGGGCGGCGTCTTGGCCGGGAACACCCGCGTCCCGCTGGCGGCGGCGGTGTACCAGTCGTCGTGGAGCTCGTCGATGTCGACGGTGCCGCCGCCCCGTTCGTGCTCCAGCCGCCAGTTGTGCAGCGCCTCGAACGCCGCGTTGTCCATGAAGTCGACGTTGAGCAGCATGTCGACGTCGGCGCCGCGGGGGATCGTGCGCAGCGAGTCGGTCAGCCGGGGCACCCCGATGAAGATCAGCGACCCGGTCACCACCACCCGCCAGCGCCCGCCCGACGGGTTCACCTCGACCGACACCCAGGTCAGCCGCCGCAGCGCCAGCAGCGCGGCCAGGCCGAGCCCGATGACGATGCCCTCGGCCAGCCCGACCAGCACGACCGCGCCCATGGTCAGGAAGTAGATCGGCATCTCGCCGTGGCCGCGCAGCCCGCGCGCGGTGCCCAGGTTGACCATCTTCACGCCGATGAACAGCAGCAGCGCGGCCAGCGCCTCCATCGGGATGAGCCCGAGGGCCGAGGCGAACGCGATCGTGGCGATCAGCACCCACACGCCGTGGAGCACCGTCGACCAGCGCGACCGCGCGCCCGCCCGGACGTTGGTGGTCGTCCGGACCACCACGCCCGACACCGGCAGGCCGCCGAGGCCGCCCGACACCACGTTGGCGACGCCCTGCGCGCACAACTCCCGGTCGAGGTCGGCGCGCGGCCCGTCGTGCATGCGGTCGGCGGCCACGCACGTCAGCAGCGACTCGACCCCGGCGAGCACGGCCACCAGCAGGATCGAGGCGGCGACGGCGTGCCAGTCGCCCGCGGGCAGGATCGGCCCGGCGAGCCGGCTCAGCCCGTTGGCCAGGTCGACCTCGGTGAATCTCCAGCCCGCCAGCGCCGCCGTCACCGTCGCGATGGTGAGCGCCGCCAGCGGGGCGGGCACCAGCCGCACCTTGGGGATGCGGTCCCAGACCAGCAGCACGCCGATCGTCAGCAGCCCGATCATCACCGCGTCGCCGTGGAGGGTGGCCACCTGGGCCGGGACCTCCAGCAGGTTGTCGAGCGCCGACCGCTGCGGGCTGCCGCCCAGCACGATGTGGAGCTGCGAGAGCGCGATGACGACGCCGACCCCGGCCAGCATGCCGTGGATGACGGCGGGGGAGACCCCCAGGGCGGCCCTGGCCACCCGGAACGCGCCGAGCACGATCTGCAGCAGCCCCGCCGCGAGGGTGATGGCGCAGGTCGCCCGCCAGCCGTACACCTGGACGAGATCGGCCACCACCAGCGACAACCCGGCCGCCGGACCGCTCACCTGGACGACGGACCCGCCCAGCGCGCCCGCCACGATTCCACCGACGATCGCCGCGACCAGCCCGGCCGCGATCGGCGCCCCGGACGCCACCGCGATGCCCAGTGACAGCGGAACCGCCACCAGGAACACCACGAGTGAGGCCGGAACGTCATGCCGCAGCACCGAAACGACACGCTGCGTGGTCGAACTGTTACCCCCGGTCATGCGGCGACCTTATGCCAAGGTCAGCCGAGGGTCCTACTCAGACCGGGGAAATCAGCGGTAATAGTCGGGTTGGTCGGTCTCGGGGGTGCCCCGGTGAGTGCCCCGGCGTGCGCCGCCGCTGCGGGTGGTCTGCTCGCCGTAGAGCTCGTCGTAGGAGGGCCAGCTCCCGCCGTTGTTCTGCGGCGGGGCGGGCGGCGCGGCCCCGGGGTAGGCCTGCTGGTCGTAGCCGTAGGAGCCGGCCACCGAGTCGGAGTCGTCGATCGTCGCCCAGCCGGCGCTGACCTCGTAGGAGCCGGGCGCCGGGGTCGGCAGGTTGCCGGTCTGGTAGGCGCCGGTCGAGAAGTCGTTGTAGGACGGCGCCGGTGCGGGCATCTGGTAGCCCGCCGCCTCGCCGGTCGACCAGGTCGACCCGCTGCCCGGACGGGGCGGCTCGGGGTCGTCGAACACGTCGCCGCTGGTGCTGCCCCACGACGAGGGGGCGGTGGCCGGCGGCTGGTAGGTGCCGCCCGCGGGCGGGGCCGGCCAGCCGGTGGGCTCGGGGTAGGCCGGCGGGATCGGTTCAGGCTGCGGCGCGGCCGGCGTGGGGAAGTTGCCGCTGGTGTAGCCGGTGTCGTAGCCGGGCCGGCTGGGGAACGGTCCGGTCGGGGGCTGGTCGTAGGAGCCCGGCCGTTCGAACATGCCGGTCGAGGGACCCGACGAGAACGGGTCGGTGGAGACCCCGGGCGGGGTGAAGGGGCCGGTCGCGGGGCTGCTCAGGTCGGGGGTGGGCGCGGAGAAGGTGACGGTCTTCTGCTCGGCGAGCTGCGAGGAGGGGGTGGCGCGCAGCCCGTCGACCATGCCGGTGTCGGGGGACAGGAACCCGTTGGACGGGGTTCCGGTGTTCAGCGGGCCGGTGCTGAGACCGGCGATCGGGGTGACCACCCCGGGAGTGAGCGCGGCGGCGATCGGGGTCACGACGCCCGGCGTGGGAACGGGCTGGACGGGCGGCTGGACGGCGGCCGGGCGCTGAGGGAGGACACCCTGGACGGTCGCGGCGTTGGGGTCGACGGCGCTGATGGGGGTCACCGACGCCATGGGGGCGGGGCCGGCCGCGGCGGGCTCGGGCTCCACCGGGCGGGGGGTGGCCATGCGCTGCTTGATGGTGCCGCCGAACGCCCCGTCGTCGGCGCGGACCCGTGACCAGTAGTCGTCGTCGTAGTCGTCGTCGGCGCCCCACTCGTCGACCCCGCGTTTGCCTCGGGGAGCACCGGCGGGCTGCTGCTTGGCGCCCTGGCGGCTGCCGGGACGGGGCGGCGCGCCGGGGGCCTTGGCGGCCGGTTTCGGCGGCGCCTTCTTCGGCTCCTCGAAGGCGTCGAAGCCCTCGGGGAAGCTCTCGAAAAAGGTCTCCTCAGCGGGCCGGCTGCCCTTCTTCTTCGCGGCGCCCTCGGCCATCGCCTTGATGCGCTCGGAGGAGAGCGCGCTCTCTCTCCGGTTCATCGACCGCATGCCGAGTGCCACGACGATCAGCACCAACAGCACAACGGCGACAAGGCCCAAAATGACCGCGGTCATAGCACCACCCTCAAGGCCATGGCCTTCCAGCGGCGCCGGTGAGATCGCGCGGCCATCGACGCGACCTGCCCCCTGTGATCACCTGCGCTCAGCAATTCAGGATCCGATTCTGCTCGACCACAATGACCGTTGTCACACCCTAGGCGAAGATTGGTCCACCACTACTACGTGCGGTCACCAGCATGTCACTCGATGTCAGCCGCAGTGAGGCGACCTCGGGCGATCGTGTGTGACGCGATGGTGGCCAGACTCTCCGAGAGGGGGGCACCCTGCGGGAGGTCCAGTTCTTCGTTGAGGGCGTAGACGGTGAAACGGTAGCTGCCATCGGGCTGGCAGGGGGGCACATATCCGACTTTTCCACTAGTCGTCTGCCCCTGCCGTGCACCCCGGGGGGTGCCGTTCTCCGCGAGTTCGGTGGTGTTGGGGTCGATGTTGAAGACCACCCAGTGCACCATCGCCTTGTCTCCCGCGGCGTTGTCGTCGACCACGAGGGCCACCGACTTGGCGCCCGACGTACCCGACCAGCGGAGGGGCGGATTGCCCAGGTCTCCATTGCACGAGTAGCCCGACGGCAACGGGTCGCCGTCACGGAACTGCGGGCTCGACACACTGATCACGTCGAGGTCGGCGGGCGAACCTCCGCCCACGATCCCGCAGCCCGAAGCCGATGCCGCCAGCGCCGCGACGGCCGCCGGAATGAGAGCGGCTCGGCGCGTGCGAACGGACTTCGTCAGCGACCCCATGCCCGATGATGCTACGCGGATCCCGCAGGTGCGCCGACCCGATCGCGATGATCCACAGAGAGAAGAACCTCCGCAATCGCCGGGTTCGTTCATTGGTCCACCCCGGCCGAACCGGTGTGACCTGGGATTCCTATGATTCAGGTGGGGAAGTGGTACTCGCCGGTAGAAATCTTCAAGCGCGGGTTGGGGGGTGACCAAGGGCACATCCCGACGATTTAGGGTGGGATCGTGATGCCAGATGCGTGACGCGCTGCGTGACCCCGCCAACCAGGTCTCGCCGAGGGCCAGATCGCTCTGGTTCGCGGAGGCCGTCATCGTGACGGTGCTGCTGGTGGTCGGGCTGGTGCTGCTGTCGATGTGGATGACGGGGTGGGAGTTCCTGCCCCAGTGGCTGCTCGACCGCACCTGGGTGGCCGCGCTCGCCATCGGCCTCGTGCTCGTGCCCTTCGTGCTCGCCGAGCCGGTCGTCCGGTTCGCCGTGCACCGGTGGGAACTGGCCGCCGACGTCGTCTACGCCCGCTCGGGCTGGTTGTCGCGCAAGTGGGTGTTCGTGCCGGTGTCCCGCATCCAGACCGTCGACAAGGCGCAGGGCTGGCTGGAGCGCTTCTTCGGGCTGGCGACGGTCGAGATCCGCACCGCCTCCTACGCGGGGTCGTCCACGATCAAGGGCCTCGACTACGAGGTGGCCGCGCGGCTGGCCGAGGAGCTGTCGCGCCGGGCCCAGGAACTCCGGGACGACGCGACGTGAGCATCCCGTTCCAGGAGCCGGTGCCCGAGGCCGCCCGGCTCAGTCCCCGCCTGCTGCTCATCGACCCGATCAGGGTGCTGCCGTCGCTGCTCGTGCCGCTCGCCGGGGTGCTGGTGGCCGGAGGGTTCTCGCCGCGCTCGTTCATCTGGGCCGCGCTCGGCGTGGCCGGTTCGGTCCTGTACGCCGTCGTGCGCTGGGCCACCTTCTCCTACACCATCACCGCCGGCCGCCTCGAACTGTCCCGCGCCTTCATCGGCCGTTCCACCCGCGTCATCCCGCTGGAGCGCATCCGCGGCGTCGACGTCACCACGCCGTTCCTCCACCGGCTGCTCGGGCTGGCCGTGCTCAAGCTCGACACCGGCGCCGGAGGCGACAAGCAGGAAGGCGAGCTCGACGGCATCACCGTCGAGGAGGCCGAACGGCTGCGCGCCGTGCTGCTGTCCCGCCACCACGCCGTGATCGCCCCCGAGCGGCAGGCGCGGCCCGCCGCGCCGCACGACCACGTGTTCCTGAAGGTCCCGCGCGCCTGGCTGCGCTACGGCCCGCTGTCCGGCGCCTACCTGTTCACCCCGTTCGCGCTGGTCGCCGGCGCGGTCGGCCTGGCCTTCCAGTGGGGCGGCGAGCTCGGCCTCGACGAAGACGACGCGGTGGCCGTCGGCGAGTGGCTCTGGGGCCACCCGCTGCTCCTCATCGGCGCCGCGGTCGTGCTGGTCGTGCTGATGCCGTTCCTGGGCGCGGCCATGTACGCCTTCTTCAACTGGAACTTCGTGCTGTTCGGCCGGGGCGACCACCTCGTGGCCGAGCGCGGCCTGATCAACCGGCGCGTGGTCTCCCTCGAACGCCGCCGCATCCGAGGCTACGAGATCGCCGAAAGCCCGCTGGAGCGCCGCGCCCGGGTGGCCCGCCTGTGGGCCGTGGTGACCGGCCTCGGCGACTCCCAGACCCGCGGCCAGCTCCTCCCCGTGGCCCCCCGCGCCGCCGTCGGCGACATCGCCGCCGAGGCCGTCGGCCCGTTCAGCGAGGCGCTGCGCCCCCACCCGCCCGCCGCACGCCGCCGCCGCCTGTTCCGGGCGATCGCGCCGTGGGTGGCCCTGGCCCTGGTCATGTACGCCCTGGGCTACGCCCTCATCGGAGTCGCCGCCACGGTCCTGGCCGTGGCCGGAATCGCCCTCGGCCTCGACCGTTACCGGTCACTGGGCCACACCTACGACGGCACCCGGTTGTCGGTCCGCTCGGGGTCGCTGCGCCGGGCCCAGGCGGTCGTCGAACGCCGGGCGGTCGTCGGCTGGACCATCGAGCAGACGTGGTTCCAGCGCCGCGCCGGGCTGGTGACGGTGATCGCCGGGGTCGGCGCGGGCAGCGGCGGCTACAAGGCGATCGACGCCGGAGAGACCCAGGCGGCCGCGTTCGCCGCCGAGGTCACCCCCGACTGGATGGCGCCCTTCCTGAAGCGTTAGTCCTGCTTGGGCGCGCCGAACATGATCTCGTCCCACGACGGCACCGAGGCACGGCGGGCCCGCGACTTGCGGCGCGGGGCCGGCTTGGGCGCCGGGGCGGGCGCGGCGCCCGCGGGCACCGGCTCGGCCGGCTTCTCCTCCTTCGGCGCCGGCCGCTGCGCGGGCGGCTTCGCCTGCGGCGGCGCGGGCCGCGGCTTGACCTACTTCGGCATGACCGCCGGGGTCGGCGGCTCCTCGGCCTTCGCGGGTTCCTCGGCGACCGGCTCGGGCGCGGCCTGCGGC
>NZ_BBXE01000032.1 GCF_001570565.1 Herbidospora yilanensis | reverse complement strand
TTCTGGCGGAGATCTCCCACCTGCTCACCGGCAGGTCGACCACCCGGCTGGCCGAGCGGCTGGTCACGCTCACCGAAGGGGAGCGCGCCGAGCTGGGCGGCCACCTGCCCGGTCTGGTCAAGGACTCGCGCGCCCGCGACGAGCCGCTCGACGCCACCATGGTGCTGCTGGCCGGGGCCGGCGTGATCTACGGCCCGGCCGCCGCCGTGACGTGGATGACCGGCCGCGACGTCACCCGCCGCTGGGCCGCCCCCATCGACGTCGACCTGGTGTGCCGGGTGGCGGCCACCCGGCCGCCGGAGTGGCGGCGCGAGGTCGCCGTCCGGCTGGCCCAGCGGATCCGGCGGCCCGGTGACCGCATCGCGCCGCTGGCCGTGGCGCTGCTGCGCGAGTCCGGCGCGGTGCCGCCCGGCCACGACCCGCTGGTCGCCGCGTGGTTGTCCGAGCCGGGTGTGGCCGACGACCCGCTGGCCCCCGTTCTGCTGCCCCGCGTCTTCGACGCCGACGGCGCGGGCCGCGCCCTCCGGGAGGAGAGGCTGGAGCCCGAGCCGACCCACTGGCTGGCCGCCGCCGTTCGCGAACTGCCCAGAGACCAGGCACTCGACGGGTGCGTGAGCCGTTTCCTGCGCGGCGGCGACGCGCAGGACCTGCGGTTCTTCGTCCGGCTGCACACGCTTCTCGACCCCACGCCCGCCGAGTCGGCGCCCCGCGTGCGCGACTACCTGCGCCTGCTGCCGTCGGCTCCGGGTCCGGTCGCCGAACTGGCCGCCGCGCAGGTACGCACGGCGCTGCCGCTCGACCACGCCGACCTGGTCGAGGCGGTGGAGGCGCTGACCTTCCGCGCCGAGGCCAAGCTCGCCGCTCTGGGGCTGCGCTGGACGGACCAGACGATCCGGGCCATCCCTGAGCGTGCCGGGGATTTCGTCACCGCGCTGACGATGGCGTACGCGCACAAGTCCTTCGACGTGCGCAACCGCGCGGCCGAGCTGACCATGAAGCACGCCGGCCCGCTCGCGGGTCACGCCGAGGCGTTCCTGGCGGCGATCCCCGAACTGCCCGCCGGGCTCGGCTCCGCGCTGGCGACGCAGTTCGGCGGGGAGATCCCGGTCGAGGACCTGCTGGAGCACAAGGAGTTCCCGCCGCTCCCGGAGCCGCCGGAGGCCAAGCCGTTCCCCGAGCCGTCGATCGTGCCCTCCGGCCTCGACGAGTGGATCCGCCTGGAGCGCTGGCTGGCCGCCTTCGTCGCCGGGATCCGCGCCGACCGGGCGGACCTGCGCCGCGAGCTCACGCCCTACGTCGAGCAGCAGTCCCGCTACTGGCAGGGCGGCGACCGGCGCACCAGCGTCGACGCGTGGCAGACGGCGCTGGCCGCCGAGCTGATCTCACCCGGCAGCGTGCCGGTGGTGCCGCCGCTCGGGCCGGAGCGGTTCTGGGAAGGTGAGAGCTACTCGACGCAGGTGCTCGCCGTGACGCGGGGCGCGGAGATCGTTCTGCCGGAACGGGTGCACCGGGGAATCACCTTCAGCTTCGGAAGCCCGCAGCGGGGCCACTACCTGGACGACGACGCCCCCGTGCGGTCCATCTTCGTCACCTGGACGAGCGACGAGGGCCCGTCCATGGCCGAGGCCCGCGAGAACGGCGAGAAGATCCCCTGCTCGAACGGCTGGGTCTCCCTCACCGGGAAACCCGTCGAAGAGCCGGTCGTCGGCGTCGCCGAGATGTCGTGGCACCGTTTCGACGACGACGAAGAGAAGGACGCCGAGGTCGGGGACACGATGCCCGACTTCGTCATGGACGGCGTCTACGACCGGATGGCGGAACTCGGCGTCCACCCCGGCCGGATCGAGGCGATGCGCGCGGGTGGCCCGGTGCCCCCGCCGGGCGACGACGAGCCGTGTGTCGCGGTGACGGTGATCTACTTCCCGGCCCGGCGGCGCTCCTTCCAGCCCGACCCGCTCCCCGAGGCGGAGGAATGGCGGCGGCAGCACCTGCTTCCGCACCCGAACATGCTCTCCCCGCTCCACGACTTCCTGCTGCACCGTTACGCCGAGATCCTCGACGCCCTCCGCGCCGGCACGCTGCCGCCCGTGCTGCTGGCCACCCCCACCTGGTTGCGCGGCCACCTCGACCCCGCCGTGCTGGTCGACCGCCTGGAGACCTGTGCCGCCGCGGGCCGCGAGCCGCCGGAAGCCGACCTGGCCCAGGCGCTGCTCCGGCTCCCGAGGGGCAGCCACCCGGCCGAAGCCGCACGCGCCGCCGCGATCGAGTCGGCCGCCGCACGACAGGTCGCCGCCTGGCTGGCCGGGGAGGGCATGCCCGACCCGGAGTGCGGCGCCGCATGGCCGCAGACGACCGAATCCGGCGAGGGCCGGCTGACGCCCGTGCTCCGGGCCACGCCCACGGGCGTCCGCCTCATCGACGAAGTGGCGCTGCGCCAGCCGTTCGAGTGGACCGACGACGAGAAGGGCGGGGCGATGGCCGCCTGGCCCGCCATGTTGCCGTCCCACCGGGAGGTCGTGGCGGTCAACTTCCTGCCCTTCACGTTCCGCACCTACTGGACCACGAGCGTGGGCCAGCACGAGGTCTCCCGGATGGTCGCCGCCGACGGCCCCCTGGGCGACGCGACGGCGTTGATCGTCGCCTATCTGCTCGGCGCGGAGCCGGCCCAGACGATCCCGCTGGTCCTGCGCATGGCCGCGCGGGGCGACCTGCCCGCCGAGACGATGGGCCGGCAGCTCGCGCTGCTGATCCGCGACACCTGGCTGGAGACCCGGCCCGTGATCAGGGCCCTGACCGATCTGGCCGAGGCGGGCGGCCACCACGAGGTGTGGCGGATGTTGCGCGCCATGCTGCCGGAGTTCTTCGGCGAAGGCCGCCGCATCACCGTCCCGCAGGCCGAACTGGTCGCCTTCGCCACCGAGGTGGCCCGGTGGACGGGTGCGCGCGGGGAGATCCCGGTCGTCGCTGACTTCGCGAAGAGCCGCCGCACGATCCGCTTCGTCCACGAATGCAAGCGCCTCCACGCCCAGCTCACCGGAGCCGGGTCATGACCGCCTAACCACGACGCGCAGTGCTGATGACGGTGGGCGGGGCGACCATCCCAGGCCCGGCGGGGCGGCCACCTGGCTGGCCGACTCCCGCCGGTCAACCGCGCCGGGGCCCACCGGCTGGTGAGGTGCTCTGGCGGTACGGCTCGCGCGCCAGCGTTCGCCGGGACCCTTCGACCTGGTCGGGTTCGCCGTGCTCGACCGGCACCCCACCTGTCGACGTAAAAGAGGTCTCTATTGCGCTCTGGAGCGTCCAGGGGAATCACGCGAGGAAGACGGTCTGTGCCGTCCGGGTGCTGGTCGTCGGCCATCGTCACCGGTGCGGCTATCCGACTTCACCCAACGCGGGGCACATCGGAGCCTCCGTCAGGCCGGGATCGCTTCAACACCGCGATCACGTCCCCCTGATCTCAGATGTCCGTCACGGGTCAAGCCCAGCGTCGGCCGGGCCGTCGAGCGTCGCCACTACGACAGCGATCGAGTTTCCAGCGAACCGGACAGGAAGCCCAAGAATCAAGACACGCCGTTGCCGCACCGTTCCGGCAATGACTCCTGGCGTGTTCTCGTCTGTTGGCGCAGAGAACCAGACGCGAATCGCCGCCGGCGAACAGAACTGACAGTCAGGAGAACTGATGGGAACTCACCACATGCCCAGCCCCAGGCGCGCGCTCAGGGCACGCGCAATGCTCTTCGGGTTGGTATTGGCGGTGCCGACCGTGATCGCCGCATCGCCGGCGTCGGCGACGGCCGCATCGACGACCATCGTCTCCAGTTCGGTCACGACTGCGGCCTGGGTCCCTCGGGTCGTTCCGCTTTACTCCAGCGAGCCGCGCATCAACCTGACTTTCGCTGAAATGCGCAAGGACTTCCTGGATATCTGCGAGACCGAGGACTTCAACGGTTTCGCCTGCATCACCGTGGGAAACGGCGATGGAACACACACCGGCTTCCCCATGTACAAGTGCGGCTGGCGGAAGGTCTACAACTTCATCAACGCGGGCGCTCTCGTGAACAACCAGTACGGCGGCGTAAGGGTGAGACTCTACAACGCTTCACAAACGGAGATCGCGTCCTACGGCAACGGCAGGCACGGCATCCCCAACGAAATCCTGTACGCGACGGAGTGGATCAGCATCTGCTGAACCGGCCTCCTTGGCACGACGACCTACGCCCTCACCCCGCCGGACACCATGTGGGGGCGTAAGTCGTTCGGGCCGACCCTGGCGGATCTACGGCGTCCTCATCCCCGCGCCGCTCCGACTCGGCCCGGCTCGACGACGAGCGCGAGGCCGCTGCCTCGTCGTGGCCCGGTCCGGGGGAGCACGGGCTGCGGACCCGTCGCGGCGATCAGTGGCCGAGGAAGCACGCCAGGAGTCGCCTGAAGTCGTGCGGGTGCTCAAGCGCCGGCACGTGCCCGCATCGGCCCAGCACGTGCAGACGCACATCGGCCAGGTGTTCGAGCAGCGGCACAGCCGCCGTCCCGAGTGGGGTGACGCGATCTTCGGCGCCGTGGACCAGCAGCACGGGCGCGCGGATCCCTGCCAGGGTTTGCGCCGAGAGGGTGAGGTCGTCGGCCCAGCGTGCCCTGGGCGGAGGGAACAACGACGCGAATGCGTCCGCCCCGGCCAGCATCGCGTCCGCACGGGCGGCGACGGCCGACTCGGTCACGAGTGCCTGGTCGAGGACGAGGCGGCTCAACATGTCCCGTGCCCCGAGCGGGCCGGCGGGGGCGGCCCAGATCGCGTCGAGCTCGGCGGACAGCGGCGCCCCGGGGGCGCCCATCGTCGAGACCGCCACGACACGGGTGACCTGCCGGGGACGCGCGGCCGCCAAGGCCAGGGCCACGGCACCGCCCATGGAGTGGCCCACCACGGCGTAGTGCTCAATACCGAGAGCGTCCATCAGGCCCGCGGCCTGCTCCGTCCACAACCGGAGCCCACCTCTGGAGTTCGGCGGGATGGGCGTCTGGCCGAACCCCGCCTGGTCAGGCGCCACCACGTGCAAGGACGTGCCCAGCGCCTGTGCCGTCGCCGCCCAGGCGCCGGATCCGGTCGTGCCGGGGCCGGAGCCGTGCAGCATCAGCACCGCGGGCCCGGTGCCGCCCTCCATGACGTGGACGGGGGAGCCGTCGACTGTGACGGTCCGAAGTGCCGTCACAGTCGACAGGTCCGGTGTGCTCATGCCGACGCGGAGTTGACGGACTTCGAGAAGAGTTCCATCATCGCCCGGCCGAACTTCGGCATGTCCGGCCAGCCGCGGCAGGAGACGAGGTTTCCGTCCACCACGTCGGGAGCGTCGATGACCGTCGCGCCCGCGTTCTCCATGTCACCGGTGATGGGGGGGAAGCACGCCGTCTTCCGGCCCTTCAGCAGTCCGTACACAGCCGGCACCTGCGCGCCGTGGCACACCAGCGCGATCGGGAGGTCGCGCGCGAAGAAGTGCTCGGTGATGCGCCTGACGTCGGGGTCGACCCGGATCCACTCGGGGGCGCGTCCACCGGGGATGATGAGGGCGTCATAACGCTCGACGTCGACCTCGGCCCAGGTCACGTCGACCGGCAACTTCCGGCCGTTCTTCTCCACGTAGGCGTCGGAGTTGGGGTCGAACTCGTGGATGACAAGCTGAATGTCACGCAGCGTCCGGGACGACACGTCGACGTCCCATCCCCCCTCCTGCACGCGATAGTAGGGATACATCGTGTCGAGCTCCTCGGCGGCGTCGCCGGCTAGAAGCAGCGCTCTGGGCACCTACTTCTCCTCGCATCTGGGGCAGGTGAGATGGATCAGATCCAATCCGATCCGGTTGGGTTAGCATTGCTCGGCCCGGCCCGCCCGTCAAGCCTTTGCGGCCATTCCGTGCGCGTCCTCCGCCTCGTCGAACAAGCGCCGGAACCGCTCGCCGGACCGCAGGATGTGTCGCCGCATGGCGTAGGCGGCGGCGTCGGGGTCGCGCGCGGCGATCGCGGCCAGGACGTCCTCGTGCTCGGCCATGGCCAGGTAGGTGACCTGGGTGTCGTGGACGAGCCGGAACAGGTGGACGTGCGTGTGCAGGCGGGCGAGCGCTTCGCGGATGACCTCGTTCTCCGCGCTCTGGGCGATGAGATCGTGGAAGGCGGCGTCGCGTAGCCCGAAGGCGCCGTAGGCCACGGGCCCGTCGCCCCCCTCCAGCTCCGCCATCTCCTCCAGCATCCGCCGCAGCCCGGCCACCTGCGTGGAGGAGGCGCGTTCGGCGGACCTGCGCGCCGCCGCCGGCTCCAGGAGCAGGCGGAGCTCAAGCATGTCCTCGAACCGGTGACGGGTGATCTGAGGGGGAATGCGATAGCCGGCGTGCGGCACCCGCACGACCAGGCCCTCGGCCTCCATACGGTTCAGCGCGTCTCGGATCGGCGTCTGGGAGACCCCCAGCTCTCGCGCCAGGACGTCGATCGTGACGCGGGAGCCGGGCTCGATCCGCAGCGACATCAGCTGGCCGAGCAGCGTGTCGTACACCTCGTCGGCGAGCCGGCCGCGCGATCGGCGCCGCGCGATCGTCGCTTCGTCGTCCATCGTGACCCGAGGTCCTTTCTTGGGTTTTCTGCATCCTGTTGATATCGGTCCAAACTTTGCGGGATGTTGACGCCCCAACCCGGATCGTATAGGAAAGGTGGCGGATGTCACCCATCCTTAACCCAGGCGAAACCGCGCACCTCCGCTCCGATTCGATCAGTCGGAGCACCCCCTGAGCATGCTCGACGTCCTCCTCGGTCCGCCACCTGACCGAATGAGGACCGATGAACCTCTCGACTGATTGAAAGCCCCATTTCCGTCGCGGCGTACCCGTGACGCCGGTCTGCGGGTCAGCCCCTGCGGCAGCCGGCAACACGCCTGAACAACCCCCCAACTGCTCGGCGAAGTACGCAGCAAGGCTCCAGTGGTCTCCCCCCAGAAAGCAGGCAAGATATGCGGTACCCACGGCGAATAGGACAACTGGCGGCGGCGGCCCTGTTGGTGGCCACGTCCCTGACGGCCTGCGGCGGGGACGACGGCGCGAACGCGAACGCGCCCAAGGCGCCGGCGGACATCCCGGAGCTCACCAAAGACCCGTTGACCCTCAGCTTCATCTGGTTCGACTGGCCCCCGGCCAAGGCCCTGGAGGCCTTCGCGAACGCGGAGTACACCAAGGAGCGGTCGAACGTCACCATCAAGGTCAACGTCGTGCCGAACGCGAACTGGCACGACGCCATGTTCACCCAGTTCGCCGCGCACAAGACCGACTTCGACATCCCGATCCTGGACTCGCAGCACATCGGTGAGGCCGTGACCAACGGCAACATCCTCGACATCACCGACTTCGTCAAGAAGAACATCGACGTCAACGCCTACAACCCGTACCTCCTGGCGGCCTACGGCCAGTTCCCCCAGGCGGAGACCGGGCAGCGCGACGAGAACGCCAGCCTGTACGGACTGCCGCTGCTCGGCGACACCTGGACCATGATCTACCGCAAGGACCTGATCGGCGACACGCCGCCGGCGACCTGGGACGAGATGATCGCGGCCGCCCAGAAGTGCCAGACGGAGAACCCCGGCGTCAGCGGGCTGGCCTTCCACCAGGCCAACGGCTCCGATGCCGCGGCCGTCACCTACAACACGGTCAACGGCGTCTACGGCGGCAACCTCTGGGACTCCAAGGCGCGCAAGATCGAGGGCGTCATCAACGACGCCGCGGGCCAGGAGGCGATGGACGTCCTGGTCAACAAGATGAAGCCGCTGACCGCGGCGGGCTCCGGCAACTGGTTCATCGACGAGGTGAACGCGGCGGTCGCCCAGGGCAAGGCCTGCATCGCGTTCAACTGGATCGCCGCGAGCGGCGGCCTGCTCGACCCCGAGCAGTCGACGCTCGGCAAGACGCGCGACGAGATCCTCGGCAAGCTGGGCTTCGCCACCCTGCCGAAGCAGAAGACCGACCTGGTGCCGCTCGGCGGCATGGGCATGCACGTGTCGGCCTACTCCTCCCCGGAGAAGCAGGCGGAGGCGCTGAACTTCATGAAGTGGTTCGAGCAGGCCGACATCCAGAAGAAGTGGGCCGCCGCCGGCGGTGTGCCGGCGCGTACGGACGCCCTGTCGTCGCCCGAGTTCCTCAACGCCGGGCCGTTCAACAAGGTGTACGCCGACTCGGTCTCCCGGATGCGGGACATGTGGAACGTCCCCGAGTACGCGCGTCTCATCGACATCGAGAACACCAACGTGAACGCGGCCCTCAACGGCGCGAAGCCGCCGAAGGACGCGCTGAACGACATCGCCAAGGAGCAGCAGGCCGTCCTCGACTCCGCCGGCAAAAAGGGCGGCGGCGGACTGTGAGTGACCCCGTCTCTCTGACGGACCACCCGGTGCAGGAGGCGTCCGCGACGCCGCCTGCACCGGGGCGGTCCCGCCACCTGAGCGATCGCTGGCTCACGGTGGCCTTCATCTCCCCGGCGCTGCTGCTGCTGCTCGCGATGTCGGTGTTCCCGCTGCTGTGGGCGCTGTACCTGTCGTTCACCGACTACTCGGCCACCCGCGGCGGACCCGCCACCTTCGTCTGGTTCGAGAACTTCACCGCCATCCTGACGTCGGCGCAGGTCCACATGAGGGCCTTCACGACGTTGCTCTACGTGGTCGGCGCGGTCACCCTGCAGACCGTGCTGGGCTTCTCCATCGCCTATCTGATCTCACGGCGCGTGCGCGGGCGGGGAGTGCTCACCACGCTGTTCCTGGTTCCGATGATGCTCTCGCCGGTCGTGGTCGGGCTGTTCTGGCGGTTCATGCTCGACGCGCAGTTCGGCGTGATCAACAGCATGCTCGGGTCGATCGGCCTGGGGCAGGTGGAGTGGCTCACCAAGCAGAACACGGCGCTGATCTCCCTGATCGTGGTCGACACCTGGCAGTGGACGCCGTTCATCATGCTCATCGCGCTCGCCGGCCTCACCGCGGTTCCCAAGTATCTGTACGAGGCCGCCTCGATCGACCGGGCGTCGGAGTGGTTCCGGTTCCGCACCATCACCCTTCCGCTGGTGTGGCCGCTGCTCCTCATCGCGGTGCTGTTCAGGGCCATCGAGGCGTTCCGGCTGTTCGACCTCGTCTACATCCTCACCAGCGGAGGTCCGGGGGTCTCCACCGAGACGCTGTCGTTCCACGTCTACAAGGTGGCGTTCCTGGGCTTCAACACCGGGACCGCCTCGGCGTACGGGATCCTCATGGTCCTGATCGTCATCGTCCTCGCGCAGCTCTACATGCGCTACCTGAACAAGCTGAAGGAGGACTGATGGCCGTCTCCGTCGACAAGGCCGTGTCCCCGGGTCCCGTCAGGGACCACCGGCCCCCCGGGCGGCGCCGCCGGGGCCGGGGCCGCGTGGTGATCGAGGTCGCGGTCCTGGCCGTGCTGGCCGCCGTGATGCTCTTCCCGGTGCTGTGGATGATCGAGACGTCCATCAAGGAGAACCGGGACGTCTACGCGATCCCGGCCAAGTTCTTCGACTTCACGATCACCCTCGACCACTTCAAGGACGTGTTCGTCGCCTCCGGCGGCGGCCCGACGACCTTGTCCGGCTCCTTCCTCAACTCGGTCGTCGTCGCCGGGGTCTCCACGGTGCTGGCCACGGTGCTGGGCGTCCCGGCGGCCTGGGCCTACTCGCGCTTCTCCGTGAAGGCCAAGAAGGACCAGCTGTTCTTCATCCTGTCGACCCGGTTCATGCCGCCCGTGGTGGTGGTGATCCCGATCTTCCTCATGTACCGCCAGGTGGGGCTGTTCGACACCAAGCTCGGCCTGATCCTCATCTACACCGCCTTCAACGTCCCGTTCACGATCTGGATGATGAAGGGGTTCGTCGACGAGGTGCCCGCGGAGTACGAGGACGCCGCCATGCTCGACGGCTACACCCGCTTGCAGGCGTTCTGGAAGTTCACCCTTCCGCTGCTCCTGCCCGGCATCGCCGCGACGGCGGTCTTCGCGCTCATCTTCTCCTGGAACGAGTTCGTGTTCGCCATCTTCCTCACCTCCAGCGACGCCGTGCGGACGGCCCCGCCCGCCATCGCCGGCCTCATCGGCGGAACCACCGTGGACTGGGGTCTCGTGGCGGCCGCCTCCATCGTGTTCGCCCTTCCCGTTCTCGTCTTCTCCTACCTGGTGCGCAAGCACCTCGTCGCCGGTGTGACGCTCGGGGCGGTGCGACGCTGATGGCCGGCATCGAGGTGACCACCCTGCACAAGCGCTATCCCGACGGGACGGTCGCGGTCGAGCACGTGGACCTGTCGATCGGCGACGGCGAGCTCTTCGTGATGCTCGGCCCCTCGGGCTGCGGCAAGACGACCACGCTGCGCGCCATCGCCGGTCTGGAGAGGCAGACGTCGGGCGACATCCACATCGGCGACACGCTGGTCAACGACCTGTCTCCGGGCGAGCGCGACATCGCCATGGTGTTCCAGTTCTACGCGCTCTACCCGCACCTGAGGACCCGCGACAACCTGGCCTTCCCCCTGCGGGCCGAGGGCCTGCCCAAGGCGGAGGTGGAGGAGCGGGTCGCGGAGGCCGCCCGGCTGATGCGGCTCGGCGAGCTCCTGGACCGGCGGCCCCACCGGCTGTCCGGCGGCGAGCAGCAGCGCGTCGCGCTGGCCCGCGCCCTGGTGCGGCGGCCGCGCGCCTTCCTCATGGACGAACCCCTCACCAACCTGGACGCGGAGCTGCGCGCCGACATGCGCACGGAGATCAAGCACCTCCAGGGGGAGCTGGGGACGACGATGGTCTACGTCACCCACGACCAGGTCGAGGCGATGTCGCTCGGTCACCGGATCGCCATCCTCAACAAGGGCCGCGTCGAGCAGATCGGCACGCCGCTGGAGGTCTACGACCGTCCGGCGAGTCTCTTCTGCGCCGCGTTCATCGGCTCCCCGCCGATGAACCTGATCGAGGTGGAGGTGGCCGACGGGAAGCTGCGCAGCAAGAGCGGACTGGCCCTCACGCCGCCGCCGAACGTGCCGCGTGACCGTTCCCTGGTCGCGGGCGTCCGGCCGGAGGCGCTGGAGGTCACCGAACCGGGGGCGGAAGGTTCGGTCCCGGCCCGCGTGGTCTCGGCCGAGTGGCTGGGCGACGAGATCATCTACGTGGTCGACCACGGCGACCAGCGCGACGTACGGGTCCGGATGGAGCCGACGGTCCGTTTCGCCGCTGACGCGCCGGTCGGGCTGCGGCACACCGGCGGGCCCCCGCCGGTCTACGACGTGAGCACGGAAGAGCTGGTGGCCTGATGGGAACCGTGGCAGTACACGGGCTGCGCAAGTCCTTCGGCAAGGTCCAGGCCCTGGACGGGGTGACGCTGGACGTCCCGCACGGCTCGTTCTTCGTCGTGCTCGGCCCCTCCGGCGCCGGCAAGACGACGACCCTGCGGGCGATCGCCGGCCTGGAGAAGCTCGACGCCGGATCGGTGCATCTGGACGGCAAGGACGCGACCGGCGACGCCCCGGCCGACCGCGACCTGGCCATGGTCTTCCAGAGCTATGCCCTCTACCCGCGGCTCACGGCGTACGAGAACATCGCCTCGCCGCTGCGGGCCCGCCGCCGCTCTTCGAGCGAGATCGCCGCCGCCGTCGAGCGGATGTCGGGCCTGCTGCACATCGAACGTCTGCTGCAGCGCCGTCCCGCGCAGATGTCGGGCGGTGAGATGCAGCGTGTCGCCCTGGCCCGTGCGCTGGTCCGCAGCCCGCGCGCGTTCCTCATGGACGAGCCGCTGACCAACCTCGACCTCAAGCTCCGCGTCGAGATGCGCACCGAGCTCACCCGCATCCACCGGAGCCTCGGCGGAACCTTCGTCTACGTGACCAACGACCAGGTCGAGGCCCTGTCCATGGCCGACTACGTCGCGGTCCTGAAGGAGGGGAAGGTGCAACAGGTCGGGACGCCGACCGAGGTGTACGAGCGTCCGGCCAACCAGTGGGTCGCCGGCTTCGTCGGGAGCCCGCCGATCAGCCTGCTCGCCTGTCACGCCGAAGGGGATCGTCTGGTCGGGGCGGACGGCTGGACGTTGCCGCGGCCCCGCTGGACCACGGCCGAGGACGGCCGTCCGCTGATGCTGGGCCTGCGCGCCGAGGACCTGTCCGTCGAGAAGCGTGGGGACACGTCGTTGTCGGGTGAGCTCTACGGCCTCGAACCGCTCGGTGACCGGACCGTGGTGGACGTCCGGGTGGGGACGGAGATCCTCAAGATCAAGGCACGACCCACCGTCACCGGCACGCCGGGCGAGCGGGTGCAGGTCACGGTCGACCTGGACCGCGCGCACCTCTTCGACGCGGGCACCGGGCTGGCGCTGTCCCAGGCCGGTCGCTGAGCCCACGTTGAACATCACCGAGAACACCCCAGGAGGGGACACAGTGAGTGACCCGATGAACGTCCTGGCCCCCGAGCACCGGCGGCTCCGGATCGGCGACGCCTGGCGCGACGCCGCCGGCGGCGCCACGTTCGCCGTCGAGGACCCGGCCACCGGCAAGACCATCGCCGAGGTGGCGGACGCCGACGTCGCCGACGGGCTCGCCGCTCTGGACGCGGCGAGCAAGGCGATGGCGGAGTGGGCGGCGACCCCGCCGCGGAAACGGTCGGAGTTGCTGACCGCGACGTACCGGGCGCTGAAGGAGCGATCCGAGGAGGTCGCCCGGCTGATCACGCTGGAGATGGGCAAGCCGCTCGCCGAGGCCCGGGCAGAGGTGGCCTACGGCGCCGAGTTCTTCCGTTGGTTCGCCGAGGAGGCGGTGCGCGTCGAGGGGCGCTACAACACCGCTCCCAACGGGGGATATCGCATCCTCACCGTGCCGAAGCCGGTCGGACCGTGCGTCTTCGTGACGCCCTGGAACTTCCCGCTGGCCATGGGCGCCCGCAAGATCGCTCCCGCGCTGGCGGCGGGCTGCACGACGATCACCAAGCCGGCCGCCCAGACGCCGCTCACCATGTTGTTCCTGGCCCGCATCATGGAGGAGGCCGGCGTTCCCCCGGGCGTCGTCAACGTCGTGACGACCAAACGTTCCGGCAAGGTGGTCTCGGCACTGCTGGCCGACCGCCGGACCCGCAAGCTTTCGTTCACCGGGTCGACCGAGGTCGGGCGCGTGCTGCTCCGGCAGGCGGCGGACAACGTGCTGCGCACCTCCATGGAACTGGGCGGCAACGCGGCCCTGATCGTGTGCGCCGACGCCGACCTGGACGTCGCGCTCGACGGCGCCATGGTGGCCAAGATGCGCAACATCGGGGAGTCCTGCATCGCGGCCAACCGGATCTACGTCGAGGAGCCGGTGCGCGAGGAGTTCACGGCGCGCTTCGCCGAGCGGATGGGCGCGCTCTCGATGGGCCACGGTCTGGACGACGGCGTGGACGTCGGGGCGTTGATCGACGAGGCCTCGGTCGCCAAGATCGACGAGCTCGTCGCCGACGCGGTCGATCGCGGCGCCCGGGTCCTGGTGGGCGGCGCGCGTCCGGACGGGCCGGGCCACTTCTACCCGCCCACGGTCCTCGTCGACGTGCCGGAAGACGCGCCGATCCTGGAGGAGGAGATCTTCGGCCCGGTGGCGCCGATCATCTCGTTCACGTCCGACGACGAGGTGCTGGCGAAGGCCAACGACACCGAGCACGGCCTGGTCGGATACGTCTTCACCCGTGACCTCCAGCGGGCGCTCCGGTTCGCCGAGGGGCTGGAGACCGGGATGGTCGGCATCAACCGTGGTCTCATCTCGGACCCGTCTGCTCCGTTCGGAGGCGTGAAGCAGTCGGGGATCGGCAAGGAGGGGTCGCACGAGGGCATCCTCGAGTACCTCGACGTCACCTACGCGGCGATCGACCTGCCGTGACCGACCTCGCCGACGCCGTCCCGGTCTCGCAGGCGACCTGGACGTCCGCCCCGCACATCACCGCCGACGTTCCAGAGAGGCACTGACATGCTTGAGACCGTCCGCGGACCACGCCAGTTGATCGTGGGCGAAGGAGTCGCGCAGAACATCCCGCGCGTGGTGGCCGAGTGCGGCTCGCGCGTCCTCGTCGTGACCGACCGGGTTCTTCTGGGACAGCCGGGCGTGGCCGAGATCGTGGCCGGCGTGCGGGAGAAGGTCGAAGTCGTCGGGGTGTTCGCCGACGCGACTCCGGACGTGCCGCTCACCGACGTCGCCCTGGCGGTCTCGGCCGCCGCGGAGGTGGACGCCGACGTGATCCTCGCCATCGGGGGTGGCACGGTGATCGACCTCGCCAAAATCGTCGGCGTCATCCGGCGCCACGGCGGGACGCCGCGCGACTTCTACGGCGAGTCGAAGGTGCCGGGGCCGACGATCCCTCTCGTCGCGGTCCCGACGACGTCGGGCACCGGCTCCGAGCTCACGCCCGTCTCGGTGTTGACCGACCCCGACCGCCTGCTGAAGGTGGGCGTCTCCAGCGTCCACATCGTGCCCGACTTCGCCATCGTCGACCCCGAGCTCACCTACAGCTGCCCTGCGACCGTCTCCGCCTACTCCGGCATCGACGCGTTCTGTCACGCGGTGGAGAGCTACACCGCACGACCCCGGGTCTACGGACCGCGCGACACGGTGGAGCAGGTCTTCCTCGGCCGCAACCCGGTCACCGATCACTACGCGCTCCTGGCCGCGGAGCGGATCGCCCGCAGCCTGCCCCGTGTCGTCAGGGACGGAGGCGACAAGGAGGCGCGCGCGGACATGTCCTACGGGTCGATGCTGGCCGGGATCGCGTTCTCCCACGCGGGCAACGCGGCCCCGCACGCCCTCCAGTACCCCATCGGCGCAGCCACCCACACACCTCACGGCCTGGGCGTCGGGCTGCTGCTGCCCTACGCGCTGGACGCGGCCAAGGACGCCATCAGCGACCGGTTGGCCGTCCTCGCCGAGGTGTGCGGGCTCGACGTGACCGACGCCTCCGACGCCGAGGCCGCGGACCTGTTCCTCACCTGGCTCGACAGGCTCCTCGCCGACATCGGCATCCCCGCCACCTTGGCGGACATCGGCGTGGCACGCGCCGACCTCCCGCGTTTCGCGGAGATGGCCGGTGGCGTCACCCGCTTGATCCAGAACCATCCGGGCCCGACCGACACCGCCAGCCTGACCGCGATCCTCGAAGCGGCCTGGACGGGGGACCGGACCCGGCACGTCCTGACTCCGGAACAGAGGTAGTGCCGGGTCGGTGGTCTACGGCTTGGTCTGGCTCAGCAACCAGCGGAGGATCGAGCCGTTGCCCTCTTCATAGGTGGGGCCGTACGCCGCGTGGTAGTCCGGGAGCGAGAAAGCCGCGTCCTCGTACTCGGTGTACTTCAGCAGGGTGTCGATCTGCTGGGGGGTCTTGCCCCGGGCGGTGTACGCGTTGGTCAGCAGGTTCCGCGTGTTGCGGGCTCCGCTGACGTTCAGCAGGTGGTCGTGCACACCGTGGGTGATCCACAGCGGGATCTCCGCGGTCGCGATGGCCGTCGCCTGCTGGGAGTTGACCGCGAAGCCACCGGTCACCAGCCCGCCGGCCCACATGCCGGGCCGCGCGGCGAACGCGTTCCACAACAACTGGGCGCCGTAGGAGACGGTGGTGGCGTATACCCGCTTCTTGTCGACGGAGAAGTCCTTGAGGAACTGGTCGAGCATCTTGACCAGCAGGTCGGCCTCGGCCGGGCCGCCCACACGCTGGTTCTGGGGCGCGACCACGATCACCTCTTCGTCGCCGCCCGTCCACTCCGGCTGCGACCACGCGGTCGCGGGGATGTCCGCGGCCACCTGGACCAGCAGGTTGTCGCCGTCCCAGCCCATGCCGTGTCCGGGCAGGACGACCATCAGCGGATACGTCTTCGCCGGGTCGTAGTTCTCCGGCAGGTGGTAGTGGTACGGCAACACCATCCCACCGGACAGGAAAGAGCCGTACTCGAAGTCGTCGACCAGCGGGTTGACCGGCTCTCTCGTCATCTTCCGCGGGGTCTCCGGCGTCGCTGCGGCCAGTAGCGGGCCCCGGCCGTTGCCGTTGCCGGGCTGCGCGAACACGTCCTTGAGCTGCGTCACCTGGGTGGGCAGGTCCGGGTTGATCTTCACCGAGCACAGGAACGTCGGGCACTTGGAGACGATCACCGTCCAGCCCGCGTTCTGGTCCGGGTCCAGCTCGATGATGACGTACCGGCCCCGCTGTGAACTGTGGTCGGCACGGGTGGCGACGGCGTTGTTGGTGTAGGTGTGGGTGACCGTACGTTCGGTCAGCTTGGGCAGGTCCCCGATGGGGTTGAACCGGAAGTTGTAGAGCGTGTCCTGCACGGAGAAGGTGGAATTGTCGAGCCGGCGCGGGTTGACGTCCGCGTTGTACTCGACCGCCACCGCGGACACCTTCTGACCGTAGGTGTAGACCGTTGTGATCGGGGTGACGCTCAGGATCGCCGTGTCCGGGTCATGGCCCGGGCCGGCATACGCGCCGGACGCCAGTCCCGAGGTCGTCAGCGTCAGAACCGAGGCGAACGCCACGACCCACTTGCCAATCTTCATCCTGTTTCCATCCTTGGCGTGGTCCGGCAGGGAAGTTACGGTCTGGTCGGAAGGTGCGGCGCCGAGGCCATGGATCCGATGGGATTCTCGGCATGGTCGCAGGGCGATTCGGCAACGGCGCCCGCCTGCCCTGATGGGCGGCTCGTCCGATGGCACCTCCTCCGGGCCGACATTGTTACGCGCATGCTAAATCGTATTAGCGCGTACTATTACGGCCGGTTTCATACATGTCAAGACTCGCGATCAGGTGCGGGTGACTCCGAACCACGACCGCAGGGTCGCCCGGAGGGTTTCGATCTCCGTGGGGCCGGGCCGGGGCGACGAAGAGGCCCAGGCCACATAGCCGTCCGGGCGAAGGAGCAAGGCGGTGGGTGCGGGGAGGTGGGAGCGCGCCGTGACGACGTCGACCTGGTCGTGCCGCAGGGCGGGTGTCTCCGCCAGCGACGCGTCTTCGGTCAGGTCGAGCAGCAGTGGGCGGGCGTTTCTGGTCAGCTCGGCCAGGCGGACCGGTCCGGCCGGGGTGTGCAGGTCCATGTCCGGGGCGAACCGGCCGGTCAGCGGGTGCGCCTCGGGGCGGCCCATGTCGTAGCGCACGTCGGCGCCGGCGAGGAGGCCGGCCAGGCGTTGTACGGTGCTCTGGTCGCGGAGCAGTTCGGTGAACACCTCGCGCAGTCCGGTGACGTCGCCGCCAGGGGCTATCAGGGCCGACTGCGCCTGCGCGTTCAGCACCATACGCCGGGCGGCCGATCGCCGTTCCGTCTCGTAGCTGTCCAGCAGTCCGGGCGGGGCGCTTCCCCGGATCTCGGCGGCGAGTTTCCAGCCGAGATTGACCGCGTCCTGCAGGCCGAGGTTGAGCCCCGGACCGCCTCCCGTGGCGGCGTACACGTGCGCGGCGTCGCCGATCAGGAACACCCGGCCGTCGGCGAACCGTTCGGCGATCCGGGTGTTGCCGCCGGTCAGCCGGCGCAGCACGTGCGGTCCCGGGCCGTCGGGCGGATCGAGGGGCACGTCGACGCCGAGCACGCGGCGGATGCTCGCCCGTAGTTCCTCCAGGCTCATGGGCGCGTCGGTCGCGGGCCTGTCCCATTCGGTGGTGCTGATCAGCGGTGGGTGGCCGGGCATCGGGGCGTACGAGAACCCGCCGTGTTCCGTGCGGAGGGGCAGGAACGGCAGGACGGCGCCGTGGCCGGGCACGTTCAGCGCACCGGTCGCGGGATCGACCCATTCCGCCGGGACCGTCGCGTGCGCCGAGCAGACGGTCATGCGGTCGTAGGTGACGCCGGGGAACGCGATGCCGGAGAGCTTGCGCGTGGTGCTGTGCGCGCCATCGGCGCCGACGAGGTACCTGGCCCGCAATCGGCGGCGCTCGCCCGGGCTCGCGACGTCGACGGTCACCGCGTCGTCGTCCTGCGACAGGCCGACGACCTCGTGTCCCCAGCGGATCTCCACGCCCAGTTCGGCGGCGCGTTCCCGCAGGACCTGCACGATGCGTCGCTGGGGGACCGGCAGGGCGTAGACGGGGCTGTCCCGCAGCAGGCTCAGGTCCAGGCCCATCGCGCCGAACATGAAGTACCCGGAGTTCGGCTGTGGCGGTCGCGGGCTGCCGCTGAGGCGTTCGTGCAGCCCACGGTGGTCGAGCATCCTCACGACCTGGCCGAGCAGCCCGTTGGCCTTCGGTTCCTCGCTGGGCTCGGTCAGCCGTTCCAGCACGATCGGCCGGACCCCGGCCAGGCTCAGTTCGCAGGCCAGCATCAGCCCGTTCGGGCCGCCGCCGGCGATGACGACGTCTGTGATCACGGGTTCTCCTCGGGTTCGTACGTGAAGGGCGAGGACAGGCTAAGCAGAAAGATGCGTACACGCAAATTTGCGTGCACGCAGCTAGGCTATGCTGGGACCGTGACGACGAGGCGGACGGGCCTGCGCGAGCAGAAGAAACAGGCCACCCGGGAGGCACTGCGCGCGGCGGCCCTGCGGCTGGCTCTTGAGCGCGGACCGGACAACGTGCGCGTCGACGACATCGCCGAGGCGGCCGGCGTCTCACCGAGGACGTACAACAACTACTTCTCCAGCCGTGAACAGGCGATCGTCGCCGCCGTCACCAGCGAACGAGAGGCACGGGTCGCGGCGGCGGTGGCCGACCGGCCCGACGGCGTCGGCCTCGCCGACGCCGTCGTCGAGGCCGTCGTGGATCAGTTCACCGCCTCGGCCGAACCCGGCCGGGAGGCGCTGCTGCTGCTGATCACCACCCGCCCCGCGCTGCGCGAGGCGTTCATCGGCACGACGGCCGCGATCGAACATCCCCTCGCCGAAGCCGTCGCCGGGCGTCTCGGCGACGGCGAGCCGCACACCGCACGGGTGCTCGCGGCGAGCGTGGCCGCCGCGGTCCGCGTGGCGCTCGAACAGTGGTTGCGGACGACCGTCTCGTCCGCCACGGCCGGCGGGCTCGTCGTGCCGGCCGGCTCGCTGGCGGACCTTCTGCGCACCACGCTCGCCCCCCTCAGGCCCGCACTCGACGCCGCGGAACAACGCGCACGCCGCCACCGGCAGCAGTGACCTGCCTCAGGAAACGGCCGACCACGTCCGCGGAAGAATCCCCCCATCTCAAGGCAGGAACCGGTCATGGACCTTCCCCGTATCTTCACCATCCGTGAGAGCAGCCACCGGATCCACAACCCGCTGACGGCGGGCAAACTCGCCGCCTTGGGCGCGTCGCTCCACCTCGCCCCCGGGACACGGGCGCTCGACCTGGCCAGCGGCTCCGGCGAGCTGTTGTGCACCTGGGCGCGTGACCACGGGATCACCGGCACCGGAGTCGACATCAGCACGGTCTTCACCGCGCGGGCCCGGGCCCGCGCCGCCGAACTCGGCGTCGCCGACCGAGTCGAGTTCGTCCATGGTGACGCGGCCGGCCATGTCGCGGACCAGCCGGTCGACCTGGCCGCCTGTGTCGGCGCCACGTGGATCGGCGACGGCGTCGCCGGCACGACCGAACTGCTCGGCCGCAGCCTGCGGCCCGGCGGACTGATGCTGATCGGCGAGCCGTTCTGGCGGCGGACCCCTCCGGACGAGGAGACCGCCAAGGCGTGCCACGCCACCTCCATCGCGGATTTCGTGCTCCTCCCCGAACTGATCGAGCGGTTCCAGGAGCTCGGGTACGACGTCGTGGAGATGATGCTGGCCGATCAGGACAGCTGGGACCGCTACGCCGCGGCCCAGTGGCTCAACCTGCGCCGCTGGCTCGACCGGAACCCGGACGACGAACTCGCCCCCGAAGTACGGGCGGAACTCACCACCGAGCCCGTTCAGTACGCACGTTACGGGCGTGAGTATCTGAGCTGGGGGGTCTTCGCCCTCATGAAGCGCTGACACCACGTCCCCTGTAACTTCGCGCGGGATCCGGACACTCATCAGGTTGTGACGGCATTCGACGAGTTCTATCTGGCCCATTACCCGGCGGTGATGGGCTACATCCGACGCCGTACGGCGTTACCCGACGACGCCGCCGACGCGATCGCGGAGACCTTCGCCACCGCGTGGCGCAAACGCGACGCGATTCCCGCCGAAGCCCGCCTGTGGTTGTTCGGCGTGGCCCGGCGGGTGCTGGCCAACCAGCGGCGGGCCGACGACCGGCACACCGCGCTGGCCGAACGGCTGCGCGGCGAACTGGCGACGCGACCGCGCACCGAACCCGACGGTGACACGGCGGCCGTGCGCGCGGCCTTCGCCCGGCTCAGCGACCTCGACCGCGAGGTGTTGTCGCTGGCCGGGTGGGAGGGGCTGACCACCGCCGAGATCGCGACGGTGCTCGGCTGCCCGCAGGGCGTGGCCCGGGTGCGCCTCCACCGGGCGCGCAAACGCCTCGCCCGGCTGCTCGCCGCGGCCGACCTCGATCTGTCCCGCTACGGCTCCCGCGCCGCATCCCTCGCGAAAGGACGCCCATGAACATCGACGAGATGGTGTCCCACATCAACCCGGCGCCTGGCGACGCCCCGGTCACCCCGGGCGCCCTGGCCCTGCTGGAGGAGGTGAAGAGACTGCCCGCGCCGAAGCGCCGCCGGGTCCGGGTGGCCGTGCCGCTCGCGGCCGTCACCGCCGCGGCCGTCACCTGGGCGGCGTGGCCGAGTTCGGCGGCGGCGCTCGACATCCGGCGCGACGGTGACTCCTATGTCGTCACCGTCAACGACCTGACCGCCGACCCGGAGACGTACCGGAACCTGCTGCGTGGCGTCGGCCTGGACATCGACCTGCGGTTCGTGCCCGCCGCGCCGAGCCTGGTCGGCACCGCGGTCCCGGTCGGCGGCCCGGACGCCGCGGACGCGGTCGGCTTCCTGTCGAAGGAGGGCGACTGCGTGCTCACCGACTGCATCGTCGGCCTGCGCATCAAAGTCGGCCATCCGGGCGAGATCGACATCCGGCTCGGCCGGGAGGCCGCCGCCGGAGAGCGGTACGCCATGCCCGGCCAGATCGACGCACCCGGTGAGCCGCTGCACTGCGTCGACTTCCGCGGCCTGCGCTTCGCCGAGGTGAAGGCGCTGCTGGCCGGGAAGGGTGTGCCGAACGTGTCGGCCGCCGGTGGCGCCGCCGAGGACGACTGGTTCGTCCACGACGGCGTCATGTGGGCGGCCGACACGGCGCTGCTGCTGGCCGGGCCGACCAGGGACGTGCCCCAGGACGTCGGCCCGGTGAACACCGGCGGCAGGTGCTGAAAGCCCTGGCGACGGATCAGTTGGCCTGGCCGCCGATGGCCTCGGCGTTGTCGTGGCCGATGATGAAGCCGGTGGTCCAGGCCAGTTCGACCCTTGGCGGCGTCGGAGGCTCGGTCGGGCTGGGGCTGGGGCTGGGGCTCGGGACGGGGTACACCCGGAAGATCCTGATGTCGCCGATCTCGCAGCGGGCCGGGTCATGCGACCAGACCTGGCCCGGCGCGATGGTGCCCAGGTCCTTCACCGGGTTGCTGAACCGGTCGAAGAGCCGGGCGACGAGCATCCGGTCGCCGGTGTTGGTCACGATGACCTTGCTGGCCGCCTTGAAGGGCGCGTTCCGGGTGATCTGCCTCGTCTCGGTGTCCGGCGAGCCGGTGAGGCCGTGGGCGACCAGCGTGTAGGCGACGTGGCCGTCGTTGGTCCCGACGGCGAGCGTGCCTTCCCACAGGTCGGTGTTCTGCTGGGTGAGGGTCTTCAGCACCACGCCGTTCTGCTTGATCTCGAGTTTGGTGGCGCCGGTGACCTTCCAGGTGACCTCGACGTCTCTGGGATCGCAGATGTCGATCACGCGATAGTTGGTGGTGAAGGACTCGATCTCGGGCTCGATGTTGCCCGCCGTGGCCTCGGCGTAGGTTCCGGACTCCACGTGGTCGGGGTGGTAGGGCGTCACGCGGAACAGATACTTGATGCCGGGCCTGAGGCCGGAGAAGGTGTGGGTCATGGTGCCGCCCCGCCCCGGGCTCGCGGGGATCTCGGTGTGCTCGGGCACCTCGCCGTGGCCGCCGACCCGTATGCGGTAGAGCTTGTAGAGCTCTTCGCGGTCGGTGTTGTCCGTCCACTGCCAGGTGATGGACGTGTCCGTCTGGGCGACGATCCTCATGTCGGTCGCGCCGGGCAGGTTGACGTCCTTCGTCTTCGAGCACCACGTGGTTTCGGTCTGACTGGGGCGGTGGTTGTACGCGGTGACGCGGAAGCAGTAGACCGTCGCCTGCTTCAGGCCGGTGAACTGCTTGGACGGCGACTCGGCCGCCATCTCCGAACCGGCCTCCACCCACTGCTCGGAGGTGGCTTCCCGCACGGCGTACCTGTATCCCTCGGCGTTCCCGACCGGCTTCCACCAGAACGTCGCGGTGGACGTCGTGACGTCCTGCTTGACCCACTGCGGTTCGCTGGTCACGGGAGCTGCGATCATGTAGTCCCGGCAGCCGAGTTCCCTGTCGGCGACCGTCCCGGCGGCCAGGTTACGGGCTCTGACACACACGGTCCGCCGGCCGGTGTCGAACACGCCGCCCTTGGGCACGACGAAGTCGAAGCCGTGGTGGTAGCCGTATTCGGGCAGGTCACGGCCGACCTCCTCGCGATACTGGTTCGCGACGGCGGTGTGCACGACCTTCCCGTCGGCGACGACGTCGACCGTCACCGGGCTCGTCTTGGCGTCGTCGTCGACGACCCACCCGACGACCCGCAGATCCACACCGGTACGGATCGACTCGTCCAGCGAACCCCACGGCAGGTGCCGCACCGAATAGGGCTTGCACCCGCTGTCGACGTGGGCGCCCGGACCCTTGTTGATGAAGACCAGGCAGACCCGGTGCTCCCCGTCGGCCGGATCCGCCGGCACCAGGGCGTCGAACCCGTGGTGGTTCCCGTAGCCGGAGTTGTCGTCCCCGACATCGGTTCGCGGCGTGTCGGCCGTGATCGAGCCCAGGAACTTGGTGGTGTCGTACACGTCGATCTGCACCGGGGCAGTGGAGTCGGGGTCGATGACCCAGCCCTTCACCCGCAGCTTGTCACCCTCGCGGGTCACCGACTCCCAAGCCCCGAACGGATCGACCTTGATCGTCTTGGTGACGCAGCCCACCTTCTTGTGCGCCCCTGCGCCGATGTTGCGCACCGTGGCGCAGACCTGGCCGCCGGCCCGAGGCGGGACGAGGCCGTCGAACTTCTGCGACCGGTTCTGGTTGGCCGTCACACTGCCGACATCGGTGCCGTCGACGGAGATGTCGACCGTGACCACCGCGGTGGGGTCGCTGGGGTCGTAGGCGGTACCGACGACCTGGATCCCGTTGAGCTGGCGGATCACCGCGGAGAGACCGCCGACGGGGTCGTGGGACCCCGGCTCCTCCGGGTCACCGGTGCAGATCGGGCGGGTGTCGCCTTCCCTGCAGCCGGGGTCGGCGGCGGCGGGCGTGCCGCCGGTCACCACCAGGGGGGCGAGTATCAGGGCGAAGGACAGGACCGTCCTCGTTAAGCGCCGCACAGAGGCTCCTCCTCGGGCCGTGGGCGGGGCGGAGCGGAACCCCGCCCCTGACTCGAAGATCGTTTCTGATGCGTCTTGGGTCTTGGTTGCGCCTCGTCCGGGTGTCTTGGACCTCGGTTGCAACCCACTGGTCGGCTCGGTGAACCCGCACTGCCGTGGCGGTCGAGCCGCCCCCGGCACCTACGGCTGACGGCCCAGACCCGCCTCCCTGGCCTGGACGATGGCCTGCGCCCGGTCGGCGACCCGGAGTTTGGCGAACACGTTCGACACGTTGTTGCGGACCGTCTTGGGGGCCAGGAACAGGCGCTCGGCGATCTGCCGGTTCGACAACCCGGCCGCGATCAGTTCGAGCACCTCCCGCTCGCGGGTGGTGAGCTGCGGGAACGGCTCCGACTCGGGGACGACCGGCAGGCGGGCGAAGAACCGGGTCACCCGTGAGGCCAGCGCGGGGCCGAAGATGACCTCGCCGCTCGCGACCGCCTTGATGGCGCGCAGGATCTCGGTCTGGTCGGCGCCCTTGACCAGGTAGCCCCGGGCTCCCGCGCGCATCGCGGCGAACACGGTCTCGTCGTCGTCGTGCATCGTCAGCACCAGCACGCCGATCTCGGAGGTCTCCGCGACGATCCGCTGCGTCGCCGTCACGCCGTCCATGACGGGCATGCCGAGGTCCATCACGACCACCTCCGGGCGCAGGCCGAGGGCCTTCTCGACCGCCTCCCTGCCGTCGGCGGCGGTGGCGACCACGTCGACCTCGCCGGTCGAGGCGAGCAGCATGCGCAGCCCGTCGCGGTAGACGGGATGGTCGTCGGCGACCAGCACCCGGGTCACGCGGGCACCGCCAGCGGCAGGACCGCGTGGACCCGCGTCCCGGCGGCGCCGGCGGTGATCGTGCACCGGCCGCCCAGTTCCTCGGCGCGTTCGCGCATGGCCAGCAGGCCCACTCCCGTCACGTCCCCCGTCTGTCCCGCGCGGCCCAGGCCGCGCCCGTCGTCGACGATCTCCACCTCAAGTGTGCCGCCGGTCGCGATCAGCCGCACGTCGCAGCGGCCCGCCCGCGCGTGGCGGGTCACGTTCACCATCGCCTCGCAGCCGATCCGGTAGGCCGCCACCTCGGCCGCCGCCGGCAGCCCGGTCAGGTCTCCCGCCGTCGTGACCACGATCGACAGCGACCCATCGCCGAACCGTTCGGCCGCGTGGCGGAGGGCTCCCGCGAGGCCGAACTGGTCGAGCGCCGGCGGGCGCAGGTCGTGGACCAGCCTGCGCACGTCGGCCAGGACCGTCGACAGGTCGCCGCGCACCTGGCCCAGCGCCTCGCGGGCCAGCGCCGGGTCGCGCTCCATCAGGTTCCCGGCCGCCTCGACCTTCAGCGCCGCCGCCGCCAGCGTCGGGCCGAGACCGTCGTGGAGGTCGCGGCGCAGCCGCCTGCGCTCCTCCTCGACCCCGCCGACCAGGCGTTCGCGGCTCTGCTGCAACTCCTCGGTGAGCGCGGTGGCGCGCACGGCCGCCGCCGCCTGTCGCACCACGTCGGCGAGCAGCCGCTGGTCGGCCTCGGCCAGCCGGGTCCCGGCCCGGGGGACCAGGGTCAGCCGGCCGATCTCCACGTCGCGGTAGGCGAACGGCAACACGACCACCCCCTCGTCACGCCTGGCGCCGTGTTCGACGGCCATCACTCCGCCGCCGGAGCGGTCGAGCTCGACCCGTACATAAGGAGACCGGAACGCCGACGCGACCGCCGAGGCGACCGCGAGCAGCAGCTCCTCCGGGCCCGCGCTCTCCTCCAGGCGGCGGGCCAGCGCCGACACCACGTCGTAGGGCTCGCCGCGCAGCAGGCCGCCGACGCGCTTCTGGATCCACGACCGCAGCGGCGCGTAGAGCACGGCCACCACGCCCGCCGCCAGGACGGCCGCCATCGGCTCCTCGACCAGCGCGCTCATGCCCGCGAAGACCGCCACGTCGACGACGACGACGGCGGCGGCCAGCGCGCCGTAGACCAGCGTCCAGCCGAGGACCGGGTCGATGTCGTAGAGCCGGTAGCGGCCGACCGCGATCAGCACCGCCGCCGCCAGCGCGACGGTCCCCGCCACGAACACCACGTCGGCGGGCAGCCAGCCGGCCACCAGGGGAGCGGCCAGCAGCACCACGTTGAGCAGCCCGGCCAGCAGCATCCACCGCAACTGCGCCCGCCGCTCACGGCCCGCACCCCCGAACCGGACGGCGAACGCCGCCAGCGCCGGCACCAGCGTCACCACGATCAGCACCGGCGCGAGCCCGAACAGCGACCGCCACACGTCGTCGGGCAGGCTGACCAGCGGCGGATCGAGACCGGGCCACGGGCCGCCCGGCTCGACGACATGCCACGGGACGGTCAGGAATACCAGCACCGCGAGCCCGGTCCCGCCCAGGCTCAGCCACGCCGGACGCCGCCAGCGGGCCGACGGCAGCCTCCCGTCGGGGAAGAACAGCAGGATCAGCGGTGGCAGCAGGTTCATCAACGGCCCCAGCCGCGCCCCCGCGTAGAAGGCCGGCGCGGTCAGCGGCAGCGCCCCGCCGTGGCGGGTCAGCGAATAGGCCGCCCACGCCGCCCCCAGCCCGTTGAGCGCGCCGACCAGCCCGCCCCCGAGCAGGATCCACGTCATCGCGTGGCGCGGCAGCCGCAGCGCCAGCACCGCCCCCGCGAGCGCCAGCGCCACCGCCGGCACGGTCGACGACCACGGCGAGAACGAGATCGGCCCCGGCCGGGTCACGGTCCCCGTCTCGATCTCGGCCCACGTCGTCGGCACGGCCGCGATCAGGCAGAACGCCGCGATCGCGAGCGCGGCGACGGTGGAACGCGAGACGGAGGACAACATCCGGACAGCGTGGCACACCTCCGGATCCGCCCGGCAGGGACCGGCGTCCCGGCAAGAACGGGACATCTCTCCGGTCTCCGCTCCCTGGGCGCCCGGGACGCCCGGTCGGGACGGTGGCCTCCATGGAAACCACCCTCACCACACCGGTCCGCACGTCGGGCCTGCTGCTCACTCTCGGCGCCACCGCGTGGGCGATCGGCACGTTCATCGTCGGCGACGACATCTACCAGGGCATCCAGACCCTCGACACGGTCACCGGCATGCTCTTCGTCGTCGGCGTCTTCGCCTGGATCCTGACGGTGTCGAAGAAACGCCTCGCGGGCGACGGGGTGGCGCGCTTCGTCCCGTACGCGCTGATGGTCACGCTGCCCTGCGCGTTCCTGCTGAACGCCCTGTCCTTCGGCTACGCCAGGCACGAGGACTTCCCGCTCTGGCTGGCGATCCTCGACGCGAGCTGGCCGCTCAGCCAGTTGCTCCTGCTGGTGCTCGGCATCGTGATGGCGGCCGGGAAGCGGCTCGACGGGGCGCTGCGCTGGCTGCCGCTGCTGGCGGGGATGTGGTTCCCGGTCACGATGGCCGCCTCGATCGTCGGCGGCGACACCGTCAGCACGATCGTCAGCGGCATCTGGCTGATCGGCACCTTCGGAGCGCTGGGCGTCCTCGTCGCCGCCCAGCCCCACCGACTCCCTTAGGCCGTGACGCCGTCAGCCGGGATGGCTTGGCTGCCAGTGGTGAGCCTCTGGTGACGACTTGAGTGTGCCCCAAGGGCATGGTGTTCGCTCTTGAGCGCGGCAGCCGATTCGAACCTGAGAGGACCGTGCCCATGGATGCGAGGAGTCGCGCGCAAGCCGCGGCATCGAGGCCCCTGACGCGGGAGGGCTCCCGGCCGTTCGGCGCGCACCTGCGCATGAGCTGGTGGAAGGCGCTCGTGGTCGTCATCGTTCCGTCGCTGGCGATGCTGGTCATGCAGATCGTGTTCTACCAGCTCGTCGGCGTCATCGAGGGCAGCGACGATCCGCTGGCGGCCACCTTCACGCCGTTGAAGTTCCTCGCGGTCAACGTGAGCGTGGGCGCGGCGGGTGTGCTGGCGATCGTGCTCCTGGTGTGGATGGCGAAGGTGCCGTGGCGCAGTCTGATCAGCGCGCCGCGGGCGTTCGACCCCCGCCGGTTGACGGAGTATCTTCTCGGCGCGGCGCTGCTGGTGGGCACCGGGATCGGTGTCGTGGCCCTGGTCGCCCCCGACGCGCCGGGCTGGACCGCCTTCGGTGTGAGCGCCACGACGATCGCCATGCTGGTGCTCGTCTTCTTGACCACTCCGATCCAGGCCGCCGGTGAGGAGCTGATGTTCCGCAGCGCCGTGCTGCCCGCCGCCGCATCGTGGGTGCGCGCGGTCCGCCCGGCTCTGGTCGTCGGGCTCGTGGTCGCCGGCCTGGCCTTCGCCGTGATGCACGGGTCGACCGACCCCTGGTTGTTCGGCTACTACCTGGTGTTCGGCATCTGCGCCGGGCTCATGGCGATCATCAGCCGGGGCGTCGAGGCGCCCGTCGCCTTCCACGTCGCCAACAACGTGCTGGCGACGACCGTGAATACACTGATGGCGGACGGCGAGGCGTTCCCTCTCGATCGATCCACCGACACCGGTGACGCGTCCCTGCTGATCCTCGCCGCCGTCAACGTCGGCATGGTCGTCCTGGTCCGGCTGCGCGAGCGGCGTCGCCGGACCCGCCGAACCGCGTGAGGAGGCGAGCAACCCATGACCTGGAGCACCCGTGAGCTGGCCGAGCTCGCGGAGACCACGGTGAAGACGGTGCGCTACTACCACGAGATCGGCCTGCTCGACGAGCCCGACCGCGAACCCAATGGATACAAACGATACGAGGTCCGCCACCTGACGCGGCTTCTGCAGATCAGACGACTGACCGGGCTGGGCGTGCCGCTCACGCAGATCGCCGCGATGGAGACCGGCGCCGAAGGTCAGGCCTCGATCTTCCGGACCATCGACGCCGAACTGGAGGCGACGGTGGAGCGACTCCAGCACATCCGGAGGGTGCTGGCCACGCTGTCCGAGCCGGGCGCGGCGACGGACGTGCCGACCGCGTTCAGCGGCGTCGCGGAGCACCTGCGCGGCAACGATCGCGCGCTCCTCATGATCTACGCCCAGCTGTTCTCCGATGAGTCGATGGACGCCGTACGCCGGACCCTGGAGGCGCGCCCCAACGTCGCACTCGACGAGGAGTTCCGCGACCTGCCCGAGGACGCCGACGACACCACACGGCAGGCCCTCGCCGAGCAGCTCGCACCGTTCATCGACGGAGCGACTTCCGATCACCCGGTCACGCTGGAACTCAAGGCCTCCGCGCCGCGGCAGGCCCGAGCCGCCCTCGGCCACGCTCTCGAAGCCCTCTACAACCGCGCCCAGCTCGACGTGCTGCGCCGGGCACAGATGATCAGCGCGGTGTCCCGGGGGAAACCGGTCGCGTAGGGGCCACCGCTGCGTGCCGGATCCCCCCAAGGCCGACGGATGAGCCACAAGATCGGCTTCTTCGGATCGGCCGCATGGACCTGCCACGGGAAGAGATCGTGCACTGTCGACGCTCACCGCACCGGCGGCCGCGACCGGCGCCGTAGACATCCGGCCGCGACTCGATCGCCTCATGCGGCCCTACCCGGCGGGCTTAACGGAGGCCACCCCGGTCAGGGGATGAGGGCGACCTCGGGGAAGCGGGCGTCGGGGCCGTCGAACAGGCGGGTCGGCCGGCCGCGCAGGTGCAGGTCGAAGAAGGCCCCGACGTAGGCGCGCTGGGCCGCCACCGAACGGCCCGGATCGATCGTGCCCACGAAGTCCGCGAGCGGCACCGTGGGCAGCTTGGCCGCGATCTGCGGCAGCAGTGGTTGCAGGTCGGTGAACGAGCCGTGGGCCGCGCCCGTGAAGCGCAGCTCCCGCTTCCAGCCGGTCGAGGCCCGCCAGAACGACTTCCAGCTCGGCTCGCCGTCCCGTGTCTGGGTTTCCGCCGCCAGTTGCAGGAACGGCTTGGTCACGCCACGGGTGGCCACGGGGCCGACGTAGGCGCCGTCGAGGTTGACGCCCGCGTCCACACGGGCGTCGTCTCGGGACAACTGGGCGGCGACCGACCCGCCCAGCGACTGGCCCAGCACCCCCACCCGCGAGACGTCCGGCGCGCCGAGCATGCCCCGGGGCAGCCCGCCGCCGATCGGGCGGCCCTGGGCCAGGGTGGTGACCTGGTCCAGGACGTGGCGCAGGTCGGCCAGGCGGGCCCGCGAGTGTTCGGCCAGCAGCTTCTCGATGACCTTGGGCGTCAGCTTCGTGGGCAGCGGCAGGGCGCGCACGAGGCGGCGGCCGGGGAACTCCACCTGGTCGGCCTCGTAGGTGTGGTCGACGGTGACGACCAGGTAGCCGCGCGAGGCCAGGTCCTCGACCAGGGCGGTGCCCAGCGTGCGTGGCCCGCCGTCGCCCGAGCCGAACAGCACCACCGGCAGCCGGCCCGCACGCCGCTCGACCGGCGCGCCCACCCGGGCATGGGTGCGGGTGCCGGCCCAGTCGACCGCGCCCTTGGGCACGCCCAGGGGCGGCGCCGAACGGCGATCCCAGTCGGCGGCGGCCAGCGGCGCCATGTGCGGCGCGACCGGCCCGCCGCCGCTCGCCGGGTACCACAGGCTGACCATCAGCTCCCGGTACGGCCGGGCCGCCACCAGCGGATCGGGCCGCGAGCGGTCGACCAGCCGCAGGGCCACGGTCCCGACCGGATATCGGCCGCCGGGCGCGGGCAGGCGCACGCCGATCGGCGTCCCGGCGTCGGCCGAGGCGGCGGGCGGGGAAACCGGGGTCAGCGAGACCGCCAGAGCCAGCACGGCCACCCCTGCGACATTCGTGATGAAGGACATGCGAATGAGGCTGGCAGCCCGGCCTGCCCACGGACGAGCGGCGGAGGTCGCGTCCGCGCGTGCGACTTTCGGATGACGGTCGTCCTCGCGGAGGAGCGGGAGCGAACCCGCACGCCAATTAGGGTGAATCGCATGAAAGCAGGCGACCGTCTCCGAGGGTCGGCAGTCCCCGCGGACGCGCTCCTGGCCGCCGCGCTGTTCCTGACCACGCTCGGACCCGGCCAGGTGCCGTCCGGCCCCCCGTGGCTGCTCGCGCTCCAGACGGCGCTGGTGGCCCCGCTCGCCTGGAGACGGCGCGCCCCGATGGCGGTCCTGGGCGCGATCGGCGTCGCCGCCGCCGTCCAGTGGGGGCTGGACGTGCAACTGCCCGCCGACGCCTCCCTGCTGGTGGCCCTGTACACGGTCGCCGCGCACCGCCCGTGGCGGCACACCCTGTTCGCGGCGCTCGCCCTGGAGGCCGGGGTGCTGCTGGCCGCCGCCCGCTGGGCACCGCCGGGCCGGTTCCCCTTCACGGTGGCCGCGCTGACCGCGATGGCCGCCGCCGCCCTCATGGCCGGTCTGTGGACGCGGGCACGGCGGGCGTACGTGACCTCCCTGGAGCGCGACCGCGAGCAGCGGGCCCGGCTGGCCGTCGCCGGGGAACGCGCGCGGATGACCCGCGACATGCACGACATCGTCACCCACAACCTCTCGGTCATGGTCGCGCTGGCCGACAGCGCCGGCCACGTCCGCCACAGCGCGCCCGGCCAGGCCGCCGTGGCGCTGGAGCACATCGCCGCGACCGGACGCCAGGCCCTGGAGGACATGCGCCGCGCCCTGAACCCGTCCGACGCCGTCTCGGACGAGCTGCTTCAGCCCGCCCCCGGAATAGCCGAACTCGGCCCGCTGGCCGAGCGCATGCGCGCGACCGGCCTGACGACGCGCGTCCGGACGACCGGCGACACCGGCGCGGTGCCCGCCGCCGCCCAGCTCACGATCTACCGGCTGGTCCAGGAGGCGCTGACCAACACGCTGCGGCACGCGCCCGGGGCCCGCGCCGAGGTGCGGATCGACGTGTCACCGGGCCGGGCCGAGGTCGAGGTGACCGACGTCCTCGGCACCCCGGCGTCGGGGACCCGCGACGGGCGCGGGATCACCGGCATGCGCGAACGGGTGGCCGCCTACGGCGGCACTCTGGACGCCGGGCCGGTGACGGGCGGCGGATGGCGGGTGCTGGCCGTGCTGGACCTCGGAGCGCCGCGATGATCCGGCTGCTGGTCGCCGACGACGAGTCGCTGCTGCGGATGGCCTTCCGCATGGTCTTCGACGCCGAGCCGGACATGGAGGTGGCGGGCGAGGCGGCCGACGGCGAGCGGGCGGCCCTGCTCGCGCGGCGATTGCGCCCGGACGTGGTGCTGATGGACGTGCGCATGCCCGGCATGGACGGCATCGAGGCCACCCGCCGGATCGTGCGCGACAGCCCGCGCTCGCCCGTGCTCGTCCTGACCACCTTCGACCTGGACGAGTACGCCTTCGCCGCGCTGAAGGCCGGAGCGGCCGGGTTCCTGCCGAAGAACGCCCGGCCGGAGGAACTGCTGAGCGCGATCCGCGCGGTCGCGGCGGGGGAGGCCGCGCTGTCGCCGAGGGTCACCCGCCGCGTGCTGGAGCGCTTCGCGCCGCAGATGACGCCGCCGCCTGCCCTGCGCGACGACCGGCTGGCACGGCTGACCGCACGCGAGCACGACGTGCTGGCGCAGGTGGCGCGCGGCCTGTCCAACGCCGAGGTCGCCGCGGCGTTGCGGCTGGCCGAGGCGACGGTCAAGACGCACCTGAGCCGCGTCCTGGTCAAGCTCGGCCTGCGTGACCGCGCCCAGGTGGTGGTCTTCGCCTACGAGAGCGGCCTCGTCCGCCCCGCCGCCGACCCGCCGGAGGCCTGACCGAGGACGTCGGCGAAGGGCCGGGTCACCTCAGGAGTCGAGCACAGCGGCGATGGCTTCGATCTCCACGAGCTGGTCTTCATAACCCAGCACTGTGACGCCCATCAACGTGCTGGGAACGTCGTGATCGCCGAAGAAGGCCCGGACCACCTTCCAGACGGTCCCCAGGTCCTGCTGCCTGCTGGACGCCACGAGAACCCTGGTGCTGATGATGTCATGCAGGGATGCACCGGAGTCGGTCAGGGCGGTCTGCATGTTCTCGAGAGCCTTCGCCGCCTGACCTGCGTAGTCTCCAACCGCCGCCGTGGATCCGTCCGTGTTCAGCGGGCAGGCCCCGGCAAGGAAGATCAGGCGAGATCCGGCAGGTGCCGTGGCCGCGTAGGCGTACTCGGCGATGTCGGACAAGGAGGACGAACGGATCAACGTAACTGCACGGCCCATGGTCGTTCCCCTTCGAATCAGGCAAGAACGGGGCCACGATGTCAAAGGATCTTTCGTTACGCCACAGGTTATCCGGCCTGGGAGCATTGTCGCCGAGCCTGCCGTTCAGCCGGTTCGGCGCGGTTTGAGTCCTTCTTGTGGTGGGGGAGGAGAGCGCATGCCTCCCGGTGGCCAGGACGCGTCCCCCGTCGTGGTGGGTTGCGTGGCGGCGATTCTTCTAGCCGGGTAGAGCGCCCGTGCGTACTGCGTGCGTCGCTCGCGCCGAGCGTCGCGGCAGTTTCGGAGTCTCAGCCCTGGGATCGTGAGCACGGTAGATGAACGGGCGATCAGGCCGCGCGAAGGCGGCCTGATCGTTTCGCTCGTGTCTCCGGCAGTGGTCAAGCCTGTCTGCGGGCGCGCCTCGGGCCTTCCTTCGACGCGGCGACCCGCGGTGCCCGCACCCTTGCCGGCGTTGCCGGCTTCTCGGCTGGCTTATCCCTCTTGGCGGCGGCTTTGGCCCGTGCCGCGATCAGCGTGCCAACCCCGATCGCGGCCGCGATCGGCCATTCGATCACACCGACAGCGGCCAGCGCGCCCAGTCCGCCGTAGTAGACGACCTGCTCCACCGACCTCGACCTCACGGCCCGCCGCATGGCGTGACCTGCCTCCTCCTTGTCCAGGTGCGGAAGATGCATGTGCGGCTGGTGCACCTGAAGGCTGACCATCGGCAGGTCGAGCCTGAGCATGTCGTCCTGCTCCTCCGCCACCGAGGTCTTTTCGGTAGGCCCCTTCACAGGCCGGTTCTTGGTTTCGGTGACAGTCATAGCCCTCTCTTTCCCCATCGATTCCCCATCGCCTCAGCACCCTCCCGTCGTCGTGACGGAGAGCACTTGCGGGGTAACCCGTTCGACCAACCGCTGCGAGGATCGCCGTACTCACGGCGTCCCGCTCTGCGGCGGTTCGGGAACCTCGACTTCGCGTCGTTCCCGCCTGGGCCGGAGGGAAGCATGCAGCGGTAACTCTTGAGGTCGTATATGCCGAAATGTCGGGTTCCAGTGACCCGGGCAAGCCTCGAACTGTTGAGGAAGGCGGGCCTCGTGCTCGGCGGCGACATCGGGGAGATCGTCCGCCCGCCGGGTTCCCCTTCGCCGGGCCGGCGGAGCGCGGCCCGGTCGACCTGGTCACCGACAGTGCCGCGTCGGGCGCCGAGCGTGCGAAGGTTTCCCGCGGACTGGGCATCCACCTGGGACATCTAGACTCCAGACGCCACCTCTGGCCGACTGTTCGGCTACCGGCCCGGCGGGCCGGCCGACCAAGAGGTCATCAGAAGTTCATTGAACGGACAGCGGTATGACGCCCATGTCCTTGAAGGTGGACTGTAGGAAGAAATAACACTTTTTGTCGCTGGAGGTACCCAATGTCCGGTTTCCTTGGTTCGATGCTCGCCAAGGCGGCGGTCTTCGCGATCGAGGCGCTCGTCGCCCACCTGGTACAGGTTGTGATCCAGACCGCCACGCGGCGGTTCTCCACGCGGCAGGGATTCGCGACCGCCTGAAGCCGCCCCCGCTCAGATGGCGATTGGCCGGGTGCCCACGTGGCACTGTCGCGAGTTCCCATCCCTCACCCGGACACGATGTCCGCTTCAAGGGCATGGGTGACCAGTGTCATTATTGTGCTAACTCCGGATGATCCGCGAGGTAGAGCGCCTCGCATGCCCTAGCATCAGAGCCTGAATTATCCCCCCGTACGAAGATACTGGCGCCTTGGGGGATCGCGGCATGTACGGGCGGATACTGGCTTTGGCCACCGGAATGCTTAGATGCCTGCCGGTTCCCGAGCTGGTCCGGTGCGAGGCGGACAGGGCTGACGCGAGGGTGGATTCCCCGGTCGCCCCGAGTTGGCGGCGCGGGCGGCGTAGCTGGCGGGCCGGAGCGAATGGCCTGTGCGTCGAAGTACGGGGACTTCACCTGTCCGGCAAGGAGGCCGCGGCCGACGCCCTCGAACAGGACCTCATGGCGACCGACGGGGTGACGCGGACCGAGGTCAACCGGGCTCTGGGATACGTGTTCATAGCGGGTGAGGCACTCGACGAAGACACACTGGTCGCGTTGGTCGAGGCGGTGGAGCGCAAGCACGATCTGGACGGCACGCCGTACGCCAGCGCGGTGACACTGCCGGACGTGCCGACGGTGATGCTCGGATTCGGGGTACGGCTGGCCGGGCTGGGCATGTCGGCGGCCGGCCGACTGGCGGGAGTACGCGGGCTACCCCCGGTCGTGGCGATGCTGGTCACCCTGGCCGACTCCTACCCGTGGCTGCGGAGCGTGGTGGAGCGGCGGCTCGGGGAGCCCGCCACTGACGCCCTCTTCGGGATTTCGACCACGATCGCCAACGTGCTGTCGTTCCGCCCGGTGGGCCAGTTGATCGACACCGCCTCCGCCGGTCTGCTGCTGGCCGAGTCCCGTGCCCACAACCACGCCTGGGCCAGGGCCGCCACCGGCACGGCCACGCACCGATCCGCGCCGTGCGAGCGGCTCAGCCGGCCGGCTCCGCTTCCGCCGGGTCCGATCGAGCGCTACTGCGACCAGGCCATTCCGGTCGCGGTGGGGGCGTACGGGCTGACCGCCATCCTCGCCCGCACTCCGGAGCGTGACCAGGCCCTCCTGGTGGCGGCCGCGCCGAAGGCCGCGCGGCTGGGCCGGGAGGCCTTCGGCGCCGAACTCGGCCGGGGCCTGGCCGAGCGTGACGTGCTGGTGTTCGACCCGCGGGCGCTGCGCCGCATGGACCGGATCGACACCGTGGTCATCGACGCCGACGCGCTGCTGACCGGGCGCTGGACGATCCACCACGTCGACGTGACCGGCGAACTCGGCTCGAACGAGGATCCCGCGGAGGCGCACGCGATCGTCCACGAACTGGTCGATCCGGCCGATCCATGGCAACGGCGCGAGCAGGCGGCCTGGGCCATCGAGCCGAGCCCCACGGGCGACGGTACGCTCACGGTCACCCGGGACGGGCGCCCCGTCGCCCAGGTGATTATGATCGCCGAGCTGCATCCCCTGGCCAGGCCGCTGATCGAGGCGGCCGAATCGGCGGGGACCGTCCTGCTGGCCGGCGGACCCCCGGACGCGGGGGAGCGCCTCGGCGTGACCGGCACCGTCGCGGGCGGCAGACGGCTCGCCGCGGAGGTGCGCGCGCTGCAGGCCGAGGGGCATGGCGTGGCGGTCGCCTCCGCCTCCGGCAGAGCGGCGCTGGCCGCCGCGGATTTCGGCGTCGGCATCGGCTCGGCGGAGCGCAAACGGTGGACCGCCGATGTGAGCTGCGACCTGTCCGGGGCGGTGCTGCTGCTCGGCGCGATCGGCGCGGCCCGGCAGAACAGCAGGCGCAGTGCGCAGCTCGCGTTCGCCGGCTCGTCCTGCGCGGCACTGCTGGCCGTGGCGGTGCCCCAGGGCGTACGCACCGCCTTCGTGTCGGTCAACCTGGCGGCGGTGATCGCCGCCGGGGCGGGTGTCTGGGCGGCCCGGTCGGTGCTCCGCCGTCCCGCGCCGATCCCGTATGACGCCACCGCCTGGCACGCCATGCCGGTACGGGCCGTGCTCAACCGATTGACCACGACCCCCGACGGGCTGCCCGACGGCGAGGCCGAACGCCGCCGGGTCGTCGCCCCTTCCGCCGACGGCTCTCCACGGCTGTTGAGGGTGTTCATCGAGGAACTGGCCAATCCGCTCACTCCGATCCTGGCAGCCGGCGCGGCCGTCTCGGCCCTGGTGGGCTCGGCGGCCGACGCCGCGCTCATCGGCGGCGTGCTCGGGATGAACGCGCTGATCGGCGGTGTGCAGCGGCAGGGCGCCGACCGCGCGCTCCACGATCTGCTGACCACCACCGCCATACGGGCACGACTACGCCGCGCGGGCCAGGTGCGGGAGACGGCCGCGGACCAACTGGTCCCCGGGGACGTGATCGAGCTGGCGGCGGGCGACGCCGTACCGGCCGACTGCCGGCTGATCGAGGCCGACAACCTGGAGGTCGACGAGTCCTCCCTCACCGGGGAGTCGCTGCCGGTGCCCAAGACCGCCCAGCCGGTGGCCGCCGAAGCCGTGGCCGACCGGCATTCCATGGTGTACCAGGGGACGGTCGTCGCGGCCGGATCCGGGGTCTGCGTGGTCGTGGCCACCGGGGCGGCGACCGAGGCCGGACGCAGCGCCCGGACGGCCGCGGACGGTCCGCCGGTCGGGGGCGTGGAAGCCCGGCTGCGCGAGCTCACCCGTCTCGTTCTGCCGTTGTCGGTCGGCGCCGGAGGCGTGCTGATCCTGCTGGACCTGCTGCGCGGTCGTCCGGTCGGCGCGTCGCTCGGGCAGGCGGTGAGCCTGGCGGTGGCCGCCGTGCCCGAAGGACTGCCGTTCGTCGCCACGGCGGCCGAACTGGCGTCGGCGAAACGCCTGTCCAAGCGCGGGGTGCTGGTGCGCAACCCCGGCACGATCGAGACGCTGGGCCGGGTGGACGTGCTCTGCTTCGACAAGACCGGCACTCTCACCGAGGGACGCATCCGGCTGCGCCAGGTCGGCGACGGGCGGGTCCATGAGCCGATCACCCGGCTCACCCCGGAGCTGCGCCGCGTGCTGGTCACCGCCGTACGCGCCTGCCCGGCGGCCGGCGACGTGCTGCCGCACCCGACCGACCGGGCGGTGGTGGACGGCGCGGCGCGCGCCGGGATCGGCACCGCCGCCGACAACGGCGCCTGGCGACTGGTCGATGAGATGCCGTTCGAGCCCGGACGCGGCTACCACGCCACCCTCGGCCGGGTACCCGACGGGCAGGTGCTGAGTGTGAAGGGCGCACCCGAGATCGTGCTGGAGCGGTGCGCGCGCTGGCTGATCGACGGCACGGAGGTCCCGCTCGACGAGAAGACGCGTGCGGAGGTCTACCAGAGGGTGGACCGGCTCGCGCGTCAGGGCTACCGGGTGCTCGCGGTCGCCGAGCGCCCCGCGTCCGACCGCCGCGACCTGGACGAGGCACGCGTCGACGGGCTGACCCTGCTCGGGGTGCTGGGCCTGGCCGATCCGGTCCGGGCGACCGCCGCCCCCGGGGTGGCCCGCCTGCAGCAGGCCGGGGTATGGCCCGTCATCATCACCGGGGACCATCCCAGCACCGCCGAGGCGATCGCGGCCGAGCTCAACATCCTCAACAGCGGGCGGATCGTGACCGGCGCCGAACTCGACGCCATGGACGACCAGGCACTGGCGGAGGTGCTGCCGAGGGTCGCGGTGTTCGCCCGGGTCACCCCCGCCCACAAGGTGCGCATCGTCAAGGCGTTCCGCGACGGCGGCCGGGTGGTGGCGGTCACCGGCGACGGCGCCAACGACGCCCCGGCCATCCGACTCGCCGACGTGGGCATCGCACTCGGCGCCGAGGCGACCCCGGCCGCCCGCGGCGCGGCCGACGTGGTGCTCACCGACGACCGGATCGAGACCATCACCGACGCGATCGCCGAGGGCCGCGCCATGTGGACCTCGGTACGCGACGCCCTGGCCATCCTGCTCGGCGGCAACCTCGGCGAGGTCGCCTACACCGTCGGCGCCGCCGGTACGCTGGGCGGCGCGGCCACCCTCAACGCCCGCCAGTTGTTGCTGGTCAACCTACTCACCGACATGCTGCCCGCGATGGCGGTGGCGGTACGGCCCCCGGCCGGGACCACTGCCGAGCAGTTGCTCGCCGAGGGGCCCGAGGCGTCCCTGGGCAAGCTGCTGGGCCGCGACATCATGCTCCGCGCGGGCGTCACCGCCGCGGCCGCCACCACCGCCGCGCTGATCGACGGCCTGACCGGCCCACGGTGGAACATCAGCACCGTCGCCCTCGTCTCGCTGGTGTCGGCGCAGCTGATGCAGACGATGGCGGTCAGCCGCGGCGACCGCACCGTCCTGGCGGCGGCCGCCGTCTCGCTGGCCGCCCTCGGGCTGATCGTCTCCATCCCGGGCGTGAGCAACGTGTTCGGCTGCCGTCCGCTCGGTCCCAAGGGATGGGTGATCGCCATCGGCTGCGCCGCGGCCGCCACCGCCGTCGGCCTGCTGCTGTCGCGTACCCGGCAGAGCGGCGCCCCGCTCGGCGAACTGCGGTCCGCCGCTCTCACCTCCGGCTGACGATCGGCGTCTCGATGCCGTCCCCCAGCCGGGCCAGGCCGAAGTAGGCGCCGTGCGCCTCCCCGGCGACGGCCGCGGGGCCTCTCGACGCGTATCCCGCGATGGCGCGCTGACCTGCGAGATGAACTCGATCACCCAGATGATCACCGCGCCCGGCCACTCGACGGTGCCGGCTGCGGCAGGGTGCCGCCGACCCATGGTGCCTTGCGCCCGGTCGTGAAAGTTTCCCGTCCCGGGGGCGCGGCGGGCGGTATACGCGCAGATCGGCGAGCGGGCACGCGCCCGACGATTGCCCCGGACGCCGTCGGCGCTTTCGATGGGGATGAGCCGGTAGCCCCCTCCCGCCCCGGAGCGTGCGATGCCCAAGCATCCGTCCTCGGCACTCTCCATCGTCCTTTGCGCCGTGATCGCCGCCACGGCGCTCGTCGTGACCCAGCCTGCCGCCGCGGGCGCGGTGACGGGCGGGTTCGACTTCTCCCGGGCACAGGTGGCCACTGTGGGGCTGCGGGTGCCCTGGGGCATGGCCTTCCTCCCCGACGGCAGCGCGCTCGTCTCCGAACGCGACACCGCGACCATCGCGCGGGTGCGTCCCGGCTCCTCGCCCGTCCAGGTGGCCACGGTCCCGAACGTGTACCCCGGAGGTGAGGGGGGCCTGCTCGGCATCGTGCTCTCTCCCACGTTCGCGCAGGACCAGTTTGTCTACGCGTACATCAGCTCCGCCTCCGACAACCGGGTGGTCCGGTTCCGGCTCGGCGCTCCGTCGAGCCAGCAGGTGATCCTCGCCGGCATCCCCCGGGGCCAGTCGCGCAACGGCGGGCGCATCGCGTTCGGCCCCGACGGCATGCTGTACGTGGCCACGGGCGACGCGGGCTACCCCGCGTACGCCCAGAGTACGAACCTCGGCGGCAAGATCCTGCGCGTCACCCGCGACGGCGCGGTCCCCTCGGGCAACCCGTTCTCCGGCTCACCGGTCTACAGCTACGGCCACAGCAATGTTCAGGGGCTCGCCTGGGACGAGGCCGGCCGGCTGTACGCCACCGAATTCGGCCAGAACTCCACAGACGAGATCAACTACATCCGGCCGGGTCACAACTACGGCTGGCCCGCCTGCGAGGGCATGTGCAGCAGCCCGAGCTACACGAACCCCCTGGTGACCTGGAGCGATACCGAGGCGTCCCCCAGCGGCCTGGCGTACGCCAACAACACGCTCTTCGCCGCGGCCCTCGCCGGTAAGCGCCTGTGGACGGTGCCGGTCAGCGGCGGCAACAGGGTGGGCACTCCGGTTGCCGAGCTGCAAGAACAGCTGGGCCGGCTGCGCACCGTGGCGGTCGGTCCGGACGGCTGGCTCTGGGTGGCGACGAGCAACCGCGACGGCAGGGGGACGGCGGGCCCCGGCGACGACTTGATCATCCGGATCCCGCCCGTCGGCCCATCCGGCCCGTCGCCCTCACCGTCCGGCCCGGGGGTCTCCCCGTCGGCCGGCCCGTCGCCGGGCGGCCCCTCGCCGTGCCCCTCTCCTGCGTTCACCCCTTCGCCGTCACCGTCACCGTCGCCCAGCCCTTCGCCGTCGCCCAGTCCCTCGCCGTCACCCAGTCCCTCGCCCTCACCTAGTCCCTCGCCGTCGCCGTCGCCCAGCCCTTCGCCGTCACCCAGCCCACCGCCCTCGCCTAGCCCATCACCGTGCCCTTCACCAACGCCCAGCCCCTCACCCTCACCCAGTCCCTCGCCCTCACCCAGCCCCTCGCCGTCGCCGTCGCCCAGTCCGTCGCCGTCCGCGGGTACGCGTTCCTGCGAAGCGACGATCCGGTTCTTTCTCCAGTGGACGACGGCCTCCTGGGGCGAACTCACGGTGCGCAACACGGGAACGTCGCCCATCACCTCGTGGACCGTCAGCTTCAAGGTTCCCAACGGGCTGACCTACCTGCAGTTGAACGGCTACAACCTGCCGGGAGCCACGGTGACCGTCACCCAGAACGCCGTACTGCCGCCGGGCAGTTCGGTGACGGTGCCATTCGCGATCGGCTGGTCCGGCGGCACTGTCGCGGCTCCGTCGCCCATCACCTGCACGGCCAGGTAACGCCTCGGCTACGGGATCCGCCGCGCCCGCCCATCCGGGCTCCTTCCCTCCATGGGGTCCGGCTGCTTCGACAACGCCGTCATCGAGCCCGCCTGGGGTCGCGTGCAGGTCGAACTCCGCACGCCACATCCCCCTGGGAATGCGTAGACCTGTCGAATACGAGTCCAGCAATCCGGCTGCACCCGACACGGACGCTGCCGCGGCAGACCTGGTGACGTCCGCATCTCCGAGGCCGCTCTCGTCGCGGGGGGGCTCAGACGGGCTGAGCCGCGTTTCCGCGTGTCGCGCCACGGTCACGTGGCCGGCGGCGGGAGATCGCGAGCGCGACGACGGTCGCGATGGCGAACAGCACGAGCGCCATGAGGATGTAGAGGGAGACTCCCGTCGCGGAGTTCACCGGCTCGCCGTTGCCGGTGAGTGAGGTAGCCCGGAGGATGCTTCCTCCGATGATGTTGAGGATCACCGCGCCGACACCGAGCATCACCTGGACCAGGGCGGCCACGATGCCCTGTTTCTCCTCGGACACCAGTGTCGTCGACAGATTGAAGCCGGAGGTGATCACGGCCCCGGCGGTGAAGCCGAGGAGTCCGGCGGAGATGACGGCGGGGAGGAAGGCGGAGGTGGAGAACAGCAGCCCGAGTGTGGCGAAGGTGCCGATGACCATTCCGCCGGCGAGTGTGCGGGCCGGGCCGATCCGTCCGGCGAGCCAGCCGGCGAGGATCCCGCCTGTCATGGCGCCGAAGGACGGCACGGCGAAGAGCAGGCCGAGCGCACCCGACGCGCCGGCCAGCCCGTACCCCAGCCCTTCGTCCACGGAGGTCTGGGCGATCAGCCCGACCAGTTGAAGGAGCGCCTGGTAGGCGCCGGCGCCGAGCACGACGACCACCAGGGTGGCGACGACGGGGCGAGTGAGCATCCGCAGATCGATGACGGGTTCGGGCAGGCGCAGCGCCGTCAGGACCCATGCGCCGAGGAGGACGATCCCGACGACGAGCAGGGCGATCATGCCGGCGCTCAGCCAGCCCAGGTCATGGCCCAGGCTGATGTACGCCAGGATGCCCGCGAGGCCCGCTCCGAGGAGAACGGCGCCGGTGACGTCCACGCGGCTTCTCACCGTGACCGGCGACTCGGGCAAGAAGACACGGACGGTCAGCGCGGCGAAGAACGCGAGCACGGCGGAGACGACGAAGACCGAGCGGAAACCGTACGCGGCCACGACGATCTCGAAGAGGAAGGGCGAGACGATGCCAAGGACCGCGGAGCCAGAGGTGACGATGCCGACGGACGTCATGCTGACGCGAGGCGGGAAGACCTGGCGGATGAACACGACGGTGATGAACACGGAGCCGACGGCGGCGCCTTGGATCACGCGGCCGGCCAGGAAGATCCCGATGTTGGGGGACAGGAGGCAGACCAGCGCGCCGACGCCGCCCACGAGTAGTGCGAGCACGAGCATTCGGCGTTTGCCGAAGACATCGGCGCTCTTGCCGAGGAGCGGCGCCCACATCGCGCCGGCGAGGATCGCACTGGCGTTGAGCCACGCGCTCTGGTCGGTCCCGAAGAACTCCGACATCTGCGGCAGCACGAGCAATGGTGCGACGATGACCGTGTCAACCAGCGTGTTGGCGACGATTAGGATGGTGATCCACCAGATGATCCGACCGCTCCACCCGCTGCCTGAAGTCTCGGTATCGGAGGGGGTCGCGGGAGTCTGAGTCATGGCCACTTCCCTGAATCTGAGATTCCGGACATTGTCGGCCTGCCCGGCCGGCACCCCTAGCGATTGCAGGAAAATGGCTGTGGTCGGCGACTCGACGCGTGAAGCTGCCGCGATGAAGCGTCTTGCGAACGTTTCGGTCGACATCGTCTCATGATCGTCCGGTCACTACGATCGGGAGTCGCCGACGAGACGCGGAGGGAGAGTCATCGATGCGGCCGTACCGGTCGGCCGGAAACGCAGGTGGGCCGGATCCGCGTCGATGCGACGAGAATGAGCGCAGAACCACAACCGGCACGCCGGCCGGGGGGCCGCACGCGGCTGGTCAGCGAGCGTCTGTGGGCGGCCACGCTCGAGATCCTGGCCGAGAAGGGGGTTGACGGCCTCCAGTACGAGGACCTCGCCGCGCGAGCACAGGTCGCTCGGGCGACGGTCTACCGACGCTGGCCGAATCGAGGGGACCTGTTCCGCGACATACTCGCGCGGTTCGCGGAGACCTTCGTCCCCCTCCGCGACTCCGGTGACATCCACGACGATCTGGTCGCGTTCGTCCATGCCTTCGCCGAGGCCTCCGCCACTCCGGAAGGTCGCGCGGTCCTGCAGATCCTGATGCGGAGGGCCGAGGAGAGCGACGGCCTGCGCGAGATAGGCCTGGAACTCCTTGAGCGGCGCACGGATGACCTGCAACGCCGGCTCGACGCGGCGGCGGCCCTTGGTCAGCTTCCGGCCGTCGACGCGCGTTTCGTGAACATGATGCTCGCCGGACCTGTGCAGTGGTTCCTCGTCCGCCGGACTCGGCCATTCGTCAGAGACGACGCGGACAAGATCGTCGCCATCGTCCTCGCCGGTTTGCGGCATGGAGATGCCGCGTAGGTCTCGAAATCTTCGCGAGCGCATGCTCGGGTGCCGTTCCCTGCGCGCGACGGGATTGAGACCGACTCACCGCAGTTAAAGAGATACTTTGTCTCATTAACGAGCGAGGTCGGCTCGCTTCGGCGAAAGGAGCCATGATGGCGAACGCGTCCAGCTTCGGATGGGCCGGTCACGTGCCCCCCGCGACGCTTGAGGAGTACTCCGAGAAGTACGCGGCGTTCTTCAAGATGTATAGGGAGAACGGGATCATCGAGCTGCGGCTCCACACCGACGGCGGCCCGTACGTCCACAACTGGGCCGCCCACAACGCGTGGAGCCGCGTGTGGCAGGACGTGGGCAACGACCCCGAGAACCACGTGCTCATCATCACCGGCACGGGCGAGACCTGGTTCCAGGGCGACCCGCGACAGACGTGGCCGAAGCCGCTGGTCGAGGAGGAGCCCGACTACATCTTTCAGCAGACGATCGACGCCTGGAAGCTGATCGAGAACTTCGTCAACAACATCGACATCCCCACGATCGCCGCGGTGAACGGGCCGGGCATTCACACCGAGTTCGCGCTCATGTGCGACGTCACCCTGGCCGCCGAGGACGCGGACTTCATGGATCCCCACTTCATGGCCGGCACCGCCCCCGGTGACGGTCTCGCGCTCGCGCTGCAGCACCTCATGGGGAGCAAGCGCGCCGCCTACGCGATCTACGGGGGCAGCTCCATCCCGGCGCCCAAGGCGCTTGAGTACGGGCTCGTGAGCGACGTCCTGCCCCGCGAGGAACTGCTGCCCAAGGCGTGGGAGCTCGCGCGCGACATCATGAAGCGGCCGCGATTCGCACGATGGGCGACGCACAACATCGTCAACCGCCCCTGGCGCAAGCTCGTCGCGGAGGACTTCGGTTTCCACTTCTCGCAGCAGTCGCTCGCGACGGTCGGGTCGAAGGCGTTGATCCCCGACCCTGATCTGGTCGCGGACGCCCGCCGGCGCAGGGTCTGGTGAGACGGTGACCGGAGGTGAGGGCGCGGTCGCCGTTACCAACGGCGGCCGCACTTCCTGCCGGATCGACGGAGCGGGGCCCCCGGTCGTCCTCGTCCACGGACTGCAGATCGGGCAGTCCCTCTTCGACGCGTTCCGCCGTCACCTCACCGACACGTTCACGGTCGTGACGTACGATCAGCGCGATCGGGGTGCCAGCGTCTTCGCCCCGGAGCCGTACACGATCGACGATCTCGCCGACGATCTCGCCGCGCTGATCTCGGCTCTCGGCTTCGGCCGGGCCCACGTCCTGGGCACCTCCTACGGGGGAATGATCGCGCAGGCGTTCGCGCTGCGGCATGCGAATCGGTTGGACCGGCTCGTCCTCGGCTCCACGAATCGGTTTCCCTTCGATCCCGACCGGCTGCCTGACGGCGTCCGCGCCCTTCTCGGGGCGCTCGAAGCGGGCGATCACGCGCGAGCCCGAGATCTTCTGGCTCGGCTCGCCCCCGCCGCCGCGAGATCGGGGGATCCGGAAGAGGAGACGCCGGAGTCCGCGAGCGAGCGGCTCGTGCGGCGGTTCGCCGCCGCACGCGGGTTCGACACGCGTGGCCTCCTCGGCTCCGTCGCGTCGCCGACCCTCGTGGTGCACGGTCGACGGGACGCGACGATACGGGTCGCCGACGTCCTGGCGATGGCGGAGGAGATCCCCGGCGCCGGCGTTCTGCAGCTCGCGGACGCGGGTCACGCGTGGGAGAACGAACGGCCCGCATCGGCCGCCGCGCTGATCGCAGCGTTCCTGACCGGCTCGGATTAGTACCGGGAACGGGTCCCCGGCGGGGACCCGTTCCCGGTACGCGCACTCAGCGGACGCGGGCACCCGCGAGCCACACCTGACGGATCCGGCCGCGAAGGCCTCGGAGATCGAGCAGGTCGCCGTCCACGACGACGATGTCAGCCAGCGCGCCCGGCTCGATGACGCCGAGATCGTCGTGCCCGAGCAGCTTCGCCGCGCTCGACGTCGCGGTTCGCCACGCCTCGATCGCCGACATGGAGGACGCCTCGGTCATGAGCCCCAGCTCGTCCAGGTTGCCGGCGGACGGGCTCCAGTACGGCGGGGTATCCGTGCCCATCGCGACCTTCACGCCGGCGTTGACCGCCAGCGCGAAACTCGCGCGGTGAGCCTCGAGCGCCTCTTGGGCGAGCGCGAGACTTTCGGCCGGTATCGGCACCCCGCCTGCCGCCGCGTCGATGATGGCGCGCGTCGCCGAGAGCGTCGGGACCAGCCAGGCCTCGTGCTTCAGCATGAGGGCGACCGCCTCGTCGTCGAGGTAGTAGCCGTGCTCGATCGAGCGAACCCCGTGACGCAATGCCGCTTTGATGCCCTCGGTCCCCTGCGCGTGAGCGAAGACGTAGGTTTCGGCTGCCGCGGCCTCCGCCACGATGGCCGCGAGCTCGTCGTCACGGAAGTGTGAATGCCGGGGATCGTCTCCCAGCGACATGACCCCGCCAGTCGTAGCGATCTTGATCACGTCGGCGCCGGCGCGCAGGACCTCCCGGACGCCACGCCGAACGCCGCCGGGGCCGTCCACCCCGTCGACGATCGAACGTGGCCGGCCGGGATGTTCGAGCATCATCGGCACCGAGCGTTCTCCGCCCGACGGGAGATGCAGATCGCTGTGCCCTCCGGTCTGCGACAACATCACGATGGCGATCTGCAGCCGCGGCCCCTCGATGAGCTTGTGCTCGATCGCCTGCTTGACGCCGAGGTCGGCCCCCGCGGCGTCCCGCGCGGAGGTGATGCCCTGGTCCAGTAGCAGGGACAGATTGCGACCGGCCTCGAAGTACTGAAGCGAGAAGGCCTGCTGTTCGGTGCGCGCGACGTTCAGATCGCGCGCCATCACGTGGACGTGACAGTCGAACAGGCCCGGAACGACCGACATTCCGGTGCAGTCGATGACCTCGTCGCCGTCCAGGTCCACGCCTATTTCGACGACGCGGTCACCTGCCACGGCGACATCGGCGTCGGAGACGGACGTGCCGTCGAAGACGACGCCGTTCTTGAACACGGTACGGGAGTGCATGTGGGCTCGCTTCTCCTGGACTGATCCGGCTGGGACGTAGGGGGCGTCGATCAGCATTCGACGACGTTGACGGCGAGGCCCCCGCGGGCGGTTTCCTTGTATTTGTCGCTCATATCCGCGCCGGTCTCCCGCATCGTCGCGATGACCTGGTCGAGGGAGACATGGTGTTCGCCGTCCCCCCAGAGCGCCATGTTCGCGGCGTTGATGGCTTTGGCCGCGGCGATGGCGTTGCGTTCGATGCACGGGATCTGGACGAGTCCGCCGATGGGGTCGCAGGTGAGGCCAAGATTGTGTTCCATGGCGATCTCGGCGGCGTTCTCGACCTGCTGGGGGGTGCCCCCGAGGATCTCGGCGAGGCCGGCGGCGGCCATCGACGAGGCGGAGCCCACCTCGCCCTGGCAGCCGACCTCTGCGCCGGAGATGGACGCGTTCGCCTTGTACAGGGTGCCGATCGCCCCGGCGGTGAGCAGGAACCGCTGGACGATGTCGTCTTCGCTCGTGGTCGTTGATCGGCTGGCCGGGGTGTAGTGCAGGGCGTAGTACAGCACGGCGGGGATGATGCCCGCGGCGCCGTTCGTCGGTGCCGTGACGATACGCCCGCCGCTCGCGTTCTCCTCGTTCACGGCGAGGGCGACGAGGTTGACTCGTTGCTGCCAGTACCGGTTGGCGTGGTCGGGGTCTTCCGCGGCGAGACGGGCGGCCCATTCCCCGGCGCGGCGACGTACGCCGAGGCCGCCGGGCAGAACTCCGTCGCGGGCGATCGACGAGCGGACACACGACTCCATGACATCCCACAGACCTCGCAGCAGGTGCCGGATGTCGGTTTCCGAGCGCAGGACCCGTTCGTTCGCCATCATCACCTCGGCGATGCTGAACCCGGTCTCCTCACAGACGGCGAGCAACTCGGCCGCGGTCCGGAACGGAAAGGGCCGGCGCGCCGCCGGCGGTCCGGCGTTCTCCTCGTCACCATCACGCACGACGAAGCCGCCACCGATCGAGTAGTACGTATCCGTGGCGAGCTCCGCGCCGGTGGAGTCGAACGCGGTGAAGGACAACGCGTTGTTGTGCCGGGCGCGGACCGTCAGGGGGCGGAGGATGAAGTCTTCGACGCGGCAGTGGACACGATGACGGCCGCCGAGGGCGACAACGCCTGTCTCTTCGATCACGGCGAGCTTCGCGGTGACCTCCGCCGGGGTCACCGCATCGGGCCGGACTCCCTCCAGCCCGAGGAGCACGGCAGTGAACGTGCCATGTCCGGCACCGGTCGCGGCGAGGGAACCGAAGATCTCCACGCGTACCTCGTGCACCCGATCGATGATCGTCTCGCCGGTGAGACGATCGACGAACTCGGCGGCGGCTCTCATGGGGCCCACCGTGTGTGAACTCGAAGGACCGATACCGATCGTGAAAAGGTCGAACACGCCGACAGTCGGCTCCGGGACAGTCATGAATGACGACCGTACGCACCATGACGGCCCAGATCCATACGATGCAGGTTTCTATCGCAGAGGCGCTCCCGCACGCGTGAAAGACATCAGAAGCGGCACAAAATCGCCGGTTGCGTTCCCGTTCGCGTCGAGGTGGCGGCCCTCCTTCTTGAGCGTCCGCAGCACCAGCGATCGATCCGCGATGGCCACTTCCGGGATGTTCTCCTCGATCGCCACCTCAAGCCTCTGAACGTCCGCCAGCGTCTTCATCCAGACGGAGAGGACGAGATTGCACGGGCCGATCGTCGAGACGGCGAGGCGGACCTCGCTGATGCCGGCGAGGGCGGCCCCCGCCCGAGCGGTCAGCCTGGCGGGGACCCGCAGGAAATACCATGCGTGCACGGGCCAGCCGGAGTGCGCCCGCGCGAGGTCGAGACGAACCACCAGGCGGCCGCCGCTCGCCAGCGAAGCCATGGTCTCCCGCACGCGCCGCTCACTGACGTCGAGAACCCTCGCCATCGAGGCGATGGTCACCCGCCCGTTCACACCGAGCAGTTTCAGGAGCTCACGCTCAAGCCGGGGGTCGATGCGCACCGATTCGGGCGCGTCGGCCGGGACCGTGCGTTTGACCGCGGCGACCTCGGCGGCGCTCAGCGAGCGGAGTCGCCACTGACCCGCGTCGGTGAACGGCGAGGACAGGAGATGCGTCCGCGTCGCCCGGACGCCCTCAAGCCGACGCATCCGGGTCATGACGTACTCGCCGAGGGCGTCCAGGCTCTCGGCGCCCGCGATGACCAGCATGTCGCGGCCGCCTGCGGTGAGGTCGACGGTGAACGCCTCCCGATCGGCCGCCAGCGCCTGAGCGATCTCCAGGGTCGAACCAGGGTGGGATTCCACTTCGAGGATCGCGCAGGGTCCGCGGGCGTTCGCCCCCGGATGCCCGGTGATCCAGGCGAGACCGTCGCCGGACAGGCGTTCCCAGCGGCGGGAGAGCGTCACCGAATCCACCCCCACGATCGGTGCGATCGCCGCCCATCGCGCCCGGGGATGGATCTGAAGCGCGTGGATCAGTCGCCTGTCGATCTCGTCCAGGCCGCGAATCTGCGGATTGTTGTCTTCTTCGTCCATGAACTGTCACCCTAGTGCCGTCGGCGTACGACTATCAGCACATGACTCGCTTGAAATCGCCTGATCACGGCCTCGGCGATACGGTCGGCGCGAGGACGTGGAGAACCTCGGCGGCGCGCTCGTCACGCCGGGCGTGATCGACGCCCGCACCCACCCGAGCGTGACCACCGCGGCCGGTGGCGGCACCGGCTCCACCGTGACGCGCGTCCGTGCACGCGCTGACATTGGAGTCATTGATGATGCGATTCGCCTTCCGCTCCCGATCGCCGTTCGGCGTCGTGGGCTTCCTGGTCGTCATGGAGCTGGGGAGCGGCATGCTGCAGGGGTGGTTCTCGCCTCTGCTCGCGGCGATCGGGCAGCAGTTCTCCGTCAGTGCGGGCTCCCTCAACTGGGTCAACGCGATGTACATGCTGGTCACGGTCGCGTGTGTGCCGATCCTGGCGAAGCTCGGGGACATGTTCGGTCACAAGCGGCTCCTCGTCGCCGCCGCGGCACTCGTCGCCGTCGGCTCGCTGGTCGTCGCTCTCGCGCCGACCTTCGAGTTGTTCCTTCTCGGTCGCGCGCTTCAGGCGCCGCTGGCGGCTTTCCTGCCGCTTGAGTTCGCGATCGTCCGCTCCCGCGACGCGAAGTCGGCAGGCAGGAACATCGGCGTCCTGGTCGGTGCCCTCACTCTCGGCGCGGCCGTGGGCTCGCTCGCCTCTGGCCTGCTGTACGCCTCGACGCAGAACCTGAACGTGGTCCTGCTGTTCCCCGCGATCTTCATCGCCCTGTGCGTTCCAGTGGTGATCTTCCTCGTGCCCGAGACGACCGTACGCAAGACGGGCCGCATCGACTGGGCAGGCGCGATCCTGCTCACTGTCGGTCTCCTCGCCACCCTCACGGGAATCTCCAACGGCGGCGCCTGGGGCTGGCTTGAGGCGAGGACCCTCTCTCTGGTGCTCGGCGGCGCCGCCGTGCTCACGCTCTGGGTGTTCGTGGAGCGCCGGGTGGAGAACCCCCTGGTCGATCTGTCGATGCTGGCGAAGAGCGGCATCGGCCTGCCGATCGTCGTATCCGCACTCTTCGGAGCGCAGACCTACGGCGGGCAGACCGCGAGCTTCCTCTGGCTTCTCAGCGATCCGGCCCGGGAGGGATACGGACTCGGTCTGCCCCCGGCCGGCGCCGGCGCCGTCATCGTGCTCTACGCGATCGCCGCGTTCGCCGGGACGCTGCTGGGCGAACGCCTCGCACGGTGGATCACCCCGCCGAGAGCCGTCGCGCTGGCCGGTGTCGTCGCGGGGGCGAGCTTCGTCCTCATGATCGTCTTCTCCGGGTCGACGGCGATGTTCATCGCCTGGATGGCCATGGGCGGTCTTTCCGCCGGTGTCCTCCTCGCCGTCCTCCCCTCGATCGTGGTGCGCAACGCACCCGCCGATTCCGTGGGCATCGCCTCGGCGTTGTTCAACACCGCGCGCACGGCGGCGGGCGCGGCCGCGGGCGCCGTCTTCGCGCTGGTGATGTCCCTCTTCGTCACCACGCGGAACGTCGAAGGATCGACCGCGGTGAGTTCGACGCCACTGTCGTTCTTCGCCGTCTGGGGGATCTGCCTGGCGATCTCCCTGACGCTCTCCGCCCTGGCCCTGCGGATGCGCGTGGCGAGAGAACCCGACACCGACGAGACATCCACCGCCGAACCGATCGAGGAAAGATGACCACCGCAGCACGCCCCTCCCACCCGGAATCGTCCGACTCCGTCCGGGAGGCGGTCCTCGCCTCCCGGACGGAATGGGAGGAGTCCGCGATCGCACTCAGCCGAGAGATACACCGAGTCCCCGAGATCGCCTTCCAGGAGCGCCACGCGTCGGCCCTCGTCGCGCGAGAGCTCGAGGCCGCGGGCTTCGACGTCGCGATCGGCGCGTATGGACTCGACACCGCGGTCGAGGCGACCTACGGGAGCGGCGACGTGACCGTGGCCATCTGCGCCGAGTACGACGCGCTCCCCGGCATCGGTCACGCGTGTGGTCACAACATCATCGGCGCGGCAGCGGTCGGCGCGGCCATCGCGCTGACGGCCGTCGCCGATCGAATCGGCCTCCGTATCAAGCTGCTCGGCACCCCCGCGGAGGAGCACGGCGGCGGAAAGGTGATCATGCTGGACGCGGGCGCGTGGGACGACGTCACGTTCTCCCTCATGGTGCACGGTGCTCCCGGCGAGGACGTCCGCTGCCTCGATGTCCGCACGCAGGCCGTGTGCCGAATGCACATCATGTTCCAAGGCCGGCCGGGACACGCGGGCGGGCCTACGCCGACCAGCGACAACGCCTCGAACGCGGCGACGATCGCACTCGTCGCCCTCGGTCTGCTCCGCCAGCATCTCCCCGACGGCGTTCGCGCCAACGCGTTCGTCTCCGAGGGCGGGCAGACGACCAATGTCATCCCCGCCGCGGCCGCCGTGCAAGTCGAGGTTCGCGCCGACACCCTTGAGGACCTGCAAGAGACACGACGACGAATTCTCACCTGCTTCGAGGGAGGAGCGACCGCGGCGGGATGCACATGGAGCTGGGATGAGGCGGAGCCGACCTACGCCGACATGCGCCAGGATCCGATCCTGGCGGCCGCATGGGACCGCAGCCTCGCATCGCTCGGCCGCGAAATACACGAACGGCCGCGCCCTCCGGCCGGGTCCACCGACATGGGAAACGTGTCGCACGTGGTGCCGTCGATCCACCCTCTCATCGCGGTCCTCGGGAGTACGTCCTGGCCGCACACCCCCGAGTTCGCCGCAGACGCGACAGGCCCGGCCGCGGAACGCGCCGCCATCGACGGCGCCTTGGCGATGGCTCTCACCGTCGTCGACGTCGTCACGGGACCTCACCTCGGTCAACTCTCACCTGAGGCGTCGCGCGCGGGTCTGGAGCCCACCGGGGCGTGAGCCGGCGGCAGAATGTCACACGCTCGACGGATTCCCCGCGTGGGTTCGCAGGTCACGCCGCGAAGCGCCGGCGCGTCAGCTATATCGCTCGACGAGGGCGTTGCCGATCGAGGCCAGGTGGTCTCGCACACCCGGGGGGCCGGTCACTTCGAGCCATTCGACCAGCCCGGCGAGTTCGCCGGCGAGGGTGTAGTCGTCGTGGCCGCGGATCACGACGTCGATGCGTCCGTCGGTCGTGGTGCCTCCGACTTCGAGTCGGTCGCCGAACCCGATCCGGAGAATGCCCATGGCGTGGGGCGCGCAGACGGCCTGGGCCTCCAGAGGGGTTCGTTTGCGGTCGATCTCGTCGGCGATCTCGTGCCAGCTCTCGGCGAGGTCGAAGTCCTCGGGCCGGTGCACGGGATCGCCGGTCGGGTCGGCGGATGTCACGCGGTCGATCCGGAAGGTCCGTCGGCCGGCCTCGGTGTGGCAGACGAGATACCACACCGGGCCTTTGGCGACGATGCCCAGCGGGTGGACGGTCCTCTCGGTTTCGGCGTCTTTGCCATCGACATAGCCGAGCCGCACCCGGACGCCGCGGATCACCGCGTCCTGGAGGTCGTCGAGGAAACGAGGTGGTCGGTGCTCGACCCGGCTCGACCCCCATCGTCGCGGGTCCATGACCAAGGATGATGCTGCTGCCTCGGCTTGGGCGCGGAAGGGTTCCGGCAGGGCTTGGACGAGTTTGCGCAGGGCTGCTTTCACGGCCGGGGTCGCGGCCGAGGCCGGGCCGGCGACCAGGAACAGGGCGCGGGCCTCACCCGCGGTCAACCCGGACAGGTCGGTACGGGCGCCGCCCACCAGGCGCCAGCCGCCGCCCCGTCCTTGCGTGGAGTACACGGGCACCCCGGCCATGGCCAGGGCGTCGAGGTCGCGGCGGGCGGTGCGCTCGGAGACCTCCAGCTCCCGGGCGACCTCTGCCGCCGTCACCTGCTCGCGCCGTTGCAGCATGAGGAGGACGGCCACCAGCCGGTCGGTTCGCACGCCCGCAAAACTCCCACACAAACCGGTCATGAGGTGACCGATTTCGGCGTCAGGATGGCGACGTGATCTCAACCGATTTCCCCAAGCCAACCCTCATTCCGGTCAACGGGGTGGAACTCGAAGTCTTCGAAGCGGGCCGAGAGAACGCGGGAAGGCCCATCGTGCTCTGCCACGGCTGGCCCGACCACGCCTTCACCTGGCGCCACCAGATGCCCGCCCTCGCCGCGGCCGGCTACCACGTCATCGCCCCGAACCAGCGCGGCTACGGCAACTCCTCCCGCCCGGCCGAGGTGACGGACTACGACATCGAACACCTGTCGGGTGACCTCGTCGCGCTCCTGGACCACTACGGATACCAAGACGCCACCTTCATCGGCCACGACTGGGGCGCGTTCGTCGTCTGGGGCCTGACCCTGCTGCACCCCACCCGTGTGAACAAGGTGATCAACCTGAGCTTGCCCTACCAGGAGCGCGGGGAAAAGCCGTGGATCGAGTCCATGGAGGACATGCTCGGCGGCGACTTCTACTTCGTCCACTTCAACCGGCAGCCGGGCGTCGCCGACGCCGTGTTCGAAGACAACACCGCCCAGTTCCTCCGCAACCTGTACCGGAAGAACCAGCCGCCGCCGGAGCCTCAGCCGGGCATGGCACTGATCAACCTCGCCCGAGCGCGAACACCCCTCGGCGAACCCATCATGAGCGACAACGAACTGGCCATCCTCGTCTCCGCCTTCGAAACATCCGGATTCACCGGCGGTATCAACTGGTACAGGAACCTCGACCGCAACTGGCGTCTCCTGGCGGACGTGGACCCGATCATCCACCGGCCCGCCCTCATGATCTACGGCGACCGGGACCCGGTCGCGAGGTCGGAGAACCTGGCAGAGTTCGTGCCCGACGTGGAAGTGGTCTGCCTGGACTGCGGCCACTGGATCCAGCGGGAAAGACCCGAAGAGACAAACCAGGCCATTCTCACATGGCTGGATAAGCGGGACGACGCCTGACGTCTCGTGATCCCGGCCTGCGAAGACGCCTGGCCACTGAGGATTCTGGGCTCAACGCTCCGGCGACGTCTTCCTCAGCCGCCGGCGGGCGACGCCTCGTCGGCGCTGAGGGTCCGCAGTATGTCGACCAGCGTCGACAACTGCTCGGGGGTGAGTGGCCTGAACAGCTCTTCCGCCGCCAGTTCATAGCCGGCCGTCCAGTCCTGGGCCAGTGCGGCCCCTTGCGCCGTCACTCGAAGGAGGACGGACCGGCGGTCGTCGGCGCTGGTCTGGCGTTCGAGCAGTCCGTCACGGACGAGCGCGTCGACCAGGGTGGAGGCGGTCCCCTGGGCGATGCCGACCGCGAGAGCGAGCTCGGTCAGCCGAACCGGCTGCGAACGTGCCACCTCCACCACCAGGCGTGACCTCGGTGTCGACACCCCGTGCTCGCCCAGACGCTCGTTGAAGTGACGTACGAGCACCTTCGCCGTTCGACTGAACTCGTCGGCGACCTGTGCTGCGGTCACGCTCTTCCTCGCCTGCGGCATCGCCCACCTCCACTTGACGCACCCATCGTACGGGAGGTTACATAGGCGTCGATGCATTGATGTCGAACTATTTGATGACTATGCATCTGGAGGGCATCGACAGCCGGGCGCGCACCAGAAGTGCGTACTCAATTACAAGGAGTGCAAGCATGAAGGTCTTTGTCACCGGCGGCAGCGGTTTCGTCGGCGGCGTTCTCGTCCATCGCCTCCTCGCCGAAGGGCATGAGGTCACGGCGCTTGCCAGATCGGGCTCCAGCATTCAGCGGGTACGCGCGGCCGGAGCCGATGCCGTTCCCGGCGATCTCGCCGAGCTCGGCCGGGCCGGTTCCCCGGCGCCGATCTGGCTCGCCAGGCTGTGCGAGGCCGACGCGGTCGTGCACGTCGCGGCCCACATGGAGTTCTGGGGGCCCGACTCCCTCTTCGAGCAGGCCAATCACGTGCCGACCGTCGCCCTGCACGCCGCGAGCGCCGCGGCCGGGGTGCGGCGCTTCGTGCTCATCAGCGCCGCGTCCGTCTCCACGGGCAGTCAGCGTCGTCCCGTCGTCGACGAGTCGACGCCGGAAGGCCGGCCGAACATCGCCTACAGCCGGGTCAAGCTGGCCACCGAGCGCGCGCTGTTGAAAGCCCACAACGAGAACACCGAGCTGGTCGTGCTCCGGCCTCCGTTCATCTGGGGCCGCGGAATGACGACGATCGACGAACTGGTCAAGGTCGCCGAGACGGGACGGTTCGCCTGGATCGATCACGGCAAGCACATCGTCGACTTCGTGCACGTCGAAAACCTGGCCGGTGCCGCGATCCGCGCGCTCACACGGGGCCGCCACCGCGGGGTGTACTACGTGACGGACGGCACGCCGATGCCCATCCGAGACTTCCTCACCCCCCTGCTGGCGACCCGCGGCGTGGATCTGTCCAAGAGCCGCAGCGTCCCTCTGGCGATCGCGGCGCCCATGGCGGCGATGATGGACCGCACGGCACGCCTGCTCCGCCGCGGAACGGCGCCCCCGCTGACGAGCTGGCTGGTGAGCTTCACCGGCCGTGACCGTTCCTACGACATCACCGCCGCGCGGAGGGAACTGGGCTACTCGCCTGACGTGACGGTGGAGAAAGGTCTGGCGGAGATGAGCTTCTCGTGAGGTGACGACCTCGCCGTGGATACGGTGGCGCCGGTTCCTCTGTTCCCAGGCGCCGCGGAAGAGCAAACTCTGGGTCGGCGTGCTCGACCGGCCCGTCCGGATTCAGGTGATGATCGGGCTGCGGCGCTCGACGAGGACGACGTCGCGCCACACCCCGTGGTGCCGGCCGATGCGCTCCCGAATGCCGATCACGCGGAATCCGGCGCGCTCATGGAGGACCAGGCTGCCGGTGTTCTCGGGGAAGATTCCGGACTGGACGGTCCAGATCCCGGCGGCCTCGGTGGAGGAGACGAGCGCGGCCAGCAGGGCGGAGCCGACGCCGCGGTTGCGGGCCTCGGGGTGGACGTAGACGGAGTGCTCGACGACCCCGGCGTAGGCGCACCGGTCGGAGACCGCGACCGCCGCGACCCAGCCCAGGACGCGCCCGGTCGTGTCGACGGCCACGTGGCGGTGGCCGGGCAGTTTGGCGGCGTCGAACCCGGCCCAGGTGGGAGCCTGGGTCTCGAAGGTGGCCTGACCTTCCTCGATGCCGAGCCGGTAGATGTCCAGCACCTGGTCGGCGTGCCCCGCCGTCATGGCGGCGATCCGCACGGTGTCGCCCGTCATGACGGTTCCCGGAGGAGTTCGCCGATCAGCGCGCGGACGCGGGCCTCGATCTCGTCGCGGATGGGCCGCACGGCGGCGACGCCCTGCCCGGCCGGGTCGGCCAGTCGCCAGTCTTCGTAGCGTTTGCCGGGGAAGATCGGGCAGGCGTCCCCGCAGCCCATCGTGACGACCACGTCGCTGGACTGGACGGCCTCGACGGTGAGCACCTTGGGGATCTCGGCGGAGATGTCGACGCCGGCTTCCTTCATCGCCTCGACCACGGCCGGGTTCACGTGGTCGGCGGGGGCCGATCCGGCCGAGCGGACCTGGATCCGGCCGCCGGCCAGATGGCTCAGGAAGGCGGCGGCCATCTGGGAGCGGCCCGCGTTGTGTACGCAGACGAACAGCACCGACGGAACAGGAGTGGTCACGCGTTTCCTTTGCTGATCAGGGCGGATACGCCGTCTTCCGCCGGCCGGTCCCCGGCGGCGGCCCGGGGGAACAGGATCGCGGCCAGGCCGATGCCGATGAATCCGCCCACCATCTGGGCGGCGACGAAGGGGGCCACCGAGCCGGGGGCGATGCCGGCGTAGGTGTCGGTGAAGGCGCGGCCGATGGTGACGGCGGGGTTGGCGAAGCCGGTGGAGGAGGTGAACCAGTAGGCGGCGCCGATGTAGGCGGCCACCGCCGGTGCGGCGAGCCGACCCCGGTCGGCGCGGGCCAGGCCGGTGACGAGCAGGATCAGCCCGGCGGTGGCGACCGCTTCGGCCAGCCACAGATGGGCGGCGAACCGCTCATGCCCCGACCAGGTGACCGGCGGCAACCCGAACATGGCGTTGGCCAGCACGGCCCCGCCGATGGCCCCGGCGACCTGCGCGCCCACATAGCCGATGGTCTCCGCGGAGGCGCGGCCGTGCCACCAGGCGGCGGCGGTGACCACCGGGTTGAAGTGCGCTCCTGAGACCGGCCCGAACAGGGCGATCAGCACGCCCAGGCCGAGAACCGTGGCCAGGGAGTTGGCCAGCAGCTCGACCCCGCCGTCGCCGCTGAGCCGGTCGGCCTGGACGCCCGAGCCCACCACGACGGCCACCAGGGCCGCCGTGCCGACCGCCTCGGCGGCCAGCCGCCGCCCCAGTCCGGTGCGGTTCACGCCGGGACGGGGGCCTGGAGCAGGCCGGACAGCCGGTTGAGCGCGGCCGGGACGACCCAGTAGTACACCCAGGTGCCGCGCCGTTCCGACCCGACCAGCCCGGCTTCGCGCAGGACCTTGAGGTGGTGGGAGATGGTCGGCTGGGACACCTCGAACGGACCGGTCAGGTCGCACACGCACGCCTCGCCGCCCGCGAAGGAGGCGATCAGCGACAGCAGCCGCAGCCGGACCGGGTCGGCCAGCGCCTTGAACATCCGGGCCAGCTCGGCCGCGTCCTGCTCGCCCAGCGGTTCGCGGACCATCGGCGCGCAGCACTCCTCCGCGGCCTGGACGACCGGCAGTTCTTGTTTCGGCATGCGTCTATGTTGACATTCATCGAATCAGCATGGCAAGTTCCACTGTATCGACATTCGTCAATACAAGGAGACGTCATGTCCCGTGTCCAGCTCGCGCTCCGCGTCGCCGACCTCGAAGGCTCGATCGCCTTCTACACCCGGCTGTTCGGGGTCGAACCGGCCAAGCGCCGCCCCGGCTACGCCAACTTCGCCGTCACCGAGCCCCCGCTCAAGCTGGTCCTGCTGGAAGGCGAGCCAGGCCAGGAGACCGTCATGGACCACCTGGGCGTCGAGGTCGAGACGGGCGAGGAGGTCGCCGCCGCCACCCGGCGCCTGGCGGCGGCGGGGCTGGCCACCTTCACCGAGAACGACACCTCCTGCTGCTACGCCCTGCAGGACAAGGTGTGGGTCCGCGGCCCCGGCGCCGAACCCTGGGAGGTGTACGTGGTCAAGGCCGACGCCGACACCTCGGCGGGCCCCTCCCGTGACGGTGCGGCATGTGTGTGCGGGCCGTCCGCCGGGCGGAGCACGCCGGGTGCCGCCACCTGCTGCTGACGTAAGTTCACCAGGTGACCGGCAGAGCGGTCAGCCCGCCGGTGAGGGTCTTCGGGTCGAAGGTCATCTCTTCCAGTGGGCGTCCCAGCCGCATGGTCGGGAAACGGGTGACGAGCTGGGCGAAGACCACACTCAGCTCGATACGGGCCAGGGGTGCGCCCATGCAGTAGCGCGGGCCGTGGCCGAAGCTCAGGTGGGCCGCCACGGGGCTGCCGGGGTCGAAGCGCTCCGGTTCGGGGTAGGCGGCGGGGTCGTGGTTGGCCGCGCCCGTGTCCAGCAGGACCAGGTCACCGGCGCGTACCGGGACGCCTTCCATGTCGAGGTCGGTACGGGCATAGCGCACCAGGCCGCCGCCGCCCAGGCCGAAGCCGCGCAGGATCTCCTCCACCGTGGCGTCGACGCGGCTGGGGTCGGCGGCCAGGGCCTGCCACTGGCCGGGGGTGGACATCATCCACAGGGTGCCCATGCCGATCGCGGTGACCGTGGTCTCGTGACCGGCGAACAACAACGACATGCCGAGCATGGCGGCCTCGTCGTCGCCGACGCCCTCGGTGGCGGCCAGGCGGGAGATCACGTCGGCGTCCGGGTCGCCTTCGGCGCGTTTGCGGGCGACCAGGTCACGGCCGTACCGGAACAGGTCGGCCAGTCCCTGCTCCGAGCGGGCGCGGTCGGTGACGTCCGCGGCGGCCTGGCTCCAGGCGCGGAACCGGTCGCGGTCGTCGTAGGGCACGCCGAGAAGTTCGCAGATGACGGCGATCGGCAGCGGCAGCGCCAGAGCGCTGTGCAGGTCGGCGGGGGAGCCGGCGGCCTCCATCTCGTCGAGCAGCGATGCGGTGAGGGCCTCGATCCGGGGCCGCAACGCCCGCATGCGCTTGGGGGAGAAGTGGGGCTGCAGCAGGGCACGCATGCGGCGATGGTCGTTCTGCTCGGTGTCGAAGTCGCCGAGCGGGCCGCCGAAAAGGGCCGACTCTCCGCTGCGGGAGGCGCGTTCCGGCTCGGGATGGGCCCGGCCGAAGCGATCGTCGGCGAGCAGCCGGCGTACTTCCTCGTATCCGGTGACGAGCCAGGCGGGGTCGCCGACCGCCGTGGTCACCGCGTGCACCGGACCCTGTTTCTGGAGTTCGCGCAGCTCAGGAGCGCGGCGCAGCGGGCCGTCGGACTGTTTGAACGGAAGTGTGGACATGGGACCTCCCGATAAGTAGACACTCCTTTGTATACTCCGACGTATAAGAATCTAACTTGTACACTTTGGGGGATACAAGAGGAGAATCCGAATGGTCGACCAGGCGGCCCCGGTCCGGCGGTTGCGGCGCGCCGAGCGGCGCGAACAGATCCTCGACGCGGCCACCCGCGCCTTCGCCCGCAACGGGTTCGCCGACACCGGCCTCGACGACATCGCCGCCGAGGCGGAACTGACGCGGGCCATGCTCTACCGGCACTTCGAATCCAAGGCCGACCTCTACCGGGCCGTGCTCGACCGGTCCTGCGCCCGCCTCATCGAGGCCACCGGCTCCGGCGACTACGACGATCGCGCGATCCCCGCGCTGATCGAGGCCGCGAGCGCCGACCCTGACGGGTTCCGGTTGTTGTTCCGCCATGCCGCGCGCGAGCGCGAGTTCCGCGACCTGACGAACTTCATGGCGGTCGCCTCCCGAGAGCTCGCCCATCGCAACCTGGCCCGCGTCATCCCTCCGGGCCCGTGGCTGGAGTGGGCCGCCGACCTGATTCCGGTGCTCACCGTCGAGGCGGTCATCGCCTGGCTCGACGCCGGCCGACCCGATCCCGACCAGGCCGCCGACCGCATCGCCGGGGTGGTGCACGGTGTCATGGCCGCAGCGGGAGCACCCTCGCGACCGACCGCGCCCTGAAGGACCTGACCATTCGGGGTCTTCCTCCAGGCCGACCGGCTGGACAGGACGATGGCACTGATCTCCAAGGGCGACCTCGGCAAGCGGGACTCCGGCGGCGTTCCCCACCACTTCAGCGTGCGGGCCGACGGTAAGGTCGTGCGCTTCGGCGCGTTCAACGCGGGCTTGGCCTGTCGGTTCGTTGAAGCAGTCAGTCGACCAGATGCGATGGGACCTCCAGGTGCGAGACTCGGACGGTCACTTGACGGCTCCTTGCATCAGCGCCTTGACGAAGTTGCGCTGGAAGATCAAGAAGATCACCAGCGAAGGCAGGATGATCAGCAGGGATCCGGCGCAGAGCAGCACGATGTCGGTGCCGTACTGCCCCTGGAAGGCGCCCAGCCCGCCGGCCACGGTGCGCTTCGTCGGGTCGTCGACAAGGACGAGGGGCAGCAGATACTGGTTCCAGCTGGAGAGGAAGAAGAGCACGGATAGTGCGGACCACGCCGGGGTGGCCAGCGGCAGGTGGATGCGGCGGAACGTCTGCCAGGTGTTGGCGCCGTCGACTTTCGCGGCTTCGGCGAGCGCGGGCTCGGTGCCGAGGAAGTGTGCGCGCATCCAGAAGACGCCGAATGGCATGAGCAGTCCGATGAGCGGCAGGATGATCGCCAGCCGCGTCCCGAGCAATCCCATGCTGCGCAGGTCGTAGTACAACGGTGTGATCAGCGCCTCGAACGGCAGGGTGAGTCCGACGAGGAGAAGACCGTAGATCGCCTTACCGAAGGGCACGTTCAGCTGGGCGAGGGCGTAGCCCGCGGCGGTGGCCATCGCGACCGTGGCCGGTACGACGCCGAGCACGATGAGGGTGCTCGAGCGGAACAGCGCGACGAAGTTCGCCGCGCTCCACGCATCGACGAAGTTGTGCCAGTGCGGGTCGCTGGGCCAACTGAGGCCTTGCGGCGTGCTGCCCGGCGGTGCCAGTGCCGTGGTGAACATGCTCAGCAGCGGTACCACGGCGAACAGCATCAGCGCGAGGAGGATCCCGGTGCGCGTTACCCGATGGGCGAGGCCCGATCTGGTCATTTCTCCCTCCCGAGACGCTGGATCGGCCAGATGACCACCAGCACGACGACGGCCAGGAACACCGCGAGCGCCGAGGCCTGGCCGACGTGCTGCTGCAGGAACGTCAACCGGTAGATCTGCACGCCGGGCACCATCGTCTGGTAGCCGGGACCGCCTTGCGTCGCGACCTGGACGACGTCGAAGCTCGCCAGCGCGGCGATGATCGTGAACGTCGTGCACACGACGAGTTCGCGCCGCAACCCGGGCAGCGTCACGGCGAAGAACTCACTGACCCGCCCGGCCCCCTCGAGCCGGGCCGCCTCGTACAGCGCCGGGTCGATCTTGCCGATGCCCGCCAGCAGCAGCACCGTGCAGAAGCCGAGCATGACCCAGACCCCGATCACACCGACCGCGGGCAGGGCGAAAGTGAAGTCGCCGAGCCAGGCCCGCGTGTACCGATCGAGGCCGACCGCGCGCAGGACCTGATTGACCAGGCCGTCCGAGGAGTACATCCACGTCCACGCGATACCGGCCGCGACCAGCGGAAGCACCTGCGGGACGAACAGTACGACCCGGGCGGTGGTGCTGAACGCGCCGGGCTTCAGTTCGCGGATGAACGACGCGGCGACCAGACCGAGCCCGACCGGCAGGACCGTGTAGAACAGGACGAGGACGAACGCGTGCACCACCGATTGCAGTAGCTCCGGCTGGGTGAAGATCGCTTTCCAGTTGTCCAGTCCGGCAGGCGTCGCCGGGCCGATGCCGTCCCAGTCGTAGAACGAGTACTGCACGGACTGGAGCATCGGGAACAGCACGAAGACGCCGTACATGCCGAACGCCGGCACAACCCAGAGCAGCGCGCTCCAACTCCGCCGCCGGCGTGCCGCGGGAACGCTCGACGGGTCGGTCACAGCCGCCGCATCACCCCTGGGTCGGCTCGCCGCGATCATCGCCCGAGATCGCGTTCGTAGTCGGACTGCACCTTGGCCGCGAACGCCTCGGGCGTCGTCTTGCCGGCCAGCAGCAGCTGCGTTTGCGGGACGAGGCTGTTGACGTGGATCGAAGCCGTCGCATCAGCCATGAAGCCGACCAGCCCGTTGCTCTTCAGCAACTCCTGGAACGCGTTGACGGTGGCGGCGACCGCCGACCCCTCGGGCGTGGTCGGAGCCGGCGCGTCGGTCGGGCCCGCCGGTACCAGCCCGCCGAGGGTGACCGTCTCCTGCCGCGCCTGCGGGTCCGTCTGCACGAAGTCCAGGAACGCCGCCGCCACGTCCGCGTTCTGTGACTTCGCCGGAATGCCCAGGTTGGCGGCGGCGGTCATCGCGTACGACGGCCCACCGGCGACGTCGGGCGGGAACAGGAAGAAGCCGAACTGACCGGGTGCGGTCTTGTCGAGGTTCGGGGCCTGCCAGTTGCCGCTCGGGAAGAACACGCCGTTGCCCTTGATGAACTCGGCCGGTGCCCGGGTCTGGTCGATGTCGTTCGCGTCGGCCGGCAGATATCCCGCCTGTCCCCAGCGTTGCAATGTCGTGGCGCCCTTGACCGTCGCCGCGTTGTCGATGCTCGCGCCGGGCTTGGTGTAGTTCCAGTCCTGGACGGCTTGCGCGTCACCGGCGTAGGAGATCATCAGATTCTGCAGCGGATAGACGCTGCCGCCGTCCTTGCCGTTGGTCATGATCGGCTGGAGCCCGGCGTCCTTCGCCTTGGCGAGCAGCTGCTCGAACTCGGCGACGGTCGCCGGTGGCCGCGTCATCCCGAGCCGCTGCGCGAGCGCCTTGTTGTAGTAGACCCCGGTCAGGCCGAAACCGGCACCCGCGGCGTACAACGAGCCCGTCCCCCGTTGTGTGCCGTCCGGGCCGACACGGGTGGAGGCGAACTGCGACTGCGGCCACGCGTTCCACCCATAGGCCTCCGCATACGGGTCGAGGCTGAGCAGCAGGTGGTCCTTGGTCAGGTTGCCGAGCTGCGGCACGCGGACGAGGTCGGGCACGTTGTCCCCGGCGAGAGTGCGCGCGATGGTCGTGGTCAAGGTGGCGTAGTCCTGGTTCTCGACCTTGACGGTCACGTTGCCGTGCTTGGCGTGGAACAGCTTGCCGAGTGCGGTGTAGAACGGGACGTCGACGCCGCTGGTGACGAGCAGCTTCAGGGTGACCGGTTCGCTTCCGATACCGGTGGAGACCGGCTTGGACGGTACCGGGCCGGCTTCGGAGGTGCCGCCGGGTGCGCAGGCGGCCAGCAGCAGGGCGGCCGCCGCGGCGACCCCGGTCGCCCGGAGGTTCCGGCGGTAATGGATCAGCGATCGCACGGGAAGTCCTTAAGGCTCGATGGTGCGGGTTGACTGGAACGCGCGGCGTATCGCGTCGCCTGCCTTGCCGGCGGCGTGGTGCGCGTCGGTCATCACGGCGAACATCTCGAAGAAGCCATGGATCTGCCCCGCGTACTCGATCAGCTCGACCGGCACGCCGGCCGCCCGCAGACGCCGGGCATAGTCCTCGGCCTCGCCACGGAGGAAGTCGTGCTCGGCCGTGATGATCGTCGCGGGCGCGACACCGCGCACGGATTCAGCGTGCAGGGGGGATGCGTACGACGCCGTGCGGTGTGCCGGGTCGGGAACGTACGTCGCCCAGATGTGCTGGAGCCGTCGGTAGGTGTTGGGGCCGAAACCCGGCAGGCCCGCGAAGGTCTCGTACCGCCGCCGGAACGCGACCTTGTAGTCGGTGTTCTCGAAGCTGTCGAGTACCGGGTAGACGAGGAGCTGGGCGGCCAGCCGGACACCTTCGTCACGTGCTTTGAGCGCGACAGCCGCGGCGAGGTTGCCGCCCGAACTGTCTCCGCCGACAGCCACGCTGCCGAAGTTGCGGCGTGCCCATGCGACGGCCGTCCAGGTGTCGTCAAGGCCGGCCGGAAACGGGTGTTCGGGCGCGAGCCGGTAGTCGATGGACAACACCCCGCACCCGGCCCGGTTCGCGAGTTCCCGGGCGACGCCCTCGGCGGTGTCGAGGTCTCCGTGAATCCAGCCGCCGCCGTGTGCCCAGACCAGCACCTCCTGTTCCCCGCCCTTGGGCCGGTAGAGCCGGGCCGGTACGCCGTCCGCGTCGACCGACTCGACGGAGGCGACCGGCGCAGTCTCACCGGTCACGGCCAGCACCTTCGCACGTGCGTCCGCCCGCACGGCCGCGATGTCGGCGGCCCACGGGTCGGGCGATGATCCGGAGTTGTCCAGGAAGGCCTGAACCTGCTTGTGCGGCCGTGGCGGAGTGTCTCCCCCGCGGACGGCCGGGATTCCCCGCCGGGAAGCTGTACTCATTCGATCGGGCCTCTCGCCAAAGTTAAGACTGAGCACTCAGTCGGTTTCGCAGAGGTTACCGAGTGCTCAGTCGGTTTGTCTATGCTTGCCTATGACCCGTTCCGACCATCGTGAGGAGATCAACCGTGTCCCCTGCCCAGAAGCCCAAAACCTCAGCGAAGGGCCTCGAGACACGGGATCGCATCGTCGACGTCGCCGTACGATTCATCGCCCGCAACGGAGCGCGCGGCACGAGCCTCGCCGACATCGCGGCCGAGGCCGGCGTGTCACAGACCGGGCTGCTCTATCACTTCCGCAGCAAGGAGGCCCTGCTCAACGCCGTCATGGATCGGCACCTGGCCTTCTCCGAGCAGTGGCTGTGGGGCGAGGGACCCGACCCCGGCATCAAGATCGTCGACATCATCGCCAAGCACATGGCCAGCTGGCCCAGCCAGCACGACAGCAAGGTGGCCAGCCTGCTCGGCATGAACACCGTCGTCCTCGGCGAAAACGTCAGCCCCGACACCGAACTGCACCAACGGCTGGTCGATGGCTACCGAACAACGATCGACCGCGTGACGGCAACCCTGCGGTCCGCACAGGAACGCGGCGAGATGCGGGAGGACATCGACCCGCAGCTCAAAGCAATGGAGATCATCGCTTTCTGCTCCGGCATCGAGGCCGCGTGGCTGGTGGACCCGAATATCCCGGTCGCCGCGGCAGCCGCCCAATGGGCCGCACAGCAGACCAGGCAGTTAGCGACCGGGCCGGCGACGTCCTGACGACACGCCACCGGGGCCGCGCTGCCGGCGAGCGAGGCCCCACTCTGTTCTCCCGGACTGCGGCCAGTGTGGGTGCCATCAGGGGTCCCGGTAGCAATGAAGAAATTTCCAACGAAGTAGCGCCTGACCTGCGATAACGCGAGAGCCGCCGCCTGGCGTCTCGGTTTGATCACGACGTTGGATCATGGCCAAGGAAGTTCGGGCTCGGGTACCGGCCAGGGATTACGGCCGTTGCTTCGCATCGTCGGCTCCGGCGTCCACCTCGGTGATGCTGGTGTCGTGGTCGCGCAGCATGCGCAGGACGGTCGCGGCCGAGGGGTGACGTCCCTTCTTCTTGCCGCTGGTGATGACGAGCCGGGCGGCGATGTCGCGCAGGCTGAGGTCCTGGCCGCGCAGGTGCAGGGCCATGGACAGCATGTTCTCGTCGGTGACGGCGGCGCCACCGATATGTTTGCCGCGGGCGCGGGCGGATTCGTGGCCTTCCAGGGTGCGGTCGCGGATGTACTCGCGTTCCATCCCCGACAGGGCGGCGAGCACGGTGAACACCACGCCCGAGGGGTCGTGGGAGCCCTGCAGTTCGCCGGTGAGGAACTCCAGGCCGATGCCGGCCGCCTTCAGTTGCTCGGCGAGGGCGGCCAGGTCCAGGCCGCGGCCGAGCCGCTTGTGCTCATGCACCACGAGCGTGACCGCCACCCCGGCCGCGCGCAGTTCCCGGGCCAGGGTGACAGCCTTGTCGAGCTCGGGCCGCACCGTGGCGCGGGTGGAGATCTTCTCGGCGAAGACGCGGGTGACGCCGGCGGCCTTGAGCGCGTCGAGCTGGGTGTCGAGGGATTGGCGGAGCGTGGAGGCGCGGGCGTAGCCGATCCGCGCGTGCCCGGCCGGTTCGGCGTCGGCCGCGACCGGGCGGGGCAGCTCGATCCACAGGGTGCCCGGCTTGCGCAGGGCCGGAGTGGGGACGTTGAGCGCCTTGGCGAACTCTGGCACGAGCCGGAAGCGGGCGGTGTGGTACTGGACGGCCACCTTGCCCCGGCCGGTCCGGCAGGGCGAGCCGGCCGGGGCGGCGCAGGAGGTCATCGGGCAGGCGTGGGCCTCCACGCGGAGGAAGTCGTCGTCGATCACCCCGAGATCGTTTCATAGGAGTGTTTCAGGCTGCCACCCGTTTGCACCGACTCATGAAACGGTGTTCGCCCAGAACGCGTCCGGCTGAAAGCGCTGTTTCATAGATGTTCGCCTATGAAACAGCAGTGCCATCAGCCCGCAGGCATGTCGGCGCCGGCCGACGGCCAGCCGAAGTCGGCCGGCCGGGCGATCGAGGCGGGAACTGCGGTCGGCGGAGGTGGCGGTCACGCTCGTGGTGCACGAGCACAAGCGGCTCGGCCGCGGCCTCGACCTCGCCGCTGTCGCGGGGTCGGACGGCGGCCCGCCGGTCAGCTGCCCTGGAACTGCAGCGCGCGGTTGGACATCCCAGATCGGGCATCCCGTCGGATCGCCGCGTACAGGTCGACCCGGGAACGCGGCTGCGTCATCGGTGGCACTCCTGACGTGAGCACGCCGTGGGCACGACTTTCGGCACCGGGCCACCGCCCGGGAACGGTGACCGCATGCGACCACAGCCCGGAATCACTGGCCCTACCGAGGTGTCTGGTCATGTGCTGCGCAGGGCTTCGGTGGGCGGTACTGAGTCGGCCCGGAGTGCGGGGTACGACCGACGACGGAACCGATGAGCAGCGAGTAGGCCAGGTCGAGTCCCACTGAAGCCCAGGTCAGTACGGCGGCCCGACCTTGCGTGACGAAGACGTTGGTGACGCGCACGCCCAGGATCAGGCCTGTGATGCCGCCGACGACATCAACCTCGACACCACCTGTCCGCCCCGTGTCCCTGGCGCGACGAAGATCTGCTTGCGCGGTGCCTAATCGGTCTTCCCGCAGCACCTCGCGGGCCCCTCAGCGTTCGCTGCTGAAGAACCGTAGCAACAGCGGGCCGACGGTCTGTGGGTCGACGACGTGATCCGGCCCCTCGAGGGTCTCCCGTTGAGCGTGGGGTAGTAGGTCTGCGAGCTCGTCGGCCGCGCGGTCGAAGAAGTCCGAGGGCAGGCCTGCCATGTAGGGGACCGTGATCGGTCCTCCGGTGGTGACCAGGACCGGTTGGGTGACCGTTGCCAGTCGATCGGCCGGCAATTGGTAGCGGTTGAGGAAGACGCTGTCGTGGACCAGCGTGGGCGCGAGGGCGACCGAATCCGCCCAATGCGCCGTCTGCTTGCCTGCCGCTTTCCTGGCCGCGATGTTGTCGTCGGAGGCGCCGGTCACGCGCATGAACAGTTCGAGAACCTCCTCGTCTCGCCCGGCGTCGAAGGCGCGTCGGGTGTCCGCGATGTACTCCTCGAATCGCGGGCGTATGTCGTCCCCGACCACATAGGGCACCTCCCACACGGCGATCGTGTCGATGGCTGACCCAGCCGCGGCGGCTTCCAGCGCCAGCGCGCCACCAGAGGACGCCCCGAACAGGTGTGCCGAGCCGCCTGCCTCCGCGATCAACGCATCCAGGTCCTCGATCTCCCTTTCCACGGCGTAGGGCTCGGTGAAGCCGCTAGCGCCGCGTCCCCGACGGGCATAGTTGTAAACCGTGAAGCGCTCGGCGAGAGCCGGCGCCAAGGGCGCATTCTCCACCCCGTCGTCGAGTCCCCCGCCCACCAGAATGACGGCCGGACCGCTTCCCTTCCGGTCGTAGGCGATGGTGGTGCCATCGTTTGACGTCACGCGAAAGGCCATCTCGTTCATCTCACATCTCCGTTCGAGAGGTTTGTCTCAGCGCCTGAGCAGCGTGCCGACGACGGCCTCGGTGCGCGACCAGCGCGCCTTTGCGATCACGGCCGCCACCACCAGGAATGCCAGCGGATGCCAGGGGCTCTGCTCGAGCACGAATTGATTGGTGATGGTGGCACCCGCCAGCAGCGCGACCAGCCCGAGACCGGCCATGCCCGCCAGTGCCGGGATCAGAAGTCCAACCCCTCCCGCGACCTCCAGCGCTCCGACCAGGTACCGGAGCCACTGGCCAGCCCCGATGTCGGCGAACATGTCCACCATGACCGGGTCGCCGGCGAGCTTCGAGATTCCGCCGCCGGCGATTATCGCCGCCAGCACGACTTGCAGAATCCAGACCCCGATGCTGCTCGCCCGCCCGGGCGTGTGCGCAACGGTTTCCGAGTTGTTCTTGGGGATGGCGCTCATTCGGCTCTCCTTGTCGTGTCCGGGTCTGGTGGCGGTGATGGCGTTGGCCGAGTGGGCCGGGTTGTCGGAGTTGATTTCGACCAAGTGCTCGCGGTAGCGGCATCTACTTCTTGTTGCGGTAGAGGACCATGGTGATGGGACCGAAGACCGCGACGAGAAGTACGGACGAGGCGAGCACCCAGCCGATTTCCCCGGCGGGCACCGAGCCGTGCATCAGGCCGCGTACCACGGTCGCCAGGTGGGTGATCGGGTTGACCTCGACGACCGCCTGCATCCACCCGGGCATCGTCTTCGGGTCCACGAAGATGTTGCTCACGAACGTCAGTGGGAACATCACCATCATGCTGACTCCCGCCACCGAGTTCGGCGTGCGCAGGATCAGGCTGAGCATCGTCCACAGCCACGACAGGCAGAACGAGAACACCAGCAGCAGCGCGACCGACAGCACCACGCCGACGGCGCCACCCTCCGGCCGGAACCCTAGGACCAGTCCGAGCGTGATCACGATCGCCGACCCGATCGAGTAGCGCATCACATCGCCGAGCAGGGCGCCGACCAGCGGCGACGGTCGCCACACCGGAAGTGACCTGAACCTGTCGAACACCCCCTTCTGGATGTCGGTGTTCAGCGTTATGCCGGTGTTCATGGTGATCATGACGTTCGCCTGCACCAGGATGCCGGGCAGCAGGAACTGCAGGTACTCCTGAGTCGACCCGGCGAGCGCGCCACCGAACAGGTAGGTGAACATCAGTGTGAACATGATCGGGAACATGGTCACGTCGACGAGCTGCTCCGGGACGTGTTTGATCTTCAGCAAAGCGCGCCAGCCGAATGTCAACGAGGTGAGCACCGGGCCGGGGCTAGACGGCCGCTCGCCGGCCAGCACACTGCGCAGCGCGTCCTCGGTGACCGGCGCCGACGCCTGCTCCGCGGACGTGGCATTCATGTGGCATCCTCCTGGGGTGTCTCCTCGGCGGCGTGTCCGGTCAGGGCGAGGAACACCTCGTCCAGGCTCGGCTGACCGAGCGCGAACTCGGTGACGTCGATGCCGCTGCGGGATAGCTCGGCCAGGGCGCGGGCGACCCGCTCGGGGTCGGAGATCCGCGCGGACAGCGCGACCGGGTCGGCGGACGGTTCGGCCGGCACGTCGAGAGCGGCGGCAAGGACCCGCTCGGCCTCGGCCCGCTGCTCGGGACTACGGAGGCGTACGTGCAGCGAGCCGGCGCCGACCGATGCCTTGAGCTGGCCGCTGGAGCCCTCGGCGATGACCTTCCCGTGGTCGATCACCGCTATGCGGTCGGCCAGCTGGTCGGCCTCGTCGAGGTACTGCGTGGTCAACAACACGGTCGTGCCTTCGGCGACCAAACCCCTGACGATCTCCCACACCTGGTTCCTGCTGCGCGGGTCGAGCCCGGTGGTCGGCTCGTCGAGGAAGATCAGTTCCGGGGGGACGACCAGGCTCGCTGCGATGTCGATGCGCCGGCGCATCCCGCCGGAGTACTTCTTCACCTGCCGGTCGGCGGCATTGGCGAGGCCAAACGCGTCGAGCAGGTCGGCCGCTCGCCGCCTGCCCCGCGGGCGCGAGTAGCCGAGCAGCCTGGCGAGCAGCAACAGGTTCTCCACCCCGGTGAGATCCTCATCGACCGACGCGAACTGCCCGGTAAGGCTCACCCGGGTCCGTACCGAACGCGCATCACGCACGACGTCGTAGCCGAGCACTTGCGCCTCTCCGGCGTCGGGGCGCAGGAGCGTGGCGAGTATGCGGATCGTGGTGGTCTTGCCCGCCCCGTTCGGGCCGAGCACGCCGTACACGCCACCGGCGCTCACGGCCAGATCCACACCGGCGACCGCGTGGGTCTTGCCGAAGCTCTTCTTCAACCCTCTCGTCTCGATCGCGAGCTTTCCCATGGGTTCGAGTCCTTCTCTCGGTGTTGCGAACGGATTGGTTGAGCTAGTCAAGTTTGACTACTTGGCCAGAGTGCACGAGGAGGAACGTCTAGTCAAGGTTGATTAGAAGCGCATCTTGAGGGGATCGTGGACCGTTCGCCACGAACCCGGATCATCGGCCATGGTGTAGGCGCCCTCAGACAGTCGTTTGCTCAGGCTCTTCGCCCACTCCAGTTCGGTGCGTGCGTGTCCCGCCCACAGTTCGGCCTGATCGCGGACGTGCTCGGGAATGTCGGGGTTCGGGTTCTCCCACCCCTTGGCCTGCCCTACGAGCTCCGCTTCCAGGCGCGCGACCCGCTCGTTAACCTGCGCGATGGCATCTGTCCTGGTCAGCATGGGCAACATGGCGATGGACGCGTTGAGCATGTCCGCGTCGTGGGTGCGCCGCAGACCGTCGCGGACCAGTTCGACCATCTCGTCACGTCCCCGAGCTGTCGCGCGGTACAAAACGCGCTCCGGCCCGGAGTTGCCCGGCTCGGCGTGTTCGGTGAGGAGGCCATCAGCCGCCGCCTTCTTCAGCGCGTGATAAATCGAGCCGGGCTTGATCTTGGCCCAACTCTCCGCACCCCAGCTCTGCAGTTCGGACCGCACCTGGTAGCCATGTGCGCCGCCGGAGAGGTGCACGATACCGAGTACCAGGAGCTTCGTCGCCGACATACGCCCACCTCCGCTCAACCCTCTCGTCTCGATCGCGAACTTTCCCATGGGTTCGAGTCCTTCTCTCGGTGTTGCGAACGGATTGGTAGAGACTATTCCAATTTGACTACTTGGCCAGAGTGCACGAGGAGGAACGTCTAGTCAAGGTTGATTAGAAGCGCATCTTGAGGGGATCGTGGACCGTTCGCCACGAACCCGGATCATCGGCCATGGTGTAGGCGCCCTCAGACAGTCGTTTGCTCAGGCTCTTCGCCCACTCCAGTTTGGTGCGTGCGTGTCCCGCCCGCAGTTCGGCCTGATCGCGGACGTGTTCGGGAATGTCGGGGTTCGGGTTCTCCCACCCCTTGGCCTGCTCTACGAGCTCCGCTTGCGCGCCCGCCAGGGTGGTGTCAACTCCCACCAACACTAGGGTGCCCTCCTGGTCTGGGTGGTGTCAGCACTGACCTACAAGCGGTGCTGGTGGAGACCTCCAAAGCCAACCAACCGAGCGATCCCGTCGCTCACCAGCGTCAATCCCCCGATCCGTCCTTAGCGTAGCTACCCGTCAGTAGAGTCCCGGAGCCCCGGGGGGGGGTGTTGTCGGCGTCGATCAGTACCGCCAGTTTCGCCGTGGCGTTGTCGGTGGTGCTCTCTGCGGCCATGCGCTGCGCCTTTCGACCTGATCGGCTCACGGATGGGTGTCGATCGCCCAGGCCCACTATCGCACCGACGCGATGTCGCCTTCGACCTAGCCCGTTCGCCGCCCGCCCGCTGCCGATGGCCGACACTATCGTCGGCCATCGGCGTAGACCAAGGTTCGCCCGAGGGGTTTGGCCCTTAGGGCGTCAGACCCAGCTCGCGCAGCTGCGCCGGCCGCAACGGCCGCCAGCCGCTGGTGTCGAGCTTGGCCAGTTCCGCCTCCACGTCCACGTTGATGACGCCGAAGAAGTTGATGTTGTCGCTGTGGCCGGGCGAGATGTGCGACAGGATCTCGTCCGGCACGTCCCGACCCTGGGAACGCAGCTCCAGCACCGCCCTGGAATAATATTCGGTCGTCCAGGCGACCACCGCGTTGGTCAGCAGGGTCAGGCACCACGCCTGCTCGGTCTGCTGCTCCAGGTGCGGCCGGGTGATGGTGCCCTGCTGGGCGTAGTGCAGGTCACGGCGGAGCGCGTGCAGGCTCTCGCCCTTGTTGAGCTGGCGGGAGATCTTCCTTCTGAAGACGGGGTCCGACAGGTATTTGGCCAGGTGGACGGTCCTGCGCAGCATGCCCCACTCCTTCAGCGCGGCGGCCAGGGTGTTCTGCCGCGAGGCGGCCGACCACTTGCCGACGATCAGCGAGGCGGTGGCCTGGCCGTACTTCAGCGACCCGGCCATCCGCAGCAGATCCGGCCAGCAACCGGCGATGAGGTCTTCATTCCAGCGCGCGCCCAGCAGCGGCCCGGCGTGCGGGTAGGGGTGTCGGTAAGAGTGGTGCAACCAAGTACATGCGTTGGCGTTATGCCTGTTCAGAGCCTCGCCAGCAAAGGGCGCCGAGCTCAGCCCGGCTGAGCTGGGCGAACGTCACCGCGCGGCGAAGCCCCGGACCGACCGGGCCCGGGGCTCCTGAAGCCGTTTGCTAGCAGTTCACGACGTTGCTGTAACCGAGGATCGCCGGGATCGCCGGGTAGGTGAACCGGATCTGCAGGCACCGCCCCGAGTTGTAGGCGTTCCTGGCGCTGTCGATGACGGTGTAGAAGATCAACGCGACACCTGCCTTGCAGGCGATCTTGACGGGCGCGCTCGGAATCCCGCTGCACAGCTCGGCGGCGCCGGCCGCCGCGCCGATGCCCCAGGCGATGGAGTTGTACGCGTTGATCGTCTCCTGCCGGTTGTACGTGATGCACATCGCCGGGTACCACCCGCCGATGAGACAGCCGGACACCCTCGGGTCGGCGACGATCGGGTAGACCGCGTCCGCGTCCGGCGTGACGACCTGGGTGACGGTGCTGCCGGTCACGACGTACTCCGTGGCGACCTCCTTGCCGTTGGCGTCGACGGCCCACGGGGTGGCGAACGAGGCGACGCCGAGGTCGACGCTGCCGTCGGACTTGAGCTTCGGCGTGACCCCCGCAGGCAGGCCGAGTTCGTAGGTGATCGAGTGGTCGGCGTCGGCCGAGTTCAGCACCGACGCGATGCGCAGCCCGTCGGGCAGGGCGTCCACGACGAACGAGGTGTCCTCACCAGTGACGACGGCGTCGCCGCCCACCAGTTCGGTCGCGCCGGTGGCCGGGAGGTTCACCGCGAGCGGGCCGAGGGTGATGGCCTGGCTCGCGTCGGCCGGGACCTTGAGGTCGCCGAGCGAGGTCGAGACCGACCCCGACGCCGTCAGGCTGGTCTGCTCCGACTCGGCACCCACGGCCACCGCGACGGCGTCGGCCGTCACGGCGGACGCGTCCCGCGCGTCGGCACTGGCACCCGCCGTGAGCAGGGACGGCGCCCACGTCGCCACGGTGACCGACAGCGTCACCGCGAGCGTGGCGAGGACCTTGCTTCCTGTTTTCATCGCTTGCTCCTTAGGAGAGGGACGGCTCCGCCCTGAGCGGTGGGAACGCCGGGCGGGAACCGGTTCCAAGCTCCGGCAACCCGCTATACGCGAGGTATATGCGCAGGTCTCAGAGCCAGCCGCGCGACCTCGCCACGCTGACCGCCTCGGCCCGGTTGCGGGCGCCCGTCTTCCCGATCGCCGACGACGGGTAGCTCCGCACCGTCCCCTGGGTGAGGAGGGGTGTCGGTAAGACTCGTGCAACCAGGTACACGCGATTGAGTTCGCCCGGCTCCGCGACGGTGCTCAGGTGGCGGTGAGGGATCTTTCCCGATCGTCGGGCATCGGTGATCGCACGGGGTCAGTATTGATCCGGATTCGTGGGATTTGCGGCGGCTGGGCTGCCCGCTTCGTGAGAGAGCCGGATGCCGCGTGGTGCGTGTGCTGGACGAGCACGAGCTCGTGGGGAACTGGACGCTGGTCGGGGAGGAGTTTGAGCTGCTGTCAGGTCGGCGGGGCGCGACAAGCTGGGGTTCGCTCTGCTGCTGCGCTTCTACGCGGTGCATGGCCGGTTCCCGGCGGGCCGTGCGGAGATCCCCGATCAGGCGGTCGCCTACGTGGCGCGGTTGGTGGATGTTCCCCCTCAGAGCTGGGGCTGTATGAGTGGGACGGCCGGACGATCAAGGCGCACCGCGGGGACATCGGAAAGTACTTCGGGTTCCGGGAGTGCTCACTCGCGGATGCCGACAAGGCCGCGCACTGGCTGGCCGTCAAGGTGTGCGACAAGGAGCGGCAGGCGGACCGCGACCGGATCCGGCGGATCATCGGGACGGCGCTGCGGCAGGCCGAGCGGTCGCAGACCGCCCACATCTCCAGCCGGCTCCGAGGCGATCCCGCTGCTGCTGGCCCTGATCGCCAAGAGCGCCGACCCGGGCGGAGAAGCCGAATCGCAGGCCGAGGATGACGGGGCGCTGTTCGACGTCGCGGAGGCGGCGGGGCTCAATCGCGTGTACCTGGTTGCACGAGTCTTACCGACACCCCGGGTAGCGCTTGGCGATCTCGGTCGGGGTGTCGTCGCGCACCAGGGTGACCCGGGTCAAGTCCCGCATCCGCGGCGTTAGGGCCTTGCCGACCAGGTCGAACAGCGCAAAGTTGATCAACGTGGCGCCGTGCGTATCCGTTGCGTGCTCGGTGATCGGAAGGTCGGTGGCGTTGCCGAGGAAGTCGTCCAGCACGTAGTGCGCCTCCCGCGCCGTCGGCACGATGATCTTCGTGCCGTACGTGGACCACTGGTCGGAGACGTGAGTGTAGGTGGACAGCACCTGACCGCCGTGAATGACCATGGTCCGGCCGGTCAGCGTCTTGCCACGGACCGGGAAACGCTGGCCGTCCGAGCTGGACATGGTGCCGCCACCGAACACCTTGGCCAGCTCCAGGCCGTAATGGTGGTCGACGATGGCCGTGTTGGCCTCGCGCAGCGTCTCCTCCCGTACGTACCACTCCATCGTCCAGGCCAGCACGTCGTAGGACACCCCGCAGGCCTCCGACATCCGGGCCAGGCCCAGGTTGGTGGACATCGCGATGAGCACGGCCAGGATGTTGCGCTTGGTCTCCGCCGACGTGCTCAGCTTGCGCCCGCCGGCGTGGGTGAAGCAGTCCAGGAAATGCGTGCGCGCGTCCAGCTCGATCAGCAGCGAGGCGATCGGCGCGAACGGCAGCATCGCGGCCAGCTCGTCCTTCAGCGCCTTGGCCTCGGCCGGCACGTCCTCGGCCGACAGCGGCGGCACCACCAGATGCTCGTCCTCATCCAGCCGGACCATGCCGGTGTCGCCCGGAGCGGCACCGGCCAGCGTCGTCTCCAGCTCTTCCAGGGCGGCGTGCAGTTCCTCCTTGCCCTGTTCCAGCGCGTCCGCCGCGTTCGGCGGCTTGCCCACCAGGCGGCAGTACTCGCCGCGCCGCGGCGCCCACTGCTCGGGCGTGTACAGGTAGGTGGCCGGGTCGGCGTAGCGGCGCGAGCCCGGCACGAAGACGTCCCCAGAGCGCAGCCCGTCCCGCAGGCACAAGATCACGCACAGTTCCCAGAAGTGGCGGTAGGCGGTGTCCTCACCGGACTTGCGGGCCTTGGCCAGGTAGTCGGCGTACTTGGCGGGCACGAACCCGGTCGGCGCGCCCGCGGGCACCTTCCGGCCGCCGAGCCGGTTCATCTCCTTCAAGATGGCCACGGCCTCCATCAGCTCGTCGGTGCCCGGTCCGCCCTGGAAGTCGATCGCGGCCAGCACGTTCGGGGTGAACTGGCGCAGATAGGTGTAGGAGGAGTCCAGCTCCGACAACCGGCCGTGATCGCGGGGCAGCGGATTCCACACATCAGAGGTGATCTCCCGCAGCCGCTGCATGCCGATCCGCTCGCGCAGCATCCCGCCCACCTCATCATCGGGGATCGACGGGTCGCCAGCACCGGCAGGATCAGCTCCATCACCAGCTGCCGGGCCTCGCCCTTCTTGGCCCGCTCGACCAGCGCCTCATCCGTCTTGGATTTGGCCCGCGACTCCCGCGCGCTGACGGCCTGGTCGAACAGGGCCACCACCTCATCCAGCTGGTCGACCGCGGCCTGGGCGACAAACGCCAGCAGGATCGGGAACTTGCGCTCCTTGCGCCGCTCCAGCCCCTGGTTGGTCGAACGGCGCGCGACCTGCGCCAGGAACCGGCGCCGCTCGTTCGGCAGCACCGACACATCCATCTGGTGCGCGTCGATCGCGCGCAGCCAGGCCAGCTTGTCGATCGCCGTCTTCACCGAGGTCGCCGACGCGTCCCGGGCCGGGCTGACCAGCCACTCCAGCCGCGTCATCCCCAGCCCCGCGTCCACCACCAGCATCCGTTCCAGATCGGCGCGGAGCTCCTTCGTCAGCAGGTGCCCCACCAGTTGCGAGGTCAGATCGGCGGCGCCCTTGCGGGCCGTGCCGACCATCTTGGCCAAGATGAGCGCGCCGGGCCGGATCACCTTGGCCGCCATCAGATACTCGCGCGCCAGGTTGAACAGCAGCGTCGGCGAGTCGTGCTCCATCGCCCGGTCCAGCAGGAACTGCTCCAGCTCCTTCATCGCCTGGCTGCCCGCCGGGGCGCTCTGCCACTCCAGATACCTGGCCACCTGGCCCAGGTGGTCCGAGCGGGTCTGCTCGCGCTTACCGTACAGCCGCCGGCGCCACGCCCAGCCGCTCCGCGACCCGGGCCACGGCCGCCGACGGTGCCGAGGCCACATCGTCGGGCACGAACCCCAGCCAGGGCAGCGTACAGAGCTGGACCAGCATGCCCAGCCGGTCGACAGGGCCCCGCCCGCTTGGACTCACGAACGCCACGTCAGCCGCCGTCGGCGTGAAATACCGGATCAACTCATCCGCGCTGATCTCCGGGAACGAGCACAGCTGGCCCAGCTGCTCCTCGGAGAACATCTTCTCTGACAATGCACCACTCCACGTGCCGTACCGGACAAAACCGGAACGACCGTAGCGGCAGTGATCATCGGCACGCCACAGAAGGTCAACTCCGCCGTTACCGCAGGTCAGGCGCTACTTCGTTGGAAATTTCTTCATTGCTACCGGGACCCCCATCAACGAACGTGTCACCAGCCCCAACCACGGATGATCACGACTGATTGTGTGCCTGTAATGGCAACTTCGCCGGGATAGATCACTTGACCGGGAACGCGCGCCCTTACCTGGGCCGGGGTCGTCTCCGTCGCGTTCGTGGGCTGGTCGGCGGCGATGACAGGCGGGCCGAACTCGTCCTGGACGCCCTGAAGCGGTTCGGCGACTTCCTCGCCAAGAAGGTGCGGCTCGGAGTCGACCAGTGGGGGAGTGGCGGCAAGGGCGTCGCCGAGTGACCGGCCCGTACTACAAGATGATCGCCGACGAGTTCCCGTACTTTACCCCCTACCCGAGGGGCCAGTACGACGGGGTGCGGACCCTGCTGCCGAACCTGACGGTGGCGCAGCCGCCCGGCCTACGAGTACGCCGAACTGTTCCGCGACCTGACCGACGACGAGCTGATCGCGCTGGCAACTGCGAAGTGCGGACGATCCTGCGCGACCAGCTGATGACCGGCCAGAAGACCCGAGGGCCGAGACGGCACCAGCAGCGTCGCGGCTCTCGAACCAATAGGAAATATACTTTGTAAAGGCGCCGGGCATTTGCCGCAAAACAACCGCCCCCACTAGCAGCTCACCAGCCTGAGAAGACGGCCCGCGTCCCCGGGACCATGCGGCGGGCTGCCAGCCGGGAAGCCAGCGACAACAGCGGAACTGGGGCGGCTATTCCTGCTGCTGGACGGCAGAAGGACCTGCACGCCTACCTGGCCGACCACCTCGGGCAGATCGACGACCAGGAGTGATCGTCTTCGGGTTTCTTGCAAGCGGTTGTTGCAGAAATCGCGACGCGACCAGGCGAAACCTCCTGCGGCAGTTGCAGTTTTACCTGGACGTATTGACGTTTCCTCCATGTAACGCGACTGTGTCTGCAACCGGTTGTTTGGCTGAACAGCCCAAACAACACACTCCTGACCGCTGCGTCGAAGACGCCCCGACCCGCCGGGGACTCGCCTCAAGGAGGTACATCCCGATTCAGGGACAAGCGGCCGGCCCCACCCGTGGCCGCCTGTGCCTTGCCGTGCGCTGCCGCCGGCATTCACCTCACCTCAAGGAGCTCCGGCCGACCCCGCACGCCACCCAGATCGCCGGACCGGGGCCGGGCTTCTCCAATTCACCCCTCAGGTAGCCACCTCCGACCGCACCGAGGCCGCTACCTCTGTTCGCCATGTCCGCAATCCCTCACATTCGCCCCCGCGATCGAGAAAAAGGGAGCTCGTCGTGCACCACAAGGATCATCTCGGCAGGAGAATCGCGGTCGTCCTGACCGCGGGCCTCACCACCGCCTTCGGGCTGGCGGTCGTGCTCGACACGCCCGCCTCGGCGGCGCCGTCCAACGGCGACTACACGCTGGTCAACGCCGGCAGCGGACTGTGCGCCGCGGTACCCGGGCAAAGCACCGGCGACGGTGTCCAGTTGACCCAGAACGCCTGCGCCACCGCGGCAGGACAGGTCTTCACCCTCACCGCCACGGGCAGCGGCTACCAGATCAAGGCCGGCCACAGCGGCAAGTGCGTCGGTGTTCGCGATGCCTCCACCAGCGCCGGCAAGGCGGTCCAGCAGGAGTCATGCACGGGGGCCGCTTCGCAGACCTGGCAGCTCACCGCGTCGGGATCCGACTACCGGGTGGTCAACGCCAACGGCGGCAAGTGCATCAACGTCAAGGACAACTCCACCTCCAGCGGCGCCCTGTTGCAGCAGAACTCCTGCGACTCGGTGGCGACCAAGCAGTGGACGCTGCGGCCCGCCGGCGGCGGCAACCCCAGCCCCAACCCGACTCCCACCGTCACTCCTACCGTGACGCCCACCCCGACTCCGACTCCGACCAGCGGCGGCGGGGACGGCAGCGGCCCCTGGCCCTCCGACACCGGCAGCGTGCACCAGACCACGACCCGCAACGTCGGCACGTTCTTCGACGGCGGCATGAAGCGTTACTACGGCATCGGCGACGGAGGCCAGGGCGAGAGCCAGGACCCGATGTTCGTGGTGGCCAACGGCGGCACCATCCAGAACGTCATCCTCGACGCCCCGGCCGGTGACGGCATCCACTGCGAGGGATCCTGCACCATCCGCAACGTGTGGTGGAACGACGTCGGCGAGGACGCCGCCACGTTCCGGTCCTCCAGTTCCTCCGCCACCTATCTGGTGGACGGCGGCGGCGCCAAGTCCGGTGCCGACAAGGTCTTCCAGCACAACGGCGCCGGCACGGTCACCATCAAGAACTTCCAGGTGCACGGCTCCGGCAAGCTGTACCGGGCGTGCGGCAACTGCTCCACCTCCTACCAGCGCCACGTGGTGATGGACGGCGTCACCGCCCGCTCCACCAAGGTCCTGGCCGGCATCAACTCCAACTGGGGCGACACCGCGCGCTTCAGGCGGATCACCGTCTACGGCAGCACCACCATCTGCGAGCGCTACAAGGGCGTGCCCAAGGGCAGCGAGCCCAGCAAGATCGGCGAAGGGCCCGACGGCACGTACTGCCTGTACTCCGAATCCGACATCACCCGCCGCTAGAGCCGCCGGACAGGCGCTGACGAAAGAGAGACGAGCATGAGACGAACAGCCGTCTTACGATTTCAGGCGGTACTGGTCACGGCGGTCACCGCGGCCGCGGTCGGCGTGGCCGTTCCCATGATGCAGGCGTCGGCGGCGGCCGGCACCGCCACCGGATACGCGAGCGTCAACGGCGGGACCACCGGCGGCGCGGGCGGGCAGACGGTGCGGGCCACCACCGGGACCGCGATCCACGCCGCTCTGTGCGGCCGGGCCAGCAGCAGCACCCCGATCACCATCGAGGTCGAGGGCACCATCAACCACGGCAACACCGGCAAGGTGTCGGGCGCGAGCTGCAACACCGCGGCCGGCGTGATCGAACTCAAGCAGATCAGCAACGTCACGATCATCGGGGTCGGCAACGGCGCCGTCTTCGACCAACTGGGCATCCACATCCGCGAGGCCCGCAACATCGTCATCCGGAACGTGACGGTCCGGAACGTCAAGAAGTCGGGATCGCCCACGTCCAACGGCGGCGACGCCATCTCCATGGAGAGCAGTGTCCGCAACGTCTGGGTCGACCACGTCACCCTGGAGGCCTCGGGCGGGGAGCCGGAGGGGTTCGACGGCCTCTTCGACATGAAGGACGACACCCAGTACGTGACCCTGTCCTACAGCATCCTGCGGAACTCCGGCCGGGGCGGGCTCATCGGGTCGAGCGAGAGCGACCGCTCCAACGGCTTCATCACCTTCCACCACAACCTGTACGAGAACATCGACTCCCGCACGCCCCTGCTGCGTGGCGGCATAGCTCACATCTACAACAACTCCTATGTGAACCTGCACGAGTCCGGCATCAACTCCCGGGCCGGAGCCCGCGCCAAGGTGGAGAACAACCACTTCAAGGACTCCAAGGACGTGCTGGGCACCTTCTACACCAGCGAGGCCGGCTACTGGCAGGTCGGCGGCAACGTCTTCGACAACGTGACCTGGTCAGCCCCCGGCAGCGAGAACCAGCCCGCCGGTCCCAACCCGCAGTCGAACACCACCGTCAGCATCCCCTACTCCTACAGCCTCGACGGGGCGGGCTGCGTCCCGGCCATCGTCCGCCAGACGGCGGGCGCCCAGAAGGGCCTGCAGGTGTCCAACGGCAACTGCGCACCCCAGACACCCACGCCGACACCCACGCCGACACCCACGCCGACACCCACGCCGACACCCACGCCGACACCCACGCCGACACCCACCGGCCCCACGCCGACGGCCAGTCCCACCCCGACGGCCAGCCCCACGCCCGGCGGGAACAACCTCAGCATCGGAGCGGGTTCCGACGGCTCCAGCAAGGGCGGCGGGACGAGCTACGGCAACGTGCGGGACGGCGACATGAGCACCTACTGGTCGCCCGCCGGTTCGACCGGTGACATCTCGATCAAGTGGAGCTCGGCCCGGCAGGTCTCCAGGATCGTCATCCGGGAGGCGGCGGGCTCCACGGGCGTCATCGGATCCTGGCAGACCCTCGACGGCACCACCGGCGCGGTCCTGAAGACCGGCAGCGGAGCGGGCGTCGTCACCTTCGCCCCGACCTCGCTCAGCAAGATCACCTTCAGGATCGTCGGCTCCACCGGCACGCCGAAGGTCGCCGAGTTCGAAACCTACGCCGGCTAGCGGCTCCCGATCGGGAGACCCTGGTCCTGCGGATGCACAACGAGGGCGCCCGCCGCGACGCGGATCGCGAACGTCACGCTACCGGCCCGGTAGCGGTCGTCCGACCACTCCGCCGGGCGCCCTTCCCACGTCGTCGCCGCACTGGACGCCCGGCGGAAGTTCACCCGGCCACATCGCCCCCGGACCAACGGCAAAGCCGAACGCCTCAACCGCACCATGGCCACCGAATGGGCCTACCGCCGGCCTTACGCCAGCAACCAGCACCGCACCCAGGCATTGAAACCCTGGCTGGAGTACTGCGACACCAGCCGCCCTCACTCAGCTTTCGGCGGTAGGCCACCCATCAGCAGACCGTCACCAAGTTCATCTAGGCGTTGATCCACCACACCTGCTCGCCGCCGCCGTGGCAGCGCCACTGGGTGATGTCGGTCCATTCCGCGGTGTGCCGGGCATCCAGGCACTTCTTGCCCGCCAGGTTCTGGAACTCGTAGTAGCCGTCGTCGCGCGGCCAGATCAGCCAGATCTGGTTGGTGCCCTTGTGACACGACCACGTCATCGCGGTCGCGCCGTCCACGCTGGACCAGCCGCCGATCTCCAGGCACGCCTTGGTCTTGCTGTTGATCACGAAGTACTGCCTGGCCACCTCGTTGCCGGCCGCGTCCCTGACCTTGACGAGATCCCAGCGGTCGGAGCCCCAGCCCGAGTTGCAGTTGAGCACCAGCACGTTGCCGCCGTCGACGCCGGGGCCGTTGACGCAGCGCCGGTCCCGGATGTTCCACAGCAGCACGTTGCGCCGTTCGCCAGGCGCCTCCGCGAGGGCCGCCCGGCCCGCCGAGGCGGCGGTGGCCGGGGCGGCGGAGAGGACGAGCCCGGCCGCGGCCGTGGCGAGGGTCAGGGCGGTGGCGGTCAGTCGCTTCATTTCGAGTCTCCCTGCGTCGGGTGATGTCCGGACGACCGTCACATGGGGCGTCTACGCAGGTCGAGGCGCGCGGGATCGTCCGTACAAGCCCGTACAGGACGGACTGGGGGGAAGAGCGGGGAAGTGGTGCGCCCACTCGGCCGGGCCGAGCTCCCCGGCGCGGGCGCAGACCTCGGCGGCCACCTCCTCCGGGTCGAGCCGCCACAGGCGGGCGGTGGCGTCGCCGCTTCCGGTGACCAGCGTGCGGCCGGTCGCGGCGACCGCGTAGAGGGTGTCCGTGTGGGCGGTCAGGATCGTCGGGGTGTACGGCTCGGCCGTGGACCACAACCGCAGGGTGCGATCGGCCCCGGCGGTGGCCAGGGTTGTGCCGTCCGGGGTGAAGACCAGCCCGTTGACGTTCTTGGTGTGGCCGGTCAGAACAGTGAGCCGGCGTGGTCTGCCCGGATCGTGCACGTCCCAGAGCCGCACCGTGTGGTCGGTGCCCGCGGTGGCCAGGGTCCGGCCGTCGGGGGAGAACCGGACCCGCAGCACGCTCGCCGTGTGGCCCCTCAGCGTGGCCAGCGGCCGGGTGAGGTCGGCCGGGTTCCAGAGGTGGACGAGGTGGTCGGCGCCCGCCGTGGCCAGCACCTTCCCCGACGGGGCGTACATCGCGGCCATCACCGGGCCGGCGTGCGGGCGGAATGTGGTCACCGGGCGGGGGTCGCCCGGCGCCGTCACGTCCCAGATCCGGACGGTCTCGTCGGCTCCGGCGCTGACCAGCGTGCGGCCGTCGGGGGAGAAGTCGGCGGAGAAGACGTTGTCGGTGTGGCCCGTCAGCGTGCCCGCCGGGCGGCCGGTGGCCTCCCAGAGGCGGACGGTGAAGTCGAGGCCCGAGGTGGCCAGGTAACGGCCGTCCGCCCGGAAGTCCACCCAGGTCACGCCGTCGGTGTGGCCCTTGAGGGTGGCCAGGAGGGTGCGGTCGGCCACCCGCCACAACTTCGCGGTGCGGTGGCTGCCGGTGGCCAGGAGCGTGCCGTCGGGGCTGAACTCGGCGGCGGTGACCGCGCCGGTGTGGCCGGTGATCACGTCGCCGGGCAGCTCCCAGAGCCGCACCACGTTGTCCTGGCCGCCGCTGACCAGCGTGCGGCCGTCGGGGGAGAAGGCGACGGTGTAGACGACGTCGGTGTGGCCCTCCAGGGTGGCGGGCGCACCCGGCAGGTCCTTGTCCGCGACGTCCCACAGCTTGACCGTGGTGTCGTAACTGCCGGAGGCGACGGTCCGGCCGTCGGGTGAGAACGCGACCGCGACCACACCGTTGCGATGCCCGTCGAGCACGGTCACGCCGTCGCCCCGGAGATCCCACACCCGGACACTGGCGTCGAAGCTGCCGGTGGCCAGGTATCGGCCGTCAGGGCTGAAAGCGGCCGACAGCAGCCGGTCGGTGTGTCCCTTCAGACGCCGCAGCTCGCGGGGGTCCTCGCGGTCGCGCACATCCCACAACACGATCTCGTCCACGCCGTGCCTGGCGGCGAGGGTGTGCCCGTCGGGGCTGAACACCACCGGTCCGGTGTTGCCCTCCTCGCCGTCGATCGTGGTCAGCGAGGACGGGCGGTAGGGATCGGTGACATCCCACAGCCGCACGGTTCCGTCGTAGGACGAGCTGGCGAGGGTGCGGTCGTCGGGGCTGATGGAGATGCGCCGGACGCCCAGGGTGTGACCGGTGAGCGTGGCGATCCTCTTCGGTTCGCGGGGGACGGCGAGGTCCCAGATTCGCAGGGTCGCGTCGTCGGACCCCGTGATCAGATACCGGCCGTCCCGGGTGAAGCCGGCCGCGGTGACACCCTTGGCGTGGCCCGGGATCGTGGAGAGGTGGCGGTGATCACCGCCGTCGTAGAGGCGGATCGTGCCGTCGAGCGCGCCGGACAGGAGCAACCGGCCGTCGTGGCTGAACCCCGCCGCGTACACGGGGAGCGTGTGTCCGGTGAGCCGGGTGTTGTAGGGCACGGCGAAAGAGCTGAGAAGCGAGCCGAGAGCCTCGGGCGCGGGCGTCATCCGGTAGGCCGCCAGGCTGAGCCGCGCGGACAGCGCGGGGTCGGCTGCCCGGAGCGCCGTGGCGTCCTGCGCCACCTTCGCCGAGAAGGCGAGATCGAGCCGGTCCTGCTGCTCCCGCAGGTCCAGCTGTCCCCGGTAGGCGGCGACGCCCGCCCCCGCCGCCAGCAGCACGAGCACGGCCAGCACCGCGACCAGGCGCTGCAATACGCGGGTGCGCCGCCGCTCCGCCGCGTGTTCGTCGTTCTCGCGGCGGGCCGAGGCGTGCAGGAACTCACTGGCCAGTGCGCTCAGGTCGGCCGAGGCGGGCGAGGTCTCCACCCACTCCAGCGCCGAGGCCAGCCGCGTCCCCCGGTAGAGCGCCGCCGGGTCGCGCAGCTCGCGCCGCCACGTCCCGGCCGCCGCCTCCAGCCTGCGCCCGACCACCAGTGCGGCCCGATCGGCCTCCAGCCAGGAGCGCAGCAGCGGCCACGCCGTGAGCAGCGCCTCGTGGCTGATGCGCACGGTGTCGGCCTCCACCGTGATCAGCCGCTGGGCGACGAACCGGTCGAGCACGTCCTCGACGTCGTCCCGCCCCGCCAGCAGTTCGTCGGTGCGCAGGTGGCGGCGGGTGTCGGCGGTGTCGTTGGACACGTGGACGAGATCGAGGAAGAGCCGACGGGCCAGCTCGCGCTGCCGGGCATCCAGCTCGTCGTACACCTTGGCGGCGCTGGCCGCGACCGCGCCGTCGATGCCGCCCGTGTCGCGGTAGTCGGCGATGGTCAGGCGCCGTCCTTTGCTGCGCGACCAGGTGGCGTAGAGGGCGTGGGAGAGCTGCGGCAGCGCCGCCGGGTCGCCGCGCCCGTCGCGCAGCAGCAGCTCGACCAGCCCGTCCTCCAGCTCGATGCGGGCCTTGCGCGCCGGTTCCTGGATGGCCAGCCGCAGTTCGGCCTCTCCCATCGGGCCGACCGCGAGCTGCTCGGCCGCCACGAGTTCGGCGTACCGGAGCAGCTCGCCGTAGAAGTCGGCCCGCAGCCCGAGCACCACGACGACCCCGCCGCGCGCCGCCGCGCACACTCGCGCGATGAACGCGCGCCGCTCCTCTTCGGTCGCCTCGACGGTGAACAGTTCCTCGAACTGGTCGACCACCACCGTCGGCCGCCCGGTGAGCGGCAGGTGGGCGAGCGGCTGAGATCCGGGCGTACCGAGAAGGGTGTTCTCGACCCCGAGCGACGCGACGAGCCCCGCCCTGAGCAACGAGGACTTACCGGAGCCTGAGGCCCCGACCACGACCTGCACCCCACCACCGGCCGCTCGCAGCTCCTCCACCCGGGCGACCAGCACCTCCACGAGCCTGGCCCGTCCGAAGAACCACTCGGCGTCACCGGGTTCGAAACAGTTCAGTCCCTTGTACGGCACCGCCCCAGCGGGCCGCCTCCCGGGCACCCGCCGCACCCGCAGCCAGGCGCTCAACCAGGGATCCGGCGCCACCTCGCAGAAGTCGAGCAGCCGCACGAACAGATCGCGCATCGCCGGGGAGGGCAGCCCCCGCCCGGAGAACCAGTCGCCCAGGGTGCTGTGTGCTCCCTGGACGTCGAGCCGGACCGCGATCTGCCGCACGGTCAGCCCGGTGCGTTCGCGGAGAAGAGTGAGGCCGCGGGCGAATTCCTGGCGGGTGACGATGAGCGCTGGGTCGGGGAGATCATCCACGTGTCCTGATTCTCAGGCCGTCTTCCTCCCCACTCCAGTGCCCGGAACGGCATAGCTGGAGGCACAACTTTCGTGGTGTGTGAGGTTCTGTGTGAGCTCCGCCCGACAGGGTGTTCACCTCGGGCGCCGGAATCGGCCCCGGAACCCCCAGGTCAGGACCACACAGTGAGAGTGCCCAGGTGGGTGAACTCTCCGGTGATCGGGCGGCCCGGTTCCAGCGGGACGGCGTCGGTCATTCCACCGGTGAGGACGATCCAGCCCTCCTCCAGGGCCAGTCCCCGTTCGGCGAGCGAGTTCGCGGCCAGTGCGAGCGCCCGCGCCGGATGGCCTTGGACGGCCGCTCCTGTCGCGGTGTCCACCACCGCGCCCGCCACCCCCAGCACGCACGCCTCCAGCGCGAGGTCCAGCCCGGCGGGGTCCGCCTCCACGTCACCCACGACGAAGCAGGCCGACGACGCGTTGTCGGCGACCACGTCGGCGAGGGTGAACCGGAAGTCGCGGTAGCGGCTGTCGATCACTTCGAGGCCCGCCGACACGCTCCGCACCGCGGCCATCGCGGACGTCGGGGTGACCCCGGGGCCTTCCAGCCGCCGCCCGAGTGTGAAGACGATCTCGGGTTCCACTCTCGGGTGGATGAGCCGGTCGACCGGGACGGGTGTGCCGGCGTCGAGGGCCATGCCGTCGGTGAGCCAGCCCGTGAGCGGCGCGTTCACGCCCATGCGCCGCTGCTTGGCTCGCGAGGTGAGGCCGAGCTTGACCCCGACGATCCTCTCGCCGTCGGCGACCCTGGCCGCCACCAGGTCCGACTGCACCCGGTAGGCGGTGCCGAGGTCGAGGCCGGGCCAGTCGTCGGTGAAGGGGTGGCGCGCGGTGCGGGCCGATTCCGCCGTGCGCAGTTCCTCGACGGCTCTTTCGACCGTCCATGTGTTCATGGTGGCCACCGTGGACGGCTCCGGGCACGAGTTCCACCCGGCATTCCCACACACCGGGAATCGACGTGGTTGCTTCCGTCACCACCGGTCCTACGGTCGCTCCAACCCGCCGTCGAGCCCGTGGCGGGCATAGCACTCCTGGCTGGAGGAATTCGTCGATGAACAAACAGGAATTCAAGGTCGTCGGCGCGTCTGCCGTCGGTACGGCGTTCGAGTGGTACGACTTCTTTCTCTACGGCGCGCTCGTCCCGGTGATCGGCAGCAAGTTCTTCGGCGATTACAGCCCCTCCGCGCAGACCGTGTTCGCGCTGCTGACCTTCGCCGCCGGGTTCATCGTCCGCCCCATCGGCGCGCTGCTGTTCGCCCGGATCACCGACATCCTCGGCCGGAAGATCGTCTTCCTGGTGACGCTGGTGCTGATGGGCCTCTCGACGGTCGTCGTCGGGCTGCTGCCCACCTCCGAGGAGATCGGCATCCTGGCGCCGATCCTGCTGGTGACCTGCCGCATCCTGCAGGGTCTGGCGGTCAGCGGTGAGTTCGGCGCCGCGGTCACCTACGTCTCCGAATACGCCCCGGCGCGGCAGCGCGGCTACTTCATCGGCTGGCTGACGGGCACCACGGCGCTCGCTTTCAGCCTGTCGGTGGGGGTGCAGCTGCTGGTGCAGGCCATCGTGGGCGCGGACGCCTTCGAGGACTGGGGCTGGCGGGTGCCGTTCCTCATCTCCGTCGTGCCGCTCGCGTTCTCGGTGTGGATCCGCAGCAAGCTGAACGAGAGCCCGCTGTTCCAGAAGATGAAGCAGGAGGGCACCCAGACCAAGGCGCCGCTGCGCGAGGCGTTCGGCTCACGGGCCCGGGTCCGCATGGTGGCGATCGTGTTCGTGATGGCGTCGGCGCAGTCGTTCATCGGCTACCTGTCGACCGTCTACATGGTGACCACGATGAGGACCTACCTCAAGGTCGACTCCTTCACCGTCAACGCGATCTTCATGGTGATCCTGCTGATCGGGTTCTTCCTGTGCGTCTTCGCGACCTGGTTGTCCGACCGGATCGGGCGCAAGCCGGTGCTGTTCGCCGGGCTCGGGCTCGCCGCCCTGCTGGTGTTCCCGATCACCGCCGGCGTCATCTCGAACGCCAACCCCGATCTCGCCCGCGCCCAGGACACGGTGTCGGTCACCATCCAGGCCGACCCGGCCGAGTGTTCCTTCCAGTTCAACCCGGCGGGCACCGCGACCTTCACCTCCGACTGCGACGTGGCGCGGAGCGTGCTCCAGTCGAATTCGGTCTCCTTCGACCGGGAGGACGTCACCGGCCCCACCAAGATCATTGTGAACGGCGCCACGGTGACCGGCGGTCCGGCGCTGAAGGACGACCTGTCGGCCGCCCTCAAGACGGCCGGATATCCGGTCGGCGGTTCCGCGAACACCATCAGGATCAGTGGAATCGGTGACTTCTTCAGCGGGCCCGTCATCACCGTGGCGCTGCTGCTGCTCGCCCTGGTCGCGTTCGCGCAGATGGCCCAGGGCCCGGCCTCGGCGGCGATGGCGGAGGTGTTCCCGACCCGCATCCGGGCCACCGCGCTCTCGATCCCCTACCAGTTGGGCGTCGGCGTGTTCGGCGGGCTCCTGCCGGCCACGATGGTCGCGATCGGCGCGGAGATAGGCAGCACCACCGCCGCACTCTGGTATCCGGTCGGCGGGCTGGCGCTGGGCCTGCTGATCCTGCTGTTCACGCTGCCGGAGAGCAAGGGCGTGGACCTCGCCGACGTCCGCATCCCCGGTGACACCGCCGAAGAACCGGCCGTCGTCCGCCAGGACGTCTGATGCCGATCATCGACGTGTCACTGCTGACCGGCCGTACCGAATCGGAACTGCGCGAGATGATCTCGGCCGTGCACGAGGCGGTCGTGCGTTCCCTCGGAGTGCCCTCGGCATCCGTGCGAATCCTGGTACGGGAGGTGCCACCGGCCCGCTGGACCGCGGGCGGCGAGACGATCGCGGAGCAGCGGGCGCGTTCGTGACAAACAGAAAGGCCGGAGCCGTCCAGCGGCTCCGGCCTTTTCACGATCAGTCGCGGAAGTGGGTGCTGCTCCAGCCGCCGTCCACCGGGACGGTGAGGCCGGTGACGAAGTCAGCCTCGTCGGAGGCCAGGAACGCGATCACCCGCGCGACGTCGATCGGCTGCCCGACCCTGGCCAGCGGGCGCGACCTGGTCACCAGGTCGTCGAAGGTCCCCGTCGCGATCCTCGCGGCGGTGGCCGGGGTCTCGATGAGGCCGGGCGCCACCGCGTTCACCCGGATGCCGCGCCTGCCGTAGTCGGCCGCCATCTGGCGGGTGAGGCTGGAGACCGCCCCCTTGGCCGCCGAGTACGGCGCCGACCCCGCGACCCCGGTCAGCGCGAACGCCGAGGACGTGTTGACGATGGCCCCGCCCGCCTCGCCGAACGCGATCACCGCCGCGCGGCTGAGCGCGAACGTCGTGCCGAGGTTGGTCCGCAGGAACGCGTCGAAGTCCTCGTCCGTGGTCTCGGCGGCGGAGCGGTCGCCGGCCCGGCCCGCGATGTTGGCGAGCACGTCCGGCACGCCGACGACCTCGGCGCAGTGGGCGAAGACCCGCTCCGCCGCGCCCGCCGTGGTGAGATCCACGGCCAGCACGGAAACGTCCCGCAGTTCCGACAGGCCCTTCTCGTCGCGGTCCACGGCGAGCACCGCCGCGCCTCGGGCCGCGAACAGCGCGGCGGTCGCGCGTCCGATGCCCGACGCCGCGCCGGTGACGATCGCCGTCTTGCCGCGCAACTGCCCAGTCACCATGTCCTCCAAGAAATCGGTGTACGACCCGATCATGCTCGGCGGCACGCCACCCGCCACCTGCGGGCTTCCGCTCAATGAGAACCGTTCCTGGCAGCCGGGGCCCGCGTCCGGTCGGCTGGGGCCATGGACGTACCTGGACTGCGGCTGACGCACCCCTCCGACGGGATCGTGCTGCTGGAACTCGATCGGCCGCACCGCCGCAACGCGCTGGATCGGGCCCTGCTCGACAGGCTGCCCGGGGTGCTGCGCGGGCTGCACGGCGACACCGATGTGCGGGCCCTGGTGGTGACCGGACGCGGCGGCGCGTTCTGCGCGGGCGGGGACCTGGACGCGATAGGCGACCTGGGGAACGAGACACCCGAAGACGCACGGGAGCGGATGACCCACGAATTCTCCATCGCCGAACTGATCCTGGACTTCCCCGCCCCGACCGTCGCCGCCGTGGACGGCCCGGCCGTCGGCGCCGGGATGGCCCTCGCCCTCGCGTGCGACCTGCGGATCGGCTCACCCGGCGCGCTGTTCGCCAGCACCTTCGTCAAGATGGCGCTGGTCCCCGACTTCGGCGTGCCGTGGCTGCTCACGAGAGCGGTCGGCGCGGCGCGGGCGACGGAACTCGCGGTGTCGGGACGCAAGGTCACGGCGGCGGAGGCCGCCCGGATCGGCCTGCTCGACGTCGTGACGGATGACCCGCTCGCACAGGCTCTCGATCGCGCCGGGCAACTCGCGGCGGCGCCCCCCGAAGCGGCCAGGGCCACCAAACGCCTGATCGCGGCGGCGGCCGAGGGCGGGTTCGCCGACGCGGTGGACCGGGAGATCGCCGAGCAGATCCGGGCGACGAACTCGCCCGGGTTCGCCCTGCGCTGGGCGGAGTGGTCGCACGCGGTACGAGGCCGCTGACCGCGATTCCCGGCGAATGGAAACCGTTCGTTGAGCGTGCGCTGGTCGCACGCCGAAAGTTACCTGCACCGAGACATGAGGAGGACCAGGGTGGAATCGTTCGGGCACGTCATCGCGGGTGAGGAGGTCGCCTCGGCCGATGGGACGGGGTTCGAGTCGGTGGACCCCTGGACGCGGGAGCCGTGGGCCACGGTGGCGCTCGGCTCGGCCGGTGACGCCGACCGCGCCGTACGCGTCGCGCGGTCGGCCTTCGACGAGGGGCCCTGGCCCCGGATGAACTTCGCCGAACGCGGCGCGATCCTGCACCGCCTCGCCGACCTGCTGGAGGAGCACGTCGGTGAACTGGCGGCGGCCGACACCTCGGACATGGGCAAACCGATCACCCAGACGGCGGGCCACGACGTCCCCCGCGCCGCGCGGAACTTCCGGTTCTTCGCCGACCACGCGCAGCTCACCCCCAACGAGACGTTCCCGATGCCGGCCGGGCACCACGCCTTCACCCAGTACGACCCCGCCGGGGTGGTGGCCGCCATCGCGCCGTGGAACTTCCCGCTCATGATGGCGAGCTGGAAGGTCGCGCCCGCGCTGGCCTGGGGGAACACGGTCGTGCTCAAGCCCGCCGAGCAGTCGCCCGCCTCGGCCACCATCCTGGCGCGGCTGGCGCTCGAGGCGGGTCTGCCGCCGGGTGTGCTGAACGTCGTCCACGGATTCGGGCCGGACTCCGTCGGCCAGGCGCTGACCGAGTCGCCGCTGGTCGACCGGATCACCTTCACCGGCGAGTCGACCACCGGCCGCCTGATCTCCCGGGCGGCCGCGGCCAACCTGACCCCGGTGAGCCTGGAACTGGGCGGCAAGGGCGCGAACATCGTCTTCGCCGACGCCGACCTCGACCACGCGGTCCGCTGGTCCATCCAGGCCGTGTTCAGCAACAGCGGGCAGGTGTGCCTGGCCGGAAGCCGGCTCTACGTGCAGCGCGAGGTCTACGACGAGTTCCTCGCCAAGTTCACCGCGGCGGCCGACGCGCTGGTGATCGGCGACCCCAAGGATCCGGCCACCGAGGTCGGCCCGCTGTCCTCGCGGGAGCACTTCACCAAGGTCGCCGGTTACCTCGACATCGCGACCGGGGCCGGCGCGCGGCTGCACACGGGCGGCGTGGGCGAGGGCTGGACCGTCCGGCCGACAGTGGTGGTCGGCGCCGGGCAGCACGACCGGGTCACCCAGGAGGAGATCTTCGGGCCGGTCGTGGTCGTGCTCCCGTTCGACGGCGAGGCGGACGCGGTGGCGTTGGCCAACGACACGCCGTACGGCCTGAACGCCATGTTGTTCACCCGGGACCTCTCCCGCGCCCACCGCGTCGCCCGCGCGCTGCGGGTCGGCACCGTCTGGGCGAACTGCTTCTTCGTCCGGGATCTGCGGGCTCCTTTCGGCGGGGCCAAAAACTCGGGTGTCGGACGTGAAGGCGGTACGTACAGCCGGGAGTTCTTCACCGAGCCCAAAGCCGTCATCATGGAGATCTCGTGACGGGCGTCATCGCACGTCCGACTCGCAAGGAGCAGAGCATGACCGAAATCCGAGCCGTCAGCACCCGCAACGCGCCCACGGTGGGCTTCTCCACGGGGACGGCCGCGCCGCTGTCCCAGGCGATCGTGCACGGCGGCACCATCTACTGCTCGGGCACCGGGCCGCTCGACCCGGAGACCCGCACCATCGTCTCCGACGACTTCGCCGCCCAGGTCAGGCAGACGCTCGCCAACCTGGTCGCGGTCGTCGAGGCGGCGGGCGGCGGCCGGGAGACCATCCTCAAGTGCACCTGCTTCGTGGCCGACGTGGCGAACTTCCCGACCTTCAACGCCGTCTACCGCGAGTTCTTCGAGGGCAACCCGCACTTCCCCGCGCGGACCACGATCATCGCGACCCCGCACCGCACCGGCGTGCAGGTCGAGGTCGAGTGCATCGCCGCCGTCAGGCAGCCATGACCGACCTGATCCTGCTCGGCGGCCGGGTGCTCGTGCCGGACGCGCGCGGCACGGCCGCCGAGGCGATCGCGGTGACCGGCGGCCGGATCTCCGCCGTCGGCACGACCGCCGACGTCGCCCGCCTGGCCGGGCCGTCCACCCGAGTGGTCGACCTGGCGGGCCGGACCGTGATCCCCGGGCTGATCGACTCACACGCCCACTTCGAGAACGCGGGCATGGACGGCCACACCGTGTCGTTCGCGGGTGCGCGCACGCTCGGCGAAGCGCTCGACCGCGTCGCCGCGCTGGCCGCCACCCGCGAGCCTGGCGCCTGGGTGCAGGGACAACCGTGGAACCCCGCGCTCCAGCTCGCGGAAAGGCGCGGGCCGGACCGGCACGAGCTGGACCGCGCGGCGGGTGGACGCCCGGTCTACCTGCCGGAGGGCCACGCCGCGACGGTCAGCACCGCCGCGCTGGAGCGGGCCGGAGTCGACCCCGCCGGGCACGACGGCAGGCTGGTGGAGGGCGCCATGCAGGCCGTCGCCCTGGTGGTGCCGCGGTGGACCCGCCAGGAGCGGGCGGCCCAGCTCACCGCCGCCATGCGGGCGCTCAACCGGCGCGGGATCACCTCCGTCGTGGCGGGCGCGCTGCCGCCGCCCGACGTCGAGTCGATCCGTGAACTGGCCGCGGACGGAAGATCGACTCTCCGGGTGGCCGCGATGGTCATGCCGACCGGCGAGCTCAACCCGTCGATCCCGCTCGCCGACTGGGAGTCGCTGCTGGCCGGCGGGCCGCCCGCGCCCGTCGGCCGCCACTACCTCACCCGTGGAGTCAAACTCCAGGTGGACGGCGGCATGACACTCGGCACCGCGGCCACCCGCGAGCCCTACCTCGGCCGCCCCGGCTACCACGGCGAGCTGTTCACCGACCGCGCCCGGCTGGGTGAGCTGGTCGGCGCGGCGCACCGCGCGGGCTGGCCGGTCGGCACCCATGTGGTGGGCGACGCCGCGATCGACCTCGCGCTCGACGTCTACGAGGCCACCCGGCACCCGGGTCTCCTCCCGGACGTGCTCATCCACGCCAGCCTCATCACCCGCGACCAGATCGCCCGCGCCCGCGCGCTCGGCGTGCAGGTGGCCGCGCAGATCCCGTTCCTGTGGCGCAACCGGAAGGTCATCGCCGGCCATCTCGGCCCGGCCCGCGCCGAGGCCGCCGTGCCGCTGCGCGACCTCGTCGACGGCCTCGGCCCCGACGGCGTCGCGGCCGGCACCGACTATCCGATCAACGACCTCGACCCGTTCCAGAACATCCACGCCATGACGACCAGGCATGACGCGGCGGGCGAGGTCGCCGGGGCCGCGCAGGCGATCAGCCGGGCCGAGGCCCTGCGCCTCTACACCGCCTCGGGCGCCGCGCACACCGGCGAACAGGAGGTGAAGGGCCGGCTCGTCGTGGACGCCCTCGCCGACCTCGCCGTCGTCGACGCCGACCCGCTCACCGCGTCCGGCGACCGGCTCCGGGCGACCGAAGTGCTGATGACCGTCGTCGACGGTCAGATCGTGTACGACACCGGCCGGCTCGGCTGACCGGCAGATTCAGGAGGCAACGAGATGCACCCCAGCCAGATGCCCATCGTCGAACTGCTCAAGGCGACCGTCGAACTCCAGGAGAGCGGCAAGCGGGTCAAGGTGCTGTGGCAGGAGAGCGAGTCACTCGCCTTCCTCGCCCGTGGCCGCGAGTACCGCAGTGAGTTCCACCTCAACCCGAGCGACGAGGTGATGTTCATGGTGCGTGGCTCGATGAACCTGCACTACCGCAAGCCGGAGGGCGGCTCGGACATCGCGGTGATCCCCGAGGGCGGCACCATCTTCACCCCGACCGGCATCGCCCATTCGCCCCGGTTCGCCCCCGACTCGTTCGTGCTGGTCATCGAGCGCCTGCGACGGCCGGGCGAACTCGACCGCTTCCACTGGTTCTGTCCCTCCTGTGATGAGTTCCTGCACGAGGTGGCCGTCCACGTGAGCGATTACCGCACCGACCCGGTGGGCGCCGCCTACCAGCGCTTCTACGGCGACGTCGACGCCCGGACCTGCAAGTCCTGCGGCACGGTCATGCCGGACGAACGCCTGTGACCGCGATCGGCGGGCTGGTCCTCGACGCGCTACGCGCCCGCTCCGACGAGATCGCCTTCCGGCAGGGAAGAACCGAGCTGACCTACCGGCAGGCGGAACGGCTGCTGCTGGACGTGGCGGGGGCCCTGGCCGAATCCGGCCTGCGGCCGGGTGACACGGTGCTCCAGATCCGGCCGAACGATCCGCTCCAGTGGCTGGTGAACGCGGCCTGCTACGTGGCGGGCCTGCGGTCCGCCGCGGTGCCGCCGGGGGCCCTGCGCGGCGATGCGCTGACCGGACGGCTCGACCTCGTCGGGCCGGACGCCGTACTCACCGAGCCGGGCGACCCCGATCTCGACGCGTGGCTACGGGCGCACCCGAAAGTCCGTGTACTGACCGACCGTGACCTGACCGCCGGGCGGGAGCCGCTCACACCTCCTGCCGCGCCCGCGTCGGCGGTGGTGCGCCTGGCATTCACTTCCGGTACCACCGGGCCGGTCAAGGGCGTCGAGCTGACCGGCGGCGCGCTGGGCGCGGTGGCGGCCGCGCTGCGTGACACCCTTCCGTGGCCCCGAAGACCACGCGTGCTCTGCGGGGATTCGGTGTCCGGCGGTTTCGGCAACATGGTGCTGCCGACGCTGATGCTGGGTGGCGCCTTCGTCATCCCGGAAGGCCCCGGCCCCGGCGGGCTGCTGGAGGCCGCCGCCGAGCACCGCCCGACCGTGCTGCTGGCGATGCCTCCCACGCTGCGCGCCCTGCTCGAAGGGCCTCACTGGTCCGGCCTGGAGTTGGTGGTCTACAGCGGCACCTCGCTCACCGCCGCCGAGGTCGACCGCGCGCACGCGCTGTTCGGCGAGGTGCTCTGTGGAGTGTTCGGCCAGGTCGAAGCGCCCAAGACGATCGCATGGACCGGCCCGGCCGACCACCTCCACCCGCTCCGCCGCTTCTCGCTCGGCCGGCCGTTCCCCGGGACGGAGATCCGCCTGGGCGACGGTGGAGAGCTGTGGGTGCGTGGCCCGGCCATCGCGCGCGCCTACGCCTTCCCGCCGGGCACCCCGGTCGTGGACGGGTGGCTGCGCACCGGCGACGTCGTCCGGCGCGACAGCGACGGTTATCTCTACTACGTGAGCCGGGTGGCCCCATGAGCGAGGTCGTCGACGTCCACACCCATGCGTTGCCGACGGCCCTGCTGACCTGGTTGTCCGATCGCGGCCTGGCCGACCTGTCCGGCCTCGCCGACGGCGTCGTCACGATCGACCCGCTGGTGTCCGGGATACCGGCGGGCGCGCCGATCCCGCTGCCGCCCGCCCAGTACGACGTCGCCAAACGGCTGGAAGACCTGCGCAAGACGGGCGTGACCCGCCAGCTCGTGTCATTGCCACCCTTCGTGACGTGCGCCGACGCCACCGACGAGCAGGACCTCCTCGCCGTGGTCCGCCGCGGCAACGACGCGCTCGCCGAGCTCCTCGCCGGGCACCGCGAGGTGCTCGACCCGCTCGGGCAGGTCCCGCTCGGCACCCCCGTCGCCGTTGAAGAGGCCCGTCGCTGCCTGGACGAACTGGAATGCGCCGGCCTCGCCATCGGCACCCGTGGCCTCGGGAGGGAGCTGGACGATCCCGTGCACGAACCGCTCTGGGAGTTCCTCGCGGACCGGCGGGCATTCGTCTTCCTGCACCCCAACAGCGTGCCCGGTGGGTCCCGGCTGGCCGACTACTGGCTGCCCCAGCTCGCGGGCTTCCCGATGGAGACCGCGCTCGCCGTCTCGCGGCTCGTGCTCGGCGGCGTCCTGGAACGGCACGCCCTGCGGTTGTGCCTCGCGCACGGCGGCGGCTGCCTGCCGTCCCTGCTCGGCAGGCTGGACCTGGGCTGGTCGCGCAAGCCGGTGGCCCGCACCACGCCGCACCCGCCGAGCGACTACCTGCGCCGCCTCTACTACGACACCGCCACGTTCTCCACCCCGCTGCTGCGGCGGCTGGTCGAGGACTACGGCGTCGACCACGTGCTCGTCGGCACGGACTACCCCTTCGAACTCGCCGACACCGACCCCGTGGGCGCGGTCGCGGCGCTCGGGCTCGCGCCCGGCGAGGCGGCGGCCATCAGGGCCGGGACGATCACCGCGCTGCTGACCGGATCGTTGTGACCGTGCCGGCGGAGTCGGCCGCGTAGCCCTTGGCGAGCTCGCGCGAGATCGACTTGGCCGCCAGTCGCAACGCGGGCTCCACCGCCGCCAGCGACCGCGTGTGGGTGACGGTGTGCGAGACGACGGAGAGCGCGGCCACCACCCGGCCGTCGGGTCCGTGGACGGGGGCCGCCACGGACACCGTGCCCAGCGACAGCTCCTCGGCGCATCGGGCGATGCCGGTGGCGCGGATCTCCTGGAGCGAGCGCATCAGCAGGCCGGGCATGACGATCGTGTGCGGGGTGTACCGCTTGAGCGTGGCCGCGAGCACGGTCTCCTGGAACTCGCGGGACGCGTGGGCCAGCAGGATCTTGCCGACCCCAGTGGCGTGCAGCGGCGAGCGGCCGCCGACGCGGCTGACCACGTCGACCGAGCGGCGCCCCCAGACCCGCTCGACGTAGAGGACCTCGTCGCCGTCGAGCACCGCCAGGTGGATGTTCTCCTCGGTGGCCTCGTAGAGGTCGTGGATGAACGGCAGTGACACGTCGCGCAGCGTGCGGGGCTGCGGGCACAGGGCGCCCAGCTCCCACATGCGCAGCCCGATCCGGTAGACCCCGTCGCGTTCCTTCTTCAGCGCCCCCAGCTCGACCAGTTCGGCCGCGATGCGGTGGACCGTGGAGACCGGCAGCCCGGTGATGGCGGTCAGCTCGACGAGCCGGAGTGCCGGGCGCTCGGGGGAGAAGGAGTTGAGCAGGGCGAAGACCCGGCTGGACACGCTCTTGCCGGGTTTGTGGGCATCGCGGGGCGGGGCCATGGGGAGAATCATGGGTCGGGTCATCGGTGATCAGCCGTCCGGTTCGCTGAGAATATCGCATCATTTCTGGATCGCCGCAGGTCATGGGCGAGGACGACGACCACGACGGCCGCGACGAAGGTCATCGCCACCGCCAGCGCGCGCACGTCGATGGGGGCGAACACGCCGACCAGCCCGACCGCGAGGATCGCGCCGACATATCTGGCCGACTGGAACAGGCCGCCGACCACACCGGACATGCCGGCGGGCGCCCGCTCGTACATCAGCCGCTGGAGACCGAGGTTGCACAGGCCGTAAGGGACCCCGAGCACGACGCCGTCGACCACGACGGCCCAGACGGGGGTGGCCGGGGTGAAGGTGGTGATCGCGGCGACCCCGGCCAGCAGCATGCCGCCTCCGCCCAGAAGGGTGCGGCCGACGCCGAGCCGGCGCATGAGGGGACCGCCGAGCACGGTCGCGACGACACTGGTGGCCGCGATCGGCATGATCAGCAGCCCCGCCTGGGCCGCGTCGAAGCCGCGCACGTTCTGCAACCACTGCGGCAGGCCATAGAACGCGCCGTAGTAGGCCAGATTGAACAGCACGAACGTGCCCAGCACGAGCACGATCCCGGGGGCGGCGCACAACGCGCGGACGTCCACGAAAGGCCTGGTGGCCCGCCGTTCCCACCACAGGAACCCGGTCCCGGCGGCGAGCACGGCGCACAGGCCGGGAACGGAGATCCCCGGCGCGGCGAGCATCAGATCCAGCAGGCCGACCACCGCCACCGCGAACAGCACGATCCCGGCCGGGTCGATCGCGCGGAGCAGGCCGCCGCGTGCGGGCCGCCGCTCCTCGGGGCCGATGGCGCGCCACGCGATCACCAGTGCCCCCGCCATGATCGGCAGGTTGACCCAGAAGATGGCCTGCCACCCCGCCCACGAGGTCAGCAACCCGCCGAGCACCGGGCCGACCGCCCCGGCGGTCGTGTTGACCGTCGCGACGGCGGCCAGCCCCGTCGTGTCACCGCTCCGCCGGATGACGATCATCGCGCACGGGAACGCGGCCGACACCCCCGCCGCCTGCAGGCCTCGGAAGAACACGAGCAGTGGCAGCGAGGGGGCGACGGCCGCCGCGGCCGAGGCGAGCGCCGCCACCGCCATCCCGGCGGTGAACAGCGTGCGCGGGCCGATCCGGTCGGCCACCCTGCCCAGCACCGGCTGGCAGACGCAGGCGGTCAGGTAGAAGACCGTGACGACCCAGGTTGCCGTGGCGAGCGGCTGCGCGAAGTCACGCTGGATGGGCGCGAGCGCGACGGCGACCATCGAGGAGTTGAGCGGCGCGAGCATCGTGCCCGCGAACAGCGCGGCCAGAGCCAGCCGCGGCCGGAGCATGGCCCCGTCGAGCCGTCGCGTCATCCCGCCGGACCGCCCGCACGAAGCAGCAGCTTGCCCCGGACCCGCCCGTCGGCCAGTTCGCGCAGCGCACGCGGCCCTTCTTCAAGCGGGAGCACGTCGTGGATGTGGTGGCGCAGCCGCCCCGCCCCGGCCCAGTCGAAGATCTCGTGGAGGTTCCGCTCCTGGGCCGCCCGGTCGCGCCGGACGAACTCCCCCCAGAACACTCCGACCACCGAGGCGCCCTTGACCAGCGGGATGTTCAGCGCGACGCGCGGAATGCCCCCCGAGGCGAACCCGACCACGAGATACCTCCCGCCCCACGCGACGGCCCGCACGGCGGACTCCGCGACCGCGCCGCCCACCGGGTCGAACACCACGTCGGCGCCCTCGCCCCCGGTCAGCTCCTTGATCGTGGTCTTGGCGTCGCGGGGGTCGTCGTAGGAGAAGGTCGCGTGCGCGCCGTGCCGCCGGGCCGCCTCGGCCCGCTCCGGTGTCGACGCGCCCGCGATCACCCGAGCGCCGAGAAGCCTGCCCACGTCCACGGCGGCGGAGCCGACCCCGCCCGCCGCGCCGAGCACGGCGAGTGTCTCACCGGCCCGCAGTCCGGCCCGCTGGACGAGCGCGTGATAGGCGGTCGAGTAGGCGACCAGGATCGCCGCGGCCTGCCGGTCGGTGACGTGGGCGGGAAGCAGGCTGACCCTGTCGGCCCTCACCACCACGGCGTCACGGGCGCAGCCGAACTCCTCGTTGCCCGCCACGCGGTCGCCGGGCCGTACGGACAGGACTCCTTCGCCGACGGCCGCGACCGTGCCGGCGTATTCGCTGCCGGGAGAGAACACCGGCTCCGGCTTCACCACATGAGTGCCCGCGATGATCAGGGTGTCGTGGAAGTTCAACCCCACATGGCTGACCGCGACCACCACTTCCCCCGGCCCCGGCTCGGGGGTCGCGACGTCGGCCAGCTCAAGATCTTCGGGCCCGCCGAGCCGGGTGCAGACCAACGCCCGCCCGCTCACGCGAACACCACGCCGGCGGCGAGGAAGCCGTCGACCTCGGCAGCGGAGAACCCGGTCGCGCGCAGCACCTCCACGGTGTGCGCGCCGAGCTCGGGGGGAGCGGTGCGCAGGCCGGGATACTCGCCGTCGTAGCGGACCGGGTGCCGCAGCACCGTCGCCCGCTCCTCTCCCACGGGGAACTCGGCGAGCAGCCCTTCGGCCGCCACCTGCGGATCGTCGCGCACGTCGTCGTAGGAGGCCACCCGCTCGATCCAGAACCCGCGCGGCTCCAGCCGGGCGGCCGCCTCCGCGTAGGTCATCCCGGCGAGCACCCCGGCCAGCGCGGCCGTGTACTCGTCGCGCCGGGCCCGCCGGTCGTATTCAGCCAGCTCCGGGGTCCCGAGCGCGTCGCCGAGGTCGTCCTCGGACCCGTTCAGGGCGATCACGATCGAGGCGTCGAGCAGCCGGTAGACGCCGTAGGGCGCGTCGATCGACCAGCAGGCCGTCTCGGCCGGGCGGCGCACGTCCGTCGCGGTCCTGCGGCCCGAGAAGTACAGCGCGAGCGATTCCGCCTGGAGGTCCAGCCCGGCGCCGAGCAGGCTCGACTCGACCCGCGTGCCCTCGCCGGTGGCCAGTTTCCGCGCGTACGCCGCCAGCACCCCCATCGCGAGCAGCGCCGCGCCGTGCTGGTCGACCACGGGCGTGCCCGCTGCGGTGGGGCGGTCGCCGGTGACGTCCACCAGACCGGTCCTGGCCTGCACGAGCAGGTCGACCCCCGGCTTGCCGGCCATCGGGCCGCGCGCCCCCCAACCGCTGGCCGAGGCGTAGATGATGTCCGGCTTGACGGCGCGCACGGCCTCGTACCCGAGACCGAGTTTCTCCAGCGCGCCGCCCCGGTAGTTCTCCAGCAGCACGTCCGCCTGCTCGATCAGCGGGCGGAGCACAGTGAGGGCGTCCGGGTGCTTGAGGTCGACGGCGATGGAGCGTTTGTTCCGGTTGACCGCCAGGAACGTCACACTGCGCCCGGCGACCCTGATTCCCGCGCTGCCGATCCTGCGCTCCCACGACCCGCCGGGCGGTTCGACCTTGACGACGTCGGCGCCGAGATCGGCCAGGTACTGCGAGGCCGCGGGCCCCTGCACGAAGTGCGAGAAACTCAGCACCCTCATCATGTCGATCATGCAATCTCCCATCGGTAGGAAGACCGTAGGAACAGATGGCCCCCACCCCAACGCCGCGTTCCCACTGAGTGGAAACGCGTCCCCCCTGAGCAGGCCCCGGCCCGCCACCATGGTCGTCATGATCTCTCCGCGAAGGGTCCGGCTCCCGGGTCACGTGATCAACTGCGTGGTCGCCGGGCAGGGACCCCCGGTCCTGCTGCTCCACGGATGGCCGCAGACCGCCCACGCCTGGCGCGAGGTGGTGCCGCTGCTCGCCGGCCGGTACACCGTCGTGGCCCCCGACCTGCCCGGATTCGGGGCCAGTTCGCGGCCCGACGGCGGATGCGACAAACGCACCGTGGCCGCCACCCTGGCCCGGCTGATGACCACCCTCGGCCACGACCGCTACCACGTCGTCGGCCACGACGTCGGCGGCCAGGTCGCCTACCCGCTCGCCGCTCTGCACCCGCAGGCGGTGCGCAGCCTGACGTTCGTCGAGGCGGGCATCCCCGGGCTCGGCGGCAGCCTCGCCGCCGGGAACCCGTTGACCGGCGGGTCCTGGCACTTCGGTTTCAACATGGTTCCCGACCTGCCGGAATTCCTGCTCGCCGGACGTGAGCGCGGCTACCTGGAGTTCATGTTCCGCCGCGACACGATCGGCCTGTACGTGACCGACGCGATCGACGACGCGGCCCTGGACGTCTACGCGCGCGCCCTGGCCGCCCCCGGCGCGGTGCGCGCCACCATGGGCTACTACCGGGCGCTGCCGGCCGACATCGCCGACAACAGGGAACTGTCCGCCGCCGGGCCGCTGCGGACGCCCGCGCTGGTGGTGGGCGCGCGACACGGCGTCGGGCTCGGCTGGCTCGACACGGTCCAGGAGGCCGTGGCCGAGGTGTCGTCGCGCTGGATCGAAGAGTGCGGGCACTACGTGCCGGAGGAGCGCCCCGCCGAACTGGTGCGGCTGCTGACCGACAACTGGCAGGAGGTCGAGCAGGGTGAATGACGTCGTACTGATCCACGGAGCCTGGCACGGCGCCGGGCACCTCGCGGCGCTCGCCGGAGAGCTGACCGCCAGAGGCCACCGCGTCCTGGCCCTCGACCTGCTTGGCCACGGCACCCGGGCCCGCTTTCCGGCGAGCTATCTGAGCAGGGACCTCGCCGCGCTGCGTACCGAAAGGTCCCCGCTCGCCGGCCTGAGCCTCGACGAGGTCGCGGCCGATGTGGTGGCCACGCTGCGCCGCTTCCCCGAGCCGCCGGTCGTGGCCGCGCACAGCATGGGCGGGACGGTCGCCACCCGGGTCGCCGAACTGGCCCCCGAGCTGGTGGCCGCGCTGGTCTACATCACCGCGTTCGTCCCCACCACACGCGGCCCGGCGGGGGCCTACCTGGCGCTGCCGGAGGCGAAGACGGCGCTGGGCGGCGGCCTCTTCGTGGCCGACCCGGGGGTGATCGGCGCCGTGCGCCTCGACCCGCGCAGCACCGACCCCGCCTACCAGGACGAACTGCACGCGGCCTACTTCAGCGACCTCGACCGGCCCGATTTCGAGGCGCTGGCCGCCTCCCTCACCCCCGACCAGCCGCTGTCGTTCCTCTCCACCCCGACCGGGGCCACGGCGGGGCGCTGGGGGAGCGTGCCGCGCACGTACATCCGTACCCTCCACGATCGCGCCCTGCCGATCGAGCTCCAGGACGTGATGATCCGGGATGCCGACGAACTGGCCCCTGTGACCGCGTTCACCCAGGTCACCCTCCACGCGGGGCACGCCGTCTTCGCCGCGGCGCCGGCCGGGGTGGCCGAGGTCATCGGCCGCGCCCCGGGATCGCGGCGAGCAGATCACGGGTGAACGACGCCTCGGGGGAGGCCAGCACGTCGGCGGTCGGGCCGGATTCGACGATCCGGCCGTCCCGCATCACCGCGAGCCGCTCCGCGACGGCCGCCACCACGGCCAGGTCGTGCGAGATGAGCAGCGAGCTCATGCCGCGGCTGTCCCTGAGCCGGCGCAACAGGGCCAGGATCTGCGCCTGCGTCACCGCGTCCAGGGCGGAGACCGGCTCGTCGAGCACGATCAGGTCGGGTGAGGGCGCCAGCGCACGGGCGATGGCGACCCGCTGGCGCTGCCCCCCGGACAGCGCCGAGGGCCGCCGCCGGGCGACCTCGGGCGGCAGCGCGACCTCCTCCAGCAGGCGGCGCACCTGGGCCCTGCGGTCCGCCCCACCGGTGGCGCGCAGCGGTTCGGCGATGATCCGGCCCACGCTCCACAGTGGGTCGAGCGACGTGTAGGGATTCTGCGTGACGAACTGCACCCGCCCGGCCCGCACCGGAGCCCCGTCCAGCAGCACGCTCCCGGCGGTCGGCTCGATCAATGCGGTGATCATGCGGGCGACGGTCGACTTGCCCGACCCCGACGCGCCGACCAGCCCGAACGCGCCCGCCCTGGTCAGGGAGAACGACACACCGTCGACCGCGACCTTGCCGTCAGGAAACACTTTGCGCAGGTCGCGGACCGCCAGCAGCGGCTCGCCCTCGGGCGGCGCGGGCCCGGTCAGCGGCCGGGGCGCCGAGTCGAGAAGCAGTCGGGTGTACGCGGCCTCCGGCCGTCCGAGCACCCGCCCCGCCGGGCCTTCCTCCACCACCCGGCCCTCGGTCATGACGGCCACCCGGTCGGCGCGGTCCGCCGCGACCCCCAGGTCGTGGGTGATCAGCAGGATGCTGGTGCCGTCCCTGACCGCGACCTGCTGAATCAGGTCGAGCACGGTCTTCTGCACCGTGGTGTCGAGCGCGGAGGTCGGCTCGTCGGCGATCAGCAACTCGGGCCGTCCGGCCAGTGCCATGCCCAGCAGCACCCGCTGCCGGAAGCCGCCGGAGAGCTGGTGCGGGTAGCGGCCGAGCACCTCCGCCGGGTCAGGGATGCCCACCCGGGCGAGCGCGTCTTCGAGTGCGTCCCGGCCGGGCCGCGGCGTCCCGGCCAGCCGCAGCGCCTCGGCGAGCTGGGCACGCACGGTCATCAGCGGGTTGAGCGCGGTTCCCGGGTCCTGCGGGACGAACGCGATCCGCCGTCCGCGCAGCCGCCGCCACCCGCGTTCCCGCAGGCCATCGATCCGCTCGCCGCCGAAGGTGATCACACCGCCGGTCGTCGTGGCCGTGTCAGGCAGCAGGCCGGCCAGTGCGTGCGCGAGCGTCGACTTGCCCGACCCCGACTCGCCGACCACCGCCACGATCTGCCCCGCCTCCACCGTGAGATCGGCGCCGGCCACGGCGGGCCGGTCCCGCCCGTAGCGCACGGTCAGGCCGTGGACGGCCAGCAGGGGTGTCATCGTCGCTCCGATCGGGTGCGCAGCACATGTCCGAGGTGGTTGACCGCGAGCACCACGGCGACGATGACCAGACCCGGCACGGTCGTCAGCCACCACGCCGAGGCCAGGTAGGGACGCCCCGCGCTGATCAGCGATCCCCATTCGGGCGCCGGGGGCAGCGCCCCGAAACCGAGGAAACCCAGCGACGCCACGGTCAGGACGGCGTTGCCCAGCTCCAGCGTCGCGAGCGCGGCGAGCGGCCCTGACGCGTTGGGCAGCACGTGGGTCAGCAGAGTCGCGGCCCGTCCGGTCCCGCTCACCGCGGCGGCCTCGACGTATGCCGACCCGCGTACCCGGACGACCTCGGCGCGCATGACGCGGGCGAACACCGCCGCCGCCGACACGCCGACCCCGACGGCCACCTCCCGGGTGCCCGGACCGAGCACCGCCACCACGACCAGGACCAGCAGGAACGACGGCACAGCGAGCAGCACCTCCACCCCGCGCATGATCAGGCCGTCCAGCCGCCCTCCGGCGGTCCCCGCCACCAGCCCGATCATCGCGCCGGTGAGCACCGCGATGCCCACCGCGATGGCGGCGGCCTGGAGCGAGGCGGCCGACCCGTGGACGACTCTGCTGAACAGGTCCCGGCCCAGCTCGTCCGTACCGAACAGATGCCCGGCCCCAGGCGGCAGCAGCCGTTCGCCGAGGTCGCCGCGCACCGGATCGGCGGTCGAGAACAGGCCGGGCGCGAGCGCCGCGACCGCGGCCGCCAGCAGCACCAGGGCGGACGGCAGGACGCCGAGCCGCCGGGCGAACCTCACGCGGCACGCTCCCGCAGCCGGGGGTCCACCAGCGGGTGCGCCACGTCCACGGTGAGCGTGAGCAGCGTGACCGCCGCCGTCGCCGCCACGACCAGGCCCTGCAACAGGGGCAGGTCCCGGGTCGCGACCGCCGACTCGATCAGCCGGCCGAGCCCGTTGCGGGCGAATACCGTCTCCACCACGACCGACCCCGACACCAGCCAGCCGACCAGCAGCGCGGCCATCGTCAGCGCCGGCATGGCGGCGTTGCGCAGCGCGTGCGCCGTCACCGCCCGCGCCCGCGACGCGCCCTTGGCCCGCGCGGTCTCCACATAGGGCTGCCGCATCTCGGCGGTCAGCCGTTCGAGCAGCACCTGCGCCACGAACGCCGACGACGGCACCGCCAGCGTCACGGCGGGCAACACCAGACCACCCCGCGCGGGGAACCACGGCAGCCCGAACGAGAACGCCTGCAACAGCATCAGCCCGAGCCAGAAGGTCGGCACCGACAACGACAGGCCGGGCAGCGCCGCGAGCAGGCGGCGCAGCCACAACCGCCGGGTGTGGGCGGCCGTCCAGGCGATCAGGAAGCCGGCTGGTATCGCCAGCGACAACGCGGCCCCCGCCAGCGCGAACGTGCGCGGCGCCGCCTCGGCGATCGTCGCGCCGACGTCCCGCCCGGTCTGGAACGACGTGCCGAGGTCACCGCGCAGGATGCCGAGGACCCCGTCGGCGTAGCGTTCGGCCACGGGGCGGTCCAGGCCGTATTCGGCGCGCAGCGCGGCCACCTGCGCTTCGTCCCGCGTGTTCTCCGGGCCCATCATGATCCGTACCGGATCGGCGGGAAGAACCGAGAACACGGCGAAAGTCAGCGTGTACGCCGCCAGCACCACCGCCACCGCCTGCAGCAGGCGGCGCGCCACGAACCGGACCATGTCAGCCCCGGATGTCCAGCAGGATCGGCTGCCCGCCGACCTCCTGGCCGGTGTAGAGCACCACGTTGCCCGGCCGGAGCCGTCCGAGCAGCGCGAGGGTCAGGGCGCGCTGACCGCCGGTCGGGATGACGCCGCCCTCGGGCACCGCCACCTCCCCGTCCTGTTTCAGCACCGCGCACCCCGACCAGGCGCCGGCCACAGCGGAACCGGCCGGTCCGTCTCCCGGAGCGGCCGGGCGACCGGCGTACCGGTGGCCGCGCAGCGCGCGCCCGAGATCGGCCGCCCACTCGTGGCCGTCGAAGCCCACCACCAGGCTGAGCGTGCGGGTGGCGCCAGGACCCGCCGGACCGGGCACCAGCCGGTCGGTCAGGCTGACCACCTCGATGTCGCCGAGCTCCCGGGTAGGAGCGGACAGCGGGCCCGAAGCCTCCTCGCCCCCGTACACGAAATAGGCGACGTCCTCGGGGACCAGCGTTCCCTCACGCCGATCCAGCAGGTAGGCCGGGCCGAGAAGATCCCCGTCGAAGGCGATCGGTGGCAGCACCACCGCGCCGCCGTGCTGGAACCCGTAGGCCTCGGCGGCGGGCCTGCCCGTCACGGCCTCGGCCGCGAACCGCACGATCGCCGCATGGGCGATCCTCCTGGTCATCGCCTGGACGGCGAACCAGTCGCGGGCGTCCTGGAGCCTGGTCAGCCCGTCGGCGTCGGCGAGCAGCCGCACCCGCGCCGGGTCGATGAACGGGATGAGGGCGTCCCGCAGCAGGACGAGCTGCCAGAGCCACTCGTTGTAGAGGTTGCGCGCGCCATGCAGGTTCGCACCCCCGATGAGCCGTTCGGCCACCGGGGGAGTCCAGGAGTAGCCCACGCAACTGCTGTGGACGTCCAGCGGTCCCGGCGTGCCGGACGTGGTCCGCACCAGGTCCAGGACCACCTCGGACACCGCGTTCGTGTTCTCGCGCAGCTCGGTCCTGACGTCCTGGTCGACGAGACCGGCGTCCAGGCGCAGCGTCGCGTAGGGACCGGACGTGCTGAGGCTCGCCTCGAGCCCCGCGACGAAGTCGGCCCGGGTGGCCTCGCCGCCGCCGGTGGCGGCGATCGCGGATTCCAGCAGCGTGGCCGCCGCCGCGACGAAGGCCGCGGGGTCCACCGCACGGCCCGTGCCGAAGTCGTTCCAGGTCATGCCCCGACCTCCGCGTCCTGGAAGATGGCCCGTCCCGACGCGTCGAGACGGATGCCGGTCACCTTCTCCGCGATCCCGATCGACGCCGCCTGCTCGAAGAGCGGGATCCCGTGCCCGGCGGACAGGATCGCCTCCGCCGCGTCCGACACGGCTTGGGCGCGCTCGGCGGGGTCGACCACGGTGGCGATGCGGGCGATCGTGCTGTCCACCCCGTCCGGCTTGGCACGCCGCAGCGGGTTCGCGCTCTTCACCGGATACACGCTGGCCAGGACCGAGGGGTCGCCCCGGGTCACCGCCCAGGAGACGAAGTCGTAGTCGCCCTCGCCCTGCCGGGCGCTGTTGGTGGCGTCGTCGAGCGGCGTCGGCTTCAGCTCGATCCCGACCTCGGCGAGTTGCTGCGCCATGAGCTGGTATACCGGGCCGTACACCTCGCTGGCCGAATAGACCAGATTGAACGACAGGCGCTCGGAACCCTTGGCGCGGACGCCGTCCGGGCCGATCTTCCACCCGGCCTCCTCGGCCAGCCTGGCCGCCTCTTCCGGCTTGTACGACAGCGCGGCCGACCGGTTCGCGTAGCCGGGCGTGGTCGTGGCGATCACGTCGGTGGCCGGGCGTTCCCCCGCCGCGAGCAGTGGCGCGAACTTCGTCCGGTCGAGGGCGGCGCCGATCGCCAGCCGGACGGCGGGATCGCGCAACGCGGGCCGCGTCTCGTTGGGCAGCAGCGTGTAGACGATGCCGGGCCGGGTTCCGGACAGCAGCCGGGGACCCGTCTCGCCGAAGGACGCCTGGTCCTGCTGGAGCACCTGGAGGTCGGCGTCGATCTGTCCCGACACGAGGCTGCCGTGCCGCGCGCTCGGATCGGTGACGATGGCGAAGTTCAGCGCCCGCACACGCGGGGCGCCCTGGTTGGTCGCCAGCTTGCTCGGCCAGGCGTATCCGGCGCGTGCGGTGAACCGCACCTCCTCGTTGAAGGCGATCTTGCCGAGCACGTACGGGCCCGAGCCCACGAGCTCGCCCGCGCAGCGCTCATCCGGCGTCTTCTTCAGCGTGGCCGGGGACAACATGCCGATGGTCACCATCGAGGTGGCCTGGAGGAACTGCGCGCTCGGGGCGCCGAACCGCACCTCGAAGGTCCGCGCGTCGATCGCGGTGGACTTCTCGTACCCGGCGAAGTAGCCCGAACCGAGCGCGGACTTCGCACCGAGCCGGAAGATGTCGTCGAAGTTGGCGACGACCGCGGCGGCGTCCAGCGGCGCGCCGTCGCTGAAGGTCACGCCGTCACGCAGGGTGAAGGTGAACCGCTGGGCGTCGTCGTCGACCTTCCAGGACGTCGCGAGCCACGGCACGATCTCGCCGGTCTCCGGGTCCTGGTCGGTGAGCGAGTCGACGAGCTGGCGCGACACGTTGAGGTTGGGGGTCTGCGGGGTCTGATGCGGGTCCAGGCAGCTCACCGGTGCGGCCAGGGCCACGGTGAGGGCGGCCTCGGCAGGCCGGTCGGCGGCGTCAGGGGTGGTCGCGCAGCCCGCGAGCACCATCGCGCCACCCGCGAGAACAGAGGTCAGTCGAAGCACCGCTTCAGTCTGGGAGCCCACCCCTGAGATCACGGAGCTCTCGTTCCCGCTCAACGGAACCCGGGCGTTGAGGGCGGTGCCACCGAGGCGGGACGGTTCCTGACATGGACACACGGGAGCGTGACTCACTCGTCGACGAGTTGCTGACGGCGTACCGGACCCGAGAACCGGTGGAGCCGCCGACCGATCGGTTCGCCGGGCTCACGATCGACGACGCGTACGCGATCCAGCTCGGCCAGATGGACCGGCTGCGCGCGGACGGCGCGGTCGTGAAGGGCCACAAGGTCGGCCTGACCTCCGCCGCGATGCGGCGGCAACTCGGTGTGGACGAGCCCGACTACGGCCACCTCACCGAGGCGATGTTCCACCCGGAGGGCAGCCCGATCGACGTGTCGCGGTTCCTCCAGCCGAGGATCGAGCCGGAGATCGCCTTCGTGCTCTCCCGGCCGCTGCGCGGACCCGGCGTGACCGTCGCCGAGGCCGTGGCCGCGGTGGACTTCGTCCTGCCCGCCCTGGAGATCATCGACTCCCGGGTCAGAGACTGGCGGATCACCCTGCTCGACACGATCGCCGACAACGCCTCCTCCGGCGGCGTGGTGCTGGGCGGCAGGCCCACCCGGCTGTCCGACGTGGACCTTCGCCTGACCGGATGCGTGCTGCGGCGCAACGGCGAGATCGCCGGCACCGGCGCGGGCGCGGCGGTGCTCGGCTCGCCGCTGAACGCCCTCGTCTGGCTGGCCAACACGCTCGGCGCGCACGGCGTCACGCTGGAGGCCGGCCACACGATCCTGCCCGGCTCCCTCACCGCCGCCGTACCGGTGGCCGCCGGCGACGTGATCCAGGCTCAGTTCGCCGGACTCGGCTCGGTGACCGCGACATTCGGGGAGGAACGATGAGGGTGCCCGCCGCCATCGTCGGGCCGGGCAACATCGGCACCGACCTGCTGGTCAAACTGCTCCGCAGTGACGTCCTCGACGTGCGCTACATGGTCGGCGTCGATCCTGCCTCGGAGGGCCTGGCCCGCGCCCGCGCCCTCGGCGTCGAGGCGAGCGCCGGGGGAGTCGACTGGCTGCTGTCCCGGCCGACCCCGCCGGAGATCGTCTTCGAGGCGACCTCGGCCAAGGCCCACCAGGTCAACGCCCCCAGATACGCCGAAGCGGGGATACAGGCGGTCGACCTGACCCCGGCGGCGGTCGGCCCGTTCGTCTGCCCGCCCGTGAACCTGCCGGACCACCTCGACACTCCCAACGTCAACATGATCACCTGCGGCGGCCAGGCCACCATCCCGATCGTCCGCGCGGTGGCCGACGTGACGCCGGTCTCCTACGCCGAGATCGTCGCCTCGATCGCCTCCCGATCGGCCGGTCCGGGCACCCGCGCGAACATCGACGAGTTCACCGAGACCACCGCGCACGCCATCGAACGGGTCGGCGGCGCCGCCCGGGGCAAGGCCATCATCATCCTCAACCCCGCCGATCCCGCGATGATCATGAGGGACACCGTGTACTGCGCGATCGACCCCGACACCGACACCCACGCCGTCGCCGAGTCGATCCACCGCATGGTCAAGGAGGTTCAGACCTACGTGCCCGGCTACACCCTGCGCGCCGAACCGCAGTTCGACGAAGGCCGGGTCGCGGTCTTCCTGGAGGTACGCGGCAACGGTGACCACCTCCCGCCGTGGGCCGGCAACCTGGACATCATGACCGCCGCGGCGGCCCGCGTGGGCGAACTCCTGGCGGTGTCCCGATGACCGTGGACGTCCGGATCACCGACACCACGCTGCGCGACGGCAGCCACGCGATGGCCCACCGCTTCACCGCCGACCAGGTCAGAGCCGTGGTCCACGCCCTGGACACCGCAGGGGTCCAGGTCATCGAGGTGACCCACGGCGACGGACTCGGAGGTTCCTCGTTCAACTACGGCTTCTCCGCCGTCGACGACGTCGAACTGGTCCGGGTGGCCGCGGAGACGGCCTATGAGGCGCGGATCGCGGTCCTGCTCCTGCCCGGCCTCGGCACGGTCGCCGACCTGCGCCGCGCCCACGACGCGGGCGCCACCATCGCCCGGATCGCCACCCACTGCACCGAGGCCGACATCTCGGTCCAGCACTTCGCCGCCGCCCGTGACCTCGGCATGGAAACCGTCGGCTTCCTGATGCTCTCCCACATGAGCACCCCCGAGGCCCTGGCGGCGCAGGCCCGCATCATGGCCGACGCGGGCTGCCAATGCGTCTACGTGGTCGACTCGGCAGGCGCCCTCCTGCCCGACGACACCCGGTCCCGGGTGGCCGCGCTCGTCGCCGAACTCGGCCAGGACGCGCAGGTCGGCCTGCACGGTCATCAGAACCTGTGCCTCGGCGTGGCCAATTCGCTGGTCGCCTACCAGGCGGGCGCCCGGCAGATCGACGGCACGCTGTGCGCACTCGGCGCGGGCGCGGGCAACTCCCCGACCGAGGTGCTGGCCGCGGTGTTCGCGAAGATGGGCGTACAGACAGGCCTCGACGTGCCCGCACTGCTGGACGCGGCGGCGGAGGTGGCGCTGCCCTTCATCCCCCGGCTCCCGTGGGCCGAACGCAACACGATCGTCCAGGGCTACGCGGGCGTCTACTCTTCGTTCTTGCTCCACGCCGAGCGAGCCGAGAAGCGGTACGGCGTGCCGGCCCACGAAATTCTCCGCGAGGTCGGCGCGGCCGGCTACGTCGGCGGCCAGGAGGACATGATCATCGATATCGCGATCCGCCTTTCCACCGTCTAGCGTGCTGCGGCAGAAATTCGTCGGCAATATCGGGCTGACGATTCGAGGATCTCCCCGGCGGTCTGTCGAGACCGTGAGTGCGCTCGCGGCCCTCCAGGTCCGCGCCAGGACGTCGACGCCCGTCCTCGTCGACCCGGCGTCGACACGCTTCCCGCGTGTTCACCGGCGTCGGTCAGAAGGCTGTGTCGGGATAGACGTAGCCTTCCACCCGCACTCGGACATAGCCCGCGCTCTCCGCCGACGCGATGCCCTCCGCCGAGGCTGCGACGAAGTTGTCCTGACGTCCGGGGTGCCGGTATTGGTAGAGCGGCACCATGCCCTGCTGCCGGCTGGTCCAGACGTTGCCCAGGAGACCGTGGGACGTGTAGCCAGCGCTCGTTGCCGAGTCGAGGCCCTCCTTGGTGGCCGTGCTCATGAAGTCGCCTCGCGCGATGTTGTACAGCAGGTAGAGGGATCGCTGGGTACCTGAGTTGTCGGTGCGTTGGGGGAGCAACCACGCCTCTTCGCGACGGATGAGCTCATATCCGGCGGCTTCGGCGACGGAGGTCTGGGTGGCGGTGGCAACGCTGAAGTTGTCCTGCCGGCCCCAGTGATACCAGGTGGCCAGGCTTCGGTAGTCGCTTGCGGCGGCCGGTGGGGCGGTGGCTGCGGCGAGGCCGGTGAGTAGCATGAGCGCGGCTCCGGCCGCGAACGACCTGCGGGGACGTGACATGTGCAACCTCCGGGGGCGTGAGTCCGACGTACCCAGGATCGGATCGCGGCGTTCGCGCGGGCATCGCGGGAAGCACTGATGTTTAAGGCGTCACACCACGCAGGATGAGGTCGCGCCGGGACACCCCCAGCTTCGTGTACACCCGGCTCAGGTGGGTCTCGACCGTTCTGACGGTGACCGACAGCCGCTCGGCGATCTCGGCGTTGCTCAGTCCCTGAGCGGCCAGGGAGGCGGTACGGGTCTCGGCGGGGGTCAGCGACCGGGGGTCGGTGGTGCGGCGGCGGCCGTCGGCGCGGCGCAGTTCCTCGTGCGCCCGTTCGGTGAGCCACCGTGCCCCGGCGCGGGCGGCCGTGGTCGCCGCGTCGGCGAGCATCGGCCTGGCCCGCGCCGGCCGGCCGGTCCGGCGCAGCCAGGCGCCGTAGAGGAGCTGGGTCTCCACCTTCTCCAGGGGGAGTTCGGTGGTGTCGTGCAGGGCGAGCGCGGTCTCGAACTCGGCCTCGGTCACGGAGCGGTCGCGGGCCAGGAGGGCGCGGCCGATCGCCGCCGCGATCCTCGGCCAGGCGCAGGGGAGCCCGGCCGAGACCTCGTCCAGCCGCGAGACCAGGCGCTCGGCGGCCTCACGCCGTCCGATTCTCGTGTACGCCACGATCGCGTCCCGGCCGAAGGGGACCAGGCAGGGTTCGCGGATGCCGGCGCGTTCGGTCGTCTCGTCGAGCAGGTCGAACAGCGCGCACGCTGTGGCGAGGTCGTTCTCGAAGAGGGCGCGGCGGCCCCGGACGTACCAGATCGCGATCAGGGTGCCGACGTCGCTCAGCCTCGACGCGCTGTGCTCGACCTGGGCGCAGCGCCGCTCGCACTCCTCCAGGTCACCCGACAGCAGCAGGAGCCAGGCCTCGCCGGCGGCCACGTAACGCTCCGACATCGGAGCCAGGACCTTGACGGCCCGGGCCTGCGCCACGCTCGCGAAGCCCTCGCTGAGCCGGCCGACGCGTGCCAGGAACTCGGCGTGGGAGGCGTACAGCATGCTCAGCGTGCCGATCGCCCCGGCGCGCTCGGCGGTGGCGATGACCAGGGCGAAGGCCTTCTCGCATGCGGCGAAGCGCTCGGCCCACTTGGCGGCGAAGGCGTGGTTGCTCAGCGCGCCCCAGGTGCCCTGGACGTCGGCCGCCTGGGCCGCCGGGTCGTCCTCGATCTCCCGCGCCGCCCGAGTGACCTCCTCCAGCCCCGCGAGGTCGGCGCCGAGAAAGGCGATGTACCCGTGCATCGAGGTGACCCGGCGGCGGAGAGCCGGATCGACGCCGACCGCGTGCTCCAGGGCACGGGCGGCGAGGGGGAGCGCCCGGCTCCCCTCGGTCAGGTGCCGGAAGTTGGCATGGTCCAGCAGCGCCTCGACGGCGATCGCCGGAACCTGCTCCGCGGCCAGGCCGGCGGCCCGCACGAGGTCACCTTCGCCCTGCCGGTGGTCGCCCGCCTGGTAGGCGGCCCGTCCGGCCATCCACGCCGCCTGCGCGGCGGTCGCCACGTCGGCGGCCTCATGCCGGGAGACGGCCCCCAGCATCGCGACCGCCTCACTCGCCCTGCCGACCGCCATGAGCGCCCGTCCGGCCACCAGTCCCAGGCCCGGCTCGGCGTGATCCCCCGCCAGCCGATGGGCGCCCGCCAGGTAGCGCGCGGCGGTCTCGGTCGCGCCGACGGCCAGCGCGTCGCGCCCGACCCGCTCCAGCACCTCGACGGCCCGCCGGTCGCCGGCCATGTTCCCGCGCAACGCGTGCTCGGCCGCCTCCGCCCGCGAACCCTGCCGCACCAGCAGGCCGAACGCTCGAGTGTGCAGCAGCAATCGGGTGGAGGTCGGCATCTCGTCGTAGAGGATCTGGTGAAACAGCGGATGGACGAATTCGACCCGGCCACCGGGGGTCTCCCGGATGAGACGGCCACGCTGGAGCCCCGCGACCGCCTCGTCAGCCTCCACGAGGTCGAGGTCGGCCAGTTCCATCGCGATCCCCGGCTCGAAGGACAGGCCCAGGACGCTGCCCGCCCGCGCGCAGCGCATCGCCTCGGGCGTCGCCCCGAGGAATCGCCGGACCAGCAGTTCCCTGCGCGCGAGATCGGGCGGCCGCGTCCCCAGCCGGCCCAGGTCGGCACCTGCGGTAAGCAGCCCCGCGGCGTGGTCGAGCAGCAGCGGATTGCCCGCGCACATCGTCTGCAGCGTGCGTACCGTCTCGGCCGGAAACTCATGGCCCGCCCGCCGCGCCAGCAGCGCGGCCGATGACCGCTCGCCCAAGGGCTCAAGCTCGACGGTACGCCCGCAACCGCTCTCCTCCAGATCACGCGCGAGGTCGAGAGCGGCAGGTGGCCACGCCCGCAAGGCCGCCACAACCGCCACCCGAGAGGTGCCCAGGCGACGGCACAGGAACGCCAGGATAGTGAGCGAGTCGGCGTCGGCCCAGTGGAGATCGTCGATGACCAGCACCGCCGGAGCACCCGACCACGACCGCAGCGCCTGCCACACGCGGTAACACCGGCCCGCCATCGTGTCAGCCGACAGATCGTCGACACCAAGGCCGGACAAGGCCTGCGTCATCACGTCAAAGGGCACACCCGACCCGATGGGGGATCCGTAGGCCCGCCCGACGTGAAGACCGGCACCGGCGACCTCGCCGAGCAGCCAGGTCTTCCCCATCCCCGCGTCCCCATGGACGAACACCGCCCCGCCGCGCCCCGCCCGGGCCTCCGCCAGCCGCTCACGAATGGCGTCGGCCGCAACCTTCCGCTCCCGCACAAATTCACAGTGTCGCAAAAAGCAGGAAGGATTCCGTTGCATCGGGTGGCGCGTCAGTCGGGGAGATCGACTGTCCGGTGCTCCTCTCGCAGGCCGGTCGTACCGCTTCCGGACTTCCCTGTACTCACCTCGCCTTCGAGGGCGAGAGCCACGGGTTCCACCGGACCGAGATCAGAACCGCCGAGCTCCCGTTGGTGACCATAATCGCCGACCTGGACCGCAGAGAGCGCGCCGCCGGGGCGATCGTCGGCTCCGCCGTGGGCGACGCGCTCGGCGCCCCCGGTACGCCTCTGCTCTGCATGCCGCCCGGGATCTGGTGACCGAACCGGGGATGGGCTACCCCTTCCAGCCCTGGACGGCCCGGCGGCGGGCGTCGAAGCCGTCGAGGAGGCGTTGGAGGCCGTAGTCGAAGACGGTGTCGAGGTCGAAGGCGAACTCCTCGCTGACGACGTGGCCGAGGCCGGGATGGTCCGGCGAGGCGGCCCAGCGGCGCAGGCCGCCGCCCTGGTGGCGCATCCAGTCGTCGGCGGTCATGCCCGTGTCCTCCTCGGCGCGGGTCTCGGCCAGGCGGACCAGGGCCATGCCGCGAACGTGGCCGAACAGGTTGATGTGCGCGCAGAGCGTGTCGTGGGCGTCGAAGCCCATCGCCCTCAGCGTGGTGAGCGACCATTCGGCGAGGGGCAGCATGTTCGGCATCATCTGGGGGCGGCTGAGTGAGAACACCTCGGCGGCCCAGGGGTGGCGGGCGAAGGCCGTCCAGAACAGGCGGGCGGTGGCTTCCAGGCGGGGGCGCCACTCCGTCAGCGGCATGTCGGGGAGCCGGGCTCCGGCGAAGACGTGGTCGGCCATGCGGAGCGTGAGGTCGTTCCGGTTCGGCACGTGGCGGTAGAGGCCCATCGTCGACACGCCCAGCGACACGGCCACCCTGCGCATCGTGACCAGCGGCAGCCCTTCGGCGTCGGCGATCTCGATCGCCGCCTCGACGATCTCGGTGACCGACAGTCTCGGCCGCGGGCTCTTCGCCGGGGTGCCGCGCCGGCGCACGATGGTGCCGCTGCCGGGGACCGTCTCGACCAGGCCCTCGGCCCTCAGCGCGCCGATCACCTTGGTGGCGGTGGCCATCGCGACGCCCCAGTCGCGGACGATCGCCCTGGTCGACGGCGCGGGTCTGCCCTCCGCGAGGCGGCCGCTCCGGATGTCGGCGGCGATCTCGTCGGCGATCTGCAGATAGCGGGGGCGGTCGGACACCGGCACCTCCAGTGCACTAGTGCGGTCACTGCACTGTACTACTCAGCCTATTGTGTTTTCCTGCTTTTGCGTACGTTGTAAACATGACTCAATTTGCCATGTCGGCGGATGGCACGCCGATCGAGTACTCCACCGTGGGGCAGGGGTCCCACGTCATCGTCGTCCCCGGGGCGCTCGCCCTGGCGGCCGACTTCTCCGGGCTCGCCGGGCTGCTGGCCGACCGGCACACCGTCCACGTCGTGCAGCGGCGCGGCCGTGGCCTCAGCGGGCCGCAGGGGGAGCACTACGGGATCGAGCGGGAATGCGAGGACGTCGAGGCCGTCCGGGCCGCGACCGGGGCGCGGCTGATCTTCGGGCACAGCTTCGGCGGGCTGGTGGCGCTGCGGGCGGCGTGCGGGAACCCGGGGTTCGACGCGGTGGCCGTCTACGAGCCCGGGGCGTCGGTCGGCGGGTCGATCCCGGCCGGCTGGATCGACCGCGCCCGCCGCGAGATCGCCGAAGGGCGGAACCTGGAGGCGTTCCTGACCTTCGTCCAGGGGACCGGCCCCTCGCTGGTCGGACGGCTGCCCCGGTGGTACCTGAAGGCCGTGCTGCGGATGGCGATCCCCCGCGACGAGATGCGGCAGAAGCTCACCCTCATGCCCCAGGCGGTCGCCGAACACACGGAGGTGGGCCGCCTCGACCCTCACGTCGCCGACTACGCCGCCATCCAAGCGGCCACCCTGATCATGCGCGGCAAGGGACGTCCCGGTGACCCGCAGGACCTCGCCCACACCCGCCTGGCCGAGACGATCCCCGACGCCCGCAGGGCGGCCTTCCCCTCCCTCGACCACTTCGCCCCCGAGAAGAAGCCCGGAGCGCTCGCCGACGCGATCCTGACGTTCTTCGCCACGCACGCGCAGCAGGACGCCCAGGTCGAGAGGTGACCCGGGGAGAACGCCGTGGATCCGGCTCGGCGGCGGCCGGGTCCTCCGGACTTTCGGTGGGAGCGGCGTCCTGGCCGTCGGTGGCGAGCTCGGGGTGGCGGGCGCGCATCGCGCTCAGACCGTGCACGTGCCCCGTTCGTTCAGGCCCGATGACCGGGCAGGCCGGACTCTCGTCCGGGCACGGCACTTGATCAACGCCCCGGGGATCGGCTTTGATGGACCGACCCCCGACCGGGGCTGGCCCGACAGGCAGGAGCCGGGTGGAGTTCAATGTCCTGGGAACGTTGCAGGTCATCCGGGACGGGCGTGCGGTCCCTCTCGGGGACGGCCGCAAGCTGCGGCTGACGCTCGCCGTGCTGCTGGCCGGCGCCGGGCGGCCTCATTCGGCCGAGGCGCTGGTCGACGCGGTCTGGGGCGACCGGCCGCCCGCGTCGGCGCGGCACAACCTCTATCTGTACGTCCACCGGCTGCGCCGGATCCTGGGCGACGACGTGCTGACGCGCGGGCCCGGCGGTTACACCCTCCACGCCCCGGCGCTCGACGCCCGCCGGTTCGGTGACCTGACGGCTCAGGGCGTGGCGGCGCTGGCCGCCGGGGAGGCCGAACTGGCCGTCAAGAGACTGAGCGAGGCCCTGAGGACCTGGCGGGGGGAGGCGTTCGAGGGGTTCACCGACTGCCCGCCGGTCTCCGAGGCCGCGCGGGTTCTTGAGGAGGCCCGGCTCGCCGCGGCCGAGTCGTGGGCGGCCGCCATGCTGCGGGCCGGTCGTCCCGGCGACAGCGTCGCGGAGCTCACCGAGCTGGTGCGGCGGCATCCCTTCCGCGAGGGGCTGCGCGGCCGGCTGATGCTGGCGCTCTACCGTTCCGGCCGGCAGGCCGAGGCGCTGGAGAGCTTCCACGAGGCCAGGGAGGTGCTCGACCGGGAGCTCGGCGTCGGGCCGGGCCTCGAACTGCGGCGGCTGCACGAGGCGATGTTGCGGGGGGACGAGGAGCTGATCCCCCTTCCCGCCGACAGCGGCGAGTGCCCGTACCGGGGACTGGCGGCCTTTCAGGCGGCGGACGCCGCCTGGTTCTTCGGACGGGAGGCGCTGCGCGACCGGCTGGTCGAGCTGTCGGACCGGCTGCCGCTCGTGGCGGTGTTCGGCGCTTCGGGCAGCGGCAAGTCGTCGCTGCTGCGGGCCGGGCTGGTCGGGGCGCGGCCGGGCAGCGTGCTGGTCACGCCGGGGGAGCATCCGCTCGCCCAGGTGTCGGCGGAGACCGGCGTCCTGCTGGTCGTCGACCAGTTCGAGGAGGTCTTCACGCTCTGCGCCGACGAGGCGGAGCGGCGCGCGTTCGTGGCCCGGCTGCTGGAGCCCGGGCGGCGGGTCGTGCTGGGTGTGCGGGCCGACTTCCTGGGGCGGCTGACCCGCTATCCCGACCTCGTCGAGGCACTCGGCGGCGAGGCCCAGGTGCTGGTGGGGCCGCCGTCGACGGCCGAGTTGCGGGACATCGTCGTCGGCCCGGCCGCGCGGGCGGGGCTGCGGGTGCAGCCCGAGCTGCTGGCCGAGATCGTCGCCGCCGCCGTCGACGAACCGGGCGGGTTGCCGCTCGTCTCGCACGCCCTCCTGGAGACCTGGCGGGCCCGCGAGGGCACCCTGCTCAGCCTCGACGCCTACCACGGCACCGGCGGCGTCGCCGGTGCCGTCGCCCAGACCGCCGAGCAGGTGTACGCCGGCCTCGGCCCCGAGGAACGCCAGGTCGCCCGGCGCATCTTCCTGCGGCTGTCGGCCCTGGGGGAGGGCACCGAGGACACCCGCCGCCCGGTCTCCTCCGCCGAACTGGTCGGCCTCGCCGCCGAACCGGTGGTCACCGGGGTGCTGCTGCGGCTGGCCGCCGCCCGGCTGGTCACGCTCGGCGACGGTTCCGCCGAGGTCGCGCACGAGGCGCTGATCCGGAACTGGCCCCGGCTGCGTGGCTGGCTCACCGACGACCGCGCGGCGCTGCTGGTGCACCGGGGCGTCACCGACGCCGCCCGGCTCTGGGACGGCCAGGGCCGCGACCCCGGCATGCTCTACCGGGGGGCGCGGCTCTCGTCCGCCCGTACGTGGGCGGAAGAGCACCCCGGCGAGCCGAACGCCCTGGAGACCGCCTTCCTGAACGCGTCCCGGGAGGCCGAGCAGGACGAGATCGTCGCGGTGCGCCGCCGCAACCGGCTGCTCAAGCGGATGGTCGCCGGGATCGCGGCGCTGCTCCTGCTGGCCTTCGTCAGCGGCGGCGTCGCGGTCGGCCAGGGCCGCGAAGCCGAGCGCCAGCAGCACATCGCGGCCTCCGGCCGGTTGTCGCTGACGGCCCGGTTCCTGCTCGACACCGACCCGAGCCTGGCCGGCCTGCTCGCGGTCGCCGCCCACCGCCTCACCGCCGACGCCGAGACCGTCGGCGGGGTGCTGAGCGTCGCGGCGGCGGCCCGGCGGCGCGTCGAGGTCAAGCCTGACGGCTCCGGCGTCTACGCGCTGGCCTTCAGCCCCGACGGCGGGATGATGGCCGCCGCCGGGGTCGACGGCACGGTCGCCGTGTGGGACCGCGACCATCGCCGGATCGCCACGCTGAAAGACCACCTGGGCGAGGTGAACCTCTACGCCAGGACCGTGGCGTTCAGCGGCGACGGGCGCTACCTCGCCTCGACCGCCCGTGCACCGGCCGTGGACAAGGCGCGCGGCTCGATCGTCGTCTGGGACACCACCACGATGAAGGCCGTCTTCACCCGACGGCTCACCGACCTGACCCCCGCCATGGCGTTCTCCACCGACGGCCGCACGGTCGCGGCCGGCCACGACGACGGCACCATCGACCTGTGGACACTGCCCGGCGGCGCCCACCGCACGATCGACACCCGCGGCCCGTCGATCGGCTCCCTGGCCTTCGCCGCGGGGAACTCCCTACTGGTCGCCACCGGGCCCGACGAACCGGTCGTGTGGGACGTCGGCACCGGCCGCCGCCACGCCACGGTGCCCACCCGGCACGTGCACCGGGTGATCGTGTCCGGGGACACGCTGGTCACCGCCTCCGACACCGGCGGCGCCCGGTTCTGGAGACTGACCCGCGACGAGGTCACCGCCGAGTTCACCCTGCCGACGAACGGCCCCTACGCCTGGGAGGTGTCGGCCCCCGCCGGCGACCGGGTCGCGGTGGCCGACGAGGACGGGATGATCACCATCTGGGACCTGACCCGCCGGCAGCCCGTGGAGACCTACCTCGACCGCAGCAGGGCCGAGACCCGGGCCCTGGCCCTCAGCGCCGACGGCTCCCGCCTCGCCTCGGGCGGCATGGGCGCCTCGATCGTGGTGCGCGAGCACGCCGTCCCGCTGTTCGGCGGCCACAGCGGGGCCGTCAACGACCTCCAGATCAGTCCCGACGGGACGACCGCGGCCTCGGCCGGAAGCGACCGCACCGTCCGCCTCTGGGACCTGACCGGACGCCCCCTCGCCGTCCTCGACGGACATTCCGACCAGGTCAGATCGATCGCCTTCAGCCCCGACGGACGGCTGCTGGCGGCCGTCGGCCGCGACCACAGCCTCACCCTGTGGGACGTGCCCACCCGGCGGCGGCTGAGCGAGACCCGTTACGCGGGCACGGGCGCCACCACCAGCGTGGCGTTCGACCCGTCTGGCCGGTCGCTGGTGACGACCGCGCTCACCCGGTTCCGCTGGGACGTCACCGACCCCGCCGAACCGAAGCAGACACCGTTCGACGCGTCCGCGTACCTGTCGACGGTCGTGGCCTACAGCCCGCGCGACCCGCTGCTGGTCTCGGCCGGCCCGTCGGACCTGCTGCTGCTCTGGAACACCGGCACGGACCAGGAGATCTCCCGGGTACGACCGGGCCACGGGTCGATCCTGGACGTCGCCTTCAGCCCCGACGGGGCGACGATCGCCACATCGGGCTCGGACCGTACCGTCAAACTGCACGACCCGGCCGGCCGGACCTTCGACACCTTCACCGGCCACACCGCCCCCGTGCACGCCGTCGCCTTCAGCACCGACGGACGGCTGCTCGCCTCGGCCGGGGAGGACCGCACGATCATCGTGTGGGACCTGGCCAGCCGACGCCCCTTCGCCCGGCTGACCGGTCCCACCCTGCCGATCAAAACCCTCGCCTTCACCCCGGCGGGCGAACTGATCAGCGGCGACGACTCCGGCCGCATCATCCGCTGGCCCCTCGACCCCGCCGAGGCGGTCACCCGGTTGTGCCGGGCGGCCGGACGCGACCTCACCCCCGCCGAGTGGGACACCTACGCCGCCGGGCTCCCCCGTCAGGCGACCTGCGGCTGATCAGCAGGCACGCAGGCCCAGCGTGTAGTTGCCGATGTCGTTGTTGATCGAGCCGTAACGGACGGGCTCGCCGTCCAGACGCAGCTTGTAGCTGCCGTAGAGGCCGGACACCTTGGCGTACCGCGCGTAGCCGTAGGGGACGGACGAATGCCAGAAGTACTGTCCGGTGCCCACGTCCTGGAGCTTGATGGCCAGAGTCTTGCCCCCCAGCGGGCCTGGGCAGTTCGTGGCGATGATCATGAGGTCGTGGGTGGAGGAGTTGGCCGACACCGTTCCCGTCGTGCAGGTGGTCCAGGCCGGCGGGATATAGCAACTCGAACTGGCGGCCATGGCCGGCGGTGCTGCTCCGAGGACGAGCGCCGAGATCGACCCCGCGACGACGGCCAGCTTGTGGATCTTTCGCATTCCGCTCCTTCATGCCGGTTGACCTGACGGGCAGAACGCTGGGCCATCGGGTTATACGCGAGCTATATCGGCTGGTCAGGCCGCTACGAGAGGTTGTCCGAGACGGACGCTTTTGGGGCCGGGCACGGATCATCCGCGGTCCACGACGGTTCGCCACTGCCGCTCGTCCACGGATCGGGATCCTCCAGCGGCACCCGACGGCCGGTGGCCATCGGCACGGGAGCGGCGGGGTCGCGATCGACTCCACAGAGGCATCTGCAGCAGTGCAGCCTGATCGACTTCACGGACGGTCACATCGAGCAGAACGCACATCGGCGTCGTCGCATCGCGTACCGGCCCTGAGGAATTTACCTGCCGTGATTCGTCGACGACCCTGACGGTCACGAGACCGTCAGGAGGTATGTGAAATGCGTTTCCCGCGGAGAACCGCAATGTCCTCAATCGCCGTCATAGTGCTGATGCTCGGTCTGATAGTGCCGTCCGCTCCGGCGTCGGCCGACGTGATCGGCGCGTTCGTCCTCCGCGCCCGGCACAGCGACATGTGCCTGGAAGTGGCCGGTTCCTCCACCGCCAACGGCGCGCCGATCCAGCAGGCTCCCTGCACGAACGCGCCGAACCAGCTCTGGAACATGAACCGGCCGTGCGGCGCCAACTGCTACGTCCAGTGGATCAACCTGAACAGCGGCAAGTGCCTTGAGCTGCTGACCACGCCCACCAGGGTCAACGGTAGCTGGATGATGCAGTGGGACTGCGATTTCGCCAACAGCACCACCCAGCGCTACCAGGTCCTGAAGATCGGCAATCTGGGCACCAAGGACCTGTACAACATCCGCGTCATCTGCTGCCCGGTCCTGTACCTCAACGTCGAGGGCGGCTCGTTGTCCTCGGGTGCCCGGGCGGCGGTGAACAGCTCCTCCGTCGCCAGTTCCTTCCACGCCCAATTCACGCTCGCCTGAGAATTCGCCGAGACCTGGCCGGACGAATCTCGGGCCGAGTGGAGTCCGGTCAGGTGCGGGCGATGAACGTTTCAACGCCGCCGCCGTGCGCGAGCCCTTCTTCGGGGCCGTGTCAGGTCTGGCCGTAGTCGCGGACCGTAACCACAGCCGATCGGGGACGCCGGCAGGGGGTGCGCGCGATGACCGCTTCACGGCGCGACGTCAGCCGGCATCCTCGTCGGAGGTATTGACTTGACCAAGATCTCCAGTAGCCCGCTGGCGGAGCAAAGGATCATGGAATACCAGTGATGCCGGCCCGATACGCGGGCCCTTTTCACTGGAGCACGGATGTCTTCGAAGTCCCGGCTGGGGTTCATCGTTTTGGCGGCTGCGAGTTCCGTCGTCAGTGTGCTGGGCGCTCCGATCCCCGCCCACGCCGCCACCGGCCAGGTGGTCGTGTTCAGCACCGAGTTCACTCCGCTGTCGATTTACAGCGACCCCGCGGGCTGTCACAGACTGCCGCTCGCCAGCCATCAGCTGAACAACCAGACCGACATGCCCGTCCGCGTCTATCTCGATCCGTTCTGCATGACCCAGAGCATCACGATCCAGCCCGGTCACGGCAGCCACGTTCCGCCCCTCACCGGGAGCTTCTCCGTGGACTAGAGGCAACGCCGTTCAATTAGGGCGGTGGTCTGTTCGTCAAGGGCTGATACCCGCAGCTTCGCCTCACCGCGCTGGTGGCGTGCCGGACACGGGTGGTGATCGACACGGGGCGGGTGGGTGAGCTGGAGTACGCGCGCCGGCTGGCTGTGGATCTGCGGGCCGGGATGCTGCTGCCGGGCGACCGGAACTTCGCCGCCGCCGGCGTGCCCGGCCATCGTGCGGCCGCGGCGCCGATCTGCTGGTGCGCTGCAAGTCCGGCCGGTCGCCGCCGCCGCTGCCGCGACGGCTCCACGCTGGCCCGTCTGGGCGCGCTGACCGTCAGGGTCATCGACGCCGAGATCGGCATCCGCACCGTCCACGGCGCCTGCACCGGCCGTTACCGGCTGCTGCCCACTCTCACCGACCCCGGCCTCTACCCGGCCCTGGAACTGGTCCGGCTCTACCACGAGCGCTGGGAGATCGAACTCCGCAGGGAGTCGAGCAGGAGGTCTGGGCCCTGCTGATCGCCTACCAGGCGCTACGGACCGCGATGACCGACGCCACCGATCCCGTCCTCGGGCACCGACCCCGACCGGGCCGCTTTCGCCACCGCTCTGGCCGCCGCACGCGACCAGATCGTCCTGGCGGCCGGTGTCATCACCGGCACTGAGGTCGATCTGGTCGGCACCATCGGCCGCCACGTGCTGGCACAGCTCCTGCCGGCCCGGCGGGTCCGTACCAGCGACCGCGTCGTCAAACGCGCGATCTCCAGATACAACGCACGGGGACCCGCCATCGATCGGACCACCTACAAGGCCACTATCGGCATCACCATGCTCGAAAGCGGTCCATGAACACCACCGGCCCCGCCTTAACTGAACGGCGTTGCCTCTGGACCTCAACCTCCGCTCTTCATCGCGGGGGAGAGGTCTGCGGCCAAGTGATCCTGGAGGTCGGCGTGCCGGAATTGGTAGATGGGCCCGACAGTGCGGAGGAGGCCGAGCCGGTGGGCGTCATCGAGAAACGCCATCAGGTTGCGGGGCAGTTTTCTGCGTAGATTCAGCACACTGAGCGCGACGAGGTAGCTCCAGGACACTCCGCCCGGGTGTTTGAGCCTCAACGCGCTCACGAGTCCGCTCACGAGCCCGATCAAGAGACCGAACAAGAGCCCGGCCGATGGCCCGGCCGGGGGTCCGACCGAGGACCCGATCCAGGGTCCGATCAAAGGTCCGGCCAAGGACCCGACCACGAGCGCGTATGTGGTCGCCCGAAGGAGGACTAGGGTGCGGTCACCGCGCAATGACTTGGCCGGCGTGCTCACGCGATCCAACGGCGCAGGTGATGCCGCCCAGCCGATAAGTCCGATCAAGAAACCGACCAAGAGCCCTCCTGCGAGTCCCCCCACGAGCCCTCCCACGAGCCCATCCACAAGAGCTCCCAGAAGCCCTCCGCTGAGCCCGACCGTGAGCACATTCACCGCGGCGCCCATGACACCGCCCCCGAGCCCGGAAAAGAGCCCGATTCCGATTCCGAGCCCGAGCCCGCCTGTGAGGCGTTTAACCAGTTCTATCCCTCGGTGGTGAAGGGAGAGGTTGGCGTAGCCGGGCTCCAGCAAACTTGGATCTTCTCCACCTCCGCCTACTACCGCGAACCCGAATACGCCCGCGAAAAAGCACCCAAATGTGAGCCCGATCCCCCATCCGAACGCGAGTCCAAGGACAAGCCCGAACCCGAGCCCGAGCATCACCCCCACGGCCGCCGCCGCCGCGAATATGGCCTCTGTACGCACGCCATCATCGAGGGTGTGGCGGGCGAGGTGCCACCAGACGAAGTCGCGAGTGCGGGGGCGGCCGTCGGGGGTACGGGGATGGGTGAGGTGGCAGGCGAGCCAGGTGAGCCAGCGGGTGGCGTCTTGCGGGTTGTGGCGGCGGCGAGGCCGGAATAGGTGCCCGGGGTCGGTGCTGAGGGGTCGCCGGCGTATGAGGGCGGGGATGAGCTGGTCGAGCAGGTGGCCGCGCAGCTGGTCAGGGCCGGGGAAACGGTCGGGGTCCAGCAGCGGCTCCGGATCGGCGCGGCCGTCGATGTAGACGACGCGCAGGAGCCACAGACCCAGGGCGGTCCCGACGACCGCGGCTAGCGTGGCGCTGGGATTCTGTGTGGCGATGTCGGCGGGTGTGGCGCGTAGCGCGGCCAGGGTCTGCTCCCAACCGGCCGGCGGCTGGGGTGGCAGGCATCGCTTCAGGTAGGCCGCGGCGGTCTTCGGGGTGATGGGCTGGGGTTCGATGACCATGGCTGAGGTGAGTACGTCTCCCGCGCCGTCAACGGCGCGGCTGAACTCGGTGGTGCGGCTGGTCACGATCAGCTGATCGGTGTCGGCCAGGGACTGGTTCAGCGCCACGATGACGGCGTGCTGCGCTGCGGGAGGCAGTTCGTCCAGCCCGTCCAGGACCGGCAGGATGTGCCCGCGCGCCGCCAGCGTCTCCGCCGTCCCGGTGGGCAGGTCAGGCGCGCGCAGCGCGGGATAGTCCTGATCGAGCCGGATGGCCAGCCACTGGTGCAGACGGGGGAAGGCCTCGGTATCCCAGCCGGCCACCGACATCAGCACCGGCACCGGTTCGCCGGGATGTGCGGTACGGGTGGCCAGCAGTTCGCGGACCAGCTGGACGGCCAGGGTGGTTTTGCCGGTGCCGGGGCCGCCGAGGATGACCAGGCGGCGGCGGCGCATGCTGCGGAATTTTCCGGTCAGGGTGGCGATGTCGTCGCTGGAGGCGGTCAACCGCTGCACCCCGGGAGTGAGGTTGGCCGGCTGATCCATCACCGCCGCGGTGGCGGTCTGGCGCCAGATCACCGGGATCGGGTCGGGGTCATCCAGCGAGCGCAGTGTCGCTTCGGTCTTCCACTGCTGTTCCACCAGCCCGGCCAGCACGTCTTTTGCGTGGTCGACGTGTGCGGAGGTGACCGCTGGCCGTACCGTCGAGCGCCGTCGCCATAGCCATAAGGGCACCAGCAGCGTCGGGACGACCAGGAGGACGCCGACCAACTGGGCCAGGTTCGCCGCCGTCTGCAGCCCTTCTTCACCGCTCAGGCCCCAGCCGATCAGCGCCAGCAGCCCGGTCACGCCGGCCACTCCGGCCCACCAGGTCAGCGCATACCGCCACGAACCACCCCACCTCGCCATGACCGCATCCTGAACGCTTGAGCGGCAGCCCACCCGCGACAGAAACGAAACTGTGACCAACCCGCATCGCGAGACACGCCACGAACACGACACCGTCGAACGGGCCGGACAACCAGCTTTCATCCAGTTGTCGGCGGCGGCACGTCCATGGGCGCGTTTCCGGAGTGGGCGCTGGCCTGATTGTCATGGGGTCGTCCACGAGATAACCGGAGAGCGGCCCGAAGTCCAGTCGAGGCCGATTGATGGGGACTGGCTGAACCCGGCTCTTGGTCGGGCGATGAAGCTGCGAGGGGTGGGGTCGGAAGATCTGCGGCTGTCATTCGCAGCGAATCGTAGTGCCGGCGCCGCCGCACTGGCCGAGCACGACCCCGGCCGCCGACGACACTGACCTCCCCCCACACCGCCCAGCAGGGTGATCGCATGCCTCGTGACCGAAGCCCCATCCGCGTCCCGCGGGTCTCCCGCCTGCGTTGGTGGTGGACCCGCATCACCACACCCCACGCCCCGCTGCGCTTCGTCTACCACCCGCCCGCACTTCCGGCCGGCCTGCGCGAAATCTACGTCTACGATCCCGGCGACTACGACATCGCCCGCCTCGTCTGGCAGGTCTGCGACGCCTGCCGCTGCGGCAGCATCAACAAGATCTCCATCGACCAGGAATGGCAACGCCAAGGGCTCGGCCGCCGCCTGATCCACCGCGCCCTGCGCGACGGCCCCGCGTACGCCTGGGTCACCTCAGGACAGTCCCCGGAAGCCGAGAAGTTCTTCCCGATCATGAGCATCGAGACGGGAGCGGCATTCACCGCGCACGGCCGGTCGTGTCCCCACACCAAGCTCGACCGGAAAAGCCTCGCCGCCGAACGCATCCCACCGCGCGCGGTCATCGAACACGACATCTGACAACGCCATGGACAACGCCGACCACCAGTCCGCCGCCTCCTCCCCGGCCGAGGCGGCCGCGCCCGACTACACCGTGCCTCAACGTCAAGACTGCTGGCCCAACTGGCTCGGCCGCTGCCCTATTCGCAGTTCCGACCGAGCGAAAATCCGTGAAGCGCTCGAGACCGGGCTACCCGACGGACCACTCACCGTTCCCGGCCCCTTCCTGTGCTACCTCACCATCGACGGCCTGAACCGCATAACCGACCAACGCAAGCTCATCCGGGGCCCACCAGATTTTGATCATGCTCGATCGCTGCTCGGCGGGGTCGCCGGTGGACCCGGTGTCCCGCCGCTCCGGCCCGGCTCGAAGACGCCACCGGCCTTCCGCCCGCCTGCATCGAGGTGGGCCGGCTAGACGTCCTCCGCGATGAGGACCTCGCGTACGCGGCCAACCTGAGCCGCGCGGGCGTCTCGGAGCCCCGCACGAGTTCGATTCGATCGCCTTCAAGGCCGACGTCGCTCACCGCGCTACCGCCGACCGCATCCGAATCGGCGACATAGCCCGCGCCGTCCTCGTCCTAACCCATTTAGTGAGATCACCTCGGTGCTCAACGACAAAAGTCATTCCGGCGTGGAGAGGCCGGAGCGGTGGGCGATGACCGCCAGCTGGGTGCGGTCGCGGGCCTGGAGCTTGGCGAGGAGGCGGCTGACATACGTGCGGGCCGTTGCCGGGCTGATGAACAGGGCCTTGCCGATCTCCTGGTTGCTCTCGCCGAGGCCGACGCGTGCCAGGATCTCGCGTTCGCGTTCGGTCAGGTCGTCGAGGCGCGGGTCGTGGACCTGGGACGAGGGCCGGCCCATTTCGGCCACGCGCTTCATGAGGTGGGCGGTGACGGCGGGGGAGAGCATGTTGCCGCCGGCCGCGACGGTGCGGACCGCCTGGCGGAGGAACTCCGAGTTGATGTCCTTGAGCAGGTAGCCGGCGGCGCCTGCGCGGATGGCCTGGTCGATCTCGCCGGGGTCGTCGAACGTGGTGAGGATCAGCACGCGGACGTGACCTAGCTCTTCGTCGGCGGCGATGCGGGCGGTCGCGTCGATGCCGTCGCCGCCGGGCATGCGGATGTCCATCAGCACGACGTCCGGACTGTGCCGGCGGACCTCCTCGAGAGCGCGTACGCCGTTGTCGGCCTCGGCCACGACCGTGATACCGAGGTCGTTCTCGAGGAGGCTGCGCAATCCGGCGCGGACCAGTTCCTGATCGTCGACCAGCACGACCCGGATCATGCGGCCCCCCCGAGCGGCAGGTGGGCGTCGACGACGAAACCGTCGGCCCCGTGCCGGGTGCGCAACGAACCACCGAGCGCCGTGGCGCGTTCGGTCATGCCGGCGATCCCGTGCCCACCACGCCGCGGTTTGGCGGGCGGGGCGCCGTCGTCGGCGACCGTCACCCGCAGCCGCCCGCCGTTGACCGCGACGAGCACGCTGACCCGGCTCGCCTGAGCGTGACGTACGACGTTGGTCACCGCCTCCTGAATGATCCGGTACGCCGCCGCGTCGATGGTGCGGGGCAGCGTGCCGGACTCCACCTCGACGCGCTCCTCCACGTCGAACCCGGCCGACCGGGCAGTGTCGAGCACCGTCGTGAGGTCGCTCAGCGAGACCGACTTGGGGCCGGCCGACTCGGCCGAGCGCAGCAACCCCACCGTGGTCCGCAGCTCGCGCATCGAGGCCGAGGAGGCCTCCTTGATCCGTTGCAGGGCGGTGTCCAGCGCGGGGTGGCCGGACGGCGCGGCCTCCCGGGCAACCTCGGCGTGCAGGGAGATCACTGAGACCGTGTGGCCGATCGAGTCGTGCAGTTCCCGGGCGATCGCCAGCCGCTCCTCGCGGACCCGGCTCTCCGATTCCTGCTCGTGCTGACGGGCCAGCAGCACCGTCATCTCCCGTTGTTGCCGGCGCTGGACGCGGCGGCTGCGCACGCTGTCGCCCAGCGCGATCGCCATCGCCATGGAGGCCACGTGTGTCGCCAGGTCGTAGCCCAGCACGTAGGAGGCGCTCTGGCCGGAGAGCAGCCGGAAGACGAGCGAGAGCGCGAGCACCGCCGAGGCGGTGACGATCGCCGACGTCAGCCGGCCCGCCTCGGCGGCGGAGAACAACGCGGCGGCCAGCGGGATGCCGACGCCGACGGCCGGATAGCCGCCCACGTAGTATGCGATCAGGCCGAAGGCGCTCACCAGCAGCACCGCACGGGGGTGCTGCCGGCGGGCGAGCATCAGGGCGCCGAGGCCGGCGGCCCAGAGGTAGGCCAGCGCGTCCGGCTCTTTCGTGCCGCCCTGCCGGGACGAGATCACGGCAGTCAGCGTGGCCGCCACCGCTAGGCCGATGACGATGTCCACAAGCCAGGGCGGAAGCCGGCGCGTGCGCCCATCCATGCGCCTAGGCTAGGTCCTCCGGCGGCCCGGCGAGTCCCTGACGATGTAGTCGCGGGGCGACTGTGCGATCGCTTCTCGACGTACGCCAGCCGCGACGCCAGACCGATGGCACGGGCGGCCCGCCCCCCTAGGTTCGAAACCATGGAGAAGCAAGGATCCCGCGCTCTCGGACTGCCATGGATCGCACTGATCGGTCTGGCCCTGCTCGCCGTGCCCCGCGTCGTCCTGCACGACCTGGACGCCATCCAGGAGGGCGACTTCGTCAATCTGCTGCTGGTCTTCGTGCCGCTGCTGGTCTGGGTGGTGGTCGCCGTCATGGCCCGGGTGCCCAAGCCGTTCCTCACGCTGCTCGTGGTCGGCGGTCTCTACGGCATCTTCCTGGCCCTCGGTCACCAGATCCTCTGGGACCGCAGCGTCGGGGACGACGTGACGCTCGGCGGCAACCTCGAGGGCCGATTGTCCCCGGGCGTCGAGGAGTTCGTGATCCGTACGTTCTCGGTGTTCAGCAGCCTTTTCACAGGTCTGCTCGTCGGTGCCGTCACCGGGCTCGTCGCTTGGGGCGCCGGCAAATTACTGCGCAGCAGTACGAAGGTCTGACAAGCGATTTGAGAGAAAGTCGCCCCCAATGCCTGCTCTTCAGAATCGCCGAATCTGTCGCGAATAGAGCGCACGATGCGTGCTGCGCCGGACCGGGACAGCGGCGGCGCGGGCGAACATGGCTTGTTCGTCTGCGGCGAGCGCGGTCTTCGCATCTGGGTGCATCCACGAGTGAAACACGATTCCCACTACGGCTGGTGCACACCGACCTTGGGACCAAGTCCATGCGATGCGGGCCCGGTGGGGGAGGGGAGCGCGGCATCCGGTGATCGGTCTGATGTGTGCTCGGGTGTTCGTCAGACCTCCAGGAACTCCCCGCACCGGCCCGGAGGTACGCCCGCTGAATGCGTACCTTCATGTGGGTCCGGGATCGAGTCAGAAATCTCGCTTATAAATCTACTTAGTAAAGGCGTCGGGCAGAGTGCAGGCTCACCACCACCAGAATCACAACTCTCCACGACAAGCAGGGCTTGTTTGCCAGCGGGGCGATCACGGCCGATGGGGGAAGCTGATGCGCATCAGCCGGCTGTTGGCCCAGTCTTCGAGCCGAGTCGGCCGGATGGTGCCGGGGTCGTGGGGCTGATTGAGATCCGCGACGATCTCCGCCAGCACGGCCTGACGTTCAGCTGGGGCGGTGACCGGCGTGGCCAGTGCGGGCAGATCTGCGCGGATCCCGTTTTTGAGGTGGAAGGTGAAGGAGGGGTTGGCGAGAAGGTTCGCATACCAGTCGGTAGCGCCTCCGCCGGCGCCGCTACACAGGTAGGTGGTGCCCGCAGCTCGGTAGAAGAAGATCTCGATGCGGCGTGGGCGGCCGGTTCGGCGCCCCAGCGTCGTGATGTCGATGATCCGTTCCCTGGTGCCTGCGGCGGGTGTGATCTCGATGGCTCGCCGGATGTGATCGGGCAGGTGCGACAAAGACGCGTCTCGTACGGACTCGTTCGATCCGGTCGTGTCTGGACTGCTCATGCGGTCTCGATCTGAAGGGCGGGCCCGAGGAGGAGTCCACCGTCGATGACGTACTCCGACCCCGTGATGAACGACGCGTCTGATGACGTGAGGAACAGGAGAAGCCGGGTGACGTCGGTCGGCTCTCCAAGCCGGGGGATGGCGAACGGCTCGGGTGAGTAGAAGTCGGCGATCGCCGCGGTGGCGCCGGCTGCTGGTTCTTGGATGAAGGAGGTCGCGATCACGCCGGGGTGGATGGTGTTCACGCGGATGTGGTCCCGGCCGAGCTCCAGCGCTGCCGTTTGGGTGAGACCGCGCACGGCCCACTTGCTGGCGACGTACGGCGCGTAGTGTGCGGTGCCGCCCAGGCCCATTGTCGAGGCGATGTTGACGATGGCTCCCCCTGTTGCGCGGCGCAGAGCAGGGGCGGCGGCCTTGATACCGAGGAAGGTCCCTGTGAGGTTGATGTCGAGGATGCGCGACCACGTGGCCTGGTCCGTCTTCTCGATCGGCGCTGGCGGGTTCTGGACGCCCGCGTTGTTGACGAGCACGTTCAGGGCGCCGAAGGTGCTCTCGGCGGCTAGCACGGCGGCGGACCACGAGCTCTCATCGGTGACGTCGAGGCGGGTGAAGCGAGCACGGGTCCCAAGCTCGGCGGCGAGAGCGGTGCCGCGTTCGGCGTCGATGTCGCCGATCACCACGTTCGCTCCCTCCGCATGAAAGGCACGTACGTGGCTCGAGCCTTGGCCACCGGTCCCACCGGTCACGAGCACGGTCTGGTTGTCGAAGCGGCGCATCGGATGTTCCTTCGGTATGTGGGTGACTGACCGGGGTCATCGGTGATGGACGGCGGCCGATGGTGAGCCGAGTGACTCACCTCTGCGCCGACAGTAGGCGGGTGGCGGTGGCGAGTCAAGCCACTCACCTCGTATACTCGGCCTATGAGCGGGGTCGTGACGACGTATCACCAGCGCATCGCCCAGGAGAAGCGCGCGCTGATCGTGGCGGCCGCGACCGCTTTGTTCCTCGAGTTGGGCTACGACCGGACGTCGCTGGCGCGGATCGCAGAGCGCTCGGGCGTTTCCCGGGCCACCTTGTTCAAGCAGTTCCCGAGCAAGGCTGCCCTGTTCGACGCCATGGTCACCGAGTCCTGGTCAACCGCCGACGAAGAGGATCCTCCGCCGGCAGGCAACGTTGTCGACGGGCTCAGCACCATCGGTCGCCGCTACGCCGAGTTGTTGAGCCGCGCCCAGATGACCGACCTGTTCCGAATCGTCATCGCCGAGCTGCCGCGATTCCCCGAACTCGCCAATGCGCAGTTCTCGCACGGGAAGATGCCCTACTTCGAGTCCGTACGCGGCTACCTCCTAGCCGAGCACGAGGCGGGAACGGTGCGGGTCGAAGACGTGGACCTCGCAGCCACCCAGTTCCTGGGCATGATCTCCAACTACGTCTTCTGGCCGACACTCCTGGTGCCGGGCTGGCAGGTGAGCGCCGAACGCGTCGCTCAGGTGGTCGACGAGGCCGTGCGCACCATCGTCGCCCGATACGCCGCTCCTGCACGGTCTGACATATAGTCGCCCGCGGCCGTGTAGCCGGGGTCGGGGAGAGGGGACCACCCGGCGGGGGCGACCGCGCGCGGTAGGGCGTCCGTGGTCACCCCGACCTCGACCACGCCAGTCTCCCGATCGAGGGCCTGCGTCCGGTTCAGGCCCGTGAGGTCCAGGACGGTGCCGCCGGCGTTGCGGTCCGCGTCGCCGTAGGAGCGGCCGCCTCCGCGGGCGAGGGTGCCGCGGTCACCGGCCTCGCGCACCGGGTCGGCCGCCCGCCCGGATTGTTGAGTAGCGGGCTACTCAAGTCGCCGCCCTTCCGCCGGCGGAGGATCGGGGCACGAGACACATGAAGAGGTGAGCAATGGGCGAGTTTGATTTCCACGTGGCACGCGCCAGCGCGCAGCGTGCACGGGCGGTGGCGGAGACCCGGTCGCCGTTCACCATCGAGGTGCGCTTCCTGGGCGGCCTCAGCGACACCCAGAAGGCGGCGTTCGCCGCCGCGGCCGACCGCTGGGCCCGGGTGATCGTGGGGGACCTGCCCGAGGTCGAGATCCCCGGCCTGCCACGACTCCCGGACGGCCTCACGCCCGGGGAGATCGTCGACGACATCCTCATCCTGGCCCGGGGCGCCGAGATCGACGGCCCCGGCACCCCGCAGGGCAACATCCTGGGCCAGGCCCGGCCGCTCCTGGTACGTTCCGGCACCCGGCTCCCGGCCGTCGGCGAGATGACCTTCGACAGCTTCGACCTGGACCGGATGGAGGAGAACGGCCTGCTCCACGACGTCATCTGCCACGAGATGGGCCACACGCTCGGCTTGGGTGGCGGCATCTGGCAGGAACTCGACCTCGTCCAGGGCCTCGGCACCACCGGCCCGGTGTTCACCGGGGTCCGGGCCGGTCAGGAGTTCGCCGCCCTGCTGTTCAGCACCGACCCGCACGTCGTCCCGGTGGAGAACGTCGGCGGTCCCGGCAGCGTCGGCTCCCACTGGCGCGAGTCGGTGTTCGGCGCGGAACTCATGACCAGCAGGGTCGCCTCCGGCGTCGGCAACCCGATGAGCCGCCTCACGGCCGCCGCCTTGGCCGACATGGGTTACCAGGTCGACATGGCCGCCGGCGAGCCGTATGTGCTGCCGTCGCAGCTCCTGCTCGCCGACCTGCGCGCGGTGGCCCCGGAGACCATGCTGATCTGCGGGGTGTCCGCCGATCAGCCGCCCGTGGTCATCTGAAGGTTCGGGTGGGTTCCTCGTCGGCGAGTTTCGACGCCTGGACGTTCCGCGGCTTCTGGCGTCAGGTGAAGAACAGAGACGGCTCCATCGGGCTGGGTGTCAGCGGCTGCCAGGCCCGATCTGGGCGAAGATCTGCAGGCCCGTCAGCACGATCGGCAGCAGGACGACCGTGGCGAACGCCCCGAACGGCACCGTGCGCAGCCGCATCGGCCTGATCCGGGCGGCGTTGGTCCGGGCGAACTCGGCCACGAGCGGCTGCACCTGGCCGAGGTCGCGCTCGTCGACGTCCGCGAGGAGTTCCGACAGCTCGGCGACGCGGGCCTCCTTGGCCGCCCGCTCGACGGTCCGGAAGCACAGCCACGGCACCAGGGTGTAGACGGGGGCGAGCAGGACGTACAGGAGTATGAGGCCGAGGACGGAGATGGGCACGCTGCTGCCCAGCGCCGCGATCAGGACGGCGATGGCGGTGCCGAGCACGACCAGCGCCCAGTAGGCCGTGCGGTAGACGCGGGCCACCGGGGTCCAGCCGAAGCGGCCGTCGCGGTTGTACCAGTCGGCGCGCAGGTCGGCGGCGAAGTAGAGGGCGACGCTGAAATAGACGGTCAGCACGCCGACCACGTTGAACGTGAAGATCAGCACCATCGCGAGGAACGCCAGCACGGAGTAGATGACCACGCCCAGCGGGTGTTCCGGCCCGGCCCACCAGTTCTGCTTGGCCGTTTCGATCCATGCGGCCTGCTCGGCGGCCGAGACTCCGCGGGGGGCGAAGACGCGGAAGGCGTTCTGGCTCAGGCCGTTGGCGAGCAGTGTCGCGAAGATGAAGCTGCCGACGACGACCGAGCCGGAGAGCACCAGCTTGGTCCGGGCGGTGACGCCGCCGAACTTGTGGTCGAGCCGGTCGAGCGCGGTGCCCTCATCGCCCGCGAGCAGCCGGTCGATGCCGAGCACCCGGGAGAACACGTTCGACCTGGGCACCAGGCGGGGCACGATCGTGCGGGATTCCCGCAACTGCGTGAGGGCGGTCGAGACATGGTGCCAGTTGCGGTGTAGTAACGCGAAACCGGTCACCACCAGGAACCCGCACAGCAGGCTGGTGAAGTCACGGAGCAGCGGGAAATTCGGTTCGGATGCTTTGCCGGAACCGGTCAGCGCATAAGCGACGTCGGCCGGAAAGCGGAAGTCGTCCGGCCGCCCGAAGGTGCCCTCGATGAGGGTGCACGCCACGGTGACCAGGAAGATGACCAACCCGGCGAGGAGGATCCGGCTGATTCCCTTGTCACGTAATCGACCAGGGAATATGGGTATGAATTCGAATGGATCGAACTGCGTGCGTGGTTCGCTCATCTGCTCTCCCGGACGCATGCTAAATGCGTGATCACATCCGATACAACGCCGCGCCGATCTCAATTCCGCTCGCCGCCCCGACGATGACCACGAGATCTCCGGGGGCGGCGTCGAGCGTCGCGAACGCGAACGGCAGCGCCGAGGTGAACAGCTCGGGGTCCGGCATCAGGATGGTGGTGACCTCGTCTTCCGTCACGCCGTGAGCGGCCAGTAATTCGGCCACGACCTGGGGAACGAGCGCGGCGGTGCGGTCGGCGAGCAGCCGGCGGTCGCCCGCGCGCACGAAGCTGCGGCCGTCTTCCTGGACCGCGGTCGCGTGGAAGTCGGCGAGGTGCTCGTCGAAGTGGCGGGAGTGGAAACCGGCGAAACCGCCGTCGCCCGCTTCGAGGAGCAGCGCCGACCCCCGGCGCCTCACGCCGCCGCCGTCTTCGGACGCGGCGACCAGGACCGTCCGCACCGCCCCGGCGCTGATGAGCTCGGCGGCCACCCGGCAGGCGTCGAGGGTGCCCAGGCCGCCGTTGGTGAGGTCGAAGCCGAGGAAGTCGCCCCCGAGGCCGAGTTCGCCCGCCGCGATCGCGGCGACGGCGGGTTCGGCGATCAGGCCGGTGACGTACACCCCGGTGTGGATGAGCAGGTCGGGCTGGTCACGGCCGGTCAGGCAGCCGGTGATCGCCTCGCGGAGCAGCTCGATCGTGGTGGCGCCCTCGGTGGCCAGCCCGACGGCGCCGATGCGGACTCCGCGTAGCGGAGCCGGTGTCGTGGAGGGTGTGGGCCGGGTCGACCCGAGGCCTCCGGCGAGGCGGGCGGGCAGGTCGTCGAGGGTGTAGACGGCGGTGCCGACGGTCACGCCGGAGGCGGCGATCTCGAAGAGCACCCGCTGACCCGACTCGACGCGGCCATCTCTCGCGGCGTCGTAGAGGGCGAGAAGGTGGGCGGTCGTGGACGTGTTGCCCCATGTCGCCAGGTTGTCGATGACGTTGCCCTCGTGCAGGGCGTCGGCGCCGAACGCGCGGTTGGCGTGGCGGATCCCCGCCCTGATGGCGACGGACGAGGTCTGGTGGGGGATGAACCGGTCGACGTCGCCGATGGTCAGGCCGAGCGCGGCGAGCGACTCGGCGGCGTGCGCGATCGACTCGCGGATGCCGACCGCCGCCAGCGCGGCCATCTGGGTCTTCATCACCGCGCCGCCGTGTGGCCGATCGGAGGGCCCGGCCACGCACAGCGCGTGGTGCTCCCCGAGGGTGCGCAGCCCGATGTGCTCCAGTCCGGTGCGGTCGTCGCCGGAGCGGGTCAGCAGGACGGCCGCGCCCGCGTCGCCGAGGGTCAGGCAGGCGATGCGCGAGTCGTGCCTGCCGTCGATCTCGAGCTGAGCTGTGGAGATCAGATGGGAGACGAACTCGCCGCTGACGACCAGCGCGGTGCGTACCCGCCCCGCGCGGATCAGCGCGTCGGCGAGCCAGATGCCGGTGAACGTGCCGGCGCACGCGTTCGTCAGGTCGAACGTCCAGGCGTGCCGGCAGCCGAGCAGATGACGCAGCCGCGTGGCGAGGGCCGGTTCGTAGGTCGCCCTCGAGGGCCCGTCGATCCGCGAGATGCTCGTGTTGATCAGCAGGTCGATCTCCTCGGCCGGGATCGACGACCGTGACAGGCAGTCGAGCCCCGCCCTGGCCGCCAGATCGACCGAGTATTCGCCCTCGCCGGCCACTCGCCGCGAGACGATGCCGGTCATCAGCTCCAACGGCAGGTCGAGCGGCCGAAGGCAGCCGCCGACGACGTCACGGGTGGTGACGGTTCGGGAGGGGGTCGCCACCCCGATGGAGTCGATGACCGTTCGGGCCATTCGTCGACTCTACGTTCCGGGACCGGCCCGGGGGCGGAACATTCCGTTAGCGGTCTCCGTACACCGTCGCCTCAGCTGGAAGGTAAACGAATGGATACACGTGCCGTGCGCGAGACGAGGGTGACGCTGCCGGACTTGGACGACACCGACGTGGACAGGGTCGATTCGCTGGAGGGCGAGGACGGCAAGCTGCGCGACTTCCGGTACGCCGGTGCACGCCTGCGCGAGCTGACCCTGTCGGGGACTCGGCTCATGGACGGGTGCATCACCGGCCTCACGACACAGCGTGCCCGCCTGAACGACCTGACCTTGCACTCGGTGGAGTTCTCCGGCTGTGACCTGGCCAATCTCCATTGGGGCGACAGCAAGTTGTCCCGGGTCACGTTCACCGATTGCAGGATGCTCGGCGCCGTGTGGCAGGAGATCACCTTCGATGACGTGGTTTTCCAAGGGTGCCGGCTCGACCTCGCCACCTTCACCCGCGTACGCACCAGCGGGTCCGTCATCTTCTCGTCGTGCTCACTGCGGGAGGCGCAGTTCGTCGCGGGCGATCTGAGCGGCGGCGTGGCCATCGACGACTGCGATCTCGCGCTGGCCGAGTTCAGTGGAGGCGGGTACCGCGGCCTCGATCTGCGAGGCAACGACTTGTCCGGCATTCGCGGGCTGGGCGCGCTCAGGCACATCATCATCGACCGGCCGCAGCTCCAGGGCCTTGCCGAGGCGTTCGCGGCCGAGATGGAGATCACCATCAGGCCGGCCCGGATGTAGCCCGGTACCACCGGGGGCCGTGCGCGGCGATGACCGAGACCGGCACACCGTTGGCATAGGCGACGGTCGGCGGGTGGCTGCCGCGCGGGATGGCGATGGTCTGCCCGGCGGAGTCCTTGTCGGTCTTGGAGGTGCCGATGCGCGGGTCAGCGCGACGAGTTCACCGCGCCGTCCCGGTGCGGCCGGGGGACCTGGGCGAAGGTGGACAGCCTGAACCACCGGGGCATCTGGCGGCGTAGCGCCTCCGGGCCGTGCACCTCGACGGCTCCGGAGCGGAGGGCGTCGGGCCAGGTGAGGTCGCCACGCCAGATCTCGGTCATCCGCCGCAGGCCCACGGTCACCTTCACCGTCGGCGGGTAGCCGGGATCGTCGTCGCACACGTCGGCGTCGCCGCGGGTGACGACCAGCCACCAGTCACGGGTGTGCGCCGCCACATCGGTGAAGGTGAACTGCACCACCGTGCGCTGTTCGGGCATGGCGTCGTGGTCGACGTTGCGGTGGATGTCCCACAGCAGCAACTGCGGATCGAGGTCCTCGTCGCCCAGCTCGGGGATCCAGCGGATGCCCCACGCGCCCAGGGCTTCGACCACCGGCCGCAGCTCCTGCCCGGCCGGGGTGAGCACGTACAGCACCCGGTTGCCGTCGGGACGGCGTTCCAGGACGCCCGACCGCTCCAGCCGGTTGAGACGGTTGGACAGCAGCGAGGGGGACATCCTCGGCACCCCGCGGCGCAGCTCGTTGAAGTATCGGCTTCCGGTGACCAGTTCCCGGATGATGAGCAGCGTCCAGCGCTCGTCGAGCAGCTCCATCGCCTTGGCCACCGGACAGAACTGTCCATATGAGGATCCCACGACGGTCAGCGTAACTCCGCCCCGAAATCACCTGGTGGTACAAATCTTGTACTAGAGGCGACGGCCCGGCGTTCTTACCGTCGAGCCATGACTCTCGCAATGAGCCCGACCCAGCACGACGCCGACGTCCTCGCGCTGGCTGCCGAGGTCGGCGTGCGGTGCGCGCCGAGCGAGGCGGAACACGACCTGGCCGCGACCTTCGTCGCCGAGGGCTACCGGGTGATGCAGGACCGCGGCTACCTGAGGTTGGCCGTACCCGCGGAGTTCGGCGGCCTGGGCGCCGGGCTCCGTCAGGTCGTGCTGGCCGAGGGCGAACTCGCCCGCCACGCCGGATCGGCCGCCCTGTCCGCGGCCATGCACCTCTACATGACCCTCGTCCAGTGCTGGCGGCACCGTCGAGGTGCGCCGGATGCCCAGGGCGTGCTGCGGCGCGTTGCCGCGGACGGGCTGATCATGGCCACCAGCGGCGGATCGGACTGGGTGTGCCCGACGACCACGGCCGTCGAGGTCGAGGGCGGGTTCCGGTTCACCGGGCGGAAGACGTTCTGCTCGCAGGCGCCGGTCGCCACCGTCATCTCCACCTCTGCGGTGCTCGGGGAACCCGGCCCCGACGCCGAGGTGCTGCACGCGGGGGTAGCGCTGTCCAGCCCCGGCGTCTCGATGGCCGAGACCTGGGACACCCTCGGCATGCGGGGCACCGCCAGCCATGACCTGGTGTTCGAGGACGTGTTCGTCCCTGCCGACAAGATCCTGGGTCGCCGGCCGTACGGGAAGCTCGCGGGGCCGCTGCTGGTCGCGGCCATTCACTTCGCGCCCGTGGTGAGCGCGGTCTACCTGGGCATCGCACGGGGGGCCTACGACGAGGCGCTCCGCGTCCTCGGCGCGCGTGCCGGAGACCCGGCCCCGGCGGCGGTTCGTCAACTGGGGGAGATGGCCGCCCGCCTGCGGGTGGCCTGGTGGGCGCTGCTCGCCGCCGTCGAGGAGGTCGGCGACGACCCGCCGGCGGACGAGCCGACCTTGATCACGTTGATGGTGGCCAAGCGGCACGCCGTGTGCGAGGCGAAGGCCGTCGTCGACCTCGCCCTCGACGTGGTGGGAGGTGCCGCCTTCTTCCGGACCTCTCCGCTGGAACGGGCATACCGGGACGTCCGCGGCGGTCCCTTCCATCCCCTCACCCCCGAGGCGACCTTGGTGCTGACCGGCACCGCCGCCCTGGCCGGGGCATCCGGGGGTCGGGCGGATCATCGAACCTGATCGGCCGTTGCGGGTACGACATCCGTAGATCGTTCGGCGGTAGTGATTGATCACCGCCCGGGTCTGGTGAGTCGGTCGGAAATGTTCGGGTTCATCCCTCCTCCACGTACGCGAAGGCAGGCAGTGCCCCCTTGGCGACCAGGGCCATGGCCTGCGCTTTGACGCCGAACATGGCGGCCACGGCCGAGGCCATCAGCTGCGGGCTGCCGTCGAAGGCCTCCTCCAGGGCCCGCAGCAGCGCGCAGTAGGCCCGGTTGAACTCCTCCGACGAGGCGGTCGTGGTGATCGGGTAGACGCCCGCCGGGTCGACCGTGATCGGGTCGCCCGTCGGGCCGGAATTCGGCGTGTCGCCCCGCTGGTAGCGGCGGCCCGCCTTGAGCTCCAGGAAGCGGTAGTAGTGGGCGACCTCGTCCCGTTCGGGGTGGAAGACGTCCTTGTCGCCGTCCCAGACCTCGTCGCGGGCCATGCCCTCGCCCTGTTCCACGATCTCGTCCAGCGCCGCCAGCCCCGACTTCAGGTCGGTGACCGCGATCAGCCGCCCGGCCGTGTGGCGGAAGTGGCTCGCGCCGATCTGGCGCGAGGGATCGCCGGTGAAGACGGCCTCCTCGCCCAGCCGGGCGCACAAGGCGCGCAGGCCGTTCTCGATCGCGGCGTAGAACTGGCCGATCGTCTCGTAACCCTCAGCCTGCGCGGGAGTGCCGTCAGGGGTGGGCGCTTCGAGACGCAGGAAGTTCTCCAGCGCCTCCGGGCCGAACGGCTCCAGCGACAACTTCAGGTTGCCGTGGGGCAGTGTCCGGGGGAACGGCTTCATGTTCTCGGGCGTGTCGAGGCGGGGCCGGCCGCCCACCGCGTTCAGCAGGTTGGCGGCCAGCGTCAGGTGCAGCATCTCCTCCGCGAACACGCTCCCGACCACTTCGACCGCCTCGGGGTTGCGCTCCGGGTCGAGCGTGTAGAGCGCGCACAGGTAGGGCGGGAGGGTGGCGTGTTCGAGCTCGACCGCCCACTGCAGGTGTTCTCGCAGGTCATCGAGTGTCTCAGGCATCTTCTCCGAACACCTCCCCCTCCTGGAGCACCGTCAGCGCGGTCGTCCATGCATCGGACATGTGATCACTTCCCCTGGTTGTCCTTGAGCCAGTCGAAACAGCCGATCCGGCCGAGGGCCACTCAGCTCACTGCCGAAGTAAGGGGCGTGGACCCTTTCTCATTGCCGGACGTCAGCTAGGACAGGGGAGGGCCAGGAGTTGTGACAAAGCCGCGGAATCTTTTCAGACATCCAGCGACCTGGCGTTATATGACAGGCCGGGCAGCGCTGAGGGCGACCCCGCGTAGCTTCCGCCGGGCGCCGGAGGGGGCGCCCTCTCCGGCGGACAACAGCGCGACATCCGATCGCTCCCCTTCCTTGGAACCCTTATCAACAGCTCCAGCATCGACGCCCAATTCGACGAGGACACCCGCATGAGCCGACGATCACACGGTCGGCCGGGCCGGAGTCATCTGCTTTGAAAAGCCTTGAGCTGCTCTAATGTCAGTTCCTGCGTGTGGGTCGCCTCTGCGCTTGCCGCCCATGCCAGGATCCGCGGATCGGGCTTTTGCCCATGAGGCAGACCGCCGACAGCGGTGTCTCGTCCGTTGGAGTCGATCAGCTTGTGCATGTATTCGGCAAGCGCGTACGGCCCACCGCCGCTGTACCCGACCTCATAGCCGCGGCCCTCGCGCTCGGGCGACAGTGAGAGGGCTCCCAGGGGGGTGCGGATCCAGAACACATGGCTGGTCCGGTCGATAACCGGGCCGGCGAAGACATCGTCGGCACGCAGTCCAAAGGTGTGTAGGTGGTGTATGCCCACTGGTCACGGCGGTGACCTGCGGACCGCCCTGGCGTGGCCCGCGGCGCCCTAGAGACTCTCCAGGATGTCGATCAGGGCGTCCCGGCTGGAGCTGCCGAGCTCCTCGCTCTCCAGGCGTTCCCGCAGCTCGACCGTCCGGCCGTCGTGCAGGGTGAGCTCGGCCCTGAGCGGCACCTTCCGCCTCACGCGGACGCTCTCCACCGTCTCGTACGCGATGAACGGATGACTCCGGGCGAGCTTGTCGGCGGACATGCTCTCCACCAGGTCCCGCATGCGCAGCCTGCCCTTGTTGATCCGGCCGGGTTCGGGCACCAGGACCAGGCCGGCGGTGAGGATGATCACGTCGTGGTCCTCGCCGTCGACCTTCACGTTGGCGAGGCCGCCGATCGTGGCGGCGCCGACGGCGGTGGGGGCGGTGTCGCGCTGGGTGCCGGCGGAGATGTGCACCCCGAGGTGGGTGAGGTGGGCCATCGCCTCGCGCAGGCCGTTCGGGCGCAGGGCGAGCGCGGCGGTCTCCTCCAGCGGAGGCTCGGTTCCGTCCCAGGTCACCAAGGTCGCGGGGCCCGACCAGGAGTGCCGCCACTGGACCACGCCGGACCGGATGGCCGCCAGCGTGAACATGCGCGCCAGCGGTCCGGCGAACAGGTCCGGCAGTTCGCGGCGGGTGGCGGTGGGGAAGAGCGGCTGCGCCACCTCCGCCAGCCGTCCGGCGGCCAGTTGCTCCACGACGGTGGTCAGGTCGGCAGTGGGACGGCCGAGAGCGCGGGCGATGGCCCGGAAGTCCCGGTCCACCTCGTCCTGGAGGTCGGCGGTCAGCGCGGCGGCCGTGTACTCGGGCCACGGCAGCGGCGTGCGGCCCTCGGCGTCCACCACCTGGTCGGCCAGGGCGCGGGTGAGCGCGGGCAGGTCGGCGACGAACGCGTGGGCGGGGCGGGGGTCGACCTGGACCGGCGTGTCGGGCATGGCCCGGATGGCGGCGATGCGGGCGGGCAGCGGGGGGTGGGTGTCCCAGCGGGAGCCGCGTCCCTCGGCCCGTTCGTCGGTCAGGGCCGCGATCTGCTCGGCCCGCGCGTGTGCCATCATCGCGAAGCCGCCGAAGATGTCCTGCGGCACGTACCCGTGCTGCCAGCCCAGCCCCACGTACGCGTGGTGGAAGAAGCCCCAGGCGGCGTCGAGGCCCGGCATGCGGCTGAGGGCGGTCGCGGTGGCCTGCTTGCCGGCGATGAGCACGGCGGCGCGGTCGGCGGCGAACTCCTGGCGGCGGGAGACGGCGTTGTCGGCCAGCACATACAGTCTGCCGTACCCGCGGAAGATCCAGGAGACGGGGTTGCGGCGGCTGGTGCGGTCGAGGGCGGTGGCGATGGCGAGGCGGCCCCGGTAGGAGAGGGCGGCCAGGCGGGTGTCCCGGTTGGAGTAGTGGCCGAGCTCGTGCGCGATCACGGCTTCGAGTTCGGAGACGGTGAGCGCGTGCAGCACGGGCAGGCCGAGCATGAGCCGCCGGGTTCCGCCGATCAGCCCGAGCAGGCGGGTGTCCTCGGTGACGGCGGCGTTGACCTCGGGGACGAGCCAGATCTCGTCCGGCGGGCGGGTGCCGACCTGCCCCGCCAGCCGGGTCACCGTGTGGACCAGCCAGGGGTCGGCGACGCGCAGGCCGGCGGGCGGCTCGGGCTTGTGGCGCACCAGCTGCCAGACGGCGCGGCCCGTGCCGATCGCGGCGGCCGCCACCAGGGGCCAGAGCAGCTTGACGGCGATGAAACCGGCGATGACATTGCTGATCAGGACGGTCAGGGCGATCGCGCCGGCTATCTGGCCGACGCCCACCACGCAAAATCCGGCGAGGAGGGCGAGCGACAGGGTTGCCCGGGCAAAGCCGATCATGGATATCCTTATTGATCAATTGGGGGGTTTCGCACCTTACAAGTTCTTGGGCTGGGATATCGATGAGTTTCCTGTTCGGGCGCAAGAAGGCCGTCGACGTCTGCATGGGCGACCCGGACGCGAACCTGCTCCGGAAGGCGCTGGGCGCCGGGGACTGGCGGACCGCCCGCGACCTGCTCACCGCGCACACCGACCCCGACGTGCGCACCTTCTACTACAAGATCTGCGCCACCGTGGACGGCGTGCAGGACTGGATCGACGAGTGGATCGCGGCCGAGCCGCACTCCCTCGTCCCGCTGCTGGTCAAAGGCGTGCACGGCGTCTCCTGGGCGTGGGACGCGCGCGGGTCCGCCCCCGCCTCGGACACCTCCTCCGCCCAGTTCCGGCGCTTCGCCGAACGGCTGAAGATCGCCGAGGACTGCCTGGACGAGGTGGTCGAGCGGGACCCCGACGAGGTGGTGGCCTGGGCGTCGCTGGTCACCTCGGCGCGCGGGCGGAGCGTCGGGTACGAGGAGACCTGGCGCAGGTTCGACAACGTGCTGCGGATCCATCCGTTCCACGTGGAGGCGTACCAGCAGATGTTGCAGGCGATGTGCGCCAAGTGGATGGGCAGCGACGAGGAGATGTTCACCTTCGCCCGCGAGGCGGTGGCGCAGGCTCCGGAGGGCAGCCCGATCGGGATGCTGATCCCGAGCGCGCACCTGGAGTACCGCATGAGCGACAACCTCGTCGAGTACTTCACGCGCGCCGACGTGGTGGCCGAGCTGCACGCCGCCGCCGACCGGTCGGTCCGGCACCCGGCCTTCCGCCGCCGCCAGGGCTGGCCGCAGGCGCCCAACATGTTCGCGCTGGCCTTCTGCCTGGCCGGCCAGTACGCGGCGGCGGCCGACCAGTTCGACATGATCGGCGATCTCGCGACCAAATGGCCCTGGGAGCTGTTCGGCGATCCCGGCCGCCGCTTCCACGACCTCCGGACGGAGGCGTACCGGAAGGCGCTCCGCTGACCTTCGTCAGTTGTGGTCGCCGAGGAATCGCAGGACGCGGTCGTTGACGGGGACCGGGTCGCCGCCGTTGATCCAGCGCAGGAAACGCGGCATGGCCCAGCAGGCGGTCCAGTGCAACAGCACCGGGATGGTGCGCAGGTACAGTCTCGCGGGGATGCGCCCCAGGGTGCAGGCCGCTCGGCCACGATAAGGCCGCCGTCCGTCTGGGCGGCCGGTACGCATTAGAGCGCCTGGCACAGGACAACCGGCCACCGGCAGACCATCGTCAACGTCATCTGCGCCTACCTGCGCATGCCCTATACGCCACCTGCTCCGGCCAACCCCGAAATCGACCCCGACGAGGCGCCCAGCGGCACCGTCAAGAAGAACCGCGCCAATCCGATCAGCGTCTGCCGCAAGGAATGGCCGTACGTGAAACCGAAGGAGCAGAGGCTGGACTGCGACGAGTTCCCCTTCGCCAGTACGAAGGAAGGCTCGCTCTCGGCCAACGGCAACTTCTCGGTGCGGTACATCGACGCGTCCGACAACCGCAGTTCAGGCAGCCAGCTCGGCGTCTTCTGCCAGCAGACGCGCAGGCTCGGCAACGACCCCTTCTGGGTCTACAGCAACCCGATTCCGGACGACCGTGACGAGCCTCCAGTCCGCTGAGGGCTAACATCGTGGCCCGCCTGGTTTCCGGGCGGGCCACGATGTTGAAAGGGAAAAAAGGTGCACCCCGCCGACGCGAAGTACGCCGAGCTCATGGACGCCGGCCTCCCGGACCAGCTCTGCCTCACCTGGGTCCACGAGCCCGACATCGACGAGGTCGCCCGCCGATTCGGGGCCGACGTCGCGTCGAAGACGTAGGCCGATGTGGACCTCATCGCGGAGCTGGAGGAGGACTACCGGGCCGAGCTGATCCACCTCGTCACGATCGGCGACTGGACGCTCGCCCTCGCGCCCGACTTCGGGTCGAGGTAGCGACGTGCTGAAGGTGGAGCTGGTCAAGCAGCTCAAGGCGGTGGTGCAGAGTGAGCTGTCACCGTGGCAGGGCGCGGGGTACCTCGCCCAAGACGTAACGGCCGATGACATCAAAGCCCTGATCGTCGCGGTACGAGGAGTGGTCGCCGCTTCAGACGCCCTGGTCATCGTCGTCGTTCTCGCTGTGCTGCGATCAGGAACGCTGGCCGGGCTCGTTCACGATCCTGGCTTCCAGTTGCGCGGTCAGGCTTACCATGCCCGCCTTGAAGATCTCCTTACTGCCATCGGCCCGCTCGTAGATCCGGTCCTGCAGCCGCGTCGAGTTGGCGCCCAGATACCTGAAGGTCTGCGGGTCCAGTACAAGAGAGTTTTGTGTTCCGTCGTCGGTGAGGCTGAAGGCGACACCTCGCCGTCCGTCGGCGACGGCCACGTTCTGGGCCACCGTGATGCCCTTGATCGCAGGCAGCGCACGGAAGAGCGCGGCCCGCACCTCAGGGGTGAGCCACTGTTCGGAGAGGAACTGGTTGATCTCCATGAGGAGCATCGCCGGAGGGACGTGGCCGTTCAGTTCCTGCGGCCCCCGGCGGTCTTCGTCAAGGATGCCCGCCTTGATCCTGGCCGTCACCCCAGCCGGGGTGACAGGAGCTTTGGCCAGATCAGCAGGGTTGAAGACCGCGCTGCCCTGGAACATCAGCCTGCCGCCCTCATACCAGGCCGACCGCTTGCCGTCCACACTGGTCCACCGTTCCCAGGTGGCGCGCCGGTCCCGGTCGACGTCGGCCTCGATGCCGGCCAGCTGCAGTTCCTTGGTGTAGAGCCACTGAGCGGGGCCCGGCGCGGGCGTCGGATCGTTCTGGGCCGCGCTGGCGGCACGCTCGCCCAACTCGGCCACACCGGCCACCGGCGCCATGTCCGGCTGGTCCCTGAGCGTCACGACGGTCCCACCGATCGCCAGGGCCAGAGCCGCCGCCATCGCGATCCGCCGGCCGAACCTTCTCGCACCGGACGCGGCCGACTCGCGCGCGGCCTCTGGTTCGTGGATCGCCGTCATCAGCCGCGCCTTGGCAACAGTCGCGGCGCTGCCGGTCATCACCGGGGTGTGCCGGCGAAACTCCTTCAGCTCGTTCACTACAGCTCCTCATCCCCTAGCACGTTCCTGGCCTTCTTTCGCGCCCGGTGCAGCCGTGACCGCACAGTTCCCACAGAGATGTCCAGCGCCCGCGCCACTTCCTCGTAGGACATGTCCTCCCACGCCACCAGCAGCAGCACGTCCCGATGCCCACGGGGCAGCGACGCCAGCGCCCCCGCCAGCTCACGATCCCTGCCCTGCGCCGCCACCCGGCGCGCCACGGTGTCGTCCAGCGCCTCGGGCAGAGGATCTATCCCGGTGCGGCTCAGGGCCCGCAGCAACCGCTCCTCCTGCCGCCGATGTCTGGCGATCAACGTGGTGGCGATCCCGTACAGCCACGGCCTGGCCAGTGCGAACGACGTGTCATACGTCCCGCGCCTGCGAAAGGCCGCCAGGAACGTCTCGGCCACGATGTCGTCGGCGGTTTGCACGCCAAGCCGCCGCGCCGCGTACAGATGGATCTGCAGGGCGTAGCGGTCGAACAGCGCCGCGAACTGCTCCGGGTCACACGCCGAACGACGGATCAGCTCTCCATCGTCGATCTCGACCGTCTCAGCATCCAAAGCCCCTCCTTCGTGAGCAGATGTTTCACCGTGCTGTCTCCCGAAGGTCGTCACCGAGTTCCCGAAGTCTCCTCGCGCTCGTTGTGGCGGGACGGGTCGCCGGCGTAGCCGAGCAGGGGAACTGGACAGTCTGGGCCAGCCCAGGCCTTGGTACGGTCCTGCCGAGCAAGTCACCACATCGATCGTTACAGCCTGCACTTCCCCGAGTACGTCGAGGACGGGCGACGGCTCGGCCGCCAGCGCGCCGACTGACCCCCGGACGCGCGTCGAGGGCCCCACGACAAGGGCGCCGTCCGGCTGGGCGGCCGGTACGCAGTGGAGCGCCTGGCGCAGGACAACCCCCGGGACGAGTTCCGGCCGTTTTCCTTGTCGATGACAAGACCGTCTGCAGCGGACGGCAAGGCGGATCCAAGGCCGGGTTCCTAACGTCCGGTTCCATGAGATCACTTCACCTCCTGCTCGGTGTCCTGGTCGCCGCCGGAACACTCGCCGCCCCGGCGACCGCCGACTCCGGGCCCGGCATAGTCGGCGCCGAGGCCACCGTCACCGAGTCACTCCAGACGTTCTGGACCCCGGAGCGCATCGCGCGAGCCAGGTCACGGGAGCTGCCTGCCGCCGAGCAAAGCGCCGCCCCGGCCCGGCCGGCCGAACCGGCGGGGCGTGAACTGACCGTCCCGGGCTCGGCACCCGCTGGCGGCCCGCAGAAGGGCTTCCTCGCCAATCCCATGGTGGGCCTGATCCTCGGGGAGAACGCGCAGGGACTGTTCGCCTGCTCGGCGAGCGCGGTGGGCGGCCCCGGCCGCAACGTCATCGCGACCGCGGCCCACTGCGTACACGAAGGCCCAGGCGGCACCTGGGCGAGGAACCTCGTTTACCTGCCCTACTACAACTACGGCCCCGACCCCTACTACGGCACCTGGACCGTCGTCGGGACCTACGTCTACAGCCCGTGGATCGAGTCGCGTGACTACACCTACGACTACGCCTTCGCGAGCGTGCTGCCACGCGACGGCCGGGTCCTCGGCGACGTCACGGGATGGAACGGCATGTCCTTCAACCGCACGGGCGTCTACACCGCCGCGTTGTGGGGCTACCCGGCGATCCCGCCGTCCGAGGGCGAATGGCAGTACAACTGCGCCACCACCGTGATCGCCAGCGTCTTCAAGAGGCTGCAGGCGGGCGGCGACTGCGCCACTCTCGCCGCGCCGGGGTCGAGCGGCGGTCCGTGGATGTACGACTACCAGCAGTCCAGAGGCTGGGGTTACGTCACGTCGGTGAACAGTCAGGGAGCCCGGGGCCAGTACGTCCTGGGCCCGTTCTTCGGCGACGCCGCGCGGCGGCTCTGGGAGCACGCCGGCGCCCACGGCGCGACCCTGTCATGACGAGGGCCGGATCGTGAGGTCCATCTACGACAGGCGCCGCTGACTGGGCGTGGCCTTAGGCGTCCTGGGCCGCATAGGGCCGTCGACAGCCCGGCCGGGCGCGATCACCACGGCGGCCGGTCAAGATGTCGAACTTCTCCGCGCGCGGCCGGGCGGTGCATCCGTCGGCGTCGACCCAGTGCCGGAAGCTGGTGCGCTTGTAGCCGTCCCTCTGTTCGGCCGCGACCGGTGGTTCGGCGACGGCCTGCCGCGGCAGCGGTGGCACGACGGCGGCGGGCGCGGTGTGATGTGCCGACCCGGTCGGTCCGGCTGCCGGCCATCGTCCGCACCTTAGCCTGAGGTGATGACGAAGAACTGGGCCGACGTCCGCCAATACTTCCTGCGCGACACGGTCGCCCATGTCGCGACCCTCCTACCCGACGGTGCGCCCCACAGCGTTCCCGTGTGGGTGGGTGTGGAGGGCGACCTGATCGCCTTCTTCTCGCTTGAAGGCTCGCAGAAGGTGAAGAACCTCGAAGCCGACCCCCGCATCGCCCTCTCGGTGACCGGCTCGGACAACCCCCTCGACATGGCCACCGTGCGCGGCCGCGTCGTGCGGCGCGTCGACGGGGACGCGGCCCTGCCGATCGTCGACCGGATCGCCGAGCGATACACCGGCGAGCCGTACGACATCCGCGAGGGTCTGGTGGCCTTCCTCATCCAGCCGGAGGTCTGCTGGGCCCGCGACTACACCGCCGAGTAGGCCCTCACCGTTGTGAGATGAAGGGACCCCCCGGGGCGAAGGCGTAGTCGGCGAACCGCCGGCCGATGAGCTGATGCGTGGCGGTGTCGGGGTGGAGCGCGTCGGGGAGGGGGTGCTCGGCGGCGTCCGCTTCTCCGTAGAGCGCGGTCCCGTCGAGGTAGTGGAGGTTCGGGTCGTCACCACGCCGCTCGACCAGGGAGGCGAGCGCGTCGCGGATCACCCGGAGCGTGAGACGTCCCAGCTCACGGTCTCCGGGCCGGCCGGTCGCGGTGAAGCGGACCTGGTCGGTGCCCAGCGTCGCCGGGTCAACGGCTCCCGGTCCCGGGGTGTCCTCGTGGATGGGGCACAGGATGGGGGAGATCAGCAGAAGCGGTGTGTCGGGGTGTCCGTCGCGGATGGTGTCGAGGAAGCCGTGGACGGCGGGGACGAAGGCCCGCAGCCGCATGGCGTCGAGGTTCACGACGTTGATTCCGAGCTTGACGCTGATCAGGTCTGCCGCGGAGTCACGGATGACGCGGGCGGTGAACGGGTCGACCAGCGCGCTTCCGCCCAGGCCGAGGTTGCGCAGTTCGACGCCGGCGCGTCGGGCCGCGACGACGGGCCAGATCTGAGTGGGTCCGCTCGCGTTCGAGCCGTGGCTGATCGAACTGCCGTGGTGGACCCACAACGGACCCTTCGCGTCGACGGGACGGACGGGCTCGTCCGTCCGCAACTCGACGAGCTCAAGCCCCTCATTGTGCGGCAGCCAGATCTCGATGTCCTTGTCACCGGGGCCCAGACGCTGGAACGACACCGTCTGTGAGGGACCCGGCCGGAACCGCGTCGCCCCCGTTTCGAGGTCGACCTCCACGAGATCGCCGTCGGCCAGTCGCACCCCGGCGACCAGTTCTCCGTCGACCACGAGATCGATCCCTCCGCGCGGCCGATCCGCGCCCCGATAGGCGACCCGGGTGGGATGCACGACCAGCTCGATCGTCCGCGCCACGGTCGTGAACGCGAGACGGGCGCCAGAGGGCTGCGCCTCCATCATCGACAACTGCGGATCCGGGAACTGATCGCGCACCCGACCGGGCAGCCGGTGGAGCCGGACGCCTCGCGGGGTGCGTTCAAGCTCGGCGACCCCCCGGACGAGCCGGTCGTCGAAGGCGGTGATGATCATGGTCGTTCTCCTTCGGAGGGCGCGGGCCAGGCCCGCAGAGCGGCGTCGAGCGCGTCGATGATCCGATGCCAGGAGACGGCGGCGGACGGCCGGCTGTGAGCGAAGCCGCCGTTGCGCTCGATGCGGAGATAGCCGTTGATGGTGCTGCCGATGAACCGCACGGCGTGGACGTGCTCGCTCTCCGGCAGCGGATAGCCGCGGAGGACCGCGGCGGTGAGCGCGACGACGTCGCGCGCGCCCGCCGACCGGGCCGCTTCCTCACCCGCAGGGCGCTGCAACGCCTCCCAACGGCCCGGCGATTCGCGCGCGTAGTCGCGATGCGCGTCGGCCAGCGCCTCAAGGGCTGACCGTTCGGCCCGTCCCGCCACGGCGACCGACACCCGGCTCGCCAGTTCGGTGAGGGCGAGGATCGTCACACCCTCCAGCAACGCGTCGCGGTCCTTCACGTGTGAATACAGGCTGGGGCTCCGCACTCCGAGCCGGCGGGCGACGGCGGACAGCGTGACCGAGTCGAATCCCGTCGCGTCCGCAAGGTCGGCGGCCGCCTCCACGATCGAGGCCACCGTCAAAGGGCTTGCCTTCATGCCATCACCATATACCTAATAGCATTAGGCTTTCCCCTAAGCTCAGTAGGCACCGCGGTCGAGGTGGTCCGGCAGGCGAATTCCATGAGTTCCTCGACTTCAGGGGTATCGGGAACGGTTCCGGTTGGGGCGGGAGCCCAACTGTTCGGCCAGCTTGTCCACCCGGCGGGTCGAGAGCTCCCAGCAGATAGCCCGTCGGTCGACGGCGCCGAGTCCAAGCGGCGCCTCCGGCGACTACTCGGCCACCTCGTTGTCGCCGTCGGCGACGTGGACCGCGGGTGGCTCGACCGGTGACTTCAGCTGGACGTACCCGATGCCCCAGGTCGCGCTCACCTACAGCTCCTCCAAGGTGGACGGGCTGACGGCGTCCACGAACAACCAGCCCAGCGTGGTCGGTGAGGGGTGGGACCTGCAGTCGGGCGGGTTCATCGAGCGCCGTTACCGGTCCTGCGCCGACGACGGCGTCACCCCCAAGACCGGCGACCTGTGCTGGGCGTATGACAACGCGACCGTGACGCTGGCCTGCAAGGCGAGCGAGCTCATCCGCGACGACGGCACCAAGGTCGAGAAGCTGACCAGCACCACCAACGGCGACAACGACGGCGAGCACTGGAAGCTCACCACCATCGACGGCACCCAGTACTTCTTCGGCCTGAACCGGCTGCCCGGCTGGACCAGCGGCAAGCCCGAAACGGCCTCGGCGTGGACGGTCCCCGTCTACGGCGACGACTCCGGCGAGCCGTGCAACGCCCAGGACTGGTGCAGGCAGGCGTGGCGGTGGAACCTCGACTACGTCGTGGACCCCAACGGCAACGCCGCCACGTACTGGTATTCCAAGGAGAGCAACAACTACAACCGCAAACTGTTGACGGTGACGGCCTACGACCGCAGCGGCTACGCGCAGCGCTCCGACACTCTGTTCACCGTCCAGACCCCCGCCCGGGCCGCCTTCGGCATGGCAGAACGTTGCCTGCCCGACGGCAACTTCGACTGCGCCGAGTCGAAGTTCACCACCGCCAACGCGACCAAGTGGCCCGACACCCCGGCCGACCTCAACTGCCCGTCGACGTGCACGGGCAAGAGGTCGCCGAGCTTCTGGACGCGCAAGCGGCTCACCGGCGTGACGACCCAGATGTACTCAGGTTCGGGCACCGACTACGCCGACAAGGTCAGCCCCGCCATGGTCAGCGACCTCAACTACGGCTACGACACCGCCGGCAACATCACCTCGATCACCGACAAGGCGAACACGACCGACTCCCAGTGTTTCCAGTACGACTACCTGCGCCGCCTCACCGAAGCGTGGGCCCAGGGAAGCGAAGGCTGCGCGACCACCCCGGCGCAGTCGGTGGTCGGCGGCCCGGCCCCGTACTGGACGAGCTTCGGCAACGACGTCACCGGCAACCGCACCAGCGAGGTCAGGCACGCCGCCTCGGGTGACACCTCCCGCACCTACTCCTACCCGGCAGCCGGTGCGTCGCGCCCGCACGGCGTGACCGCGATCAGCGGCGGCGACGCCTACACCTACAGTTCCGGCAGCCAGTTCGGCGTCTTTTAGCGCCGCCGAAGAAGATGGTGATTGCGTAGGTGGTGTGAAGGAAATGCGGTTTCCGCATCCATCGCCGGAGGGGCCCGCTACCCTCCCGTACGTGATCATGAACTTAGTCGTGGCGGGCCTCGTGCTGACGACCGGCGCGGCCCACTTCGCGCCCATCAAGGGCGAGCCCACCCTGACCGCCAACCCCATCTACAAGAAGGCCGCCCTCCCCAAGGTCTCCTGCAAGGCCGTCAAGGGCACCACCAAGTCGTCGACCGAGAAGTACATCCAGAAGGTCGTCTCCTGCCTGAACACCGCGTGGAAGGGCGCGATCGACGACTTCCAGCCGGTCAAGGTGATCTTCAAGAAGGACGCCGGCTCCTGCAGCGGCAGCAGCGGCGTCAAGGGCTCGTACGCCGAGATCTGCTACACCTCCATCCAGGTCAGGCTGGCCGACGACTGGATCAAGGCCAGGAGCGACGAGAAGGTGTTCGCGGCCCTCATCCGCACCTGGAACGGCGTGGTCCAGGGCATGACCGGCATCGCCGAGGCCTACTGGGCGCTGCCCAACGACCGCACCGGTGAGGACGTCGCCGAGCAGACCCACCGCTACTTCCTGCAGGGAGACTGCCTCGCCGGGATCTCGGCCCGCAGCCTGGGCCGGAAGATCACCGACTTTTCCAAGGTCATCGCCGTCATGGAGCCCAAGGAGCTGGCCCGCCTCAAGCACAACGGCAAGCCCGCCAACCGCGTCTTCTGGATGAAGAAGGGCTACCAGTCGGGCAAACCGGGCGCCTGTAACACCTGGACGGCGAGCGCGTCCAAGGTCGTCTAGAAAAACCTCTCCGGGCATGTCGAGAACGCGTGAACGGCTCCGTCCTACCTGTCAGACAAGGGAGAAGGACGTGGACGCGAACGACGTCGCCGAGGTGCTCGCCCGGCCGATCGCGCGGCAGTTGCTGAACTCGTCGATCCCGGCGCGCCTGGCCTCCACCGGCCCCGACGGCGCGCCGAGGGTGATCCCCATCGGCTTCTGGTGGGACGGCGCGAACCTGGTCATGGCCACCGTGCCGAAGGCCGCCAAAGTGCCGGCGCTGCGGCACAATCCCCAGATCGCCGCGCACGGCCGCTGGGCGCCCACCTCTCCGGTGGTACTGGGCTACATCTGCGCAATGGATCGCTGGCGCGACAACGTCATGCGCAACGTCGGGCTTTGACGAGAGAAGCAGGCGCGATCCAGGTCAGACAGGCTCAACGCCGTCAGCAGCGGCTTCGCCGTGTCAGTGAGCCTTTTCATCCTCCGGCGACTCGGTGGTTTTGCAGGACGGCGATGGCTTTGACCAGGTGACCGGCTTTGGACGGGCTGCACCGTAACCGGTGCAGGATCCGCCAGCTTTTGAGCTGGGCGTTCGCGCGTTCCCCTGGCCCGCGTAGCCGGGCGTGGGACCGGTTGGCCGCCTTCTGCGGTTCGGCCTTGCCCTTGTATGGAGTGATCACCACTGCCGCTTCCTTGTGGATCCCCTGGTAAGCCTTGTCGGCCAGGGTGAGGATCCCGGCCGCCCGCAAGTGGCGGGGGATGCCCCAGATCCGGGCGGCGGTCAGGTCGTGGGTCTTGCCCGGAAGCGCACCCGACGTCCACACCAGATTGCCGTCGAGACCGGCGATGACCTGGATGTTCATGCCGTGCGTGCGATGTTTGGCCGAGTTGTACGGCCGGTCGGCCCGGACCCGGTCGGTGCGGATGAGGGTGCCGTCCGGGATCAGGTGCCGCAGCCCGTCTCTGACGGCCTTGCGCAGTGCCGCGGCCAGTTTCGGGGAGCGGGCCGACAGCAGTTTCACGGCCTCTTGGACGTATCGCCAGGAGGTCGCGGCCGATACTCCGAAACCGGCTCCGAGCTGGATGAACGTCTCGCCCTTACGCAGGTGGACCAGGACCAGGAGCGCTTGGCGGCCGGGGTTGAGCGCCCGCCACACCGACCCGATCGCCTTACGGTGCCGGCGGATGATCCCGGCCACGTAGTTCAGCCTTGAACGCGACAAATCGACGGAAGCGCGATAGAACAACACCCGAGGCTCCTGGTGGTAGGGCTGTTGATTGTGGTGATCAACCCGTCTACCAGGGGCTTCACTACGTCACGGGGCAAACTCCGACACCGCGATCACGCTGCGACCAGCCGCCCACCACAGGGGATGAAAAGGCTCACTGTTTGTGTTGTCGACTCGCTTCGGGTAAAGGGGCCGTATGGCGGCTGCTCGGTGGGGTTTAGTTCTTGTGAGATGCTCCTTGCGGTGTTCAGCGCTCGTGCCACCCCGCCGATTCCCGGGATCGCACCTAAAATGCCCAGAAGTGGTTCCTCGATGGGGCCGCCCAGGATGCCATCCGAAACCGCCGCTCCTGAACCGCGCCTCTCCTTTCTCTCTTGTGATCATCGAGCGTCTTCTTGTCGGACTTCTGGGCTACGGGGTCCTTGCCTCGTTTGACCCAGTTGTTATCTCGCTGCTGGTAGTGCTTCCGGCACCTCTTGGAGTCCCGCTTGTTGACCGCTGCGGCCTTCTTCTTAAGCTTCTTGTCCTTGGTCTTGTCGGCAAGCCTGTCTAGGTTTCCTGCCCGCTGCTGGCAATAGTCCGGGGAGCACAGGCCGGTCGGGTCGGCGTTGTCGAGCAGGTTATTAACCGCATAACCGTAGGGGTTGAAGCTCTGTGGAGCGGTTCTCGATCCAAGTAGGGGATCGGTGGAGATGAATTTGCCGATGCTCGGGTCGTAGTAGCGCGCGGATAGGTAATTCAGGCCGGTTGGGCTGTCTTCGATCTTTCCGAGGAAGCCGCAGTCGGTGCCAGGGAGGTTGTCGGTGCCCCGGGGCTGCCCGAAGGGTAGGTAAAGTCGGGCACAGTTAGGAAGTCACGGGCGGCCTGCCAGGCCACCACGACGACCATCTCTCCCTCAGCCGGGCTCACGCCGAGTGCGGCGGGGATCTGCTGCAGGCCGATCACGCGGGCGTTGCCGACGGTGAAGCCCTCGACCACGGGAGCCGGCACGAGCGCCATGTACCTACCGGCGCGAGCCAGCGCCAACGCCCGGAGCAGGAGCCCGGTCAGCACCCCGACGGCCAGCACCTCGGATGCGCCGTGCGCGTGCACGATCGGCACCAGCACCACCGTCATGGCCCCCGTCGGGCCCGACACCTGCAGCGCTGAACCGCCGAAGAAGGCGGCCACCGCGGTCGCCAGCCCCGCCTCCGCGCCCCATCCCCGAGGAGATGCCGAATCCGAGGGCCAGGGGGAGTGCGAGGATCGCCACGGTCAGTCCGGCCAGCAAGTCCCTGCGGGGATGACGGCCCATGGCGGCCAGTTCGGCGCGTTCGGGCGGCACCGATCGCAGGCGCGTCCAGCCCGCCCGGATCCGGCTGTTCACGCGCTCGTCTCGGCCTTCTCGTCGCGCGACTCCGCCCGCAGCTCACTCAGCAGTTCGCTCTGCCCTGACGGCTTCTCGGTCGGCAGTTCGCGGGCGGCCCGCAGGAGCCCCGCCACCTGTCCCCCCGCCAGGCGTACACCACGGTGGCCCCGTCTCGCTGAGCGCTCACCAGCCCGGAGCGGCCAGCGGCGTCGACAAGGTTGAGGCCAGCACGTCCAACCCGCGCAGGAGCACACTCTTGACCTGGATTTCGGTGATGGCGACGTGCTCGTCGACGAGGCCGTCCAAGTCGCAGCGTTCGGCCAGCCGCAGCACCGGCTCCAGCCCGGCGTAGGCGATCACATGCTCATCGTCCAAGCGCGCGTGGGTCCTGGCGGCGGCATGAAACAATTCTGCGGATCATGGAAGCGTAGAGAACTCCCATCTTCCCAGTTCACAGGGCACCTCTTTTCATTTCACGGCGACCACGTCCGAATCGGCTCGGTGCATCCGGGCTCAGCGCGGTCCTTCTCCCACGCGGCCTTTGGCGCGCCGTGCGTCCCGTCGCCGGCGACGGAGTAATCGGTGGACCCTGGCCGTTGGCCACGTTACACGGTTTGTTTCGGGGTTGTTGCGTCTGTTGTCAGCTGTTTGTATTTGTCCATCAGCCGCCTGAGCGGCGCAAATCCCGCTCTGGGCGGTTCGACCTGAGCTTGGTGCTGAACCAACCCGATTCACGGACCCCGCCGCGCCACGTTGAGGCGTTCGTAACCGTATTGCGCGTGAGCGCGCGTTCACGGCGAGTTAACTCCGCCTAGTCGCAGCGCGAAACATCCGGCTGGCGTCATCGATCTCACCCCACTTCAGGAGGAGTGCATGCATTCTCCCCCACGCGGCATTCTCGCCGCCCGACGCCGGGCCAATCGACGACGACTGGCTTGGCTACTGACCCCGATCCTGGTTTTCGTAACAATTGGGGTCAATCCTTCCCCGTCCCAGGCGCTTCCGATCGGTGTAGGAACGCCGGTGCAATTCACGCTCACCGACAACCAGGGTGCGTGGTTCGACACCGGTGCGACGCTGTTCGGCACGCGGTCGCTCGGCGTCGCCGTGACGCCGCGGACCAAACTCGCGTCGCTGCCGCTGAGCATCGACACGCTGCTCAACGGTGATCTCGGCGGCGGCCTGCTCAACCTGCCGCTGCTCAACGGCGACGCACCGCTGATCGGCAGCCTCGGTGTGAACGTCAACAGCCTGCTCAACCTCGACCAGCTGAACGCGGCGGTCGACGCGGCGGGCGGCGTGCTCGGATTCCTGAACCCAACGATCCAGCGTGCCAAGACGCAGATCAACCAGCTCAGCCAGCAGCTGTCGACGGTGCCGGACAGCAGCGCCGTCCCGCTCGGCAGCCTGCCCGTGGGGCTCGACCTGATGCGCACGCTCAACGAGGTCGCCGCGCTGGCGCCCAAGGACCTGAGCCTCACGCCGAAGGCGAAGTTCGCGGTGGCGGCACCGGCGGCCGCCTCGGCCCACTCGGTGACCAGCCTGATCTGGCCGGTCGGCGCGCAGCCGCTCGACCAGAACAGCGCGTTCATCGGCAACGTCGAGACCAGCCTGGCCGAGCCGGGCCTGTACGCGTGGCTCTGCAAGATCCACCCGTACATGCTCGGCGCTGTGGTCGTGGACGACCCGCTCACGCCCGGCCTGGACTTCGGCAAGAAGCTCAACGTCAACATCAAGGGCGGCATCGTCGTGCCCAGCTCGGCCGACGTGGTGCAGCAGCTCGTGCAGAAGTTCTTCCGGATCACCGCGCCCGACAACTGGCAGGTCTTCAGCAACACGCAGACCAAGAACTGGAACCCCTACTACCCGCCCGCGCCGATCCTGCAGTACGACGCGAACGAGCAGCCGGTGATCATCCCGAGCCTCGACGCGTACTACAACAGCAAGTTCAACGAGGGCGTCACGCTGCCCGCGCTCACCCAGCGGCCGAGCGTGCCCGGCGTCGGTGAGCTCTGGGTCGACACCCAGATGGAGCAGTACGCCGGCAAGGTCAAGTCCGGCGCGGCCACCAAGGTCGACGTGCAGAACTGGACCGTAGACCGGAAGGTGGCGCTACCACAGATCAACCTCAACAACCCGCACAATATGTGGTCGGACCGCGATGGAAAGTACATCTATCAGACGGAATGGTTCTCCGACCGCCTGACCGTGTTCGACCGGACCACGGGCAAGCTCGTGCGAACTATCCAGGTCGGCCCGGACCCATCTCATGTGATGACCCGGACCGACACCGACCAGCTCCACGTCGCCATCAACGCCGGCAACGCGGTGGTCGAACTGAGTCCGGGTGCCACGCAGATCGACAGACGCATCCTGGTGCAGGGTCCCGGCAAGACACCGGCCCACCCGCACGCGCACTGGATGAGCGCCGACGGGCGCACCATGGTCACGCCGAACGTCAACCACAACGACTCGACGATCGTCGACGTGCCGTCGGGCTCGATCCAGGAGGTGCAGACCGAGCAGTTGCCCATCGCGACCGGCATGATGCCGGACTCCTCGAAGTACTACGTGGCCAACTTCCTCGGCCAGAGCGTCTCCTGCATCTCGCTGGACGGGCCGGCGTGCCACAGCGACAGCGGCACGAGCGTCGGCTACAAGGCCATCAACCTGTGGGCGAACTACGACATGGTGACCGGGGCGACGACCGGGAGCTCCGGCGGCCTGCCGATCCAGATCCCGGTCAGCCCTGATGGCACCGTGGCGTTCGTGGCGAACACGCTCACGAGCAACATCGCCGTCATCGACACCAAGACCGACAAGGTCATCAAGTACCTGCCGTGCGACTCCGGCTGTCACGGCATCAACTTCGGCGCCAAGCGCGGCGGCGGCTACTACGCCTACGTGTCGAGCAAGTTCGCCAACACCCTCGCCGTGATCGACCCCGACCCCAACGGCGACGGCAACCCCGCCGACTCCACAATCGTCGGCAAGATGGTTCTCGACTCGGCCGCGGGCACCACGGTGGATGACATCGTGACCGGCTACAACGGCATGGGCGGGCAGGGCGTCTTGGCCTACCCGATCGTCTACAACGGCTGGGTGCAGAACGCCACGCCGGAGATGGCGAACCAGCTCACGTGTGTCCAGCTCAACCCCATCAACCCGGGGGTCTGCGAGTAACTGCGGGCCCGCGCTGCGGGAGAGGGACCGTGAAGCGGACGGTCCCTCCCCCTGACCAGGGCCCCCGATCGCGCACCACCCACGCCGGTCCATTCGGCCGCCGACACGTGGGCGCGTGCATTCCACAGTAGACGAGGAAGTACACCCATGCCTGATACGACCGCGCCGGAGCCCTTCGCGGCCCTCCGGCGTGCCCTCTCCGACGCCTCGCCACCGGTACGACGGCTGATGCTGATCGGCGTGATCGCGCTCTCGATGCTGGTCTCCGGCGCGGCACTGTTCGCGCCGAAGGCCGCGAACAGTGCCACGAACCACACGATCGTGATCAAGAACTTCGCGTTCACGCCGGACGTGCTCACGCTGGCACCCGGCGACACGGTCACGTTCGTCAACCAGGAGACAGACGGTACCGTCCACGCCATCCGCGGCGACTTCACCTCCCCGGACCTGCCGCCCGGGGCAAGCTTCATGGTCACCGTCACCACCGCCGGCTCGTACAACTACTACTGCAGTCTCCACCCGTACATGACCGGCATCATCAACGCCGGAACGGCACCGCCGTCGCCGTCCCGGTCGCCGAGCGCGAGCCCGTCGCCGTCCCGGTCACCGAGCGCGAGCCCGTCGCCGAGTGGCAGCCCGGGCACGAGCCCGAGCCCGAGCCCGAGCGCCACCCCGACGACGACGCCACCGCCCGGCTCCGAGCCCTGCGACAAGCCGGTCCTCGGCGCCGACCAGGGCGACGGCACCCGGCTGGCCGCCTACGATCTGGTCGGCACCGTCAAGGTGTTCAAGCTGTGCATGTCGCAGACCGACTGGGAGGTCTCGCCCGGGGTGGTGAAGCTGGCGTACACATTCAACGGCATAGTGCCCGGCCCCACCATCAAGGTCAACGAGGGCGACCGGGTGCGGGTCATCGTGCAGAACGACCTGCCGGAGCACACGGCGGTGCACTGGCACGGCATGCAACTGCCGAACGCGCAGGACGGCGTGCCGGACATCACCCAGCCGCACATCATGCCCGGCCAGACCTACACGTACGAGTGGACCGCCAAGTCGTCCGGCACGCACTGGTACCACTCGCACATGGGTGGCGGCCAGGTCGGCCGGGGCCTCTACGGCGCGCTCCTGGTGACCCCGACGCTGGGCGACATCGCCGCCGACAAGCACTACACCATCGAGATCGGCGACGGTTCCAACGGGTTCACCCTCAACGGCAAGTCGTACCCGGCGACCGTGCCACTGACGGCGGCGGTCAACCAGAAGGTCCACGTCCGGCTGATCGGCACGGGCCCCGAGATGATCCACCCGATGCACCTGCATGGGGTGCCGTTCCAGGTCGTGGCCCAAGACGGCAACAAGCTCGCGTCACCCTACACCGTGGACACGCTCAACGTCGGCGTCGGACAGACGTACGACATCGTGTTCCAGCCCAAAGAGCCCGGGAAGTGGATGCTGCACTGCCACATCTTCTCTCACTCCGAGGGACCCCACGGCATGGTCGGCCTCGTGACGATCGTCAATGTAACGCCGTAATCGCCGGCTGAACCCGCCTCCGAACCCGTGCCGGTCAGCCGTGAACGCACCTGACCGGCACGGGCTCCACATACCGATACGCGCAAGGAGTCCGTGCATGAAGCTCATCCGTGCCGTCACCGCGACGCTCGTGGCCGGCGTCGCCGTCCTGCTCGCCTCCGCCTTGCCGGCGTGGGCTCACGTCACCGTTTCCCCCTCGGTCGCCACCGCCGGCGGCTACGGCACGTTCGCGTTCAAGGTGCCCAACGAGCGCCCGGACGCGAAAACGATCCGCGTCGAGGTCGTCTTCCCGGAGAACGCCCAGCTCACCAGCGCCTCCCTGCGCCCCGTCCCGGGCTGGACGGCCACTGTCGCCACCCGGCAACTGCCGAACGCCGCGTCCGCCGCGTCCGCCGGGTCCGACGACGAGGCCGCCCACAAGGCCGTCACGGGCATCGTGTGGGAGGGCGGCGCCATCAAGCCCGGCGAGTTCCAGCTCTTCGAGGTGTCCCTCGGTCCGCTGCCCACCACGCCCGGCCAGCTCGTGTTCAAGGCGCTGCAGACCTACAGCGGCGGTGAGGTCGTCCGCTGGATCGACGTCCCGGAGGCCGGCGCGCCACGGCCCGAACACCCGGCGCCGGTGATCGACGTCAAGCCGGCGGACGCGCAGGCCAACGCGCCCGCCGCGGCCATCCCCACCCCCACCACCACCACCGACGACGACGGTGTCGCTCGCCTGCTCGGCTTGGCCGGCCTCGCGCTCGGCGCCCTCGCGCTGCTGACGGCGGCCGCGACCTGGCTGCGTCCGCGCACCCCGGTGCCGGCCTCCGCGCCGCTCGCGGAGGCGGACACCGCCGGGCGGCTCTAGCCATGACCCGCACCAGGACGCGCGGCACGGGGCTCGCCGTCCTCCTCGCAGGGTTCGCCACCGCCGTGTCCCTCGTGGTGGCGAGCCCTGCCTGGGCGCACGCGGAACTGGTCAACGCCGTGCCGGCCAACGGCCAGATCTACCAGGACTCCCCTCGGACGCTGCTGCTGCAGTTCACCGACCCGGTGACCGTGCCGCCGGACGGCGTGCGGCTGTTCGGCCCGGACGGCGCCCGCATCGGCATCGGCGCACCGGTCCACCGCGTGGGCGACGACACGTCGGTGGAGGCCCCGCTGAACGGGAAACTAGCCGACGGCGTCTACACCGTCTCGTGGCGGGTGGTGTCCTCCGACAGCCACCCGGTGCAGGGCGCCTACACGTTCACCGTCGGTACGCCGGGCAGCCAACCGGCCGGCGTCACGCCCCCGGGCGATCGTTCCGGCGATGCCGCGACGGCGTACGGCGCCGCCCGGTGGGCCGCGTTCGCAGGGTTCGCCGTGCTGCTCGGCACCGCGTTCTACCTGGCGTGGTGCTGGCCGGCCGGTGCGCGGCGACGGTCGGCCCGGCGGGCGTTGTGGGCCGGCTGGGGCGCCAGCCTCGCCGCCGCGATCGCCTCCGGCCTGTTGTACGGGCCGTACCTGGCCGACGGCGATGTGGCGAGCGCCTTCGACCCGCGGCTGCTGTCCACGACGTGGGCCACCGGCCTGGGCCGTGCCCTCGGGGTTCGCGTCGCTCTGCTGCTCGCCGCGGCGCCCGCGCTCGTCTGGCTGCTGAACCGCTACCCGGACGCGCCGGACCGCCGCACGCGGTGGACGGCCGCGGCGGCGGTGCTCGCGGCCGCCGCGGCGCTCGCCGTGACCTGGAGCATCGCGAACCACAGCGTGACGGGCGAGGCCGGCGGGTTCGCCGTGCCGGTCGACGTCGTGCACCTCGTCGCCGGCTCGGTCTGGCTCGGGGGTCTCGTCGCGCTCGCCGTGACGCACGTGCCGACCCGCGACGCCGTCACCCTGCGCGTGGCGGTGCCCCGGTTCTCGCACACGGCGCTGGTGTGCGTGGCGCTCATCGCCGCCACCGGGCTGTTCCAGGCATGGCGGCAGGTCGGGTCGCCGCCGGCGCTGTTCGCCACCGCGTACGGCCGGGTTCTGCTGGTGAAGGTCGCCCTCGTGGTCGTGCTGGTCGCGTTCGGCGCCGCCGCCCGCGGATGGGTCGCCCGCCACTACGGCGCGGTCGGCAACCGGCGCCGCGGCGGCCCTGACCCGCACCAGCTCTACGCGTTCTACCGGCGGCTGCTGGCCGAGATGGGGGTGGGCGCCGTCGTGCTCGGCCTGTCCGCCGCGTTGGTCGCCATGGAGCCGGCCCGCTCGACGGCGGCGACCGCGAATACGGCGGCGCCCGCGAATCGAGCGGCGCCGGTGCCGGCCGTACCCATACCCGTGCCGTTCTCGGCCGGCTCCGGCCCCGCCTCGCGCGGTGCGGTGCTGCTCACGGTATTTCCGCCCAAGGTGGGGCCGGCGCAGCTGCACCTGTCGGTGCTCGACCCGAACGGCGCGCCGCTCAACGTGCCGGAGGTGCACGCCGCCATGACCCTCACAGACCGGGACCTCGGGCCGATCCCGGTGGAGCTCCAGGGCGCCGACGGGCACTACATCGGCCAGCTGAACCTGCCGTTACCGGGTCGCTGGCAGGCCGTTCTCACGGTCCGCACCACGGAGACGGACCAGGCCACGGTTCGCGTCGTGGTCGACGTGAGCGCCTGAAGGGCGGATTCGGACAAACCACGCGGCACGCGGGCCGAGATCGACTCGGCGGTCGCGGACGCGCAGTGCCGGGCCGAGACCGGCTACTCGGGCTGGGAACCGAATACGTGAGAAAGGGGCCATGACCCGATCTTGGTAGTGCTTTCCCGCAGGTCGACGCCGGTTTCTGGTCAGGTGATGCTGTGCGGGTGAGAAGCTCAGGGGCTGATGGCCAGGACCTGCAGCACCGCCGCGACCCGGGCGAAGCTCCGGGGGTCGAGGATGGCGCCCTCGCGGCGGATGTCGTCCTCGTCCAGCAGCGGGATCGGCCGGTTTCACCGCCTGGACCTGCAGCCGCCATAACCTCAGCCATCAAAGCTCTCTGGCTGAATTTGGCTAGTGGAGCTCACTGTACGCCCGGCTCGCGGAACCCGCCCCGGACGGGGTGAGGGCGGCGAACGAACCGCCCTCACCCCGGTTGCCCCTCAGGGGTTATTCATCAGGCAGGGGGAATGGGGCCGATGATGTTGGCTCCGATTCCGTCGATCGTGCAGGTGGCGTGATCGAGCTCTGGCAACTCATCCGGAAGCGGATCGGTGACGACGACGCCGGGGGCGCCGCCCAGCGGCGCCGTTCGCCCGTCCGGAATGATGGCGACCCAGAACGAGAAACGGTCACGGATTCGGTGACGCTGGTAGAACACGCTCGTCCGCGACCCCGAAGAGCAGTTGTCCGCGCCCTTGATGGTGCGCACGGAATAGTCCCAGCTCGGGTTCGCCGCCCCCTCGACCGTTGAGGCGAAGGGGAATTCGTCGCAGTGGCCCTTGTAGGCCGGCCACATCTTCCGGCACATCGGGATCGACACCTTGCGGTTGTTGTTGATGGTGGTCGTGTCCCGCGTGCGGTGCAGGCAGGCGGGGGTCTGACCCTGCGTGCAGCCGGGATTCTGCCAGCTGAACTGGCCGGGGATGCGCTTGGCCGTTCCTTTGTCCGGATTGGTGTTGCCGGGGTAGTAGAGCGCGTCGAGCCAGTGCGCGGCCGACTCCTTCACCTTGGCCTCGTTGCCGTCGAGGATGAAGACCGGACGCACGGTGTTGACGATGCAGCCACCGGTGTAGGCCTTGATCCAGTCGGCGCTGTCGCAGATGAAGTGCTGCACCCACTCCTTACCCTTGAAGCTCGGATTGAGGGTCTTGAAGCTGTCCATCAGTTCTGGGTTGTGGGTGTACTTGATGGATGGCTTGAGGCTGCACGTGTTGCCCTTGTCCGGGCTCGTCGACCGCACGTTCTCGGGCACGCTCAGCTTGATCTCGATCGGTCCGCGGGCGCGCCACTGGGCGACCGTGAGCTCCTTGCCGTACCCCCACGGCTTGGTCACGCCGTCGGTGTCGACGAACGTGGCGGCACAGTCCGCCGACTCGCCCAGGCTGACCCGGAACGCGCGGTCGTCCCAGTCCTCATCGAGGAGGTGGATGTCGGTGACGCCGAGTTCGACCTTGATGTCCCGGCTGCTGTAACCGGTGGGGCCGTTTCTGGCGGCCCTTGGGGTGGCGGCGTTGTGGCCCTTGCCGACGTGGCTGTTCAGCACGATCGTCAGCCGGCCGTACCAGTTGGTGTCGCTCAGCAGCGGGGTGTCGTCGTTGACGCTGGAGTCCTCGTCGCGTTCGCCGATCCACATGGCGTAGCACATGCTGTACGAGTTCTTGGAGTACCAGCCTCGCCGGTGCATCGAACCGGCCAGGTCCGGTCGGTTGATATCGGCGATGGCGGTCTGGCACTGCGCCGCGGTCACGTGCTCGTAGGGGAACTTCTTGGCGGCGGCGAGGTTGCGGACCTCCTGCTTGGCCACGGCAGGGCGGACGGGCGGCGTGATGGAGACCGGTTGCCAGGCCGACCATTCACCGGTCGTGGTCCTGGCCCGCCAGCGTGTCTCCTGTCGATTGGTGAGCAGACCGGACGGCATGCTCGCCTCGGCGGTGGTGCTCCCCGCGGCTTCGACCGTGCCGGACCAGATCGGCTTCTGGTGCTTCGCCGACTTGGACGGCTTGGGGGCGACCTCGAACTCGACCTTCGCCCGGTGGTCCTGCGGGCCGGTCAGCCAGGCGCTGAGCCGGGGCGCGCCGGTGGTGCCGGACACCGCCAGTTTCGCGATGGCCCCTGCGGGGCCGGCCGACTTCGCGGTTGTTCCCGGCTGCGCGAGGGTGCCCGACCAGGGCGGGGCCGCGCCGATCTGGGTGGCCATGTCGGCCTGGATCTGGGCAGGGCTCTGGGCCAGGTTGTAGACGCGGACCTCGTCGATGAGGCCGCTGAAGTACTCGCCCCAGATGGTGTTGGCGCCGATGTGCAGGTCGCCGTCGACGTCCAGCAGACTGCCGGTGGCGGGGACCTGGCTGATCGGGGTGCCGTCGACGTACAGGCGGGCGGTGGTGCCGTCGTAGGTGACGGCCACATGACGCCAGGCGTTGGTGGGCAACGCCGTTTCGCCGTTGACCTTCATCACGTCCTCGAGGTCGGTGGCCAGCCAGGCGGAGGGGACGATCGTGTTGGAGGCGTACAGGCCGTATGACAACATCCCGATCTGTGGGTCGTCCTTCATCAGGATGGTGCGCCAGCTTGTGAGGTTCGTGGGTCTGATCCAGGCCGACAGCGTCAGGCCGGTCGTCAGGCCCAGTGACGGGGAGTCGGCGACGGTGACCATGCTGGAGGTGCCGTTGAACGACAACGCCTTGCCGTGCCGGCCCGCATTGCTCCAGCCGGTGTCCAGCGCCAAGCCGGTGTTGACCTGGCCGGAGGAGTCGCCGATCGTGGTGCCGGTCCCTTCCTCCATGCCGTAGGCCGCCACCAATCCCGGGACGGGCGTCGAGGTCGGGGTGGGCGATGGGGATGGCGATGGGGACGGACTGGGCGACGGGGACGGCCCGGGGGTCGTGCCGCCGATCTGGGTGGCCATGTCGGCCTGGATCTGGGCGGGGGTCTGGACGACGTTGTACACGCGGACCTCGTCGATGAGGCCGCTGAAGTACTCGCCCCAGATGGTGTTGGCGCCGATGCGCAGGTCGCCGTCGACGTCCAGCAGGCTGCCCGTCGTGGCGGCCTGGCTGACCAGAGCGCCGTCGACGTAGAGGCGGGCGCTGCTGCCGTTGTAGGTGACGGCGACATGCCGCCACGTGGCGGTGGGCAACGGCGCGAGGCCGTCGACCGTCACCCGTCCCGTGGTCTCCGCGGAGAACCAGCCGGACGGGACGGTGCCGTTGGAGGCGTACAGGCCGTAGGAAAGCTGCTCGTTGTCGGTCTTCATCATGATGGTGCGCCAATTGGCGACGGTCGCTGGTCTGACCCAGGCCGACAACGTCGCGGCCGTCGTCAGGCGGAGCGACGGGGAGTCGGCGACGCTGACCACGCTGGTGCTGCCGTCGAACGACAACGCCTTGCCGTACCGGCCGCCGGTGACCCAGGTGGTGCCCTGTGCCAGGCCCGTGTTGCCCTGGCCCGAGGAGTCTCCGATCGTGGTGCCGGCGCCCTCCTCCATGCCGTAGGCCGCCACCAGGCCGACGCCGTTGGTGGTGAATGACCAGGTGTCCGGCGTCATGACATTTCCTGCGGCGTCCTTCGCGCCGCTCACCGTCACGGTGTATCTGGTGCCGCGCGCGAGGGCCTGCGCGGGAGTGAAGGTCAGCACCGTGTTCGCCGCGTCCATCGCCGTGGTGCCCGCGACCGCGGCGCCCGCCGGGTTCTTCACCGAGAGCAGGGCCTCCTGTACGGCCTCGCTGAACATGACCTGCACCGGGGTGGTGGCGGCGACCCCGGTGGCGTTCCGGGCCGGGACGGCCTGCACGATCGTCGGCGCGGTGCTCTCCGCGATCGTGGTGAACGACCAGACGTGCGGAGCCGCCATGACGTTGCCTGCGGCGTCCTTCGCGCCGCTCACTTCGGCGGTGTACCGGATGTTGGCGGCCAGCGCCGCGCCGGGCGTGAAGATGAGCACCCGGCCGTTGTCGTCCGTGGTGGTCGTGCCCGTGACGGGGCTGCCGTTGGGGTTTTTCACCACGATCACGGCGTCGGTGACGGGCTCGCCGAACCCGGCGCGCACCGGCTCGCCGACCGGCGTGCCGATCGCGTCGGCCTCCGGGTAGGTGCCGTCCACCGTGGGCGGCGAGGTGTCGGGGCCGGTCGGCGGCTCGGGGTCGGGGTCGGTCGGATGCACCGCCTCGATCGCGTCGAGCCACTCCTCCGCGCTCATGTCATCGGGTACGCCCACGCCCAGCGCGGAGTCCTCCATGACGTAGTCCGGCGATTCCTCACGCTGCCGCAACGCCTGCGTTTCGGTGATCTCCGGGGCCGTGGGCCGCGTGTCGGCGCCGAACTCGTTGTCCCGGGCGTCGCCGATCGTGGGGTTGTCGAAGTAGGGCAGGAAGATGCCCTTGGTCTCGGCCGGGGGCGCGGGCTCCTCGTACTTGACGAACAGGTGCGGCGGGTGGCCGTCGGAGTCGGTGTAGTTGGCCGAGCGGAACTCCCGCCAGTTGACGACGCCGCCCTCGGCCAGTGCGCTGATGCGCAGGCCGTGGTTGGGCTGACCGGCGCCCCAGGCCCGGACGATGTCCTCGATGGTGTAGAAGACGTCCTGGGCATGAAGGTTGCCGGAGCAGTGATCGCCCACGGCGCTGCCCTTGACGCCCTGCCCGGCCGTGGTCACGGACGGCTGGGCGCTCCAGCTGAGCGTGTTGACGCTCCACGTGCTGGTGATCCGTCGCACCACGATGTCGCCTGCCTGGTCGCCGCAGGCGTGGGAGCGGTAGTTCCACGGACGCAGGTCGGCGTTGAGGATCGGGCGGCCCATGAACGGCGCGCCGGTCAGGTCGAAGCGCAGGTAGCTGCGCCAGACCGTGCTCGGGTCGTTGGTCGCACCGTTGGAGATGGCGTTGCCGCCGTTGCCGACAAGCAGCTTGAACATGCCCTGGTTGGGACCGCCGGTGCCCCAGGTCTTGTTGTTGATGAACGTGTCGTCGGGGTAGCCGGCGCCATACCAGTCCGATTCGGCCGCGGTCAGTGTCACCGGGTAGGTGACCCGCGGGTCGGCGAGGAAGGCCGCTTCCGGGGACAGCACCAGGGCGGGGCCGCCCGGCCGGTTCTCGATGGAGGTGGCCGCCGCGCCGACGTGGCCGGAACCGGGGGTCTGGGCCGCCGTGGCGTCCAGCATCCGTACCGTGGCCAGGTCGGTGACCTGCTTGTCGCCCGTCAGCACGGCCGCTTTGCCCGTGATGGTCTTTCCGTAGCGCATGCCGTCGGGCAGGACGGCCGGCACCGGTAGTTTCAACGGCCCGGCCGGTCGTTCCCGGATCACGATCTCCTGGCGGAAGCCGGTCGCGGTCACCGTGACCACCAGATCGACGGCGGGGCCGTAGGCCGATTCGTACACGGCCCTGTTGCCTGTCAGCTTCGGCGCGGGCAGGATGCCCGGTGCGGCGATCCGCACCTCTCCGGCCTTGTCCTTCGCGGTGCCGAGCGTCTTCCCCCTGGCGGTCAGGAGGGTGGCGTCGCCGCCGTCGGACAGGCTGATGTCCAGCGCTGTCATCCGGGGCCTGACCACCCCGTTCCCCGCGATCAGCGTCGTGTCGACGCCCTTCCAGGCGCCGTCGCGCTTGACCCGGACGGGCCGGCTGTAGACGTAGGTGCCCAGGGTCTTTCCGTCGGGGTTGGCGACGGTGGTGGAGTTCTCCGTGTGGAGACTCTCGATCTCGATCGGCTTCTGCTGCCGTCCCGCCTGCTGCTTGGCCGCCTTGACCGGGTCGGCGGCAGGGACGGGGGCGGGAACGGGGG